>DALZYJ010000001.1:0-520702 GCA_031988485.1 Pseudomonas sp.
GGTACAGCCGACCGCCTGGCTGCCACTAAACCTACTTTTTCAACAGAATCGGCCGTTAGCTGCCACCACTAAATCTCTCAGTCAACAACCGCTTCTATATCTAATCCGGTGCAATTAGCAGACATGCCGGTCTCGGTCATTGTTCATATCCAATAACCTTCCCCACCGATGGCACGCGTCAGAACGAGCGAAGCCACCGAATAAATGGTTGTCGGCAGTCCATGCCAGCGAATCAGCCCAGGTAACTCACCGAAAGGCCCCAGCCGCATTGCCGAGGCAATACCATCCCGGTTGACCGAGAAGGCATCTCCTCATGCGAAAGTTACTGACCAGCGCGCCGGGCGGCTTCGGGACCGAAATCGCCTGGCGATACGTCGCCGCGGTTGAGCCAGTAGCCGCGGCGCTGTTCGTTGATGAGGTTGAACGCCAGGTAGGTTCCGGCCTCCAGGTCATGGTAAAGGCCGACACCCGCCTGCCACCCTTCCAGCTCTGGAAGATGAATGGTGTTGAGCATGGAGGTCCGCCAGAGGCCGCCACGGGTGTCGTAGTTGTCGCCCATCACCGGCATCCAGCTGTCTTCGTCGATGTACAGGTCGCGCTTGGCGTAGAGGTGTCGGTAACCTTCCTTGAGCGTCGCTTGTATCACCCAGACCCGTCGCAGCTCATAGCGCATCACGTCGGGGTTGATGTGGTTCGGTGTCAGCATGTCGGCGTATTTCTGGGTTTTGGCGTGGATCTTGTAGTTATTGGCAGGGATAAAAAGCTCCTGCTTGCCAATGATCTTCCAGTCGTAGCGTTGGCCGGAGCCGTTGAAAACGCGCACTTCGTCCACGGTGATCGAACCGCCGGTGCCGGGGAACGACATGTCATAGCCGTAGCCCGGCGACTGGCGCACGCGACGGGTGCCGGGGTCGTAGCGCCAGCTTTGCGAGGGTTTGGCGACGTAATCCCAGGTGTGTATGCCGTTGTTCACCTCGCCTTTGTCGCGCAGCGGCAGCAACGTCAGGTTGCTGTAATAAGACGAGGCGGCCAGATCTTTGGTGTAAATCACTTTGTTGGGTTCGTTGCCCGGCGCCGAGTTACGGGAATGCACGCGCCCCCAGTTGACGTTGCCGTCCTTGAGGACGTAGGCATTGTCCGAAATGTAGTCCTCCGTCCAGGCGTAGCGGCCACCCATGGTGGCGTTCATGCGGATTTCCTCGGCTGACTGAGGGATGGGAAACATCACCCCGCCAGCGCGACCCTCGATGCCTTCGCCGTTATTCACCAGCTTGGCGATGCGCGCGTTTTCCAGCGTCGCCTCGCAGACGCCCTTGTTGTAGGAGAAGTCGCGATGTGTCGGGTAGACCGGCATGCGGAAGGTGTCTGGGTACTGCTTGAACAACGCTTTCTGGCCGGCCGACAGATGCTCGGCGTAGCGATCCATCGTCTCGGCGGTGATCACGAAAAGCGGCCGCTCGTTGGCATAGGGGTCTTGCGGATGGGTGCTGGCTTCCGGGTCGATGCCATCCGGCGCGCCGGACCATTTGCCGCTGAATTCAGGGATGGTGCCTTCCGCATTCCCGGCCTTGATGGCGCCGAGGCAAGTCAGTTCGGTGCCCAGTCGGGCAATCTGATCTTCAGGCAGCTGTGCCAGGCTCAGACCGGAATAAACCTGTAAGGCGAGCACACCGGTAAGCCCGAGGCACAGGGACTGTTTACGTCGCATATTGTTCTCCTTATTGAATCGACGACTTTTCGCGCAGCCTGTGGGCTGCAACGAGACAAAGCTCAAGGCAGATACCGGCGAAGTGCCGGGGTTTGGAGAACATGTGAGGCGACGCGCTCCGGTTCATACCTGTCCCTGAGGCAATGAGTCGAGTATCGATAGCGGCGGCTGAACGCAGCATCGTCCGCTCGGACTACCGGAATACCAGGCGGAGCGCCTGACCAAAGAGAGGCTCTGCCCCGCAGGGTCTGCAATTGGTAAATCGCCGCGCACGCTATGCAATCAGTCACTCATCTTCTGTAGCCAGGGCCACGGCGTGCTGGGAGCCGACGTGCAGGCGGCGGGAAACGAAGTGCCAGCCGTCATCGCTACGCTGCAGGACGTCTTCGTAGCGGATGTACATGTCCAGACGCTGGTTCTGCGCTGCTACCAGATGGCTGGCCACGCAGTAGGTGAACCCCGCAGCGCGGTCACCTTCGATCCGATACAGATGGTTGTGCACGTTGTGCATCGTCCACTCGAAGCGCTCGCGCAGCAGGCCAATGAGGTAATGGCCATCGTCGAGGTCGTAGCCCGGTCCGCTGACTCGCACCTGGCCGTCGAGAAAGCACGCGCAGAAGGCATCGGCGTCGCGCCGGTCGGCGGCATCGGCGTAGCGATAGAGGAGTTGCTGGATTTCAAGCTGATCGTGCAGATGCTGGCTCATGCGAGGCTCCTGTGCTGGGGGCGCCAGCCTCGGCTGGAAACGGATTGCCGACATCCTCGGAACGGACTATCTGGCGGGCCGAGCGCGAAGGTGTTCGATGAACGACAAAAGCCCGTCTCACCGACAGTGAAGCGGGCTTTGCATGTGCGCGTGTGGAGCTACAGGTAGGTCTTCACCAATGCCTCGACCGCGTTGCGCACGTCGCCACGACGATAACCCAGGCTGTTGTCCGGCTCATAACGCGCATAGTTTCCGCGGCCGGTATAGATCGCCGAATCGGGCAGCAACGGGTGCTCCTGGTCCAGCTCCGGCAGTTGCTGCGGGTTGCCTGCCGCATCGAAGAACAGCTGGAAATACTCCGTGAATGAGAGATTTTCATCCCCGACCAGATACGCCTTGCCGGGCTCACCGCGCACCAGCGCATTGAACAACGCCTCGGACAGCGACTGCACCGACATGAAGTTGGTACCGCCCTTGGGACCGAACGGCGGAATCCCCTCCAACTGCCCCATGGCATACCGGGTGTAGGCCTCGAACATCGCGTTCGGCAGGCCAGGTACGTGACCGACCATGAACGGCGCGTTAACCGACATCACCTCGAACTCCGGCGTACTCAGTGCGCGAACGCCCACGCATGACTCATGGCGCGAACGCACGTAGGGATTGCTATCGATCAACTCCGGCGCAATCTGCGGGTAGAAGCTGCCGAGCATGACCGCGCGGCGGATGCCGGCATTGCGCGCTTGAGCGAAGAAATTCGGAATCGCCAGCGAATTGTTGGCATGCCATTGAGCTGCCAGGTCGCCTGCCATATCGACATGGCGAATGTCGTGGCCGGCACAGAACAGCAGCGCGTCGAACCCCTGAAGCAACGAAGCGTCGAGCTTCTGGCTGGTGTAATCCAACGCCACGAAGGGCAATGCCGCCAGCGACGGCGCTGTCGGTGTGTTGCGCGAGGCGATGGTGGCGTTCCAGCCCTGCTGCTGCAGGTATAACGCCGCGTGACCGCCCAGCAGACCGCTACCGCCCACTACCAATACGTTCATTTTTAGCCCTCTTGATCAGTACAGGTCCCAGCGCCGATTGCGCGGGCTCAGTAAATGAAGCCGCCACTCTCGACCACTGGCGTATTGGTCCAGCCGCCCTGTGGGGTGCGATACCAGCCACCGGCCGCCAACGCGCCGCCGTCGACATGCAACGTGGTGCCGGTGATCCAACCGGCCAGATCGCTGGCTAGGAACAACACGGCGTTGCTCATATCCTCTGGTTCGCCGAAGCGCCCGAGCGGTATCCAGTCCGAGACCCGCTCGCGGTATTCAGGCTTGATCACCGCGCTGACCGGCATTTGCGGCGTTTCGGTGGTTTCGGGTGCGATCTGGTTGACGCGGATGCGGTCCCCAGCCAGCTCCAGTGCCAGGCTGCGCGTGAAGCCTCCCAGCGCTGACTTGAAAGCTGCATAGACAGAGAGAAACGGGATTCCGCGGTAGCCTTCGATGCTCGCCACGTTGACGATGCTGGCCTGCGCCCCGGTACGGCGACGGAGCAGCGGAATGGCTGCCCGCGTGACCTGGAAGACCTGGCGCAGGTTTACTGAGTAAAGCCGCTCGAAATCCTCATCGCTGTATTGCTCGAGTGGCTTGAACACCTGCAGGGCGTCGCCCACGTTGTTCACCAATACATCCAGCGCCGAGTAGCGCTCGGCGACCGTGGCGAAGGCGCTGTCCAGCGCTGCCTGCGAAGTCACATCGGCCTCCAGCACCAGATGGCCTCCGTCGCCCAGAGACTGGCGCACCTGGTCCGCACGCACCGGGTCTATTTCGAGCACGATCACTCGCGCGCCAGCTTTAGCAAAGCGCTCCGCCACATCGCGGCCGATACCGGCGCCACCACCCGTGACCAACACTGTTTTGTCGTTGAAATTCATGGCTACCTCATTGTTGTTATTGAAAGGAATGCACATTGAAAATGACGGCCAGGCTGGATAGCCGCCTCACCACCGGAGCGATGGTCAGAAGCTGTACTTGGCGTTGAATGACAGGTAGTCCCGGTCGGCCAGCATCCGACCTTTACCGATGTTCGGCGAGCTGAGGTAATCGACGTAGGTCACCCCGACCTGGAAGTTGCCCAGATACTTCAGGTCCGCGCCAAGGGTCAGTCGCTTCTCTGCGCGGCCGATCCCCTGCAGCGCGCTGCCGTCGAGGTTCTGCTGCCAGTTGGCTTTGGTCACCAGGTCCCAGCCACTGAAGACGTTCGGGTATTCCAGCTGCGTCCCGAGTCCGAGCAAGGTCGAACCGCGGGTCTGGCCGTCGTAGACGAAACTGTCGAAATTGCCGATGTCGACGCCATCGACGGTGATGGCTACCGGGTCGACCGAATCGATGTACTGGTGCATCACCTCGCCGAACACCGACGTCTGATGCGCAAGCCAGCTCGGGCCGATCAGATACTGTGCGTTGAGGTTGGCCTGCCAGACCTCGCCGCGTGCCGGCGTGCCGTTGTCCAGATAGACCGCCGAGCCGTCGCGGTAACTGAGATCGCCAGCGAACTGCACCGCATCGCCGATCTTCGAGCTGAAGCTCAGGCCAGTCAGCTTCACGTCCTCGAAATAACCCAGTTTGAAGGACCCGGGCGCCACGCTGCCGGACATGGAGGAATAGCGGGTGTCGCCACCGAAGTTGAAGAACAGCGCACCGACGCGCTCGTGGTAGCGGTAGTGAAACAGGCCCACCTCGGTGCTATCGGTCAGCCGGTAGCGCAGGCCCACGCCCCATTGCCCGCTGTCTCGCGGTTCTTCTTCGCCTGCGTAGGACAGCGCGGCGAACTGCGGATTGCCGGCAGCGAAGCGGAAGTACTCGGCGCCTGGGCCGAAGATGTCACTGCTGTTGAAGTAATCGCCCACCGGATTGAGCTGGGTCTCTTCCCACTCGTACTGGTAGAAGCCCAGCAGCGCGAGGTCTTCGTTGAGCGACCAGGAGGCGGAGAACTGCCCCACCGGCAAGTAGGCATCTTTCGCCTCGGTGCCCGGCACGTTGAACTTGGTCGCGTCCACCGGCGCCTGGCCCTGACTGATGTTTGGCCAAAACATGCTCTCGCCCCAGGCCACCAGGTGACGACCCGCCTTGAGCGATAGGTATTGGCCGTCGAGTACATCGAAGTTGCCGTACACGTATGCATCGAGCAGGCGCGCCCGGCCACCGCTGTCGCGGCGCGTGTCGCTGGTGAAGGTGTCGTTGCGGCCGCCCTTGTTCACGGTGTCCGGCGAATCGTTGTCGTTGCGACCGTGATAGGCCTCGTCATAGAAGTGGCTGGCGCGCAGCACCGCACCAAGGTTGTCGTGGCGCACCAGCACCTCGCCGAAGAGGCTGACGCGGTTGGTGATCAGCGAGCCGCGATCGAAGTTGCGCGTGCCGTCGTCGTTGTTGAGGCTTTCGAGGTACTGCCTGGCGGGCTTGCCGGTCCGTACCGAGGCGGTGTAGTTCACGGTCAGCATCGTATCGATGGTGGTCTTCTCACCGATTTCGAAAGTCGGCCCGGCCAGCGCCGCTCCGCTGCCCATCGCTATCGCCACGCCCAGCACGTGCAATGCAAAACCTGTTTTCTTGTTGCTCATGGCTTGCTCCGTTCTTGTTGTCGTCTCGCTACCGTTCCGATTCAACCCCCGGCCGCATGCGGACCGAGGCAGCAACCGCCCGCCCCCGGGCGCGCGCTCGGCTGGTCGCCAGCAGTGTGCGAAGGTCGTTCTTGCATCGGGTTCGCAGAATTAGCGGTCGGGCTCGAAGCGCTCGAATGGCACTTCACCCATGTTAAAAGCCGGCGCCATCATCGATCGCACCGGCTCTCCACATGCAACCGATCAGCGCCCTGCGGCGCGAAGGGCGTCAGGCGTGTACATGCTCGGGGACAGGTTCCCAGCGTTCAGGATCGGCCCTTTTTTCGATTCGTTGGTCAACGAGTAGGCCAGGTACTGACCGGTGCTCAGGTCGTGGTAGAACGCCGCGCCCGACTGCCAGGCGCTCATGTCAGGGTGGTAGTAGTAGTTCGTGGAAGCGTATTTCCACAGCTGGCCGCGTGTGTCGTAGTTGTCAGCCAGCACGCCGTGCCAGGTGTCCTCGTCAAGGAACATCACCCGCTTGCCGTACACGTGGCGGTAACCCTCCTTCAGCGTCGCCTCCAGCACCCACACGCGGCGCAGCTCGTAACGCAGGTAGTCCGGATTCGGATGTTTGGGGGTAAGCAGGTCTGCGTACGTCACTTCGCCGCTATTGACCTTATAGGCGTTGGCCGGGATGTAGATTTCCCGTTTGCCAAGCATCTTCCAGTCAAAACGCTCCGGCCCTCCGTTAAACAGGCGGTCCTCGTCGACGATCATGGTGCCGTTGCTGCCAGCCATTGGCTGGTCGTACCCATAGCCCGGCGACTGACGAACACGGCGGGTGCCAGGGTTGTAGGACCAGGCGGTCCGGGGATTGGTGGCGAAGTTGTAGGGTTCGTGGGCGGCAATGGCGGTGCCGCGATCCCGGGTCGGCAGGATGGTGTAGTTGTAGGAGTAGGCCTGTACACCAGCTTTGGTATAGGGCGTCTCGGTCGGATGGTTGGCTGGTGACAGCCCCTTCATATGGGTGCGGCCCCAACCGATATTGCCGTCAGGCATCACCGAAGCCAGATCGCGCACCGCATCTTCGGTCCAGGCGCGCGCTGGAAGTTGATGGTTCCACAGCAGTTCGTAGCCGTTCTTGGGAATCGGGAACATCACCTGGCCGATGCCTTCAACACCCATGCCGTCATTGACGACTTCGGCGTTCAGCGCATTCGACTTGGCCCGCTCGCATACGTAATCCGGGTAGCGGTAGTCGCGGTGACCGGGGTAGACGTTCATGCGGAAAGTGTCGGGGTACTTGCGGAACATGGCCTTCTGGCCTTCCGTCAGGTGCTCGCCGTGCTCCTCGAAGTTTGCTGCGGTGATGACCACGACCGGCTTCTCATCAGCATACGGATCGACCGGCTTGCCTCCGGAATGAAGTACGTGATTCCAACCAGGCACCTGACCGAGGTACTTACCGGTGAATTCGGGGATCGAGCCATCGGCATTGCCGGCGCGCTCGGCACCCGTACAGGTGAGGTCATTGCCGAGGCGCGCCGCCTCTTCTTCGCTCACCTTGGCATACGCGTCCAGTGACATCAGCTTCACTGCCAGCGCCATTGAGAGAAGAGCTACAGATTTTTTCATTGTTATTGTCTCCATCGGTTGCCTTTCGGATCTGGTACCGATTCTTTCCAGAGACCCAAGCCCTTACATCGTCTGTAAAGACTACCCGCCGTATTCACTGGATCGATTGGCGCGCAGCCGTTTTCGCGCGCTTGAACGCAGCGGTTACGCAGAGACGTTTGCGTGATGAAAACGAGGACGAGCGACCGCGCAACAGCGAGAACTCGCCGCTGCGCGGGGACGGGAAGACGTGCCGGAGCCTAAGTCAGCACATAGGCTCGGCCGGCACGGCAGGAAGGCTACAGCAGTGCTTTGAGCTCCTGTTTCACCAGCTTGCCCATGGCGTTGCGCGGCAGCGGTTCATCGCGCAAGCAGAGGCGCGACGGCAGCTTGTAGGCGGACAGCCGCTCGGCCAGGTGGCGTTGCAGCTGCGCTTCATCCAGCCGCGCACCAGGGCGCAGGCAGGCCACCAATCCGACGCACTCGCCCATCGCCTCGTCAGGCAGCGCGAATGCCGCCGCCTCGCTCACGTCAGGATGGCTACAGGCGCAGTGTTCGATCTCCAGTGCCGAGATGTTCTCGCCACCGCGGATGATCATGTCCTTGATGCGGTCGGTGATACGCAGGAAGCCATCCTCATCGAGGACGCCGACATCCCCAGTGAACAGCCAGCCGTCACGCAGCGTCTCGGCAGTTTCGTCCGGGCGGTTGCGATAGCCCTGCATCAAGGTCGGCGCCCTGAGCCAGATCGGTCCCGGTTGGCCGGTCGGCAGCGCCTGTCCGGGGTCTTCACCGATGCGGATGTCGACGATCGGCAACGCCCAGCCCGCGCAGCCCGGGCGGGCAACGAACTGGTTGCCAGCATAGGCCGCGCCGATGCCGTTGCTTTCGGTAAGGCCATAACCGGCTCCGGCCAAGGCGTTCGGCCGCAGCTCGATCAGTTTGTTCAGCAAGGTCGTCGAGGCCGCCCCACCGCCCAAGCCCAAGCCCATCAGACAATCGGTCTCGGCACTGCCAAAGCGTGGATGAGCCAGCAGCTGCTGCATCATGACCGGCGCGCCGCTGAACTGGGTGCAACGCTCGCGCGCGACCAGTTCGAGCGCCTGATCGACATCCCATTTGTACATCATCACCAGCCGCCGGCCGCCGCGCAGCGCATTGAGGAACATCGCGTGCAGGCCGCTGACATGGAACAACGGCACCGCCAGCAGCGCCGTCGGCTGCAGGCCGGACTCCAGTAAGGGGCGGATGCGCTCGTAGGAGGTCATGCCGGCGAAGGCGCCCTGGAATTCCAGTGCATACAGCGCCTGGGCAATCGCGCGATGGGATGACACCGCACCCTTGGCGCGGTGGGTGGTGCCGGAGGTGAAGAGGATCAGCGCTGGATCGTCGGCGGCGGGACTGTGCGGCTCCACCGCCTCTACCGACTCGCGGAGCAAATCGGCATAGGCCAGCACGTTTTCAGCTGGCTCGACGTCCACAGCCAGTGCGCGTACATCCAGTGCCGCCAGTCGATCAGCCACCAGATCCAGACGTGCCGGATCGCAGATCAGCAGCACCGGATCGATGTCCGCCAGCGCATCGAGCAACTCGTCGCGCCGCGCCCAGCTGTTGAGCGGGACCGGCACCGCGCCGGCCTGCACCACGGCGATGAAGCCGACCAGCCACTCGGGCCGGTTGCGCATGGCAATGGCTACCCGCTGGCCCGGCTGTACGTCGAGGGTGCGCACCAGATGCGCGGTCAGGCGATCAGCCGCCTGGTAGAACTCGGCATAGCTCAGACGCTGGTCTTGCCATACCAGAAAAGGCCGCTCGGCGAACGCGCGGCCGGCCTGCACGGCTTCGACCAGATTGGCCGGAGCGTTGCGAAAATAGCGGGCGCCCTCCTCCGATGCGACCACTTCGAAAGGCGAGCCCGGCGCGATGAGCTGCTGCCACGCACCCTGCCACTGCTGGATCTGCTCCTTCATGTGCCGTTCTCCTGTGCCGGGCCGTGGCCGACGATCCCTGACCGGCCTGCGACCCTCATCTTTGTTGTTTTTGTCTGGCATCTGTTTTGCGGGGCGGCGAGCATTGCCCGCCAAGGCTCAGCTCAACGTCGCGCCGTAACGTTCGCAATGGAAATCCGAATCGCCAAGGCAGGCCTGGGCCACACGAATGCGCTTGAGATACAGGCCAAGGTCGTATTCGTCGGTTACGCCAATGCCACCGTGCATCTGCACCGCCTCGTTGGAAATCCGCTGCGCGGCCTCGTTGATCTTCCATTTACTCAGGCTGACCATTCGGGCCCGCTCGTCGGCATCCAGCCTAGTGTCATCCAATGCCTCGAAGGCCGCCATCACCGCGCTGCGCGCCAGCTGCAGGTCGACATACAACCGCGCCGACCGATGCTGCAATGCCTGGAACGAGCCGATGAGCGCGTCGAACTGCACCCGCGTGCGCAGGTAGTCCAGCGTCATCTCGAAGATCCGCTCGGACATGCCCAGCAGCTCCGCTGCCAGGCAGGCGCGGCCGCGATCCAGCACCTGCTCCAGTACCGCTGCGGCATCACCTTCGTCAATGCGCGCCGAGCTCGGCACCCGCACGCTATCGAAAGCGAGCGTCCCGTGGTTGCGTGCATCCACCAGCGTCTGGGGCGAGACGTGCAGCCCTTCGCTATCAGCGGGCACCAGGAACAGCGCCGTCCGGCCGTCTTCAAGACGAGCGACGGTCAGGAACGCATCGGCCTCACGTGCGTCCAGTACCCATGATTTGCTGCCGGCCAGCAGGTAGTCGTCCGCATCAGCAACCGCTTGCAGCGCGACCCGCTCGGGGGCGTGCCGGTGGCTTTCTTCCAGCGCCAGGGCCAGGCGCTGCTCACCGCTGATCAATGCCGGTATCAGCGCCTGGCGCTGCGCCTCGCTACCCAGCGCCTCGATCAAACTGCCGCAGAGCACGATGCTCGACAGCAGTGGCGAGGGGCTCAGGTGGCGGCCGAGTTCCTCGAACAGCGGGGCGAAGCCGGCAAAGCCGAAGGCCAGGCCGCCCTGTTCCTCGGGAAACGCCACCGCGCTCCAGCCCAGCTCGAGCATCCCGCGCCAGGCGGTCTCGTCGAATCCGAGCGCCACGCCTTCGTCGCGCAGGCGGCGCTGCTGGGCGACGGGCGCGCGGGCGGCGAGGAAGTCGCGGGCGCTGTCCTGCAGCTGTCGTTGTTCTTCGTTGTATACCAGGCTCACGGCAGACTCCTTCTACTTGCTATCCGGCAGGCCGAGCACGCGCTTGGCGATGACGTTCAGTTGTACTTCCGAAGAACCTCCGGCAATGGTCTGGGCGAAGCTGCCGAGCCATGCATGGGTCATCGCCACCTCCCGCTCGCCGTGGCCTTCGGTGGAAAACCCCAGCCCGCGATGCCCCATCAGGTCCAGCATCAGTTCGAACTTGTCGCGCTCCTGCTCGGAATGCACCAGCTTGGAAATGGCCATGATTCCGGACACGTCTTCGCGAGCGCGCATGCCTTCCATCATTCGCCGCGTGGTCAGGCAGAAGGCGTGCTCGTCCATCAAGCAGGCCAGGGCACGCTGACGCAGGGCATGTTCGCCAGGCGTAGCGGGCTCGGGCAGGTACTGGCGCAGGTGCGGCAGCAGGTCGAAATGGGTCGGCAGGGCCGACTCGCTGAACTTGGACATGGCCTTGCGCTCGTGCTGCAACAGCGCTTTTCCCAGCGCCCAGCCGCCGTTGAGCGGGCCGATCAGGTTCTTCTTCGGGACTCGTACCTCGTCGAAGAACACCTGGCAGAACGACGACTTGCCGCTGATCAAATCGATCGGCGTGACGGTCACGCCCGGCGACTTCATGTCCAGCACGATCAGGCTGATGCCGGCGTGCTTGGGCTGCTGCGGGCCGGTGCGCACCAGCGCGTACATCCAGTCGGACTTGTTGCCGTAGGAGGTCCAGATCTTGGTGCCGTTGATGATGAAGTCATCACCGTCCTCGCGGGCGCTGGTCTTCAGGCTGGCCAGGTCGGAACCGGCGTTGGGCTCGGAGAAGCCCTGGCACCAGCGGATTTCGCCGCGCACCATCGGCGGCAGCAGTTCGCGCTTCTGCGCTTCGCTGCCGAACTCCAGCAGCACCGGACCAAGCATCCAG
The DNA here is from genome assembly GCA_031988485.1 of Pseudomonas sp. Lineage (GTDB taxonomy): Bacteria > Pseudomonadota > Gammaproteobacteria > Pseudomonadales > Pseudomonadaceae > Stutzerimonas. The sequence continues at coordinate 11,746 of DALZYJ010000001.1, forward strand.
ATGCCGAGGTTGATCTGTGGCGGACGGCAGCCGAGACGACGCATCTCGCCGGTCAGCACCGCCTGGCGCTCGGGGTCGAGCCCGCCGCCGCCGTATTCGGTCGGCCAGTCCGGGGCAAACCAGCCCTTGTCGCGCATGCGCTCGAACCACAGGCGCTGATCATCGGTTTTGAATTGAATGTCGCGGCCACCCCAGATCAGCTCGTCTTCCGGCATCGGGGTGCGCATGGAGGGCGGGCAGTTGGCTTCCAGCCAGGCCCGGGTCTCGTCGCGGAACTGCTCGATAGTGCTCATCGCATGTCCTTGAAAACAGAGAGTCGTCGAACGGGTGGATCGAATCTAAGGGCCGGCGAGCAGGCGGCGCGTCGTCCAGATGGACGAGCCCGCCCAGGCATGCTCAAACCGTCGCGGCCCGGAGCCCCGCCTGCCGGCCAAAGAAGGTGGAGTCGCCCAGCGACAAGCCGGAGCTGTAGCCCTCGCCCCAACGCGGCAGACCGCAGGCGGTGCGCCCGGCCGCAAAGAGCCCGGCGATGGGCTGGCCGTCGACGTCAAGTACTTCGCCGGTCGGCCGGGTGGCCAGCCCGCCAAGAGTGAAGGCGTGGCCGCTGAAGTCCCCGGCGCAATAGCTCAGCGCGGCAAACGGTGGTTCAGTGAGTGGGCGCAGCCATTCGGCGGCCTTGTGCAGCAGTGGGTCGCGACCCTCTGCAGCTTCACGGTTGAAGGCCGCTACCGTATGCGTCAGCGCACCGGCAGGCAGGCCCAGCTCCGCCTCGACCTCCTCCCAGCTCTCCCCCACCGCAGCGACCGGGATGTCCGGCTGCAGCATTGGCCTGCCGAAGATTTCGTTGTCCACCAGCAACCAGGCGCGACCCTCGGGCTGGCGGAGCACGTAGTGGGCGACCCGCCCGTGATAGGCGTCTTCATTGATGAAGCGTTCGCCACGCGCATTGACGAAGATGCCCTTGACCAGCGATTCCGGCGGGAAGAACGGCAGCGTGGCGAAGAATTCCTGCATGTTCAGGGCCGCCGCGCCGACGCCGATACCCATGCGGATGCCACTGCCATCGTCGTTGCCCGCCGTGACTTGCTGCTGGCAGGCCTCGGCCGCCGGCACGAAGCGCCGCACCATGTCCGGGTTAGCGATGAAGCCGCCAGCACAGAGGATCACGCCCCTGCGCGCCCGGACGAAGCGTGGTTGGCCGTCCAGGCGTACCACCAGCCCGCAAACGGCACCGCTGCGGTCGGTCACCAGCGTCAACGCCCGGCTGCCGTAATGCACCTGGGCGCCGAGGGCGACGGCGCGGTCGCACAGCACATCCATCAGCACCTTACCGCCGCCCCAGCCTACGAACTGCGCGGTATGCCCGCGCGGTGCCGGTCGGGCAGCCTCGCTGAACGGCCAGGCCTTTTCGCTGCCGGACCACAACAGCGTGTCGTCGGTGGTCGGCTCGATCCACTTGCCCGGCAGGTAGGTGCCTTTGAACGGCACGCCCTGCTCGCGCAGCCAGCCGAAATGCTCGACGCCGTGCTCGGCGTACAAGCGCACGCGTTCGGCATCGGCTGCAGGCCCGCCGCACATCAGCAGGTAGCGGTAGAAGTCCTCGGTGTCGTCGCTGAAGCCAGCCGCACGCTGAACATCCGTCCCACCGCCGCCACCGACGTATACCTCGCCCCCCGACAGCGCGGCGCTCCCGCCAGCGGCCGAGGCGACTTCGAATACATGCACCTGGGCGCCGGCGGCGCAGGCCTCGATCGCCGCACAACTGCCGGCAGCGCCAAAGCCGACGATGGCCACGTCGGTCTCGATATCCCAGGCAGGCACATCTTCGACACGGCAAGGCCGCGCAGGGGTGTAGGAAATGCTCATGACAGGCTCCGGAAGGTTGTCTTGTTATGAAGAAGCCCGCAATCCAGGCCGAGTGAAAACTACTGCGCTCGGTCATGCTGCGTTACAAACCGGCTCAAAATGCTCATTTACAGCTCGTAAACTGCGCTTTTTCGCCTGTTTTTGTGGGGACGCCTAGTCCTTGCCTGACCATCGCTCGCTACGTTTTCACACAGCCTGAATCCCGTCGGCAAAAAGCGTCGCCACAACGGGACGCAGCAGCGCCGGGACAGGCCCGGTGCCTAAGGTTTCAGCGAACCGCGCGCGGCATGCCCAAGCCGAACTGGGCGATCAGTTCGCGTTGCAGCTCGTTCACCCCGCCGCCAAAGGTCTGGGTCACCGCTTCGCGCACCTCGTACTCCAGCTCGCCGAGCAGGAAGGCGGCAGAGCTGCCGGGACGGACCAGGCCGTTGGCGCCCGCTACCTCAGTCAGCTTGCGAAGGATTTCGATGACCGATTCCGAGCCGTAGACCTTGGTGGTGGAGGCCAGCGCGACGTCCATGTGGCCCTGTTCCAACTCCGCAGCGATGCGGAAGTTGATCAGCCGCATCGCCTCGGTGCGGGCATAGCATTCGGCGAGCAGCTGACGCACCCAGGGCCGATCGATCGCCCGCCGGCCGCTCTCATCCGGCGTGCGCGCCCAGAGATAGACCCGGCGGAACAGCCCGACCACCTTGTCGCCCCAGGCGCCGAGGCCGAGCCGTTCGTGGTTGAGCTGCGAGGTGATCAGGTTCCAGCCCTTGTGCAGCTGACCCACGAGCATCTCCTTCGGCACCTTTACGTTGTCGTAATAGGTGGCCGTCGTAGCCACGCTGCAAGTGGGGATACGCGTGTGGGAGAAACCTTCGCTCTTGGCGTCCACGATCAGGATGGAGATACCTTTATGGCGCAACTCCTCGGGATTGGTGCGCGCCGCCAGCCAGATGAAGTCGGCATTGCCGGCCCCGGACGTCCACAGTTTGTTGCCATTGACCACGAAGTGATCGTCTTCAAGGCGCGCCGCCGTCTTCAACGTCGCCAGATCGGTACCCGCATCTGGCTCGGAATAGCCGATGGAGAAGTGAATCTCGCCAGCGGCGATGCCGGGCAGGAAGCGCTCCTTCTGCATCGGGGTGCCATGCTCCATCAGTGCCGGCCCGACGGTGCTGATGGTCACGAACGGCAGCGGTGCGCCCGCGATGTTGGCTTCCTCGAAGAAGATCAACTGCTCGGTGGCCGCATAACCCTGCCCGCCGTACTCCTTCGGCCAGCCGACGGCCAACCAGCCGTCCCGACCCATCTGGCGGATCAGTGCGCGGAATTCCTCGCCACCTTCACGACCGCGCATCTGCATGCGCAGCTCGGGGCTGATCAGCCCATTGAAATAGTCCCGCACCTTCAGGCGCAGGGCCCTCTGCTCATCGGTGAGATCAACGAACATTTCGCTCTCCTCAGGCCACGCCGAGAATCAGGCCGCTGGTTGGCACGCCGGTACCGGCGGTCACCAGCACGTGTTCCACGTTTTCCACCTGGTTGACGGCGTTGCCACGCACCTGACGAACGCCTTCGGCGACGCCGTTCATGCCGTGAATGTAGGCTTCGCCGATCTGCCCGCCATGGGTATTGATCGGTAGCTTGCCGCCACGGGCGTGATGGCCGGCGCGGACGAATTCCTTCGCCTCGCCGCGCGGCGCAAAGCCGAAGGCCTCCAGCTGTGGCAGCACGAAGGGCGTGAAGTGGTCGTAGATCACAGCGGTCTGGATCGCATCCGGGCCGATGCCGGCCTGGGCGTACAGCTCACGGGCCACCACGTCCATCTCCGGCAGGCCGGTGATGTCTTCGCGGTAGAACGAGGTCATCGATTGCTGCCCCGGCGCCATGCCCTGCGAGGCGCCTTTGATGATGACCGGCTTCTGCTTGAGGTCGCGGGCGCGCTCGACCGAGGTGATGACCATCGCCACCGCGCCGTCCGACTCCTGGCAGCAGTCGAGCAGGTGCAGCGGCTCGCAGATCCAGCGCGAGGCCTGGTGCTCTTCCAGCGTGATCGGCTTGCCATAGAAGAAGGCGTTCGGATTCGTCGAGGCGAAGTCGCGCGCCGCCACGGCCACACGCCCGAAGTCCTCGGAAGTCGCGCCGTAGGTGTGCATGTAGCGCTGGGCGAACATGCCGATCCAGGCCGCCGGGGTGTGGAAGCCGTGGGGCATGTACCAGCCGTAGTTGACGTTCTCGAAGATCGGCGTGTTGCCGAAACCGTAGCTGCCATTGCCGAAGCGGTACCAGGAACGCTCGTTCATCGCGCGGTAGACCACCACGGTTTTCGCCACGCCCGTTGCCACGGCCATGGCGGCGTGCATGATCGGTGCGCACGCGGCACCGCCACCGTGCGGGATCTGCGAGAAGAAACGCACCTGCTCGCTGCCGAGCAGCCGGGCGATCTCGAATTCGGGCACCTTGTCCAGCGTGTAGCTGCTGAAACCATCGACCTCCTTGGGATCGATGCCGGCCTCTTCGAGCGCCGCGAGGGTCGCTTCCATCACCATGCGCAGCTCGGTGCGCCCGGAGTTCTTGGAGAATTCGGTGGCCCCAAGGCCGACGATGGCCGCCTGGGCGGAAAGATTCGATTGGGTCATGAACACTGCCTCCGGTTGATCACGGCAGGGCCACGGTGACCGTGCCGGTCACGTGGTTGCCCATGGAATTCCTGCCCTTGAGCGTGACGACGACGCGTTTGCTCGCTTCGTCGCGCTCGCTCACCTCACCGCTGAAGGTCATGCTGTCGCCCGGATAGTTGGGCGCGCCGAGCTTGATCTTGAGGTCGGAGAAACGCGCCAGCGGCCCGCTCCATTGCTCGATGAACCCTTGCACCAAGGCGCTGGTGGTCAGGATGTTCATGAACACGTTCGGTGCGCCTTGAGCCCGCGCAGCCTCCACGTCGTGGTGCACGGGTACGTAATCGCGCGTGGCGATGGCGCCTCCGGCGATCAACATCACGGTGACGGGTAGTTGCTGCTCCGGCAGTTTTTCGCCGAGGGTGACGTCAGCGAATGCCTTGGTTTTCTTCGAGGTCATATTTCCATCCCAGCGTGTCGTTGTTGGCAAGCCACTGTCCGAGTCGATCGAGCGTGGCGGCAGGTCCGCCCAGGGCCAGGCCCAGGTCGCGGCTCCAGTACAGGTAACGATGGATCGGGTACGTCAGGTCGACGCCGATACCGCCGTGCACGTGTTGCGTCTTGTGGCCGATCAGGTGCCCTGCCTCGCAGGCGAGGTAGCGGGTCGCCAGGGCTTCGGATTCGCAGCCAAGGCCCTGGTCCAGCCGATAACAGAGCTGATAGAGCGATGAGCGCAGTGCCTCCGCGGCGATCCGCGCGTCGGCCATGGTCATCTGCACCGCCTGGAACGAGCCGATGGCGCGATCGAACTGACGCCGCTCGCTGACATAGTCCACGGTGCGGCGTATCTGCTCGTCGCTCACCCCCAGCTGCAGCGCGGCGGCGGCGGCGATGGCGCGAGTTTCCAGCCAGGTTAGCGCGGCCTCTGGCAACACCTGTTCGGCGGTCAGCAGCACGTTGTGGCAGTGCAGGTCCGCGACCGCCAGGCCGTGGTTGGCGATGCCCTCGACGCGCTCGACGCCTTCGGCGCGCGGGTCGAGCAGCACCAGACGCGGTCCGTCCGCACCCTCGGCTACCAGCAGCAACCGGTCGGCCTGTGCCGCCAGCGGCACCGCACCTACCTCGCCGGATAGTGAGAATCCGCCCTCGACGGGCTCCAGTTGCAAGCCGATACCCCGCCCCGCGGCGAGCGACAGCGAAAGCATCACGCCGCCCTCGGCCGCCCGGGCCACTTGCTCGGCATGAGCATCGCCACCCCAGCGCGCCAGGGTTGCGGCGGCCAGCTGGTGCTGCCACAGCGGCACCAAGGCGAGGCTCGCGCCCTGGGCCTGCAGCACGCAGAGCAGTTCGGTCATGCCCAGCCCACTGCCGCCAGCGTCTTCGGGAATCGCCAGGGCATGCAGGCCGGTCTCGACGCAGGTCCGCCAGAGTTCGCCCATGAAGGGCTCGCCCGTCAGTTCCCAGGCGCGCTGACGCTCATCGGTGCAGTAGTCGCGGAACAGCCCGTCCGCCATCTCGGCGATGGCGCGCTGCTCGTCGCTGAATGAGAAATCCATGCGGCCTCCTTACCCGGCCACCGGCCGAAACTGGGGAAGCGTCAGCCGGTCGTCGAACGTGGCGAACTCCACCTGCAGACGCTGGCCGATCTTCAGTTCACCCGGCTCGACACCGACCAGTCCGGCAATCAGGCGCACGCCTTCGTCCAGTTCGATCAGGCCGACAGGGTTGGGATGGTCGAACGGCGCCACCTCGGGGTAATGCATGACCACGAAGGAATACAGCTCGCCCTGCCCGCTGGCCTGGACGTGGTCCAGCTCGAAGCTATGGCAGGTGCTGCACACCGGTGCCGGCGGGTGCTGCAGGGTCTGGCAAGCGGTGCAGCGCTGGATCAGCAGCTTGCCTTCCTTGCAGCCGTCCCAGAAGAAACGGGTGTCATCGCTGATGCCCGGCAGCGGGCGCATTGGCTTGGGTGCTTCCTGGCTCGCCTTTGCCGGCTCGGCTGCCTGTGGCCGCTCTGCCGGCTTGAACTTGAACACCCGGAACAGCAGCTCGCCGACCCGCTCGTCGTCCTGGCCGTCGGGCTGCTCGATGAAATAGGTCATGATCGCCGTGACGAAGAAGCCCGTGCCCAGCGCGGTGGTCTTCTCTTCGCTGATGGCATCGATGCGGCTGCTGTAGTAGATGCGCTCGCCGACATGCAGGTAGCGGTCGAAGGTCAGTTCCGAGTTCACCGCCACCACGCCGGGATAGCCGCTGGCCTCGATGTCCTTGAGGATCTCGAACACGTTGGCGTCGGTGGAACCCGGCGCGAAGTTATCCAGATCCGGTCCGGCCATGCCCCAGACCTGCAACATCGCAGGTGGCGCCACCACATCGGGGTAGCCGGCATCACGGGCAAAGGCCGGGTCGGTGTAGAGCGGGTTGTCGATGCCCATGAGTTCGCACCAGTGGCGAATCATCGGGGCATTCACCTGGTCCCAGGCGTACACCCGGCCGTACTCGCGTCCGACCGTGGCCCGCAGTTTTTCTATCAGCTCTTGATCAGCCAAGTTCGCCTCCTGATGGATCTGTCTGGACGCCACCGCTGGCGGCGTCACCGGGGTTGCATCAATGCTGGTCGGCGTTGGCGGCAGCGAGAAACGCAGGCTTCTCGCCACCGCCATGCAGCAGCAGGTTGGTTCCACTGAAATAGGCCGCCATCGGCGAGGCGGCATAAAGACAGGCATTGGCGATGTCGTCCGGCTCGCCCATACGCCCGGCCGGAATGGTCCGGCCCACCGCGTCGATACCGGCTTCGTCGCCGTAATGCAGATGTGATTGCTCGGTACGGATCAGCCCGGGGCTGATGGCGGCCACGCGCACCTTGGGCGCCCACTCCACCGCCAGCGAGCTGACCAGTGCCAGCACACCGGCCTTGGCCGCGCCGTAGGCGGCGGTGCCGGGCGAGGGGCGCAACGCGGCGACGCTGCCGATGAACAAGATCACCCCGCCTTCGGCCTGGCGCTGCATGAGCCGGTTGGCCTGCTGGGCGACATTCAGCGGAGCGATCAGATTCAGGCGGATGATGCCTTCGTGAAAACGCGGCGAGGCGGTCGCCGCTTCGGCGGCTGGGCTGCCGCCAGCGTTATTGATCAGCACGTCCAGCCGCCCATAGCGGTCTTCAATGGCCGCGAATAGAGCGTCCAGCGAATCGACGTCACGCACATCCACGGGAAAAAACTCGGCGACCCGGCCACCGCCCTCTGGCAGTCGCTCCGGTGCCTGGCGGCCGCAGACCACGACGTTCGCGCCAGCCTGCAGAAAGCGGCTGGCGATGATCGCGCCGATGCCCTTGGTGCCGCCGGTCACCAGTACGGTCTTGTCGGAAAAATCCAGGCTGCTCGGGGCATCCATCGCTGCGTCCTCGTCTAAGCAATGGCCCCACTGTATTGAGCACGAACAGCCTGCTCGTCGTCTGAACGGACGATGAGTCGCCCATTGCCCGCCCCAACAATCGACGCACCCTTCCCGCCCCCGAGGAGCGCCGCGCTCATGAACCCAGCAGAAGAACCCACGGTGCTCTCGGACCGGCCCGCCGAGGGGGTCGCCCGCCTGCGCCTGAACCGTCCTGCCGTCAACAATGCCCTGAGTCTGGAACTGCAGGCGCTGCTGGCGCGGCATTTCAGTGAACTGGCGCAGGACCCCACGGTGCGCTGCATCCTGCTCACTGGCGGCGAGCAGGTCTTCGCCGCTGGCGGCGACATTTCCAGCATGGCCGGCGTCGGCCCCATCGAGATTCTCCAGCGCCACACCGAGCGTGTGTGGGCGCCGATCCAGCACTGCCCCAAACCGGTGATCGCGGCCGTGTGCGGCTACGCCTACGGCGGCGGCTGCGAACTGGCGATGCACGCGGACATCATCATCGCCGGCGAAGGCGCGCGCTTCAGCCAGCCGGAAATACGCATCGGCATCATGCCCGGCATCGGTGGCACCCAGCGTCTGCTGCGCGCGGTGGGCAAAGCCAAGGCGATGCAGATGACCCTCACCGGCCGGCCGATCACCGCCCATGAAGCCTGGATTGCCGGGCTGGTCAGTGAAGTGGTGGCCGATGACCAGGTGCAGGCCCACGCGCTGGAGCAGGCCCGTCTGGTCGCCGCCATGCCGCCGCTGGCCGCCGAGCAGATAAAGGAAGTCATTCTCGCCGGCATGGACGCCTCGCTCGAAGCGGGCCTGGCCTTGGAGCGCAAGGCCAACGCCCTGCTGTTCGCCTCGCGCGATCAGAAGGAAGGCATGCAAGCCTTCCTGGAAAAGCGCCGGCCGACCTTCGAGGGGTATTAGGGTCTGTTGACGTTTCGGCGCGAGCCGCGTTGCTGCGCAACCCTGCGGGCCGGGCCTGTTTTTACGCGATGCGGCGTTACTCGTCGCTCATTTGGAACAACCAAACTTCACTCCTCGTGCCTTGCCTCGCGCAAAAACAGGCACCGGCGCGGCCGCGAACGAAACGTCAACAGCCCCTAGTCCGTATCGAGGATTCCGCCGGCGCGCACGTGTCATAGGCTGCCGGCCATCGATGCCCGAAGGAGCCCGAACATGGATTTCGCCTTGAGCGATGAACAATTGATGATCCAGGAGAGCGCCGCCGGCTTTCTGGCCAAGGCGTCGGATTCACCCGCCGTGCGCGCCGCGATGGTGAGCGAGCGCTACAACGGCGAGCTGTGGCGGCAGATCGCTGGCGAGTTGTGCTGGCCGGCGCTGATCATTCCGGAAGACCACGGCGGTCTCGGCCTCGGTTTCGTCGAGCAGGCCATCCTGCTTGAACAGATGGGCCGGCGACTGCTCAGTTCGCCGTTCTTTGCCAGCGCCTGCGTCGCCACCCCGGCGCTGCTGTTGAGCGATAACGAGGCGCTGAAGGCACGCTGGCTACCGGAACTAGCGGCCGGCAGCCTCACAGCCACCCTCGCCTGCTCGGCCGCCACGCGCGCCGGGCATGTGCTGACGCAAGGGGTGCAGGCCACGGCCGAAGACAACGGCTGGCGGCTCGACGGTGTTTGCGAGGCGGTGCTCGACGGTGCGGAGGCGGATTTGCTGATCGTTGCCGCGCAACTCACGGACGCCCCGAACAGCGCCATCGGACTGTTTGCTGTGCCCGCCAATCAACCGGGTCTGAGCCGCCGCGCGCTGCCTACGCTGGACCAGACCCGGCGCCTCGGGCACCTCTCGCTGGAGGCCGTCCAGGTATCGACCGAGCACTGCCTGCATGCGCCCGGCGACGGCGCGCAGTTGCTCGACACCACGCTGCAACTCGCCGCCATCGCGCTGGCCTGTGAGCAGACAGGCAGCGCCCAGCAATGCCTGGATCTGACCCTGGCCTACCTCGGCGAACGCCAGCAATTCGGTCGTTCCATCGCCAGCTTCCAGGCCATCAAGCACCGTTGCGCCGACCTCATGCTGGAGATCGAGAGCGCACGCTCGGCCTGCTACTACGCGGCCTGCGTGGCCCATGAAGTACTCGGTACCGAAGGCGACAGGCTGATCGCGGGCGAACTGAGCGAAGTCAGCGCCGTCGCCAAGATCCACGCCAGCGAAGCCTTCATGCACTGCGCCGCCGAGTCGATCCAGCTGCACGGCGGGGTCGGCTTCACCTGGGAATACGACCCGCACCTGTACTTCAAACGCGCCCGCGCCGGTGAACAGCTGTTCGGCAACCCCGCCCAGCACCGCGAGCGTCTGGCCCACCTGATTCTGGAGCAGTTCACATGAAAATCGGATTCAGCGCAGAAGACGAAGCCTTTCGCCAGGAAGTGGCCGGCTGGCTCGCCGAGCATTTGCGCGGCCCCTTCGAGCCGCTGCGTTTTCGGGGCGGACCGGGCGACGAGCATATGTTTCCTGAAGAACGCAAAGCCTGGGAACGCGAACTGGCCAAGGGTGGCTGGATCGGTCTGGGCTGGCCGAGCGCGTGTGGCGGTCGCGGCCTGTCGATCAGCCAGCAGGTGATCTTTCACGAGGAATATGCCCGTGCCGGCGGTCCTGGCCGCATGGGGCACATCGGCGAGGGGCTGATCGGTCCGACCCTGGTGGCCTTTGGCAGCGACGAACAACGTGCGCGCTTCCTGCCCGGCATTCTCGAAGGCCGCGAGTTCTGGTGCCAAGGCTATTCCGAGCCGGGCGCCGGTTCTGATCTCGCCAGCGTCAAGACCCGCGCACAGTTCGACGCCACGCGCGGCACCTGGCGGATCAACGGGCAAAAGGTCTGGACTTCGCTGGCCCACGAGTCGGACTGGTGTTTCGTGCTGGCGCGCACCGACCCGGAAAGCCGCGGCCATCACGGCCTGTCCTTCCTGCTGGTGCCGATGGCTCAGCCCGGCATCAGCGTGCAGCCGATCCAGCAAATCACCGGCACCAGCGAGTTCAACGAGGTGTTCTTCGACGATGCCGAAGCCGAGGCGTCCTGCATGATCGGCGCGCCGGGCGAGGGCTGGAAGATCGCCATGGCGCTGCTGGGATTCGAGCGTGGCGTGTCCACCCTCGGCCAGCAGATGCAGTTCCAGAACGAGCTGGACGAGGTTATCCGTCTCGCCAAAGGCAACGGCGCCGCCAAGGACCCGCTGATCCGCCAGCGCCTGGCCCAGGCCTGGGCGGGTCTCAGAGTGCTGCGCTACAACTCGCTGCGGATGCTGTCCGGCCCGCAGGACGGCAGCCTGCGCCGCGAGGCGACCATCTACAAACTCGCCTGGTCCACCTGGCACGCCGAGCTGGGCAAGTTGGCGATGGACGTGCTCGGGCCACAGGCGGAAATCCTCGAAGGCGCGCCCTACGAACTGTCGCGTCTGCAGTCACTGTTCCTGTTCACCCGCGCTGACACCCTCTACGGCGGCAGCAACGAGATTCAACGCAACATCATTGCCGAACGCGCGCTAGGCATGCCGCGTGAGCCGAGGGTGCAGTAGCGCGCCTGGTGAAAGGCCCGGCTCTGAGCGCAACGCTGTTCGCCCCGAGGTCGGGCCTCCCACAAACGCTAAAGCACGCTGCCGTAGCCCAGTCGATCCGCTTTCGTAGGAGGCGCGCCCTCGCGGCGAAAGCGTGTGTTCAAGCAACGCAAAAGCTATCGCTTCGTCCCGAGGTCTGCATTCCACAAACGCCAAAGCACGCTGTCGTAGCCCAGCCGATCCGCGTTCGTAGGAGGCGCGCCCTTGGGGCGAGTACTGGTTTGTCCGAGAGGCGGGCCGTCGACGGGTCCTGACGGGTCCTGACGGGTCCTGACGGGAACGGTCCAAACCGCCTGGAAGATTGTCAATGCTGCTTTGGCTTTTGAATTTCAACCGAACTGTCAGACAACTCCAGACGCCCCATCAGGAGGGTGAGCGCAATCGTTGCGCAGAGGGGCGAGCCGCATGGATGCGGCGAGAGTCGTAAAGGGCCAGGGATGGCCCTTGTACGACGACCCTCGGAGCGACGATGGAGTGAACGAACCCGGAGCGAAGCGCAGGGCCGGATGGCGGGGCAAGACCTTTTGGTTCCTTTTGGGGCGACTGCCAAAAGGGACTCGCCCAGCAGGGCGAAACCAAGCTCTCAAACGACTCGCTAATCGCTATGACAGCGGTCCGTTCAGTCAGCCCCTCAAACTCGCCAACCCGATGGTCACCGCCATGAAACACGAACAACCACACCCCTAACAAACTCAAGAAGCCGCCGCCTGAGCATTAAGCACCGGGTCACCCGGCGCACCAAGCACACAGCTGGTACCGCCCGGCGTATACATCATCGCCACGCACCGATTGCACGCCGTGCAGATGCCTTGCTGGCTGGAGCCCGAAGAAAACTTGGCGACCAGATCCGGCTCGGCGATCAGCGCCCTTCCCAGCGCCAGCGCGTCGAAGCCCTCGTCCAGCACCTGCTGGACGCCGCGCAGGCTTGTGACCCCGCCCAGGTAGGCCAGCGGCACCTTGACGGCCTGACGGATTCGCCGCGAATGCTCCAGCAGGTACAGCTCGCGAAAGTCCACCGGCCGCTCGCGCAGTTGCTGAATGGCCATGGCCGCCGCCACCAGCGGATTGCTCGGGCGCACGCGGTTTTCCTTGGGAAACGAGGAGCCGAACATGGTGGTGATGGACTCGGCGTTCATGCCAGCGCTGAGCACCAGCATGTTCGCGCCTTCCGCCTCGAGCAGGCGCGCAATGGTCACGCCGTCCTCGGGCTGATTACCGCCCTTCACCCCCTCGGTGATGCTGTATTTGCACAGCACCGCCATGTCCCGGCCCACCGCATCGAGCACGGCGCGCAATACCTGACGCGGAAAGCGCAGGCGGTTCTCCAGGCTGCCGCCATAGGCATCGCGGCGCTTGTTGTACAGCGGCGAGATGAACTGGCTGAGTAGATAGCCGTGACCCATGTGGATCTCCACGGCATCGAACCCCGCCTCCCGCGCCAGTCGGGCGCCCTGGGCGAATTCGAGGACGACCTGATCCATGTCCGCCTCGGTCATCGCCTGCTTGCGAAACATACCGCTGAGCATGCCGATCTTGTTAAAGCCGCCACTGGCTGAAAGCGGCCGCGGCGTGGACCGTTCAGGCATAAAAGTGAAACAGCCTCCATGGGTAATCTGGGCTGACGCTGCAGCACCGTGCCGGTGCACCGCATCAGTCAGGACGCGCAGATGCGCCTGGCTGTCCGGATGAAGCACGATCTGGCCCGGCAAGGTTCGCCCGTCGGGGCTGACCGAACAGTAGGCCAGCGTGGTCATGGCCGTGCCGCCAGCCGCTATCGACTCATGGAAGCGCACCAGCTGCTTGCTGGGCACTCCATCGATGGACATGCCTTCATTGGTCGCGGCCTTGATGAAGCGATTTCTGAGTGTCAGCGGGCCGACACGCAGGGGGCTGAAGGGAGACCTGGAAGTATTGTCGTCGTGGTCCATGGATCGCTTGCCTCTGATGGGCGAAATCGGGATCGGCCAGTTCACGGCTGGCCGATCATGTCACTGCCTGGAGCGCTCAGGACAGCTCGGCGCGCAGCTTCAACTTGTCGATCTTGTTCGACGCGTTGGTCGGCAGTTGCTCGAAGAACACCACCTTGCGCGGCACCTTGTAGTTGGCCATGTGTTCGCGCGACCAGGCGATCAGGTCGAATGCGTCGAGTATCGCGCCGCTTTTGCGCACCACGCAGGCGCAGCCCACCTCGCCCATGCGCTCATCGGGAACGCCGATCACCGCCACCAGCGCAACATCTGGATGCTCGCCGAGCGCGGCCTCGATCTCGGCTGGATAGCAGTTGAAACCACCGACGATGAACATGTCCTTGAGCCGCCCGGTGATGCGCAGGTTGCCGTTGGCGTCCAGGCTGCCGACGTCGCCGGTGTGCAGCCAGCCCTCCGCGTCGATGGCCTCGGCGGTGGCGCCGGGGTCGTCGAAATAGCCCTGCATCACATGGAAGCCGCGCAGGCAGATTTCGCCGTTCTCCCCCGCTGGCACCGGACGGTTATCGGCATCGACGATGCGCACCTCCGTACCGGGGATGGGCTGCCCGCTGGTACCGGCAATGACGTCGGCAGCCGCAGACGGGTCGCAGATGGTGGCCAGCCCGCCGCATTCGGTCAGGCCATAGGCGGTCGTCACCACCTCGCAGCCCAGCTCGCCACGGATGCGCTCGATCAATTGCGGCGGAATGGTCGATGCGCCGGTAACGGCAATTCTCAAGCTGCCCAGATCGGTGTTTTGCAGATTCGGGTGCGCCAGCATCGACAGGTACAGCGTCGGCGGGCCGGGCAGTACGGTGATCCGCTCGCGGGCGACCCGCTCGAAAATCTGCTCGGCGTCGAACACCGCATGCGGCAGGATCGTCGCGCCAGCCAGCAGGCAGGTCAGCCAGCCGGCCTTGTAGCCGAACGAATGGAAGAACGGGTTGACGATCAGGTAACGGTCGCCCGGCACCAGGCCGATGATCCGGGCGTATTCGCCAAAAGCACGCAGGCTTTGACCGTGGGCATTCATCACGCCCTTGGGCTTGCCGGTGGTGCCGGAGGTATAGAGCAGATCCGACAGATCCTCCGCGCGCACCGCCTGGGCACGTTCGCGGGCGGCTTGCGGCGATACCGTCGAGCCGATGGCCACTAGCGCATCCAGGCTGAAATCCGCCGCAGCCGACGGGGCTTCGCCCAGCACCACCACGTGCTGCAGACAAACCGGCCGATGTGGCGCCAGCATGGCCGGGTAGTCCACGCCGAGAAATTGCCCCTGCACGAATAGCAGACGCGTACGGCTACGCGACAGGATATCCGCCGCCTCAGCGCCCTTCATGCGGGTATTGAGCGGCACCAGCACCGCGCCGGCGCATTGCAGGCCGAGGGCCAGCAGCACCCAGTCAATGCAGTTCGGCGCCCAGATGGCGACTCGATCGCCCGCCTTCACACCGAGCGCCATCAACCCGCGGGTGATAGCCAGAGCGTGCTCGGGCAGCTCGGCATAGTCGATTCGCCGCTCGCCATCTTCCAGCGCTGTGCGCCCCGCATGGACCTCGGCGGCAGCGAACAGCAGCGCAGGCAGCGTCTGGACGGCGCGGACGTCAGCGTCGGCGCGAGTTGAAGGGGTCGTCAGCACGGTCATGTCAGCCTCGGTTCAATCAGTCGGGAAAACGCAGGTGGACGTTGCTGCTGAGCGCGATGGCCTGGCAGGCCAGCGTCCAGCCTTCCTTCAGCTCGTCCGCATCAAGGGCATCATTGGCCAGCAGCTCGACATCACCCTCCACCAGGGTGCACATGCAGGAGGCGCAGGCGCCGACCAGGCAGGAGTGCGGCGCTTGCAGCCCGTCCCGGCGCATCGCGGCCAACAGCAGCTCGCCAGGTTCGCAGTCGATGGTGTGGCGCTCGCCGTCCAGCTCGACGGTCAGACGCGTGGCGGTGGCGCCGGCATGCTCCACCACAGCGGTGGGCTGTTCGCTCTCGCCCGGCAGCGAGACGAACCGTTCGACGTGTACCGCCTGATTCGGCAGGCCAGCGGCCTTCAACGCGGTGACAGCGCCATCCATGAACGGTCCCGGCCCGCAAATGAACGCCTCGGCGTGACCGAAGCCCTCGGCGAATGCGGCCAGTTGCTCGGGCGAGGGACGGCCCTGCACGCTGTCCAGCCAGTGGATCACCTGCAACCGCCGCGGATGGAAGGTGGCCAGCTCACGCAGCAGGTCACGGAAGATCACCGACGCCTCATCGCGGTTGGCATACACCAGGCGAACCCGGCCGCGCCCCTGTTTCAGCGCCGCACGCAGGATCGAAAGCACCGGCGTAATGCCGCTGCCACCGGCGAACAGCAGCAGGTCGGTGTCCAGCGATTTGGGCACGAACACACCGGCCGGCGGCAGCACCTGAACGCTGTCGCCCGGCCTTAACCGGTCGCATAGCCAGTTCGAGCCGCGACCGTCCTCCACTCGTTTGACGGTGACGCGCAGCGACTCATCCTCCAGCGGCGAGCTGGACAGCGAGTAGCAGCGCGGCAGCCAATCATCACCGTGGGGAATACGCACGGTGAGGAACTGGCCAGGGCGGTATTCGAAACGCGAGGCCAGCGCCTCGGGCACATCGAAAACGAAGGAGCAGCTGTCGGCGGTCTCGTGGATCACCTCGGCCACCTGCAGCGTGATGTATTCGGGCGCGTTCATGTCTAGATACTCATGACGAACTGGCCGCTGTCGATGCGCAGTTCGATGCCATTGATCGCCCGCGACTCGTCCGAGGCGAGAAAGACCATGGCATGGGCCACGTCTTCCGGCCGGCAGGCCCGGTTCATGGGGTCCGTGTCGATGGTCAAGCGCTCCGGATCGATGCCCTGCGGGTAGATCGCGCGGGTCATCGGCGTGAGCACGCCGTCCGGATGCAGCGAATTGCAGCGGATGCGGTGCGCCCGGCCAAAGGCCGCGACACTGCGTGTGAGCGCGCTGATGGCACCCTTGCTGGCGCTGTAGGCCAGAAAGTCGGGCTTGCCGGCAATCGCGGCGATAGATGACAGGTTGATGATCGAGCCGCCCCCACCGCGCTTCATCAGCGCGACCGCCGTCTGGCAGCCGAGGAATACGCTATCGGCGTTGACTCGCATCAGCGTCTGCCAGTCGGCCAGGGTGGTCTGCTCGATCGTCCCGGCCTTGAGGATGCCGGCGTTGTTGACCAGCACGTCGAGCCGGCCATAGCGCTCATCCACCAGCGCGCCCAGCGCTTGCCAGCCATCGGGATCGCTGACGTCCTGCTGCATGAACGACACCGCGTCGCCCAACTCATGAGCCAGACGACGTCCGGCCTCGACGTTCAGGTCAGTCAGTAGCACCTGTGCGCCTTCGGCGGCGAACTGGCGCACGGCGCATTCGCCCATGCCGCTGGCGCCGCCCGTGACGATCGCCACCTTATCCCGCAAACGTGCACTCATGAGCATGCCCTCACGCCGTTGCCGACAGGTGGTGCGCGGCTATGTAGCCGAAGGTCATGGCCGGACCGAGCGTGGCGCCAGCGCCCGGATAGCGCGTGCCCATGACCGACGCCGAGGTATTGCCGATGGCATAGAGCCCGCCGATCGGCTCGCCGTCCTCGCGTAGCACCTGGGCGTTCGCGTTGGTCAGCAGCCCGCCCTTGGTGCCGATGTCGCCGGCATTCATCCGCATCGCATAGAACGGCCCCTTGGCCAGCGGCGCCAGGCACGGGTTGGGTTTGACGTTCGAGTCGCCGTAGTAACGGTCGAAGACGTTGCCGCCGCGAGCGAAGTCCTCGTCGATACCGCTGCTGGCGAAGCGGTTCACGCGCGCCACCGTATCTTGCAACCCGTCTGCGTCCACGCCGATCTGGCGGGCCAGATCGTCCAGACTGTCGGCCTTCCAGTAGACGCTGCCCAGCCATTCCTTGCGCAGGCGGCTGTCCGGCATGATCTGCGCCGGCATCAGTGGGCCCATCGCATAGCCGAAGCGGAACCTGGCATCGAAGATCACCCAGGCGGGCACGCTTTTGCCGCCGCTGGTTTCGTTGTCGCGGTACATCGCATCGACGAATTCCAGATAAGGCGCCGCCTCGTTGACGAAGCGCCGGCCCTGGCCGTTGACCACGATGGCGCCGGGAAAGGCCCGCTCGGCGAACACCCCGCGTGACTGCGCCTCGCCCGGCACCTGTAGCGTCGGCGCCCACCACGCCCAGTCCAGCAGGTCGGTGGCGGCTCCGATCTTCTGCCCCGCCTCCAATGCCGCTCCGGTGTTGCCGCCGTTGGGCGTGGCGCTCCATTCGTGATTGTTCGGCTGCGGCAGATAACGGTCGCGCAGGGCCTGGTTCTGCTCGAAACCGCCAGCACCGAGAATCACCCCGCGCCGCACGCGGATGGTCATCGTCTGGCCGTCGCGTTCGACGACCACGCCCGTCACCACGCCGTCTTCCTCGATCAACTCGCGGAAGTCGGTGTTTAGCCACAGGGGAATCTTGCGGTCGAGCATGGAGGCGCGCAGGCTCGCCACCAGGGCGTTGCCGAGCGCGGTGCGGCGGTCGCGGCGGGTCTTCTTGCGCCAGGCGAAGTCGAATTTGTAGCGCAGCATCAGCCAGAGCACGAGCAGCCGCCAGCCCGGCGCCTTGGCCATGGCCTTGTGGGCGTGCCGCGCGGTCCAGGCGATGCGCCCCATCAGCAGCGTGGTCGGCGAGGCCTCGCGCAGGTTTTCCAGTTCCGCGCCCAACACGCTGACGTCGAACAGTTCCGGGTCCAGGCTGCGCCCGCCCTTCAGGGCGCCGGGCAGGTCCTGGTAATAGTCCGGATACTTGTCGGCCACGGTGTAATGCACCTGGGTCCGCTCCTCCAGGTACTGGATCATCGCCGGGGCGTGGGTCAGATAGGCGTGCAGGCGTGACTCGTCGACCCGGTCGCCGATCGCAGCCTTGAGGTAGGTCATGGCCTGCTCGTAGCTATCCTTGCCGCCGATCTTCTTGAAGTAGTGATTGTCGGGGATCCAGATGCCGCCGCCGGACAGCGCCGAGGTGCCGCCGTACTGCGCGGCCTTTTCCACCACCAGTACCGACAGCCCCTGGTCGGCGGCGGTTATCGCTGCCGTCATCGCACCGGCCCCCGAGCCGACTACCACAACGTCGTAAGTGTCTGGATGACTCTTGTTGTTATGCATGTTCCGGACTCACTTGCTTGATCGATCGAACCGCCGTCGCACGGACAGCGGCATGGCTGTCACACGTAGGGGTCGGGATTGGGCAGGCCGAGCTGGACGGCGCCATAGGTGCGGGCAAACGCGGCGACGTTGTTGGAGATGTGCCCGCGAGCCTGGTGCAGGTCGCGGAAAATCCGCGCCACCGGATTGCTCTCATAGAGCCCGGACGCGGCCATGCAGCGCAGGATGCCGCTGACCTTCTCGGCGCAGGTATTGGTCACGTAGGCCGACTGGTAGCGATACAGCAGGCGGGTTTCCACATCCGGGAAGGCGTTACCGGCGGAGATTTCCTGCAACTGCTCGTAGTTGCGATCGAGCACCAGGCGCAGCATGTCCAGGGTCAGCGAGGCATCGGCCACGGTTTCCTGGGCGAGCGGGTCCTCTGCGGTTTTCGCACCGTGCTTGCCGATATGCCGCGCGGCGTTCTCACGGAACTCGTTGATCGCGCCCTGCAGCGCACCCAGGCAAGAGGTGGAAACGGCGCGGGTGAACACCTGGGCGAAGGGAATGCCGTACAGCGGGTTGGGGTTGGCTTCACGGCCCGGGGTCGCTTCGAGGCTTGAATTGTTGGTGCGCTGGACACGGTGCGCTGGCACGAAGGCATCCTCCACGACGATGTCGTGACTGCCGGTGCCGCGCAGGCCCAGGACGTCCCAGTTGTGTTCGATGCGGTAGTCGCTGCGTGGCACCAGGAAGGTGCCGTGCTCGGCGCCCTCGCCGTTCTCATCGGCCGGGATGATCCCGCCCAAAAGACACCAATGGCAGTGCTCGCTGCCGCTGGAGAAGCCCCAGCGACCGCTGATGCGATAGCCGCCCTCCACAGGCGTCACCTTGGCGACCGGCATATAGGTTGAAGACATGAGGGTGGATTGATCCGAACCCCAGACGTCTTCCTGCGCCTGGAGCGGATAGCGGGCCAGTTGCCAGGGGTGCACGCCGATGACGCCGTAGATCCAGGCGGTCGACATGCAGCCTTCGGCCAGCGCCATCTGGATGTCCGCGAACGTACGCAGATCGGCCTCGTAGCCACCGAAGCGCTTGGGTTGCAGGACCTTGAACAGGCCAGCCTCCTGCAGATCGGCGATGGTTTCGTCCGGCACCTTCTGCTGGCTTTCCGCTTGTGCGGCGCGCGCTTTAAGCACGGGGATCATTTGCCGCGCGCGCTCGATCAGGTCGACTTCTTGTTGTGTTTTCTGGCGAGTGGCTGCCATCTCTGATTCCTCTATAGCGCCGCTGCGAGGAAGGCGCGGCTGTTCTGATTATCGGAAGCCGGAGCTGGCAGACTCATCGTCAAAGCGGACTAGCAGAGGGTCAAAAAACACGGCCAATCACACCGGCAGGCCGGGGCGGCGCGACGACCAGGGACGGACCTGTTCCAGCTGCCCGGCCAGGCGCAGCAGCAGCTCCTCGCCACCCAGGCGCGCGGTGAACATCATCCCCACCGGCAACCCCTCCTCGCTCCAGCCGAGCGGCAACGAGATCGCCGGCTGCCCGCTGACGTTGGCCAGCACCGTGAAGGAGGCGCTGCCCATGGCCTTCTGCATGTAGCTTTCCCAGGGTTGCGAGAGGCGCAGCTCGCCGAGCTTGGGCGGCAGGTTGGCGGTGACTGGCGAAAGAATCAGGTCGAAGCGTTCGAACGGGCGCTCCATTTGCTCGCTGATGGTCTCGAACGCGTGCCGCGCGCGGTACAGGTCGAGCCCGCTGACCTGCTCGCCATTGCCCAGCACGACATGAGTGATCTGCTCCAGCTCGTCAGCTGCCAACTTCCGCCCGAGCATTGCTTCACGGTCGCGGATGCTGGCCAGCAGCGCGGTGGCGCTCACCTTGCCATGGGCCGAGAAAAGCTCGCGCGGGTCGACCGGCAGGGTCAGTTCCTCGATCTCATGGCCCTGGCCGAGCAAGAGTTTCACGGTGTCGTCGAGCACGTGCGCCACTGCCGGGTCCAGCGCCGCACCGGTCAGGGAACGGCTGACCAGCGCAATCTTCAGGCGCCCGGGATCACGCCCCACCGCCTCGACGAAGGGGCGCTCCAGTGGTTGGGTCCAGTACGGGCTACCGGCCTCATGGCCCTGCCCCGCATCGAGGAACAGCGCCGTGTCGCGCACCGTGCGCGAAACCACGTGCGCCACGCTGGCACCGAACCAGCCCTCGAAGTGTCCCGGGCCGCTGGGCGTGCGGTAACGGCTCGGCTTCAGCCCGACCAGGCCGCAATAAGACGCCGGAATGCGGATCGAGCCGCCGCCATCCGTGGCATGGGCCACCGGTACGATGCCCGCCGCCACGGCAGCCGCCGCGCCGCCAGAGGAGCCACCGGCGCTGCGTTCGAGATCCCAGGGGTTGTGAGTCTGGCCCCAGAGCGCCGACTCGGTGGTGGTGGTCAGCCCGAACTCGGGGGTGGCGGTCTTGCCGAAGGGCACCGCACCGGCGGCCTGATAGCGTGCAATCAAGGTGCTGGTGAACTGTGACGGCGGGCCATCCCGGAACAGCCGGCTGCCATTGCTGGTCACGGTGCCAGCCAGATAGGTGCTGAGGTCTTTGACCAGCAGCGGCACGCCGGCCAGCGCACCCGTTTCGCGGGCAGCGCGGCGCTCGTTCAGCAGCGCCCGGGCGTAATCCTCATGCAGCATGTTCACGGCGTTGACCTGCGGATTAACCGCCTCGCAGCGCGCCAACGCTGCAGCCAACAGCTCTGCGCCGGTCAGCTCGCCGCCACGCACCGCCTCGGCCATGGCCAGGCGTCGAGCCCCGCGTATTGCTCCGGCGTCAGGCCGCTGGTTCGCTCGCCTGCCACGGCGAAACGACCGAGCATCGCAGCGCCAACTGCCAGCGCGCCGGCTTTGAGCACGCCTCGGCGCGGCCAGGTTGGCTGGGTTCCGGGCTCAGCGAGAACCGGCCCGCCAGTAGCGTCTGTGTTGCTCATGGGAATGCTCCGATCATGAATGAGGGTTTTACGCAGCGCCCGGCGCGACCTGCCATCCACGACCGGGCCATGTCTGCTCAGTCGGCGGTGGCCTGCGCCTTCATGGCGGCGAGAAAATGTTCGCCGTACGGCGGCAAAAGGCCCCACTCACCGCGCGGGTCATAGGCCGGTGCCTTGAACACGGTGCGCGCATGGCTGAACTGACAGAAGCCCTCCCAGCCGTGGTAGTGCCCCATGCCCGATGCGCCAACGCCACCGAACGGGGCGTCATGCATGGCCGGATGCATCATCGCGTCGTTGATCGTCACGCCGCCTGACAAGGTATGACCGAGCACGTGATCCTGCTCGGCCTGGTCATGGCCGAAGTAATACAGCGCCAATGGCCGGGGCCTGCTGTTGATCTCTTCCACCACAGCGGGAAGATCGCTGTAGGTCAGCAGCACCATTGCCGGGCCGAAGATTTCCTCTTGCATGACCAGGCTGTGCAACGGTGGATTGACCACCACACTCAGCGGCCGCTTGCGGCTGCCAGATGCGGGCGCCTCGTCGGGGCAACGGATAATCTCGGCGCCCTGGGCCTCGGCATCGGCCAGGTAACGGTCGATGCGCTGGAGGTGGCGCTCGTTGACCACCGCAACTAGGTCCGGGTTGCCGGCGGCTCGTGGGTACAGCACGCCAACCGCATCGCGGAGCGCGCCGATGAAGGCCTGTTTCTGTTCCACCGGCACGTAGACCAGATCCGGCGAGACGCAAATCTGCCCGCCGTTAGTGAACTTGGCGATGGCCAGGCGCCGGGCCGCATCGGCGATGTCCGCACTGCGGCCGACAATGGCCGGCGACTTGCCGCCGAGCTCCAGCGTCACCGGCACGAGGTTTTCCGCGGCGCGGCGCATCACGTCTCGGCCAATTGCGGTACCGCCGGTAAATACCAAATGATCGAACGGCTGGCTGGCGAAGCCCTGTCCGATCTCGACGCCGCCCGTGACGATGGCCAGCTCCAGGGGATCGAAGCGATCGGCGACAGCCTCTGCCAGTACCTGCGCGGTGTTGGGCACGATCTCGGACGGCTTGAGAATTGCCCGGTTGCCTGCGGCGAGCACACCTGCAAGCGGGCTCAGCAAGGTAAACACCGGCGCGTTCCAGGTGCCGATGATGCCCACGCTGCCCTTGGGCCGATACTGCACCCATGCCTCGGCACCGAGCTGGTCATAGGGCGCAAACGGCGGCCGGGACGAATCCTGCATCCACTGCTCGAAATGGCTGCGAGCGTGCTTGAGTGAACTCAGCGCACCGAGCACATCGGTCATCAATGAATAGCCCGGATGGCGCCCACCAAAGTCGGCATCCAGCGCCTCCAGCAACCTGTTCTGCTCGGCCACCAGCAGTTCGATCACCGCTTGCAGCCGGCGTCGGCGGGTCGCGGCGTCGACCGGGCCCTCTCGGTCGTAAGCCTGACGCTGTGCGCCAAGCAGCGCGCCCACTTCATCGATGGATCGCAGATATGCACTCATAGGGCCTCCCGGGCGGCCGTGTCGTTCCTGGTCGACGGACACGTTAGCGCCACCCTCCCGACCCTGGCCTCGTCCATCCGGACGACGTGCGGCTTAACGCTTTTTTAGTCCGTAAAGACGATGTTCCCCCTTGCCCGACTGCCAATACTGCGGCCACGACTGACCGGATTCACGAGGCAGACCATGACGGCTATAGCCAGCTTCAACCCTCAGGCCTTTCGCGCCGCGCTGAGCACCTTCACCACCGGCGTGACCATCATCACCACCCGTAACGCCGAGGGCGAGCCGGTAGGCGTCACCGCGAACAGCTTCAATTCGGTTTCGCTCAATCCGCCCCTCGTACTGTGGAGCCTGGCCAAATCGGCGCTGAGCCTGCCGGCCTTCACCGAAAACAGGCACTGGAACGTGCACGTCTTGTCGGTAGAGCAGGAGCTGCTGTCGGGTCGTTTCGCCTCGCGTGGTGAGAACAAGTTCGCTGGCGTCAGCCTCGACCAGGGCATCAACGACACGCCGTTGTTCACCGATTGCACGGCGCGTTTTCAATGCCGTACGGCCTTCACCTACGAAGGTGGCGATCACCTGATTTTCGTGGGTGAGGTGCTGGCCTTCGACAAGTCCGAGCTACCACCGCTGGCCTACCAAAGCGGCCAGTACGCCCTGGCCACGTGCAAGCCGCGTGAGCTCCTGCGCCTGGGCTCGGAACCGCCACCTGAGTGCAGCTATACCGAAGACCTGCTGGGCTATCTGGCCGGTCGTGCGCACTACCAGCTGCTGGCCGCGCTGCGCCGGCTGCTGCATAGCCAGAAGATCGATGAACACGCCTTCTTCGTGCTCTCGGTGCTGTGCATTCAGGACAACCTGACGCTGGAAGAGATCAACGACTACGTCAGCTACACCGGTCGGGAGGTCACGCAATCGCTGATGCTGTTTCTGGAGAAACAGGGCTATGTCGCGCCCGAAAAGCAATTCGGGGTGCTTCGCTTTCTGCTCACTGCGGCCGGACGTGAGCTGTCGCTCGAACAGATCGCGCTGGCCAAGGCGGTCGAGCAAGAGCTGATCGAGAAGCTCGGCCAGGCCGACGCGCAGGTTTTGAAACTGCTCCTCAAACGCCTCATTCAGGCGACCGACCCTGGCCTTCCCGATCTGTGGGCGCCGGCGTCGCAGGAAATCAGCGCCCGCGCCTGAGGCGCTCGAAAGAAGGATGAAATCATGAGTTTGCTCGATCGCTTCACCCTGCGCGATGACGTCGCCATCGTTACCGGCGCCGGGCGCGGAATTGGCCGCGCCATCGCGCTCGCCTATGCCGAAGCTGGTGCGCGGGTGGTCTGCGCCGCGCGCACCCTGACGGACGTCGAGGCCGTGGTGGCTGATATTCGCGCCGCCGGTGGCCAGGCCGTCGCGGTCAGCTGCGACGTCAACGAGCCGGCCCAACGCCAGGCCATGGTGCAGACCGCGCTGGACGCCTTCGGGCGCATTACGCACCTGGTCAACAACGCTGGCGGTGCCGGACCGAACGACCCGCTGAAGATGAGCGTCGAGGAATTCGAGCAGGTTCTGCGTTTCAACGTCAGCTCGGCCTATGCGCTTGCCCAGCTCTGCGTGCCGCACATGCACGAAGCCGGCAGCGGCAACATCCTCAACATCACCTCTGGCGCCGCCCGCTACGCGCAGCCGCAGTTCAGCGCCTACGGCTCGGCCAAGGCGGCGCTGTCGCAATTGACTCGCCTGCTGGCGCACGATTTCGCGCCACGGGTCCGGATCAACGCCATCGCACCCGGCCCGATCCTCACCGATGCGTTGAATCGAGTGATGCCGACCGAGATGCGTGCGGCCATGGAAGCGAACACGCCGATGAAATGCCTGGGCGAGGTGGAAGACATCGCCGCCGCCGCGCTGTACCTGGCGACCCCGGCCTCCAGGTGGGTGACGGGCAAGATCATCGAGGTCGATGGCGGCGCCGAATCCAGCGTCTGGCCAGGCTAAGGAGAAACCATGCTCGACCTGCAACTGATTGAAACCCTCGGCGACGAGCTGTTCGCCGCCCTGCGCGAGCGTCGTACCCTGACGCCGCTGACCCAGCGCTACCCGGCCATCGACATCGATGACGCCTACCGCATCTCGCTGCGTTTTCTCGCACGGCGCGAGGCCGTTGGAGAACAGCTGATCGGCAAGAAGATCGGCGTCACCAGCAAGGCCGTGCAGGACATGCTGAACGTCCATCAGCCGGATTTTGGCTTTCTCACCGATCGCATGCAAGTGGCCAGCGGCAGCCACGTGAGCATGGCCGAACACCGGTTGATCCAGCCGCGCGCCGAAGGCGAGATCGCTTTCATGCTGGCCGAAGACCTCAACGGCCCCGGCGTTACCGCATCCGACGTGCTGGCGGCGACCGCCTCGGTAGCCTGCTGCTTCGAGATCGTCGATTCCCGAATCGATGACTGGAAGATACGCATACAGGACACCATCGCCGATAACGCCTCCTGCGGCGTGTTCGCCCTGGGCGATACCCGCATCGACCCGCGCCGCTTGGACCTGGCCGCTTGCGAGCTGCAGATGTTCAAGAACGGCCAGCCGGCTGGCCAGGGGTTGGGCTCCGCCGTACAGGGCCACCCCTGCGAGGCCGTCGCCTGGCTGGCTAATACGCTGGGCCGGCTCGGCATCCCGTTTCGCAAGGGCGAGGTGATTCTTTCCGGCGCCCTCGCCCCGCTGGTGCCGGTTGGCGCTGGCGACCGCATCCACATGACTATCGGCGGCCTTGGCTCGGCCAGCCTGCAGTTCGCCCAGTGACCCCGAGCCGGCAAGGAGACGATTCATGAGCAAGAAAATCCGCTGCGCCCTGATCGGGCCCGGCAACATCGGCACCGACCTTTTGTACAAGCTCAAGCGTAGCGAGGTGCTGGAGCCGGTATGGATGGTGGGCATCGACCCCACCTCCGAAGGCCTGAAGCGCGCCGAGGAGATGGGCCTGAAAGTCACGGCCGAAGGTGTGGACGGCCTGCTGCCTCACGTGAAGGCGGATGACATTCGCATCGCCTTCGATGCCACTTCTGCCTACGTGCATGCCGAAAACAGCCGCAAGCTCAACGAACTGGGCGTGCTGATGATCGACCTGACGCCAGCGGCCATCGGCCCCTATTGTGTGCCTCCGGTGAACTTGAAAGACAACCTCAAGGCCGGCGCGCTGAACGTGAACATGGTCACCTGCGGCGGCCAGGCCACCATCCCGCTGGTCGCGGCGGTGTCCCGTGTGCAACCGGTGGCGTACGCCGAGATCATCGCCACGGCGGCTTCGAAATCCGTCGGCCCCGGTACCCGTAAGAATATCGACGAGTTCACCCGCACCACCGCCAGCGCGGTGGAACAGGTAGGCGGCGCGAAGAAGGGCAAGGCGATCATCGTCATCAACCCGGCCGAGCCGCCGCTGATCATGCGCGACACCGTGCACTGCCTAACGGAAGGCACCCCGGACGAGGCGGCGATCACCACCTCGATCATGGCCATGATCGCCGAGGTGCAGCGGTACGTGCCGGGCTATCAACTGGTCAACGGGCCGGTGTTCGAGGGCAACCGGGTCTCGATCTTCATGGAAGTGGAAGGCTTGGGCGACTACCTGCCGAAATACGCCGGCAACCTGGACATCATGACCGCAGCCTCGGCGCGCACCGCCGAGATGTTCGCCGAAGAACTGCTCAAGCAGACCGAGCTTTAAGGAGCGCGCCATGGACCTTCGCGGCAAGAAAATTACCGTTCACGACATGTGCCTGCGCGACGGCATGCACCCCAAGCGCCACCAGATCAGCCTGGAGCAGATGAAAAGCATCGCCCAGGGTCTGGACGCGGCCGGCGTGCCGCTGATCGAGGTCACCCACGGCGACGGCCTGGGCGGTACCTCGGTCAACTACGGCTTTCCGGCCCACAGCGATGAGGAATACCTGTCGGCGGTGATTCCACTGATGAAAAACGCCAAGGTCTCCGCCCTGCTGCTTCCGGGCATCGGCACCGTCGATCATCTGAAGATGGCCCACGAGCTGGGCGTCGCCACCATTCGCGTGGCCACCCATTGCACCGAGGCGGACGTCTCCGAGCAACACATCAGCCACGCCCGCACGCTGGGCATGGACACCGTGGGCTTTCTGATGATGGCGCATATGAACAGTCCGCAAGGACTGGCGACCCAGGGCCGGCTGATGGAAAGCTACGGCGCCAACTGCGTGTACATCACCGACTCGGCCGGTTACCTGTTGCCGGAGGATGTCCGCGCGCGGGTCGCAGCCCTGCGAGATGCGCTCGCGCCGGAAACCGAGATCGGCTTTCACGGCCACCACAACCTGTCGATGGGCGTGGCCAACTCCATCGCCGCCATCGGCGCCGGCGCGACACGCATCGACGCAGCCTGTGCAGGCCTTGGTGCCGGTGCCGGCAATACGCCGATGGAAGTGCTGGTGGCGGTCTGCGACCGCATGGGCATCGAGACCGGCGTCAGCGTGTTCGGCATCCAGGATGTGGCAGAAGATCTGGTGGTGCCGATCATGGACTTTCCCATCCGCAGCGACCGCGACGCACTGACCATGGGCTATGCCGGGGTTTACGGGTCCTTCCTGCTGTTCGCCAAGCGTGCCGAGAAGAAGTACGGCGTCTCGGCGCGTGAAATCCTGGTCGAAATGGGCCGCCGTGGCATGGTCGGTGGCCAGGAAGACATGATCGAGGACACCGCCCTGACCCTTCTCAAGCAGCGCCAGGCCAGCGCCTGAGCCGCCCCTCTCGGTCGGCCCGCCCGGGCCGGCCACCGGAGCCACGCATGACGACCGCGACTACTTCCGAGGCTGGCCTTGGCTGGCGTACCCATGGCGTGCTGGCGCTGCTGGTGGCGGCCTATGCCAGTAGCTTCATTGGCCGGCAGATCATGTCGGTGATGATCGAACCAATCAAACTGGAATTCGGCGTCAGCGATACCGCGATGGGGCTGCTCTCCGGTCTGGTCTTTGCCGCCTTTTACGCACTGCTCGGCCTGCCCGCCGGACGCCTTGCCGACCGCCATTCGCGCATGCGGCTGCTGGCTATCGCCGCCGTGCTGTGGGCATTGGCGACCCTGCTCTGCGGCCTGGCCATGAGCTTTTTCATGCTGGCGTTGGCGCGGATGCTGGTTGCGGCCACCGAAGCGCCGGTGATGCCGGCCTCGCTGTCGCTGATCGCGGACCTCTACCCGGCGCACAACCGCTCGCTGGCAATCAGCTGCTTCACCGGCGCGCCGACCCTGTCGGCCATCCTCGGCCTGAGCGTCGGCGCCTGGCTGATCGACGTTTACGGCTGGCGCACCGGTTTCATGCTGATCGCCGCGCCTTTGTTGCTGCTATCGCTGGTGTTCGGTTTTGTGGTCCGCGAACCGTCTCGCGGCCGCTGGGATGCGGTGAGCACGCACCCGGTCCCGAGCGAGACGCTGACGCAATCGGCGCTGGACCTGCTACGCAACCGACCCTATCTGCTATTGATGAGCGCCAGCGCGCTGACGACCTTTGGCGCCTACGCCTTCGGCATGTGGAACACGACCTTTCTGATGCGCAGCCACGACCTGTCGCTGCAGCATGCCGGCATCCTCGCCGGCGTGGTCAGCGGGGCCAGCATGGCGGTCGGCGGACTGTTCAGCGGCTGGCTGACCGATCGCCTCAGCGCCTTGAACCGCGCCTGGCTATTGCGCATTCCGCTGCTGGGACATGTCGTGGGGCTGATTGGAATGGCGCTTTACCTGCTCGCGCCCAAGGGCACCTGGTTCATGCTCGGCGGCCTGCCCGTGCCGACAGCGATGCTCTGGGCGGCGCTCAGTGGCTTCTTCGCGATCTGGTGGGTGGCGGCATCCTTCAATCTGCTGACTCAACTGGTCAGCCCCTGGCAACGCGGCACGGCGATCGCACTGCAGACGATCTTTTCCACCCTGCTCGGCATCGGTCTCGGTCCGCTCGCTGCCGGGCTTCTGAGCGACGCACTCGGCACCACGTTCGGACATGAATCGCTGCGCTACGCCTTGTTGGTGGTCAGCTGTAGTTTGTTCGCACCGCTGGCGCTGCTTCTGACGCTGTACCGTGCCCGGGCGTACCAGGAGCCTTCGCCCGTTCGTACCCCCGCGCCCTCAACCATCCCGCTCGCCGCTTGCGCGGATTAAAGCCGGTTCTCCAAACGCAAAAACGCCTGGCAAGCCAGGCGTTTTTTTGATCTGCGAGACGAACTTCAGAAGGTGTTCGGGCGGATCATCGCGTCCATGCCGCCATCGGCGAACAGCACGCTGCCATGGATGAAGCTCGCCTGTTCCGAGAGCAGGAAGGCGATCACCGACGCCACCTCCGTTGGCTCGCTGCCCCGGCCCAACGGCGCAACAAAACGACGGGTCGATTCGCCGTAGCGAGGATCGGCCTTGGAAGCTTGCAACAGAGGCGTTTCCACGGCGCCAGGCGCGACCACATTGAGGCGCACCCCAAGCCTGCCCCAGTCCGGCGCCTTTTGCCGTGCCATGCAGGTGACCGCGTATTTGGAACCGGCATAGGCCATGTGCGGCTCGTTCTGCGACTCGGCCAGCTCGATCGCTCGGGTTTCATCACCGCTCAGCATGGCCTCGACCATCGGCAACTCATGCGCGCCCGGCTGCACTGAAGCGACGGACCCAACCACCACAGCGGCGGGCTTGTGTCCTTTCTGCAACGCCTCGAATAGCCCGTCCAGCAGTTCGCTGACACCAAAGTGATTAACCGCCACGATCAACCCGCAGCTTGGCGCGGTGACGCCAACGCCTGCGCAACAGACCAACCCGTCAAGCACGCCGCCACAACGCTCGAGCACCGCGGCAACGGCCGCCTGACGACCACCGGGGGTGGATAAGTCGGCATTGATCTCGGCGTTGGCTCGGTCGATTCCGATTACGGTGTGGCCGGCGCTCGTCAGCGCCTCGCTCAACGCCGCGCCGATGCCAGAGGCGGATCCGGTAACTGCAATGACAGGCATGTGCTTCTCCTTTGCCAAAAAAACGATATGGGTAGCGCCCTGACTTCAGGCATTAGCGGTGGCTCATTTGCCCATGCGTTCACAGCGCCTCACATCGTCCGGAAAGACTAAAGCCTCCGACGTTTGCCGGAGATGTACTCCGTATGAACGATGCGCCGGCCGCCAGCCCTATGAACACTGATCGTGACGGTGGGCTCCGTATCCTGCGCCGCCGGCACCTGCCCACACGCTGATCAAAAGAATGAAGGTGCGCGCCCTTGGGCCGAACCTCGGCTCCAGCTTCCCGCCCGCCCCTGTTTCGGAGTCATCTATGAACAATCGAGTCCCCTCGCCCGTGTCGCTTGAACATAACGGCGCCATCAGCCAGATCCGATTCAACCGTCCAGAGGCACTCAACACCATTGACCGGGACATGGCCTGGGCCTTCCTGGCAGCATGCCGTGAGGTCGCGGCGCGTCCAGCCAGCAGAGTGCTCGTACTCAGCGGTGCAGGCCGCACGTTCATGGCTGGGGTCGATCTGCCACAGGTACTCGCGGCGCCAGACTTGATCATCGAAGACCTGATCGAGCCGATGAATCAGGCCATACAGATCCTTACCGAGCTCGACATCCCGGTTCTCGGCAGCCTGCAGGGGCCGATTGCAGGCGCCGGCATGAGCATCGCCCTGGCTTGCGATCTGGCCATCGCCGCACCAATTGCCGTTTCAATTTCGCCTGTTTGCAGGCGGGCATCAGTTGTCAGCTCGGTGCTTCCTGGCACCTGCCTCGTCTAGTGGGGCTGCGCGCTGCGATGGAAATCGCCCTGCTCAATGAACCCATGAAAGCTTCCCAGGCGGCAGCCATCGGGCTGGTCAACCGCATCGTGCCGCTCGAGACGCTGGCTAGCGAGACCTCGTGCCTGGCCAAGCGCCTGAGCGAGGCCGCGGTGCCCGCGCAAGGCCAACTCAAACGTTTGATGCGCGATGCCTACCAACGCGACCTGCCGCAGCAACTCGAAGCAGAAAAACGCGCGCTGGCCGACTGCCTTGGAAGCGACGAGTGCCAGCGCGCTGCCCAGGCTTACCTGGACAGGTATCCGGCCATAAACGGTTAGGGATCGAGGAATCGGCAGCAATATCGTCCGTTTAGGTCATCCGTCTTTCCGGAAGGCTGCATATCTTGGCGACGCGAATCAGCGGGCGTTTTGATTCGATTCGTCCCGTTCGCCAAATGCGCCGACATGATCAATCACGGAACAAGAGCCGACTTATGAGAGTTTTGGTACCCGTCAAACGAGTGGTCGATTACAACGTCAAGGTTCGCGTCAAGGCGGACAACTCCGGCGTCGACCTCGCCAACGTCAAGATGTCGATGAACCCCTTCTGCGAAATCGCAGTGGAAGAAGCCGTACGCCTGAAAGGGAAAGGCGTGGCGAGCGAAATCGTCGTGGTCTCCATTGGCCCGACCGCAGCTCAAGAGCAGCTGCGTACCGCGCTGGCACTGGGTGCCGATCGCGCCGTACTGGTCGAGTCGACCGAAGAACTGAACTCCCTGGCCGTGGCCAAGCTGCTAAAGGCTGTAGTCGACAAGGAGCAGCCACAGCTGGTCATTCTCGGTAAGCAGGCCATCGACAGTGACAACAACCAGACCGGCCAGATGCTCGGCGCGTTGACGGGCTACGCCCAGGGCACCTTCGCTTCGAAAGTCGAAGTGGAAGGCGACAAGGTCAAAGTCGAGCGTGAAATCGACGGCGGTGCGCAGACCGTTGCGCTGAACCTGCCGGCGATCGTGACCACCGACCTGCGCCTGAACGAGCCGCGCTACGCGTCGCTGCCGAACATCATGAAGGCCAAGAAGAAGCCGCTGGAAGTGCTGACTCCGGACGCGCTGGGTGTCACCACCACTTCCACCGTGAAGACCCTGAAAGTCGAAGCGCCGGCTGCTCGCAGCGCGGGCATCAAGGTCAAGTCCGTGGCTGAACTGGTCGAGAAACTGAAGAACGAAGCGAAGGTGCTTTGAGCTAAGGAGCCTGAAATGACTATCCTGGTTATCGCTGAACACAACAACGCCGTTCTGGCTGCTGCGACCCTCAACACTGTGGCTGCCGCTAAAGCCATTGGTGGCGACATCCACGTACTGGTCGCGGGCTCAGGCTGTGGCGCCATCGGCGAAGCGGCTGCCAAGATCGAAGGCGTATCCAAGGTACTGGTTGCCGACGATGCGGCCTACGCCCACCAGTTACCTGAAAACGTCGCGCCGCTGATCGCCGGTCTGGCGCAAGGAGCCTCGCCGGCCGCCTACAGCCACGTCCTGGCTGCCGCCACCACCAACGGCAAGAACTTCCTGCCGCGTGTGGCCGCTCAGCTGGACGTCGATCAGATCTCCGAGATCATCGCCGTCGAGAGCGCCGATACCTTCAAGCGCCCGATCTATGCCGGTAACGCCATTGCCACCGTGCAATCCAGCGCGCCGATCAAGGTGATCACCGTGCGTGCCACCGGTTTCGATCCGGTCAACGCCGAAGGTGGTTCGGCTGCGGTCGAGCAGGTTTCGGGTACTGGCGACAAGGGCATTTCTTCCTTCGTGGGTGAAG
The DNA here is from genome assembly GCA_031988485.1 of Pseudomonas sp. GTDB lineage: Bacteria > Pseudomonadota > Gammaproteobacteria > Pseudomonadales > Pseudomonadaceae > Stutzerimonas. Next base: position 44,352 of record DALZYJ010000001.1, read on the forward strand.
AACTGGCCAAGTCCGATCGTCCCGAGCTGACCGCTGCCAAAATCGTCGTTTCCGGTGGCCGCGGCATGGGCAACGGCGAAAACTTCAAGCACCTGTACTCGCTGGCGGACAAGCTCGGCGCAGCCGTTGGCGCCTCGCGCGCGGCGGTCGATGCCGGTTTCGTGCCGAACGACATGCAGGTTGGCCAGACCGGCAAGATCGTTGCGCCGCAGCTGTACATCGCGGTGGGTATATCCGGTGCCATCCAGCACCTGGCGGGCATGAAGGATTCCAAGGTGATCGTCGCGATCAACAAGGATGAAGAAGCCCCAATCTTCCAGGTCGCCGATTACGGCCTGGTGGGTGACTTGTTCGAGATTGTGCCGGAGCTCGAGAGTCTGCTTGGCTGATAGACCGGTCTCAGCCGCTAGTCGGTCTAGCAGGCAACGGGTCGATGTCGAGGGCTCGTCAGCTATCCGGACGGACCATTGCAGCGATATCGCTCATGACGTCCGTCCACTCCTCCTCGCCTATTTCCATCAGGCGAAAGAAGCGCAGCGCGAAAATGCCTTCGGCGGCGAAAAAGGCGACACGGGCGCGGCGGCCCTCTTCGGTCGTCGTGTCGAGCCCGGCAAGGCGCTCCCGGTACCACGTCTGGGTCGACTGCAGGTGCTCGGGCGTTTGTAGCAGCGCCGCCAATAGACTCGCCGCCTTGGCGTGAGAACCGGAGTCCGAGCCGCGAGTGGCCTCGACATGCGCGCGTACTGCCGTCAGCGGATCGGGGTTGTCTCCGGCGATGCGCTGGAACTGCTCCGTATAACCCTTGCCCCAACGCTCGAACATCGCGTTGATCAGCTCGTCCTTGGTGCCGAAGCTGTACTGCACGCCACCCTTGGTGATGCCCGCCGCTTTGGCGACGGCGTCTATCGTCAATGCTGCGGCGCCGTGTCGATTGACGATTCCTTCGGCCACATCCAGCAGGACCTCACGATCGATGATTCTCTTTCTGCCCACAGTCATCCCTTTAAATTAAATACGTATGTATTTATATTCTGCCGCAACGTTTTCTCCCAGCCAATTGCTGGGATACCGGAACCGAGGAACGACCCGTTGAAATCACGCCTGCGCTGGCTGGTGCTGGGCATATTGTCCAGCGCGCTTTTGCTGATCGTTATCGACATGACGGTCATCTATCTAGCGTTGCCAAGCCTGACCTATGACTTGCGCGCCTCGGCCACCGAGAAGCTGTGGATCATCAATGCCTACGCCCTCACGGTCGCAGGCCTGCTGCCCGGCATGGGCGCGCTGGGGGACCGGTTCGGCCACAAGCGGATGTTCATCGCCGGGCTGGTGGTGTTCGGTGGAGCCTCGCTGGGCGCTGCCTTTTCGCCTAGTGCCGGAGCGCTGATCGCTGCCAGGGTGGCGCTGGCGGTGGGTGCGGCGATGATGATGCCGGCTACGCTTGCGATCATCCGTCACGTCTTCGACGACGTCCGCGAGCGTGCCCTGGCGTTCGGCATATGGGCCGCTATCGCGTCTGGCGGCGCAGCGTTCGGCCCGGTCGTCGGCGGTGTGCTGCTGGAGCATTACTGGTGGGGCTCGGTGTTCATCATCAACGTGCCGATCGTGGTGCTAGCTTTGATGCTCGCTGTGATCTGGGTGCCCGCCCGGCCCGGCAACCCCGATCGGCCGTTCGACCTGCTAGCCTCGCTGTGGATCATGGGTGCGTTGGTCGGCCTGACGCTGGCCATCAAGGAAGCCGGCAAGCCCGACCCGTCAGTGCTTCAGGCCAGCGCGGCGGCAATCATTGCGTTCGTGTGCGGCCTGGCTTTCCTGCGTCGCCAGCGACAGACGACGGTACCGATGATCGACTTCACGCTGTTCCGCGACCGCAGCTTCTCGGCTGGCGTGGTCACGGCGCTGATCGCCTCGGCGGCATTGATGGGCATGGAGCTGGTGGTCAGCCAGCGGTTGCAGCTGGCGGTCGGCCTGTCACCGTTGCAGGCCGGCCTGGCCATTCTGCCAATCCCGCTGGGCGCCTTCGTCGCGGGTCCGCTTGCCGGCTTGGCGCTGCCGCGGCTGGGGGCGGAGCGCATCCTGAGCACATCCCTCGCCCTGTCGGCAGCCGGGGCGCTGCTGTACCTGCTGGGTTATGGCGCCGCGCTATGGGTTCAGATTCTATCGTTCAGCCTGCTCGGCTTCGGCATCGGCGCGGCAATGACTGCCGCCTCCAGCGCCATGCTGTTGCATGCGCCGCCAGACCGTGCGGGCATGGCGGCGTCGATCGAAGAGGTGTCGTACGAACTGGGCGGTGCGCTGGGCATCGCCATACTGGGTAGTTTGATGTCCGCGGTGTATTCCGCAGCCATCACCACACCGACAGGCAGCGCGGCGCCAGCGCTGGCCCGAGACAGCCTCGACGGCGCGCTAATCGCTGCCGAAGCCTTGCCCGATGCCGTGGCCGCCCCGCTCGTCCTCTTGGCGCAACGCGCTTTCGACAGTGCCTTCGTGGCGGTAATGCTCGTGGTCGTCGCTCTGCTCGGCGCAGCCTCGGTCGGCATCGCCCTGACTACCCGCCGCGCTCGTTAAAGACTCTACGGGGCAAGTGTCAGCCCATCGCTCGAACTGATGCCAACGCCAGCCAAGCCGTACTCGTGGGCACTACTCGAACGAAGCCTCGAAGGGTTAATTTCGTCTGCGCGCGGTCTACCGGGCCAGGCATAGTTGTACTGATCTCGCCCTGTGGTGAGCCACTGCAAAAGCCGGTGTTCTGCATCGACACCATCGACTCGCGGCGCAATAACCAAAGCCGGAGCAGAGATTGATCGCTCATTTCGGCGAAACCGAATAATCCCTGCAACGTCAGCGCACCCGGCATTTTCATCAGCAGCAAGACGCTGGCAGAGAACGCCGGGAGCGCCATGGTCGAAGTCCTGACAGTGACGAATGCGGTGCCGCTCGCCCGCGCTCAGTCGGCGGTTACAGCCAAGAACCGGCAGGAATCCCCTAGCCCGGTAGGCGCTTGATCGTAGTGCAATCATGCGCTTGCTCAGCGCCCTAGCGAAGCACTTCCGAGGTCGGGCTCGTTCGAGTCATTGAGTTTTGCGTATGCTGGCATCGCGGCAGGCCACGAGCGGGGTGTCATTCGCTGCATAAGGCTGGTTCGAGGACAATGGTGGCGTGCTCTGACCTCATGCGCAAAGACAGCTATATCTAGAGCGCAAATAGATTGTATACAATCACTAGAGATTTAATTACTAGCATGTGTACAATTGGCCGCACAGCTCCGCACCCAGCCTGCGGCCATCTCAACTGCAGGCACCACCAACAATGAACGGGAGTCATATGGCAAACACAAGGTACTACGCCCCCACTGGCGGGCACCCGGCGCAGTCAGAGTTGCTGACCGATCGCGCGATGTTCACGGAGGCCTATGCCGTCATACCGAAAGGCGTGATGCGCGATATCGTCACCAGTCATCTGCCCTTCTGGGACAACATGCGCATGTGGGTGCTCTCCCGCCCACTGTCCGGCTTCGCCGAGACTTTCTCTCAGTACATCGTAGAGCTGGCCGACGGCGGTGGCAGTGACAAGCCCGAGCAGGACCCGAACGCCGAAGGCGTACTCTTCGTGGTCGACGGCGAATTCACCCTGACCCTCGAAGGCACCCAGCACGTCATGCGTCCGGGCGGCTATGCCTTCATCCCGCCGGCATCCAAATGGAGCCTGCGCAACAACAGCGGCGCTCCGGCGCGCTTCCACTGGGTACGCAAGTACTACCAGGCTGTCGAAGGCCTGCCATATCCAGAAGCCTTCGTTACCAACGAGCAGGACATCGAGCCGATCGCGATGCCGGGCACCGATGGCAAGTGGGTCACCACCCGCTTCGTCGATATGAGCGACATGTGCCATGACATGCACGTGAACATCGTGACTTTCGAGCCGGGCGCGGTAATTCCGTTCGCTGAAACCCACGTAATGGAACACGGCCTGTACGTGCTGGAAGGCAAGGCTGTCTACCGCCTGAACCAGGACTGGGTCGAAGTGGAAGCTGGCGACTACATGTGGCTGCGCGCCTTCTGCCCGCAGGCCTGCTACTCCGGCGGCCCCGGCAAGTTCCGCTACCTGCTGTACAAGGATGTGAACCGTCACATGGACCTGGGCAAGTACAACCACCGCGCCTGATCCCTCGCATCGAACGCCCTCCTCGCTTTTCGGCCGGGAGGGCGTTTTCGTTTCTGCGGTTCACGTAACAACGAAAACCCTGAAAACAAAAACCCCCGTAAATCAGGGATTTACGGGGGTTTATAGGTATGGCGGAGAGATAGGGATTTGAACCCTAGGAACAGTTGCCTGTTCAACGGATTTCGAATCCGTCCCGTTCGGCCACTCCGGCATCTCTCCAGCGGCGCGCATCATATCAGTTCACGAGTGATTGTCGAACCCCAAGGCAGTGTTTTTTCGCTCGTGAATTCAGGATGTTGCGCTAACACCTCGACGCTTTCGTGATAGTTGCACTCGCCACCGCGCTCCAGCCAAAGCTGTAATCAAGCCGTTAGGCGAGTGAGCGCTTCGCGGTACTTGTCTGCGGTCTTCTGGGCGACGTCAGCGGGCACTGGAGGCGCAGGCGGCTCCTTGTTCCAGCCGGTGGACTCTAGCCAGTCGCGAACGAACTGCTTGTCGAAGCTTGGAGGATTGCTGCCTTCGCGGTAGCTATCGGCGGGCCAGAAGCGACTGGAGTCGGGCGTCAGCACCTCGTCCATGAGCGTAAGCTTTCCGGCCTCGTCGAGGCCGAACTCGAACTTGGTATCGGCGATGATGATGCCACGGGTCGCCGCGTATTCGACGGCCGCCGAGTAGAGCGCGATGGAGACATCCCGTACTTGGGCGGCCAACTCCGTGCCGATAATGGCCTCACACTGCTCGAACGAAATGTTCTCGTCGTGATCGCCAACGGCGGCTTTGGTCGAAGGCGTAAAGATTGGCTGCGGCAACTTGGCCGCCTCCTTCAAACCGGCCGGCAACTGGATGCCGCAAACGGTTCCGCTTTTCTGATATTCCTTCCAGCCAGAGCCGACGATGTAGCCACGCACAATGGCTTCCACGGCAACCGGCTTCAGGCGCTTGGCCACCACCGCACGCCCTTCCACCAATGGCAGCTCTTGCGGTGGGACCACGTCCTCGACCTTCTCGCCGGTGAAGTGATTCGGCACCAGGGCGGAAAGCTTCTCGAACCAGAAATTGGAGATGGCCGTGAGGATTTTGCCCTTCTCGGGGATTGGCTCGGCGAGGATCACATCGAATGCCGAGAGCCGGTCTGTAGCAACCATGAGCATGCGCTTGTCGTCGATTTCGTACAGATCACGAACCTTGCCGGAGTAGATTTTTTTCAGGCTGAGGGCGTTGGGAGTGGGCATTTCGATTCTCGCGGTTCCGAACCATCGTTACGTTGCGCGGGGCGGTGATGTAACGACAGGTTTGTCATCAAACGAAACAGGCGAAACCGAAAGGGTTTCGCCTGGCTTGGTTGGAGCGGACTGAGCGGTGTTTCAGTCCAGACTGTCCTTGAGCATGTTCAACACGCGTCGCGCGACATCGGCTGGTGCGACGGTATCGAGGTTCTTGTCGAGCGTCACCTGTATGTTGCCGGCCACATCGCTCACGCGGACCTGATAACGCTCAGCGCGTGCCTCGATTTCTTCCTGATCAGGCGCCCCGCCGAACAGGCGGGAAAAGAAGCCCGGCTTGTCGTCAGGGTTCGCCGCACCTTCAGACAGGTTGATGTAGTAAACACCGAGGCTCCGATCAAGGTCCTCGACAAGGATGTCACTTGCGGCCAGCGCACGACCAACACTCGACCAGGCACGGTTAAAGTCGGTATCGAGCTGCAACACCGGAGTGCCGCTGCCTGCTTCGCTGAGCGTTACGCGGCTGGGTGCATCGAATTCGCGCTCGGCAAGCAGGGAGGCTGAACCGCCTTGCGCGGCGCTGCTGTTCAGGCCGACCTGCAATTCGTCCAGCAGGACCCGATCGAGTTCGGCATTCACGGTGGCGTCAGGCCAGGCTACGTCAGTGCTGCTGCCTGCGGGACGCTGAACACTGAGTAGCTGGATCTCGCTCGTATTGCGCTGCACACCCGGCTCGATGCGGACCCGAACTCGGGTCTCGCCATCGCCCAATCCAAGATTGCGCACCAAGGCTGGAGCCAGTTGATCACGCGTCTGCCAGGCCGTAACGAGCTCTCCCGTTTGTGGGCGCTCTTCGGCAATCTGAAAGCCATTGTCGGTAAAGAACTGCCGCGTCGCGGCCCAGACTTGCGAAGGTTCACGCATCGCGACAAGCCAGCGCGCATCTTCCGACGTCTGCAGGCTGAACTCGCTGGCTTCTTCGGCAATCAGCAGCCGCTGCGGGCGCGGCACCTCGTATTCGCCTGTCGCTCGGGTATCGGCGACCTGCTGGGGAATGGGTAGCAAGGGCTCGATCGGACGCAACTCACTGTCGGCCGGGACTTGCATCGGTGGCACCTGATGGGCCTGGAGATAATCGCTACCACGGTCGCGGAAATATCCCTCTTCTCCCCAAAGCCAGCCACAACCGCTGGTTCCAGAGATGATCAGGGCTAGGGTCGAGAGGCCGGCCAGTCGCTTCATGCATGTTCCTTCATTATTAGATCAGTACAGCGATACCGTTCAGGCCAGCACACCGGACTGACGCATGGCATCGCGAAGCGGTCCCTGGCAACGCTGATTGAGCCAGGTCATCGGCAAGCGAATTCCGTCCGACATCAGGCCCATCTCATGCAACGCCCATTTCACCGGAATCGGGTTGGCTTCGATGAACAGCGTCTGGTGCAACGGCATCAGCAGTGCGTTGATGGCACGTGCCTTTTCCGCATCGCCGGCAATGGCGGCGGCACACAGCTCGCTCATGGCGCGGGGCGCGACGTTCGCTGTGACAGAGATATTGCCCTTGCCGCCCATCAGCATCAGCTCGACGGCGGTGGCATCGTCGCCGGAATAGACGAGAAAGTCCTTGCCGACCCGGTCGAGCACTTCCTGGCCACGCTTGAGGTCGCCGGTCGCCTCCTTGATACCGATAATGTTCGGCACCTTGGACAGGCGCTCGACGGTTTCCGGCAGCATGTCGCAAGCGGTACGCCCGGGCACGTTGTAGAGGATTTGTGGAATCGCCACGGCTTCGGCGATGTGGCGGAAGTGCAGGTACATGCCTTCCTGGGTCGGCTTGTTGTAGTAGGGCGTGACCAGCAGGCAGGCATCGGCGCCGGCCGCTTTGGCATTTTCGGTCAGCTCGACGGCTTCACGCGTGGAGTTGGCTCCGGTGCCGGCGATAACTGGAATGCGACCGTTGACCTGATCCACTACCCGACGGATGACTTCGATGTGCTCAGGCACTTCGAGCGTTGCCGATTCGCCAGTGGTACCCACCGCGACGATCGCATTGGTACCTTCCTGAAGATGGAAATCCACGAGCTTGCTCAGGCTGTCCCAATCAAGACCGCCCTGCGCGTCCATGGGAGTGACGAGCGCCACCATACTGCCTGAGATCATGCAACCACTCCTGCCGGAAAAAGAGAGGCGTAATGGTACAAGGCTCCCGAGCGCTTTGCGAGTACGCTGGATACATCCTGCCGTCGGAGCGATTGCGCGCCCGCGTTGCGCTTTTCACGCTTACACCGCACACGCATTCCCTCGGGCGGTGCTTTTCGCTAACCTTAGCCATTTTCGGCTTGGCTGGCCGACCGATTCATCTTCGCCAGGAACCTGCATGTCCACCCCCCCAGTACCTCGAGAACAGTTTCTCGTCATCAGCGCCATGGGTCGCAACCCCATGGCGCTCACCAACGTGCTTTGTAGAGCGAGTAACGAGAACCGCTGCGCCGTCGTCAACACGCGTCTTACCCGCCATGGCGAATGCTGCGCGCTGGTTTTGGAAATCACCGGAACCTGGGACGCCCTTGCGCGCATGGAGACGGCACTACCGGGCCTGGCCAAGAAGCACGACTTCACCACCAATGTGGTGCGCAGCGAACCATCGGAGATCCGCCCGCAGGCGTTGCCTTACGTTGCCTATGTCAGCTCGGTGTATCGTCCCGACATACTCAATGAGCTATGCCAGTTCTTCATCGACCACCGCGTCGAGCTGGAAAGCCTCACCTGCGAGACCTACCAGGCGCCCCAGACCGGCGGCACCATGCTCAACGCGACGCTGACCGTCACGCTGCCGGCAGGTACGCAAATCAGCTGGCTGCGTGATCAGTTCCTGGATTTTGCCGACGCACTCAATCTGGACGCCCTTATAGAGCCCTGGCGCCCGCAGAATCCCTGATAAGGAATCAAGTGATGGCCGTAGCAATCGACCAACCCGTTCCGCCCTTCCAGGCTCAGGCTACCGGCGACGCCCAGGTCAGCCTCGAAACGCTGAAGGGCAAGCAGGTGGTGCTCTACTTTTACCCCAAGGACAACACGCCTGGCTGCACCACGCAGGGCCAAGGCTTCCGCGATTTGCACTCCGCATTCAGCGAAGCCAACACCGTGGTCTTCGGCGTTTCGCGGGATAGCCTGCGGACGCACGAGAACTTCAAGGCCAAGCAAGCGTTTCCTTTCGCACTCATTTGCGACAAAACCGAAGAGCTCTGCCAGCTGTTCGATGTCATCAAACTGAAGAAGCTCTACGGCAAGGAATACATGGGCGTGGACCGCAGTACCTTCCTGATCGATAGCGACGGCGTGCTTCGTCAGGAGTGGCGAGGCGTGAAGGTGCCCGGGCATGTCGAAGCCGTACTGCTAGCCGCTCAGGCCCTGAACGTCAAATAAGCGAAAGGCAGGCGAATCGGCAATTCAAACTGGCGAACGCGCCTGCCCGAGCCCCAGCTTCCCGTCAGGAAAACCACAGCGCATGGCGGCCCTCAAGCCTTGCGTAGCCAGTAGCGATAAAGGCCCCCTTCAGCTTCTTCACGCAGCAATGCGTGGCCGGCCAATCTGGCGAAACTACGAAAGTCCCGTTGCGAGCCCGGATCGCTCGCTACTACCTTCAACACCTGTCCACTGGCCAGTCGGTTGAGTTCAAGCTTGGCCTTGAGCAGCGGCATCGGGCATTCCAGCCCCACAGCGTCGAGCTCGGCATCACAGGTGACAGGCACGGCCTGTTGAGTCATGGTCATCTCCTCGAAAGAAGCGCAGGATACCGACCCGCGCCCGCCGCTGGCCAGCCACCCGGACACAAGGCTACAGTAACGCTCCTGCTTTAATGAGCCAGTCTGGATGAAATTGCTGCGCCCCACTCTACTGACACTGGCGTGCCTGATCGCGCAGCCGGTCATGGCCAACGACCTGCCTTCTCTCGGCGATTCCAGCTCAGGTATCGTCTCGCCGGAACAGGAATACCAACTGGGCCGGGCCTGGCTCAGCCTGCTTCGCGGACAGGTCCCGCAGCTATCCGATCCATTATTGAAAGACTATCTGGAGCGCAGCGTCTACCGCCTGGCCGAGACCAGCCAGTTGCAAGACCGCCGTCTGGAGTTCGTATTGCTCGAAAGCCCACAGCTGAACGCGTTTGCGGCGCCGGGCGGAATTATCGGAGTCAATGGCGGCTTGTTTCTTCACGCGCAGACCGAAGCCGAATATGCCTCGGTGATGGCGCACGAACTGGCGCACCTGTCTCAACGCCATTTCGCACGCGGCCTTGAAGCGCAGAAGCGCATGCAGCTACCGCTGATGGCGGCGATGCTCGCCGGAGTCGTAGCGGCTGCAGCCGGCGCGGGCGATGCAGGCATCGCGGCAATCGTTTCAACGCAAGCGGCAGCGATCCAGGCACAGCGACGCTTCTCCCGGCAGAACGAACAGGAAGCCGATCGCATCGGCATCGTCAATCTCGAACGAGCCGGCTACGACCCCCGCGCCATGCCGCAGATGTTCGGGCGCTTGATGCGCCAGTATCGCTACGACCAGAAACCGCCAGAATTCCTCCTGACCCACCCGGTTACGGAATCGCGTATCGCCGATACCAACAACCGCGCTGAACAGTATCCCGCGGGCGGCGTGCAGGACAGCCTGCGATATCAACTGATGCGCGCACGAGTCGACCTTAAGTTCGAAAGCACACCAGGCCTCAGCGCCAAGCGCTTCCGGGCCATGCTCAATGAAGACGAGAATCTGGATGCCGCCCGCTACGGTTTGGCACTGGCGCAGATCAAGAGCGGTCAGCTTCAGGAGGCTGCTGCCAGCCTGCAACCCTTGCTGGCGAAGTCGCCGGATGAGGTCAGCTACAACCTGGCCCAGATCGAACTGGACATCACTGCAAACCGGCTGGCCGCGGCACGCGAACGAACCCGAACACTGCTCGACCTCTATCCCGGCAGCTACCCGGTGCGCCAGACGCATATCGACCTGTTGATAAAGGAAGACAAACTGCAAGAGGCCGAGCGAGAGCTGGACCGGCTGGTCGAGGCGCGCCCCAAGGACCCGGACGTTTGGTATCAGGTATCGGAGATTCGAGGGCTCACCGGAAACATACTTGGCCTACACCAGGGCCGAGCGGAGTTTTTCGCCCTGGTAGGTGATTACGATCAGGCGATCGAGCAACTGGATCTCGCCAAACGCCGATCGAACAATTTTCAGACAGCCGCACGTATCGACGCTCGGCAAAAGCAGCTGATCGAAGAGAAGCGAATGATCGAGGAGATGCTGCGCTAGGTCAGCGCGGCACTCCTCGACGCGTCGTGATCAGGCGTTGCCTGCTTGCTTGATGCGCGCAGCCTGGGTGAAATCCAGCATGCGCTTCAGCGGCTTGACCGCGCGCGGTATCAAGGCGGGATCGACGAATATCTCGTTGCTGCCAGTGCGCAGGCAATGCAGCGTACGCTCGAGCGTATTCATCGCCATCCACGGGCAATGCGCGCAGCTACGGCAGGCCGCGCCGCTGCCGGCCGTCGGCGCCTCGATGAATTCCTTGTCAGGGCAAAGCTGCTGCATCTTGTAAAAGATGCCGCGATCCGTAGCCACGATGAACATCCGGTTGGGCAGCGTCTGCGCCGCCTTGATCAACTGACTGGTGGACCCAACAGCATCTGCCAGTGCGATCACCGATTCAGGCGATTCCGGATGTACCAGAACGGCAGCGTCCGGATACAGCGCCTTCATATCCTCGAGCTGCTTGGCCTTGAATTCCTCGTGGACGATGCAAGCGCCATCCCAGAGCAGCATGTCGGCTCCGGTTTCACGCTGTACATAGCTGCCGAGATGCTTGTCTGGCGCCCAGATAATTGTTTCGCCGTTGTCCATAAGGCTTTCGACGATTTCCAGCGCGCAACTCGAAGTAACCACCCAGTCAGCCCGCGCCTTCACTGCCGCAGAAGTGTTGGCATAGACCACGACGGTGCGCTCTGGATGCTGATCACAAAAAGCCGAAAACTCTTCCACCGGACAGCCAAGGTCCAGCGAGCAGGTGGCCTCCAACGTCGGCATCAGCACCCGCTTTTCGGGATTGAGGATCTTCGCCGTCTCTCCCATGAACTTGACGCCCGCGACCACCACGGTCTGCGCTGAGTGTTCATTGCCGAAGCGGGCCATTTCCAGCGAATCGGAAACACAGCCTCCGGTTTCCTCGGCGAGCGATTGAATTACCGGATCGGTGTAGTAATGCGCCACGAGCACTGCATTCTGGCGCTTCAGCTCCGCCGCGATATCGTGGCGCAACTGCATTTCCTGCTCGGGCGACAACGGCTGGGGTTGTTTGGCTGCCAGGTGAGCCTGCACCAGGATGCGTTCGGGTATCTGCGTCATGTTCGCGGGTCCTGCAAAGCACGTTATAGCGTGAGGCGCCGGGTATATCCGGCCAGCCTGTTTGAAGCGGACGAGGCGAAAGAGGAAGACGGTGCGAGGTGCAGTCCGCCACTTCCTGCCCGCTCAAGGGGCAGGAATACTAGCTGAAGCGTCTGCAAAAGGGAAAGCAAGGGGGCAAACGATGGGTGCTTGACTCTACCCAAATGAAACCGCCGGTGTTTGCCGGCGGTTTTCGATTACCTGTCCTTGAGCATATGGCCGCGCTCTTCCAGGTTGATATGCCAGCGCATGGCTTCACCCAACATGTGCGGAGTCTGGCCGCCTTTGTCGCATGCACCCTCGAAGTAATTGTTCAGCGCATCACGATAGGAAGGATGGACGCAGTTGTCGATGATCACGCGAGCCCGCTCGCGCGGCGCCAGGCCACGGAGATCCGCCAGGCCTTGCTCGGTAACCAGAATTTCCACGTCGTGTTCGGTGTGATCGACATGCGCAACCATCGGCACGACGCTGGAAATGTTGCCACCCTTGGCGATCGACTTGGTCACGAAAATGGCCATGTGCGCGTTACGAGCGAAGTCACCGGAACCGCCGATGCCATTCATCATCTTGGTGCCGCCGACATGCGTCGAGTTGACGTTGCCGTAGATGTCGAACTCCAGCGCAGTATTGATACCTACGATGCCTAGACGACGCACCAACTCCGGATGGTTGGAGATTTCCTGAGGACGCAGCACCAACTTGTCCTTGTACTTCTCCAGGTTGCCGAAAACGCGATCGTTACAGCGCTCGGACAGCGTAATGGAGCAGCCGGAAGCAAACTTCATTTTGCCGGCGTCGATCAATTCGAAAGTACAGTCCTGCAGGACTTCGGAATACATCACCAGATCTTCGAACGGCGAGTCGATCAGGCCACACACGACGGCGTTAGCAATGTTGCCGATACCCACCTGCATCGGGCCGAGGTTCTTGGCCAGACGGCCCTCCGCTACTTCCTTCTTGAAGAACTCGACCAGATGATTGGCAATGGCCTGGGTTTCTTCATCCGGCGGTGTGACGGTGGAATAAGAGTCCGGCTGCTCGGTAATGACGATCGCAGCGATCTTGGCCGGGTCAACCGGAATGGCGGCCGTGCCAATGCGGTCGTCAACTTTGGTCAGCGGAATTGGACCACGATTCGGGCGCTCACCCGGGAAGTAGATGTCATGCAGACCTTCCAGGTTCGGGTTATGCGCGTAATTCAGCTCGACGATGATCTTATCGGCGAACACAGCCAAGTTGGCGGAGTTGCCTACAGAAGTAGTCGGGACGATGTGTCCCTGCTCGGTGATGCTCACGGCCTCGACGATGGTCACGTCCGGACGTTTGATCTGGTTGTTGCGCATCTGCTCGACGGTGTGTGAGAGATGCTGGTCGATGAACATGACCTCGCCCTGATTGATCGCCTTGCGCAGAACGGCATCCGCCTGGAACGGCCCACGACGGGCCAGCAAACCGGCCGCAGCCATCTTTCCATCCAGATCGTTACCGAGGCTGGCGCCAGTGATGAGACTGATCTTCAGCTTTTCATCCTTGGCACGATCGATCAACGCCAAAGGCACCGCCTTTGCCTCGCCTGCGCGGGTAAAGCCGCTCATGCCGACGGTCATGCCGTCCTGAATAAGAGTAGCGGCCTCTTGGGCGCTCATGACCTTGCTCTGTAGGGAGGACAAGCGGATGCGATCGGAATACATGTGAGCCTCAAACCAACGGACAATCGGGAGGTCGCAGTCTATTACGACTGATCTCGCCCCCGTTCCCAGACCAAGGTCGTAGTGAAAAGCGCCGTTTATAGCCGAAGGCTATAGGTCATGTTGGTTTCAGCAAATTGCAGGCATAAAAAAGCCGGACAACCTGCTGGTTTCCGGCTTTCTGCTCCCCTAAGGGGAATGTGGTGGGTCGTGTAGGATTCGAACCTACGACCAATTGGTTAAAAGCCAACTGCTCTACCAACTGAGCTAACGACCCAATGCGGGGCGCATGATACTGATTTGATTGATTAAATCAAAGTTTTTTTTGGAAAAATTAACAGTAGCGAGTCGGATCCGAAAGGCCGGCCTGCTCGAAACCAGCCGCTCGTAAACGGCAACTGTCGCACTTGCCACAAGCTTGTCCATCGTCGTCGGCCTGATAGCAGGAAACGGTCATCGCATAATCGACCCCCAGACGGACACCGGCCTGGACGATCTCCGCCTTGCTCAAATTCTGCAAGGGAGCGCGAATGGCAAAGCCCTGCCCCTCCACGCCAGCCTTGGTCGCAAGGTTGGCCATGCGCTCGAACGCCTCGATGAATTCCGGACGGCAATCGGGATAACCGGAATAATCGACTGCGTTGACTCCAATGAAAATATCCCGGGCGCCGAGCACCTCCGCCCAACCCAGCGCTAGCGAGAGGAACACGGTGTTGCGTGCCGGCACATAGGTGACTGGTATGCCATCCTCCTGTGTCTCGGGCACCTCGATGCTGCTGTCGGTGAGCGCCGAACCCCCAATGCCACCGAGATTCATGCCGATGACCTTGTGCTCCGCCACACCCAGCTGACGCGCAACCCGCTCGGCAGCCTGCAGCTCCGCACGGTGGCGCTGACCATAATCGAAGCTCATCGTGTAACAAGCGTAGCCTTGCGCCTTGGCCATTGCGACGACGGTCGCAGAATCGAGTCCGCCAGAAAGAAGGATGACGGCTTTCTTGTCAGTCATTTCTTTTACCTGTGAAAAATCCGTTACAACCGGGAGCAATGTCGCTCCGCCGCGTATCAATGCCCGGGCGCATCGTTCCAGAGAATTTTGTGCAGTTGTAGCTGCAACCGCACCGGGAGATTGTCGCTAACGATCCAGTCAGCCAACGCCCTGGCATCGACCTGCCGATGGCTAGGCGAAAACAGCACTTCGCCGGCTCGGGCATCCAATCGGTATTCGATAAGTTTGGATACCGCCCAGTCGTAATCTTCACGGGAACAAATTACGAATTTGACCTGATCATTGCGTGTCAGCTGAGCGATGTTTTCGTACAGATTTCGACCCATCTCGCCCGAGGCGGGAGTCTTCAGATCAACGACGCGGCTTACCCGCGTGTCGGTACCGGAAATATCCAGCGCGCCACTGGTCTCCAATGACACTTCATAGCCCGCATCACAGAGCTCGCGCAGCAGTGGCAGGCAGTTAGGTTGAGCCAGCGGCTCGCCGCCAGTGACGCACACGTAGCGTGGCTTATAGGCAGCGACCTGCTCGAGAATTGCCTCGAGCGGCATGATCTCGCCACCACTGAAGGCGTAGGCGGTATCGCAGTAATGACAGCGCAGGGGGCAGCCGGTCAGGCGGACGAACACAGTAGGCAGGCCACTGGTACGAGTCTCCCCCTGCAATGAGTAAAAAATCTCGGAAATTCGCAGGGTATTTTGCATATCAGCCACGGGCGTGACGGCTAAACAGGCCATCCGCCTCCGTTGCGGGAAAAAGGGGCGACGATTCTAACGAAAAAACCCGCTCGATGGGCGGGTTTTTACTGATCGGTTTCGGCTATCGGATTATCGATTCAGTTGACGCTGAGCCAACTGAGCAGCCGAGCTGTTCGGGTAGTCGGCAACGACCTGACGGAGAATCCCGTCGGCCTTGTCGCGATTACCCAATCGCACCTCGACATCCGCGAGCTTGTATAGCGAGTCCGGGACTTTATTGTGCTGGGGATACGCCTGGCTGACCTTGGCAAAAGCCTGGCCTGCCCCTTGCAGATCGCCCTTGGCGAGGTTGACCTCACCCAGCCAGTACTGTGCATTACCGGCATAAGGGCTGCTGGGATACTTACGCAGGAACGCGGAGAAGGCCTGGCTGGCCTTGTCGAAATCCTTCGCCTTGATCAGATCGAAAGCGGCGTCGTAGTACAGTTTTTCTTTTTCGGGATCGGCCGATTGATTGCTTGCCTGATCCTGCCCGGACGTATTCGCGGGCTTGTGCAACGAGCCACCGGCGTTGCTGCTACCCATGGCTGATGAGTTCTGACTGGCCAAACCACCTGAGGCGGTATTCGCCAAACGACTATCCAAATCCTTATATCGCTCCAGACCTTCTTGTTTCAGGCGCTGGATCTCGTTCTGTTGCACTTCCAGCATACCGCGCAGTTGCGCGATTTCTTCCTGCATTTGCTGCAACTGAACGAAGAGCATGCCCTGCGCCGAAGCCGGAGCAGATGCTCCGCCTCCGACGTAGGCACCGCCCGTATCCGACCCGGAAGAATAACCCGACTCAGGCGCACCACCTTGGGTTTGCGAGTCATATTCAATCACCGGGACCTGGGCTGCCGCTAAAAGCGGCAAACCAAGCGCAAGTGTCAGTACGTAACGGTGCTTGAGCATAATCTATTACTTACGCAGCTCAACGCGGCGGTTCTGAGCCCAGGACTGCTCGTCGTTGCCCATGGCAACTGCGCGCTCTTCACCGTAGGAGACCAGCTCCAGCTGAGCAGGAGAGACGCCCTGCAGAACCAGGTAGCGCTGAACTGCCTTGGAGCGACGCTCGCCCAGAGCCATGTTGTACTCGCGAGTGCCACGCTCGTCAGTGTGGCCTTCCAGGACGACACGGTTGCCAGCGGACTTCAGATCCTTGGCATGAACGTCCAGAGCGCGCATGGCTTCCGGCTTCAGGTCCGAGCTGTCGTATTCGAAGTAGAAAGTAGTGATGGCGCGCAGAGCGGCTTCTTCGCCACCCATGGTGCCGTCGACAGCACCGCTGTCAGCGCCGTAGCCAGCGTTCGGATCAATGGCGGAGGAACCTTCGCCAGAGTCGTCGCCACCCTTGGACGAACAACCAACAGCTACGGCCATAGCCAGAGCCAGCGCAGCGAACTTACCGAATTTCAGCATTTCCATGTGTAACAACCCCAGTTGTGTTTTGGTTAGTAAAGCGTTGTACCGCATCAGTTCAGGTAAGGGGACCACGATGGCTCACGGACTTCGCCTTGAGCAGTAGGAAGCGGGAGCCTAACTCGACCATTGATTGATACGAGCATCAAGACTCCCCGGCCCTGCTGGCGGGTCGCGTAGATTAGCATGGTGCCATTAGGCGCAACAGTGGGCGACTCATCCAAACTCGTATCTGAGAGTAGCCGCAAATTGCCGCGCTGCAGGTCCTGCGCCGCCACCTTAAAGTTGGTATAGCCCTCTTGACGATGGATCATCACCAGCGTCTTCTCGTCTGCTGACAATTTCGGATTCGCGTTGTAGTTACCGACGAAGGTAACCCTCTCGGCATTATTGCTACCCAAACGCTGCTTGTAGATCTGGGGCTTACCGGCGCGATCAGATGTGAAGTAAATGGTTTGACCGTCAGCGCCCCAGAAAGGCTCCGTATCGATCGAGTAATGGTTGGTGAGGCGCTGCAATTGGCGCGACCCGAGATCCATGACATAGATCTCGGGGTTGCCATCTTTCGACAGCACAAAGGCCAAGCGATTGCCGTCCGGCGAGAAGGCCGGTGCGCCGTTGAGCCCTTCGAAGTTGGTGATCTGTTCACGGCGACCGGTATCGATATGCTGCATGAAAATGCGCGGACGCTTCTGCTCGAACGAGACATAAGCGATCCGACGACCATCTGGCGAATAGCGCGGCGACAGAATCGGCTCACGCGACTGCAGCAACGTCACGGCGCGCGCGCCGTCGTAGTCGGAGCGCTGCAGGGTGTAGCGCGTATTGGCACCGCCGAGACGTTCAGCGGTGACATAGAGCAGGCGCGTGGAGAAGGCCCCCTTGATGCCGGTGAGCTTTTCGAACGCCTGATCGCCCGCGTAGTGCGCCATGTCACGCAACTGGTCCTGACCGCCACCTACAGTGCCCGTCATGACCTGCTGTTCGGTGGTGACATTGAACACCTCATAGCGGATCTGCAGCTTGCCGGCCGAGGGCTCGATGTTGCCGACCATGACGTACTGGGCACCCAAAGCCTTCCAGTCACGGAAAATGATTTCGCTGCCGCGCGTCGGCAGACTGATCATGTTCTGCTTCGGAATCGGCTGGAAAATACCGGTATTGCGCATGTCGTTACCGATGATTTCCGCCATGTCTGTGGGCAGCACGGTACCGCCCTGCCAACCGAACGGCACGACCGCGATCGGAATCGCACGATCGGTACCGCTGGTAACGACGATGTTCTTTTCCTGCGCCACGGCATTGCCCAGCACGAACAGGAAAAGGACGATAAAACCTCGAAGGTAATTGATCACAACGCTAGATCCTCAGGCGTAAATGTCATCGTGAACGAGCGATACGGCTGAAACTCCTGAGCAGAGAGTCCCTGCATTTCGGTCAGCCGACCAATATTCTTTACCGCTGCGACCGCTGAATTATCGAAAGGCGCATCACCACTCGAACGCGAAACGGTTGCAGCCGTGATGGTGCCATCAGGCAGCATATTGACTCGCAGCGTGACCGACATGTTGTTCCGAGCCGATGGCGGCCGGGTCCAGCCTTCTGCCGCACGCATGCGAATCAGATCATCAAAATTGCCGGCAACCTGATCCCCCTGGGTGTCAGCCAGGGCCTGCTGCCGCTCCGTGTCTTCAGACAACAGCTCCGCCAGCGCTTGCGCTTTCTTGTCCTCAGCGGCCTTGCGAGCAGCCTCGGCTGCTGCCTTCTTCTTGGCCTCTTCGGCAGCCTTCTTCTTCACAGCCTCAGCTGCCGCCTTTTTCTTGGCGTCTTCTGCAGCTTTCTTTTTCGCAGCCTCGGCAGCCGCTTTCTTCTTCGCTTCCTCTGCGGCCTTTTTTTTGGCCGCCTCATCAGCTGCTTTCTTTTTAGCGATATCCGCCTGTTTTTTCTGTTCGGTTAGCTTCTTGGCTTCTTCCGCTTTTTTTGCATCTGCTGCCTTCTTCGCGTCTGCTGCCTTCTTCGCCGCGTCGGCCTTGGCTGCTTCGGCTTTTCGAGCCTCGTCTGCCTTCTTTTGTTCCGCTGCCTTGGCGGCGACCTGCTTCTGCTGCTCGGCCTTGCGCTGTTCCATCTGTTCGGCTTCGTACTGCTTGGCCGCAGTTTTCTTGGCCTCACCCGCAAGCTTCTGATTCGTCTGGGTCGTGGCCTGGCTCTGTGACTTGAGCTGATACAGGGTCGCCTGAACGATGGGCTTGGATGGCGGCAGCTCCGGTGTCATGGCGAAGCTGACGAAGAGCATTCCAAAAATAACGATGTGCAGCCCGACCGCCAGAATGGTGGGCCAGTAATAGCTCTCCGAGCGCGAACGTTCCGGCTGTTGCATCAAGGCGCCTCGGTGATCAAGCCGACGTTACCCACACCCGCTTCCTGCAATCCGCCCATGGCGGACATCACCGAACCGTAATCCACTGCCTTGTCGCCGCGCACGAACACTTGAACCTGCTTACCCTGGCTACGGTTCTGATTCATGATCGCCGTGACCGCCTTGGTCATCTCACCCAGCGTCAACGCCTGATCCTGCACGGTTTCGGTGTCGACTTCGCTGCCCATGTTCCAGTAATAGGTCTTGTCCGCCTTGATCGAGATGGTCAGCACCTGAGCATCGTTGTCCTGAGGCAGGACTTCGCTGCTGACCTGGGGCAGATCGACCTTTACCCCCTGATTGAGCATCGGCGCGGTCACCATGAAGATGACCAGCAGCACCAGCATCACGTCGATGTAGGGCACCACGTTCATCTCGGCGACAGGTTTGCGTCTGTTGCGAATTCTGGCCATGGCCTGGGGGCCTCAATCTTCGGTGGTATGAACTTTACGGTGGAGAATCGCCTGGAATTCATCGGCGAAGGTGTAGTAACGCCCAATGAGCATCTCGCCACGCGCGGCGAAGCGGTTATAGGCGATGACTGCGGGAATTGCCGCGAACAGACCGATCGCAGTAGCGATCAATGCCTCTGCGATGCCAGGCGCAACAGTCGCGAGAGTCGCCTGCTGCACCTGCGCCAGCCCTCGGAAGGAGTTCATGATGCCCCAGACGGTGCCGAACAGACCGATGTAAGGGCTTGTGGAACCGACGGTGGCGAGGAACGGCAAGCTATGTTCGAGCTTCTCCTCTTCGCGGGAAATCGCGACACGCATGGCGCGGTTGACACCATCCATCACTGCATCGGGATCGACGCCCTGCTGCTGACGCAGACGGGAGAACTCCTTGAAACCTGCGCGGAAGATCTGTTCGACCCCTGAGTCAGGATCAGGATTGCTACCAGCCTGGCGATACAGCTTGGACAGGTCGATGCCCGACCAGAAGCGTTCCTCGAATGTGTCCAGTGCACGCTTGGCGGCACGCAACATACTGCCGCGCTGAAAGATGAGGATCCAGGATGCCACCGAGGCCGCCACCAGGATCAGCATGACGAGCTGAACCACGAAGCTGGCGTTGCTGATCAGGCTCCACATGGACATATGGTCGACGTTGGGTTCCACGCTTAGTCTCCTGCAGGGGGTAGACCCGGCTCGATGAACGCAGTGCGTAGCGTTTCGGGGATAGGCCGGGGTTTCAAACTATCGGTGCGCACACAGGCCACCAAAAACTGCCCTTCGCAGAGCAGCAAATTGTCTTTTGCACGTCGCACCTGCTGCCTGAAACGCAGGCTGGCGCGCTTTATTTCCACTGCATCAGCAGTCACCAGCAGCTCATCGTCCAGCCGCGCAGGCGCGTGGTAGCGCGCCTCGCTCGAATGCACGACGAAAAGCAGGTCTTCGCTCGCCAGCTGCGACTGGGCAAAACCCAGACTGCGCAACCGCTCGGTGCGGGCCCGCTCCATGAACTTGAGGTAATTGACGTAATAAACGATGCCGCCGGCGTCGGTATCTTCGTAGTACACCCGACACCGATGAGTGAAGGGTTGAGCATCCGATTCCGCGCGCATACTAGAGCCAGGCCCCGTAAATTCCAATCGGGTGAGACAAGAATATTTTCTTCACTTTGTGTCGCCGTCGAACAGGTCTGCTACTGGCGAATCGCCCAGGCGTTTCGGCAGGTTCAGGCCGAAATGCAGGTAAGCATGGCGAGTGACCACGCGCCCGCGCGGTGTACGCATGATGTAGCCCTGCTGGATCAGATAGGGCTCGAGTACATCTTCGATGGTGTGGCGCTCTTCACTGATAGCGGCGGCAAGGTTATCGATGCCCACTGGCCCGCCATCGAACTTCTCGATCAGCGTCAGCAGCAGTCGCCGATCCTGATGATCTAGCCCGCGCTCATCGACATCGAGCATGTTCAGCGCCAGATCGGCGATGGTACGAGTGATCTCACCATTACCACGCACCTCGGCGAAATCACGCACCCGACGCAATAGGCGGTTGGCGATACGCGGTGTGCCACGGGCACGGCGGGCGATTTCGAACGCACCTTCGTCCTCGATCGGCAAACCGAGAATACCGGCCGAACGGCTGACAATAGTTGCCAGATCAGCTGTGGAATAAAACTCGAGCCGCTGGACGATACCGAAGCGATCACGCAGCGGATTGGTGAGCATGCCCGCACGGGTGGTGGCGCCAACCAGGGTAAACGGCGGTAAGTCGAGCTTGATCGAGCGCGCCGCCGGACCCTCACCGATCATGATGTCCAGCTGGAAATCTTCCATCGCTGGATACAGCACTTCCTCGACGATGGGAGACAACCGATGGATTTCGTCGACGAAGAGTATGTCGCCCTGTTCCAGATTGGTCAGCAACGCGGCGAGATCGCCAGGCCGCTCCAGCACCGGCCCGGAAGTGCTCTTGATCGAGACGCCCATCTCCTGGGCAATGATGTTGGCGAGCGTGGTTTTGCCGAGCCCCGGAGGGCCGAAGATCAATGTGTGATCGAGCGCCTCGCTACGCCCACGTGCCGCGCGGATGAACAGGTCCATTTGCTCGCGCACGACCGGCTGGCCGACATATTCGGCCAGGCTCAGCGGGCGGATGGCGCGGTCAAACTGTTCTTCGGGGTCACGGCCGGTGGCGGTGATCAGACGATCGGCTTCGATCATGTGCTTACACCATTCCCTTGAGGGCACGGCGGATCAGATCTTCACTACTCAAATCGTCTTCCTGTACGGCGGATACGGCACGGCTGGCTTCTTGTGGCTTGAACCCAAGGGATATCAGCGCGCTGACTGCATCAGTCTCGGCGCTTGAGACTGCCATATTCGCGCGAGGTTCCACCACCAAAGGCGCGATGGACGGCATGCTTTCCCATGCCTTGAAGCGATCCTTCAGCTCCACCAACAGGCGTTCGGCCGTCTTTTTGCCGACGCCCGGAATCTTCACTAACACGGAGGTGTCCTGCGCCTGTACGCAGCGCACTAGTTCATCCACCTCCAGCCCGGACATCAGCGCCAGCGCCAGCTTGGGTCCCACCCCATTGAGGCGGATCAACTCGCGAAATAGCTCGCGGTCGCGCTTTTCTGCGAAGCCGTATAGCAGTTGCGCATCTTCACGCACCACCAAATGGGTGTGCAGCGTTACCGGCTCGCCAAGCGCCGGCAGGCGGTAAAGCGTTGTCATCGGCACCTCGACTTCATAGCCGACGCCATTCACATCCAGCATCAGATGCGGCGGCTGCTTCTCAACCAGGGTGCCGCGCAAACGTCCAATCACGATTATTCATTCCTTCTATCGGCTGCATGAGGCGCAGTCAGCCATTGTTTGTTCAACCCAACTCAAGCGACTACAAACGCAATCGCCCTGCCCTGCGTTTGGCGCCGGCCAAGCCGTGCGGGATCAGGCTCTGCCGATGGTGCGCATGGCACAGGGCAATCGCCAGCGCATCAGAGGCATCTATCTGCGGCTTTTTCACCAACTTCAGCAGGTGCATGACCATCATCTGCACCTGCTCCTTGTCGGCGCCGCCGGTACCGGCGATTGCCTGCTTGACCTGCGTGGCCGTGTACTCGGATATTTCCAGGCCCTGCTCGGCTGCAGCCACAATCGCGGCACCACGCGCCTGGCCGAGCTTGAGTGCCGAGTCGGCATTGCGCGCCATGAAAACTTGCTCGATACCCATGGTTACCGGGCCGTGCAGGCGAATCACTTCGCTGACTCCAACAAAAACCGCCTGCAGCCGGGCGGACAGTTCACCGCTCCCGGTGCGGATACAGCCGGACGCCACATACTCGCATTTACGACCGGTATCGCGGACAACGCCGTAGCCGGTGATGCGCGAGCCGGGGTCGATCCCGAGGATAAGGGTCATGCATTCGCCATACTGTCTATTTATCCAGCCGCGAGTATAAGGGGCCGCCCGCACGGCGGCTACCGACATAACGCAAGGCTGTAGCTCAGCCAACAAAAAAGCCGGAAGCACCGAGGTGGCTTCCGGCTTTGATTTCACGCATCGCCTCAGTCCAACTGTTCCATAATCTCGTCGGAGATTTCGGCGTTGTGGTAGACGTTCTGCACGTCGTCCAAGTCTTCCAGCGCGTCGATCAGACGCAGCACCTTCTGCGCGGTTTCCAGTTCGGTGAGCGGCGCGGCAATCGAGGGGATCATGGCGATTTCCGCCTCTTCGCCCTTGAAGCCGGCGCTGCTCAGCGCCTCGTTGACGGCATGGAACTCGGCAAAGCTGGTGGAGACCAGCGCCGAGCCATCATCGCCCATCTCGACATCATCGGCGCCAGCTTCCAGCGCCGCTTCCATCAGCGCATCCTCGTCCACACCCGCCGCAAAGCTGATCTGCCCCTTGCGGTCGAACATGTAGGCCACCGAACCATCGGTACCCAGGTTGCCGCCGTGCTTGCTGAAGGCGTGGCGCACTTCGGCGGCCGTGCGGTTGCGGTTGTCAGTCATAGCCTCAACGATGATCGCCACGCCGCTGGGCGCGTAACCTTCATAGGTCAGTTCAACGACATTATCGGCTTCGTTGTTGCCAGCGCCGCGGGCGATGGCCCGATCGATCACGTCACGCGACATGTTGGCGACCAACGCCTTGTCCACCGCCAGACGCAGCCGCGGATTGTCCGCCGGGATCGGACCGCTCTTGGCGGCAACGGTCAGCTCACGAATGAGCTTGGTGAAAATCTTGCCGCGCTTGGCATCCTGGCGCCCCTTGCGGTGTTTGATGTTGGCCCATTTGGAATGACCAGCCATAACTGCCTCCCTTTTGATCAACTTTTCTTCAGGCTGAAACGGAGAAGCCCAGGTTTCCCTGGGCTATCTTTCATTCAGCTTTCGGCTGCTCGCGCAGTCGAATATGCAATTCACGCAGCGCCTTGGCATCCACGACGCCGGGCGCCTGGGTCATGACGTCCGCTGCGCTCTGGGTTTTCGGGAAGGCGATTACCTCGCGAATCGATTGCGCACCGGTCATCAGCATCACCAGACGATCCAGACCAAAAGCCAGGCCACCATGGGGCGGCGCACCGTATTTCAGCGCATCGAGCAGGAAACCGAACTTCTCGTTCTGCTCCGCTTCGTCGATGCCGAGGATACGGAAGACGGTCTGCTGCATATCCTTGCGGTGAATACGAATGGAGCCGCCACCCAGCTCGGTGCCGTTGAGCACCATGTCGTAGGCACGCGAAAGCGCCGCGCCTGGATTGGCCTCCAGCTCTTCGGGGCTGCACTTGGGTGCAGTGAAGGGATGGTGCAGCGCCGACAGCGAACCGTCATCGTTTTCCTCGAACATCGGGAAGTCAACGACCCACATCGGGGCCCACTCGCAGGTCAGCAAGTTCAGGTCGTGACCCAGCTTGATGCGCAGCGCACCCAACGCCTCGGAGACGATCTTGGCCTTGTCGGCGCCGAAGAAGACGATGTCGCCATCGACCGCGCCCACGCGATCAAGGATTGCATTGAGGTTGGCTTCCGGGATGTTCTTGACGATGGGCGACTGCAGTCCCTCGACACCCTTGGCGCGCTCGTTGACCTTGATGTAGGCCAGGCCCTTGGCGCCGTAGATGCCGACGAACTTGGTGTAGTCGTCGATCTGCTTGCGCGGCATGCTCGCCCCACCCGGCACGCGCAACGCGGCTACGCGGCACTTCGGATCGTTGGCTGGGCCGGCGAATACCTTGAAGTCGACATCCTTGAGCTGATCTTCCACATCGACCAATTCCAGCGGAATGCGCAGGTCCGGCTTGTCCGAACCATAGCGGCGCATGGCCTCTTCGAAAGGCATGTGCGGGAATTCGCCGAATTCGACGCCCAGCACTTCCTTGAACAGCTTGCGCACCATGCCTTCGGTGATGGCGATGATGTCGGACTCATTGAGGAAGCTGGTCTCGATGTCGATCTGGGTGAATTCCGGCTGGCGGTCGGCGCGCAGGTCTTCGTCGCGGAAGCACTTGGCGATCTGGTAGTAGCGATCGAAGCCGGCCACCATTAGCAACTGCTTGAACAGCTGGGGCGACTGCGGCAGGGCGAAGAAGCTGCCGGGATGGGTACGGCTTGGGACCAAGTAGTCCCTCGCGCCTTCCGGCGTGGCGCGGGTCAGGATCGGGGTTTCCACGTCGAGGAAGCCCTGCTCGTCGAGGTAACGACGAATGCTGGCGGTGATGCGCGAGCGCAGCTTGAGCTTCTCGGCCATTTCCGGGCGGCGCAGGTCGATGAAGCGGTAGCGCAGGCGGGTTTCCTCACCCACATCGCTGTATTCGTTGAGCGGGAACGGTGGAGTTTCCGCCTCATTCAGCACTTCCAGCTCGTAACCCAGCACTTCGATGGCACCGGACGCCATGTTCGGGTTGCGCGCGCCTTCGGGGCGTAGACGAACCTTACCGGTGATCTTGACTACATACTCACTGCGCACCCGGTCGGCGGCGGCGAAGGTTTCGGCGCGGTCGGGATCGAACACCACCTGGGCCATGCCTTCACGATCCCGCACGTCGAGGAAGATCACCCCGCCGTGGTCGCGGCGGCGATGGACCCAGCCGCAAAGAGTGATTTCCTGGCCGTCCAGGCTTTCGTTCAACTGGCCGCAATAGTGGCTGCGCATCATGGTGGGGTTCGCTTCTCGTATCTTGAAAATTCGTTGGGTCGCTCGGTTCGCGACTGGCAGACGGAGCCCACATAGCGCTCCACCTGGGATCGATCGCTCATCGGCACAGAGCGAGAGCAACCGGCAGGCATCTTCACGGCTACCCTTACGGCAGGCGGACTGCCCAACACAAGCGCGGGATTATATCCGCATAATCGCTTCAACGCAGCCGACTCTGAACGCTTGCCTATCGAAGCAATAGCCAATCCGCATTGAACCCAACGCCTACCGGCGCCTTCCAACCAACAGACCGTTACCGGCGTCAGTGCGCCACTCACTGTTCGCCGTCGTTTTCTGGCATAACTGTCAGTCAATTCGTCCAAAGGGAGAGAATCATGGAAATTAATATTGGTATTGCCGAACAGGATCGCGCCGCCATTGCAGATGGTTTGTCCCGCCTGCTGGCCGACACCTACACGCTTTATCTGAAGACGCACAACTTCCACTGGAACGTGACGGGGCCGATGTTCAACACCCTGCACACCATGTTCGAGACGCAGTACACCGAACTGGCCCTTGCGGTGGACGATATCGCCGAGCGCATCCGCGCCCTGGGCTTTCCCGCGCCCGGCACCTACGCCGCCTATGCGAAGCTGTCTTCGATCAAGGAACAGGAAGGCATTCCGTCTGCCGAAGACATGATCAAGCTGCTGGTCGAAGGGCAAGAAGCCGTCGTGCGTACCGCACGTGGCATCTTCCCGCTGCTGGAAAAAGTCAGTGACGAGCCCACCGCCGACCTGCTGACCCAGCGCATGCAGATTCATGAGAAGACCGCCTGGATGCTGCGCAGCCTGCTCGCTGCCTGACACGAAGCGCAAACCGTTATCGCACGCGGGATAGCCGAAACACGGCCATCCCGCTTGGCGCCGAATGACATAAGGTCCGCCATCGAGCGCAGCACGACCCGCCTCCCCTCCGATGCCTCAGTGGGCAAGCCATTTGAGCACCGCCTTCCTTTACTGTTAAATACGCGCGCGTCGCAGCTTGGGCTGCTTATCCAATACGGGCCAAATACGGGCGATCGCATCCCCTCATTTTCTGTCCGCCCAACGCCTGCCGCTTTCTGTCGTGCTATTTAACTGTGAGTCATACGAATGCTTAAGATCATCCATGTATTAACGGGCGTTGTTGCCCTGGCGCTGTCATTCATACCCAGCCTGACCGGGGCGATGCCCCTGCTGCTACAACCCGAGGCATTGTGCCTGCTGTTTCTGGGCTTGCTGAACGTGCAATTCGCCTCATCCGTCCAGGCGATTGGCCACGGGCGTAGCCGCCCCGTGTTGCTCGGCGTTTCAGCGCTTCTGATTGTCGCGGTCCTGATTCAGGCTGCGATTCTATTGCTACCCGTTGTCGCCATCGCAGAACAACCAGCGACCCTGGCCAGCCTCGTGCTCGCCTTTATTGCCGTACTGCTGCAACTGGCTACGGCGCAATCAGGGAATACACGCACCCACCGCAGCCCATCCTCGCATCGCAAAAGCCAGCACAGGAACGTCACGGCACCGGCTGCCGGCACCGCCGAGCGTGAAGCTGGCACGGTCAAATGGTTTAACACATCGAAAGGTTTTGGCTTCATCTCCCGCGATAGCGGCGATGATGTGTTCGTCCACTTCAGAGCCATCCGGGGCGAAGGCCACCGCGTGCTGATGGAAGGTCAGCGTGTCGAGTTCAGCGTCATGATGCGCGACAAGGGCCTGCAAGCCGAAGACGTCGTCGCACTCTCCTGATCAGTCGCGCCAGAGCCAAACCAGCCCTGGCGCTTCTTACACTTCGCCGCAGCTTTCAATAGTGCGGCGGAGGCGCTTCATCCTCACCGCCTATCCTGCCCTGCATCTCTTCCTGCCGCCTGGCCAGCATGCCCAACTGCGCCTGCAGCCGCTCGACGGCACGTTGCTGCGCAAACAGCACATCGCTCAAGGTCTGAATCGTGTCGTCCTGAAAAGCCAGGCGTGCTTCGAGATCAGTGATGCGTTGTTCCAACTCCATGACATCACTCCACGAAACGAAAATCGTCAGTTAGCACCAGTTTCAGCTTCTGCTTGATCGCATCCACCTGCGCCGTACTATAAGGAACGGCCGGCTTGTGGCCCCAGACGGGCGCTGGCCAAGCGGTATCGTCCCGACGCCGGGCGATCACATGCATATGAAGCTGACTCACCACGTTACCCAAGGTCGCCACATTCATCTTGTCCGCACCAAAGGTGTCTTTCAGCGTTTCGGCCAGCGACGTTGCCTCTCGCCATAGCGCCTGCTGATCGGCCGAATCCAGCTGAAACAGTTCACTCACCTCTTCGCGGCGCGGCACGAGGATGAACCAGGGATAGTTGGCATCGTTCATCAATAGCAAGCGACACAGTGGAAAATCACCAAGATTCAGCGTGTCCTGCTCCAGACGTGAATCGAGAACGAACATAACGGCACTCCTGTTCATATGGGGAACCTGCAGCAGCGAAGCCGCGCCGGATCGTCCGATAAAGAATACTCCAACGACTCATCGCCAGCCGAGCCCCGCGCACCAATCCAGAACTGCAAGCAAACGACAAAGCCCCGTTATAGAGCGCGCCGCGAGCTTGGCCTTATGTATTTGCCGCCATAGGCCGGCTTTTACATTCTGTGCATGGTTATTGCTTTGCGATAAAAGCCCCGTGAGAGGGGGAGAAAAACATAAAAAGCTGGGGTAAGCTTGCCGTCGCTAGTTTCCCCAGCTACACAGTAATTCTCGGAAATACATTCCCAGCGTTGCTGCAGGTTTCGACCAGCTAGGCAAACAAGGACTGCAATTGAGCTTGTATACCGAAAATAAGATGCCTCTTTCCCGCCACAAGCAGGAAAGCAAGCACCAATTTGAACCAAAGGAGCAATCACTCATGCAAGTGATGAAGTGGAGCGTAATCGCAATGGCCGTGGCGGCCGGTACGTCGCAAATGGCTTTCGCATCCAGCCAATCCGAATCGGAAGGCTTCGTTGAAGGCAGCAGCCTGACCATCTTCAACCGCAACCTGTACATGAACCGGGATTTCCGCGATAACGGCGCTGGCGGCACGGCCACCGAAAATGGCCAAAGCTACCGCGAAGAGTGGGGCCATGGATTCATCGGCACTTTCGAGTCCGGCTTCACCAAAGGCACCATCGGTGTAGGTGTTGACGTTATTGGACTGCTGGGTGTCAAGCTGGATACCGGCGGCGACCGCAACGGCAATGGCCTGTTCCCAATTGGTAGCGATGGCCGTGCTCAAGATGATTACTCCGAAGCTGGCGCCGCCATCAAGTTCCGCGCTTCCAACACCGTCCTGAAGTACGGGACACAATTCGTCGCGCTGCCCGTTTTCTCCACCGATGACGCTCGTCTGTTGCCGGAAACCGCACGCGGCGGCCTCATCACCAGCAGCGAAATCGATGGTCTTGAGCTGAATGTAGGCCGCTTTACCGCACTGAGTGGCAAAGCTCAAACAGGCCACGATTCCGAAGGGCTTGAAGAAATCAACTTCATCGGTGGTACTTACGCTTTCAGCGATAGCTTCAGCACATCGCTGTATTACTCCGATGTAGAAGACAACTTCCAAAAGATCTACGGTAACGCGAACTACAACATGGGCCTTGGCGCAGACCAGTCGCTGGCTTTTGACTTCAATATCTACCAGACCGATTACGAGTCGGAATTTACCGGCACCGGTAGCGACGAAGACAATACCATTTGGAGTTTGGCGGCCACTTACGGTATTGATGCGCACAAGTTTACCGTTGCATATCAACAATCCCATGGCGGTTTCGAGGGTGTCGGTTACACCTATGGCGTGGACGGCGGCGGCACCGTATGGCTTGCCAACTCCGTGCAGTACTCTGACTTTTACGGTGAGGACGAAAAGTCCTGGCAGGTGCGCTACGACATCGACATGTCCGGTTTCGGCGTTCCCGGTCTTAGCTTCATGACTCGCTACATTAGCGGTTACGACATCAGCACCCCTACGGGAGACGGTGAAGAACGCGAGTGGGATGTTGAAGCCAAGTACGTTGTGCAAGAAGGTGCAGCCAAGGATCTGTCGCTTCGCCTGCGTCATGCGAAGTACTGGTCCGACAGTGATTACGCGCCGATCAACGGTACCGACCTGACCGACCTGCGCCTGATCGTCGAGTACCCGCTGAGCATTCTGTAATCCAGAACATCAGCTGTAACTCGAGCTAGACAAGGAGCCCGGCATTAGCCGGGCTTCTTCGTTCTGGCCATCCTCGCCGTCCGCGATTCTGTACGCCATCCTGCAGTCGCCGTACAATGCCGAGTCAAATTCTCCGCTCTGCAAGGACACAACGGCCCTCATGCGCACCAGTCAGTTCCTGCTTTCGACCCTGAAAGAAACTCCATCCGATGCAGTGGTCATCAGCCACCAGCTGATGTTGCGCGCCGGAATGATCCGCAAGCTGGCGTCCGGTCTCTATACCTGGATGCCAATGGGCCTGCGTGCGCTGCGCAAGGCCGAGGCCATAGTGCGCGACGAGATGAACAAGGCCGGCGCGCTGGAAGTCTTGATGCCTGCCATCCAACCCGCCGAGCTTTGGCAGGAATCGGGTCGTTGGGAGCAATATGGCGCCGAGCTGCTGCGCCTGAAGGACCGCCATGACCGTGAGTTCTGTGTCGGCCCGACTCATGAAGAAGTCATTACCGACCTAGCCCGCAACGAGCTGAACAGCTACAAGCAGTTGCCGATCAACTTCTACCAGATCCAGACCAAGTTCCGTGACGAGATCCGTCCACGCTTCGGTCTGATGCGCGGGCGCGAGTTCATCATGAAGGACGCTTACTCCTTCCATGCGGACCAGCAATCGCTGCAGCAAACCTATGACCGCATGCACCAGGCGTACTGCAACATCTTCACGCGCCTAGGACTGAATTTCCGTCCCGTGCAGGCCGATACCGGATCGATTGGCGGCACCGGCTCGCATGAATTCCATGTGTTGGCCGAATCCGGCGAAGATGATATTGCGTTCAGCGACAGCTCCGATTACGCAGCCAACATCGAGAAGGCCGAAGCCATTCCACGCGAAACGGAGCGCGACGCCGCGACTCAAGAACTGCGCCTGGAAGATACGCCGGACTGCAAGACGATTGCAGCGCTGGTCGAGCAGTTCCAACTGCCCATCGAAAAAACCATCAAAACACTTGTCGTGCATGGCGCCGAGAAAGGGCAGCTGGTTGCACTGGTCGTGCGTGGCGACCATGAACTGAACGAGATCAAGGCGGCGAACCTGGCCCAGGTTGCCAGTCCGCTGGTGTTCGCTTCCGATGCGGAAATCCGTGCCGCCATCGGTGCCGGCCCCGGTTCGCTGGGCCCGCTGAACCTGCCGATCAGCTGCGTCATCGATCGCTCGGTGGCCCTGATGAGCGACTTCGCAGCCGGCGCCAACCAGGAAGACAAGCACTACTTCGGCATCAATTGGGAACGCGACCTGCCCCTACCGGAGGTCGCTGACCTGCGCAACGTAGTCGCCGGCGACCCAAGCCCGGATGGTGTTGGCGCGCTGGTAATCAAGCGCGGTATCGAAGTCGGGCATATCTTCCAGCTCGGCACCAAGTACAGCGAGGCGATGAACTGCAGTGTCATGGGTGAGAACGGCAAGCCGGTCACCCTGACCATGGGCTGCTACGGCATCGGTGTATCTCGCGTGGTTGCCGCCGCCATTGAGCAGAACTACGACGAGCGCGGCATTCTTTGGCCCGAGGCACTGGCGCCCTTCCAGATTGCCCTGGTGCCCATGAAGTACGAGAACGAAGCGGTTCGCGAGGCGACCGACAAGCTCTATGCCGAACTCACCGCCGCCGGTTACGACGTACTGCTCGATGACCGTGACAAAAAGACCAGTCCCGGCGTCAAATTCGCCGATATGGAGTTGGTGGGCATCCCGCATCGCATCGTCATCGGCGATCGTGGACTTGCCGACGGCACCCTGGAATATAAGCATCGGCGCGATGCCGAAAGCCAGGCCGTCGCTGCCGCCGACATCCTCGAGTTCATCAATTCACGCGCCAGTCGCTGACGGACATCATGCACAACCGAAGTGCCTCAATCTGCGCCACGCTTTGCGTGGCGCTTTTTATGGGTGGCTGCGCCAACCAGCTGCCTCAACGCAGCGAACACGAAGCCCGTACCGAACGCAAACTGCTCGACCACAGTCTTCGCATCGAAGTGGGAGAACCGTTGCTGGAGCTGCCGCAGCGGCGTATCCGCGTGCTCGACCAGAAGACGTTCGAAGTCACCGATTTCGAAGTGACCCGTCGCTATGATCGCTACACGCCCTACCAAGCGTGGCGCGAGCTGTACGAGATTCCGCTGGGAGCAGTCGCGGTGGTCGCCGGGGTCGGCGCCAACGTGCTCAACGTGGCCCTACTGGGCAAGATGCCGGAAAGCGCCACACGCGGTTGGATCAACTACGGTTTTGCTGGCCTCAACCCCTTCGTCAACGTCGAGTCCAACGGCCGCTCGCAGCAGAACCTCGCCAGCCTAGATGAACAGCGCCGCGATACCCGCCTCGAATACTCCAGCCTGCCGTGGGCCGAACGGCCAGTGCTGGTCGTTGCGGGTCCCGAAGCCCATGAGCTGAGCACTGATCGCAACGGTGTGCTGCGGCTCAACCTTCTCGACGGCTCGTTCGCCGGTCAGGACATCAGCCAGGTCGGTAAGCTCAACCTGCAGGTCGAAGATCCACAGGACGCGACCCGTGCCGACGCGATGCTGCTGGTCAGCCGCAGCCTGCGCGGCAAGCTGCTCGAAGCCCATGACCTGATATTCAACGACCTCGAAGGCGATGACGTCAGCCAGTGGGTGCACCGCGTCAAGCGGCTCTCGGAACTTGGCCTCGAGGAAGAAGCCAGCGAACTCGAACAGAGCCTGATCGAGTTGACGCGCAACGACCCTGATCTGCAGCAGGAATTTCTCCGCAGCCTGATGCAGGACGCCGGTCGCCATGCCAGCGATCCCGGCGAAGACGGTTGATCCATCGTGTCGCCTTTGCATTACGTGTTCTTGCTGATCCTGGTCGTCGCCTGGCCAGTATCAGCCAATGTGCGTCAGGCACCTGAGCCAGAACTGCGCGAACTCATGCAACGTACCGTGGCCGAGGCCGAGAGTTTTCAGGACCGCTTCGAAGCCGAAGTCTGGCTGGTGGATATGTCGACCCGCCTCAAGCGCTACGTTCCCGATCCGCAAGAACGGCTGACGCTGCTGCGACTGGTGCATCAGGAAGCCAGCAAGGCGGGATTGAAACCTGACCTGGTGCTCGCGCTCATCCACGCCGAAAGCCGCTTCGACCGATTTGCCATTTCCAGCGTTGGTGCGCAAGGCATGATGCAGGTGATGCCATTCTGGAAGGCCGAGCTGGGGCGTCCGCAGGACAACCTCACCGACAATGCCACCAATCTGCGCTACGGCTGCACCATCCTCAGCTACTACCTGAAGAAGGAAAAAGGCGACATCAATCGCGCCCTGGCGCGCTACAACGGCAGCCTCGGCAAGCACCATTACCCGGCGAAGGTGATCGGTTTCTGGCAAGACTTCTGGTATGTGAAGCCTTAAGGGCAGCGGCAAGTTAAGAGCAAGGCAGCGGAGTGACGGTGGCACTTTTACTTTTGGCTTGAAGCTTGAAGCTAAGAGCCTACCTTCCCAACCGTGCGAGACGCTCCAGCAAGCCTTCTGCGGTTTGTTCGCCGACCAGTTGTTCACGCACCTTGCCGGACGCATCGACGATGTAGGTCACCGGTAGCACGGCGCTACGCGGCAGATCCAGGCGTTCGGCCGGGTCGATGCTAAGGACCCGAAATCTAACGTCGAGATCCTTGGATGCCGCAGCCAGCTCCTCTCCCTGCAAACCGTCGAAATTGACGCCCAGCACGGTGATGTCGTCGTGCGCTTCATCCAATGCATTCAACTCGGGAATCTCGACCCGGCAAGGGCCGCACCATTCTGCCCAGTAATTGATCAACAGCCATTGGCCGTCGAGTTGTTGCGCCGAGACCTCCGCACCGTGCTGGTCGGGGCCCCAGTCTTCCGCGCAGCCAGCCAGCAGCAGGCAGAACAGCGCACCGAGTACGCTGGCGAATCGCTTGATCATCTTCGTTTCCTTGCAACGCTCAAATTGTCTTGTCATACCCGTCGCGCCTGTAGCCAGTCGGCGATGCTGCCACCGAACAGGCTCGCCTGCTCCTTCTGCAGCAGTTCGAGCGATTGCTTGAGCGTCGGATACCAGGGTTCGTCCAGCGTCTCCGGCAGCTTGTACCCGCCCGAAAGTGGCCAAGGGTTGCAGCGCAACAGCTGATCGAAGCTGTAATGATTGAGGTCGCGACACAGCACCCACCCCGACGATCCTGTCCGGCAGACGAGCTGTTCTCGCTCGAAGAATTCGAAGATCTCGTCCCACTCATCTTCAGGCAGTTGCCAACCGCTTCGATGCGCATCGCGCAAGCGTACTTCACGACCGGCCTGCTGGCTTTCGTACAGCACGCGTAACAGCCCGAGCATTACCAGAAGACGCGGCAGCGAGCGACGTCGCCATTGCTGCGATGAGGACAGACCACACACCAGTTCCGCGCCGAACAGCACGATCATCCAGGACAGGTAGATCCACAGCAGGAACAGCGGCACCGTCGCAAACGCCCCATAGATCAGCTGGTAGCTGGGAAAATAACTGACGTACAAGCCGAACAGTTGCTTGGCCGCTTCGAACAGAACCGCCGTGAAGCTGCCACCCACCACCGCATGCTTCAAGGGAACCCGGGTATTGGGCACCGCTGCGTAGAGCAGCGTGAAGGCTGCAACGCTGAGCACCAGCGGCATTGCCTTGAGTACGGTACGCGCGCCGATCAAGGCATGCGGGCCGGAGATCAGCGACAAGGACGTGATGTAGGTACTCATGGCGAACCCAGCACCCAGCAGCAACGGTCCGAGGCTGAGGATCGCCCAGTACAGGAGAAAGCTCGATATCCCACGGCGCGGCTGTCGCACCCGCCAGATCACGTTGAACGCCTTTTCGATGGTCAGCAGCATCATCAGCGCGGTCGCCATCAGAAACCCGACGCCGAACCAGGTCAGCTGCCTTGCCTGATTCGTGAACGCGACCAGATATTCCTGGATGGTTGCGCCCGTGGAAGGGATGAAGTTGCGGAAGATGTACAGCTGGATCTGCTCGCCGACGCCCTGAAATGCGGGGATGGCCGAAAGCATGGCGAAGGTGACCGTCATCATCGGCACCACGGCGAACAGTGTCGTGTAGGTCAGCGCGGCGGCACTGTGAGGGCCACGGTCCGCCAGGAAGCGTTGCACCAGGAAACGACCGAACTCGACGAAATCATTGATCCGCTGCTGCATCCCATCCCCTTGTTGATCCTCGGTCGTCCAGAACCGCCTGTCCCCTGCGTGAGACAACCAGTGGCCTAGCTTTGCTCACCCTTGCCGGTTCCTGCGTTTCAGGCCTCACTACATTGAAGGTTAGAATGGCCACCTACCCTGGCGTGAAGCAACCACAAATGACCGAACTGACCCTTTATCACAATCCACGCTGCTCGAAGTCACGCGGTGCGCTGGAATTGCTTGAACAACGCGGCTTGAACCCCACCGTCGTGCGTTATCTGGAAACGCCGCCCACGACTGCCGAACTCCAGCAGATCCTCACTCGCCTGGGCATTGGACCCAGACAGCTGCTGCGCAGCGGCGAAGAGGAATACAAGGCCCTCGATCTGGCCAACCCCACCCTCAGCGACGCCGACATCATCGCTGCGATGGTCGCCCATCCAAAACTGATCGAACGACCGATTCTGGTTGTCGGCGATGTGGCGGTGATTGGTCGTCCGCCCGAGAAGGTGCTGGAGATCCTGCCATGAGCACACCCTACATTCTGGTGCTGTATTACAGCCGCCACGGCGCCACAGCCGAGATGGCGCGGCAGATCGCTCGCGGTATCGAGCAGGCCGGTTTCGAAGCGCGACTGCGCACCGTGCCGGCCGTGTCCGCCGAATGCGAAGCGGTAGCGCCGTCGATCCCGGAACAGGGTGCTGTCTATGCGACGCTCGACGACCTGAAGAACTGTTCCGGGCTGGCGCTCGGCAGCCCAACGCGCTTCGGCAACATGGCCGCTCCGCTGAAATACTTCCTCGACGGCACCAGCGGACTTTGGCTGACCGGAGAACTGGTGGGCAAACCCGCCGGCGTCTTTACCTCGACCTCCAGCCTCCATGGCGGACAGGAATCGACCCTGCTGTCCATGCTGCTGCCCTTGCTGCATCACGGCATGCTGGTACTCGGCCTGCCATACAGCGAAAACGCCCTGCTCGAGACGCAAGGCGGTGGCACGCCTTATGGCGCCAGCCATCATGCTGGCGCAGACGGCAAGCGCCTACTGGACAAGCACGAAATCAGCCTCTGCCGCGCATTGGGCCAACGCCTCGCGCAAACCGCCAAGCGTCTGGAGAATGCCCGTGGCTAGAAAGCCCAAACCCCTTCCATCGCTCGAATGGCTGACGCCACGGGTAAAATTCAGCCGGGCGCTCAGCCTGGCCAGTTTCATTGGCCTTGCGGCGGTGCTGATCATCTGGAACCTGGCCTTTGCCGACCTGCACGGTGCGCGGACCTGGGTGGTACTCAGCATTCAGCTGATTCCGCTGTTGCTGGTCGCCCCTGGCATGGTTTCCGGCAGCCCACGCGCCCACGCCTGGACCTGCTTCATCGTCAATCTGTACTTTATCCAGGGCGTGCTCGCTGCCATCGATCCGGCCCGGATGGTGTATGGCTGGCTGGAAGCGATCATCAGCCTGACGCTGTTCATCAGCGCACTGCTCTATACCCGGTGGGCGTATCAGTACGAGCGTAAAGCGGCGGGTGAAAGCTGAGGCAGCTTGAGCGCAGGGAGTTGGTGCCGGGTGTTGGTGCCGGGTGTTGGTGCCGGGTGTTGGTGGGCTGAAGCCCACCCTACAACGGGTGTTTTTCATTCACCCGGCGGGCTTCTTGATGGGCTGAAGCGGAACGCCGCCCGGCCCACCTACCTGCTAGACCGCTGCACCCGTAGGGTGGGCTTCAGCCCACCAATGGCGAGACGCCGGAGCATCAATCCCCACTCTTACCATCCCATCACTACCAGCCGAGCGTTTCCTTAAGAAACGGAATGGTCAGCTTTCGCTGCGCTTGCAACGAGGCCTGATCGAGCCGATCGAGCAATTCGAACAACGTACTCATGTCGCGCGCACCACGGGTGAGGATGAAGCGGCCGACGTCGTCCGGCAAATTCAGACCGCGACGCGACGCGCGCAGTTGCAGCGCGCGCAGCTTGTCCTCGTCGGACAGTTCCTGCAGCTGAAATACCAGCGAAAGGCTCAAACGCGACTTGAGATCCGGCAGTTGCACGTCAATTTCCCGCGGCGAGGCATCGGCCGCGAGCAACAGTCGCCGGCCGCTGTCACGCAGGCGATTGAACAGATGAAACAGCGCCTCTTCCCATACGGGATCGCCAGCGATGGCATCCACATCATCCAGGCAGACCAGCTCGCTCTGCTCCAGATTGTCCAGCAGTGCCGGCCCATACTCGGCCACATCGGCGAGCGGCAAGTACACCGCCAGCTCGCCGCGCTGTTCGACACGCAAACAAGCGGCTTGCAGCAGATGACTACGCCCGACGCCGGTGTTGCCCCAGAGATAGACCAGCTCATCGGACCAACCCGCCTCGGGCGAACAGACACGCTCGACGTAGCCCAACGCGGCAGCATTGGCGCCTGGGTAGAAGTTGGCGAAGGTGGCATCGTCGCGAAGGCGGACGCCCAGGGGGAGCTGGATGGGTTTCATGTCTGATTGGGTAGGTCGAGCGATACGACCGGCGGCTCTGCGTAAAGGTCGGAGAGTTTATAGAGATCATGCACGTGGCGCAGCAGCACCATGATCACCGCCGCCACCGGCAAGGCAAGCAACACGCCGGTGAAACCGAACAGCTGCCCACCCGCCAGCACCGCGAAGATCACCGCGACCGGATGCAAGCCGATCCGGTCACCTACCAGCAACGGCGTCAACAGCATGCCTTCGAGCATCTGCCCAACCGTGAACACGGCCGCAACGCCCAGCAGTGGATAAGGCTCCAGACCGAACTGGAATAGCACGGCGACAATCGCCGCACCTATGCCCACCACGAAGCCCATATAAGGCACGATGCTGGCGAGCCCGGCCAGCACACCGATCAACAATCCCAGCTCGACGCCAACCAGCATGAGGCCAGCGGAATAGACCACGGCCAGCGCCAGCATCACCAGCAGCTGTCCGCGTAGAAAGGCCCCTATCACCTCGTGACATTCACGCATCAATGCCATGACGGTTTCCTCACGCCGGCGCGGCAGCAAGGCCCGCAGCTTGGCCATGATCAGATCCCAGTCACGCAGCAGATAGAAGCACACCACCGGCACCAGCAATAGATTCGCCAGCCAGGCCAGTAGCGCGATGCTGGAAGCCGTCGCCTGACTAAGGATGACCGCCACCACATCCTTGGTGCTACCGAGGTTGGCGGTAAACGCACTCTTGATTTGGTCGAAGCGCCAGAAGTCCTCGTCGAGACCGAACTGCATCTGCGCCCAAGGCAATGCTGTCATCTGCAACCAGTCGAGCCCCACGGGCGCGAGCTGATACAGATGCATCAGTTGCCGGCCGAGCATCGGCACCAGCACCAGTAGCAGCAGCATGCACAGCAAGGTGAACAGCGCGAACACCACAATCACGCCCCAGGTGCGGGAAAGTTTCCAGCGCTCCAGGCGATCGACCAGCGGATCGCCCAGGTAGGCCAGCAGGATGCCCACCAGGAAGGGTGAAAGGATCGGCGAGAGCTGATAGACCAGCCAGCCAAGCAGCAAAATTGCCACCAGCCATAGCCAGCGGTTGGTATGAGTGATCGTCATAGGCAGGACGCCTTGCTCCGTTGATTCGAGGCCGCACGGCCATCGCAGGCGAAAAGAAAGATTCATGAATCGGCGGGCGCTGCCAGATACAGCGCTCTGCCTTGTCAGCAGCGAGCGAAGCCGTTCGTCACCAGCGGAAGCGCAATACTTTGCCCTGGTCCGGCGACAATTGCTCGGCGGCGGGTTGATCCGGCTGCTGAAGCGGCGCCTCGGCATCGATTGGCGAGAGGTTGCCGTCACCGGCTGGAGTCGTAGTATCGGTCGGTGGCGCGTCTGCATCATTCGTTGGCAGCCCGGTGTCGATCGGTTGCGCATCGATCTCGCCAGCCGGCACTTCCTGCAGGCGCGCCAGAGCCAGCTGTGAACGCAGCTGCTCCGGACTGGCATTGAGGCGATACACCAGGCGATCGCTGTCCACCCGTTCCAGGCGAGCGGCGAAGGGTTCGAGCAGGCGATCCAGTTCGGCGAAACGTGCCACATCGGCGCCTAATACTTCGAGAGTGATTTCTTCGGTCTCGCCCGGCGCCACGCGGTACTGCGGTGCGAGGAACTTGCTGATGGCCAACATCACCGCATCAGCCGCCGCGGCCCGGCTGTCGCCACTCGCCTTGCCCTGCGTCTGCTTATCGCCGACCCAGAGGCGCCAGCTGGCCTCCCAGGTTTCACCGGACTGTTTCGCAAGCACCGTCAGCAGGCCATCGGTATCGTAACGTTCCGACACCTCGCGAAGCGCCTGTGGCTCTTTCGCCACGACCGTCTCGGCAGTGGCCGCAAGCTGCTCGCTCAAATCGGCCATGGGCAGCCGCAACGGCAAGCCGCGATGCTGTGCAGCCGTCCGCAGATCTGAAGAGCCATCCTGACCGTCACCGACCAGATGCGTGCCGTTGGCCGACTCGCCCAACCACCAGATCAGGATGCTCGGGCGATCTGCCCCCCACAACGACAGCCCGGCAGACCGCAGCGCGCGTTCGGTGGTGATCGGATCGAAACTCACGACAACCGCATCGCCCTCATAAGCGTAGCGGCTGACGAGTTGCTGCGGATCGCTGCGCAACTGCGCAACAGCGCCTGTTTCGGGCTCGCCCGTGAGGCGTAGCACGAGTGTGTCGAACGCCTTGCGCAGCGCTTCCTCTCGCTCGTTCGGTTGCTGGCTGGCAACCGGTTCACGCACCTTGTACAGATCGCTAAGAGGTGCCGCCATGCCGTGGGCGGAGGCGACCGCGCAGCAAAGGGCCAAAAGACGGGGAATGAGGCGCATGGAAGTACTCGCTGGCTGGCCAGTCATGGGAGCCTGCCGATCGTGTGACGACGACCGGGTTCGGCCACGGTGAATCAAGCGCTATACCTTAAACAGGCGTCTGAACCGCGGCAACCGCCGCGCTCATGTGTTGCGCATTGGACATCAGATCGTTGCGGTGCGTCCCTGCCGATCTATCCCATGGAACCGCGTGCGGGATGGTCGCTATGCGGCAAGCCTGATAAAATCGCGCGCT
The DNA here is from genome assembly GCA_031988485.1 of Pseudomonas sp. Classification (GTDB taxonomy): domain Bacteria; phylum Pseudomonadota; class Gammaproteobacteria; order Pseudomonadales; family Pseudomonadaceae; genus Stutzerimonas. Next base: position 84,500 of record DALZYJ010000001.1, read on the forward strand.
TTCCGCAGACCGGCCCGGCGCCCTCGCCGCCTCCCTCCGGTCGCCCCGCACTCTCCTTTACAGGTCCGGATTATGAGCAAGCAACCCTCCATCAGCTACAAGGACGCAGGCGTCGACATCGATGCAGGCGAAGCGCTGGTCGAACGCATCAAGGGCGTGGCCAAGCGTACCGCGCGTCCTGAAGTCATGGGCGGTCTGGGCGGCTTCGGCGCGCTCTGCGAAATTCCGGCCGGCTACAAACAGCCGGTGCTGGTCTCCGGTACCGATGGCGTTGGAACCAAGCTGCGCCTGGCGCTGAACCTGAACAAGCACGACAGTATCGGCCAGGACCTGGTGGCCATGTGCGTCAACGACCTGGTGGTCTGTGGCGCCGAACCGCTGTTCTTCCTCGACTACTACGCCACCGGCAAACTCAACGTGGATATCGCCGCGACCGTGGTCACCGGCATCGGCGCCGGTTGCGAGTTGGCCGGCTGCTCGCTGGTCGGCGGCGAGACCGCCGAGATGCCGGGCATGTACGAAGGCGAAGACTACGACCTGGCCGGCTTCTGCGTCGGCGTGGTCGAGAAGAGCGAAATCATCGATGGCTCGAAGGTCGCTGACGGCGACGCGCTGATCGCTCTACCCTCCTCCGGCCCGCACTCCAACGGCTATTCGCTGATCCGCAAGATCATTGAGGTCGCCGGTGCCGATATCGAGTCCATTCAGCTCGACGGCAAGCCGCTCACCGAACTGCTGATGGCGCCGACCCGCATCTACGTCAAGCCGCTGCTCAAGCTGATCAAGGACACCGGCGCGGTCAAGGCCATGGCGCACATCACCGGCGGCGGTCTGCTGGACAACATCCCGCGCGTGCTGCCCGAAGGCAGCCAAGCCGCCCTCGATATCGCCAGCTGGAATCGTCCGGCGGTGTTCGACTGGCTTCAAGAAAAAGGCAATGTCGAGGAGCATGAAATGCACCGCGTGCTGAACTGCGGCGTCGGCATGGTCATTTGCGTGGCTCAGGACCAAGTCGAAACCGTTCTCGGCAATCTGCGTGACTCCGGCGAAAACCCCTGGGTGATCGGCGAGATCGCCTCGGCTGGCGCGGGTGCCGAGCGCGTCGTACTGAACAACCTGAAACAACACTGATGAGCCTCGGCGCGCCCTGCAATGTCGTGGTGCTGATTTCAGGGTCCGGCAGCAATCTGCAGGCCCTGATCGACAGCCTCGGTGAAGACAATCCGGTGCGTATCCGCGCGGTCGTATCGAATCGCGCCGAAGCGTTCGGCCTGCAACGCGCACAAGCGGCCGGCATTGCCACTCACGTGGTGCAGCACAAGGATTTCGCCGACCGCGAAGCCTTCGACGCCGCGCTGATCGATATCATCGACACGCACGAGCCGCAATTGGTCGTGCTGGCCGGCTTCATGCGTATTCTCACGCCGGGGTTCGTCCGGCATTACCAGGGCCGCCTGCTCAATATCCACCCGTCTTTGTTGCCGAAATACAAGGGCCTGGACACTCACCGTCGCGCCCTCGAAGCCGGTGACCGCGAGCATGGCTGTAGCGTGCATTTCGTCACCGAAGAGCTCGATGGTGGCCCCGTGGCGATACAGGCCAGCCTCAGTATCGAGCCCGGCGAAAGCATCGGCACGCTGACCGACCGGGTCCATGCAGCCGAGCACATCATCTACCCGCTGGCCGTTCGCTGGTTCGCCGAAGGTCGCTTGCGCCTCGCCGAGCAAGGCGCGATGCTTGACGGCATTCCGCTGCCGCACACCGGCCACTCAATACGAATCTAGGAGATCTTATGCGTCGCGCCTTGCTGCTCGCCCTCGCCGTACTGGCCCTGCCGGTCCAGGCCCTGGAGCTCAAGCCCTTCTCCGCCAGCTATACCGCGGACTGGAAACAGGTGCCTGTCAGCGGCACCGCCCAGCGCAGCCTGGAAAAACTCAAAGGCGATACCTGGCAGCTGAACTTCGAGGCCTCCATGCTGGTAGCCAGTCTCAATGAGCACAGCACTTTCACCGTCGAGGGTGAAACCTTCATCCCGCAGAAGTACCGCCTCAAGCGCAGTGGCCTGGGCAAGGGCAAAGCCATCAAGCACGACTTCGACTGGCAGGCCAAGCAGGTCACTGGAGAAGATCGTGGTGATCCGGTCAAGCTGCCGCTCAACCGCGGCCTGCTGGACAAGTCCACCTACCAGATCGCGCTGCAGGAAGCGGTGGCAGCGGGCGAAAAAAGCATGAGCTACCAGGTGGTCGATGGCGATGAAATCGAAACCTACGACTTCCGTGTGCTCGGCGAGGAACAGGTCAGCACAAAGGCCGGCCAGATCGACGCGATCAAGGTCGAGCGCGTGCGTGATCCGACGCAGAGCAAGCGCCAGACCATCCTCTGGTTCGCCAAGGACTGGGATTACATGCTGGTCCGCCTGCATCAGGTGGAGAAGGACGGCAAGGAATACCAGATCATGCTCGAAGAAGGCACCGTCGACGGCAAAGCCGTGAAAGGTGACTGATTACCACCGCGCCGGTCAGCCGGCGCGTTATCACCCGCCGTTTCAGCGAATCTCACCATGACTTCTCCGCGCGTCTTGCTGCTCGCCCTGCTGCCACTTTTTGCCGGCTGCCAATCGTTACCCTGGAGCGATGGCCCTCGCAAACAGCCGACAGAGCGGCTTCAAGGCGAGGTCACGCACCGCGATGGTCTGCTGTCGTTGCGTACCTGTCAGGGCGAACGCCAGATCACACTGCTCGACACCGACACGATTGGATTATCCGAAGATGCCCAGGCGCTACGGTCCGACAGCGGCCAACCACTGTTCGCCGATGTGCGTGGCACGCTGATTTCGCGAGATGGCGATAGCCAACTGCAACTGACCCAAGTCTATCGGCTGCAAGCCGAAGGCCTGGGCTGCGCCGCGGACGACTTCAAACAATTGACGCTGCGCGCCAGTGGCAACGAACCAGGCTGGAGCGTAAGGATCACCACCCGCGGCATGCTGCTCGAACGTCCCGGCGAGGCCCCTCTGGCCGTGCCGTATCTGGAAGAACAGCTCCCGGGCGGACAGTCGAGCTTCAGCAGCGAAGCCAACAACCAGCGCCTCGATCTCTGGGTGGCGCCACAGCGCTGCATCGATGACGCCAGCGGTGCGATCAGCCATTTGACCGCCGAACTGCGCCTCGACGGCCAGACCCTGCGTGGCTGCGCCTATTACGGCGGTGCACGTAACGAATGATTTATCGAAGCGCGCATCTGCGCGCTTCCCGACGTTTCGAAGACCACACAATGAATAACGACCTGTCCCTGCTGCAGCCTTATCCGTTCGAGAAACTCCGCGCCCTGCTCGCCGGTGCGCAACCGCCGAGCGAAAAGCGCCCGATCGCGCTGTCGATTGGCGAACCGAAACATCCATCGCCCGATTTCGTTGCTCAGGCACTGACCGCTAACCTCGACCAGTTGGCCGTGTATCCGTCCACGCTCGGCATCCCCGAGCTGCGCGAGTCCATTGCGCGCTGGTGCGAACGCCGCTTCGGCGTTCCGGCAGGCAGCCTCGACCCGGCGCGCCACGTGCTGCCGGTCAATGGCACCCGCGAAGCCCTGTTCGCGTTCACTCAGGCCGTCGTCAACCGCAGCGCGGATGCGCTGGTGCTCAGCCCCAATCCGTTCTATCAGATCTACGAAGGCGCGGCGCTCCTGGCCGGCGCCACGCCGCACTATCTGCCCTGTACCGCCGAAAACGGATTCAACCCGGACTTCGACGCCGTGCCGGCCGCTGTCTGGCAGCGCACGCAGATTCTCTTTCTTTGCTCGCCGGGCAACCCCACCGGCGCGCTGGTGCCGCTCGATACGCTGAACAAGCTGATCGCGCTGGCCGACGAGCATGATTTCGTCATCGTCGCCGACGAGTGCTACAGCGAGCTTTACTTCGATGAGGAACAGCCACCGGCGGGGCTCTTGACCGCCTGCGCCGCGCTGGGCCGCACTGATTTCAAACGCTGCGTGGTGTTCCACAGCCTGTCCAAGCGTTCGAACCTGCCGGGGCTGCGCTCTGGATTCGTCGCCGGGGACGCGGACATTCTCAAGGCGTTTCTGCTCTACCGCACCTATCACGGCTGCGCCATGCCCGTGCAGACCCAGCTTGCGAGTATCGCCGCCTGGAACGACGAGGCGCACGTCCAGGCCAATCGCCAGATGTACCGCGAGAAGTTCGATGCAGTGCTGGACATTCTTACGCCAGTCATGGATGTGCAGCGCCCCGATGGCGGCTTCTACCTGTGGCCGAAAACCCCTATCGACGATCAGCAATTCACTCGCGAGCTGTTTGCCCGCGAGCATGTGACCGTGGTGCCTGGATCCTATCTGTCTCGGGAAGTCGATGGCTTCAGCCCCGGTGCGGGGCGGGTACGCATGGCACTGGTGGCGCCGCTCGCCGACTGCGTCGAAGCGGCCGAGCGCATCCGCGCATTTATCGCCGCCCTGTAATGCGCGAGCCGGGCGCAGCGGCGTCCGGCTCGCATTCAGGCGACGCCTGGCGGGATCCCATCCTTGCCGTAATCGCGCAGTTTCTCGAGGTTTTCCGGTTTCATATGCTCCGGAATGTCCGCCGTGATGGGTTCTTCGCGCTCATCCTGTTCATCCACATCCGGCTTTTCGGGCTCGTTCATGGCGCTCTCCTCAGATTGCGTTCTCTTCCCAGATCAGCTCACCGTCGTTGCTGACCTCTCTGACCTTGGTCAGCGCCGCCTCGGCTGCTACTTCAGCCTCCGACGCGAGGTCGTAGTGCCGACCGTTGGCGACCTTGAATACCCGGGCACTGTCATCGGTGCCGCGACGCTTTACCGCAATCACCGCCTCGAAACCGTCATCGGCAGGAACGGCGGATGAAATGGCCTCATGGTTTTCGAAATGCTTGCGTGCCATACATGACCTCATCGTTGCGATTGTGATCAATGGACAACGCATGGCCTGGAAAAGGTCGAATCGCTTTGCGATCTCACGGCTGAACCGATGGCCGCCGCAGCGACTCCCACCCTTATTAGGATTCTCAAGGAGCCGACCATGCCCATGAACGAAACCTACACCGCCAATGCCCCTTCGCGAGACGAAGTCGACGATCTAGAAGGTTTCACCCTGCTCGAATTCGGTACCGACTGGTGCGGTCATTGCCGTGCGGCGCAACCGCCGCTGGCTACCGCCATGGCCGGACGTTCGCTGCGCCATTTGAAGATCGAGGACGGTCCGGGCCGCCCGCTGGGGCGATCGTTTCGCGTCAAGCTCTGGCCGACGTTGATTCTCATGCGCCAGGGCGAAGAACTCGGCCGCGTGGTGCGGCCAACCAGCACCCAGGCCATCGAAGACCTGCTGCGCCAGGCGGACAACTCCGCTAGCTGAAGCGCCCAGGCTGCTCAAAGCGGCAGGTTCGCGTTCATCGTGGCATAATCCGCGGTCCAGTTTGGCCGGAGAATGCGGAGCTGTTATGCCCGATCAACACAAAGGACTCTGTCTGTACGGCATCAAGGCGTGCGACACCATGAAAAAGGCCCGTACCTGGCTCGACCAGCAGGGCCTGAGCTATGAGTTCCATGACTACAAGAGCGCCGGCCTCGACCGCGCCCACCTGGAAGCCTGGTGCAACGAACATGGCTGGCAGACCGTACTCAACCGTGCTGGCACCACCTTCCGCAAGCTGGACGACGTGCAAAAAGCTGATCTTGACCAAGCCAAGGCCATCGAGCTGATGCTGGCTCAGCCATCGATGATCAAGCGCCCCGTACTCGATCTGGGCGACAAGACGCTGATTGGCTTCAAGCCGGATATTTACGCTGCCGAGCTGGCAGCCAAGAACTGAGACCGCTCGCAGGACGAGCGTGATTGATAAAAGGATTCCCTATGAGCAACAACCTATTCAGCCTGGCGTTCGGCGTCGGCACACAGAACCGTCAGGGCAGCTGGCTGGAAGTCTTCTACGCGCAGCCGTTGCTGCAACCGGCCGGCGAACTGGTTGCCGCCATCGCCCCGCTGCTCGGCTACGAAGGTGGCAACCAAGCCATCACCATCACCACCAGCCAGGCCGCGCAACTGGCGGATGCGATCAAATCGATCGACAGCACCCAGCACGCACTGTTGACCCGCCTGGCCGAAAGCCAGCGCCCGCTGGTGGTTACGCTGCTTGCCGAAGACGCCGCACTGACTTCGACGCCAGAGGCCTACCTCAAGCTGCATCTGATCTCCCATCGCCTGGTCAAGCCGCACGGCCTGAACCTTGCCGGCATCTTCCCGCTGCTGCCCAACGTCGCCTGGACCAACCAGGGCGCGGTGGATCTGGCTGAACTGGCCGAGCGTCAACTGGAAGCACGCCTGAAGGGCTATCTGCTGGAAGTCATCTCTGTCGACAAATTTCCGAAGATGACCGATTACGTGGTCCCGGCTGGCGTGCGCATCGCCGATACGGCACGCATCCGTCTTGGCGCTTACGTGGGCGAAGGCACCACCGTCATGCATGAGGGCTTCATCAACTTCAACGCTGGCACCGAAGGCCCGGGCATGATCGAAGGCCGCGTCTCGGCGGGCGTGTTCGTCGGTAAGGGCTCGGACCTCGGCGGCGGCTGCTCGACCATGGGCACCCTGTCCGGTGGCGGCAACATCGTCATCTCCGTAGGTGAAGGCTGCCTGATCGGCGCCAACGCCGGCATCGGCATCCCGCTGGGCGACCGCAACACCGTCGAAGCCGGCCTGTACATCACCGCTGGCACCAAGGTGAACCTGCTCGACGAGCAAGGCGAGCTGGTCAAAGTAGTGAAAGGGCGCGAGTTGGCTAACCAGACCGACCTGCTATTCCGCCGCAATTCGCTGACCGGTGCGGTCGAATGCAAGACCCACAAGTCGGCAATCGAGCTGAACGAAGCGCTGCACGCGCATAATTAAGCCAAAAGCCGATAAAAGCGCTAGAAGCTGGAGGCGATACGAAGGCGATCTCGTCCAGCCTTCAGCTTCCAGCGGCTTTTCGGACACTGAGCCAAAGGGTTGAACGATGTCTCTTGTATCCCCCTGGCGTTCCGATTTCCCCGCCCTGGCCGTTCTCGAAGCCCAGGGCCAGACCTATCTCGATAGCGCCGCCACGGCGCAAAAGCCGCAGGCGTTGATCGATGCGCTGACCGGCTACTACACCTGCGGCACCGCCAACGTTCACCGCGCGCAGCATCAGCCGGCCGAACGCGCGACACGTGCCTTCGAGGATTCGCGGATCAAGGTGGCGCGGTGGCTCAACGCAGCCAGCCCAACCGAAATCGTTTTCACCCGGGGCGCCACCGAAGCGCTCAACCTGCTTGCCTATGGCCTCGAACCGCTGATCGAAACGGATGACGAAATCGTCGTCAGCGCGCTGGAACATCACGCCAATCTGCTGCCCTGGCAGCAACTGGCGAAACGGCGCAATGCCAGGCTAGTGGTGTTGCCGTTGGATGATCGCGGCGTGATCGATCTCGAAGCGGCTGCTCGGTTGATTGGCCCCAGAACCCGCCTACTTGCCGTCAGTCAGCTGTCCAACGTACTTGGCGCCTGGCAGCCACTTGCCGAGCTACTGCCGCTGGCCAAGGCCCGGGGCGCGTTGACCATCGTCGACGGCGCGCAGGGCGTGGTCCACGGCCGGCACGACATGCAGGCGCTGGCCTGCGACTTCTATGTGCTCTCCAGCCACAAGCTCTACGGGCCGGAAGGCGTCGGCGCGCTTTACGGGCGCGGCGAGTCGCTGCTCAAGCTCAGGCACTGGCAGTTCGGCGGAGAGATGGTCCGTATCGCTGACTTCCAGCACGCCGAGTTCCATGCCGCGCCACTGGGCTTCGAAGCCGGGACGCCGCCGATCGGTGCGGTCATCGGGCTCGGTGCGACGCTGGACTATCTGTCCAGGCTGGACGCAACGGCGGTGGCTACCCATGAACAGGCACTGCACAAGAGCTTGTTGGCAGGCCTCGCGAACCGCGACGGTGTGCGACTGCTCGGCGAGCCGCAGCTGGCGCTAGCCAGCTTCACCGTGGACGGTATTCATCATGGCGACCTGGCGCACCTGCTCACCGAACAAGGCATCGCGATACGCAGCGGGACCCATTGCGCACAGCCGCTGTTGAAAAGCCTGGGAATAGACGGCGCCATCCGCGTCTCGCTCGGGCTGTACAACGACAGCACTGATCTGGAACGCTTCTTCTGCGCACTGGACCAGGCACTGGAGATCCTGCGATGAGCGCGCTACCCGAAGCGGCAACAGAGACGCTGCGCACCTTCCAGCAGGCGGCTGGCTGGGAACAGCGCGCGCGCCTGCTGATGCAATGGGGCGATAGGCTCGAACCGCTCAGCGATGCCGAGCGCAACGAGGCCAATCAGGTGACAGGCTGCGAAAGTAAGCTGTGGTTGGTCGGCGAGCGACAGGGCGATTTCTGGCATTTCCGCGGCACCAGCGAGGCGCGCCTGCTACGCGGGCTGCTGGCCGTGCTGCTGGTACGCGTCAACGGGCTCGACGCTGCTCAGCTGCAGCAACTCGACGTCGCACAGTGGTTCGATCAACTCGGCCTGTCGCGGCAGCTGTCGCCTTCGCGCAGCAACGGCATGAACGCAGTACTGGCGCGCATGGGCGAATTGAGCCGGCAAACGCAATAGCAGCCTATCCAGCCGAGCGCCAAGGAAACCAACGCGGCGTGTCTCGGCAGTAATCGCGATACTGCTCGCCGAACACCGTTTCCAGATAGGGCTCTTCATAACGCGCGATGTACACCGCGGCGAAACGGCTCCAGATCGCCAGCCACCCTGCCAGCAGCGGTGAGCTATAAACCAGCGTCAGGCCCACCAGTACAAAGGTGCCCGACCACATCATCGGATGCCTGACCCATCCGTATGGGCCGCTTCGTAGCAGAGTTTTCGGCCCGGCGAGCGGGCTGACCGTTCCCTTGCCATGCTGGTACATCATCAGCGCGCAGACGATCGCCAACAGCCCTCCCAGATTCATCAGCGTGACGCCTGTGTATTTCAGGACCGCCAGGCGCGGCAGCTCGATGCCCAGTTGCTGTTCCAGTTGCAGAAAGAAACGCGGGAATACATAGAGCACGCCGAACGGGCCGACGATCAGGTAGATCAGGGTATCGATCCTGCCGAGCAGCTTTTTCACCTTCTCTGGCGTCCCATCCTTCTCTTGATCTAAGGACAACAAGCGCAACGCTACGGTTCGCCTTCGATGACAGCGGCAGGATCAGGACTTGCCTACCGGCGAACGCTCCGCCGGCCGTCGTGCTCCCGCCACCAGCTTGTCGACGGCACGCGCCGCCGCCACCAGACCAAAACTGGCGGTAACCATCATCGCCGCGCCGAAACCGCCGGCACAGTCGAGCTTCACGCCTTCTCCCACGAAACTCTTGCTCTGACAGACCCCGCCATCCGGCTTGGGATAACGCAGCTGCTCAGTGGAAAACACGCAAGGCACACTGTAGGTACGGCCCGGCGTGCGGGAAAAATTGTATTCGCGCCGTAGCAGAGAACGCACCTTGGCTGCCAGCGGATCGTTGAAGGTCTTGTTCAGGTCGGTAACCTGGATCTGCGTCGGATCGACCTGCCCGCCGGCGCCGCCCGTGGCGATGATCTGGATCTTGCGCCGCTTGCACCAGGCGATCAGTGCGGCCTTGGCCGGCACGCTGTCGATGCAGTCGATGACGCAATCCATCTGCTCGGTGATGTATTCGGCCATGGTTTCGCGCGTAACGAAGTCGGCCACCGCATGCACCACGCAGGCCGGATTGATCGCCTTGATCCGCGCCGCCATCTCATCGACCTTGGGTTTGCCCACAGCGCCTTCCAGCGCATGCACCTGCCGGTTGGTGTTGGTAATGCAGACATCGTCCAGGTCGAACAAGCTGATCTCACCAACGCCGCTTCGCGCCAGCGCCTCGGCCGCCCAGGAACCGACCCCGCCGATCCCAACGACGGCCACATGCGCCGCCGCCAGCCGCTCAAGCCCGGCGGCACCGTAGAGACGAGCGATACCGCCAAAACGCTGATCGTCAATAGCCATGTCGATACCCCTGGGAAAATATCGCGCGATTATAGGGCCGACATTCACCCCGATCCCAGCCCGTAACGTCAGCCCTGACAGCCCCTCTTAAAAGCTTCGCCCCGAGGGCAGGGCTCCTACACAGACCGAGGCCTGCACGAAACCCTGTGGGAGGCGCGCCCTCGCGGCGAACGTGGTGAGCACGAACAAGGACGACTTATTGCGCCTGATTCGCCGCTTCGGCGGCCTCGATCAGATCAGTACCGATTTCAGCCTCGAACTTCTTCCAGGCCGGGCGAACCGCGTCGCGCCAGGCGTTGCGCTGCTCTTCGGTCAGTACCAGGATCTCGCTCTTGCCGGTGTCGATGATGTTCTGCTTGGCCTTCTCGTTCAGCGCCTCGGCCTGGCGATTCACCTCGACAGTGACCTCCTCGATGATCGCTTCGAGTTCGGTGCGCACCGGCGCTGGCAGGCCGTTCCAGAACTGAGTGTTGGCGATCAGCAGGTAATTGCCGATGCCATGGTTGGACTCGGTCATGTACGGCTGCACTTCGTAGTACTTCTGGCTGTAGATGTTCGACCAGGGGTTGTCCTGTGCGTTGACCACACCCGTCTGCAGGCCTTGGTAGATCTCGGCGAAAGCCATCTTGCGCGGCACGGCGCGCAGCGCGGTGTACTGAGCAGCCTGCAGATCCGACGGCTGTACACGGAACTTCAACCCGCGAGCATCGGCCGGCTCACGCAACGGCTTGTTGGCGGTGAACTGGCGCATGCCGTTGAGCCAGTAGGCCAATCCGGTGATGCCCTTGTCTTCCATCGACTTGAGCATGGCCTTGCCTTTGTCCGACTGCTGGAAGCGCTGGGCGGCCGCGACATCATTGAACAGGAACATCAAATCGAACAGCTGCAACTGCTTGGTGTATTGCTCGAGTTTCGACGGCGCCGGGGCGAGCATCTGAACTTGGTTCAGCAGCAGAGCCTCCATTTCCTTGCCGTCGCCATACAGCGAAGAGTTGGCATAAACCTCGACCTTGACCTGATCCGGCAGGCGTTCGGCGACGAGCTTCTGGAACATCAACGCGCCTTGCCCCTTGGGCGTGCTATCGGCGGTGATGTGAGAGAACTTGATCAGGATCGGTGCGCTCGGCTGAGATTCGGCCTGGGCGCTGAATGCGCCGACCAGTGCCGAAACGGCGAGCAAGCGAGTGATACCACGGGTGAGTCGTACCATGGGAAAGCTCCGTTTTGTAGTTGTGTGAGCCGTGTAGCTAACCGAACTCTAGCCCGCACCGGTATCCACTGACATTCATATTTGAGCAAGCGAGGCTTCGCTACTCGCGAAGGCTCTGACGAAGCCATGCCCCTATACAGCCTGTTTTCAATGGTTGCCTTCGCGAGTCGTGAGGTGCTCCAGCAACTGCCGCGCCGTGACCGAGAGGCTTTCGAGGTTGCGCACACCGAGCTTCAGTTCGCGGCGTGCCCAGGGATCGGTAAGCGGAATGATGGCGACATCCAGCGCCGGCAGATAATTGCGCACCACCTGTTCAGGCAGCACACCAATGCCCATCCCCGTATGAATCATCCGGCATATCGCCTCGAAGCTGCGCACCTGAATTCGCAGCCGCAAAGGGGTGCCCATCTGCTGGGCCGACTGCTGCAACAGCGCGTGCAGCGAAGCATCCTGCTGCAGGCCGATGAAATCGAAACCGGCGGCTTCGCGCAGCGCGATGCGCTCCAGCGTCGCCAAGGGATGCTCGCGCGGTGTGACCAGCACCAGCCGATCCTCGCGATAGCCGAACACCTGAAGCTCTTCGGTCGGCATGTGTCCGGCGAAGATGCCGATATCGGTTAGCCCTTCGCGCAGAGCACGCAAAGTGTCGCCGCTGACGCGCTCTTCCAGATCGATCTTTACCTCCGGATGCAAGCGAGCGAAGGCACTCAGGTCCTCGGGCAGGAACTCGATCACCGACGAGGTGTTGGCATGGATGCGCACGTGCCCCTTCACACCCTGGCTGAATTCGCTGAGGTCGGCATCCATCTGCTGCAGGCCATCTAGCAAATTGCGTGCGTGGTGCAACAAGGCGTGGCCGGCGGGTGTCAGTTCCACGCCTTTGGGTTGGCGATATAACAGGCTCACGCCGAGCTGGGCCTCCATGTCGCTGATGCGCTTGCTGACAGCGGCGAGCGCCAAGTGCTCGCGTTCGGCGGCACGGGTAAGGCTGCGTTCGTCTGCAATGGCGACGAAGAGGCGCAGGGTAACGAAATCAACACGCCGCATGGTTGGCTCTCGTATTCGCAAGTGACGAAGCGGCAACGATAAACCGGCCCGTTCGGAAAGGCATCCGCTAAACAGCCTTCGCATTCCACGAAACCATCCTTGGCTATTCGGCAATTGCCCGGTACGCGGTGCTCGGTCATCCTCCACACATGAATCGACCCGGCACAGGTGTTGTGATGAACGAAAAGAATGAAAACAGCTTGCCGCTGCAAGGCCTCAAGGTTATCGAGATGGGCCAGCTCATCGCCGGCCCCTTCGCCAGCAAGATGCTCGGCGAGTTCGGCGCCGAGGTGATCAAGATAGAGCCGCCGGGTGTCGGTGATCCATTGCGCAAGTGGCGCAAACTCAAGGACGGCACCTCACTCTGGTGGCACGTTCAGTCGCGCAACAAGCAGTCGGTAACCCTCGATTTGAAGGCCACCGAAGGGCAGGAAATCGTCCGCCAGCTGGTCGCTGAAGCGGATGTGTTGGTCGAGAACTTTCGCCCCGGCACGCTCGAAGGCTGGGGCCTTGGCTGGGACGAACTGTCGAAGCTCAACCCGCGTCTCATCATGCTGCGCATCTCCGGCTACGGCCAAACCGGCCCGTACCGCGACCTGCCCGGCTTCGGCGTCATCGGCGAGGCCATGGGCGGCCTACGGCACCTGTCCGGCTATCCCGACCAACCGCCGGTGCGTGTCGGCGTGAGCATTGGTGATTCGCTGTCCTCGCTCTACGGGGTGATCGGCGTGCTGCTCGCCCTGCAGGAGCGCAACCGCAGCGGCAAGGGCCAGGAAATCGACGTCGCGCTGTACGAATCGGTATTCGCCATGATGGAAAGCCTGGTGCCCGAGTACGACGCCTTCGGCTATATACGCGAGCCAGCCGGCAGCGCCCTGCCCGGTATCACGCCGTCCAACTCCTATCTGTGCAATGACGGCGCCTACGTGCTGATCGCCGGTAATGGCGACAGCATCTACAAGCGTTTGATGACGCTGATGGACCGCCAGGACCTGGCTGACGATCCGCGTTTCGCCCATAACGACGGCCGCGCCCAGCACGCCGAACTGATCGACGCCGCCATCGGCGAGTGGACCGCACAGCACAGTCGTGATGAGGTGATCGAGGCGTTGAAGGAGGCGCGCGTCCCGGCCGGCTATCCGTATACAGCCGCCGATATCGTCAAGGACCCGCATTACCTGGCGCGGCAAATGATCGAGCAAGTACAAACCTTTGCCGGACCGCTCAAGGTACCAGGCGTGCTGCCCAAACTCAGCCGCACCCCTGGCCGCATTGGCACTGGCGGCCCGCAGCTGGGCGAACACACCGAAGATGTACTGGCCGGGCTTGGTTTGACCGATGAGCAACGCCAAGGACTGCGTGAGCGCGGGATCGTTTGATGTCCTTGTTCGCGAGCAAGCTCGCTCCTACAAAAAGCAGCCCGGTGCGGACCCGCTTTTTGGTGGGCTTCGGCCCGGGGCGAAGCTCTTGGCCTGGACCACTCCCAACAATGCACCGTCCGTAGGGTGGGCTTCAGCCCACCATCCCAACGGTCCGCTTTTATGCGAGCCCCGGAACGACGCTTGCCGCCTTTATCACGCTGTAGCGCCTGCCAGATCGGAGATTCCCATGACCAAACGCCTCTACATCCAGGACGTCGCCACCCGCGACGGTTTTCAGATCGAACCGAACTTCATCCCCACCGAAGACAAGATCGCCCTGATCGACCAGCTCTCCGAAACCGGGCTGGCGAAGATCGAGGTCACCTCCTTTACCTCTCCCAAAGCCATCCCCAACCTGCGCGATGCCGAAGACGTCATGCGCGGTATCCGCCGAGTGCCGGGCGTCGAATACACGGTACTGGTGCCCAACGTGAAGGGATGCGAGCGCGCCCTCTCCTGCGGCGTGGACGAGATCAATCTGGTGATGTCCGCCAGCGACACCCATGGCATGGCCAACCTGCGGATGACGCCCGAGCAGTCGCTGATTCAGTTCCGCGAAATTATCGACGTCACCCGAGGCAGCGGCGTTTTCATCAACGCCTCGCTGTCCACCACCTTCGGCTGCCCTTTCGAAGGTGAGATTCCAGAGCCGCGCATCTATGAACTGGTGCAGCGCCTACTGGATATAGGCGTGCAAGGGATTACCCTCTGCGACACCACCGGCATGGCCGATCCGGCACAGGTCGAGCGTATTTGCCGCGACGCCTTGAGCAACTGGCCGGGGGCAGTGTTCACCGCGCACTTCCACAACACACGCGGCATGGGCCTGGCCAACGCGCTGGCGGCGCTGAATGCAGGTATCGACCGCTTCGACGCCTCGCTCGGCGGCCTTGGCGGCTGTCCCTACGCACCCGGCGCCAGCGGCAACATCTGCACCGAAGACCTGGTGCACATGTTCCAGCGCATGGGCATGGATACCGGCATCGATCTCGACAAACTGCTGCAGTGCGCCGCGAGCCTGCCGGAACTGGTCGGCCATGACGTACCGGGAGCCATCCTCAAGGCTGGCAAATCGGACCGCCGATATCCGAAGCCAAAGTGGATGGAGGAGTTAGACAAATAGGCCTATCGACGACAAGTTGTAGCATATGCGCGAAATGCACTAGGGCTCACGAATGAACAATATTGATGTGCGCTGGCAACAACGCCTGCATAACTTCAGCAGGGCTCTGCTACAGCTCGATGAAGCGATGGAGCTCATGCAGCAACGCGAACTATCGAAACTAGAAAAGCAGGGTGTCATCCAGGGTTTCGAATATTGCTATGAACTTGGCTGGAATACGCTGAAAGACTTTCTCGTCTGGCAAGGCATCGACGGCATCGTTGGTTCGCGCGATACCATTCGCGAAGCGTTCAGCAAGGGCTTGATCAGCGATGACCATGCCTGGATGCACATGCTCACGGACCGCAATCGGACTTCACATGCATACAACGAAGAAACCGCCGAAGCGATCCTGACGAACATCCGGTTACAGCACCATCCCTTGCTCAAGGAGCTACAGCAGACGCTGCTCAGCCGCGTCGAGCCAAGCGCATGAATCTGCGCGACTCTGGCCTATCAGATAACGACATCGAGTCAATCCAGGAGGCGCTCCGGCAGTTTCCAAAAATTACCGAAGCAATCCTGTATGGCTCTCGCGCTAAGGGGACCTATCGGCCCGGCTCGGACATCGACCTGACGTTGAAAGGCAATGAGCTCTCATATCAAGACTTGCTCAACATCGAGCTGGCCTTGGATGACCTGCTTTTGCCCTACAAGATCGACCTGTCCCTGCATCACCAACTCGATAATCCACAGCTGATCGATCACATCGCCCGAATCGGGAAGTCCTTCTACAAGGCAACGGACTAGCGCATCACCTGGTTCACCATACTCAGTAGCTTATTGTGGGAGGCCCGACCCGGGGCGAAGCTTTTGCTTTCAGGTTGAAACCATCGCCAAAACCCAGCTCTCACAACCAATCCCCCTTACTCCGACGACCCCGCTCTGCGCCGCTGAAAATCAGATCGCCGAGTCGATTAGTCGGCAGCGGTCACCCACAGGTTTAAGAAGCTTACACCGGGCCGCTTCTGTTACAGGCCCGCCGCCGAATACGGGCTCGTTACCTGCCACCGAAATTTCTCTTCGCAAGAAAATAGCCTCGCCATAGTTTCTTAGCCATCGCGCACTCGGCAGTAAAATACCCATTCAAAAAACAAACCACGCAATAACGGTATTAAATTGCCTTCCAGCTGCACGTTCGTTAGATTAGCGGCATTAAAATACCGGTGATAAGCGATGTACAAACTAACGCTCCAGCTCTATCAGGACAAAAAATGGCACGATGCGATGCAGTTGAGCTTCGATAGCCCTAAGGCAGGTCTAGCCAGTCCCTGCAGCTTCGGTTATTTGACCGAATACCTGGCGAGCCATCTGGATAACCTGGACTGTCGTACATCACAGGCCGTTAGCGCCACCCTGCCGCTGGCCTGGGATGCATATCGCACGCCCCAAATTCCGGCCTTTCTTCACGACTTGCTTCCAGCCGGCGCGGCGCGGCGCTTTTTGCTCGAACGCCTTGCAATACCTGCCGGTGAAACCATGCAAGCCGATTTGCTTTTGCTCGCCCGTTGCACCCCGGCCCCCATCGGCCACCTGCGCATCAAGGAAGCGGTAGAAGCCATGGCAGAGGCGCCTGTCATCGGCTTTTCCAGAGAAGAGGTAGTCTCTCAAGATACCCGTTTTCTTGAGTACGCATACGAGCAAGGGGCTGCCATCGGGGGTGCGACAGGCGCAGGGGGTGAAGCGCCCAAACTGCTGCTGGCCGAAGGCACTCAAGGATTACTCTATCCCGATGCCAGCCTGGCAGATGAGGAGGTTCACCAACACTGGTTCGTAAAGTTCCCACGCAACCGAGGGAGTGAAACCGACCGGAACATCCTGCGTAGCGAATACTGCTACTACCAGGCTCTCAACCGGCTCGGCATCGAAACCGTACCTCACAAAGGCCTCGCACTGGAGGAAGCGGGAAAGCCGAGCTTATGGATGCAACGCTTTGATCGACAGGTTACTGGCGAAGGGGTGAATCGCCTGGCAGTGGAATCCATTTATTCCCTTGCGGGCATAACTCGCCCTGGCAGTTTCATGCTGCACACTGATGCGATTAGTACCCTAACCAAGATCTGGACTGCCGCCGGTCAGCAGGACGAGATCCCGCTCTTATTGAGCGAATACTTGCGCCGGGACCTGCTCAACCACGTCCTTGGTAATAACGACAACCATGGCCGCAATACTGCGGTACTGCGAGACGACAAAGGCTTGCGGCTCGCCCCTATCTATGACCTGGCCCCCATGGTCATGGATGACGAAGGCATTACTCGCACAACCAAATGGCCCAGAGAGATAGAACTAGCCGGCAATGTCGATTGGCTGGCTGCCTGCAATGCGCTCGCGCAATGGATCGATCCACAACAGCTGCACCATGAACTCAAAGAATTCGCACAGCACCTGCGCGCCCTACCCGACCTGCTACAAGCGCTTGGCCTACCCGAGCAGACGATGAACCACCCGCGCATTCCATTGAAAGAACTGGACCGGCGATTTCGCGCATGGGGGCTGATGTGAGCGACGAAATCGAGCAGCGCCAGGCGATCCTCGGTGAGATTCAGGAACAGCTGCTCGCGGGAAGCCTCAGCATAGGCAATGCCGCCAAGCGCCTACGCCGCGAGGTCACCGGGCTACGGCAAGAACAGTTCGCGCGCATGTGCAAAATCTCGCTGCGCACCCTGAGGCAACTGGAGCAGGACGACGGCAACCCTACCCTGCAAACGCTCAACGGCGTATTCAATCGCTTCGGGATGAGGGTAGGAATAGTTCCGATGCGCCGATAACTGGAGAAAGGCTCCGCCGTGAATGCACACAACGGGCTGCCAAAACAGAACTCCGCCCCGAAGCGCAATGCTGTCCCTCAAGTAATTTGCCGCGAGATCCCGAGGTAGACCACGAAAGCAGCAGGTGCACACCACCCCTGCGGGAGGCGCGCCCTCGCAGCGAATATAGTTCTCCGCGGCTGCTTTTGTGGGAGGCCCGCCCTCGGGGCGAAGCTTTTGCTTTCAGGCCGAAGCCATCGCCAAAACCCAGCCCCCCGCTACTCCGTCGGCCCCACTTTCCGCTGCTGATAAATCAAATCAACAATTTCACCTTCAGGCACATACCCACTCACCACTTCACGCAGCAATACCCGAACCTGCGGATAATCATCCTCCTCAACCGCCTTGAGCAGTTTCGCCAGCGCACTACGCAGCGCATCCCAGGTGAAGTACTCCTCATCGGCGCGCATGATCATCGGGTGCTCGGTAGGGCTCACGTTGTCGCCGATTAGCAGCTCTTCATAGAGCTTCTCACCCGGCCGCAGCCCGGTGAACTCAATGGCGATATCCCCGTGCGGACTCTTCTCCGAACGCACACTCAAGCCAGACAGGTGGATCAGCTTCTCGGCCAACTCGGCAATCCGCACGGGCTGGCCCATGTCCAGCACGAACACATCGCCACCCTGCCCCATCGACCCCGCCTGAATGACCAACTGAGCGGCCTCGGGAATGGTCATGAAATAACGGGTGATCTTCGGGTGCGTCACAGTCACCGGCCCGCCACTGCGAATCTGCTGGTAGAAGCGCGGAATAACCGAACCCGACGATCCCAGCACATTGCCGAAACGAACCATGGTAAAGCGCGTTTTGTTGACGTGATGCACCGAGTCGCCAGCACCAAAAAGTACCGGCGCGGTTTCGCGGCTCAACGCCTGCAGAATCATTTCAGCGACACGCTTGGTGCTGCCCATCACATTGGTCGGGCGCACCGCCTTGTCGGTCGAGATCAGCACGAAGTTTGCCACACCCGCCTGCACCGCCGCCTGGGCCGTGTTCATGGTGCCAAGCACATTATTCAGCACGCCTTCAGCGACGTTGTGCTCCACCATCGGCACATGCTTGTAGGCAGCCGCGTGATAGATGGTTTCCACCTGCCAGGTGCGCATCACGTCCAATAGGCGCTCGGGATTACGGATAGAACCCATGATCGGCACCAACCGGACCGGAAGCGAAGCCCGTTCGATAGCCCGCTCCAGTTCGATGTGAATGCTGTAGAGATTGAACTCGCTGTGCTCGAACAGCAGCAGCGTTTGAGGCTTATTCGACAGGATCTGTCGGCACAGCTCCGAACCAATCGAGCCGCCCGCTCCCGTCACCATCACCACCTTGCCGCGAATGCACTTCTCGAACAGCGTCTGCTGCGGCGGTACAGCGTCGCGCCCGAGCAAGTCAGCAATGTCGACTTCCTGAATATCCTCAACCTTGACCTTGCCGCTGGCCAGATCCATAAAACCAGGAACGCTGCGTACATGGAGCGGGAAATGCTCCAATGTCTCCAGCACCTCACGCCGCCTGCCTCGTGACGCCGACGGAATCGCCAACAGAATTTCATCCGCTCCCGTCTCGTCGATCATCTGCTGGATGTGCTTGGGCGAATACACCCGGAGCCCTGCAATCGTACGGTTGAAGAGATTCGGATCATCATCGATAAACGCAACCGGACGCATCGCGCGCCCCAAGCGCAACGCAGCAATCAACTGATTGCCCGCCGCACCCGCTCCGTAGACTGCCACTTTGGGGAGGCTCGCATCTCGGCCTTTGAACTTAGTGAGCGAATCCGGGGAAAACCAGTCACCCATGAAGTACTGGCGCATCATAAGGCGAAGCCCGCCGATCAATACCAGGCTCAACCACCAATAGTTGAACACCATTGAGCGCGGTATGACCTTGGGTACATCCGTACGCCAATACACAGCCAGGGAAAGCAGCAACGCCGAGAGCGTAACCGCCTTGACGATGGCCATCAGCGCGTCGTTGCCGAAGTAGCGCATCACGGCGCGATACATGCCGAAGCGGATGAAGAACGGAATCGCGATCAGCGGCGCGATGCCGAACAGCCAGGCATGGCCCTCAAGCGGCTCGATACTTTTGGAATCTCCCAGCCGCACCACGAACGCCAGCCAGAGCGCCGCCCATACCAGCACGATATCCGTAGCCACCTGGATAAGGCGCTTGTAGCGTCGCGGTAGCGACACCAGACGGGCGCGGAGTTTTTCAGCAAGTCTCAACACGCTCCATATCCTTTATCGTTCGACGGCGGCCGTCATCACTTCGGCAAGCACTGCACAGGTCTGTTCGATTTCGACAACTGTCAGCGTCGGATGAACGAGGAACATCAGGCTCGTTTCCCCCAGCTCCCGCGCGACCGACAAACGTTCTGCGGGGCGCCAACCGGTACCGTCAAACGCTTTTTCCAGATAGACCTCGGAGCAGGAGCCAGAAAAGCAGGGCACCCCTCGCGCAGATATCTCGCCAAGGATGCGATCACGGGTCCATCCCTCTGCAAGCTCTGCCGGCTCAACAAAGACATAGCATTTATAGCCCGCATGTGTAATTCCCTGAGGGACCTCGGGAACGCGCAGCCCCTTCAGGGCCTTGGCAACGGCCCAAATACGCTCGCAGTTGGCCAGACGAGTCGCATGCCAGTCACGCATACCCCGAAGCTGGATCCGACCAATTACAGCCTGCACTTCCATCATCCGCCAGTTGGTGCCGAAGCTCTCGTGAAGCCAGCGAAAACCGGGCGCATGCTCACGCTCATAGACTGCATCCCAACTCTTGCCATGGTCCTTGATGGACCACATACGCTTCCACAGGGAGCGATCATTCGTGGTGACCATGCCCCCCTCGCCTCCAGTGGTCATAATCTTGTCCTGACAGAAGGACCACGCACCGACATGTCCGATGGAACCCACCGGTCGGCCCTTGTAACGTGCTCCGTGAGCCTGGGCACAATCCTCGATGACTTTTAGATCGTGCTCAGCCGCCAATTCCATAATCGGATCCATATCGCACGGCCAACCAGCCAAATGCACGCAAATGACTGCACGTGTACAGGGCGTCAGCACGGCGCGGATCGTTTCTGCAGTGACGTTTTGCGAGTCCCGATCCACTTCGGCGAACACAGGTACCGCGCCCGCATTGACGATGCTGGAAACGGAGGCGAGGAATGTGCGCGGTGTAACGATAACCTCATCACTAGGCCCAATGGCTAAAGCTTGCAGCGCAAGGTCCAGCGCGACGGTGCCGTTAGTTACTGCAACTGCATGGTCAGTACCTGCCCATGCCGCAAATTCTTTTTCAAAGTTGCGACATTCATGCCCGGTCCAATAGTTCACCTTGTTGGAGAGAATTACGTCGCGAACGGCACTAGCCTCTTCTACACTGAAGCTCGGCCAAGGAGAAAACGGAGTGTTGAGCATAAAACGGTTACCTCATCCTTTTGGCCGGAACGCCAGCCACAGTCACATCATCCGAAATATCACTGATGACCGCTGAACCCGCACCCACCATTACGCGCTGGCCGATACGAATCAGCTGCCGCACGCTAGCGCCAATGCCAATCCAGCTTTGATTCCCAACCTGCACACTACCAGCTAGCCTTGCACCCGGACTGATATGCACTGCAGCACCCAGCATGCAATCGTGATCGATACTACAGCCAGTATTGAGAATACCTCCCATACCTACAGATGCATCGGCGTTAACGACCACGCCGGCGAACACGACGGTTCCCTTACAAATAACGGCGTAGCGGCTAACGTTAGCAGCAGGATGAATCAAGTTCACCAGCCGAGCACCAGCCCTCTGCAACTCAATTAATTTAGCGTGGCGTACACAGTTATTGCCGATAGCAACCAGCACGCCATCAAAATGGTCCAACCGCTCCATTAGAGATTTGGTATTCCCTACAACCGACCAAACGCCATTCCTTTGAAGATCAGGCCATGCATCGTCAAAAAACTCGATGGATTGCCAACCACAGCACTCCGCAGTATCCGCAACCACTTTGCCGTGACCGCTAGCGCCTAAAATTGCAAGCCGACTCACTTTTCGCGCCCCGTGAATTTAGGCATGGTCGCCTCGCCATTCGCATTGATGCCGTCACGCACGACCACCTTTTTGATGGTCAAGAAGATGATTTTCAAATCCAGCCACAACGAATGGTTGTCCACATACCAGACGTCGAGCTTAAACTTTTCATCCCAACTCAATGCGTTTCGGCCGTTTACCTGCGCCCAGCCAGTAACGCCTGGGCGTACCTCATGACGCCGATACTGTTCAGGACTATAAAGCGGCAAATACTCCAGCAGCAACGGACGCGGGCCAACCAAGCTCATGTCACCTTTAAGCACGTTCCATAGCTCAGGTAACTCATCTAGGCTACTCGCGCGTAAAAAACAGCCGAAGGGAGTCATCCGCTCGATGTCCGGCAGTTGATTGCCACTGGCATCAACTACATCGCGCATGGTGCGGAACTTGATCATTTCGAAAGGCTTGCCATTGAGACCCGGCCGTACCTGGCGGAACAGCACTGGCGAGCCGAGCTTGTGCCGGATCTGCCAAGCGACGATAGCGATGACCGGAGAAAGCAGCAGCAGGCCAAGAGCGGAGGAGAGGATGTCGAAAAGGCGTTTCAAACCCGGAGCTCCCCTTTATAAAAATCAATCATGCGAAGCCAGTGCTCCCGCTGTTCAAATCGAGACTGAATGCGGTTCCGAGAGAGTTCACCCATCTCATTTAGCGTCTCCCTAGAAGCCTTTAAGGCTTCCTGCATTGCTTGCTGTAGGGTTA
Source organism: Pseudomonas sp. (assembly GCA_031988485.1). Classification (GTDB taxonomy): domain Bacteria; phylum Pseudomonadota; class Gammaproteobacteria; order Pseudomonadales; family Pseudomonadaceae; genus Stutzerimonas. The sequence goes on from DALZYJ010000001.1 coordinate 106,980, forward strand.
TGACATCACGTGGTGGAACAAGCCATCCATTGACTTGGGGCGTGATCACTTCGTTGCAACCACTAATGTCCGTCGCAATGACAGGCAACTGCATGGATCCAGCTTGGAGAAGAACATTAGGAAAACCTTCCCTATAACTTGGCAGGACTAAAACATTAGAAAGATACAACACAGGCCTGATGTCTCGCATAAACCCAAGAAAATGAACGCGTTTATTTATATTCAAAAGATTAATTATCTCAGGTGACACAGGAGCTGTATGATCCAATCCACCAACGATAAGCAAATGTGAATCGCTACGCATTTTTGAAAAAGCGCGAGCAAGCTCAGAAACTCCCTTATCTTTGTTCAATCGGCCTACAAAAGAGAATAAAAAAGCCCCTGCAGGAAGGGACAGTGATTCACCTAGAAGCCACGCTTCCTCGTGCACGCCATGAGCAAGTCTTGAAAAATACTCACTGTCCACACCCGCAATATTTCCATGACCAATTAATTCTAGTGGTTTTTTAGTAATGGAAAAATTCACCAAGTCTTTTTTCACACCCTCCCCTTCAGGAACAACCTTGCTAGCACAAGCACAGATTAAACGGTCAATAAATATTAGGACTTTCTGCTTAAGGCCCGTCTGCGTTGGAAAAATGAGCCCAGTAAAAGTATGAATACGCACAGGAACAAAGCAAAGTTTTGAGGCAAGCATCGCAATCAATCCTGCCTTTGGAGTGTATGAATGTACCGCGTCCGGCCTTAAGCGCAAAAGGAGAAGGACCATCATAACTAAAGAATAAGCATCACGAAGCGGGCTAATCCCCCGCGCCATAGGTAGCAAGTAAACAGGAACACCTTCATAGTCCCGAACCTCCTCGACACTAACGCCTGGGGAGGTAGCCAAAGAGACTGAAAAATTACCGTTGAGAAAACGTGGCTGCCCCCGTAAAATTGTTGAAATTGTTTCAGGCACAGTTGTTACCAAAAGAAGTTTTTTTTTGCTCATACTAGCACCATAACTGCCGAATAAACCCAGATAGCAAAAAAATATTGCGAATTACATTACAAACTTCCCTGTGCAATAAAGGCGTAAAGCAATATTAAAACGAACAACAAAAGCACACCAGAAAAGCAAGCCATCGATGTATAAAAAAACCTATTTGCTAAAAAAGCACCAAGAACAACAGAAAAATACAACCAAGCATTTAAGAGAAGACGATCCGAGTAGGCCCCAAAACCAAAAACAAAGAAGGGAATAAGAAATAACCAATATACTTTAATAAAGTTAAAGAAACGCTCGACTCGAAAGGGCGAAACCAAATAGCGCGCAAAAAAGTCTAAAATTAATCCCAACATAAGAGAGAACAACACGAAGTCATGCCTTACTCCCGATACATAACCGGCAGCAGCTCCATAATCTAAAATTTTTCCATATATGTCAAAACCAGTAAGTTTTGAAAATAGTTGCACAAGAGGCGGCGATAAGCCCAAGGAGTAGAAGACAGAGACAAACAAAACAACAAAAATAATGTTCCGATATGAAAAAAGCAAACCAAAAGCTAAAAAAATAAAAACAATAGCAGTAGAGTGAAAACCCACGGCAAAAAGAGCACTAATAAGTAAAAAAAAACTATAGCACCGCCTCAATATAAAGGAGTAAAAGCAAAATATGGCAAAGCATGAGATCCCTTGCCTAACCACATTCAGTTGAGCCGAGTAAAAGAAAACAGAGGAAAATAACAGGAAGAACCCAAAAACCACAACACTTGCATCCCCAGCAGGTTTTCCAAAATATATATTTATATTGAAAAATGTTACGGTCAAAAAAAATAGTGACAATGCAGATAAAAATGAAAAGAATATTTCTGTGCGCAGTGAAAAAAAAGAAAAAACTTTCAAAAAAAAGTCGTACAAAAACTCAAATTTGTGCGATGCATCTTCTTTATACAATGCCTCTTCGTACAATATCGTGTACAACTCCGTATCAGTGCCTACACTTATTGGGCGGTACCCTGTTACAAGACAAACAAAAAACAAAAAAGCTAATATAATAAAAATATATAGAGCATCATCTGTACGACGGAAATTCATCACTTAGGACCACCCCAAAGCTTATCTACCATATCAGAGGAGAACCCCTAAAATATCATCGAAATTCTCTAGGCATTTTAGTTGCCCGGTAATGGCTAATCAACTTACCCGCAAGTTTAAACGAAGGAACCGAACGAGATTTGAGCAAAACATCCAGTGAATAAACAAATGATTTGCGGAAAGCCATAAAATCCATCCCTGTCATAAACAATGCTCTCAGCGATACGATTGAAGCAGAGTCAGAAAATCTCTCTAACATTTCAACCTGAGCAGAGCGAATAAGTAACCTTACTTTATTGCCCCCTGATTGACCTCTAGAAACGCCACTTGATGAAATTCTATACCTACCCAAAACCTGTGGCAGTAAATAGGCTGCGCCATCACCTATTAATTCTACCGACTGCAACCAATCCAAAATATCTCTGCCTTCATATCTATTTGAATAAACGCTCTTTCTATACATTAGCGAACTATGCGCACCAAAAGCCCCATATAAAATAAGATCATTCCTATAAATCTTTACACCAACAAAGCCAGATGACACTTGAGGGTGATCGACGCTCGCCCCATTGCTATTAAAAAAGTTCATTCTATGCCACAATAAATTAACATCGGGATTAGCCTCCATAAACTCAACCTGTTCTTTTAACTTCCATGGAAAAGCCAAATCATCACCATCCATATGACATACAAACAGGCCTCGGGCTTTATTATGCACCGAAAAATAATTTGCAGTCGGTCCAATATTTTTAAAATGAAGCACAGGAACGATAATTTCAGGATAGCGATTATGATAGTCCTCAATTAATTCCTTAGATCCATCTGAAGACGCATCATCACCCACTATAATTTCATAATCAAAGTCGCATACTTGGCTTAGCAAGCTATCTAGACATTCTTTTAAAAATAATTTTTGGTTGTAAGAAATGACGCAAACAGAAACTTTAACAATAGGATGAAAAAACATAAATTAATTACCTTTATACAAACTTAAACTTGTTAGTAATTGAAAAAACAATCAAGGAAGAGATAAAAGCAGAAAAACCAACTACTAATAAGAAATAGAGATTTTGCTCCCGCCCCTCAAGTTCAAAGGGAAAGAAATATACCAAAAATCCGATAATTAAAACGGGGGAAAGATTAACAAAAATATCTTTCACCAACCAGTCAGTATGAACCCCAGGCAATAGCTGAGAATGCACAAATGCCCCCCATACAAAAACATTAAAAGCATTAACCCCCAACCAAACATAAGCAGCACCAATGGCGCCAAAATTTATAGCCGACACGATTACCGCTGGGATTAATAGTATAATTGTAATGACATTCCCAATTAAGTGATACCGCAGGTCACCCAATGCGTATTGTAGGTAGTAAGGAAACGCAGCAATTGAAAGTAATCCGTTTCCTATCGCATATAAGCGAAGAATGGGAGCTGCCTTTTCGGCGATTTGTATATCGCCGGTCCAAGCAAAAAGCAATTGTTCTGCGGATACAGCAATTGTAATCGATGCGGAACCAGCAATCACACTAACCAATCGGGTTGCATTTCGATAAACTTGGAGCATATCAGCGTGGTCTCCCTCTGCATGGAGCCTGGCCATCCTTGGCATGATTGCGTTGCTAATAGGCCCGCTAACAATCATGATCCCACTAGCTAATAGCACTGCCAAGGTAAAGTAACCATATTCTGTAAGGGGTAGGATACCGGAAAGGATCAGCTTGTCTGTCTGGGTCACCAAAACCCAAACCGAAGTTGTAAAAGCGATAGTCATTGCGAATTTCAAAAAGGGTTTAACTGGCCGAATCGACCAGCCAATGGACTGCCTCAAGGATCTGCGGGATGGCAGCAGGAGACTGCTTATCAGAAACAGGCTGGTAATCTCCAACAATGCAATAGCTAGTTGATGCATGAAGAATACATAAGGCGTAAAACCGTAGAACCACATGGTAGCGAACACTGCAACAAAGCGTAGGGTCGCTATAAGAGCATTCAAGACGCTGAGCCATACGAGGCGCTCGGAGCCGGAGATCACACCACGGTACAACCCCCCCATCCAGCGAAGGGCGACGCTGATAGCCATGATCTGTACGGCGAGGGCGACTTCGCTCAACGGAAGGTCGCTAACTTCTAGCCAGCGAGTAGCGATCACTCCAGAGAAAAGCCACAGACCGCTACCACCAACCAGCGCAATGCCGCAAAAGATCATACTCAGCGCGCGAAACAATTGTCGGTAAGCGAGCGCTGACATGGCTCCGCCATGATAGCGGGCGGTTTCCCTACCGATGGTCGGTGTCAGGCCAAGATCGAGTAGGGCGAACCAGGCTTGCAGCATGGTAAAGAAGCCAACCAAACCATAGGCTTCTGCTCCCATATACTTGATATAAAGAGGAAGAAACAGAATACCAACAGCGGCTACATAAAGCTGGCTTATGTAGTTGGCTATGATGTTTTTCTTTAGAGACAATTTTATTTTTCACTTTCCAAATAGAGCTTTTCAAAAGCTAACAACTCATTACTGCGTTCTTTTATTCGTTTGGCAGGAATTCCGAAATAAACCCCCCAAGGCTTGGTGCTTTTTGTCACCATTGAAAGAGCCCCCACCGAGCAGCCTTCAGCAACTATCACTCCCGGAAATACAATAGAGTTCGTTCCGATAATCACATGACGCCCTAAAACCACACCAGCCTCTTTAAGCCCTTTGTACTCAACTGGTACCGTTGGGTTTGTGAGGGTTTTCCCACTGTAATCATCACTACCTGTAAAAACATGGCAACCATAAGCCAGCCCCGAGAAATCCTCAAATTTTATGCTGCATTCACCTGCGCTTATATTGGAAAAGGCGGCAATGTGTACGTTTCTTCCAATTATTACTTTCCCGGAGAGAAGGCAGAAATCATCAACTCTAGAATTGTCTCCTATCTCCATCTCATGTGGACGATAGAAGGATGCCTTAGTGCTTATCTTTACATTTACTCCAAGCTGCTTGAAGCCAATATTTTTTATTTCTTCATCACTGTAAAAAGCCATTTTTTGGTCCTTGAATTGTTTCAAAAATTACAATTATCCCTCTTTTAGCTCCATGAACTGCATTCATAATTTGGCGAGCTGATACTTTAAGAGCAGATCCCTTACTTCCTCTGGATCACACCACATGACAACATCAATCATTGAAAGATTAGGAAAAAATAGCTCACCTTTTTGGCACTGATTATATTTTATATCCTCCATTTTTATGAAAAATAGATCAATATCATGTGAGGCGAAAAATGCGTCTGAATATAGATGAGATCCACCTATACTATTTATATATGTACTCCCGCCTAAATACTTGCAAATATTTACTAGCCTCTCAGCGCGATCGGAACCTCGGTCATAAGGCATAGCAGAAGAAAGATGATGACTGAATGCTATTCCCAAGTAATCCATTACGGCTTCAATTGAGTCACGGCAGATTTTTGTTACATCCCGTTCAGGAGATTCAAGGACAGACAACACCCTTGGGAAAAAATTATTAAAGTAAGGAGCTTTTGAATACGCCTGTTCAATCGTCTTTATCTGCTTCGAAAAATTCTGAAAAAAAATATGATCCTTTATTAATCTATTTGACGATATATCAAGCACAGGAAAAGTGATCCTAAGCGGTCCATGATCGCCGAGTATTGAATTCCTATTTATGTAACCCTGCTTTATGAAATTGACATCATCGTAAAAAACAAACTCATTCACGCAACTAGCGAGCTGATAATATCCAAGATATGGAAACAAATAAGGCTGCATAACAGCTACTTTCACGAAATCAACCTTTTAATTGAGAGCCTTCGATTATTATCTCTACAGTGCGAGAGATACTAATTTCCTCTAGATCTGGATAGATTGGTAAGCAAATAACTTTTTTAGCTACTTCACTTGCAACGGCTAAATTGCTCCGCTGGGCTGATGTCATCCCTCGATACATCGGAAACTCACTAATCAACGGATAGAAATAGCGACGAGCAAAAATACCATTATCTTTTAGCTTCTGGTAAAGCTCGTCACGGCTCAGTGGATAGTCGGCCTGTACCATAACGGGAAAGTATGAATAGTTCGCAGTAGCCTGCCCCACCTCTTCGATCAGCTGAATACCCTTTACGTCATTGAGCTGTTCACGATAGAGGTGATCGATTTCACGGCGGCGCTTCATGGCTCGGTCGATATGCTGCAGTTGCAACAACCCGAAGGCCGCATTGATCTCGCTCATCTTGCCGTTGATACCGTGAGCCACCACAGTAACCTCATCGACAAAGCCAAAGTTCTTCAGCTGGTCGATGCGTTTTTTGGTCTTAGCATCTGGGCAAATGATTGCACCGCCTTCAAAGGTATTAAAAACCTTGGTGGCGTGGAAGCTCAGCACGCTGAGGTCACCATGACGCAGGATGCTACCGCCAGCATCCGCTACCCCGAATGCATGAGCCGCATCGTAAATAACCCGTAGGTTGTAATTGTCAGCAATTTTCTGGATAGCTTCGACATCGCAAGGATTGCCATAACAGTGCACCGGCATAATGGCGGTAGTGTGGGGCGTAATCGCTGCCTCAATCTTAGAGGGATCGAGATTGAGGGTTTGGGGATCAATATCCGCAAATACTGGCTTGATGCCGTTCCATAGCAACGAATGGGCAGTAGCGACGAATGAGTAAGGAGTTGTAATGACTTCTCCGGCCACCCGCAAAGCCTGCAAAGCTGTCAATAGAGCAATGGTGCCGTTATTGAACAGCGCGACATGCTCAACGCCTAAGTAATCGCACAGAGCCGCCTCCAATTGCTGATGCATGGGGCCGCCATTGGTCAGTACCTTGCTATCCCAGATCTGCTGCAGATAGGGGATGAATTCCTCCAGCGGGGGTAGATAGGGCTGGGTAACGTAAATTGGTTTGTTGCTCATACTGCTGACTCCTCGGCTACAGACAGTAGATACTGACCATAGCTGTTTTTACTCAACGATTGGCCAGCGCGCTGAAGTTCATATGCATTAAGCCAGCCATTGCGGTAAGCGATTTCTTCAAGACAGGCCACCTTGTAGCCTTGGCGTTTCTCGATAGTTTCAACAAAATGCGCGGCTTCCAAGAGGCTTTCATGGGTGCCAGTATCCAGCCAGGCAAAGCCGCGCCCCAGCAGTTCGACATTAAGGTCACCGCGCTCCAGATAGGCCTGGTTGATACTGGTAATTTCCAGCTCTCCACGGTCCGAGGGTTTTACCTGCTTGGCCATTTCCACTACATCATTGTCATAGAAATACAAACCAGTAACTGCAAAATGGGACTTCGGCTTTAGTGGCTTTTCTTCAATGGAAATGGCGCGCTTATTCTCATCGAACTCCACAACCCCAAAGCGTTCGGGGTCCTTAACTTGGTAGCCAAATACGGTAGCCCCCTGTGTTCTAGCCGCTGCAGCGCGCAGCATAGGGCTGAAGCCTTGGCCATAAAAGATGTTGTCCCCTAGAACCAGACAAACTGAATCGTTGTCGATGAACTCTTCGCCAATGATGAACGCCTGTGCTAAGCCATCAGGGCTCGGCTGTACGGCATAGCTGAGCCTAACGCCGAATTCACTACCGTCCCCGAGTAAACGCTGAAAACCACCGATATCATCTGGGGTGCTGATCAGCAGAATGTCGCGTATACCAGCCAGCATCAGGGCAGATAGTGGGTAATAGACCATGGGCTTGTCATAGATCGGCAGCAGCTGCTTAGACACGCCCTTGGTGATGGGATACAAACGAGTGCCGGAGCCGCCGGCGAGAATTATGCCTTTCATTAGTCCTACAGCCTTATGCAATGGCGCCGAGGCGTTCGCGCTGATAGCTGCCATCCTGCACACGACGGCACCATTCCAGATTGTTTAGATACCACTCAACTGTCTTGCGGATACCAGTCTCGAAGGTTTCTTCGGGAGTCCAACCTAGCTCGCGCTGAATCTTGCCGGCGTCGATGGCGTAGCGCAGATCGTGGCCGGGGCGATCCTGAACGTGGGTGATGAGGTCTTGGTAGGTAGTTAGATGCCGGGCGAATGAATTCGCCCCTACAGGACGGAGTTCGTCAAGCAGCTCGCAAAGGGTTTGAACGACTTCAATATTTTGTTTTTCGTTGTGGCCGCCAATGTTATAGGCCTCGCCTACCTGCCCTTCGGTCACGACCTTGTACAAGGCTCGGGCATGGTCTTCGACGTAGAGCCAGTCGCGTATTTGATCACCCTTACCGTAAACCGGCAGAGGCTTACCTTCCAGGGCGTTGAGGATGATCAAAGGGATGAGCTTTTCTGGGAAATGGTATGGGCCGTAGTTGTTAGAGCAGTTGGTAATGAGCGTCGGCAAACCATACGTGCGTTGCCAAGCGCGGACCAAGTGATCGGAACTAGCTTTGCTCGCCGAATAGGGAGAGCTTGGCGCGTAAGGCGTGGTTTCGGTGAAGAGATCTTCCGGGCCTTCCAAGTCGCCGTACACTTCGTCGGTGGATATGTGATGGAAGCGGAAGGCAGCCTTGCGCTCCTCGTCCATGCCCTGCCAACACTGGCGGGCAGCTTCCAGCAGCGTGTAGGTGCCGACGATGTTGGTTTCGATGAATGCCGCTGGGCCATCGATGGAGCGGTCTACATGGGACTCGGCGGCCAGGTGCATTACGGCGTCGGGCTGATGCGCACAAAAAACCCGGTCCAGTTCGGCTCGATCACAAATATCGACGCGCTCGAAGGTATAGCGCGGACTTTGGCTGATATGGGCCAAGGATTCGAGGTTACCGGCATAGGTCAGCTTGTCGACGTTGACGACGCAGTCATCTGTGTTATCGATGATGTGCCGGATCAAAGCCGAACCGATGAAACCAGCACCGCCGGTTACAAGAATTTTCATTTTTCTGTAATCCTTCAATTACTTTCTAGGCACAACAAAAAAAAGGCCTAGATCGGTACGCATGGCCGAAGCGCTCAGCGTATTAGCTCCAGTTTCTTTTCGCTCTCGGCATAGCGCGCCTCAAGAATGTCAGTCAACACCCCCTTCGCCCGCTCCTCCCCATGCACCACTCGTATCTCAGTCGGCCACTGCTGCATTCCGGTCACAAACTCCACCAACCCTTTCTGATCCGCATGGGCGGAGTAGCCGCCAATGCTGGTAATGCCGGCGCGAACGTCGATACGCTCGCCATCCAGGTCTACGTAGCCGCCTTTCGGGCCGTAAGTTTGGATGGCATGTCCCGGTGTGCCCTTGGCCTGGTAGCCGACGAATAGGACGTTGTGTCTTTTGTCGCCCAGCATGGCTTTGAGGTAATTGACGATGCGACCGCCGCTGCACATGCCGCCACCGGCTATGACGATGGCTGGGCGTGCAGTCTGGGCTAGATGCTGGACGATGCGCTGGTGGTCGCTGTGGCTGTCTATGGTGATCAGTTGTTCGAAGGCCAACGAACGGCGCCCGGATTGGATGCGGTCGCGGGCTTCCTGGTTCCAGAAGGGTTCGAGGCTTCGGTAGGCTTCGGTGAAGCGGCTCGCTAGGGGTGAGTCGAGAATGATCGGGAGTTCGGGCCAGTTTGGTTCGGTGTTGGGATTGGTGGTGTTATTGGGGGCAGCAGTCTGTCCCGCCATTGTTCCCCTCACCCCAGCCCTCTCCCCAGAGGGGAGAGGGGGTTGGTCGGAGTTAGCCGTGGGCTTTGCCGATTCGCTTCTCACCCTAGCCCTCTCCTCCGAGAGAAGAGCGGACTGGGGTGCGGCGGTTTTTTGCTTGTTCTGAATGATCTCTTCCAGTTCGTAGAGCAGTTCTTGGGTGCGGCCGATGCTGAAGGCGGGAATGAGAACGGTGCCCTGGTCTTCGAGGGCCTGTTCGATGACGGCTTCGAGCCGCTTTCGGCGGTTGGCTCGGTCTTCATGGAGACGGTCGCCATAGGTGCTTTCGAGCACGAGGATGTCGGCGCGCTCTGGTGATACGGGCGGCATCAGAAACGGTGCGTGCGGCGCTCCGAGGTCGCCGGAGAAGACTACGCGCTTGCTCTCCCCTGTTTGCGGGTAGGTCAGGTCAATTTCAACGTAAGCCGATCCGAGGATATGCCCTGCACGCTGCAGCCGTATGCGGGCCTGCAACTCGTCGGTATCGGCCAGGGTGAACCATTGCTGGTACGGCAGTGCAATGATCCGCTGTTCGACGAGGCGGATGTATTTTTCGATCTGTTCCTGGTCACGGCTGAAGCCAAGTTTGAAGGCATCTTCCAGGACGATAGGCAGAAGTTTCGCTGATGGCTCGCTGCACAGGATGGGGCCATCGTAGCCTGCCGCAAGCAGATAAGGGATGCGCCCAACGTGGTCAATGTGCACATGGGTGGCCACTAGCGCTTTTATGGTGTCCAGCGGAAATTCGATGGCGAGACGATCCGCGCCGGGCTCGCTCGGGATCGATGCGTCGTTGCCTTGGAACAGCCCGCAGTCGATGAGCAAGCTGGTGGTGGCATTCATGCGCAGTTGGTGGCAGGAGCCGGTAACGCCGTCCTTGGCGCCGTGATGTTCTATTTGTGGATAGCTCATGGTTATTCCTTTAACGAGACTAATTATGCGCTGCGCCCTGAATGCAAGCTGCAGATGCCCCCAGTAGCGTGAGATGGAGACACGGCGATCAGGCTTACGCTTAGCTCATGTTTCGTCTAACCATGACTCGTATGAGCGCGACGAATATGCCGAGCATTCCACCTAGCACCAACCCAAGCGCAACTATCATCATCTTTTTTGGCTTGATCGGGGTTTGTGGCGGCTGGGCGGCACTGTCCAGCCTGAACACAGCGACCGTATTGGGATCTATCTCGATGGTGTTTAGAAAACTAAGCTCTTCTTGCAGGCTGCGCAACTCAGCGATAAAAGGGTCATCGGATTTACGAGCTTCTAAAACAGCCAGCTCAGCTTCGATAGCCTTGGCGCCACGCATATAAGTCAGGCTTCCATCGACAAACTCTTCCAGCTCTTGGCTCGATGAGGTGCGCCCTGCTGTTACCTGAGGAGTGATCATTCCGACTGCCTTGGCGACCACCAGCGCTTCTTGAAGTACAGCTATACGATCCTGCCGCCGTTGAGATGCCGTGCTGCGCAAGGAGGCAATGCGGCGCTCGGTTGAACGGATCCGCGCGTCTATCTCGCTTATCACGTTGCGTTGCATGTCATCTTTGGCGGCAGATGCAGCCCGGGCAACGAAACCATTTACCCAACTTGCCGCTTGTTCAGCATCCTCATGCTCAACCTTGATCTCGAACATGTCAGGTTGTTGCTTATCTGGCGCTCTGACAATGAGCTGATCATTAAAGCTCGCCCACAGACGATCCTCCGGTGCGGAGCGACGAGCCTCTGGCAGCGACGGCAAATAGACGTCCTGAAAGAATGCGCGACGCAGAGACAAGGATTTCAGATTGCGTGTAAAAACGGCATAGACATCCTCGGTCGAGAACGCCTTTAGTGAATTTTGTGTTGAGGCGTTGCGCCCAGCGTTGTAGGCGGCGATATCGGAAAGGAAAGGAGGCAATACCATGGCGCGGGCCTCATAAACAGGGCTCGCTAGGAGTGCATACGCAGCGGCACAAGCAGTTACCGCGATGGTGATGCCGATTATGATTAGCTTTTGTTGCCAAAGCGCTTTGAACAATTCCAGCAGATCGATTTCATCGTTCCGGTATGGATTAGGATGGGTGTCCTTGTCCTGCATGAATCTCTCCAAGGGATGCGCCTAAAAAAGGCGGAATCCTGCCATGGCCGAGGCTCAAAGCCAAACACAAATCACATATTTATCGGACAAAAGGTGGTGCGAAGACCAAGCTCACCATGAACTACCGGCAGTAATCGAAAGTAGTTCTTATTCGTCCTCATTAACACGATCACGCAATTCTTTTCCCGGCTTGAAATGCGGGACGAACTTGCCATCGAGCGGAACGGATTGGCCAGTCTTGGGGTTACGGCCGACACGCGGGGCGCGGTAGTGAAGGGAAAAACTGCCAAAGCCGCGAATTTCGATGCGGTCTCCGGTCGCCAGTGCTTGGGCCATTTGCTCGAGCATGGTTTTGATTGCCAGCTCCACATCCTTGGACGAAAGCAGCCCTTGTTGGGTGACGATACGCTCGATCAACTCCGACTTGGTCATAGTTTTCCCTTCGTTTTCAAGCGGCTAGATCATTTAGGTTGCGTTCGTTTGTAGCATGTTGTTCAGAGTTTGAACAGCCAAGGGATTTTGTCCTGGTGGTTATCGCTTAAAAAGCTTGTCTGAACGAACTGAGCGTTACAGAAAGCCCAACGATCAGTAATGCTATCCAGCAGCAGCTCAGCTAGCGCAGTAAGCCGTCTTGCTTGGGCACCTCCTCAACGTTTTAGGCATCTTCCGACGAAATGCAGCTTTGGAAAGTGTCTTGGCGCATGCCTCTCTATGTCACACGCTGCCCGAGCAAAATTGGGCATCAAAGATAAGCGGACCACCGCTCGTCGACATGCATTCAAGAATGCTTTGGCCTTTCCGATAGGCCTTAGAACGTCAGTCGCTATAGACAGCAAATCGACGGGCAAAATAAATTGATGTCAATGTGATATCGCTACAGTTTTAAGGGCTTTTGCTTTCGCCAAAACCGAAAGACCACCGTTCCTTCATCGAGCAGCATGCCATGAGCAAGTCGTCTAGTTTTCGTGTTTTCTCTTCCGCATTGCTGCTGATGGGGCTGTCGCTGCCATCGTTGGCACAACAGCTTCCTCCCGCCGCTGAACCTGGGCGCCAGGCGCCGTTGCCGGTCATGCCTATACCTGTCACTCCAGGCGGGCCGATTCTGGTGCCCCAGTCGCCAGCAGTTCAGGCGCCGGCCGGAGCGGAGCAATTCACTTTGACGCTTACCCAAGTGAGTATTGAAGGAGCCTCGGTTTTTTCTCAGGACGAGCTCGATACGCTGTATCGCGATCTAATCGGCAAGCAGGTCACCGTGCTGGATCTGTTCAAGATCGCCAACGATCTGGAGGTCAAATACCGCAACGCCGGCTATATCACGACGCGGGTGATCGTGCCGGAGCAGGAAATTGACGATGGCCATTTCCGATTGGTTGTCGTGGAAGGTTTCGTTTCCGGCGTGGTCATGCCTGACGATATCGGCCCGGCAAAGGCAGCCGTCAACAAGCTGATAGAGCCGCTGCGCGGCGTTCGGCCGATTAACGTCGCGGACATAGAGCGCCGCCTGTTGCTGGCTAATGATCTGGCCGGACTGACCGTACGCGGCAGTCTGGAGCCGTCGGCGACAGAGTTGGGCGGTTCGGTGATCGTCATTTCCACGGAAAGAAAGGCTGTGGATAGCTCGCTCAGCCTGAGTAATCGCAATTCCCGGTATCTGGGCGATGCGGAGCTCGGGGCGAACATCAACCTCAATTCGTTCGGCAGCCGTGCGGATCGTTTCAGCCTGAACGCCAGAACATCCATTCCTCTGGACCGATCCTGGGGTCTATCAGGCAGCTACGACGCCCTGCTCAACAGCAATGGCCTGACCGGCGCATTCACATCGTCCTACGCCTATTCCCAGCCCGGACTGGAGCTGGACGAACTGGACGTGGAAAGCGAAGTGATTTCTGAAGTCGCCTCTCTGACCTATCCGTTGATTCGTTCGCGCAGGCAGAACCTGCGCCTGTTCGGTGAATTCGAATACCGTAATGTTTATACGGACATTGCCGGCGATGCTTTCAACCGCGACAGGTTACGCATCTTGCGCGCCGGCCTGAGCTACGACCGGACCGATAACTGGAACGGCATTACCGCCGCCCGTGCCACCGTGCATCAGGGCCTCGACCTGATGAATGCCAGCGATGAGGGCTCCGAGTACGCCTCGCGCTTCAATGGCCGTAGCGATTTCACCAAGTTCACCGCCGACGTCACTCGCGTTCAGCAATTGCCCGGCAACTTCAGCTTACTCGCCACTGCAACCGGTCAGGTAACCAACCGGCCGCTGCTAGCCAGCGAGGAAATAGCCTTGGGCGGTCCGAACTTCGGTCGCGGCTATGACGACGGTGAGGTTGCAGGCGACAGCGGCTGGGCCACTGCTCTGGAGCTTCGTTACAACTCGTTCGGCCTGCCACTGTTTCCCCGCGGCATCCAGTATTACGCCTTCTATGACGCTGGCCAGGTCTGGTCCAAAGCGGAAGCGCGTTTCGAAGGCCATCAGAACCTGTTTTCCACCGGTCTGGGTCTGCGCGTAAACCTACTCGATAACCTGTTCGCCACCGCCGAGTTCAGCCAGCCGTTGAACCGCGACGTCCAGACCGAGGGCGACAAGAGCCCCCGTACATTCTTCAGCCTCGTAGCCCATTACTAATAGCGAGCGATATTTCATGAGCACATTCTCTCTCCGCCGTATCGCCCGCTCGGTAACCCCCGCGGCCAAACGCTCTTCCCTTTTATCCGTTGCCAAGCGCACCGCCCTGGCCGAAGCTACCGGACTCGGTGCCGGACGTGCTGGTCAGCCTCTTCTGGGCATGGTCACTGCTGCGGCAAGCATCTATGTACTGGGTTCGCTGCTCTCCGCCAGTGCCTGGGCTGCTCCGGCAGGCGGCACGGTAGTGGCCGGCAGCGCCAGCATCGTCCAGGCCACCCCAGACACGCTGAACATCGTCCAGGGTTCGAACAAGGCGATCGTCAACTGGCAGAGCTTCAGCATCGGTGCCGGGGAAACAGTCAACTTCCAGCAGCCAACATCCAAGAGCGTCACCCTCAACCGCGTCACAGGCAATGACCCTTCAGCCATCTACGGTATCCTCAACGCCAACGGCACGGTCATGCTGGTCAACCCCAACGGCGTGGTCTTCGGCCCCTCCTCCCGCGTCGATGTGGGTGGTCTGGTAGCCAGCACGGCTAATATCAGCGATGCCGATTTTATGGCTGGCAACTACCGTTTTGCCGAAGCCTCGGGGAACAAGAATGCGCGCATCGTCAACCAGGGCGACATCAGCATTCGTGACGCAGGCCTTGCCGCACTGGTAGCCCCCGGTGTTGAAAACTCCGGGGTGATCAAAGCCAAGCTCGGGAAGGTCGCGCTCGCTGGGGCAGAAACCTTCACGCTCGACTTCCAGGGCGATGGTCTGCTCAGCTTCGATGCCAGTTCCGTAGTCAGCCAGGCGCCTCAGGATGCCGAAGGCAAGGCGTTGGTGATCAACTCCGGCAGCATTTCAGCCGATGGCGGTTCGATCGAGCTTTCCGCACGGGCGGTGAAAGGCGTTATCGACAACGTTATCAATACCAACGGCGTGGTCGCGGCCAACTCCATCGGCAGCAGGAACGGCAAGATCGTATTGTCAGGTGGTGACAATGGTGGCGTCGCCATCGCAGGCACACTGAGCGCAACAGGCAGTGCTGAAGCCGAGGTCGGCGGTCGCGTGATTGCCACCGGCAGCGCTATCAGCGTGGCGGAAAACACCCTTATCGACGCTTCCGGCAACGCGGGTGGCGGCCAGATTGCTATTGGCAACGATGGCACCGCAAGCGGCGCATGGTCACGCGAGAGCGTGACCGTAGCCGAGAGCGCCACTCTCAAGGCCGATGCGCTGAAGAAGGGTGATGGCGGCCGGGTCACCGTACTGGCCGATAAAACGACTCGCTTCGCCGGCAAGATTTCCGCCAAGGGTGGAGCCGAAGGCGGCGACGGCGGCTTCGCCGAAGTTTCCAGCCGCGACACCATCGTGCTGGCCGGCAACGTAGACCTCAGCGCGGCCAAGGGCAAGACCGGCGACCTGCTGATCGACCCGGCGACGCTGCGCATTACCGACAACAGCAGCACCAGCGGCGGCGGCACCGGTAACGAGGTCACCCGCGGCTGGCTGGAAGGCCAAGCACCAACTGCCAATATCACGCTGGAAGCCGACGGTCTGATCACCATCGACGCGATGGCGAGCAACCTCATCGACCTGAAGACGGGTACAGGCAACAGCTTCACCCTGCGCTCGCTGAAGAGCGACGGTATCGTCTTTGCCGATGCCAACACGGAGATTCGCACTCAGGGCGGCAGCATCAACCTGGAGGCCTTGGGTGTAGGCGCTACGCTGAGCAACATCGGTAAGCTGACCAGCAATGGCGGCACCGTCACCCTGCTGGCCAACAGCAGCATCAGCCTGGCCAACACCATCGATGCCGGCAGCACCGGTAACGTAGTCGTCCAGTCGGTCGCCGGCTCTATCAATCGGGCAGCGGGTGCCATCGATCCGACCCTGCACGGCGGCTCCGTGTCGCTGTCAGCTACCATCGGCAACATCGGCACGCAAATGGATGCGATCAATACCGCCACCGGCGCTTTGAAGCTGGAAACTGGTGGCCACCTGAACGTTGCCAACGCCGGCACACTGGATAGCCTGGCGATCACTAGCAAACACATTCTGCCCAACGGCACCAACACCTACGCCCTGACCTCCGATGGTCTGACGTTCGACGTCGCGGACGGCGCGAGCTATCACCTGAACGAAATCAGTCAGGCCGGCCTGGCCCTGCAGTTCAGCGGCGACCGCGACCTGACGCTCGGCACGCTGGACGTCGGCAGCGGTACGCTGCAGCTCACCTCGACCAACGGCAGCTTGCGCGCCGGCGACGACAATCTTCTGCGCGCCGCCTCGCTCAAGCTGTCCGCCACCGGCGCCATCGGTGCCGACGGCCGGCCCCTGACCACCGACGTCCCGGTGATCGAAGCCAGCGCACTAGGCGGTGGTCTGTTCCTAGACAACGACGGCGCGCTGAACCTGTCTGCCCTGGCCAACGGCAACGTGGCGGTCGCCACCAGCGGCGACCTGATCGTCAAGAGCCTGACCGCGACCAATCGTGACGTCTCGCTGAATGCCAGCAACGGCAACATCGCCACCGATTCCAGTGTCAACGGCGGCGTTCTGCTTGATGCACGCAGCCTGAACCTGACATCGTCCGGTGCCATCGGCACCGCCGGCAATCGGCTTCTGAGCAATGCGACCACCTTTATCGCCGATGCGGGCCTGGGCGGCGTCTATGCCGACCTGAACGGCGCGTCCGCCACGCTGAACGTGACGTCCGGCAATGGCGCCATTGATCTAACAACACAGAACAGCACCACCGCCTCCTTGGTCTCGTCCACTGACGACCCTGCCAACACTATCAAGCTTGTCGTGGCCAAAGGTGGCCTGACGCTGGGAGACGTCGACGCCAAGACCCTCGCCGACGTACTCCTCGAGCTGCTGGGCAGCGGCGCCGTCAATTCCACTTCTGGTACCCGTGTCAGCGGTCGTCGGTTGATCCTGAAAACCCCGACCACTGGCGGTGGCAACATCGATATCAACACCGGCGTGCAGTTCCTCGAGGTGGAAGGCACCGGTTCGGTCAACGTCAACCAGAGCGGCGCTGTCCGTGTGGACAAGTTGCTGTCCAGCAACTCGAGCGTCGTCCTGCGCAACGCCAGCGGCGATGTGACACTGGTGGACGTCAGTGCCAAGGGCGCGGCCAGCCTGTATACCGAAGACGGCTCGATCCTGGACGACGGCCAGAGCTCGACCCTCGTCAAGGGCGGCAGCATTCTGCTCGATGCCAGCCAGCACTTAGGGACCGCCGGCACCCACCTGGCCACCGACACCACGCAACTGGCCCTACGCAGTGCCGGCGACATCTATGTCGACAACGGCAGCAACCTCGCTTCTCTGACCATCGATAACCGGCACGGTAACCCGGGCCAGGTAAACGTCATTCAACTCGACTCGCCGTTCCTCTTGTTCTCGGTCGCCGACGATGGCAACCAGTACACCCTGGATAACATTGACAGCGCCTTGCTCGGCACCTTCTCGTTCACCGGCGACCAGGACATCGTGGTACGCAAGGTGCGCGGTTCCGTTACCTCGAACCTGACGCTGCGCGCCACCTCGGGCGACATTCTCGACGACGGCGATAGCCAGACCCGCATCACCGGTAATCGAGTGTCACTGATCGCCGACCAAGGCTCCCTGGGTTCGGCAACCCATGCGCTCAACGTCAACACGAGCGACCTCAGACTCACCACCGCCGGCGACCTGTACCTCAACAGCATTGCCGACTTGGGAAATCTGGCGCTCACGGCATCGCACCCCGACGCCGACGTGCTGCACACCTACCGGATCACCGCCCCGTCGCTGTTGCTCGACCTGAGTGACAACCTCGACGGCTATCGTTTCAACACCCTGACGGATGTCACCAGCCTGACATTCAGCTTCACGGGTGATCGTGACCTCTACCTGGGCGACATCGACCTGACGCGCACGGGTTCGCTAACGATGACCAGCGTCAACGGTTCGATTTTCGACGATGGCAACGCCGCCAGCCGGGTCCTCGCCGACAGCATCACGCTTCGAGCTAACGGCGGATCCATCGGCAGCTCCAGCACGCCGCTGACCCTGGTCGGTAAAGTGATCGATGCCAACGCGAGCGCTGGCGACATCGACCTGTTGCTGGCGATGCCCACCAATTCGACCTTCAACCAGGCCTTCTTCACCGCTCGTGCCAATAACGGGGCCATCACTCTGCGTGCACAGCAGGGTGACCTGCTGCTGAGGAACGTCACGGCCCGCGATGCCATCAGCCTGACCGCCGAGAACGGTTCGATCGGCTTCGACAGCGGCTCGTTGAGCGGCAACAGCGTGATGCTGAACGCCCAAGTCGCTATCGGCAGTGCCGACAAGAAGCTCCAGCTGAACACCAACGGCCTGATCAGCGCCCGTGCCCATGGCGGCGACATCGCGCTAAACAATGCCAATGGCACCTTCCGCCTCGGCGAGATCGATGCCGGCAGCGCCAATCTCTACCTCAGCGGCAACGGCAGCCTGGTGGACGACGGCGATACCAATACCCGTCTGCGCGGCGCCGCGATCACCCTGGATGCCGGCAGTACCCTGGGCAACGCCGATACCGCGCTGGGCCTGGCGACCGGCAAACTCATCGCCAGCGCCAATGGGCTGATGAACCTGAACAACCAGGGCAGCCTCACGGACCTGTTCCTGACCGGCAAGGGCTCGGCGGCTTCCGTCAGCCTAGCAGATGGCAATATCGGCAACTTCTCGCTACGCAATGCCAGTGGCCTCTACTATCTGGAGGACATCGCTGCCCAGGGCGCACTGAACTTTGGTTTCACTGCCAACAGTACCGGTATTCGAGTCGGCCATATCGATACCAAAGGCGGTTCGGCCAGCCTCACCAGCACCTCCGGCAACATTACTACCGACGGTAGCGAGACTTCTGCGCACATCGATGCGCAAACCGTCGCCCTGAAGGCTAATGGTTCGATCGGCGCCAGCGGCGACTACAACACCCTGCTACTGGCGGGCACCCGCAACCTGGCGCTGGAAGCCGGCAGCAACTTCTATGTGAACAGCAACGCCGCGCTGAACAACCTGGCACTGACCGTGAACAGCGCGGCCGCCACTGCGAACCAGTTCGCCATCGGCGGCGCCGGTCAGACCTTCGACATCAGCGACGACGGCAACTTCACTCACAGCGTGAACACCATCGGCGGCAGCGGCCTGGCCAACTTCAGCTTCACCGGTAAGAAAAACATCGCCGTGGGCAGCATTGTCGCCACCGACAGTGTCAGCCTGAGCACCAGCAATGGCAGTGGCGGCAATGCCATCAGTCAGATAGCTGGCAGCGGTATCAGCGCGGGCTCGGTGAACCTGTACACCCAGAACTATTCGACCGATGCCGCCTACAGCCGAATCGGCGCTAGCGGCAATACATTGAAAGTCGCTACGTCTAACCTGAAAGTAAATACGCCCAGCAGCTTCTTCATTACCAACAGCGGTGGCCTGAACAGCCTGGACCTGACCCTGCGCCACAACAGCAGTGCCTCGGACAGCCCGGCCTATACCTACAGCCTGTCCTCCACCGGCCTGACCTTCAACGTCGGCGACAGCTATACCACCACGACGCTGAGCAACGTGTCGCAGAGCGGCCTGAACTTCAGCCTGAACAGCGACCGCGCGATCAACGTGGGAACCGTCAATACGGGTGGCCGTAGCAGCGGCTCGGTCAGCCTGACTGCCAGCGGTGGCTACAACAGCACGACCGGCATGTCGCCACGCATCAACGGCGGCACCATCACCTCGGGCGCGGTGAATCTGTCTGCCGCCAATTACATGGGTAGCATCAGCACCAGCACCGTGACCAACAACCTGGCGTTGTCCTCTGCCGGTAATGTGTCGGTCAGCAACAGCGGCAACCTGAACAGCCTTTCGTTGACCGCCAACGTCAGCAATACCGGCAACAGCGCAAGCTACGCCATTACCGCCGGGAACATCAGCCAGAGCACCATCAGCTATGCCAGTGGTTCGGTCTACGGATTGAATCTGAGCAACTTCGTGGCCAGCAACTTGGCGCTCACGGTGAATACCGGTCACACCCTGACCGTCGGCACGCTCAATACTGGTACCGGTGGTTCGGCCACGCTGACCAGCAGTGGCACCATCCAGGGCCAGACCGCCAGCTCGCGAATCACTGCCGGCGCGGTAACTCTCAACGGCAACTCGGTGGGCGTCTACGCAGACCCTTCGCCGTTGCTGCTGAGCACTTCGAGGTTGTCCGGCAACGTCGCCAACAACCTGCACGTATCCAACACCGGTGCCGGCGACCTGACCTTGGGCAACCTCACCATGACCAGCGGACGCATCATCAACGATGCTTCGATCCTCTATGACGGCGCAGCCATCAAGGCCACTACCCTGGCGCTGGAAGCCGGCAATGGCAGCATCGGTAGCAGCGCCTCGCACATGCGTCTGGACGTGCGCAATCTCACCACTGTCACCGGTCAGGATCTCTATGTGGATGGTCTCTCGGACTTTTACAGCCTGAACGTCACCAGCAACCACGTGCCGTCTGGCCGCACCAACGTGCTACAAGTCACCGCACCGCAACTGGTGTTCGACATCACCGACGGGGCCGGCGGCTTCAACCTGACGCAAGTCAGCGATGCCAGCGGCCTGGACTTCACCTTCACCGGCGACCGTGACATCACCGTCGCCGAAGTGGATGGGCAGCGTGGCCGTTATCTCTCGCTGAACTCGGTCGGCGGCAATCTGATCAGCAATGGCGCCAGCCTGAACGCCAGTCAGGTCAACCTGACCGCCACGGGCTCGATCGGCAGCGACCCCGCCGCCTTCACCACCCAAGCCCTGGATCTGCAGGTCACTGCAGGTGCCGATATCTACGTCGACAACACCCTCGACTTGTCAGCGTTGAGCTTCTGGAATACCCAATCCGGCAACCAGGACGCCAGCTACCGGATCACTGCGCCGAACCTCACATTCGTGGCCAGCGATAATGGCAGCGACACCCTCATCGATACCCTGACCGACAGCACCGGCCTGAACTTCACCGGAAGGACGAACGGCCACAGGCTGGTGTACGGCACCCTCGACACCTCGCCGACAGGCGTCGACAACGGCGGCTCACTGACGCTGATCAGCAATACTGGCATCCTCGCCAAGGATGGCAGCAGCCACCTGACCGCGGCCAACCTGTCGTTCGTCACCTACAACAACGCCACCATCGGTGCCAATGGCAGCGCACTGCAACTGTCCGCGCCGCGCCTCAACCTGGATGTCACCGGCGACTACTACCTGAACTCGGACGATCATATCGACGAGCTGACGGTGAATACCCAACGCCAGAACGTCAGCACGGTTTCGACCTACCAACTGAACTCGGTCGGCCTGATGTACAGTGCTCTGGACGCCACCAGTGAAACGACGCTGAATATCGCCGATACCAGCGGCCTGCGCCTGAACTACAACAGCGGCCGCGGTCTGGTGCTGGGCGACATCGATCTGGGCAATACCGGCACGCTCACCCTCAGCACCCTGAACAGCGGCGCCAACATCGTGGGCGACGGCGATCCAAACCACCGCATCACCACCGGTACCCTGAACCTGAATGCCCGAGGAGCGATTGGTGCATCCGGCGCAGCGGTACGCGCCGATGCCGCGACCGTCTCGGCCAATGCCCAAGGGGGCGGTGTACGCCTAGCTCTGAGCAATCCGTCCGCGATGGGCGGGGTCACGGCAAACGGCGACACTTATCTGGACAACAGCGACGGTGACATTGCGCTCGGCTACATCAACCTCAACGGCAACAAGCTCTTCGTCACCAATAACGGCGGTTCTATCCTCAGCGGTTCGCTGTCCAACGTGACCGAAGTGACCCTCGATGCCCAAGGTTCGATCGGCAACGTCAGTGCGATCACCACCTCGGCGCAGGGCAACGGCACCACCACGCTGACCGCCATCGCCCGTAGTAATGGTCGCGGCGCCACTGGCAGTATCGCCCTGCGCGAGACTTCTTCCCTCGTGGCGAGCAATCTCAGCGCACCGGGCGGTGTCACCCTGACCGCTGGCAAGGCACTTGCAGCCGGCACCATCAATGGCGGCAGCTCGGCCGTCTCGCTGACGGCCAACGAAGGCAGCATTACCGGCGTCAATAGCAGCAACCTGATCACCGGTGGTAGCGTTGCCCTGTCGGCCAATTACACCAACGGCGGAACGGCTTACTCCATCGGAACCTCAGGCACCCTTCTCAACCTGTCCACCAAGAACCTGACGCTGATCTCGCCGCAGAACATCTACGTCAGCAACAATCAGACGCTTGACAGCCTGACCATCACACGCAAGAACAGCAACTACACCAGCGGCGGCACCATTTCCGTGCAGTCCACCGGGCTTGCCGCCACGCTCAGCGATAACGCCATCACCGCGCTGACGAGCGCCGGCCTGAATTTCACCTTCAACGCCAACCGCGCCTTGCAGATCGGCACCATCAACGTCGGCAGCACCGGCAGCGTCACCTTGAGCAGTGCCGGCTATCAACAGGACGGCAGCGTCACGGCCATCAACGGCAGCTCGCTGATCACTGCTGGCAACCTGGATCTCACCGCTACCAACTACTACCAATCCGGCAGTGGCTATACGCCCGGCTCCATCGGCACTAGCGGACTCGCACTGCGCACCGCTGTCTCCAACGTCACCGCGAAGGCGGCGGGTGCTATCTACCTGAACAACCAGGGCCATGTACAACTGGACAACCTATCGTCCGGTGGCGCACTGAGCGTGACCACCGCCGCCGGCGGCGACATCGTGCTCGGTTCGCTCACATACGGCTCTGGCCATACCCTGACCCTCAATGCCGCCGGGCGTATCCTGGCTGGCACCGGCTCGCTCAGCGGCAACGCCGGAGAGATCCGCTTGACCGCCGTCCAGGGCATCGGCGGTGCCGATGCCCCGGTGGTGATCGGCTCCACCGGCAACAATCCGGTGATCGCCACGGTCACCGGTAACGGCAACATCTACCTACAGACCGGCGCGCTGACCGGTGGCCTGACCACGTCCGTGGCGAACGGCTCCACCAATGTCTTGGCCAACGGCAACATCCTGCTGGAAAGCATGACGTCCGGTAACGGCAATATTTCGGTGATCGCCAACGGCAATATCACGACAGGCACCATCAAGGCCGGCAACAGTGCGCAGAACGATGTCTGGTTGACGGCGAACGGTGGCCGTGTCCTGGCCAAGAACGCCAGCAGCTCGATCGAGGCGCAAGGCATCGACGTTCAGGGCAGCGCGGGCGTGGGCGCAAGCGGCCTCGGGCTCAACACCATTGGCCGGCGCGTCACCGTGGCCAGCCAGGGCGGTGCGATCTTCCTCTCGCCAACCAAGGCCTCGACGCTGGCCATCGTCACATCCAACGGAGGCGCCATCACGATACGTGCCGGCAACGATCTCTATCTGGGCAACATTCTCTCGGGTGGTGGCCTGATCGACGCCTCGGCAACAGGCAACCTTTATGCCGGTATCGTCGATGCCGGTAGCGGTGTGGTCATTCTCAAGGGCGCCACACTCAAGGATGACGATCTGGACGTCACCCGCGTCGTTGGCAGCATCGTGAATTTGGAAGCCATCAACGGCATCGGCGATGCCTCCCGGGCATTGCAGACCACGACCGGGCATCTGAACGCCACCGTTACCGGTGTCGGCAACCTGTACGTGGACGACAACAATACCGCCGGCCTGCGCCTGAACAACGTCCGTACCCAGAATGGCGCCATCGACATCCAGGCGGCTGGTCCGCTCGCGGCAGCCCTGGTGACTTCCACCACCGACGGCAACAGCATCCGCCTACAGAACGCCAGCGGCGACCTGCTGCTCGGCGCCGTACGCGCCGGCGATCAGTACGGCAACGTGACCCTGATCTCTGCCGGCAACGTCGGCCGCCTGGCCAACGACGCCACCAACATTCGCAGCCACAGCCTGTCGATTACTGCCAATGGCAACATCGGCAGTGTTACCGACGTGATGACCGGCGATGTGGATGCCCTGCGCACCCAGGTATCCGTACTGCAGCACCTGGACACCGGCGCCCAGGGCAATCAGGTGGCAATCACCAATGCTGGCAATCTGCTCATGAACGCTGGCAGCCTGTCTGTACCGGCCGACGGTAAAGTCTTCCTGCGCACTACCAGCGGCAATCTGGATGCCCGCCAGCTGACAGCTCCGGTCAGCGGAGATCTGGCCCTGCTCGCCCAAGGCGTGTTGTACCTGCCGACCGACGCTCTGGTCACCTCCGGCAACCTGCGTCTGGAAGGCGGAGCCGACATTCTGAGCGACAGCGCTACGCCTCGCACCCTCACTGCCAACGCCGGCAGTCTGCGCTTGGTGAGCGGTAGCCAGGGTGGCGTCACTACTCTGAACAGCCAGACGACGAATCTTTACGTGCAGAGCCAGGCTAACGACCTAGTGGTCAATAACCAGGGTGAGCTAGATGCGCTCCGTATCGTCGGCACCCGCGACATCAACTTCACCAACGACCTGGGCTTCGTTGCTAACAATGTATCCACCAGCGGCATCGGCAGGACCCTGAACCTGACAGCACTGGACGGCGACTTGACCATCCTCGGTGCGCTGCAAGGCAACACGCTGAACGTCGGACTCCAAGCGAACAACGGCAACGTGGTACTCAATCAAGCCGCCAGCGGCCTGAACAACCTGACCATTACAGCCAGCGCGATCGAACTGGTCGGCGTGTCCAGCAGCGGCAGCCAGATCTACACCGGTGCCACTACCCTGTCCGGCGCCTATGCCGGCGCAGGCAACATCACCGTCAATGGCGCAGCGCAGCTCGCAGGTGATACCTCCATCACGGCAGGCGGTAACGTCCACCTGTTGGCAATCGACGGCGCCCATGCCCTGACTATCGCCAATGGCAACGGCACCGTACTCTTTGGCGGCACCGTTGGCAGCAGCGCGCCGCTGGCCAGCCTCGCAATCAACGGCTCAGGTAATCTGCTGCTGAACGGGGCGGTGACTACCAGCGGCGCCCAGCAGTACAGCAACGTGCTGCTCACCGGCGACTCGGTACTTACCAGCCAGCAGGCCGGTGTGACTTTCCACGGCCTGGCCAATGGCGCGCACGATCTGCGGGTGATCAGCGAAGCTGCCGGCGACGTCGCCTTCCTCGCCAATGTCGGTGATCTGGACCGGGTCGGTGCCATCCGGATCGACACCGCCGGCGAGTCGTATTTTGGCACTACGGTCCGAGCCGCGTCGGTCTACACCGATGATCCGGGTACCGTTACCGTCGGTTCTAGCATCGATACCACTGGCAACCAGTACTATGGCGAACGTCTGGTACTGAACAACAACGTGGTGCTCACCGGCGGCGTAGTGACCTTGGCTCAAGGCGCCGACGGCCACCATGATCTGTCCATTGTCGGCGACGCAGACCTGCGAGGCACCATTGGAGCTGACCAGTCATTGGCCTCGCTGTCCATCAGCGGCACGGCTCAGCTCGATGGCGGCCTGATCCGCACCACCGGCAACCAGACCTACCAGGGTGCGGTGACTCTCGGCGCAGACGCGCGGCTCGATACCGCCGGCGGCAACGTGACGTTCGTCTCGACCCTCGATGGTGGCCACGATCTGACCATCGACAGTACTACCGGCAACGTAACCTTCTCCACAGAGGTCGGTGGCAGCGAGCGCCTGGGCGCGATATCGGTCGTCAGCGATGGCACCAGCCGCTTCGCCGCACCGTTGAAAGCGGCCTCGCTCGAAACCGATGCGGGCGGCGTGCTGGAAATCATCGGCGGACCGATCGACACCACCGGCATGCAGCGCTACGGCGAGCACCTGACCCTGTCCACCGACACCGTGCTCAAGGCCAGCGAAGTCGTACTGCTGGCCGGTGTGGACGCCAGCTCCGATGGGGCCCAGTCACTCATTATCGAAGGTAACGCGACGCTGGGTGCCGTCGGTTCCCAGAATGCCCTGTCGGCCTTGAGCGTGACCGGCAACAGTGCGATCAAGGGCGGCGTGACCACCACCGGCGAGCAACACTACAGCCAAACGCTTGTTATCGATGCAGATACCGTGCTCAAGGCCAGCAAGGTGACCCTGACTCAGGGCGTTGGCGGCGTGACCGCGGGCGAGCAATCGCTGCGCATCGAAGGTAATGCCGTGATCGGCGGCGAACAGGGCGGCACCGCCCCGCTGGCCAGCCTGACAGTTGTCGGCACTACCGACTTCACCGGCGGTTCCTTGGTCACCACCGGCGAGCAGCTCTACCAGGGCGCAGTCACCCTCAGCGGCGACCACGCACTGAACAGCACCGGCGGCTCACTGGTGTTCGGCTCCACGCTGGACAGCGGCAACCGTTCATCGCTGACGCTCTCGGCTGGTGAAGATATCGTCGTGCAAGGTGCCGTTGGCGGTACGTCGCCGCTGGGCGCGCTGGTGATCGACGCAGGTGACAGCATCGACTTCGCCTCCAACGTCCACGTATCCAGCGTGCAACAGGCCGCGGCCGGCGGACTCACCCGCTTCGGTGGCGAACTGCGGGCCGATGGTGCGGACGGTATCGTGCTGAGCGGAGACGGCTTCGTCTTCGAAGCAGGCGTCACCGCCGATCAAGGCGTCCTGACGGTGCACAACAGCGATGCCGCAGGGACGATTACTTTCAACGGTCCGATTCTGGCCAAGCGAGACTTCACCCAGACCGGCGGCGCCCATATGTATCTGCCGGAGACCATCACCGTTTCCAATGGCGGCATCAAGCTGGAAACCGTGGCGGAAATCCTCTCCGACAAGGCCTCCTTCACCACCACCGGCGACATCGTGATGAATGGCTTGTATGCCCCGCAGACCTGGCTGACCCTGTCTTCAGGGACCGGTGCGCTGAAAATTGGTCTGCCCACCGGCAACGCGGCCAACCGCAATCTGATCCAGGTGGCACGCCTCAGCGTCCCCACCGCCGGATCGGCCAATCTGTTCGGCAACATAGGTATCGTTGGGGGCCGCAAGGCTGCGCGTGAAATCGACTCCAAGCTGACCCGAGCGCCCTACTTCATCAACGAAACCCCTTGGGGCGACAACGAAATGATCAGTCAGGTGGTTGCGGTGACCGTGCCGAAGACGGCAATTCCGACTACGCCTTCGGTCTTTTCCTTGTTCATCCATACGCATAGCCCGCTTGGCATGACTCCCGACGTCCTTGGTGCCTACGCATCGCCCAAGGTGCTTAGCGTCGCGGAGGATTTTGCACCCCAGGCTGGCACCTGTGTAAAAGATGATGAGAACGCACCGCTGCTTTGTGGTCTCTAATGAACTGCGTACGAATACACCCGACCAGCTGATCGAGTAACGAACATGACCGAAAAAACATTGCCTGCGTTCTACCAGAAGCCGCGCCCGATCCACGCCGAGCAAGACGCCAGCCTCACCCTAGCTGAGGCAGCCAACTATCAGTTCGCTGCCAATAGCAATTCGGTGCCGCTGG
Organism: Pseudomonas sp.; assembly: GCA_031988485.1. Classification (GTDB taxonomy): domain Bacteria; phylum Pseudomonadota; class Gammaproteobacteria; order Pseudomonadales; family Pseudomonadaceae; genus Stutzerimonas. Next base: position 134,858 of record DALZYJ010000001.1, read on the forward strand.
TGGCTGCCGAATTCACCCTGGCGTGCAAACACTTTCCTATTTTGTTCGCCGATGGTGAAAAACCATTGCCTGTCGCACTGCTCGGCCTACGCAGCGAGGAGAACCTGTTCGTCGACACCGCGGGCCAATGGCAGGCTGGCTATGTTCCAGCCTATGTGCGTCGCTATCCGTTCATCTTCATGGAAAGTGCCGACAAGTCTGAATACACCCTTTGCATCGACGAGGCCTCTCCTGGTCTCTCCAACGAAGGAGAACGGCTGCTATTCAAAGACGGCATGCCGACCGAACTCCTCGACAATGCATTGGCATTCTGTCGCGATTACCAAGGACACCATGCATTCACCAACGAATTCGTCGAGGCGCTGGCCAAGGCCGATTTGCTGGTCGATAACCGTGCCGACGTCAGTCTCGCAACAGGAGAAAAGCTCAGTCTGGCTGGCTTCAAGGTGATTGATGAAGCCAAATTCAACCAGTTGCCCGGCGAAGAATTTCTGCGCTGGCGTGAGCGTGGCTGGCTGCACTTGGTCTATTGCCACTTCATTTCGATGAGCAATTGGGCCAGCTTGATCGATTTGACTGCCGAGCAGGGCAAGAACTGACGAGTCTCTCGTTACGAAAAACCTTCCGGTTGCTTCGCCCCCATTGGCGCAAAGTGAGGGCCGATCAAGCGATAGTTCAGTTCTGGCAGATACAAAAAAGGCGAGCTAATCAGCTCGCCTTTTCTATTCTGCTACCTAACCCTCAATCCTCGCGATAGCGACGCAGCTTCAACTGCTTACCACCAACGCGGGTGTCCTTGAGTTTGCCTAGCAGACGCTCCAGGCCTTCTTCCGGCAGTTCAACCAGGCTGAAGCTATCACGCACTTGAATGCGGCCGATGGCTTCACGGGCCAGGCCGCCTTCGTTGAGGATGGCGCCGAGCAGGTTGCGGGCGGCGATGCCGTCGCGGGCGCCCAGCGGAGTACGGCAGCGGGCGCGACCTTCGGCCAGGGGGATCGGCGCACGACGCTCACGGTCACCGCTACGCTCTGGACGATCGGAACGCTCAGAGCGCTCGCGCGGGCTGCTGGTCGGGACCAGCGGCTGTTCTTTTTCCACTTCGGCCAGGGTCAGAGCCTGGCCATTGGTGGCCTTGCGCAGCAGCGCAGCGGCCAGGGCGCGCGGGCTGCAGCCGATATCGGCAACCAGCTTGTCGAGCAGCTCGCCATGGCTGGCTTCGGCATCGGCCACCAGCGGCGACAGGCTGTTGGTGAGCTTCTTGATGCGCGCATCCAGCACCTGCTGGGCGTTGGGCAGACGGGCCTCGGCAACCTTTTGGTTGGTAACGCGCTCGATGACCTGCAGCATGCGGCGCTCACGCGGGGTGACCAGCAGCAGTGCGCGACCTTCACGACCAGCACGGCCGGTACGACCGATGCGGTGTACGTAGGATTCCGGATCGTAGGGCATGTCCACGTTGAATACGTGGGTGATGCGCGCCACGTCCAGGCCACGGGCGGCGACGTCGGTGGCGACGACGATGTCCAGACGGCCATCCTTGAGCGACTCGATAACGCGCTCACGCTGGTTCTGGGCGATGTCGCCGTTCAGCGCAGCGGCTTTGTAGCCCTTGGCTTCCAGCGCGGCGGCCAGGTCCAGGGTGGCCTGCTTGGTCCGCACGAAGGCGATCAGCGCGTCGAAATCCTCGACTTCCAGCAAGCGCAGCACCGCCGGGATCTTCTGGTCGGCATGGACCATCAGGTGCGCCTGCTCGATGCGGGCGACGGTCTGGGTTTTAGTGGCAATCTTGATGTGCTGCGGCTCGCGCAGGTGCTTCTCGGCGATGGCGCGGATGGAGTGCGGCAGGGTCGCGGAGAACAGCACGCTTTGGCGGCTCTCCGGCATCGCTTCGAAGATGACTTCAAGGTCGTCCATGAAGCCCAGCTTCAGCATTTCGTCAGCTTCGTCCAGTACCAGGTACTGGATGGTCGACAGCAGCGCGCTGTTGCGGCTCAGGTGGTCGACCAGACGGCCAGGGGTGGCGACGATGATTTGCGCGCCCTGGCGGATAGCCTTGAGCTGCGGGCCCATGGGGGCGCCACCGTACACAGCGACAACGCCAACGCCGGGCATTTGCTTGGAATAGGTTTCGAACGCAGTGGCGACCTGCAGAGCGAGCTCGCGGGTTGGCGCGAGGATAAGCGCCTGCGGCTCACGCTTGGCCGGATCGATTTTGGACAGAATGGGCAACGCGAAGGCTGCGGTCTTGCCGGTGCCGGTCTGAGCCTGGCCGATCATGTCGTGACCGCCAAGGATCACCGGGATCGCTTGAGCTTGAATGGGGGATGGTTCTTCGTAGCCGACAGCGCTAATGGCAGCCAGAACGGCCGAATGAATACCGAGTGCGGCAAAGCCGCCGATTTCCTGGGTCATGGGTCTTTTCCTGATGCTCCGCAAAGACCCATGTTCCGAAGCTGCGCATGCCATGCAAAACCCGAAGGTCACCCTGGCAGCCTGGTCGGCGGGGGTTTGCGAAAACGTATGAATGATGATTCGTCAAGGACGGCCGCGAGAAGCGGACAGCAGCCGAAGCAGCGCTTCGTGTGTTGCAGTACCTGAACGCAGGCTGTGTTTCAGCCGGCGCGTACTATACCGGAATTATGTGAAGCTGTGCGTGCATTTTGTCTTGCGAGTTAAGTTCGTGGGAAGTCGTCAGAGAGGCTGCGTTTTGGTTTTGTAGAGGCCCGACCTCGGGACGAACGTACTTGAGTGAACCGCATTGCATCGCACCAGCCGGTCTCACTTCACGATGACTTCGGCCCACATCAATGGCACATCGCAGAGATCAATCCCGACACAGGCGGCTCTGCAATGCCAACGCATTGGCAGTCGCCGCCCCGCTGGCCGTGTTGTCGAAGATGCACCAACTCGTCGCATCCTTCGGCTGAGCGAGCAGGCGCGCTGCCAGCGAATCAAGCCGATCGTCACCGTACGAGGAGTGATAGATGCGCGGCGAGCCGTGCAGCCGGTAATAGCGAAACCCCGGCCAACCGCCCGGCTCGGCCGCCTCGGCAAAGGGAGCCGGATCGGCAGCGACGCGGGCGATCTGCGCTTGCTGCAATAGCGACTCGGCATCGAGCCAGCTGCGATGACGCGGTTCGAGGGCCACCGGGCCGTCGTGGCGCGCTCTCAGCGCGTCGAAAAAAGCACTAGCACTCACCGCGTCATAAGCCAGCGAAGGGGGCAGTTGTACCAGCAGGCAGCCAAGCTTCTCGCCCAGATGGCCGCATTCGTGCAGAAAACGTTCGAGCGCTTCTTCGCAGGCGACCAGCCGCCGCTCGTGGGTGATCTGCTTGGGCAGCTTCACGCAGAAGCGAAACGCCGCCGGCACGCTTTCGGCCCACTTGGCATAGGTGGCGGGCCGATGGGGACGGTAGAACGAACTGTTGATTTCCACAGCCGGAAACCGGCCGGCGTATCGCTGTAGATGCGTGCCCTCGGCAGGAAACGCAGGCCACTGCTCGCGCGGCAGGCTCCAGCCCGCCGTGCCGAGAAATACCCGGGTATCGATGTTCATCGCATGGGTCCCAGTCGAACGTGATTAATACAGTGACCATGCCACGCGCCTGCTCGATCCTTTGGCAGTGAAGAACCTACCCTGCCCTGCTCGACTGGACCGGCAGCCGCTCGAGCAGCCATTTGCGCGCCGGCACCACGGCGTGCTCCTGCGCCCAGATGCAGAGCATGACCGTCAATATCAGGTAGAGCGGATAGAACAGCAGTGACAACTGTTGTTCTCCGGCCCGGGCGATGCAATCGGCCCAGGCCTCGAAGCAGCTGGCCGAGGTGACGCCCAGCAGCTTTTCCGAACGGGAAAACAGGATGAACGCCGGCACATGCAGGACGAACAGCGGCAGCGATGCCGTCCCCAGGCGCTGCGACCAGCGATTCAGCTGGGCACTGCCAGGCGTGGCGATCAGCGCGAAGAGGTAGATCAGGGCCAGTTGCGAGGGCAGCATCAGTCCGTTGTGCAGCAGGAAGTACCAGAGCTTTTCCCCCTTCAGCAACCAGATGGCAGCGAGGAAGCAGGCCAGCACGAACCCGGCCAGCGCCAGACGACCCGCCAGCCGCGGTATGCGCCCCGCGCTCTGCATTTCGCGAAACAACCCGTACAGCAAGATGCCAGCGAGAAATTCTGGCAGGCGCAGCAAGGGCATGCGGTGCAGCATGCCGGTATAAGGGACGCCGTACTCCTGCTGCTGGATCACCCACAGCGGCGGTAGCAGGTAGATCACTATGATGATCGCGAGCCAGAGCGCCTTGCGGCGCAACCGCATCAGCCGTGGCGCCAGCAGCGGAAAGCTCAGATAGAAGAAGAACAGCGTGGAAATCGACCACAACGGTGGGTTGAAGGTGAGGTAGTACGGGTTCCACGCCTGCAGCATGAACAACTGCAGGGCGAAGTTGAGCAACAGCTCGCCATTGCCCATGAAGTGCTCCAGCGTTTCCCTGGTTGCCTCGCCCAGATCCTCATTGGTGTCGTAGACCACGAAACGCAGCGTCGCTTTGGCGTCGTCCGGCGGGATGCCGAGCTTGGCGATGATGAACAACACCACCGCCGTCAATCCCAGTGAAAACAGGTGCAGCGGGTAAAGATTGGCGAAACGCCGGCTCAGGAAGCTGCGCCCCGGTTCGCGCAGTTGTCCCTGCTGACAATAGACGTGAGCCAGCAAAAAACCGGACAGGACGAAAAAGCTGCTGGTCGCGAAGAACCCCACCCCGGTCAGGTCAGTCAGCCACCAGGGCCGCTGCTCCTCGGGATACGCATGAATCGTATGGAAGAACACCAGGTACATGCCGAGTGAAAAGCGCAACCACTCGAGCCCGATGAATTTTTCCCTGCTGACTTGCTCCATGCATCGCTCCTGCCATGCGGCATCCAACGTGCCGTGCGCCAATAGGACGTTCCGTTACAGCGAGTCGTTCGATATCCGTTGCGCATTCAAGCCGCGCGCCGATGTGGCCGGGCGAAACGGCAAGGCATGCGGACACAGATGGTGAACAATATTTCGTCACGTATCTATCGGGCACGGGCAGCAGCGATGCAGGTCCAACCATGACCGTTATCCAACAGAGGTCCGCCAACCGTGTTGTTCCGAGCCAAGCCCCAGCCACGAACCGGTCTCGCAAGGTCCCTGTTGATGGGGATATTCCTGCTTTCATCGCCACTGCCGGCGGTTGCACAGGACGGATTCAGCTGGACGGAAACCTTTCTCGAACACATCGCCAAGGTCGACGCGAACACCTCGGGCGAGCTGGGCATCTACCTCAAGGATCTGGATACAGGCGTCTCGGCCTCCTACCACGGCGAGGAGGCCTGGTACCTCGCATCCACCGTCAAGGTCCCGGTGGCCATCGCCGTCATGCGTCGTATCGACCAAGACACTCTGAGCCTGGACAGCACCGTGCGCTTGCTCGAATCGGACTATGTCGACGGCGCAGGCCCGACCAATCGGCACGCGCCGGGCACCGAGCTCAGCGTCCGTTATTTGATGGATCAGATGCTGATCCACAGCGATAACACCGCAAGCGACATGCTCATCCGCCTGGTCGGCCTCGACGCGGTCAACGCCGCAACCCGCGAACTGGTGCCGGAAGGCTTCGGCCCGATTACCACCCTGGCGGACGTCCGCAGGCTGATCTACGGCGAGCTGCACCCCTCCGCTCGCCTGCTCTCGGGCAGGGATTTCCTGACGCTCAAACAGCAACGCAGCGAAGCCGGCCGCCTTTCGCATCTGGCCAGCCTGCTGGGCGTCCAGCAGAGCGCCTTTGCGAAGATCCCGCTGCGCGACGCCTACGAACGCTACTACGCGACGCCCTTCAACTCGGCCACGTTGCAAGCCTATGGCGATCTGTTGTCCGCCATTGTGGAAGGCAAGGCGCTGAGCCAAGCCAGCACCGAGTACCTGCTCAGCGTGATGAATCGCGTGGCCACCGGAGCCCAGCGCATCAAGGCCGGATTGCCACCGACGGTCGGCTATGCGCACAAGACCGGCACTCAGCTCGCCCGTATCTGCGATGCCGGCGTGATCGCGCCGCCACCCTTCCGCATAGCCGACCCCGCCGGACGTATCGTTGTGATCGCCTGCGTGCGCGGTGCTGCATCGACCGCCAAGGCCGAGCGCGCGTTGCGCGGCGCGGGCGAAGCGATAACCGCCTCTGGAGTGCTTCGCCTATGAAGACAGCTCCGCAGAAACTACTCGTCCTCCCGGCCCTCGTAGGCCTCGGATTGATGCTTTGGGCATACAAGGAACAGGCCCATTCGGACTCCTGGCGTAGCGCGCTGGAGCAGGAAATCCGCCAGATCGACGAACAGAGTCCGGGCAATCTCGGCGTTTACGTCAAACATCTGGGCGACGGCGAGGCGCTCGATTATGAGACCGATCGCTTCTGGTACCTGGGCTCGGCGGTGAAGGTGCCGATCGCCGTCGCGGTGCTGCAAAGCGTCGACGAAGGCAAGCACAGCCTCGACGAGCAGATGAGCCTGCAAGCCACCGACAAGGTCGACGGCTCCGGTGATCTGGTCTGGCAGGACGAAGGCGTCAAGTATTCGCTACGCGCGCTGCTGAATGAAATGCTCATCGAAAGCGACAACACCGCAGCCAACATGCTGATCCGCCTGATTGGCGAGGATGAGCTGAACGCGCGCACCCGCCAGAACATGGGCAGCAAGGGCTTCGAACGCATCACCGACTTCACCCAGGTGCGGCGGGACGTCTACGGCGAACTGCATCCCGATGCGCACGAACTGGACAACATCGAACTGGTGAAGCTTGCATCGGCGCCCTTCAGCGAGCCGCGCTATGAGGCGGTCGCCAACGCCCTGTCGCTCTCCGAAAGCGAGCTGAAGGCCAACAGCATGGAGCAGGCTTATGAGCGTTATTACGCGCGCAACCTGAATTCCAGCACGCTGGAAGCCTACGGCACGCTGCTGGAGAAACTGGTCGAAGGCGATCTGCTTTCCGAGTCCAGCCGGGATCTGCTGTTCAAAGACATGAAGCTGGATCGGTATGACGCCTACCGCCTCGAAGCCGGCCTGCCCAGCGATGTGCCCTTCATCCAGAAGACCGGCACGCAACTGGAACGCGCCTGCCACGTAGGCGTGATCGATCCCTTGGCGGAAAAGCAGGCGAAGACCGTCATCATCGTGGCCTGCGCCGAGGCGCTGGACGAAGCCAAGGAAGCCGGAGCGGCCTTCGAGCGCGTGGGCGAAGCCATTACCCGAGTGCTGCTGAACAATCCCGAGTGAGGGTTGATGGTTCCGCCGCTCCCGCGCGGCTCAAGCTCAAAAGCTTCGCCCCGAGGGCGGGCCTCCCACAAAAAGCAATGCGCACCGCCACAGCCCATGCCGATCCGCTTTCGTTGCTGATTTGTTGAATCGTGACCCACAGCGAATGCAGAGCAAGTGATCGGAAGTCCCCATCGGGTTGTCCATAATGGGCAGCTGAACTGATCAGAGAGGCGTCGATCATGCGCAAGGCCGAAGTCAAACACCGCAACTCCCTCAAGCTGGAGCGACTCGAACGCTTTTTGACATGGGCCTCGGAGCGCCATCCGGATTTCGTGCCGAAGAAGAACCAGGAAAAATGGTTCGCCACCTATATCGGCCATCAGCCGCCGGAGATCGGGCGCGCGGCGCGGTTGTTCTGGCTGGGACTGGACGAGCCGACAGTCGATGCCAACATCGAGGGCGCCGATCCCCAGAGCCTGATTGGCCGATTGCTGAACCGGGACCTGAACGACTACAGCTGCAACGCCGATATCTTCGGCGTGGAGAAGACGCTCGACTGCGGTCCGGTACAGAACCTGCTGGAACCCGAGATCGCGCTACGCATTGCCGACAGCGCCTCCACCGATGAATTCGAAATCAACGTACGCAACGCCATCGAAGCACGGGTCCGCGACCGCCTGCATGTGCTGGAGCGCCCCTTCGCCAGCATGACCGACGAACAGAAGACGCGCGTTCTGGATCGCCTGCCGGCAAAACTTTCTCGCCTCGATGACTTCGTCGCCAAGGCCGTCGACATTCTCAACGAGGTCAAGCACGAGCTGCGCTATGTCGTGGAGCTGCGCCACGGCGAAGTCGCGCTGGACCTCCAGCGGCGCATTCCCGGCGGCCAAGGCCAGGTGTTGAGCGAGCAGGATGTGGCCGAACTGAAGGCACAGGATCATCAGGATCTGCTGGCCAAGTTCGAGATGATGATCGAGGAAGCCGGCGACTTCGACCTGCAATTATTGGGCGAAAAGCGCCTGACCGAAGTGTTCATGATGGAGCCGAAGAAACTCCGCCGAACCATCCGCTTCGCCCGCCAGGACAACAAGGAAAAGATGGCTTTCGCGGTGCTGCTGGAGAACAACCCGCGCTTCGTCCATTACCACAAGCTCTATGCCGCACGGCGCATCACTCGCACCTGGACCGCCCTGCTCGGCCCGACCAACAGCGGCAAGACCCACCAGGCCATCGAGGCGATGACCGGCGTCGTCCATGCCATCTACCTGTCGCCCCTACGCTTGATGGCCTTGGAAAACCAGGAACGCATCGAGTCCATGGGCGTGCCCTGCTCGCTGGTCACCGGCGAAGAAGAAATCATCCGCGAGGGCGCCACGCACTATTGCTGCACGGTCGAAGAATTCGCCCGCTTCCGCCATCAGCCCTGGGACGTGGTGGTCATCGATGAAGTGCAGATGATGGCCGACTCGCAGCGCGGCTGGGCCTGGGTCGATGCGCTGGTCAGCGCCTATACGCCAGAGCTGATCATGACCGGTCCGGAGCTGATCCAGCCGTCGCTGCAAACACTGTGCGACCTGTGCGAAGACAATCTGGTAGTCAAGCGCACCAAGCGCCTGTCGCCGGTGGAAGTGGCGCGCCGCTCGACCACGCTCAAGCAGCTCGACGAAGGCTCGATGCTGGTCGCCTTCAGCCGCAAGACGGTGCTGGAACTCAAGGCGATGCTGGAGATGACCGGCAAGAGCGTCTCGGTGGTGTACGGCGCGCTGTCGCCGGAAGTGCGCCGCGAGCAGGCGCGGCGGTTCCGCGAAGGCGAGGCGGACATCATGGTCGCCACCGATGCCGTCGGCATGGGCCTGAACATGCCGGCGCACACGCTGTGTTTCTATACCGATGAAAAGTACGACGGCATCCAGAACCGCCAACTCAAGGTGCAGGAGGTCAAGCAGATCGGCGGGCGCGCCGGACGCTTCGGCCATCATGACAGTGGCCTCATCACCGCACTCGATGCGCAGACGCTGCAGTCGATCAGGCACCTGTTCCACAGCCATGATTTGCCGGTGGATCTGTCGCAGTTCCAGGTACGGCCTTCGATCGAACACCTGCAGGCCATCGCCGAATTGATGGAAGAGCCCAGCCTGCTGCGCGCCTGGCTGACCTTCAATCGCAACATCAACTACGGCGAGGAATTCATTTCCATACTGCCGGACGAGCTGGCCGAATGGATCAAGCTGATCGACGACCCGACCATCGACCTGCCGCTGCGCTGGATTTTCGCCTGTACGCCGATCCGCGGCGGCCTCGACAGTCCCGCCAGTATCTTTGCCCAGCAATGGCTGAAGAAGGTCGCGCAGGACAAGGATATCCCGCTGCCGCGGCTGATCATCGATGCCGACCTGGCGACATTGGAAAGCTCGCTGCACGTCATCGAAACCTACCTGCATCTGGCGCGCACGCTGCCGGCGCACTTCCCGGCGCTGGAACAGGCCGAACAGCACCGCAGCCTGCTCAACGGCGCCATTACCCGCGAGCTGTCGCGCCAGCGCAAGCCGCGCAGTTCGGACCGCCGTCGCCTGTCTGGCGAAACCCGCAACTGCAAGCAGTGCGGCAAGGCGATGCCGATGGCCGAGCGGCAATTTCGTCTGTGTCAGAACTGCTTTCAGGAACAGCGGGCCAAGGACCAGCCAGCCGCCAAAAGACGCGCTCCAAAGCGGGTGAAAACGTAGCGAGCCATGAAGGACGCACCGACAGCTAAAGCTTATGAGCCGAGGGTGCGCCCGCTTCTTGCCTTGGCTGTTAACGATGCCCTCTGCGCCAGTCTCGACGCTCCACTGGCACCATGACGTACTCGACGCGTTTCGGCCGATACGTCACTGCACGTGGCGCATGCCGATGGTGATGGACATGACGCTTCGGCTGGTGCTGATAACGGCGATTCCGATGGTCGTGACGATCATCGGAATCCTTCGCTAGCACCGCTACCAGAACCGCCCCAACTGCCGCACCCGCCAATACGGGAACCACAACGTTGCGATCGGCCGCTGAAGCGGCACTGGCTGTGATCAGGCAGCCGGTAAGCAGACCAATCTTGAGTATGCGACTGAACATGGCTTTCTCCTTCTACGAGTGGGCTCGTTGCCCACAGTCATCAAACACCGCCGCTCAGTCAGCGGGCGTCAGCCAGGTGTAAACAACGCGTAAACAGCCACGTCAGAAGAAGCGAATCATCGAGTTCGGGGCGGTCTCATCTAAACGATGGACGCCGTTTGTGGAGGCACTCATGCACGATCCTTACGACCTGAAACGATTCGTCGCTGCCCAAGACGGCATCTACGACCGCGTCCTGGCGGAACTGAAAGCCGGCCGCAAGCAGAGCCATTGGATGTGGTTCGTCTTCCCGCAGATCGCCGGGCTCGGCCATAGCGAGATGGCGCGACGCTACGCCATCTCCAATTCGGACGAGGCGCGCGCCTACCTGCAGCATCCGCTGTTGGGAGCGCGGCTGGAGGCATGCGCGCAGGCGATGCTGCAGCACACTGATGTTCCGGCGCGGCAGATACTCGGCTCGCCCGATGACCTGAAGCTACGTTCGAGCATGACCCTGTTCAGCGCCGTGGCGCCTGAGCGAACGGTCTATCAGCAGGTCCTGGACGCCTTCTATGGCGGCGAGGCAGACCCGGCGACGCTGGCAAGACTGCGGCGCTGAGCGTTGCCAAGCTCTAGCAGATGGCTGTCAGAAGCGATTGCACTGCCGGTATGCCATCAGGACCTTGGTACGCGGAGCGCACCCTACAAGGGTTTCGTACATCCGTAGGGTGCGCTCTGCACACCGGCCAGTACCTCACAGTTCGTTTGGCTGAACGTCCGTTACGAGAGGGCGGCTTTGCCTGTGAGAAAACTCTTCTGGTCGCTCTCCATGCGATGGTGCATCAGCGTTGCGCCGCGCTGAGGCCACTCGGCGTTGACATTCCGCACTTCTTCGCACTTTGCCACTGCCTAGCCAGCGCCGGCTGATGGCGACAACAGATCTACCGCTCCGTTCGCTACCTTTTCGATGAAATGTTCAAGTTTTTACTTTGACAGTCTCTAATTTTGACTTTAAGTTTTCGCTTCCGAACATTTCCGAACCCACGCAGTATTCGGATTATAAAAACAACAGTCTCCAGAAGAGGTTCTGCGCATGAGTAACCCGTCCACCCCGACGCTACGGGGGCAATGCATTGCCGAATTTCTCGGCACCGCCCTGTTGATCTTCTTCGGCACCGGCTGCGTCGCCGCCCTGAAGCTCGGCGGAGCTGACCTAGGTCTTTGGGAAATAAGCGTTATCTGGGGGATCGGTGTCAGCATGGGGGTGTACCTGGCCGCTGGCGTGTCGGGTGCCCACCTGAACCCTGCCGTGTCCATCGCGCTCTGGCTGTTCGGCACCTTCGAGCGCAATAAAGTGCCTGCGTACATCCTCGCCCAGACGGCAGGCGCATTCTGCGCCGCGGCGTTGGTTTACGGACTTTACAGCAGCCTGTTTTTCGATTTCGAACAAGCCCAGCAATTGACGCGCGGCAGCCTCGCCAGTTTGGAGCTGGCGGCGGTGTTCTCCACCTATCCTCACGCGTCCCTCTCGATCGGCCAGGCGTTTCTGGTGGAAGTGGTGATTACCGCTATCCTGCTGGGAATGATCATGGCGCTGACCGACGACGGTAACGGCCTGCCTCGCGGCCCGCTGGCACCGCTGTTGATCGGCTTGCTGATCGCCGTGATCGGCGGCGCGATGGGCCCGCTGACCGGCTTTGCGATGAACCCGGCGCGGGACTTCGGCCCGAAGCTGATGACCTTTTTCGCCGGCTGGGGTGAGGTTGCCTTCACTGGTGGGCGGGACATTCCCTATTTCCTGGTCCCGCTGATCGCGCCTGTCCTGGGTGCCTGCATCGGCGCGGCAGGCTACAAGGCGCTGATCTGCAAGCACCTGCCGAATCTGGGCGGGGGCGCTTGCAACGCACCAGAGGCGGATCACGCCAGCTATGAACACGATGCCACTGCCCAAGAAGCTCGTTAAGGAATCGACACCATGAGCACTCAGAACGACAAGCAATTCATCGTCGCCCTCGACCAGGGCACCACCAGTTCCCGCGCCATCGTGCTGGATCGCAACGCCAACGTGATCACCATCGCCCAACGCGAATTCGCTCAGATCTACCCGCAGCCGAGCTGGGTCGAGCATGACCCCATGGAAATCTGGGCCACCCAGAGCGGCGTCTTCGTCGAGGCATTGGCGCAGGCGGGCATTACCAACGAGCAGGTCGCGGCCATCGGCATCACCAACCAGCGCGAAACCACCATCGTCTGGGACAAGCTCACCGGCCGGCCGATCTATAACGCCATCGTCTGGCAGAGCCGGCAGAGCACGCCGATCTGCGATCAGCTCAAGCGCGACGGCATGGAAGACCATATCCGCAAAACCACCGGCCTGGTCATCGACCCCTACTTCTCCGGCACCAAGATCAAGTGGATCCTCGACCACGTCGAAGGCAGCCGCGAACGCGCGCGCCGCGGCGAGCTGCTGTTCGGCACCGTCGACTGCTGGCTGATCTGGAAGATGACCCAGGGCAAGGCCCACGTCACCGATTACACCAATGCCTCGCGCACCATGCTTTACGACATCCACAAGCTGGACTGGGACCCAGTCATGCTGGAGGCCTTGGATATCCCGCGCGAGATGCTGCCGGAGGTACGCTCCTCCTCCGAGGTCTACGGCCACGCCTATCTCGGTTCCGGCCAGAGCACCGGCATCCCGATTGCCGGCATCGCGGGCGATCAGCAAGCCGCGCTGTTCGGGCAGATGTGCGTCGAGCCCGGCCAGGCCAAGAACACCTACGGCACTGGCTGCTTTCTATTAATGAACACCGGCACCAAGGCCGTGCAGTCCGAGCATGGCCTGCTCACCACCATCGCCTGCGGGCCCAAGGGTGAGGTGAATTACGCATTGGAAGGTGCCATCTTCAACGGCGGCTCCACCGTGCAGTGGCTGCGCGACGAGTTGAAAGTGATCAACGATTCGCTGGATTCCGAATACTTTGCCACCAAGGTGCAGGACAGCAATGGCGTCTATCTGGTGCCGGCCTTCACCGGCCTCGGCGCGCCCTACTGGGATCCGCGTGCGCGCGGTGCATTGTTCGGGCTGACGCGCGGCGTGAAGGTGGACCACCTTATCCGCGCCGCGCTGGAATCCATCGCCTACCAGACCCGCGACGTGCTCGATGCAATGCAGCAGGACGCGGGCGAGCGCCTGCGTTCGCTGCGTGTGGACGGCGGCGCGGTGGCCAACAACTTCCTCATGCAGTTCCAGGCCGACCTGCTCGGCACCCATGTGGAACGCCCGCAAATGAAGGAAACCACCGCCCTCGGCGCCGCCTATCTGGCGGGGCTCGCGACTGGATTCTGGAGCAGCCTGGATGAGTTGCGCAGCAAGGCCACCATTGAGCGAGTGTTCGAACCGGCCTGCGATGACGAGAAGCGTGAAGCGCTCTACAAGGGCTGGAAGAAGGCCGTCGACCGCACACGCGACTGGGCGGAGGACTAAACCGAACTGACCACGCGACGCCCGATCGGGATTCGTTTCCGCGCCGGGCGCCGCATTCGCAAACGAACAATTCTTTAATCAAGGACCAGACTGCGGCATCCTTCTCGGCATATCGATAAGAAGGAAGTCTCCATGAGTCTGGCCCCACGACAGCAGAGCATTCTCGAACTGGTGCGCGAACGCGGCTACGTCAGCATCGAAGAGCTGGCGCAGCAATTCGCGGTGACGCCGCAGACCATCCGCCGCGACATCAACCAGCTCGGCGAAGCCGGTCTGCTACGCCGCTACCACGGTGGCGCCGCCCACGACTCGAGCGTGCAGAACACCGCCTACACCCAGCGCGCCCGGCAGATGCGCGACGAGAAACGCCGCATCGCCGATGCAATGGCTGCACACATCCCCGATCAGGCCTCGCTGTTCATCAACATCGGTACCACCACCGAAGCCATCGCCCAGGCGCTGCTCAATCACCGCGACCTCAAGGTGATTACCAACAACCTGCATGTGGCGAGCATTCTCAGCCCCAAGGAAGATTTCGACGTGCTGATCGCCGGCGGCAACGTGCGCAGCGACGGCGGCGTGGTCGGCCAGGCGACGGCGGATTTCATCAGTCAGTTCAAGGTGGACTTCGCGCTGATCGGCATCAGCGGCATCGATGAGGACGGCACCCTGCTGGATTTCGATTACCAGGAAGTCCGCGTGTCCCAGGCCATCATCAACAACGCCCGCAAGATCTTCCTCGCGGCGGATTCGAGCAAGTTCGGCCGCAACGCCATGACGCGCCTCGGTTCGCTGGAACAGATCGACATGCTGTTCACCGAAGCCCAACCACCGGAAGCCTTCGTCGACCTGCTCGCGCGCCATGACGTGAAGCTGGAAGTCACGGGGTGATCGTCGCTTAGCAAAGGCATGTGTTTGAGCCAGCATCAACCTGCCTGAAGCATCTGGTGGGCTGAAGCCCACCCTACAAAGACTGACTGCTCCGAGCCACCGTAGGGTGGGCTTCAGCCCACCAAGAAGAAAAGCCACAACTCCGAAGAACCTCAGCACCAATAATCGGCTCACTTCTGTTCGTTTATTTTCTTTTGATATAAAAAATGAACATCCTATGTGGAGAGAAGAACTCTTCTGCGCTACGATGTTCATATTCGAAAATAGATATTCGTTTTTGAGGAGAAAACCGTGACCGACACAGACCGCCCCGTCTCCGAGCTTTATGACATCGCCGTTATCGGCGGAGGCATCAATGGCGTGGGGATCGCCGCCGATGCGGCGGGGCGCGGGCTTTCGGTTTTCCTGTGTGAGCGCGACGACCTCGCCAGCCACACGTCATCGGCCAGCAGCAAGCTGATCCACGGCGGCCTGCGCTATCTCGAACACTATGAGTTCCGCCTGGTACGCGAGGCGCTGGCCGAACGCGAGGTGCTGTTGCGCAAGGCGCCGCATATCGTCAAGCCGATGCGTTTTGTCCTGCCTCACCGCCCGCATCTGCGGCCTGCCTGGATGATCCGCGCCGGGCTGTTCCTTTATGACAATCTCGGCAAGCGCGAACAGCTTCCCGCCTCGCGCAGCCTGCGCTTCGGCGATGAAAGCCCACTGAAACCGGCGATCCGGCGCGGTTTCGAATATTCCGATTGCTGGGTCGACGATGCGCGGCTGGTGGTGCTCAACGCCATGGCGGCGCGCGAAAAAGGCGCGCACATCCATACCCGCACCCGCTGCCTGAGCGCCAAACGTGCCGGCGGTATCTGGCATGTCGAGCTGCAGCGCCAGGACGGCACGCGCTTTTCGCTGCGCGCCAAGGCGCTGGTCAACGCCGCGGGCCCGTGGGTCGCGCAGTTCATCGGTGAAAATCTTCAGCAGCGTTCGCCTTATGGCATCCGTCTGATTCAGGGCAGCCACGTCATCGTGCCTAAGCTGTACGAAGGCGAGCAGGCCTACATCATGCAGAACGAGGACCGGCGCATCGTGTTCGCCATCCCCTATCTGGGTCGCTACACCATGATCGGCACCACGGATCGCGAGTATCACGGCGACCCGGCCAAGGTCTGCATCAGCGAAGAAGAGATCGCCTATGTGCTGGGTGTGGCCAATGCGCATTTCCGCAAGCAGCTCACACCGTCGGACATCCTGCATACCTTCGCCGGCGTTCGCCCGCTGTGCGACGACGAGTCCGACAACCCCTCGGTCGTCACCCGCGATTACACCCTGTCGCTGGAAGCCGAGCAGAAACAGGCGCCGCTGCTTTCGGTGTTCGGCGGCAAGCTCACCACCTACCGCAAACTGGCCGAATCGGCGATGGAACACCTTGCGCCGTTCTTTCCGCAGATGGGCGAGCGCTGGACCGCAACCTCCAGCCTGCCCGGCGGCGAAGGCTTGAGCGCGCCGCAGGCGCTAATCGAGGAATTGGTCGCCAAGATCGACGGCATCGGTATCGATCTGGCTCGTCGCTGGGCGACTCAATATGGCGGTCGCGTCTGGAGAATGCTCGGCGAGGCCCGCTCGGTCGCCGAACTGGGCGAGCTGCTGGGCCAGGATCTTTATGCGCTGGAAGTGGACTATCTGCAGCGGCAGGAATGGGCGACTTGCGCGGACGACATTCTCTGGCGCCGGACCAAGCTTGGCCTGTCGTTCACCGCTCAGGAGGTCGCCCAATTGCAGCGCTATCTGGCTGAGCAGCCCGCGCCTGCGAAGGCAACGGATGTGGACGCGGCCTGAAGGCCGCAGCATTCCGAATCACCGCCGATTGCGGTAGGCTCAGCCACTTCTCAAGACGGAGTAAATCCCATGGCACGAGCTACCGCCCGCCACATCCTGGTTCCCACCGAAGACAAGTGCAACGAACTGAAAGCAGCCATCGAAGGCGGCGCCGATTTCGCCCAGGTTGCCAAGGACAATTCCACCTGCCCGTCCAGCCGTCAGGGTGGTGACCTGGGCTCGTTCGGCCCAGGCCAGATGGTCAAGGAATTCGACACCGTCGTATTCAGCGCCCCGCTGAATGTCGTGCAGGGTCCGGTGAAGACCCAATTCGGCTATCACCTGCTGGAAGTGACCAGCCGTCAGGATTGATCCTGCGCCCCCGCGCTGCGGGGGCTTCCCTTCCCCGCCCTTCAACCTTTCTCCGCAACGTCCTATCTAAAGAGCCTGCCGTCAGCAACGTGCCGACGTTGCCGCACGCATTACGCCTCGAGGCGGAAGCGTCCGGTCAGTTTCTTCAAACCATTCATGCTCTGCATGATCGTCGTGCCGGAATTCGCCGTGTCCTGAGTCACCGTTGCGGCCTGATCCGCGACCTGGGCGATGCGCGTCAGCGAGCAATTCATCTCCTCGGCAACCTGCGATTGCTCTTCGGCGGCCGTGGCGATCTGGTTGGTCATGCCGCGTATGGTCTGCACCGCGCCGACTATCTGGCTCAACGCATGCTGCGTCGCCTCGATCCGTGAAAGCGTATCGCTGCTGCTCTGACGCGATGCATCCATGGCCTGGCCGGCGCGAGTGGCCTGGCTCTGCAGCCGCTCGACCAGCACGCCGACCTCCTTCGCCGACGTCTGTGTGCGACTGGCAAGGCTGCGCACCTCATCGGCGACCACCGCGAAGCCGCGTCCCTGCTCACCGGCACGGGCCGCTTCGATGGCGGCATTCAACGCCAGCAGATTGGTCTGTTCGGCGATGCCGCTGATGACGCCCAGCACCTTGCCGATTTCATGGCTATCGAGCACCAGCTGCTGCATGACGCCAGACAGGCTTTCGACGTGGCTGCCGAGCGCGCGAATGGCATCGACGGACTCACTCATCACGGCGCTGCCGTTACTGGTTTCATGCTCGGCCAGATCGGCTGCGCTGGCGGCTTCGACGGTACTGCGCGCCACTTCCTGAGACGTCGCGAGCATCTCGTTCATGGCAGTGGCGACCTGGTCGATTTCCGCTTGCTGACCCTCGACATTGCGGGCGCTGTCGCTGGCCAGGCTGGCCATCCGCATACTCTGGCCGTCCGCCTCGTCAGCTGCCTGCCGCACGCCACGGATCATCTCGCCGACCTGACCCAGCAAGCGGTTGTAGGCGGTAGTGATCATGCCCATTTCATCGTCGGCATAACGCACCTCAATGGGCGCGGAGAAGTCGCCCTGACTGACTTTTTCCAGCCGCCCGCGCAGTTCGTCGATTTGCAGCATCAGCCAGTTCATGCCGGCCATGCGCCCAAGGATCACCAGCAGCAGGATAAAGAGCGTCGAACCCATTGCGACCCACAGTTGCTGTGCCGCGCTGCGGTTGGCGTCATCGGCGATCAACATCACCACTTCATTGGCTTCGGCGAGGATGGCCCTGGCATCGATCGCTATGGCAGCCAAGTCGGCAGCCGCACCTCCCGTCGCGCCGGCAGCGAGCGCAACCACTGCCGGGCGGTAGCGCTGCCAAATCTGGTCGACTTGCTGTAGGTGCTGCCTCGCGGCTCGCAGTTCGATTGGCGCGATACCCCGGGAGCGGTCGCCCTGCATCAGCAGGCGATGGGAGGCTTCGAACTGCTGGATGGTTTTTTCCACATCGCTCGCAGTACCGATGCCTTGAGCGACGAGCAAGGCTTCCTTGACCATCTTCTGGCTCAGCATCCGCTGGGCGCCGGCCATGTCGAGCTGAGCGGCATCCTTGGCCGAGAAGAACAGCACCGTCGCCGTCACTGCAGCGCAGATGAAGATCAGGCAGTAGGAAAACAAAAACTGAAGATTGATGGTGCGCAAGCCAATGCCGCGTAAAAGAGTCTGGATAGCGTTCGCCAAGGTGCTGGTCATGCGAGTCGTCCTGTAGGCCGAAAAGAGCACCACCGCCGTCAGTTAGGCAGTGGCGCAGTTGCCGCCTCTATCGGCCCGAAGGATGCGACCTTTACACCGCTGATCGCCGCTACCAGCGTTGTTTTAGAGCGGTTTTCAGTATTCAACGCTTGATCCATGAACGCGCCGCCAGCACATTGATTCACATCAATGAATCGTCGTTTTCAGCCCTTTCCCCTGGACGCATTCAGACACACGCTATGCTCAAAAAAACCACTTCATCCAGCGAAGGAGCGATGTCATGTTCCACGTAACGCGCATAGGCGACAAACGCATCGACATTGATTTTTCCGGCAAGCTCGACAGCAACGAAATGCGCTTCGCACTCGATGAGCTGATGCGCAAATCGGAAGGCATCACCCATGGCCAGATGCTCTATCGCATCGGTGATTTCGATCTGCCGACGCTCGGCGCCGTCGGGGTCGAGCTGTCACGGTTCCCGGAAATCTTTCGGTTCATCCGCCGTTTCGACCGCTGCGCCGTGGTCAGCGCCAGGGACTGGGTACGCAAGGCCAGCGAGATCGAAGGCGCGCTGATTCCCGGCCTGAAGATCAAGGCGTTCGATACGCATCAAAGCACCGAGGCGCATAACTGGCTCGAAGGGCTGTAACAGCGAGCCTAGTGGCCTGCGGCTAGTGCAACTGGTCAATCTTGGCGCTTGGGGCTGCGTTGCACACTTAAGCTATCAATAGAGCCACTAACGCGGCGTACCGAAGACCTGCGTCCAGTAGACGATGGCGGCGCTGTCCGGATTCGTCGCATAAGCGGCGCCCATCTCGGTGTAGTCCGCACGCATGATGTTGCGGCAGTGCCCTGGGCTGGCCAGCCAGCCGGCCACGGCCTGCTCCACCGAGCCCTGGCCGGCTGCGATGTTTTCGCCGACCCGGCTCCATGAGTAGCCGGCGCGGTTGGCCCGGTCGCTGACCTGGCTTCCGTCCGGCGCCCCGTGGCTGAAGAAGTTCTGCTGGGCCATGTCACGGCTGTGGGCCAGCGCAGCCTCGGCCAGCTGGCCGTTCCAGCGCAGTGCCGGCACCGCCTCGAATGTCTGGCTGCCGCATGTTCGCGCTCGCGCACGGGCTGCATTGACCTGTTTCAGAATCGCCCGGCCCGCTTCCCGCCAGTCTCCGAGATCCGGCGGCAGCAACGGTTTGGCCAGCAGCACCTGCCAGGTATTGCCCTGCCGCGACACGCCGATCTCTGCAAACTCTTCGCTACGCAGCGCATTGCAATAGCGCTGCCGGAGCGCACCCATGGCGACCTGTGCGGACGTCGGCCCGGATATCGAAACCGCTTGCAGTTTCGCCGGGCGATAGCCGGCCTTGCTTAGCGCATCCTGCAGCTGCGCTCCATCAGTCGCAGGCGCCACGGCCAGGGCGTCTGCAGGCGCAAGCGGCTCCACCGCCTCGGCTTTGGCGCCATCGCATGCCTGCTCGGCATCGCGCAACGCGTTGATCAGGCCAATCAGCTCTTGCGCCTCATCCGCGCTGGCTTCGCCGGCGAGCAACACAGTGAGCAGCAACGGGCCTGCCCGTAACATGCTGGCCAACGCTCCTTTTCGGGCTGGAGATAACGAACTCGGGGTCGTCATGAAAACACTGCGCTCCGGTTGTGCCGCGCCCACTGCGGACATGACACTCTGCTGACCACAGCCAGCCGAGCGCTATCCAGCCGGGCGACGAAACAGGCCGGCAAACATGCGATCATCGCCCGGCTAAACGAACGCCACACGTCGCATTCATCGATTCGAACCACGCCCAGCCATGACCCTGTCCGACTTTCTGCTGTTCGCGTTGCCGGCGATCTTTCTCACCGGATTATCAAAAGGTGGCTTTGGCGGAGCGCTGGGCGGGATCGCCGTGCCCCTGCTGGCGCTGGCCATCTCGCCGAAACAGGCGGCCGCAGTGATGTTGCCGATTCTCTGTATGGCCGACGTGGTGGGTCTGAAGGCCTATTTCGGCAAATGGGACGTTCCCAACCTCAAAGTCATGCTGCCCGGCGCACTGATCGGCATCGCCCTCGGCTCATTCACCTTCGGCATGCTCGACGAGCGGATGATCGGCCTGATGATGGGGTTCATCGCCGTGGGTTTCGTGGCGCTCGGGCTAGTCACCAACAACGACCAGCCCCGGCCTCTGCAGCGCGGGCGCGGCACTCTGCTTTCATCGGTTGCCGGCTTTACCAGCTTCGTAGCGCATGCGGGCGGCCCGCCGATCCTGATGCATCTGCTACCGCAACAGCTGGACAAGCTGCGCTACGTCGCGACCATCAACCTGTTCTTTCTGATGACCAATGCGATCAAGCTGATTCCCTACGCCGCGCTCGGTCAGTTCAACCGCGAGAATCTGCTACTCAGCCTGGCGCTCGCGCCCATCGTGCCGTTTGGCGTCTGGGCGGGGCTCTGGCTGCACAAGCGCATCGATCACACTTGGTTCTACCGTATCGCCCGCATCGGCATGGCGCTCGCCGGTCTGCAGCTGATCTGGAAGCACCTCTGAAAGCCGAACCGCGCTACCGTTGGCGCGACAGTCTGAACGATCACAGCGCATCCCAGTCGGAAATAATGTACCCACTACAACAGGAGTCATCGTCATGCTGAAGTTTCTGGGCAGCACAGTCGGCATCATTTTTCTGATCGGTTTGTTGGTGGTGATCGGTTTGTTCATGTTGGTGTTCTGACGCCAACCGCCTATCAACCGGGCTCTGTCAGCGGCCTGGTGAATCACTAAACGATGCTGTCGGTCTGTCCGGCGGCGTCGTTTTTTTGTTTATCGCGCTCGCTCGGGGGAACGGAGATTGAGATCGGGCTGGCGAGTTTGGCTGGTACGGCCAGCTTGCTTGGCTTGCCGCTTGGAGATCACAGCAATTACCGAGTGTGCTGACGCTTCAGGTTTCGCCCTGCTGGGCGAGTCCCTTTTTCTTGTTTGGCCAAGAAAAAGGAACCAAAAAGAAGGCCACCCCAACATCCGGGTTTTGCTCCGCAAAACTTCCCTCGCTCCGGTGCTGCTCCGGGGCCCGGCTTACAAGGGCCATCCATGGCCCTTTAAGCCTCTCGCGGCATCCATGCCGCTCGTCCCCTGCGCAACACCTCCACTCAGCCTCCTGAAGGGGAACAGGGTCCGAGTCGCCTGGAAGAAGTTCAGGACTCGCTTTGGCTTCGCTTTTTGTGCAAGAACTAACAGACAACACCAAACGCCCCGTCAGCAGGGTGAGCGCAATCGTTGCGCAGAGGGGCGAGCCGCAGGACGCGGCGAGAGTCGTAAAGGGCCATGGATGGCCCTTGTACGACGACCCTCGGAGCGACGATGGAGCGAACGAACCCGGAGCGAAGCGCAGGGCCGGATGCAGGGGCAAGACCTTTTGGTTTCTTTTGGGGCGACTGCCAAAAGAAACTCGCCCAGCAGGGCGAAACCAAGCCATCAAACAACTCGATAAACGCTATAAACCTAAAAACTTCATTGACTCAACCAGACCGGCGGCCTACCGATCGCATCGCTTCCGACCTACGGAGCGAATGTCTTGGTTGAAGTGGTGGTCCAAATAACACCTATACCAACCGAGGACGTGAGATGAGCTTATTCGACAAGATCAAAGAAAAACTGGGCTTGGGGGGCGTAAGCAGCGAAGCGCACAAGCCTGCGGCACCGAATTCGGGTGTCAACCAACATGCCACCGACACGGTTGTCGATTCAGAACGTCCGACCGCAGCCAACAACGCAACCACCACACCGCTCGGCACCAGCACATTGGCACCCGGTATGGCCGGCACAGTCAGCCCGGTGGATGTATCGGCGAAGCTCGACGGCATGGCAGCGAACTTCCCGGAGCAATTGAACTGGCGCACGTCCATCGTCGATCTGCTCAAGCTGCTGGGTCTCGACAGCAGCCTGCAATCGCGCAAGGAACTCGCCACTGAACTGGGTTGCCCAGCAGACAAGATGGCCGACTCGGCACAGATGAACATCTGGCTGCATCGCACCGTGATGCACAAGCTCGCCGAGCACGGCGGCACCGTACCGCCCGAGCTGCGCACCTGATAGGCAGCATGGCGTTCCCGCGTAGCTCGCGGGAACGCAGCGCGCCGGCATTCTGCGCTAGCGCGCTCAGCCGTCGAGCGACGGCCCGATCATTTCGGCCAGTTGCGGATACACGCCTGGACAGGCGACCAGATAAGGATTGCCAAGCAGCAACCCGTTATTACGGAAGAAGTCGTTCCCTCGCCCGCCCGCCTCCTTGACCATCACCAGCCCTGCAACGCAATCCCAGCTCTTGAGCTCGGTCTCGTAGTAGCCCAGCAGACGCCCAGCTGCCACATAAGCGGTCATCAGCGCACCTGAGCCGTTGCGAAAGAACATGCCGCCCGCAGCCAAGAGCTTTTCGAGAAAGGGAATGAAGTGCTCCTTGCCGCGCGGGTGAAAGGTCCCGGTGGCGGTCACGCCCTGGCCCACATGGGTAGCGCTGCTCGCTTTCAGAGGCGTGTCGTTGACGAAGGCGCCACGGCCCAGACAGCCATGGAACAGCTCGTCATGATTGGGATCGGCAATGGCGCCCAGGTGCGGTTCGCCGTCGATCAGCAGGCCAATCGACACGCACCAGTTGTGCAGGCCGTTGACGAAGCAGGCGGTGCCATCAATGGGATCGATCACCCACACACAGCGGGCGCCGAGATCGGCGGAACCGCTCTCCTCGCCGAGAAAACCGTCCTCGGGAAAACGCTCGGTCAACCGGCCGCGAATGAAGTCTTCGATCTGCTTGTCGGCAATGCTCACGACATCCTGCAGGTCATCTCCCTTGTGCTCCACCGTCAGCGCGTCGCGCTTGCGGTAATACGCCATTCCCAGCTGCGCCGCCTCCAGAGCAAGGGCTTTGGCGCAGGCATAACGTGCGTCGATATCGAGTGGTTGCTCGGAATTCATGACTGTCCTATGAACGGCTGCGCACGATCGCGCGGGAGACGGATTTTAATGAATCACGCACAACGAACATACCGCGCCGCTGCGCTGCTCGTTGTTAGCGGTGGGTGATGGCGACCCGGTGGCGGTGCCGCTGTTCCGTCTGCCCGCAATGGCGCCAGACGGAAGCCGTGCATCGGCTCAGCGTTCGCGCTCGCCACTGCTGTAGGTCGGACCCGACAGGTTTTCACCCGGTGCTGCGCGCCCTTCCAGCGGCAGCAGTGCCTTGGCTTTTTCAATGTCGACGCCGACACCCTCGGCCAGACGCTGGCCATAATCCGCGTCGCAATGCCAGAAGTGCCAGATCATGCGCAGGCAGATGTCTTCGGGGCATTCCTTGAGGTCGGCGGTGATGTTGGCGATCAGATCGTCGCGCTCCCAATCTTCGAAACTGCGGTAGCGCTCGCCGGCCTGGTGATAATCCGCCGCGGCCTTGGTCGTCTGGTAGCGCCCTAGATGCCCCTCGACCCACTGGTGATAATCCTGCGTGGGCTTGGGCGCTTCCTCGAGTCCACCAACGGAGCTGGGCTCGTAATTGATATGGGGATTAGCGCCGCCATCGACGAAATGCGCCATCTGCCCGTCGCGCTGGTTAGTGGCGTATGGGCATTTGGGCGCGTTGATCGGCAGTTGCAGGTAATTCGGGCCGACGCGGTAGCGTTGGGTGTCGGAATAGGACAGCGTCCGGCCTTGCAGCATCTTGTCATCCGAAAAATCGATGCCATCGACCAACACGCCCGTGCCAAAAGCTGCCTGTTCGGTCTCGGCGAAGAAATTCGACGGGTTGCGGTCGAGTACCAGGCGCCCGACCGGAAGCAGCGGGAACTGGTCTTCGGGCCAGCGCTTGGTATCGTCCAGCGGATCGAAGTCGAGCTCATCGTGCGGATCGTCGGACATGATCTGTACGCACATTTCCCACTCGGGATAATCGCCGCGCTCGATGGCGTCGTAGAGGTCGCGGGTCGCGTGGCCGACGTCTTTCGCCTGGATCTCGGCGGCTTGCTGCGAGGTGAGGTTCTTCACCCCGAGCTTGGGCTCGAAGGAGAACTTGCAGAGCACCGCTTCACCCTTGTCGTTGACCAGCTTGTAGGTGTTCACGCTCGAACCCTGCATGTGCCGGTAGTCAGCAGGGATGCCCCAGGGGCTTTTGACCCAGGTCACCATGTGCAGCGCTTCGGGGTGATGCTGAACGAAATCGTAGAAGCGCCAGGCTTCCTGACGATTGGATACGGGGTCGGGCTTGAAGGCGTGGATCATGTCCGGAAACTTGATCGCGTCGCGGATGAAGAACACCTTGAGGTTGTTGCCCACCAGGTCCCAGTTGCCGTCTTCGGTGTAGAACTTGATGGCGAAGCCGCGCGGGTCTCGGGCGGTTTCCGGCGACTCCTTGCCACCGATCACGGTGGAGAAACGCAGGAAGACCGGCGTACGCACGCCCGTTTTGGTCAGCACCTTGGCGCGGGTGTATTGGTTGGCCGGCTCGTCGCCGATCTTGCCATAGGGCTCGAACCAGCCATGCGCCGCAGTGCCGCGCGCATGCACGACGCGTTCGGGAATGCGCTCGCGATCGAAGTGGGTGATCTTTTCGATGAACTGATAATTCTCCAACGTCGCCGGGCCACGCTCACCGACGCTGCGCAGACTCTGGTTGTCGCTGACGGGATGGCCCTGGCGGGTCGTGAGCGTGTTGCGTTCATCAGTCATGACGGCTCCTGGACAAGTCTCGGTGGAGGTGCAGGCAACAGGAAAGCTGCGGGCTGTCAGGGCTTCTGCTCTTCGTGAAGCCGAACGTTGAGTTCATCGACGATCGGTGCCCACTCGGCATCTTCTATCCATTCGTCCTTCAGAAAGGCACGCTGCGCGTCGCTCCAGAATGGCGCTTCGGTCAGTTTCATATGGTTGGGTAACGGCGCGTGGCTGGCGATGAAATCGTCGATGCTGGCCGGGTCTGACGGCAGGCCCAGCTGTTCGAACAAGGTGCGCATGTCTTTGTTGGGAAGTTCCATCGAGCGGCTCCTCTAGATGATCGATTGGCTGCCATCGAGGCAGACGATGCTTCCAGTAGAGGCGTTCGGGTGAGCAACAGTTCAACGGAAGGCAACGTCGGAAACGCGCTGATAAAAAGAACGGGCCTCGTCGAAAACGCGGCCCGTTACGAATTCAGGCCACCTTGTCGAACAACTGTCTGCCCTGATTCAGGGATTGATCCACCAGCCACTTGCCATGGGCAATGGACGCTCTTTGCGCGTTTTCGAGTTCCGACATGAACGCATGCCCGACTGGGAGCGCCATGCGACGGCTGGTCTGCCCTTGCGGGTTGGTGATTCGGCAACCGCCCGCCCAGGGCGTCGGCGTACCGGGGTGCTCCATTACCTCGGCGGTAATGATGTGATCGCGGTATTCGCACTGCATCATGCTCATGGTCCCACCTCTTCGCTTGTGTGCGTGGCAATTGCCAAGCGATGCCGCCACGCGC
This sequence comes from Pseudomonas sp., assembly GCA_031988485.1. Taxonomy (GTDB): domain Bacteria; phylum Pseudomonadota; class Gammaproteobacteria; order Pseudomonadales; family Pseudomonadaceae; genus Stutzerimonas. The sequence goes on from DALZYJ010000001.1 coordinate 160,950, forward strand.
CGATTACCCCCTCTCGTCAAGGTCCGCCACGAGCTTAGCGCGCCGGTTATCGGCGTTCCTCATGCGATACCTTCATTGGGTATAGCACAAGCGGCGGAGAACGATAGGGCCGGCGGTCGCGCTATTGCCTAGCGGCAGCGGGCAGAAGCAGGTGGGATTGGAACGGTAACCACGCGAGGAGCAGGCATCGTGGGACGATGCCTGCCGTTTCGATGAATGCCGTGCGAGTGGCTATGCGTCCGGCCTCACACGGCATGGCTGGGTTCAGTAGCTACGCAGCTGCTCGTCGGCAGCGAAGTCTGCCTCCAGCAACGCATCCCGGTTCTGCACTTCCAGGATTTCGCCTTCGATGGGCGTTGGCGCCGTTGCGCGCTTGCTGCGCAGCTTGCCGAATTGATGCTTGAGGGCATTGTTGAGCTTGTCCACCGCCCCATCGACCGCCAGCTCCAACGAAGCCGCTCTGTGCGTGACAGAAATCGGCTGCTGGCCTTTAGGTCGGGCCTCCATCTGGCAACGCTTGTCCTGAGCGCCGGACTTGGAGCCGTTTTCGTCGTTCAGATGCACCACGACACGGGTGACGTCGTCGTCGAATCGATCCAGCTTGTCGGCGACAGCGCCGCTGACCCAGCCTACGAGACGAGCGCTTCCTTCGATGTGTTTATCGCTATGTACCTGGATTTGCATATAGTGCTCTCCCTTCAATGCGATCTGGTAAACACCGTTCAGCTGCAACGGTCGGGACTAGCAATGCCACCGTTGGCGATATTAAGCAAGGCCGACGCAACGGCATGCCGTTCGACCAAGGTATGAGCAGGCAGAACTAGACATCGCGGCGATTACTGATTCGCCGCCAGTTTCTTCTTCGGATAGATGTCGTAGCGGCTGGATTTGCCTTCCAGGCTGTAGCCCGGTTTCGGTCCGTCGATGGCGGGCGCCTTGCGCGGCCGCTTGACGACCACCCGGTGGCTGGCCAGCGCCAGAGCCTGTTCCAGCAGCGCGGCGGCGTCCAGATCGTCACCCACGAAGGGGCGGAACAGACGCATCTCCTTCTTCACCAGCGCGCTCTTTTCCCGATGCGGAAACATCGGGTCGAGATAGATGACCTGTGGTGGTTTGCCCTGCCATTGGCTCATCAACTCGATGGCATTGCCGTGAAGCAGACGCATGCGCGCGACGATCGGACGCACATCGGCGTCTTCCTCCGCGCGTGCCAGGCCATCTTCCAGGAGGGCGGCGATCAACGGCTGCCGCTCGCACAACGTCATTTCACAGCCCAGCGTCGCCAGGACGAAGGCGTCGCGCCCGAGTCCAGCGGTCGCGTCCAGCACGCTGGGGCGAATGCCGGGCTGAATCCCGACCGCTTTGGCGATCATCTGTCCGCTGCCGCCACCGAATTGCCGACGATGCGCGGCGCCACCTTCGACGAAATCTACTCGCACCGGCCCTGGCGCCTGCGGGCCGAGCAGCTGCAATTGCAAACCGCCCTCGCCCAGCTGCAGGGCGAATTCCGCGTCGTCCGTGTGCGTCGACAAGCCCAGCCGCGACGCCCAAGCGTGCGCCTGCTCGACGAACTCGGGGGCAAGGGCTTCGACACGGACCAACGGGGATGAGGCAGTCATACAGAGCTCGGAAGACGGAAACGCCGCATTCTGCCAGAGGCGATGCCGGCACGCCTCAGCGGCACATGCCGAAACCGCCCATATCGACATGGAAATGATCGTGATGGGCGGCGTTGTATTCGGGGCTCAGGGTGATCTTGAAGGCATCGCAGGCGGCCGCCTTTACCTGCCGGAGGAAGCGCGCCTTGTCGTCGTCGCCGTTCCAGTCGCGCGCAACGGTGATGCGCGTGCCGTCCTGCAACCGAAACCCGGCCAGATCCAGCGCGTTGGCCGAAGCGTGCTGGCTGCGCCTGTTGCTGCGCGCGATGTTGCGGCAGGCGAAGCTGCCGAAGTGGTCGACACGCACCACCGGTTGGCCGAATACCTGCTGCGCCGCCGGCTGCAGCCCATGTCGCTCGAACAGCGCATAAGCCGCGGCCAACGGGCAGGTCGACAGAAAGGCACCATTGAAGCGCACCGCCGAGCCGGTGACGCGCACGGCGTTTTCCACCGGGCAGCCCGGTTGCGGCGTGCTGTCGGGCACGGCGACGTAAACCAGATCGGAGGAGGTCAGCGCCTGCTCGCACAGCGCGCGGTCGCTCTGCAAGCGCTGCAGCTTGTAGGGCGTCAGCAGGTTCGGTGTCTCGCGAATATCCAGCGGCGCCCAGGGATTCCACTTCGGCGGAACGTCGACGTGCCCGCGCCATACCGCGTAAACGAAGCCGGCAAGCGCGAGCAGAAGCAACAGGAGGAAGCGGCCAAAGGTCATGCTGGGTTTGGCAACGCCGGCGTTTCAAGGTTGCAGGCCCGCGTCGCTACCTGCTTCGTCATGCTTTGTCATGCGATGCCGCGTCACTCGCCAAGCAATGACAGCTGCGACTCGCTCTGCATCGCAGGCACTGCCAGCGGCGGCAGACCTGGTAAACGCTGGGTGAGCTGTTCGTGAAAGCGCATGGCCAGATCCGGCGCCAGGCGATTATCCGGTGTATGCAGGTACACATGCGGTTGCTTGCCCGCCTCGATCCAGCCCGCCACCTTGTCCAGCCAAGGCGTGAGAAAGCGGTCATTCGCCTCCAGCTCCGGATGCCCGACAAAGCGTACCTGCGGGAACTGGCTGAACGCCGCGGGCCGCACCGGCAGCCGCGGCTTCTTGCTTTGCGCATGCAGCAATGCCGGATCGCGTGATTGGCAGCTGAACAGCGCTCGGGTGTCCATGCAGATACGCTCCACCCCTCGTTCGCGCAACAAGCGATTGAGCGCCCGCTCTTCCTCTCCCTTGGCGAAGAAGGCGGTATGACGCACTTCCACCGCTAGCGGTCGGTCCAGCGTATCTATCACATGCGCCAGTTCACCGAGGCGAGCCGGGCCGAACGTGGCAGGCAGTTGCAACCAGAACGGAGCGACTCGCTGGCCCAGCGGCGCCAGCAGCGCACGGAACGACAGGACCACATCCAGTACGTCATGCAGATTCGGCGCCTGGCTGATTTCACGAGGAAGCTTGGCGCAGAAGCGAAAGCCTTCGGGCATTAGCGCCGCCCAACGCTCGATCTTCTGCTCCGACGGCCAGGCATAAAGCGTGGTATTGCCTTCCACGGTATTGAATACCGAGCAGTAACGCGCAAGGAATTCGGTCGCGGGCAATCCTGTCGCATAAAGCGATCCGCGCCAGGCGGGCTCGTTCCAGGAGGGGCAGCCAAGAAAATAGGGAAGGTTCAAACGAAGAGCGCTACGCTTCAGGCGTAGAGATCCAGACCGAGTACTTCGTGCGCATCGAAATCGGCACTGAAGCTCGCCGTGGTGCCATAGCTCTGCAGCGCCTGGGTGGCACGGCTGGTCAAAGGGCGCTCCATCATCGCTTCGAAGCGCGACGGCATGAAATCGCCGGGGACGGCCGAAATGTATTCGGTAGGCTCATTTTGCGGGCTGCGTGCGAGGTGTTCGTAGGTGCTGTCGGTCTGGTCGGCGGGGGAAATGCTGGATCGGCGCGCCTGCTCGACTGCTTTTTCGCTCTCGCGATAAGGCACCGGCACGTTTTCCCGCTGGGGAACGTACTCGATGGGATAAGCAGAAGGAGCAAGACCGTTGAGGCGCATCATTCACCTATACGAAGTGAGGTCGACTCTAGCGAGCCGCCTCGGGATTGGCAACGCCGTCCGTCACCGCGTGGCCTTCGGCGTCGCGACATTGTCACGTAGGTAGATCGGCTGGGCCTGATCGGCCTCAACCGCTTCCCCGCGTTGCCAGCCATAACCGGCCAGACGCAGCAGGTCCTCGGCATGCGGCAGCAACGTGGCATCAACCATCACGGTTTGGACGGCAAGACGCTCGGCATAGCGCCAGCCCGTGCCGGCGCCGAACCAATCGCCGGAGCCATCACGCGGCAAACCAACGTGTTCCGGAGGCAGTACGGCTTCGATCCCGGCCAGTTGCATCTCGCCTTCATGGGCGCGATAACAGCCCCAATACACTTCATCCATGCGCGCATCGATGGCGACCGCCACCTGCTCGATGCCATGTTCGCGATACGCACGCTGAGCGATCGTGGCGAGTGTCGAGACCGGCAGTACCGGACGCTCCAGCGCGAATGCCAAACCCTGAACCACGCCAACCGCGATGCGCACGCCGGTAAAGGCACCAGGACCACGACCGAACGCCAGCGCATCGACCGCCGACAGGGCAATGCCCGCGTCAGCCAACAGCGTCTGGATCATGGGCAGTAGCCGTTGCGCATGCAGCCGCGGGATCACCTCGTAATGGCTCAGCACGCGGCCGTCATGCAGCAGCGCAACGGAGCAGGCTTCAGTGGCGGTATCCAGGGCCAACAGCGTGGTCATCGGCAGTTCCGGTCAGTCGAAAAAGGCGGCGATTGTAGCAGCTGCGCCATGCCAGATACCTTATGGACAACTCGGCTCGGCGTGAATGCGATACGAACGAAAACGGCCCGCAAGCGGGCCGTTCGGTTTGCCTGGGTGAAATCAGCTGAGCGCAGCCAGCACCTTGGCAGTGATTTCTTCCACCGAGCCGACGCCTTCGATGCGGCTGCACTTGGGCGTGCCTTCAGCGGCTTCGAGGTTCTGGTAGAAGGCCACCAGCGGCTTGGTCTGCGAGTGGTAGAGGCTCAGGCGGTGGCGGACGGTTTCTTCCAGATCGTCCTTGCGGTGAACCAGTTCTTCACCGGTGACGTCGTCGACGCCGGCAACTTTCGGCGGGTTGTGCTCGGTGTGATAGATGCGACCCGAAGCCGGATGCACGCGACGACCGGACAGGCGACCGACGATTTCTTCGTCGTCCACGGCGATTTCCAACACGTGGTCCAGCTTCACGCCGGCATCACGCAGCGCTTCGGCTTGCGGAATGGTGCGCGGGAAGCCATCGAAGAGGAAGCCATTGGCGCAATCGTCTTGCTGCAGACGCTCCTGGATCAGCGCGATGATGATTTCATCGGACACCAGTCCACCGCTGTCCATGACGTCCTTGACCTGCAGGCCCAGCGGCGAGCCCGCTTTGACCGCGGCACGCAACATGTCACCGGTAGAAATTTGCGGGATGGCGAACTTCTCGGTAATGAAGCGGGCCTGTGTGCCTTTCCCGGCACCGGGTGCTCCCAGCAGAATTACGCGCATGGATGAGTCCTCAAGTTTGCAAAGGGATACCGCCAGCGGTCGAACGACCGCAACCCTGCCGCTGGCGAATCAAAGATTCTGGTCTGTCGCCATGCGACAAAAGGTTGAACACGATACACAGCGCACAGAACGCAGACAAGCGGCGCCCGTAGCGCTCCGCCAGTGACCTTCGCTCCGCCCGATGGAGACGGAAAACCGTCGCCATCGTGCAGAAACGACGTCGGGCCGACCATCCCCGCACATACCTATCCGGTGTTGCGCAGCCCCGCTGCAATGCCTGCAACGCTGACCAACAGAGCTTGCTCCAGCGGGCTTTCCGCTGGGGTCTGTTGCTGTCGCGCACGGGCCAGCAGTTCGATCTGCATCAGATGCAGAGGATCGAGATAGGTGTTGCGCAGGCTGAAGGCTTCGAGGGTCGCGGGACTGTGCGCGAGCAGCTCAGACTGACCGGTCACGGCCTGCACTGCCGCCACAGCCTGCGACAATCTGTCACGTAAATCGCGCCCCAACGGCTGCAATTGTGCTTCGACCAGTCGCTCGTCGTAGCGACTGGCGATATCGGCATCGGTTTTCGCCAGCACCATCTCGAGCATGTCGATGCGGGTGCTGAAGAAGGGCCAGCGTTGGCGCATCAGCTTAAGCCGCTCGCCTTCGTCGCCCTCCAGCGCGGCGGCTAACGCATGTTCCCAGCCCAACCAGGCGGGCAGCATCAGCCGCGTCTGGGTCCAGGCGAAGATCCAAGGGATGGCACGCAGGCTCTCGACGCCGCCTTCGCGGCGCTTCGACGGGCGACTGCCCAAGGGTAACCGGCCTAATTCCTGCTCGGGCGTGGCCTGGCGGAAGTAGTCGACGAATTGCGGGTGATCGCGCACCACGCCGCGATAAGCCTCGACGCCGGCTACGGCCAGCCGGTCCATGGTTTCGCGCCAGTCCGGCTCGGGCATTGGCGGTGGCAGGAGGGTCGCCTCCAGGACGGCAGCCAGATACAGGCTGAGGTTCTGCTCGGCGATGTCCGGCAGCCCGAACTTGAAGCGGATCATCTCGCCCTGCTCGGTGGTGCGGAAGCGCCCCGCCACCGATCCGGGTGGCTGGGACAGGATTGCCGCATGCGCCGGCCCACCGCCACGGCCGACCGTACCGCCACGGCCATGGAACAGCAGCAGCTCGACCTGATGCTCGCGACAGATATCAACGAGGCTTTCCTGCGCGCGGTACTGCGCCCAGGCCGCCGCAGTGGTTCCGGCATCCTTGGCCGAGTCCGAATAGCCGATCATCACTTCCTGCGGACCGTGCAGGCGCTGGCGATACCCCGGCAAGCCCAACAGCTGATCGATGGCGGGGCCGGCATTGTTCAGATCATCGAGCGTTTCGAACAGCGGTACGACGCGCATCGGCCGCTGCAGGCCCGCCTCTTTCAGCAGCAGCTGAACCGCCAGCACATCTGACGCGCCGCGAGCCATGGAGATGACATAGGAGCCGAGCGACGCGCCCGGCGCCTGGGCCACTACACGACAGGTCGCCAATACCTCAGCGGTTTCGTCCGAGGGCTGAAAGTGCGGCGGGAGCAGCGGGCGGCGATTGTTCAGCTCGCGCTGCAGGAAATCCAGGCGCTGCTGCTCGTCCCACTGATCGTAACGACCGATGCCGAGATAATCAGTGATTTCAGCCAGTGCCGCGACATGCCGGGCGGAATCCTGACGGATGTCGAGGCGCACCAGAAACAGGCCGAACGCGGCGACCCGACGCAAGGTATCGAGCAAGGCGCCGTCGGCGATCACGCCCATGCCGCAGGCGTGCATCGAGTGGTAGCAGAGCTCCAACGGTTCACGCAGCTCGCGGGTGTCCTGCAACACGGCCGGCGATGCTGGCTGATCAGCGCAACCTGCCCACTCGCGCGTGGCCTGCAATCGTCCGCGCAGCCGCTTGAGCAGTGCGCGATAGGGCTCGGCCGACTCGCCGCTGTGACGCAGCAGCTCTTCGCTGGCGGTCTGCATCGACAGCGCGGTGATCAGCCCCTCGATATCGCGCAGGAACAGATCAGCCGCCATCCAGCGCGCCAGCGTCAGCACCTCGCGGGTCACTTTCGCCGTCACGCTGGGATTGCCGTCGCGATCGCCACCCATCCATGAGGCGAAACGGATCGGCGCGGCGTCCAACGGTAAGTGCAGGCCGGTACTGTGGCACAGCGCCTGATCGGTCTGTCGCAGTACATTGGGCAGCGCTTGCCAGAGCGAGTTTTCGATGACGGCGAAGCCCCACTTGGCCTCCTCCACCGGCGTCGGTCGGCTGCGGCGAATTTCCTCGGTATGCCAGGCTTCGGCGATCAGCCGTTGCAGACGCAACTCAATCTGCGCCAGCTCCGGGGCGCCGAGGTCGGTATGGTCACGCGCCGCCAGTTGTTCGGCAATGGCGTCGTATTTCTGGATCAGGGTGCGCCGCGACACCTCGGTCGGATGCGCGGTCAGCACCAGCTCGATATCCAGCCGGCCCACTTGCCGCGCCACGAAGTCCTGAGCGAAGCCCTCGCCCTTGAGCCGTTCGAGCAACCCACTCAACACACCGGCCTCGAACGGCGCCGGTTCGCCGGGGCGGCGTCGGCGGATCTGGTGATACTGCTCAGCGATGTTGGCCAGATTGAGGAACTGGTTGAAGGCACGGGTCATCGGCAGCAGTTCATCGTCTGCCAGCCCGTCGAGGGTTTCCTGCAACAGTCGGGCATCGTCGACCGACCCACGACGCGCGCCTTTGGCGCCTTTGCGGATGCGCTCGATCTTGTCGAAAAAACCATCGCCGTGCTGCTCGCGGATGGTGTTGCCCAGCAGCTCGCCGAGCAGGTGAACGTTTTCGCGCAGTCGCGCGTCGATCTTCGCCATAGTCCTGTCTCCCGGGTCGCAGCACCGAAAACGCCTTTCGATATGCGACCGATTGCTGAACGGCTACCTGTTTAAACCCTCCAAACAGAGTGCCCAGCGCGCCCGTCGAAGACAAGGCGTAGCGAGAAACCAGTCCGACGGCCGCACGCGCTTTACCCCAGATACCGCTCGCCACGGCGGGCTAAGGATGAAGTAGAAATGAAAATCTCAGAACTGGTCCGCGAGTGGGAAAGCAGCGCCACTGGCCGCATGAGCAGCACTCGATACAGCATTCCGCTGGACGTCGAGAGTGCCGCACGGCTGGCGGCGTTGGCGGAGATGTACCCCAAGCGCAGCACCGAAGAGCTGCTCGGAGAACTGGTCGGCGCCGCGCTCGAAGCCATCGAGACCAGCCTTCCCTATCAGCAGGGCACCAAGGTCATTGCCACCGACGAGCAAGGCGACTCGATCTACGAAGACATCGGCCCGACACCGCGTTTTCTCGCCCTGTCGCGCAAGCATCTCGAGCGCTTGCTCGTCGAGCAACCGGAGCACTCCTGACATAGCGCATGGGGTACGGCTGCTCAGCAGCAAGCCCGCTCGAGCGGATGCAACGAGGTGACGCTGTGCGCGCCTCGCCCCTACGTCTCTGGCCTGAAATGCCCTATCCAGACGTTTCGTTTCCACTTGCACTGGAACGATTGAGCGCCGCTGGCCTCACAAAAACATGCCCGACGTGTTTGGCGGTTCTTTCCGCAAGAGCTTGTCGGGCACTGTTCCCTGATCTTCCATTGGAGACTGGCCATGAAATTGAACACCATCGAAAGCCCTCTATTGCGGTCGCAGTTACCGAAGCTGGCAGCCGTTGCATTAGGCGGTCTGCTGCTGGTTGGCTGTGCCGGCAATCCACCGACCGAACAATTCGCCGTGACCGAATCAGCAGTGCGCAGCGCCGTAAGCGCCGGCGGTACCGAATACGCGGCGGTTGAAATGCGTAATGCGCAGGAAAAGTGGAAGCAGGCCGAGCTGGCCATGCAGAAAGAAAACTACGACCAAGCGCGCAAGCTGGCCGAACAGGCCGAGTGGGATGCACGCGTTGCTGAGCGCAAGGCGCAGGCCGCCAAGGCGCAGAAGGCTGTGGAGGACGCCAACCGAGGGATCCAGGAACTGCGCGAAGAAAGCATGCGCGGTACTCAGTGATTCCCACACTCCCACGCCTTCAAGACAGGATGATTCGTTATGAATAAATTACTGACTCTCCCTACCGTGCTGGCCCTGACCGTTGGATTGGCCGCTTGCTCTTCGCAGCCCAACCAGAACCTCGAACAGGCACGCGGACAGTATTCGCAGCTACAGGCCGATGCCCGCTCCGCCAAACTGGCAGCGCTGGAAACCGAAGACGCCGGCAAACTGCTGGAGAAGGCCAACCAGGCCTACCTGAACGATGCCGACGAAGAAAAGGTCGATCAGCTCGCCTATCTGACCCAGCGTCGTATCGAGCTCGCCGAACAGACCATCGCGCTACGTACCGCCGAGCAGGAAATCGAGAAAGCCTCCGCCAAGCGCGCCGAAGCCCGCCTCGAATCGCGAGAGGAACAACTCAAGCGCCAGCAGGATGAGATCCGCAAGCTGCAGCAGGACCTGCAAGCCAAGCAGACCGAGCGCGGCACGCTGGTCACCTTTGGTGACGTGTTGTTCGACCTCGACAAAGCGGACCTCAAGCCGGCGGGGATGAGCGGCGTGCGGAAGCTGGCTGAATTCCTCAATGACAATCCGGAGCGCAAGGTCGTTGTCGAGGGCTACACCGATAGCACTGGCGCGGCCAGCTACAACCAGCAGCTGTCGGAACGCCGTGCCCAGTCCGTCCAGCGCGCCCTGACCCATGCAGGCGTCGACCCGCAGCGCATCCAGACGGTTGGCTACGGTGAGGAATATCCGGTGGCAAACAATGGCTCGACGTCAGGCCGGGCGATGAACCGCCGGGTGGAAGTGACCATTTCCAACGACAACCAGCGCGTCGCGCCGCGTTCGTCGATGGAGTGATCGGCCCGTACGTTTTACAACGCCGTTATCTGTATCGCCCGCCCTCGTGGCGGGCTTCAGGTTACTGATAAGCCAAAAGGCTTCGCCCCGAGGGCGGGCTCCTACAAAAGCTGCGTCTACCAGTTCAGTAAAACCTACGCTGGATTTCGCCCTAAGTATCGCTACTGCTGTGTTGCAGGCGCTTCGCTTGGCGGCACCTGCTGCCCCATGCAGCGGATCGCGCGTTTGCGGTCATCGACCAGCACGCCGGTCAGTCCCTTCTGTTCAGTGTCGAACAGCACCAGCACGCCATCAATACACTCGGCCACCTGAGAAGCGGGCTTGAGCGAGACGCGATAGTCTTCGCCGGGAACGGTTTTGAGCATGGTGTAGTCAGCCAGTAACAGCGCGTCCTCCGGCTTGGCAACATGCAGATAGCCGTAGTAGGACAGCACCGCGACGGTACCGATAACGCTACCGATGGCGGTGAGAATCAGCGGGATGGGGTTGCGTTCGGACATGGACGGGCTCGGCCTGAATCAAAGAGGCGGCATTGTCGCAAATTCTCCGCCTCGAGTGAGAGCACCGCCCACCGGGCGCAGGCGCTGCCTTGGCCAAGTCCGTCTGCAGCCCGCTCAATAACCGCGCTGGATATCGATGACACCGCTGATGGGCTGGCCCTGCGCCAGCGCCGTGATCTTGCCGGCAATCTGCGCGACGGTCGCCTCGCGCAGGGTTCGCGCCGAGACGTGCGGGGTCAGGGTTACCTGCGGCATGCGCCAGAATGGATGTGTCGTCGGCAGCGGCTCCTCGCGGAACACATCGAGCACCGCGCGGGCCACGCGACCTTCCTCAATGGCGCGGCACAGATCCTCATCCACCACATGCTCGCCGCGACCGACGTTGATCACCACCGCATCGGGCCTGAGCTTCGCCAGCAGCGAGTAATCGATCAGGTCGCGGGTGCTGTCGGTCAACGGCAGCGTATTGATCAGCACGCGTGTTTCGCCGAGAAAGCCCTCCAGTTCGGCCTCGCCAGCGAAGCTGCGCACGCCCTCGATGTCGTACCTGGAGCGCGCCCAGCCACACACGGGATAATCCAGTCCCGCCAATGTGCGAGCGACACGCTGGCCGATATGGCCGAGGCCGAGCACTCCGACCGGCCATTCGCTGCGCTCGATCGGCCGACGCAGTTTCCATTGGCCAGCAGCTTGCTGTTCGCGGTAGGCATCCATGTCACGGGTGATGCCGATCAGGTGATAAGCGACATATTCAGCCATCTGAACCGCCATACCGGCGTCCTCCAGACGCACCACCGGAATATTGCGCGGCAGGTTCGGCACCCGCACCAGCGCATCCACGCCTGCCCCGAGATTGAACACCGCTTTGAGCTGCGGCTCTTTATCGAACAACGCCGCAGGCGGATGCCAGACGATGGCGTAGTCGGCGCCATGGCTCGGGCTGTCCGGATGCCAGACCTGAATCTCGGCATCTGGAAGGTGCTGCTGAATCAGGCTGGTCCAGCGTTCGGGCTTGGGGTCGGCAGCAACGAAGAGGATTTTCATGGGCGCTCTGCTTCAAATTATTGGAAGGTCTCACCTGCGTGGCAGGCTAATCGGGCAGCTATATCGCGTAGACGTGACCGTTGGCTTCAAGCAGGCGCAACAGTGCCGGCCAGGTCAGTTTGGCGGCTTTGCCCAGCTCGGCCGACTGCTGGCGAGTGGTCTCGATGGCGGCGTCGGAGGGCAAATGGGTCGGCCCGCAGGACTGTGCACGCACCTGGATCTCACACGCCTTCATCAGGAAATACAAATAGGTGAAGGCTTCGGCGACGGTGCTACCCGCAGTGAGCACGCCATGGTTGCGCAGGATCATCATCTGCTTGTCGCCCAGATCGCGGATCAGCCGTTCGCGCTCGCTCAGGTCCAGCGCCACGCCTTCGTAATCGTGATAGCTAAGGTGATCGAGGCACAGCATCGCAGTCTGGCTCAGCGGCAGCAAACCATCGCGATGCGCCGAGACTGCCGTGCCATCGGCGGCATGCAGATGCATGACCGCGCCGGCGTCTTCGCGGCCCATGTGAATGGCGCTGTGAATGGTGAAGCCCGCCGGGTTGACCCGATGCAGGCTGCCGCTCTGCACGATTTGCCCCTCGCTGTCCACTTTCACCAGCGACGAGGCGGTTATTTCCTGAAACAGCAGGCCGTACGGATTGATCAGGAAGTGATGTTCAGGTCCCGGCACACGCGCCGACAGATGGGTAAAGACCAGATCATCCCAACCGAAATGCGCCACCAGTCGATAGGCTGCGGCGAGGTCCTTACGTACCTGCCATTCCGCGTCCCGAGCCGTCGTAGTCGAAGCTTGCATGGATTTCCCTCTTGATGGCGCAGGCGTCAGGCTTCCTGCGCGCTGGCGTACTTGCGGTTCTCTTCTTCCTGCAGCGCGCGCCACATCAATTTGCCGGTGGATGAGCGCGGCAGCGATGCGACGAATTCGACGTACACCGGGGCCTTGTAGGCCGCCATCTCCGCCTTGCACCAGTCGATGACGTCCTGCTCGCTGACCTGCCCGGCTTGGCCGTCGCGCAATACCACGCAGGCTTTCACCGTCTCGCCGCGCTTGGGATCAGGGCGCGAGATGACGCAGCACTCCTGGATCGCAGGATGGCGGTACATCAGGCTTTCGACTTCCGAAGGCCAGACCTTGAAGCCCGAGGCGTTGATCATGCGTTTGACCCGGTCGACAAGGAAGAAATAGCCCTCCTCGTCGTAGTAACCCATGTCTCCGGTGCGGAAAAAGCGCTTGCCGTCCAGTTCGATGAAGGCACGCTCGGTCTCTTCCGGGCGGTTCCAGTAACCGACGAACACCTGCGGACCGTGGCTGACAATCTCGCCCACCTCGTTGGGGCCCAGTTCGGCCTGGGTGTTCAGGTCGATAACTCGGCTGTCCACATCGAACACTGGAATGCCGAGGCACTGCGCCTTGGGCTGCGCCACCGGGTTGATGTGGGTGGCGGCGATGGTTTCAGACAAGCCGTAGCCTTCGATGTAACGCAGGCCGGTGAGCCGATGCAGCTTTTCCTCGACCGCCTTGGGCATCGCCGCGCCGCCTCCGCCTACGCTGACCAGGCTGGACAGATCGTAGCGCTCCAGGTCCGGATCCGAGAGGAAATCGATGGCCATCGTGGCGATGTTGACCCAACCGGTCACCCGATGACGCTCGATCAGCTGTGCCGCCACCTTGCGGTCCCAGCGGGTCATGATTACCGCGGTGCCGCCGTTGTAGATCGGCCCGCTCATGGCGCCCTGCATGCCGGTGACGTGGAAGTACGGCAGCGTCGCGAGGATCACCGACTCGCTGGTGCTGTTAGTCCAGACCACGCGGTGGATGATGGTCGCCATGGCCGAGCGATGGGTGTGCATGCAACCCTTGGGTGCGCCGGTGGTGCCGGAACTGTAGGGGAAAACGCATAGGTCGTCCGGCCCAGCGATATGCGGGCCGGGCGCATGGCCCGCGTCCAGGGCCTCGCTCCAGCCGATGCCGCCAGCGAAATCCGGTTTGGTCGCTGCGGTCTGCGCCTCGGCCGGCAACGCCAGATCGGTCGACTGGCGAACGTAATCCGAATAGGCCGCGACGACCACCTGGCGCAGCTGCGCGATGCCAACCAGCGGCGCGATGAAGCCGGTCAGCTCCTGGCCGCAGATGCAGACCGCCGCACCGGTGTCATGCAGGTAATGCTCCAGTTCGGCGCTGTGGTTCATCGGGTTGACCGGCACCACCACCGCGTCGGCACGCAGGATCGCGTAGTAGGCGATGGTGAACTGCGGCGAATTCTGCATGTACAGCAGGACCCGATCGCCCTTGGTCACGCCCAGGTGTTGCAGGTAGCCGGCCAGCGCCTCTACTTCGCGCAACAGCTCGGTATAGCTGATCAGGGTGTCGTAATAGACGATGGCCGTCTTGTCCGGGAAGCGCTGGGCAGAGATTTCCAGATTGGCGAACAGGCTGGTTTCCGGCACCGTCAAGTGTTTCGGCAAATCCTCGGGCCAGACCGCATGATGACGAGTGAACATTACTGAACTCCTGAATCGCTGTTAGAGGGCCAGTTCGGCCATGGCCCGTTCTTCGCCCCACTCGAGCCAGCCCCGGGTGTCGCGCAAAGGTGTGAGTGCGATGCGTTTCTCCCGCAGCGCAGTGACATCGAGTTCGGGATCGACGATATGCGCCGAGGAATGCTCGAAGCCGAGCCACCAGTACGGCAACCCGCGGCCGTCATGGCCGGCCTGCAAACGGGGTCGGGTGATAGAACCCCGCGATTGTCGGGTCATGCGTAGATGGCTGACGGCATCGGCCGGGCAGGCGGGGAAGTTCAGGTTCCAGCAGCAACCGCCCTCCTCGCGACGCGCCCAGAGCGCGCGAATCACGGTTTCAGCGTAGGTCTCGACACAGGACCAGTCGATCTTCGTGCGATCGAGAAAAGCCTGGCTCAAACCGATGGCCGGCAACCCCAACAGATCGGCACTGAGCACCGCGCCGAGTGTTCCCGAATAAGGCACCGAGTCGCCGATGTTCGCCCCGCTGTTGACGCCGGACAGCACCAGATCGGGCGGCGAGTCCTGCAGCCACTCGGCCATGGCGAACATCACGCAGTCGGACGGTGTGCCGGAAACGGCGAAACGCCGTTCACCATGGCGATACACCCGCAGTGGCGAATGCACAGAGATGCCTTGGCCGGTGCCGCTCTGGTCGTGCTCGGGCGCCACTACCCAGACTTCTTCGGCCAGCTCAGCGGCGATCCGCTCGAGCAACGCCAGCCCCGGCGCGGCGATGCCATCGTCGTTGGTCAGCAGGACGCGGCGCAGCAATGGACCGCTCATATCGATTCTCCACTGTCACCGCGCTGGGCGATGCGCCAGCCAGCCTCTGCAAGCAGACCGGCGCGCTGGCCGACTTGCAGTGCATCGGCATTGCTGGCATTGCCCTGCAGCGCGCGGGCGTAAACGCCCTGCAGAATCGCCGCGAGCCGGAACAGCGAGAAGGCCACGAAGACGTGCCACTGCGCCACATCGGCCCGACCACTTTGCTGGCAATAACGTTCCAGCACCTGCTGCTCCGATGGAATGCCCTGCGCCTGCAGGTCGGTGCCGATCAACCCACGCAGCCCATCCACGCCGGCTGGCAGGTGATAGGGCAGGCAGAAATAAGCAAGATCCGCCAGCGGGTGACCGACGGTGGATAGCTCCCAGTCGAGAATCGCCGCTACCCGCGCCTGACCCGGCTCGAAGATCAGATTGCCGAGGCGGTAATCGCCATGAGCTATGGCGCATTCATCGCGCTGCGGCAGCTGCTCCGGCAGCCACTGCATCAGCCGCTCCATCGCCGGCATGTCGCCGGTGCGGGATGCCTGATACTGACCGGACCAGCGTTTCACCTGGCGGGCAAAATAGCCCTGGGCCTTGCCGAAATCACCAAGCCCCACCGCCTCGGCATCGACCTGATGCAGCTCGGCCAGGGTATCGATGGCCGCTAGATGAACCGGCTGACGCTCTTGAACCGCCAGCTCCTCCAGCGCCGGATGACTGAAGATTCGCCCCTCGATGTGATCCATCACATAGAAAGCGGTGCCGATGATGCCTTCGTCCTCGCACAGCAGATGCACATGCGGCACCGGCACGCGGGTGTGTTCGGACAGCGCGCGAATCACCTTGTATTCGCGCTCGACCATATGCGCCGAAGGCAGCACCTGGCCTGGCGGCTTCTTGCGCAGCACATAGCGGCGCCCGGCGCTTTCCAGTAGATAGGTGGGGTTGGACTGGCCGCCCTGGAACTGCCGAATGCTCAGGTCTTCACCCATCTGCGGCAGATGCAGGCGCAGGTACCGAGCCAGCGCGGCCTCATCGAAGCGATGCGCCGGCAGGACCTCGATCAACTCGGGTTCGTTCATCGCCGGCCCCTCAGCATGCCGTTTCGCCGCCATCGGCGACGATCACCTGGCCGGTGATATAGGCACTGGCCGGCGCGGCCAGGAATACCGCGAGACCGGCAATGTCCACCGGCTCGCCGATACGGCGCAGCGGCGTCTTTTCGGCCGCACGCCGGACCCGCTCCGGATCGTCGAGCAGCGCCTTGGCGAAATCGGTGCGCACCAGTCCGGGCGCGATGGCATTCACGCGGATGCCTTTGGGGCCCCATTCGGCCGCCAGGTTGCGCGCCAGTGCCGCTTCGGCCGCCTTGGATACACCGTAGGTGCCGATCACGGTGTTGCCACGCAAACCGGCGATGCTGGAAAGCATGATCACCGCCCCCTCCCCTCGCTCGGCCATCTGCGGCAGGACCATGTTCGATAGCCAGAAGGTGCCCTTGACGTTGGTGTCCATGATCTTGTCCCAGGCGTCATCGGTCAGCTCGCTGGTCGGACCGTATACCGGATTGGTCGCGGCATTGCAGACCAACACATCGATGCGCCCCCAGGTTTGCAGCGTGGTATCGACCAGCCGCTGCAGGTCTTCCTTGCGACCCACATGGCAAGGCACCGAGATGGCTTCGAAACCCTCAGCCTTGAGCTCGGCGGCCACCGCCTCGCAGGCATCGGCCTTGCGACTGGAGATGACGACCCGCGCGCCACACCGGGCCATTTCCTCGGCGATGGAACGACCGATACCGCGAGTGGAACCGGTGATCAGCGCCACCTTTCCGGACAGATCGAATAGTGGATTGGTCATGGACTGCATCCTTCTTGTAAGTGTTGTCGGAGGCTCAACGCTTCTTGGCGTAGTTCTGCAGTTCGAGTTTGGCGATGGTGTCCAGATGCACCTCGTCCGGGCCGTCGGCCAGGCGCAGGGTCCGCTGGTGGGCCCAGGCCGCCGCCAGGAAACTGTCCTGGCAGACGCCCTTGGCGCCGTGCACCTGAATCGCACGATCCAGTACCCGCAGCGCCATGCTCGGTGCGGCCGCCTTGATCATGGCGATCTCCTGCCGCGCCACCTTGTTGCCGACAGTGTCCATCATGCGCGCCGCCTTGAGCGTCAGCAGGCGGGTCTGCTCGATCTCGATGCGCGAACGAGCGATGTCCTTGCGGATCGAGTCGAAGTCGGCCAACGGCTTGCCGAACGCCACGCGCGAATGCACGCGCTCGCACATGGCCTGCAGGGCGCGCTCGGCCACACCGATGGTGCGCATGCAGTGATGAATGCGGCCTGGACCAAGACGGCCCTGGGCGATTTCGAAACCACGACCTTCGCCCAGCAGCATGTTGCTCGCCGGGACGCGAACGTTGTTGTAATGGATCTCGGCATGCCCATGAGGCGCGTGGTCGTAGCCGAATACATGAAGCGCCCGGATGATTTCCACGCCGGGCGTGTCCAGCGGCACAAGGATCATAGACTGCTGGCGATGGCGCTCGGCGGTGGGATCGGTCTTGCCCATCACGATGGCGATCTTGCAGCTGGTCGCCATCGCGCCGGACGACCACCACTTGTGTCCGTTGATCACATACTCGTCGCCTTCGCGGCGGATTTCACAGGCGATGTTGGTGGCATCTGAAGAGGCCACGTCAGGTTCGGTCATGGAGAAGCAGGAGCGTATCTCGCCATTGAGCAGCGGCTTGAGCCACTGTTCCTGCTGCTCCGGCGTGCCATAGCGCGTCAGCACCTCCATGTTCCCGGTGTCCGGCGCCGAGCAGTTGAAAATCTCGGCAGCGCCATGCGAGCGACCCATGATTTCGCACAGGTGCGCGTATTCGAAATTGCTCAGACCGGCGCCGAACTCACTCTCGGGCAGGAACAGGTTCCACAGCCCCTGCGCCCTTGCTTTGGCTTTGAGTTCTTCGAGAATCGGCGGCGGTGCCCAGCGATTTTCGGCGGAGGCGGTCTGCTCGTGGAAAAGATGCTCGTTGGGATAGACATGCTCGGCCATGAATGCCGTGAGCTGTTCATGGAGCTGGAGCGCTTTTCCAGTCAGTTCATACATTGCCGTTTCCTTCTTGTTTTGTGCTGCGCCAACGGACCGCTTAGCGAATTCTCTCATGTGATTTCTATCGAACCTTCTCTTTTTGAAGCTGGCATGCCTGGCACAACGCGTCAATTCGAAATCCAGTTCCATTTAGCAAAATTATGATGAGTCACAGCCACAGCCGTCTAAAGTCAGTTATCGACGTTCCAGACAAGCGGATCGGGGATCGTCAGAGGCGAGTAGCGAAAACGATAGCCTTCTGCCAGCGGTTGAAAATGCCGTGCGCTATGCTAGTTTTCCCTTAACTTTGCAAAAAGCAGTTTTGCTCTGCGAAACAACTCGATAGCGCAAGACGAATGCCGTCATCCAATTACAACAAGAGGACGCGTTATGAAATCCAGGCCCCTGCTTAGAAAACTCCTTCCAGCCAGTTTGGTGGCGCTCGCCGCCGCTATCGCTTTACCTCAAATGGCTACAGCGCAAGATGTGACGAAGTGGCGTGTCCAATCCCATTGGCCGAGCGCCAGCAGCTCCTACGAAGACAGCCTTGTGCGTCTGAAAAATGAAATCGAACGACGCACCGAGGGCCGTCTGCAGTTGCAGCTGTTCGAGTCCGGTGCGCTATTCAAACCGCAGGAGACGTTCAACGCCGTCAGTCGCGGCATCCTGCAGATGGGCACCATTTCACCGGGCTACGCGCAGGACAAGATCAGCCTTGCCGGCATCGCCTCGGGCCTGCCCTTCGCCTTCCAGAACGTCTGGGAAACCGCGTACTTCCATAAGCAGATGGGCTTCGAAGACATGCTGCGCGAGGAAGCGGCGAAGCATGGTGTTTACTGGGCGACCGACAAGGTCTACCCGACCGAGATGGTGGTGAAGAAGCCAATCAACAGCTGGGAAGACTTCACCAAACTGAAGATTCGCTCCTCCGGCGCGCTGCAGAAATTCCTCGACGAGGCCGGTGCCTCGACCACCTACCTGCCCGGCGGTGAGCTCTATCCCGCGCTCGATACCGGCGTGGTCGACGGCGCCCACTGGGGTGCCGTTCAAGGTGCGGCAAGCATGAGCTTCTACGAAGTGGCGAAATATCATGTGCGGCCGGCGCTCAATATCGCCGGAACGGATGTGGTCATTGTCAGCCAGAAGGCGCTGGACAAGCTGTCCGAGCGCGACCAGGAGATCGTCAAGCAGGTGCTCGACGAGCAATTCTGGTACCGCACTAACGAGTACCTGTATCAGGAACAGATCGCGCTGCGAAAGGCGATCAGTGAACAAGGTGTACAGGTCAACACGCTTCCCGAGGACGTACAGAAGCGCCTGATGGAAGTGGCGCAGAAGTCCTGGGAAGAGGAAGGCAAGCGCAGCGACAAGGCAGCCGAAGCCCTGAAGATGCTCAAGACCTTCCTGAGCGATCTCGGGTACCTGTAACCCCCTCGTCCGATCACGTCGCCCGATGCTGCTGTTGCGCGCCGGGCGACATGATCCGCTCAATCCTTGCTCGCGGGGCTCGCCATGCGGTTCATCCATGCCTACATCAACGGCATCACCTGGCTCAATGAATTCATTGGCCGTCGGGTGGCCTACCTGATTTTCCTCATCTTCGCGCTGCTGTTGCTCGAAGTGTTCATGCGCTACCTGTTCTCGAGCCCGACCTCCTGGACCAATGAATTCGGGCAGATGCTGTTCGGCGCATATGTAGTGTTGTCAGGCGGCTATGTGATGGTGCACCGCGACCACGTCAACGTCGATCTGCTGTACGCCTCGTTCGGCCCACGCACTCGCGCATGGATCGATATCTTCACCTCAAGCATGTTTTTCCTGTTCATGGCTGCGTTGCTGTACTTCGGCAGCTCCATGGCCTGGGAGTCGATCCAGAGCATGGAAACCTCCTACTCGGCCTGGAACCCACCGATCTGGCCAATCAAGGCGATGATTCCGCTTGGGACCTTGCTACTGCTGCTGCAAGGCATCGCCAAGTTGCTGCAAGACATCCTCGTCGCCACGGGCCGCGAACAGGCCAGCGCCACCAAGCACGCGGAGGATGCCCAATGAGCATCGAAGTCACGACGCTGCTGTTCTTCCTGACCCTGGTCTTTTTCCTCGTGCTCGGTCTGCCGCTGGCCTTCGTGCTCGGCGGCGTCTCGGTGCTGTTTCTGTACTTCACCTGGGGCGCGGATGCCTTCTACATGGTCGCCTCGCAGATGTGGGGCACGATGGAAAGCTTCACCCTGGTGGCCATTCCGCTGTTCGTGTTCATGGCCATGCTGCTGGAGCGAACGGGCGTGGCGCGCGACCTCTACCGCATGATGCACCTGTGGTGCGGCGGCATGCGCGGCGGGCTGGCAATCGGCACGCTGGGGATTTGCGCGGTGTTCGGCGCCATGGTCGGCATCAGCGGCGCCGCGGTGGTCGCGATGGGCACTATCGCGCTGCCGGCAATGCTCGAGCGCGGCTACGACAAGCGCATGGTGCTGGGCTGCATCAACACCGGCGGCGGCTGGGGCATCCTCATCCCGCCAAGCATCATGATGATTCTCTACGCGATGATCAGCGGCCAATCGGTCGGCAAGATGTTCGCGGCGGGCGTTCTGCCGGGGCTGTTGCTCGTCGCGCTGACAGTGACCTACGTGCTGGTGCGTTCATTCCTGCAGCCGCATCTGGCTCCGGCATTGCCGAAAGAAGAGCGCGGCAGTTGGGGCGACAAGCTACGGGCGGTGCGAGCCGTACTGCTGCCTATCGGCATCGTAGTGATGGTGCTCGGTTCGATCATCGGCGGCCTGACGACACCGACCGAGGCTGCCGCCATGGGCGTACTCGGCGCACTGATTTCCGCCGCTGTGTACCGCAAGCTGAACTGGCCGATCCTACAGGAAGCGGCCATCCGTACCTTCAAGCTCACCGGAATGATCGCCTGGATCCTGTTTGCGGCACACGCCTTCAGCTCGGCCTACCAAGGCATGGGGGCGCAGTCGCTGATCGAAGGATTGATGATGGACCTGCCCGGTGGGCGCTGGGCCATCGTCATCTTCATGATGGCCATCGTGTTCGTCATGGGCATGCTGCTCGATCCCGTGGGCATCATGCTGATCACCCTGCCGGTATTCCTGCCGATCATCGCTTCGCTCGGCTTCGACCCGATCTGGTTCGGCGTGCTGTTCGTGATCAATATGGAAATCGGCTACATGACGCCGCCGTTCGGGTTCAACCTGTTCTACCTAAAAGGGATCGTCCCGCCCGGCATCACCATGAAGGACATCTACTGGTCGGTGATTCCCTTCGTGATCGTCAACATCATTGGCATGGGCCTGATCATGGCTTTTCCCCAGATCGCGACTTATCTGCCGAACACGCTGTTCTGATAAGGGCCGATGAAAAAAGCCGGAGCAGATGCTCCGGCTTTTTTCATGCGCGTCGCTCAGATGATGTTCGCGTAATCCGCTTCGATCCGGTCCAGGCTCAGGTGGTTGAGGAAGTTGGAAAAACACATCCAGGCCGATAGCGCGTTGAGATCCTGGAATTGCTGCGGTAGGTACTTGGGCGGTACCACCATGCCCTCGTCCACCAACTGGCGCAGGGTGCGCATGTCTTCCAGTGTGGTCTTGCCGCAGAACAGCAACGGTATCTGCTCCAGCCGGCCTTTGCGCACCGCCAGCTGGATGTAGTTGTAGATCATGATGAAGCCCTTCAGGTAGGACAGATCCTTGGTGAAGGGCAAACCATTGGGCAGCGAGCCGCGGAAGACCCGGCTGGCATTGCTGTAGCACTCGTCCTCGGTGTATCCCTGGCCACGGAAGAAAGCGAACACTTCAAGGAAATCCGCCCCCTCTTCCGCCATATGGATGGCGCGGGTTCGGTTGGTGAGTTTGCGCAAACGCGTCGGGTAGGAGGCGAAGGCGATCACTTCCATCAGAATCGCCAAACCTTCCTGGGTCACGGTAGACGACGGCGGCCCCTTGGCCAGAAAGGTGCAGATCGGCTGGTTCTGCCCGTTGAGCGTGGTGCCCACATGCACAAGGCCTTCGTGGACTTCCAGCGCGCGCACGTCGCGCTCGTTGAACATGGCATCACTGCGAATCTTGATGTAGTCGGCGCCCGCTGCCGCATCGGCGAGGATGCCGTCGGATTCGAAGACGCGAATCACGCCCTCGCCTTCGCCGAACACCAAGTCCAGCCGCCGCTGCAGCATCTCTACCGCCTGCGGGGCGTCCAGCGTCTTGGCTTCGTCCTTGAGATCGCCCCGGTCGGCGATGTTGTTCAGGTAATCCGAAAGCATCAAGCCGAGGTCGGACAGGGTCGGGTCGCCGGCATGAAAGGCGTCCGAGGCGGCACCGTAAAGCTCTTGGGAAATCAACCCGAAATCCGCAGTCCCACGCGCTTCGAGCATGCGGATCACCATCCGGTATTCCTTGCACATGCGCCGCATGATCTGCCCGACCGGGTTGAACTGCCCCAGCTGGCGGGTGATGTCCCGCTCGATATTCTGGAACTCTTCCTTCTTGGCGCTGGAATCAAAGGCCAGCGGCCGGCCTTCGTAATAGGCGCGATCGATCTTGGGCAGTTCACGCCCGCCCGCTGCGAAAAAACCTTGGCGGACGTTGTCGTCCCACTTCACCGCATCGAGCACTCGCACCGGGGTCTGCGCTTCGACGATGCGGTCGGACAAAGCACGAACGGTGCTCTGGTACTCATCGAGATTGTTACGGGTATTCATCCGTACCTCGTCAGTGATCCGTATCCTTCAACTTATACATCAGCGGACCCTCACGATCCGTGTCCGGTTCGCGAACAGCCACGCTGGCGATATAAAGCTGTCGGCAGGCAGTGACCGATCTGAAGCAATGGAGCTGGTGGCCGATAGCAGAGGCCATGCGGCAACTGCTGTGATGCGGAACGTTGGCGCTCGGTGCGGTGCATTTTCAATTCAACACGACCGCCTGAACATACAGCGGAACAGCTCCCCGCTCGGCAAATCTCACCGAGCGGGGAACAGTCGAGGTCAGACCTCGGGGCGCATATGCGGGAACAGGATCACGTCGCGGATCGACGGCGAGTTGGTCAGCAGCATCACTAGGCGGTCGATGCCGATGCCCTCGCCTGCAGTCGGCGGCATGCCGTATTCCAGCGCGCGAACGAAGTCGGCGTCGAAGTGCATGGCTTCGTCGTCGCCGGCGTCCTTGTCGCGCACCTGCGCATGGAAGCGCTCGGCCTGATCTTCGGCATCATTGAGCTCGGAATAGGCGTTGGCGATTTCGCGGCCACCAATGAACAGCTCGAAGCGGTCGGTGACGCTCGGGTCGTCGTTGCTGCGACGCGCCAGCGGCGAAACTTCGAACGGATAACGGGTGATGAAGGTCGGCTGCTCCAGCTTGTGCTCGACCAGCTCTTCGAAAATCATAACCTGCAGCTTGCCCAGCCCTTCGAAGCCGAGCACCTTGGCGCCGGCCTTCTTGGCGATGGCGCGGGCGGTATCGACATCCTGCAGGTCGGCGGCGCTGATCTCGGGATTGAATTTCAGGATCGCATCGAACACTGACAAACGAGCAAAGGGCTCGCCGAAGTGGAACAGCTTGTCACCGTAGGGCACATCGGTGCTGCCAAGGACCAGCTGCGCCAGCTCGCGGAACAGCTCTTCGGTGAGGTCCATGTTGTCTTCGTAGTCGGCGTAGGCCTGGTAGAACTCGAGCATGGTGAACTCGGGGTTGTGCCGGGTTGAAACGCCTTCGTTACGGAAGTTGCGGTTGATCTCAAAGACGCGCTCGAAGCCACCGACCACTAGTCGCTTGAGGTAAAGCTCCGGCGCAATGCGCAGGAACATCGGCAGGTCCAGCGCGTTGTGATGGGTCTCGAACGGCTTGGCCGCCGCGCCGCCAGGAATGGTCTGCAGCATCGGCGTCTCAACTTCGAGAAAGTCGCGCTCGTTGAGGAACTTGCGGATGTGGCCGATCACCTGCGAGCGCACGCGGAAGGTGTGGCGCGTCTCTTCATTGACGATCAGGTCGACGTAGCGCTGACGGTAGCGCTGCTCGGTGTCGGTCAGGCCGTGGTGCTTGTCTGGCAGCGGACGCAGCGACTTGGTCAGCAGGCGCACGTCGGTCATTTCGAGGTAGAGATCGCCCTTGCCCGAACGCGCCAGCGTGCCCTCGGCGGCAATGATGTCGCCCAGGTCCCAATGCTTGATGTCTTCCAGGGTCTCGGCCGGTAGCGTCTTGCGGTTGACGTAGACCTGGATGCGCCCGGTCATGTCCTGCAGGACCATGAAGGCGCCGCGGTTGAGCATGATGCGCCCGGCGACTTTTACCGGAATCGCCGCTTCGGCCAGCTCTTCCTTGGTCTTGTCTGCGTATTTCAGCTGCAGGTCGTTGCAATAGCTGTCGCGACGGAAGTCATTGGGGAAAACGTTGCCCTTGGCGCGCTCGGCGGCCAGTTTTTCCTTGCGCTGAAGGATCAGGCTGTTTTCTTCCTCTTGGATGGCGTGCTGGTTCAGCGGTTGTTCGCTCATGATTTCAAAATGCCTGGAATCGAATGGATGAATCCTGGGTAGGTATGCTGAGCGGCGTTCCGCCTCAGCCCAGCAGGGCCCTGCCCCTATCTTGGTGGGCTAAAGCCCACCCTACTTGATACGTAAAAGTGACGTAGGGTGGCCGGGCGGCGTTCCGCTTCAGCCCACCGACGCTTGCCCAATGCAATAGCTTTACAGCCCCTGCTTGAGGCTGGCTTCGAGGTACTCGTCAATATCCCCGTCCAGCACCTTGTCGCAATCGCTGCGTTCAACGCCGGTGCGCAGGTCCTTGATGCGCGAAGCATCGAGCACGTAAGAGCGAATCTGGTGACCCCAGCCGATATCCGACTTGGTGTCTTCCAGCGCCTGAGATGCCGCGTTGCGCTTCTGCATTTCCTGCTCGTACAACTTGGCCCGCAGCATCTTCATGGCGGTGTCCTTGTTGGCGTGCTGGGAGCGCTCGTTCTGGCAGCTGACTACAGTGTTTGTCGGCACGTGAGTGATACGCACCGCCGAGTCAGTGGTGTTTACGTGCTGGCCGCCGGCGCCGGATGAACGATAGGTGTCGATGCGCAGGTCGGCAGGGTTGATTTCGATCTCGATGTTGTCGTCGATTTCCGGCGAAACGAACACAGCCGTGAACGAGGTGTGACGGCGATTACCGGAGTCGAAGGGGCTCTTACGGACCAGCCGATGCACGCCGATTTCGGTGCGCAGCCAGCCAAAGGCATATTCGCCCTTGATGTGCAGAGTGGCGCCCTTGATGCCGGCGACTTCGCCTTCGGACAGCTCCATGATGGTCGCGTCGAAACCATGTTTGTCGGCCCAGCGCAGGTACATGCGCAGCAGCATGTTGGCCCAGTCCTGAGCTTCGGTGCCGCCGGAACCGGCCTGGATATCAAGGTAGGCGTTATTGGGGTCCATCTCGCCGCTGAACATGCGGCGGAATTCCAACCCTTCGAGGATGGTGCGCAAACGGTCCAGCTCGGCGGCTACGTCGTCGACCGCGCCTTGGTCATCCTCTTCGACGGCCATGTCGAGCAGGTCGCGGGAATCGGCCAGGCTGCTCGTGAGATCGTCGATGGTTTCGACGATCAGCGCCAACGTCGCACGCTCACGCCCCAGGTTCTGGGCGTATTCAGGGTTGTTCCAGACGTTGGGGTCTTCGAGTTCGCGGTTTACTTCGACGAGACGATCATGCTTTTGATCGTAGTCAAAGATACCCCCGAATTGACTGGGTGCGCTCGGACAGGTCCTTGATGCTGTTAAGGATCGGGTTGATTTCCATAGTTAGGCAGCTCTCAATCGGACGTTGCGAAAACCGGCGATTATAAACGCAGCAGCCGGCCGCTAACAGCCCACGCAATGCTGCCGGCATGGAGAATGTCAAGGAGGAAAACAACCGAGGCGGCACCCGAGCCGCCTCCGATTGAGATCAGGCGGAAACGCCGCGCACCTGGCTTTCCAGCTCGGCTTTCAGCCCGGCATCGAGCTTGAGCTGACGGGCCAGCTCGTCCAGGTAGGCGCGCTCCATGAAGTGCTCTTCGTCGACCATCAGCACGCTGGCCAGATACATTTCCGAGGCCATTTCCGGTGTAGTGGCAGCGGCAGCAACTTCGACAGGATCCAAAGGCTTGTTCAGCTCCGCTTCGAGCCAGTGTTGCAGCTCGGGGTCACCGGTCAGCTGTGCAAACTCGGCCTCGATCATTTTGCGTTCCTGATCGTCGACATGGCCGTCAGCCTTCGCCGCCGCGACAAGCGCTCTGAGAATGCCTCGACTGTGTTCTTCCACCTGTTCGGGCGGCAGCCGATCGACCGTCTTCGGTTCGGCCTGTTTAACGTCCGTGCCCGTCGCACCGGCCTGCTGCGCCTGCCAGTTGCCGTAGGCCTTGTAGGCCAGCATGCCGAGCGCGGCCAGGCCACCGTAGGTGACGGCCTTGCCGCCCAGGCGACGCCCGCTTTTGCTTCCCAACAACATTCCGAGCGCCCCGGCAGCCAGCGCACCACGCCCGCTACCACCGCCGCCCCCAAGAATCCCGCCGAGCGAGCCACCGGCTCCAGAGAGGATACTGCCGAGCGAACCGCTGCCCTGAGCATTAGACGGACGCGAAACCGATCCCTGCTGTTTCTGCAGCAGATCCTGTCCGGATTTGAGCAACTGGTCGAGCAAACCGCTGGTTTTCATAACGTCTCCTGAAGAACGAATGACTGTGCTCAATCGAGCGAATCGGGAACTTGCCGAACCGGCGTGTTTCGATGAGCGGCGCGCACGTATTGCGCAGGCCATGGCACCGAGTTGTCTCGCAAATCTTCGGCGGCATGCAGCGGCCAGTAGGGGTCGCGCAACAGCTCGCGGGCCAGCAGAATCAGATCGGCCTGCCCGGTGCGCAGGATGTGCTCGGCCTGAACCGCCTCGGTAATCATCCCGACCGTACCGGTGGCGATGCCCGCCTCGCGCCGGACCTGTTCGGCAAACTGGGTCTGATAACCGGGCCCAACCGGAATCTCGGCATTGGCTGCTGTGCCGCCGGACGACACGTCGATCAAATCCACGCCCACGGCCTTCAGGCGACGGGCCAGTTCGACGGTTTCTTCGGCGTTCCAGCCGTCCTGAACCCAGTCGGTGGCCGACAGCCGGACGAACAGCGGCAACTCTTCCGGCCACACGCCCCTCACCGCCTGAGTCACCTCCAGTAGCAACCGAATGCGGTTGTCGAACGAGCCGCCGTAGCCATCCTGGCGCTGGTTGGACAAAGGTGAAAGGAACTGATGCAGCAGATAGCCGTGGGCGGCGTGCACTTCGGCGATCTTGAAGCCCGCCGCCAGTGCCCGCTCGGCGGCCCGCACGAAGGCTTGAATGATGTCCCCGATCCCAGCCTCGTCCAGGGCGGTAGGCACTGCATGTTCCGGATCGAAGGCGATGGTCGAAGGCCCTACCGGCGTCCAACCGCCAGCCGCGATGGGTACGCTGCCGTGCCGCCCAAGCCAAGGTTGCCATGTGCTTGCCTTGCGCCCAGCATGGGCCAGCTGGATTCCGGCCACCGATCCTTGAGCATGAATGAATCGTGTGATCCGGCGCAGCGGCTCGACATGCTCGTCAGACCAGATGCCGAGATCTTCCGGTGAAATGCGGCCATCTGCGGTGACGGCGGTGGCCTCGATGATGACGAGGCCCGCACCCCCGACCGCGCGACTGCCCAGATGCACCAAGTGCCAGTCATTGGCCATGCCCGCCTTGGCCGAGTATTGGCACATGGGCGAGACGGCTATGCGGTTGGGTAGCGTCAACTGGCGCAGGGTGAGTGGCTGGAAAAGCTGTGTCATGGAAACCTCGGCTGCACTGGATGCGGGTTGGACATCCTTCAGTACAGACTGTTTCGACGATCTTGCCTGGTCACGACTGCGCTTGGTGAATGAATCGGTGACGGCGTGTTGCGGGGTGATGGTGGACTGGATGTGGCTGCGGGCTAGAAGCGTATGCGTGTTTGGCGTGGGCTCTGCGTAGTGGGTTGCCACGCTCCATCGCCCCAGCCCTCTCCCCAGTGGGGCGAGAGTTAGATCGGCGTTGTTTCGAACGGCTGCGTGCCTAGCCTGATTATGCTGGAGCGATCGTTTCGCGTGAGAGCAATTTATGCGGCTGCCTTACTGCCCTGGTTCGGTCCAACGCTATAGGCCATGCGAACTCGGACCAGTCCCCTGAGGAGAGGGCTAGGGTGAGGGAGAAAAGGTCATCACGACACCCAGGCGGCGGATGCCCACGCATCAAAACGCAACGCTCACCGCGCCGCGATATGCGCGACCAGTAACTGCACGCTTTCGCGCCCGCGGAATTCGTTGACGTCCAGTTTGTAGGCCAGATCGGCCCAGCGCACGTTGGGGTTGGGCCAGAGATCGCGATCGATATTGAAGGCGATGCCATCGAGCGTCAGCGAACCGCACTCGCTCTTGAGCACCATCTTCAAATGTTTCTCACCGACCAGACGCTGCTGCACCAGCTGAAACACACCGTGAAACACCGGCTCGGGAAAATGCTGCCCCCACGGACCGGCGTTGCGCAGTGCCTTGGCCAGCTCCAGATGAAATTCCTCGATGCTGAGCTGACCATCGGTCAATAGCCGACCGGTGAGGTCGTCCTCGCACAGCTGGCGCCGTACCTCGGCATCGAAGGCTGCTGCAAAAGCGCCGAAATTAGCTTCGGGCAGCGACAGACCGGCGGCCATGGCATGGCCGCCGAACTTGCTGATCAGGCCAGGATGGCGCGCCGCGACGGCATCCAGCGCATCGCGGATATGAAAGCCCGGCACCGAGCGTGCCGATCCTTTCAGAACGCCGTCCCCGGCATCGGCAAAAGCGATCGTCGGCCGGTGATAACGCTCCTTCAGACGCGAAGCGAGGATGCCGATCACACCCTGGTGCCAGTCCGGTTCGAACAGGCAGAGGCCGAACGGCATATCGTCGTGGGGCAAATCCTTGAGCTGTGCCAGCGCCTCGCGCTGCATGCCCTGCTCGATGCCCTTGCGATCCTGATTGAGCTGGTCGAGTTGCACGGCCATGTCGCGCGCCAAGGCTTCGTCCTCACAAAGCAGGCATTCGATGCCCAGCGCCATGTCATCCAGCCGTCCGGCCGCGTTCAGACGCGGACCGAGAATGAAGCCAAGATCAGTCGAGGTGATGCGGCGATGATCCCGTCCCGCGACCTCCAGAATCGCCCGCAACCCCGGGCGCGCCCGCCCTGCGCGGATTCGCGCCAAACCTTGATGCACCAGGATGCGGTTGTTGGCATCCAGCGGCACCACGTCGGCGACGCTGCCCAGCGCCACCAGATCCAGCAACTCGGCCAGGTTCGGCTCGGCCCAGCCATTGCGGTTGAACCAGCCCCTTTCACGTAGCGCCGCGCGCAGGGCCAGCAGCACATAGAAAATCACGCCGACGCCCGCGATGCATTTGCTGGGGAACGCGCACTCCGGCTGGTTGGGATTGACGATGGCATCGGCCGCCGGCAAATCCGGTCCGGGCAAGTGATGGTCGGTCACCAGCACCTTGAGCCCCGCCGCCTTGGCCGCCGCCACGCCGTCCACGCTGGAGATGCCGTTGTCCACCGTCACCAGCAGGTCGGGCTGGCGTTCGAGCGCCACGGCAACGATTTCCGGCGTCAAGCCGTATCCATATTCGAAGCGGTTAGGCACCAGATAATCCACATGCGCGGCGCCGAGCTGACGCAAACCCAGCACGCCGACCGTACTGGCAGTGGCGCCATCGGCATCGAAATCACCGACGAACAGGATGCGCTGCCGCTTCTCGAGCGCCTCGACCAGCAACTCGACCGCCGCATCGATGCCCCTGAGTTGGCCGTAAGGGATCAACCGCGCCAGGCCTTTGTCCAGCTCGACGATGGACTGCACGCCACGCGCCGCATACAGGCGCGTGAGCAGCGGCGGAAGATCGCCCAGGTCGGGAAGCCGTTCGGGAAGCGGGCGGGGTTCGATGCGCATCAGTTGGTCATCCGGCGTGCGGCGTGAAGTGAATCAAAGCGATGTAGCGGCGCGCGCGGCCTGGTCGTAGAGGCCGGACATGGCACGCAGCAACCCGGCGAGACGGTGGATCTCGTCGGGGTCGATATTGAGGTTTTCGAAGGAGGCGATCAGGCACTCGCGACGGATGTCGGCGTATTCCTGGCAGAGTTCACGGCCCTTTTCGGTGGTCCGGTAGAACATTTCCTTGCCCTGCTTCTCGCCCTCGACCAGACCTAGCTTGCCGAGCTTCTTCAGCGCGTAAGTCACGGTGTGAGTGTCTTCGATATTGAGCAAGAGGCAGATATCCGCCTGTCGTTTCGCGCGTCCGCGGCTGGTCAGGTTGTGCAGCACCATGACATCCAGCGCGTTCATTTCAACGGCCCCGGACGCCTTCATGCAGCGCTCCATCCAGCGCATCAGCGCAGCGCTGGCGACGATGATGCCGTACTCCAGCTCGGACAGTTCCTGTGACTGCTCGGCGAGGTGCGCCGAGGCGACGATAGGTGATCGCAACGGACGAGGGGATTTGGCGTCAACCATCTTGCGGACCATGACATGAGGGGCGAAGCGTGATGCCGCCCGGGTGAATCGGGGCCGCAAGCATACAGCAATGCGACCCGGGAGCGGCCTTCGAAAAACAGTCGTTAAATTTTTATTGATAATTCATCATCGTAATTTCCACGAACCCATCGGCGTCCGGGACGGGGCTGTCAGCGAGGATTGGTATGAAACGTCTGCTTCTCAACTGCGACATCGGCGAGAGCTTTGGCGCCTGGACCATGGGCCTGGATGCTGAGGTGATGCCCTTCATCGATTGCGCCAACGTGGCCTGCGGCTTTCATGCATCGGACCCGCAGATCATGCGCCGTACCGTAGCGCTGGCAACGCGGCACGACGTGAAGATCGGCGCACACCCCGCCTATCCCGACCTGGTCGGTTTCGGCCGCCGCTCCATGGCGTGCAGCCCAGAGGAAGTGGAGAACATGCTGCTCTATCAGATCGGCGCGCTGGATGGCATCTGCCGCGCCGAAGGCACAGAGGTTCGCTACGTCAAGCCGCACGGCGCGCTCTACAACGACATGATGCGCAAGCCCGAACTGCTGCGCGGCGTAATGAAAGCGGTGGTCGCCTACTCGCCATCACTCCCCTTGATGCTGATGTCCACTCGCGACAACAGCGGTGCGCAAGCGTTGGCCGATGAACTGGGCGTGACACTGTGGTTCGAGGTTTTCGCAGACCGAGCCTATGACCCGGCCGGAATGCTGGTATCGCGCGCGCTCCCCGGCGCCGTCCATCACGACGCTGAAACCGTAGCGGCACAGGCGCTGTGTCTTGCAAAAGGGGAAGCGTTGACTGCCAGCGACGGCAGCGCGCTGACGCTGCGCGCCGACACCCTGTGCGTGCACGGCGACAATGCCGGTTCGGTGGCCGCAGTTCAGCGCATCAGCCAAGCGCTCGAGAGCCTGGCGGCATGACTCCGCGTATAGAAGTGGTCGGCATCGATAGCCTGATGCTGCGCCTGTTCGACGAGATCGATGAAGCTCACATGCCCTGGCTACTGGCCGCTGCGCGACGACTCCGCCAAGCGTTCGGTACGGCGCTGATCGATCTGGTGCCCTCCTACACCACCCTGCTGGTGCACTACGATCTTGCGCAACTGGATGACATTCAGGCGCGTCAGCGCATCGCCGCCGCCCTGCATGATCTGCAGCCGGACGCAGCCAGCCAGGCGCGCGAGCTGGACATTCCGGTGTGGTACGACCCAAGCGTCGGCCCGGAACTCGACGCCTTGGGGCAGCGCAGCGGACTCGGCATCTCAGGGGTGATCGAGCGCCATAGCGCCCGCGTTTATCAGGTATTCGCGCTGGGTTTCGCGCCGGGCTTCGCTTTCATGGGGCTCGTCGACGAGATCCTTGCCAGTCCTCGCCTACAGACACCGCGCAAGCAGGTACCGGCCGGCAGCCTGGGTATCGCCGATCGCCAAACCGCGATCTACCCGCTGGTCTCACCCGGTGGCTGGAACCTCATCGGTCGCAGCCCGACCCGCCTGTTCGACCGCGATCTGGACGGCTACAGCATCTGGCAGCCTGGTGACCGGGTGCGTTTCCGGCCTATCGAGCGTGCCGAATTCATTCGTCTCGGTGGCGACGACAGCCCATTCGAGGTGATGCCATGAGCCTGTTGATCGAACGCAGTGGTGCCCTGGCCAGCCTGCAGGATGGCGGCCGCTTCGGCGTACGGCACCTTGGCGTGACCCAAGGTGGCGCAGCGGACTGGGTCTCTCAGGCCAGGGCCAACTGGTTGCTGAATAATCCGCTGCAGGCCGCGACGGTCGAAATCACCTTGGGCAACTTCACCTTGCTCGTCGAAGCGGACAGCAGTCTTGCCCTGTGCGGAGCCGATCTCGGCGCCACGCTGGATGGCCGGGCCATCGCGCCGGGCCGCAGCTTCGCTGTTCGCAAAGGCCAGCGCCTGTCATTCGGTGCACCGATAGAGGGCATACGCGCCTACCTGTCGGCACCTGGCGGCTTCTCCGCTCCACAACTTCTTGGCAGCTGCGCCACGGTGCGTCGTGAGGGCCTCGGAGGCTTGCAAGGCGACGGCCAGCCGCTGAACGAAGGCGACCGACTGAGTTGGCCAGGCGCGGCCCCGATCCCGCGCGAACTGACCGATGAACAGCTACCGCGCCTGCTCACCGGAGCCCCGCTGCCGGTGGTGCTGGGCGCGCAGATCGGCGATTTCAGCGGGCAGAGCCTATTCGATGCGTTCAACTGCGCTTGGACGGTCGACCAGCGCGCCGACCGCATGGGCATCCGCCTGCTCGGTCCAGCGCTACGCAGTTCACGGCAATCGATGATCTCCGAAGGCGTACCGCTGGGGGCGATTCAGGTGCCGCCGGACGGCCAGCCTATCGTGTTGCTGAATGACCGACAGACCATCGGCGGTTATCCACGGCTCGGCGCCCTGACACCGTTGGCCGTCGCACGCCTGGCACAGTGCATGCCGGGCACGCGGGTGCAATTGAAGCCGGTCGCCCTGGCGACGGCGCAACGCGAGCAGCGTCAATTGCTCGCCAATTGGAATTGAGGTGGCAGCGGAGCGAACCATGGACCTCGCCCCTGGCCATGTATCGCCATCTTCGAGCCCCGCTCGCGGCGCCGTCATGGAGAGTCGCCCATTCTCGGGACGATTTCATCTACTCATCGCAGATAGCCGCGATGCATCACCGTGGAGTAACTGACACCCAGCCAACGTGGCGATATCCCTATTGATCACAACGAAAACCGGGCCTCGCCCGGCCGCATTCCTACCTGCCCCAATATCAACAAAAAAGGTACCTCAATGCATCCCACCCCCAGCGCCACTCCTGTGTCGCAACGCAACGTCCTGCGCGGCGCCATCTTCATCATGGCGACGTCTTCCATCGGTCCGGCGTTCCTGACTCAGACGTCACTGTTCACGGAGAAGTATCTAGCGAGTTTCGCCTTCGCCATCGTCATTTCGCTGCTGATCGATGTCGGCGCCCAGCTCAATATCTGGCGGATCATCACCGTCGCCAACCTGCGCGGACAGGACGTGGCGAATCGGGTGATTCCCGGTGCCGGTCATTTGATCTCGGCATTCATCGTGCTCGGTGGGATCGCTTTCAATATCGGCAACATTGGCGGTGCCGGTCTGGCTATGAACGTGATTTTCGGCGTGCCGCCGGTGATCGGCTCGCTGATCGCGGCGGTGCTGATCATCGGCATTTTCCTGTTGCGCAACGCCAAGGGTGTGATGGACTCGGTGATGCAGATGCTCGGCCTGGTGATGCTATGCATGATCGGCTACGCCATGCTGCAGTCCAATCCGCCCGTGATAGAAGCTCTGAGCCGCAGCTTCAACCCTGACGATCCACTGATCCTGCTGTTGCCGATCGTGACGCTGGTAGGCGGCACCGTAGGCGGCTACATCTCCTTTTCCGGCGGCCATCGCCTGGTCGAGGCGGGCATCACCGGTGTGCAAAACGTCGGCGTGGTAACCCGCGCCGCAGTAGCCGGCATCGCCACCACGGGTGTCGTGCGGATCTGTCTGTTCCTGGCGGCGCTGGGCGTGGTCAGCCAGGGCTTGAGCCTGGACCCAAGCAATCCGGCCGCCTCAGTGTTCTCGCACTCCATGGGTACGGTCGGCTACAAAATTTTCGGTGTGGTGCTGCTTGCGGCATCGGTGTCATCGGTGTCATCGGTGATCGGCGCGGCTTACACCAGCGTGACCTTCATGTACTCGTTGCACGAAAGCATCCAGCGCAACAACCAGCGGATGGTAATTGCCTTCATCGCCTGCTCGACGCTGATCTACAGCCTGGTTGGGCAACCGGTAAAGGTGCTAGTGATAGCCGGCACCCTCAACGCGCTGGTTTTGCCGCTGGCCCTGGGTTGCGTCCTGTGGGCGGCAAAGAAGCCGAGCATTGTCGGGAGCGAGTATCGCCATCCGACCTGGATGCTGATGTTCGGCCTGCTGGCCATGCTCGCCACTGCGGTAGGTGTGGTGATGTCGTTCAGCGCCCTGCTGCAGTATTGGCAGTCGTGACGCGGGGCCGCGAGGCCCTGGTCGGCTTCGTCTCGGCGACCGCCTAGCCGCGCTCGCCGATCAGCCATTGCAGCGGAACCTCGTGCTGGCCCCGCTCATCGGTAATGAATAACGCGCCTTCGCTGATCATCACACTCCAGCTGATTGCACGCGGTAGATCACGCGATACGGTTTCCAATGCCTCTGGTTCAACCGCCACCACATTGATCTTCTTCAAACTGCGCACGCTGTCGAGGACCTTGGTTTGCCATACACGCAAGTTTCCGTAAGCGACCAGACTGAAGCGCTCGGCTCGCCGCGAACACCAAGTGATCCGCTCGGCGTCCGGCTGGCCGACTTCGATCCAGTGCAACACGCGATCATCCAGGCTCTTTTCCCACAAGGCCGGCTCATCGACATCCGACAGGCCGCGACCGAATGCCAGTTGCTCGTCGTACCAGAGCACATATGCGATCAAGCGTGCGGCCAGCCGCTCTTCGGTTTCCGAGGGATGCCGGGCGACCGTGAACCGCAGGTCCTGGTAAACGTGGCGATCAAGATCGGTAAGATTGATCTCTACCTTATAGGGAGTGGCTTGCAGGGCCATGACGGCTCCAGGCGGGAAAAGGGCGCGCAGTCTAACAAACCGGGACTGCCGGCTGCTGGCTTAAACGGCTAACCGAACACAGTTACGCCCCGCCGCCTTGGCCTCATAAAGTGCCCGATCCGCCTCGCCCATCAGGCGGTCGAGGCTGTAGCCGATCCGCGCCGTATCGCTCACGCCGATGCTGACACTGAGGATGCCGGACTGACTGAACGGCAGGCTGGCGAACTCGCCGCGGATGCGCTCGGCCACATCGCGGGCGACACGGGCGTCGGCATCCGCCAGCAGGCAGGCGAACTCTTCGCCGCCGATGCGCCCGAAGACATCCTGTCGGCGCATGCGTGACTTCATCACCTGACAGAAGCTGATCAGCGCATGGTCGCCGGCCTTATGGCCAAAGGTGTCGTTGAGGCGCTTGAACTGGTCCAGATCGCACAGCAGCAGCGTCACTTGCTGGCCGGCGTCGCGACAACGCAGCAACATCCGCTCGCCATGCTCGACGAACGCCCGACGGTTGCCGATGCCAGTCAGGGGATCGCTGAGCGACGCCTGGCGGTACTCCCGCTCGGCCCGCTCGCGCACCATGGCCAAAGTCACGAAAGCAATGCCAACCGCATAGAGCATGGTTTCGAAGATCACCAGCGCGAAGAAATCGAATTGCCCGGATACCTGGAAAGGCTGGCCATGATCGAGGAGAACACGCAAGGCGTAGACGGTGAGGTGCACCGCCATCAGCACAAGAGCTGGATGCAAGGACACTTGGATCATCCGCCGGCTGCGCCACAGCTCCACCATGGCCAGGCCTATATAAATGATGGTGAACAGTGACAGCGTGGCGATCCGCAGCCGCAACGCATCCGCCTCGAAGAAGGCAGGAAACAGGCAAAGAGCAGCCCAGATCAAAGGGGCGGCAAAAATCCCGCGCCAGTGCGGCTGGCGTCCGGCGAATACGCGCATCGCCGTCCAGTTGAAGGCCAGCGCCAGCACCAGCAGCGAGTTGCCCAGGACAACGGGCACCCAGTCGATGCCCATGTTGCGCAGCGCACCCAGGGCGGTGGCGACAACCCCGATAAAAAGTGTCAGGCAAAGATAGCCGAGCGTCGGCTCGCGGCGCCCGCTTCGCCAGGCCAGAAACATCAGAAGCGCCACCAGCAACATCACATAGATGTCGGCGACGATGAGGGTTGGAACGCTTAGCTGCATGGTGGCACCGACCGCGCCCCGCCAGGTCGATCAACCAGGATTCCAAAGCACGAAGAACGTCGCGATTTTAGCGATTCGTGATGGCAATGTCCTGTCTTCCCCATCGCAAAAAGCTGACCGCTGAAGAAGAAACCACTCGGCAGGGATGCTTTGACAATCATTCTCATTATGTTTAGCATCGCGACATCAACAGGCTCAACGGGTAGTTCTCATGTACGTCTGTCTTTGCCAAGGTGTTACCGACGGTCAAATCCGTGAAGCCATCTATGAAGGCTGCTGCAGTTATCGTGAAGTGCGCGAAACCACAGGCGTAGCGACTCAATGCGGTAAATGCGCTTGCGTTGCCAAGCAAGTCGTTCGCGAAACCTTGAGCGATATCCAGAGCGCCAGCGCTTCCCTTGCTTATCCGGCCGGCTTCGCGCCTGCCTGATCAAATTGATTTATTCCGAGCCGAGCATATGCCCGGCTTTTTTCTGCTCGCAAATCAAGACCTTGCCTCCCAGTCGCGGAACAGACGTATTCTTATTCGGTTTTACCCTTTTGCATTCAATGACTTAGGTTTGACAGCCCGATTGTTCGTGGCCAGACTCCCTGCATTAACACACCGATTCGACGCAGGGCACCGACATGAAAGGCGACAAGCTGGTCATTCAGCATCTCAATAAGATCCTCGGCAACGAACTGGTCGCTATCAACCAGTACTTTCTACACGCGCGCATGTATGAAGACTGGGGCCTGGGCAAGCTCGGCAAGCATGAGTACGAAGAATCCATCGACGAGATGAAGCATGCCGACAAGCTGATCAAGCGCATCCTCTTTCTCGAAGGTCTGCCTAACCTGCAAGATCTGGGCAAGCTGCTGATCGGCGAAAATACCCGTGAAATGCTCGACTGCGACCTCAAACTCGAACAGGGCGGCATTCAGGATCTGAAGGTGGCGATTGCCTATTGCGAGAGCATCGGTGATTACGGCACCCGTGAATTGCTGGAAGACATCCTTGAGTCCGAGGAAGAGCACATCGATTGGCTGGAAACCCAGCTGAGCCTGATCGACAAGGTCGGCATGGAAAATTACCTGCAATCACAGATGGACGAATAGTCGATCTGCCTGCTGTGCAAACGGGAGCCATTGGCTCCCGTTTTCGTTTCCGAGACTCGCCGCCGACGCATGCCGACGCTCATCGCGCTACGATCCAGGACAGGTCTTGTGGTCCGCTGTAGCCGGCCTTCTGTCAACGGCGAACGTGAAGCGATGGGTTGCACCCATCCTACGAATTAACGCAATGCTGCCTTCGCTGGCTGGCACCGACCGTAGGATGGGTGCAACCCATCAAAGCCAGGGTGTCGGCTGCAAACTGCTTACGTTAGGCGCTGGCGATCATTGCCCGGGCGACGCGCCTTGCATGGGCTAGAAACTCTCTCGAGCAATCAATGGGCATTTAACTTCAGGCATAAAAAACCCGCCGTTTGGCGGGTTTTGACAACGCGTCGCGATCAGGCGCCGGCTTTTTCCACAGCCTGCTTGATCAGCGGCTGCAGCTCACCTTTCTCGAACATTTCCAGAATGATGTCGCTACCACCAACCAGTTCGCCATCGACCCACAGCTGCGGGAAGGTCGGCCAGTTGGCGTACTTCGGCAAGTTGGCGCGAATTTCTGGATTCTGCAGGATGTCGACGTAAGCGAACTTCTCGCCGCAGCCCATAACGGCCTGTGTCGCGCGGGCGGAAAAGCCGCACTGCGGCGCGTTGGGCGAGCCTTTCATGTACAGCAGCACCGGGTTCTTTTCGATCTGCTCTTTGATGGTTTCGATGATATCCATGGGGCACCTCGGCTAATCACGGTTGGCGCGCATTGTACAGAACAGCGCCATAAAAGCCGAGTCGCGGGCTCGGCTTTTCTTGCTTACAGCTTACGAATGGCCGCTTGTAGCGCTTGTTTCTGGCGCACCGAGGCCGATTTGCGCCCGCGAAGGCTTTCTGGATAAGATCGCGCCTTTCCCGTTTCGTCGCTTCCCATGCGACCCCTGTCGTAGGCCCTCCCTTTTCCGTAGAAAACTCTCCGGCCTCGACTGCGGCAATAAAGGTAGTTGATATGAGCGCAAGACACTTTCTCTCACTGATGGATTGCACGCCCCAGGAGCTACTCGGCCTGGTTCGTCGCGGCATCGAGCTGAAGGATCTGCGCGAGCGCGGCATTCTGTTCGAGCCGCTGAAAAACCGTGTTCTGGGAATGATCTTCGAGAAGGCCTCGACGCGGACCCGATTGTCCTTCGAGGCCGGCATGATTCAACTCGGCGGCCAGGCGATCTTTCTTTCGCCGCGCGACACTCAACTGGGTCGCGGCGAGCCGGTCAGCGATTCGGCCATTGTCATGTCGAGCATGCTCGATGCGGTGATGATCCGCACCTTCGCCCATGCCACGCTCACCGAGTTCGCCACTCACTCATCGGTACCGGTCATTAACGGGCTATCCGACGATCTGCATCCCTGCCAACTGCTGGCCGACATGCAGACTTTCTACGAACACCGCGGCAGCATTGCCGGCAAGACAGTAGCCTGGATCGGCGATGGCAATAATATGTGCAACTCGTATATGGAAGCGGCTATCCAGTTCGATTTCCAGCTGCGTATCGCCTGCCCGGAAGGCTACGAGCCCGAAGCCGAACTGCTGGCACGGGCCGGTGATCGCGTCCAACTGTTCCGCGATCCGCGTGAGGCCGCCGCAGGTGCTCATCTGATCAGCACCGATGTCTGGGCTTCGATGGGACAGGAGGATGAAGTGGCGGCACGTATCGCCACCTTCCGCCCCTATCAGGTCAACCGTGCCCTGCTCGACCTCGCCGCCGAAGACGTACTGTTCATGCACTGCCTGCCCGCCCATCGTGGCGAAGAGATCAGTCACGACCTGCTCGACGACTCTCGCTCGGTAGCCTGGAACCAGGCCGAGAATCGCTTGCACGCCCAGAAGGCGCTGCTTGAATTTCTTGTCGAGCCGGCCTTCCGCCACGCATGAGCTCGCAACCGCTCCTGCACCTTCGCAATCTCGACTGCGGCTATGGCGGCCAGAGCGTCGTGCAGAGCCTCAACCTGCACCTCAATCGCGGTGATATCGGTTGTCTGCTCGGGCCATCCGGCTGCGGCAAGACCACGACGCTACGGGCCATCGCCGGCTTCGAGCATGTCAACGAAGGCGAAATCCAGCTGGGCGATGCCGTCATTTCACGAAAAGGCTTCACGCTCGCGCCGGAAAAGCGCCGGATCGGCATGGTGTTCCAGGATTACGCCCTGTTCCCGCACCTAACCGTTGCCGAAAACATCGCGTTCGGCATCCGAAAGCATCCGCAGCACTCGCGTATCGTCGGCGAAATGCTCGATCTTGTGCATCTGGCACCGCTCGGCAAGCGTTACCCGCATGAGCTTTCAGGCGGCCAGCAGCAGCGCGTCGCCCTCGCCCGCGCCCTCGCACCCGAGCCGGAGCTGTTGCTGCTCGACGAACCCTTCTCCAACCTCGACGGCGACCTTCGGCGGCGCCTGAGTCATGAGGTGCGTGAGATCCTCAAAGCGCGGGGCACCAGCGCCATACTCGTCACGCACGACCAGGAAGAAGCCTTCGCCGTCAGCGATCAGGTCGGGGTATTCAAGGATGGGCGCCTGGAACAATGGGACACACCCTATAACCTCTATCACGAACCGCTGACGCCGTTCGTGGCGAGCTTCATCGGTCAGGGCTACTTCATTCGCGGCCAGCTGGTCGACCCGGAAACAGTCCAGACCGAACTAGGCGTCATACGCGGCAATCGCGCCTACACCATGCCTGCCGGCAGCTCCGTGGATGTTCTTTTGCGTCCGGATGACATCGTCTATTCGCCGCAGAGTGCGCTCAAGGCACTTATCGTCGGCAAGACCTTTCTCGGCGCCTCCACCCTGTACCGTCTGCAATTACCCACCGGCAACCAGCTCGAAGGCATCTTTCCCAGCCACGCCGACTACCCGACCGGCCAGGAAGTCGGTATCGGCATCGCTGCTGATCATCTGGTGGTGTTTCCCGCGCAGGGCAGCGTCGCGGCTCATGAAAAGCTGCCGGAAGCGGGCGTGCGCCGTTACAGCAGCGGCATTTGACCGCGCCGATTAGCCGTCCAGCGACGTCACGGCGTCACCGCCACGCGCCTTGAGCCGGCGCATCCGGAAGAACTCGCTCAGCGCTTCACTGCATTGCTCTGCCATCACGCCACCCTCGACCAGCACCCGATGGTTGAGGAAATCCTGAGAAAAGAACTGGCCGCGACTGATCGCGACGCCAGCCTTGGGCTCCGTGGCGCCATACACCACGCGCTGAATGCGCGAATGCACGATCAGGCCCGCGCACATGCTGCAGGGTTCCAGCGTCACGTACAGCGTACTGCCTGGCAGACGGTAATTTTGTACACGTGACGCCGCGTCGCGGATCGCCACCATTTCGGCGTGAGCACTGGGATCGTGCCGGGATATCGGACAGTTGAAACCCCGACCGATGACCTGCCCGTCCTGCACCAGCACCGCGCCTACCGGCACCTCGCCCAAAGCCGCGCCCTGCGTTGCCAGTGCTAGCGCCTCGCGCATGAAATACTCGTCACGCGAGCGGTCGATGATCTGGATCTTTCCCATTAAGTACCTGCTAAAGACTGGAGGCTGGACGAATCATTGCGCTTCGTGAGCCCTTGGCCTCATTCACGACACGCCGATAGCATTTGTGCAGCTTGGAGCTGTTCTCCCGTTCAGCCTCCAGCGCTCCTATCGTCTTTTCCGCTTTTTATACCACCTCGATCGCCGCCATCAGCCCCGTCTCCATGTGGTCGATCACATGGCAGTGGAACATCCAGACGCCCGGATTATCCGCCACCAGCGCGACGCGGGCGGTTTCG
The DNA here is from genome assembly GCA_031988485.1 of Pseudomonas sp. Lineage (GTDB taxonomy): Bacteria > Pseudomonadota > Gammaproteobacteria > Pseudomonadales > Pseudomonadaceae > Stutzerimonas. The sequence goes on from DALZYJ010000001.1 coordinate 202,266, forward strand.
TTCCTGCCCAGCAGGTAGGTGTCGGTGAACCAAGGTTCGATCCTCTTGCGATTGGATGAGATGACTTTGAAGGTCATACCGTGCAAATGGATCGGATGCTGATACTGGCTGAGGTTGCGCAGTTCGAGGATGTAATGGCCGTTCCTTTTCAGCGTCGCAATGGGCCGATCGGCGCACGTCTTGTCATTGATGTCCCAGGCCTGACCGTTGATCTGCCAGAACGTGAATGCTTCGCCCTGCCCTGCATCGCTGGATAGCGTCCCGGCCCATTCGAAGTTAAAGCGCAGGGTTTCAGCCTGCTGCAAATCCGGCTCGGCAATCGGGTTGGGCGGTAGCGGAGCGGGCCATTCCCCTTCGGCCTCGCCCGTGCTGACCGAGGCAAGGGTTGCCAGCCTCAGAGGCCCGTTGCGCAGGGACAGCTGCTCGCCCGCAGGCGGCACCTTCAACGCGACATCTATGCGCATGCCCGGCCCCAGCCAGTACTCCTTGCCGAGGGGACGCGGCTCGATCGGGTGGCCATCGAGCGCATAGACGCGCGATTCGCCACCGGAGAGGTTCAATCGATAGGTCAGGGTGTTGTCGAGGTTGAGAATGCGCAAGCGCACCACTTGTCCGGCGGGCAGTTCGAGCGTCGGCGCATGCTCGCCATTGACGCTCGAGAGCACGCCCGGTGTGCCGCCGCGGGCGGCCTCGCGCGGTACGCTGAAATCGGTGAAAGCGCCCTGCTTGTCCACATGCCAACTCTTCAGGCTCAGAGTTCTCTCATGGCGGAAACCGCTGGGCTCGCGCTCCTCGACGATCAGCGGCCCCACCAGTCCGCGACCCAACTGCTCGGCGCTGGTGGTGTGCGGGTGGTACCAGAAGCTGCCTGCGTCATGCACCTGAAAAAAATAGTCGAACGATTCGCCCGGCAGGACGGGTAACTGCGACACATAGGGAACCCCATCCATGTTCAACGGCAGACGGATACCGTGCCAATGGATGGTGGTCGGCTCCGGCAGCTGATTGACGAAGCGCACTCGCAGCCAATCACCCTGTCGCGCGCGCAACTCGAAGCCCGGCGCCTGACCACCGTAGGCCCAGGCGGGTGTGGTATGGCCGGGCACCAGTTCGACATCCAGCGGCGCGGCGATCAGTTCGTAATCGTGCGTGGTGACCTCGGCGGGACGCCCCAGCCAATAGCGAGCACCGCCGGCACCGAGGCCGACCACACCGAGACCGGCCAGGCCGGCAAGGATTTGTCTGCGGGTGAAGGACATGAGTTACCAGGTCGGAAAAAAGATGAGAGATTTTCTCACTTGCCGGCAGAATCCGCGAGCCGACTTTCCATACGGTGGTCGCTTGCGGCGCGACATGATGTCCCGTCCAGCGCTTGGGGATTCATTGCAAGCCCTGCGCTATGCTGTCGCTCGTTCGACCAACATCCATACGAGGCTTTTTCATGCGTTACCGATCTTTGAGCGGACTGCTGTTTTCTCTCCTGCTCGGCAGCCTGCCTGCCCTATCCCAGGCCGATGGCAGCCATGCTCATGGCCACGATCACTCGACACCTGACAGGCCCGAACACACATCGACCGGGCATGCCGGCGATCCGGCACGCATCAGCCGTGCGGTGGATGTCAGCATGGATGACCGGATGCGTTTCGAGCCCGCTCACCTGGCGGTCGAGGCCGGCGAGACTGTGCGCTTTCGGGTAAAAAACAATGGTCAGCTGCCGCATGAGATGGTCATCGGCACGCTCGCCGAACTGCAGGCGCATGCCGAACAGATGCGCACTATGCCGGACATGCCCCACGACGAACCCAACGCCGTCGCTCTCGAAGCTGGCCAGCAAGGCGACTTGCTGTGGCATTTCAGCCAGCCTGCCACGCTGGACTTCGCCTGCCTGATCGCTGGCCACCTCGAAGCGGGGATGAAAGGGAGCATTAGCGTTCAGTAATACCCTGATCGTCCTTCACCCCTGCCGTACCGGCTCCTCGAGGCTCAATCTGCGGCGACCTCAATGCAGAGAAACAGCTTTTTATGCCAATCCGATACTGCTTAAGGAGAGGGGCAGCTCACGGATGCGCTGGCCTATAGCGTCGTGAACGGCATTGAGCAACGCCGGGGTGATGAGCACCGTGGAAATCCCGCCGGTACCGGTAGGCGCCTCGCTACTGGGCAAGATATGCGTCTCCATCACCGGCGTTTCGTTCATGCGCAGCACGTGGCAATCATGGAAGCTGGATTGCTCGATGCGCCCGCCCTTGATCGTGATGTTGCCGAACAGCGTTGCAGACAGGTCGAACAGGGTCCCACCCTGCACCCGTGCTTCCACGGTCGCTGGCGATACCACTCGATCGCAATCGACCACCGTGACCACACGTTCGGTGGGCATCTTGCTTTCGGCGCCGAGACTGACTTCCACGACCTGAGCGGCATAGGTCTGGAACGGCTGTCGCCATGCGCCGTTTATGTCTCCAGCTGGGCGTCAAGCCGTAATTTGGCATTGGCCACGGAGAGGGTTCGTGGCAGCTCCACGCCATTCTTGACTGCCAGTACCTCGGCCATCACGCTCACCGCGATCTCGGCGGGCGTCTTACTGCCGATATAGATGCCAACGGGTGCATGCAGATGCGCCAGGGATCGCTCGGTCTCGTCGAAGTGTTCGACGAAGCGTTGCCTGCGACTGTCGGTGTTACGCCGCGAACCAATGGCCCCGACATAGAAGGCCGGGCTGTGCAGCGCCGCCAACAGGGCCAGGTCGTCGAGTTTGGGGTCGTGACTCAGCGCCACGATGCAGGTGCGCGTATCCGGCTGCAGCGCCCGCACCGCGTCGTCAGGCATTTGCCTGTCGAGCTTTACCCCCGGCACGGACCAGCCGCCCAGGTATTCCTCTCGCGGATCGCAAACCGTCACCGCGAAATCATTGAACAGCGCCATCGTGGCCAGGTATTCGGCCAGCGCACCGGCACCGATCAGCAGCATGCGGTATTGCGGCCCCAGGGTGCAGATCAGGCTTGCGCCATCGAAATGCAGCGCCTCGGGCGCCTTTACCGGCGTCAACGTCACCGCGCCGGTCGCACAATCGACCTTGCGCTGGACGAGGGCTCCTCCCTCCAACTGCCGCACCAGCGTATCGAGGCTGGCCAGATCGGGATCGCTTTCCCGCAGCAATTCCAGCGTGCCGCCACAGGGCAATCCGAAGCGATGCGCCTCGTCCGCCGTTACGCCGTAGCGCTCCAGCCTAGGCGTGCCCCGTGGAATTTCACCCTCGCCGAAAGCCTGGGTATAGCGGTGGATCAGGTCGTCTTCGATGCAGCCTCCGGAAACCGAGCCTACGCAACGACCGTCCTCACGCAGCGCCATCATCGAGCCCACCGGGCGCGGCGACGAACCCCAGGTTCGAACCACCGTCACCAGCATCACTCGCTGCCCGGCGGCGCGCCAGTCGCGAGCGGTGCGCAGCACTTGGACATCAACACTTTCCATACAGAGTTCCCATCAATGATTGCCCGTGGCGAGCAGCTTTTCGGCCCGAGCCAGATCGTTCAGTGTGTCGATATCCGTCACGATGCCCGGATCATTCAGGTGCAGCATCCGCGCCGTGCCGGCCTGCCGATGCGCACGTACCACGGCAGCGGCACCCCTGTCGCCGCCGAGCGTGCTCAACGCAGCGAAGCACTCTTGGCCGAAGCCGACCGGATGTCCCTGTTGCTGTTGATACAGCGGCAGTACCACCGCATGCGTCGTCAGCTCCCGAGCCACCTGCAGCAGGCTGTTCACATCGAGCAACGGCAGGTCGCCGGGCAGAATGAGCCAGCCAGCGGCATCGGCTGTCGCCCGAACCCCGCGCGCGATGGAATCGCCCATTCCCGCAATCTCTGCAGCGGCACCCTCTTCGGGTCGCACCAGATGCCAGGGCAGACCGGACAACGCCACAGTGCGCAGTACCCGCTGCAACACCGGCACGCCACCCAGCGGCGCATCGAGCTTGTGCGTCGCTCCGCCGGACTGCGCAAAACGCTCACCTCGCCCGGCGGCCAGCACGATAACGGTGGGTGGCTGTTGCATAAGCACATGCCCAACACCGCCGAACGCAGAATCATCGTTATGCACGCAAAGCCGCCAGTTGCTGTACTGCCGCCGCTACAGGGGTATCGCCCTGGGTCAGTTCAATGATGATGCGGTTGACCTGCGGCGTATCCATCAGCTCGGCGAGGACGGCCGCCACATCGCTGCGTGACACCTCACCATAAGGAATCGCAGCGCCAACGCGCACCTTGCCGCCAGCCTCGTCTACAAGGGTGCCGGGGCGCAGGATGACCCAGTTCAGGCCGGACTCGGCCAGGTGCACATCGGCGAGTTTTTTCACTGACATATAGTTTTCGAAGCGTTCGGGCATCTGCTTGCCGCGACCCGCCTCGGGAAAGGCAGATACCAGCAGGAAACGTCGAATGCCTGCCCGTTCGGCCGCGGCCACCGCCAGTTCCAGTCCGCGACCGTCGATGGCATTGGTCATTTCCATCCCACCCTTGCCGCCTGCGCCCGCCGAGAAAATCACCGAATCGCAGTCCGCCATCAGAACGGCCAGCGCACCAGCATCAAGCTCCAGCAGATCGCCGATAGCAGGCGTTCCGCCCAACTCACGCAGCTCGGCGGTCTGCTCCGGGTTGCGGTGCATGGCCACGGGCTGGTGTCCTCGCCCGGCAAGTTGCGAAACCAGCTGACGACCGACCTTACCCGCCGCGCCAATGATAAAAACCATGCTCATGAATCAGCTCCTGATCGACTGGATCGGCCCTTCCCATCGCCGGCCGAAGCCAGACCTGTGATATTCCGGCCTGGCAGCGGGCATTCACTCACCCGTGAAATGGGACACCTACAAGACGAAAAAGCGCCCGCCCGATGGGCTCAGCCAGCACTGGCCTCGCGATTTGCCTGCAACTCATCACGCAACTGCTCGGCGCTTGTACTGATGCCCCCACACACAATCACCACGACGCGGCGCGCCTGCGGAAAGCGGTCCTTTACTCTGGACAAGCTGGCGATCGACACGCCGCAGGCGGGCTCCGTCAGCAGGCGATGTGCGTCCAGCAGGTCTGCGCTGCCTCGAAACGCTTCGCTATCCGATAAAACCAGGCTTTGGATGGATAGTTCACTGGCCAACTCAACTGAGCGCTTACACACCATTCTTGCGCCCAGGGAAGTTGCGCGACTGTGAATGGATGGAATCTCAACCGGGTAGCCATGCTTCAGCGCAGCCGCATACGAGGCTGCGCCCTCGGTCTCGACCGCCAGGATGCCGACGTCATCCCAGCCCGCTCGAAACAACCCTTCGCCCACTCCGGCCAGCAGCCCGCCACCCCGACAGAGCAAATGATCACGTCGGGCTTGGCGCACTGCTTCGTGAGCTCATTGATCATCGAGGCATGCCCTTCCCACAAAAGCGGATGATCGAACGGATGGATGAACACAGCGCCCGTGCCAAGGAGTGACTGGGCATGGGCGTTTGCCTCCTGCCAGGAGCGGCCATGGACAATGACCCTGGCGTCCTCGCTTTGGATCAGCTCCTTGGCTTTCAACGTGGTGGTTTCGGGAACCACTACCGTGACCCGCACGCCCAGCTGTCGACCCGCATAGGCGACTGCGTAATCTGCGTTGCCAACGGAAGAGGAAATAAAGTGCGTAGCGCCATCGCGCCGCAAGGTTTCGCAGGCGTGACCGACACCCCGTAGTTTGAAGAGCCACTTGGCTGCACACTTTCAATCTTGAGCATCACCTCCAATCCCGCCATTCGGGAGAGCGCGGTCGAGTAGATGGTTGGCGTCACTACATGCATTGGCATTGAAATTTTCCTTCGCTATTTCTGCCCGTTGACTGAGCAGGTCAAAGGCACGCGAGGCGCGTCGATACTGGCGCCTCCAGGCCTCGGTCACTGCGGATGACTGGCTTTCCACTGCCGGGGTGATTGCCCCGTTTGCACCTTGAACGCGCGCGATAGCGCGGCTTCGCTGCCGTAGCCAACTTCGATCGCGATCACCTTCAAGGAGCGCCCGCACCGCAAGGCCTTCTGCGCCAGTCGCATGCGCCAGCCTTGCAGATACTGCCCAGGCGTAGTGCCGACCGTCTCGCGGAACGCCGTGGCGAACACGCTGCGCGACATACCGGCTACGTTCGCCAGTTCATCCAGCGTCCAGTCCTGCGTCGGCGCTTCGTGCATCGCCACCAGCGCGTTGCGCAAGCGCGGATGCGACAACCCGGACAGCAGCCCTCCGTGCACTTCGCCGCTTTCCATCAGCTGGCGCAACACCTGAATCATCACCACCTCGAACAGGCGCTCGACCAACGCGACGCGCTCGCAGCGCTGCTCGAAGGCCTCTTCGAACAGCAACCCCAGCACCGGTTCGGCGCCGTCAATGGCTGCCAGCGGCAGGCAGACGACATCCGGCAGTGCTGATGCAATGGGATTGCCTGCGCCGCTATCGAATGACAGGTTGGCGCAAACCATGTCCGCACCGCGCTCGGGGTCGGTGACGAAGCGAGGCGTCAGGCCGCGGGAACAGCAGCAGGCTCGGCCGTTCGACCTGCAGCTTTTCCCTGCCGTACCACACCTCCACCGCACCGCTACGCACCAGGTGCAACTGTCCATGTACGCCAACGCTTTGCAGCGTGTTGATGCCGCACAGCGCACCCGCATTGAACACCTGCGCACTCACCGGGAAATGCGCCATCAATGCCGCAAGCCGGTCGACCTCATGAACACCACCACCCGTACCTTCGCTGCCAGCACGCTCGCGATCACCTTGCAGGCCAGTGTCACCGCCCATGCCGCGCAGCCGGAAACATCGGCGCACATCGCCACCAGCGCCACCCTGGACGGCAATTACATCGTCACCGCCGACGGCGTGCGCCTGTACTACAAGGACTGGCGCCCGAAAGACGGCCCGGTCGTCACCTTCAGCCATGGATGGCCGCTGAGCTCGGACAGCTGGGAATCGCAGATGATCTTCCTGGCTGACCAAGGCTACCGAGTGGTTGCCCACGACCGCCGCGGCCATGGGCGCTCCAGCTAGCCCTGGGATGACGACATGGATCACTACGCCGACGATCTGGCGGCTGTGATCAACCTACTACTCCATCGCCGCGTTCTCTGCCACGGACTTCCGCGAGGATCTGAAGAAATTCGACGTGCCCACCTTGCTGATCCACGGTGATGACGATCAGATCGTGCCACTCGACATCACTGGTAAAGCCGCTGCCGCGCAGATCAAAGACGCCAAGCTGATCGTCTATCCTGGTGCGCCACATGGCCTGACCGACACGCACAAGGATCGCTTCAATCAGGATCTGCTGAACTTCCTCAAAAACTGAATGGCCTACTTCACCGCACCGGCCGTGGCTCTCACGGTCGGATTTTTGCCGGCCAACAAAAAAGCCCGCAATCATGCGGGCTTCAGCATTCTCAAATGGGTGTTTCCAGACGCTAGATCACTCCCACTCTATCATCAATGGGCCACTTAAGTCCTTACATACCGGCACGGACAGCGGTGATAGAATCGAAAGACCATGAAAAATGCCATGACAGAGCTAAAACACGCTCAAGAAACACGGTTTGCCTCTCTCATGGCCAAGGCAGCCATAGCGGCCGCTCTAGGATGACCAAATCATCCGCTCTACCATTGCCTCATCGTGACTACGATCTTTCATCAACCGCTCCTAATTCGCTGATGCCCGCAAGCTTCGCGAATAGCCTACTCACCCTACTACCAGACCGCCGATTCGGGTCCTACTCCATTTTTTAAGGACGGGTCTTCGAGAACTGCGAGACCTCCTATCGATTCCAGGAGCCCATTGTTCCGATCTTGACCGAGATCACCTGTACCACAGGGATCGCCGACGCCATGGTGGCCGGCTACACGCTCGACATCGCCGAGGTTGCAGCCTTCGCAGGAAAGGCGGCGCTAGTGTTCGCCCACAATTCCGGATTCGATCGGCGCTTTGCCAAGCGATTGAGCGACGTCTTCACCGCCAAGCCATGGGCGTACACGATGCCCCATAGATTGGGCAGGCTAAACTAACGCTACGGCTTAAACGGGGGCACTTTATTCGTGCATATTTCAAGGTTACAACTGGCCAACTACCGGAATTTCGAGTGCGCGAATATCGTCTTCAACAAGGGCGTAAACACGATCATCGGTGAGAACGGTTCAGGCAAGACCAACCTGTTCCGGGCGTTGCGCCTCTTGCTCGACGACTCGCTGCTGCGCTCGGCATATAGGCTCGACGAGAAGGACTTTCACCGGGGCCTTGGGGATTGGCGCGGTCACTGGGTGATCATTAGCCTTGAGTTCGATGAGGTATCCCAAGACGAGGCGATACAGTCCCTCTTTCTGCATGGGACCGGCAACATCGCCGACGGCGTGATCGGCAAGGCGACCTACAACCTGATTTTTCGCCCCAAGGCGGCAGTTCGGCGGAACCTGGCCGACCTTGCGGCCGGTGATACCGTAGGACTAGCCGAGGCACGTACGAAGATCACCATTTCGGATTATGAAACGCTCTTCACCGGCAAGAGCACCGCAAACTTCCTTGAACCCGAAACCTACAGGCAACTGGTTGGCGACTTCGATGCAGTGATATTTCCCCAAGAACTGATGAATCCCGCTATCGGGGGCGTCATCCCGGGCATGCTCTCGATCTCGCGAGAAGTATGCTTCACCTTCGTGCAGGCGCTGCGCGATGTGGTCGCCGAATTCCAGAACAATCGCACCAACCCCCTCCTAACCCTGCTGAAGTGCCGAAGCGGTGAGATCGATCCGCAGAGCTTCGAGCCGATCAGCGCGCTCGTCAAAGGGCTTAACGATGCAATCGAGGGCCTGCCAGATGTCGAAACTATCCGCGCCGATATTCGCGACACCATTACCGATGCTGCAGGCGAGACATACTCCCCGCGATCACTTTCTATCCGCTCGGATCTGCCCGACGAGGCCGACCGCCTGTTCCAGTCACTCAAGCTGTTTGTGGGCGAGAGCGAGGAACAATATGAGGGCGCGATTCACGAGTTGAGTCTGGGCGGTGCGAACCTCATCTACCTGACACTAAAGCTGCTCGAGTTCAAATATCAGAAGCAGAAAGAATCCTTCGCCAACTTTCTCGTGATTGAGGAGCCGGAGGCGCACATCCACACCCATATCCAGAAAACGCTGTTCGACCGGCTGAACTATGATGACACCCAGGTCATCTACTCCACCCATTCGACCCACATTTCCGAAGTTAACAACGTCCTGAACATCAACATCCTCGGCCGCCAGGGCGGACGATGCGAGGTGTTTCAACCATCTGCGGGATTAGACGCCGGCCAGATCGGCAATATCCAGCGCTACCTCGATGCAGTCCGCAGCAACCTGCTCTTTGCCAAGAGCGTGGTGCTGGTTGAGGGCGACGCCGAGGAGATCCTCATCCCGATCCTCGTTAAAAAGGTCTTCGGGATCAGCCTTGACGAGCTGGGGATCAGCTTGATCAACATCCGAAGCACCGGCTTCGAGAATGTTGCGGTTCTTTTTCACAACGAGCGTATCCGCAAGCGCTGCGCGATCATCACCGACCTTGATCGCGCGTTTATCAATACGGCCGAGGATGTGCTCGACGATGACGATGTGGCAGCCGCGAAGAAGAAGGCACTGAGGTCTCAGGTCGCTGGACTCCAGCGCGAGGCAGCGCTCAAGGAGTTGTGTAACGGTAATCCCTGGCTGACGGCGCACTTCGCCGACCACACCTTCGAGGTCGATTTCGTCTCCGCCGGCAATGTCAGCACTGTCGTTTCAGTGCTGGGCGACGTCTATACGGAAGGCGGCACCATCGCGACGTCTAAGTTGGATCTGGAATCGGGCGACATCGCACGTTTTGGAACGCGGGTGCTAACGATGGCCCGCTACGCCGGAAAGGGGTGGTTCGCCATCATCCTTGGGCGAATGATCACGCCAGAAACTGTCATTCCGGATTACATACTCGATGCGATCTTCGAGGCGCATAAACCGGTATCCATCCAGACCTGGGCTCGTGTGCTGGACTATCGGGTCTCAGTCCTAACCGCGTCGCAGCAGCACGCGCCTGGGGACATCGACGCGATGCGCGCGCAAATCAGACTCTACCATCGCGGCGAGATCGACTTTGCCAGGGTCCGTGCCGAAATGCTCCAGGCATTTCCGGCCGACGGCATCAACACGATCCTGGCGAGCTTCTAGATGTTTGTCTGGGATAGGAAGGATCTGAACGATGCCCAAGTCGCAGCCATCGAACATCCAGGCAGCGTCTTCCTTGTTGCCTGCCCGGGAAGCGGTAAAACGAGGACCCTCACCTACAAGATCGCACGCCTGCTGTCGGAGCTTAAGTCGGACAAAAAACGCGTCGTCGCGATTACCTACACGCACCGGGCTGCGGACGAGATCCACGAACGGATCGAGCAGCTTGGCGTCGATACGAGCCAGCTTTGGATTGGCACGATCCACTCCTTCTGCCTCGAATGGATCTTAAAGCCCTACGGAATCTATCACCCGGCGCTCAAGCACGGTTTTCGGGTGATCAACGCCCATGACACCGAACGAATGCACGAGGAGCTTTGCAGCGCGGTGCAGGGCACCAAGCTCAGCAGCTTCGAGTGCGCCTATTATTTCAAGCCGAACGGCTATGTCCTGACATGCAACAAGACCAACAAGCATGAGGCAATTAGGGGAGTTTTGCGGACCTATTGGAAGGCGCTTCGTGCCGAGCGGCAGGTCGATTTTGAACTGATCCTTTTCTACGCCTATCAACTCATCGAGAATAATCCGTCGATCAGCGTGCTGCTGGGTTCAATCTTCGAATGCGTGCTCCTCGATGAGTTTCAGGACACCAGGGAAATCCAATATGCGATCCTCGCGTCGATCCTGAAAACGTCGAAAGGCGGTGCGTCTGCCTTCGTCGTAGGCGATCCCAATCAGGCAATTTACGGCTCGCTTGGCGGCTATGCGATCACGGCGGCGAACTTTGGGACGCAGTGCGGCATCGCCTTCAAGGAGATGGAGCTATCAGACAATTACCGGTCCTCATCGCGCATCGTTAGCTATTTCGGCAGTTACAACGTCTTGCCTTCGAAGATCGAGGCGGTCGGAAGGGACAAGGATTACGCGAGCGTGGTGTCGTTCGATCACCAGACGCACCGCGACGCGCTGGAGGGAGAGCTTGTAAGGCTCATCAAATTCAACGTCGAAACGCTCGGGATCGCTCAGCATGAGGTCTGCATTGTCGCGCCTTGGTGGGTCCATCTCGCAAGCATGACACGCCGGCTAGTCGCCGCGCTTCCAGCCTATTCGTTCGATGGCCCGGGCATGGTGCCCTTTGCGCGCGACATCGACAATTTCTGGTACAAGCTCGCCCGGATCATTCTGACGGAGGCGTCCCCACAGCTCTATGTACGCCGGATGCGATGGGCGGGAGAGGTAATCGCCGGCCTCAGCGAGGCGGGCGTCGAGGTTCCAGGCTTGGACCGCAAGACACTGCTGCGCGCCTGCAACGCTATCACCATCCGCGAGACCGATGGCCTGGTCTTCCTCCGGGGGTTCTTCGACCAGCTATGCTCCGCTTTCGGCATCGATCGCCACACCTGCGCGGCGCTTAAGGAGCATCACGACGCCTTCTTCGAATGCTCGCAGAAGCGCATCGATAAGCTAATCAAGGATGGCAGCGAGGCAATCGCTGAATTGGCGATGTTCCGGAAGGTCTTCGCGGACCGGACTGGCATCACCGTATCGACGATCCATGGGGTCAAGGGCGCCGAGTATGACGCAGTGATCGCCTATGGCCTGCTGGAAGGCATGGTTCCCCATTTCAGCGATCCGAACCAGGTCGAGACAGCGAAGAAGCTCATGTATGTGGTGTCGTCGCGGGCCAGAAAGAACCTGCATCTGATCTCTGAGCGTGGTCGCAGCCTAGGTTGGAGCGGAGATTATCAACCAACCGACGTCCTTGCCGGTTGTGCATTCCGGTACGACTAGCTTCCCACCTCAAGCGCGTCGCGCGGAAGGTCGAGATGTTGGTCCTCCGTGGAGACACGTGCATAGCCGATTCGTTGTTGCATTGACTCAATACCATGCTTCCAGCTAGGCGCCTGTTTCGTGACCCACCTGCTCGAAGAGCATGCCGCCTGCGCTGCTAGACCAAAAAATTGGCCTGCTGCCGGGGCTACTGGACTTGTCCATAGCCTGACAATGTTTGAACTGATCCATCATACTACCCACTCGCCGCCCCGAGATTTGCAAAAACTTCGCGTTTGCCAGCAGCTACAAGTCCTTAATTATCGTATGACATGAAGAATGATTATCCTGTGAAAAAACTACTAATTACCGACGTGGACAATACTTTATTCGACTGGCAAAGACTTTGGTATGAGTGCTTCTCAGCCATGAGCAAAACAGCCATCGAAATATCTGGCATTGATCCAGACGAATTTTATTTTGAGTGCAGCCTTCTTCACCAAAAGCATGGAACGAGCGAATACACATTTGTTCTGACCGAACTCCCTCCATTCAGAAAAATGTATGGCGAAAATGTACTCAACGTGATGCAGCCAGCGATAGACAGCTTCAGGGAAGCGCGGAGAAAGAACTTACATTTATATTCCGGCGTAGACAATACCTTAGACCAGTTACGAGCGGCTGGCGTGACAATCGCCGCGTTTACAGAATCAAAAGCGTTTTATACGAATTATAGGTTTCGCAAGCTTGGGCTAGATCAAAAGATAGAATTTCTATATTCCCCCATGGATCACGATCTTCCATACAATGCAAGCGCCATACGCAAGTACTCGCCGGATAGTTATTTACTGAAGGACACAATGCATAGGTTCACACCAGATGGGGAATACAAACCTAACCCGCACATACTCTTAAGCATTATTGACGAACTAGGATTTGATATTGAAGACGCGGTATACGTTGGCGACAATCTTCTAAAAGACGTATTCATGGCACAGCAGGCTAAAGTGACAGATGTTTATGCCAAATATGGCGCCGCTCAGCATCGAGCCGAAGAGTATGACTTGTTAAAAAAAGTTACACACTGGACACCAGAAATGGTCGCTCGTGAGAAGGCGGCACTAAAACCTGGGGCAATAAACCCTACGCACACATTGAACACAACATTTTCCGAAATCATCGAAATCATGGAAATCTAAAATGGATGCAGTGGAAGCCAACATCGAAATTTGGAAAAAAACTGTAGACGTTCAGCAGCATTTTAACGATTTAGAATTACGCATTAGAAACTTTGCGCTCATAGTGACGGGTGCGTTTCTTGGACTCGGCGGCTACGCCATGAAAGACGGTGGATTCGCTGATTTCGGGGGCTACCAGATCTCAAGTGCGGCTTTAATCATAGGAGCGTCGCTGCTGCCGTTATGCGCGTTCTATCTTATGGATCGGCTTTGGTATCACCGCCTTCTTGATGGTGCCGTCAAAGCAGGAATCGACGCGGAAGGTGAGCTCCTAAAATTTGGCATCAAAGTTAAACTAGGGACGCACATTAAGAATGTAAGTCCGTTTAAATTATGGATATTCGGGAAAGATATCCATTCCCGACATAAGATGGATGGATTTTATGGCATTCTGACTTTATCAATCATTGCCTTAACTGTAACTTTAGCTTATGCAGTCAAGCCAGTAAAAAAAGAACAATTGAATGCAGACGAAGGTAGTTTTTTTGGAGCCGCAGCTCAATCTCGGGAATTAGATGACAAGGCCGCTCTGGCGATTTGCGAGTCCTACGTAAAAGACCTTTTGAACATTAGCTTAGAAAATCCCGGCTCTTTAATAGTTGATCCTAAAACCGGTAGTCAAGCCGTACTCGTATCAGGCAGGTGGAGGTTAGTGCCCAAATGCTAATAACCAAAGACATGCCCTACAAATACTCAAGCGCGTAAACGGCTGATTTTTTCCCATACAGAAACGATCTAAGGTTTATTTATCTTGCGACCGCTTCCACTCGTGCTGGCCGTGGCCGAGCATCCACCGCCAACTGAATTTTCATCTGACGTAACAGTACGGACAGTTCGGCAAGGTCTAGACCTATCTTATATTAGCTCCTCCTCAGAGCGAGCAGCACGATGTTAACGACATCGAGTTACGTTGTAAGACTCCTGATCTCATGCTCTTCGCAGCCGCCTTGTGAGCACGCCTCATTAAAACTGTTGCATTTAGTTTTCGGAAATTGATAATTGCATCGAAACTGCGGTGCGATGAAGGTGTAAAACTTGCTTCTAAATGAGCATCGATGACCTAATCTCCGCTATCCCACGGCTTCGATCCATGCCTTCGGCGGAACTAGCTTAGCGATCTCCATGTTGTAGATCTCATGTCCTCGCCGAATTTGATAACTAGGATGTACCCATTCCCCAGCATTGTAGTGGCGACTTTCTTGTAGGAAGCGTTCACGGCTACAGCCCCCCAGTAGCCACATCTGACGCTTTGCGATTTCATAGGACATGAAAAAGAATTGATCGATCGGCTCCTCAGCATGACGCGCTGTAATCTGAGCCGTATAATTCTCGCGCGGCGGCACCTTGCGTTTCACCGTTTTTACCCCTATTCGGACGTTCAGCGCTGTCACGAAGTCAGGCTGACCGGCTGCATCGTTCAGTACCCATTCGAAGCATTGAATGCCCTCGTGCTTTAACCACGAATTGAAAACCATCTCGCCCAGATCGCCCACCCAGCGCTCATCGGTGGCAGCCTCGGTGTAGATGTTTCCGTACTGGAGGTCACGCTCGGTCCGTATCTGCCTGGCCCGCGCTTCATGCTGCGGCGCGATCAAAACAGAGATCCATCCTTGCGGGTGGACTTGGCTGTTCGTCATACCCGTCATTTCCCACAGTATGGGCATCCGCCACCGAGTGGGCCAAAGTTCATCGTCGTTCCCTTCACGCTCGAATGGGATTCATTAAGAGATTCAAGGCTAATCTCTTGCCTCTTCTTTTCATCCGCGTTTTGATATTCGTTTATCAGCTTGACTGCTTCATCCCGTTCTGCCTGCGTCAACGACGCCCAAACAGCCAGCACCCGTTTTGCTTTTTGACTCATCTATTTTCCCCTTCAAAAATCGCCACATGTGGCGCATGAGCTGCCCTTAACGGACATTGAATTAGGCTGAACTCCGCACGTCGCGCACTTACGGCGGTACTGAATGAGGCTCGCCCTCATCATCTGTCTTTTTTCTTTTGCAGAGACATCCTGTCTCTTGTCGCTCGCCTCTTGAATACGGTCACGCTCAAGAAGAGCGCTAAATTTTGCTTCCGCATCAGGCGCCGTGTACCGCGCCAAATCCTCCCATCCGTTTTTAAGTTCGTTGTTAGACTTACAGGCATGCTCTGACGCGGCAAGGCGCTCTTCCCACCGGAACACCAGCGACCACAAAGTCATAACGAACAGCGGAATGCTCAATAGTCCGCTGATAGCCACAATGACAGGCAACACCATTGCATCTGCTCCGGCTATAGCAATTCCCCCCACACTAAGGGGAACCGCCAAGGACAGGAAGCTAAGTATCCGAAGCCTGAAACGCAATGATCGTGAGCGCGACTCAAAGATATACGCCGTTCCATAGGCATATATTTCCTTCTCAGCGCATCGCTTGATGAAATCGGAGTCTCCCATCACTTGCTCTCCACAGGGTACGGGCCGAGGAAGCGCACACCGTTGAAGTGAATCAGGTGCGACGGCGCATCGGCCACCCATACCTCCGTCTCCCATGCGATTTCGCCAAGGTATCGGCCCATGATGGAGCGGCTCGGGAAGGCGGTCACATAGACCAGCCCGGCCTTCGAACTGGAAAAAAGCTTGGCGAGCTCGGCGTAGCGCTTGCCATCGACTGGGCCGTGACTGGTGACCGACTCGACTAGCAGTAGCCAATTTCTCTCGACGAAGTGCAAGACCACATCGGGCATCTTGCCGTGTGAGCCCACATTCACGCCCAGCTCGGCTAGCAGCGCGGCATCGAAGTAGCCCCACTTGTCGCCGGTGTCCCCGGCATAGACCAGTACACTACCCGGCGCAAAGCGGGGCGCGAAGTCCTCGATGATGGCGCGGATTAGATTGCTGTGCTCGCCTGGGCTGAGGGTAATTTTCTGACCCGGCGCAATCTCAACCGGGATGCGGTTCTGCTCGCGCTCCTTGGCATAGCGGGCAACGAGCGTTTCACGCTCGGCCAGATAAGCCACGAGACTGTCATGCCATTCATGGGTTCCGAAGGTGCGCAGTAGGGCCAATGCGGAGGGTTCGATTTGATATACCGCCTTCGGACTATTCACAGGACGGTCGGGCTTGTCAGGATTGTAGAGGGCAAGCCCAGCGTCGCAGAACTGATGCATAGTCTGACGGCGTACTGCTTCACGGGTGTTCGGCTTATAAGCCTTGCCGAAATGATCGCGCGCCCATTCCATTAATGGCGTTATGCCGATCAGCGGGTTTTCCGCGTCGGCCCACGACTTACCGGGCGTAAGGTTCAACAGGGCCAAAAGGCAAAGAGCCGAGCGCTCATTATGCTGCGCCTTCGGTATTCCGATGGAAATAATGATTTGTTGCGCCGCCTCGATGTAATCGTTCTTATCCCTCATGCGGTAAGGGTTCCGAGCTTTGTGTCTATCAAGTCTTGCGTGAGCGTTCCTTGCTGCATGGCCCACTTGCCAAGCTCGGTCAGGGAGTCACGGCTCGGGTACTTCATCAGCTTAAGGTCGGTTGCATTGACCTGCGTATGGCCGTTGAAGCGCCGGAAATGCTCATCTACTGCGGTCGTGTTCAAGAACACGGCCAGCCCACGGGCCAGAGCCTCAGGCAAGCCGCGTTTGTTCTCGTGAAACAAGTTCATGTGGTTCTCGAAGCCCAGCACCGAATGATTGCCAAAGGCGGCAGGATCGACAAAGCTTGCCATCACGCGACGCTTTTCCTCCTTCGATGAAAAGCGCCGCACCACACAATAAAACCCGTTCGGGTAAAGCCACTTTTCCGTCTCATCGTTGCGCATGATCGCGTTGGGCTTCTTCAAGCCTGGCAAGGGCCAGACAGTGCCGGTCATGCTCAAGTGGCCGGGATAGATCAGAGGCACGGTACCCGGTTCAGGCAAGTCGCGCAGGTGCGCTTTCAGCCGGAAATCAACTACCGGCCCGGTCGATACCTTTACGCCGATGTCGGCCAGTGAGTAGCGCACCGCGGGCGAGAGCTCGATGGCGCTTTTCTCGATCATTGTGGGCACATGAATGAACCGCTCTGGGTCATCCGGGAACACAATCCGGTCGAATGGGTGCTCATGGATGGCCAGGTCGGAAAAGCTGTCGTCGGTGGAGGTCGAAACCGTGACCGGCCCCTGCTGGCCGCCGCGCTCCAAGCGGATGATGATGTTTTCCTGCAACACCTGGTCATCCCGAAAAGCCTTGTTGCGCGACTCGAACAGGTGCATGTGACGGATCGCCGCCCGCTCTAGGATAAAGTCACGGAATGGGCGGTAATACGGCCCGTTGCAAAAGCTGCGCGGAATGATGGCCACTATCTGCCCCTCCGGCGCTGCCTCACCTACAGCAAGCGCGACAAAGGCGGAGTACAGGTTCACCGTCTCGATGCCGACAGTACGCAGGGCTAGCCGATGGTCTGACTTACTGTTGATCTTTTTGTAAGGCGGGTTGAGGATCGCATGAGTATAGCCTCGGTCTCGCAGACCTTCAGCGGTCGCCAGCTCAATGTAATCGCCCGCCATGATGCGGTGCGTCACGCGGCCATACCCGGCCAAGTGTTGCGCAAGGTGGCCGCGCAGTTTTTCGTCGATTTCGTAGGCTGTCGCTTCGACAGACTCAAAGGCAAAGCCACCTGTCACCCAGCGGTCGAGAAATGCACAGGATAAGGCGCCCACGCCCGCGCCTGCATCCAGTAAACGGCAGGTCTGCAACGAGCTCTGGGGGAACAGCGACGCCATGAAACGGGCCACGCTCGAAGGCGTCATGAACTGACCGAACTCGGCTTTGTGTTTCTGCGCGGTGCGGGGTGCCACCTCGCGGCGCACGCTGTCTGCGGTGTCTAGTTGTTGGAGCATCCCAAGTCCTCATTGACGCGGCGTGATAACGCCGACGTGCTTGTAAAGCGTGGTTCGGGACACGCCATAACGGCGGGCTACCTCGGCCACCTTAATATCTGAATCGCGCAGCAGGGCTTTGATCTCTCGTACCTGCTGGTCGTCTAACTTCGGCTTGCGGCCACCGGCCCGGCCACGGGCGCGCGCCGCTGACAGCCCTGCCTGCGTCCGCTCACGGATCAGGCCTCGCTCGAATTCGGCCAGCGCCGCGAATACATGAAATTGCAGCTTGCCCGATGCGCTGCCCGTCTCGATCTTCTCGGTCAGGCTCTCGAAATGCACACCGCGCTGCTCGAGCTCGGTCACGACCTGCACCAGATCGGGCAGGCTGCGCCCGAGTCGATCCAGCCGCCACACCACGAGGGTATCCCCGGCCCGCAGCGCTTTGCGGCACTGCTCAAGCTCCGGGCGTACCACGCTCTTACCGCTGGCTGCTTCCTCATAGATTACGCTGCACCCGGCCTGCTGGAGCGCATCGCGCTGCAAGCCCAGATGCTGGTCATCTGTCGATACGCGAACATATCCGATCCGTTGATTCATGGACGCAACCCGAACATTGATAACTTAACGGATATATTAACGCTTTCTGGCGCCACTAACGACCGGAACGTAAGATTTTGAAGTGTCCACGAATCACCGCTTGATGGATAGAAGTGAACCGTTATCCGCGATCTGCATACGTCAGAGCACTACTGACGAACCGTCAAAGACATTTTTTTTAAAACGATAAGAGCGGCAGTTGGCCGCCCTTACTGCCCATAGTGCGCTAACTACTCGGCGAGTGAATGCCGCACCGCGTCCAGGGCCTCGCGGAAATCAGCTGGCGTAGCCTGCCCCGTCTCGGCCTGATAGAAGACGACCATGAATGCATTGGCAACTGCTTCGGCCATCGGCCCCAGCTGTTGGGCCTCCTCTTGGTCGATCCAGTCCAATGCCGCGAGCTGCACGGCTGCATGATGAACTGCCTGGGTTAAGTTGTTAAAATTCACGGTTGCCATGATTTACCTCTCTATCAGGTGGGTTGTGGAAGTGTCGGCCGGCCCCACGCCGTCCGACACGCCTTTTACGATGGTGTCGAGCGATTTACGAACGCAGCGATCTCACCATCAGGGTCAGCGGTCTCATTGTCCATCTGCTCTCCGGCAAAGCTGTTGCCATCGAAGGCCGGATCGGTGCCCGCCGTGCCGCCCCGGATCGCCATTGCCGCTTGGCCGCCTATTGTTTGGTTCATGCGCTCCCGGAATCCGTCTGCGAGCTGCCCGGCCGCGCTCTTGATAACGGCTCCTGCACCCTTCGCAAGTTCGGAGGCGGTGCCCGCTGAGAGTGCTGCGGCACGAGTAAAGCCACCGGGGCCAGTTCTGACTAGTCCAGTCTGGTCGCCGCCCTGCTTGCCCGTCACTGCACCTACCGCAGGCTCAATTACGCTCTCTGCGGCCTTTTCGGCACCGCTTCCGGAGCTGGCCGTCGAACTACTGGACTTGTCACCGCCCTTTGAATAGCCGGAACTGCTGTCGGTCGAGGTGCTGCCTCCACCCCATGACGAATCGCCGAAGCCTGCCGCCTGTGCGAACGGTGTCCCCTCTGCACTCGCCGCCCCTTCACCGCCCGAGGCATTTTCACCGCGCAGGCTCGCCATCATGTCCATGCCCCCGCCGGCATCGCTCATTGCGCTCTGGGCTTTCATGAAGGCGGCGTTGAGGGCCGAAGTGCCGCCCACTAGATTCGCTGCGCCACTCAGCACAGAGGCACCGGCCATGCTTGCAGCTCCGGCCGCAACACTGGCCGCGCCCATCGCGACACCTACAGCTGCGCCCGCGCCGAAGCTACCAATACCGCCAGCGTTTCCAATGCCCGCACCGGTAATCACGCCAGCCACCAGCGGAGGCACACGATTTACCAACATCAGCAACGCTACGCAGAAAACCAGCATCACGCCCAGCTCGTCAAAGTTCTGCACACCGGTGTTCATCCTGGCGTAGAAGCTTGAAAGCAGGTCGTTTCCGATGCCAACCAGCAGCACCATCGTCATGATTTGCACGGCTAGTCCCAGAACAGTCTTGTAGTAGGAGATCGCTATGTCCGACGTCCACCGCGAGCCGCCGAAGCCGAGCAAGAAGATTCCGGCGTACATCAGCAGCCAACCCGAGACGAGCAGTAAAAGCATGTTCACGGCGACAACGGTGAGCAGGATCAAGATGCCGACACTCAATACCACTCCGATGAAGCTATCCACAGGAGACCAATTTGTTGAGTTGCTAAATGCCTGCTTCAAGATCATGAACCCGACGTCCACAATGCTCGAAGGTGTCACCGACGCCACCCCTGATGCCTGCTCGCCAATCCGGGCCAGTGACTGAATGATCGAATTGGCGATGGCCGGGCCGTTGCGTAGCAGCCAGAGGAAGAACCCGAAGAACAGTATGAAGCGGATGAACTCGGCGAAGAACTCACCAATGTCGGCCTTGCGTAGCACCATAAAGCCGAAGGTGATGACCAGCGAGATCATGCCCAGCGTCCAGAACAAAAACGTCGCGGCGCTCATCACCACCGTCTGCCAGGCAGAGGCACGAGTGGCAAACTCAGTCACAACTTGGTCAAGCATTCCCTGGTTAGTGAGCTGGGCCGATGCGGCCGAGGAGTAAACCGCGAGAATGGCGCCCATCAACGCCGCCTTGTGCAGTGCTTTCATAGCGTCGCCTCCTGCTCATTGGTGTGCTTCGGGTCGGCCAACTCCAACCAGTTCAGCGGCTTTTCGGTCGGAGCGATGCCACCGCCGGCCGGGGACCGGCGCGAGCACAACCCGGCGAAGGTTTGGCGCGTGGCCTTGTCCTTGATCATCTTGATTGCCTGAACCTGGCAATTGGTGTCATTAACTTCGGGCATGGGCGGGATGGCGGGTTTGTTGTCGCAGCCGGACAGCATCGCCGCCGCAAGGCCGGCAAGCAGCATTATCTTTTTCATGATGCCTGCCTCCATCAGCGGGTCAGTTCGAGCCAGTTTTTCGGGCTAGCCGTAAGCTCGATCCTGGACTCCCTTGAAGTAACGCCGGCTGCCAGCTGCCGGGCTTCCTTATCCGCCTCGGCCTGCATCTTGGTTGCCAGCGCGTTCTGCTGAGCGATCAACAGGCCGCGAATCTGCAACAGCTGGTTGGCCTGCTGGCTGGCGAGCTGGTTGGCGTATCCGATTGCCTGCATCTGGCCCTGAGCGCTTTGCGCGCCCGTTTGGAGGCGCTGCAACGTCGCCGCATCCGAGGTCAGGTTGTCTTGCTGCTGGTCGAGGCCCTTGAACACAGCATCGTTAGCCTTCTTCTGCGATTCACTGGCGAGGTGCTGTACGTCGTTCATGACCGCCCACTGAGTGGTAGAGCAGCCGGTGGCCGAAAAGCACGAGGTCCCCCTGTAATAGTTCACGTCCTGGAACCTGCTGACGTAACTGTCCAGGCTGCCGAGCTGATTCTTGTAATAGTTCAGGGTGTTGGTCACGCTCATCAAGCCGTTGATGGTTGATTGCGCCTGATCCCAGATGTACGCGGCCGGGGCCATCGTGTTCTGAAGCTGGTTTTCATATTGCTGGAGCTGAGTGCTGTACTGTTCAATTTGCTTGAGCGTTTGGGCCACCGATTCGATTGCCGTCATGATGTTCTGCGACAAGTTGGTGCCGTCGATGACAGGAATTCCGGCTTGCGTGGACGTGATGTGTATGCCGCCGGCCAGGACGGCGGCGAGCGTGGTTTTAGCCGCTAAAATGCGCAAGTGCTTCATGGTTCGATAACCTTTTCTGAAAGTGGCTTTCAGGGTCATCGAATAGCTGCGCCACGTAGCTAATCGGTAGTTGACCAGAGCGACACCGAAGCCCGGCCTTTTGGTTCATTTCACGGCGTCAGGGTGAAGGCTAGATCTCCCAAGGGTTGATAACAGTCAGACCGGCAGCTTGAAAGGGGCTTGTGTCGCGAGTGGCAACGACAAATCCGTTAGCAAGGGCGACCGCTGCGATGCACGCATCGGCTGCCTCTATGCCGCTGCCTGACTTGCGGGCCATCGCCAGCACTTCGGCGTACGCATGCGTGCAAGCCAAATCAAAAGGCAGAACGCGCCCAACGAACATGGGCAGCACTTGCTTTTCCAGGCTTTCTTGCAACATCGTACGACGCTTGCCGGTCGGCAGAAGCGCCACCCCGGCGCGCAGCTCGGCTACGGTCATGGCTGACAGGTAAAGCGTTTCCAGCGGTTGTGCATCGATCCACTCGATAACGCGGGCCTCGGGCGCATGACGTAGCGGCTCCGAAACCACGTTCGTGTCGAGAAGAATCATTCAAAGCTCGCTGCACGGGCGGGAGTTCTGTCCCGCATGCTCTCAAAGGAAGCGAACTCTTCATCGGTCAGCTTGGCCTTGCGACCGACTTCAGCCAGCAGTGAGCCCAGCTTAACCCGACCCTTCGGCTTCACCGCAGACTCCAGAATGTCGCGCATTTCGGCCTCGATGCTACGGCCGTGCTGAGCGGCTCTCACGCGGATCGCACGATGCACCTCATCGGGTACGTTCCGGACGGTAACAGAAGGCATCTTTCAGAACCTATCATTGCTTTAGGTGCTTGCATCTTAGCAAGGTGCAAGCACCATCACAACCAAGACTGAACTGTTGCTGACTAACAGGAGGTTCAAAGCCCAAACCGCTGTAACAACCGCGCCGCTCTAGGGAGGAACGATTCCGGGTGAGTTTCGCATCGCCCCCTCCTTGCTGCGAAGCCAGCCCCCAGTTAGCTCCTGTCGGCGGCAGCCGGCCCCTCGGAGGGCAAGATTCCCGATTGAGCGCGAAGCGCGAATTAGGGATAGTGAAGAAGGATACGCCCGCTTGCGGGTGGGCCTACTTCACCTATCTTGCCCGCAGTTCCACCGCGTTTTTGTCTGATCTGCAATCAACTGACTACAACTGAACATCAATTTGTATAGCAATTTAAAGCCCTCAGAGCACCGCTGGAGCGCAACTGGGGTACCACTGCAGCATTAGCTGCAATTCGAAAACGCACCCTGTATCGTTAAAGGCAATGTAAGTGGCTGGGAAATACACCTGGCAGACCAGGCCGGCATCAGTGATGCGGTAGTACTTGGTCGACTTCACTGGCCCGCGGCATCGACCAGCGCGTTACGGAGAAACACGTACGCCGACGCTGAGGATACGGCGCTAGCTGATGATTTGAGCCCGCTTCCGCCACCCGGTTCAGCCGACGCCGCGATAGCGCCTGGCGTTGTCAGAGCTGCCTGCCGTCGCCCGATCTCCCTACCTAAGGTAATAGTCAGAGATCCCAGCCTTGGGCTCGCCCGCTTTCATCGTTGTCGGGTTTTGCATAGATTGGCACGTCGTTTTGATAGTCCGCCGATCGAACTGATGCCGCTGAGGACTCGCTGGAAGGTAACCCCTGGCGATCAAGCGCGAGCAGCTAGCACGCCGACAGTCACCACTACCAAATTCATTTAGGTTGCTTCTACATGGCGGTAAAGCTTGAATTTTTAACCACTGATCCGGAAGAGATCGAACTGGCCAACCGCTACTGGGGGATGAACGAGAACGGGGAATTTTTGGAGGTTTTGAAAGATCTCGTCCCGTTCCGAGAGATCAAGCAGCCGGCGCAACTTACAAGGTTCGTGCGCGAGCTCTGCATCGCTTACGACCTCAATCGCTTGTGCAAATGCGGCAACCACATCATTGCGAGCGGACGAACTGATTTAAAAAAGTCCGTGGGCCAATCTAACCGTGCCTGTAAGGACTGCTTGCAAACCCAGCAGCGGAAAAAGGAAGAGAGGGAGGCGGCCGACAAGGCGGAGTTCGATACCCAACTTGCGGCACATATCGGCTGGATGAAGCGCAAGACAATCTCTTATCAAGAGCTGTCGGACGATGCGGTGCTGATACTGCGTGCGATCTATGCCTCCGTTGGCCCCCGCCTATGGACAGGGAGGTTCAAACATAGTGACTGCCGCGACTTGTCTCCATATGCCAGCAGTGATTTCGTAAACCGGTTGTACCGACAAGGTGTGCTAGGTGACGACCCAGAGGCAGCACGGCACGGTACCTACTACCTAGACGAAGGCAAGGTCCGCATCAGACTGGAAAACGCTCAACTGTTCCTACCAGCAGATGATGATCTGGGGTGTGGGGAAGAGGCGTTCAGCCTGTTGCTCGACAGGGAACTCACAGATTGCGAGGCGCTGAGCAACCTGTGGCTGGATTACGCATGCGACGATGTAACCTGGTACCTAATGGATCAGTGCAATCTGCACAACCAGCAAATCTATCCCGAAGATTTCGTGAAGATCCAAGATGTGATTCGCGATGGGTTGCGCACCTACAGCGTGGTACAGATGTGGTTCATCATGTGGAAGGTGGCTAGGGATGCGGCAGCACTGTCCAGGCGCAGCTACTACAGCCAACAGAGAGCGACTGCCACTATTCCTACCAAGATACGCAAGCAGCTGGAGATTGCAGACCAGGGAGGCAAACTGCGCGATGATTGGAATCGATCACATGCGCATCTTGCTGGCACGCTGGGTAAAGTGTTTAGCGACCTGTTTGCCATTGATGAACGCACACCCGGTGCGAGAGTCTTGGGCATGTTCGAGCAGCTGCGCAAACCACGGGAGCCAGCCTGCGCATTTGATGACCTTGCATCAGCCTTCATGAAAGATTCGCTTGAAACGAACCAGTCGTTGTCGGCATTGGAAGCTTTCGCCGCAATGATTAGGTCGGGGCTGACTACGGTGGACGCGTTGATCGAAACGGTACAACGTCACCCTGCGCTGTTCGAATAGTCGAGCACGCTCCAACGACATAATCCACGTCCACCTAAGAAACGCTGCAAGAGAGCAATCGCTGAATAGCTGGTCCGGCTACAACGATTACGTCTCGATGGAGCCCAGCGCTCCTGGCGATTGCCTCCAGGCCTACACCGCACGCTCCGTACCCGCACCACACAAGAACAGGTTGAACGCCAGGGGGGAGAGTTGATAACGGTGCAGAATCCCCCATGAGGGAGGGCCATCTCTCATCAGCCTCGCCTGGAAGCGACAACGGCAAGTCAACTACGGATGAATTCGTCGATTCACTAAATAGGCCGCTAAGACGTGGATATTAAGCAGCTAAACAATAAGGTAGCCTCGGCTAGCCCACTGGAACAGACTTCCAGCGCGAGAAGTCAATCTCAGCCACCTCTGCGGCAATTTTTCCTTCCTTAGCCCACGACTCAGAATCCCTTAGGCCAAGCTGCCTATTCTCGCCTATTGCATCCGCCACCGCTGCTTTGATCAATTCCATGCGTACCAGTAAACCAGCGAGTTCGTCTGGACTTTGCATACAAACACCTCTGAGATCATGGCGGAAATTTAGCAGCTAAAGCGCCCTGCCGCTGTAGCTGCTGATTCTCTAAATCGCAGCGAGCCCTTGAATCAACAATCAGGGACCTTGTCGCCTGACGACGTATAGAGATGGCCTCTGCCAACTCCCTCCCCCTTGGCGTCCAACCATCGGCCTCAAACCAATTTAGCGAACCATCAGGCCCTGCGCAAAAAGGTGTAAGCGCCCGCCTCAAGCGGGCAATTACACCGCCTGGATATCCTAAGACATCCTGAATATCCTGCCAAAAGTGCAGAAAATCGGGCCGCTGTGGCACGCTTCCGGGCCGCTGTGACACACCATCGGGCCGTTGTGGCACGCTATCGGGCCGCTGTGACACGCTTTACTCTGTCCGCGGCGGCTAACTCAATGCCGATTTCGATCAATCCAGCGGCATCCTCCTTCAACCGCCGCCGATAATTGCGCAGCATCATGCTATTGACTGCCCCGCCTCCCACGGCACGAATTAACGTGTCCAGGTGCCAGCCTCCCGCCGGGTGTTGCTTGTGGGTCAGGACATGCCGCGCAAGTGCCTGGCTGATCCCGTGTTGCAACCGGGCGATGGGGCCAGGCGGGTAGTAAAGGGACAAGTCCCTTTCCAACAGCATCACAAGAGCAACACCTAGCCGGACGCGCCACAAATGGCGAACGCCGCCAGTGAGCGGATCACGTCGGGTCATGGGTGACGGGATAACGTGGTCGATCAGGCCGCCGATGATCCGCTCACCACCGCACTCCAGCTCCGGCGTCACGATTTCTACCGTGGCGGCCCGCAGGTCAGTCAGCAGCTTCTTGATGCGGTCGTGGCTGTACTGGTGATCGGATAGCATCCGGCGCAGCCTTGCCGGGTCGATCAGCAGCTCGATGCCGCCATCTGATATTTCGCGGCGGCGTTCAGCCACATACAACATAGACTCCACGATATCGGCATGACGTTGACCCAGCCTGCCGGTTACGCGGCATCGACCGAAGCAGGTGTCCATCCATTGCCCCGCCAGCTCTCGTGGACGCTGACTGGGCTGATAGATCATTACTCGTGCCTGCAATACCGTGCTGGTCGGGGCGACCTGGTTACCAGTTTTCATTGCCGCCCCTCGTTACGGACTTCAGCTTCGCAGGTGAATAGCGTTTCTGTCGTTCGAGTACAGCAGGCTTGAGGACGCCGCCTTCGTGCCTCCGGAACCAACACTCCCGAAAAGGTGCGCCGTAGTTTGCTTTGCTGACGCCATAGCGGACGAAATACCCACGTTGACCTTCATCAACCCCCCACTCCTCGGCCTCGACCTGCGTCATGCCTGACAAATACGACTGCCAACGGGTGTTATCAACTAGCACGGATGACCCACGGCTGGCCTGCTGCTGATCGCCAGTACCCGCCAGGGCGGCGCCCTTGTTGGCATGGTGCAGAAACACAATTGCGCAGCCCGTATCGGCGGCTATGGCCTCCATTCGGCCGATGACCTGCGCCATAGGCCCGCTGGCGTTCTCTTCCTCTATGTGAAACCGGCGCAGGGTATCTAAAACCATCAGACGACGCCCCTCGGCAGCCCGTCTGAGGCCATCGAACCAATCAACCGCCATAATATTGGGACATCTTCCGATTAGCGGCTCAATCAGTAGACCATCAGCCACGGATTGTCGCTGCTCGGCAGTTAGGTATGCGCCAAGGGCGTGCAAACGGTGATGAATTGCTATAAGTGGGTCTTCGGCGGGTAGATACACTACCGCGCCATTGCGCAGATCCCCCACTTCCAATAAGTCGGGCCCGCCGGCGATCTGCATGGCCAATTGTAGGATCAACATGGACTTACCAGCCCCGCCAGGCGATACAAGTGCGCCCACGGTGCCAGCAACCATATTGGGTAAAACGTAATCTATCGGCGGTGGCAGCTTGTTAAATCCTGCCATTAGGTCGAGGGCCATATCAGCTCCTCTCGTCGCCAGGGCGGGCTGCCTGAACACCCGACGCTCTGCGCGCCTCAATCCACTCTACAACCTCCGACAAGTCCCACGCGATACTTCTGCTAGTAAGCACGATACGGCGCGGAAACTCCCCCCGCTGCTCCAAGTTATAAATAGTTCGCGTCGAGAGAGGAATTATCTTCGATAGCCTTTTTCGGTTGATCAACGTCTTGCTGTGCAGTGCTTGCATGGCTTGGCCTCCTATTACCGATACCTGCCTCATGGTGCCAAGCGGTGCACATTGATTTACCGTATTAATTGGCCATAATAGTTGACATGAAAAATGAACTTAGCATTTTCGTATGGGCAAACTGCGCCCCCTCAGTTTTGGAAGCCATTCGTAAATTTGAGGGGCGCTGGCAGCCGTACTCCATATCTTCTCGGCGCTATCCAATCGTTCGGCTGATAGAAGAAATCATTGACCCCGCTATAGCCGCATACATGACAACTCTTCCGGACAAGTACAGTGGATATGTGCCCGGAGCTGGCACAGGGGTTAGCCTCAGCGCTATCATTCGGCTAATAGGGCTTGACGCCATGGTCCGCATGCAACGTCAGCTGCTACGCCAGTTCATCAAGACGGAGGATAGGCAGACCGCTAGAGACCAGCGCTTTGTCGCAACCCTGGAGTCAATTATCGAATTGGCCTGGGACTGCGCCTGCAAACGACCCAAAACGTCAAACCCCGCAAAAGGCGTCACCCTAAATAGCCAACGAAAACATGGATTTTGCGATCTCTGCGGGAATCTAACCGAGTTCGCTGCCTTCATGGCGACGATAGCTGATGGGCGTATCAATGATGTCGAACTGGACGACCATAGAAAGCTCGAACTCAGCCACCAATACTGCCTCAAGCACCGGCCGAAGCGGATGGATGGCGCATGGAACCCAACGTATCGGACTGCTAAACGATCCCAGGGACAGTTTGATCTCGAACTAGCAAGGCTCAACCGTCAATGCGCGAAACGGTCCACGCCACAGGCAGCATCCGGGACACCGCTGGTAGACAGTTATTTCTACTATTACATGCTAGGCCAAACAACCCAGCCAGCGGACAAGGCGGAACTCCGCTATCAAGCGCGCCTCATGGTGGATTCAAAGCTATCAGATAGAAAAAAGCAGATGCTTGCACTGCTGCACTTCGGTTTCAGTCAATCTGAGATTGGGCGAAGATTGGGAGTCGGACGCCAAGCCGTATCGAAGGCGCTGGGGTCCATTCCTGATGCGCTCTATTTGAAGCGCTAACATCAGCGTGAGATTTAGCCGCTAAAAATTCAGCGGGAATTACCAGCAGTCCAGTCATCAATCATATTGGCCCAATCCTGCAACATCTCCCTCCGCTGGTCGCGGTACTCAGCTTTGTTGTAAACCGCTCGCACGCCCTTCTGTTCATGAGCAAGACACTTCTCAATCCAATCGGTGTTGTAGCCTGCCTCATGCAGAAGCGTGCTTGCCGTACGCCTCAGGTCATGCGGCCCGAACTTGCCAAGCGGTTTGCCTTCCTTTTGCGCAAGTCGATAGGTCAAAGTCAGCACTTGATTGATCGTCGCAGCGCTCATAGGCTGATCGGAATCGTAACGAGACGGGAAAACGTAGTCCGAGCCGCCCGCAAAGGTCTTCAGCGCAATGAAGAAGTCCAGGGCCTGCCTAGACAGGAACACCAAATGAGGGTTACGACGCTTCATGCGCTCCTTGGGAATCGTCCACAGCGCCTCGGTAAAATTGATTTCGCGCCACGTTGCATTGGTCAACTCACTCTTGCGCACCATGGTGAGCAGCAGCAGCTTGGCCGCAGCGCGTACAGACGACGCCGTGCCGATTCGATCCATGTACTGGTACATCAGTGCGATCTCATCGGGCGCCAATGCGCGGTCACGAGGTTCGAACCTGGCAATACTTGCCGAACGAACCAAGTCGGCGGGGTTCTCAACTTTCTGACCCCGCTCAATTGCCCAGCGGAACACCTGCTGTACGATTTCGCGCGCATGCACCGCCGTCGCCGGGGCACCGCGCTCGACAATGGAGTCGGCAAGCGCTCGAAGATCTTCATGGTTGATTTCGATGAGCTTTCGGCTACCAAATTTCGACTTCAGCTCACGCTCATAGACCGAACGGCGCATGTCACGAGTTGAATCAGCCATCTGATAGCCACGCAGCCATTTTTGGGCCCAAGCATCGAAGGTCTCTGCGTCTTTGACACGCGCCTTGGCCCGCGCTTTCTCCTTCGCAGGAGACTTGCCTGCAGCGATCATCTTCTTCGCTTCACCCAAGCGCTCCCGCGCCTCTGCCAAAGTGATTCCTCCAACCCCGTAGCGGCCGAAGGTGATGGTCTCCTGCCTGCCGTGAATTGAGTAGTTGTAGCGGAATGAGATTGAGCCGGCAGGCGTGACCGCAACATAAAGACCATCTCGGTCATTGGCTTTGTAAAGTTTCTCTTGCGGCTTGAGGTTGCGCAGCTTGGTATCAGTCAGCATCGCCCTGGCGAATCTCCATGTAGAAATACCATGACAGAAAAGCCTCAATCTAAAAGGATACAAATCCATATAAATCAATGACTAATAAAAAATTCATACCATGAAGCCAGCTCTACTACCACCATGGTATTGAGGGCAGCACATGGCATTTCATCTGGATACTACCATCATCTGTACCACGCAAAAGAGCTGCTTGCCGTTGCCAAAATTTGCCAGAAAAATTCCAGACGAAAAGTGCAAAAAGCCCGCATTTACGCGGGCTCCAAGGTATCTATTGCTAATTGGTGCCGGACATTGCCGGACGCCCGATCATTCCCACTCAATTGTCGCCGGCGGCTTGCTCGACACGTCGTAGGTCACGCGCGAGATGCCTTCGATCTCGTTGATGATGCGGTTGGAGACCTTTTCCAGCAGCTCGTAGGGCAGGTGCGCCCAGCGGGCGGTCATGAAGTCGATGGTTTCCACCGCGCGCAGCGCGACGACCCAGGCGTAGCGTCGGCCGTCACCGACCACACCGACCGATTTCACCGGCTGGAACACCACGAAGGCCTGGCTGGTCTTGTGGTACCAGTCGAAGTTGCGCAGCTCTTCGATGAAGATGTGGTCGGCGCGACGCAGCAGGTCGGCGTATTCCTTCTTCACCTCGCCGAGGATGCGCACACCCAGGCCCGGGCCCGGGAAGGGATGGCGGTAGACCATGTCGTAGGGCAGGCCGAGCTCGAGGCCGATCTTGCGCACCTCATCCTTGAACAGTTCACGCAGCGGCTCGACCAGCTTGAGGTTCATTTCCTCCGGCAGGCCGCCGACGTTGTGGTGCGATTTGATCACGTGGGCCTTGCCGCTCTTCGCGCCAGCCGACTCGATCACGTCCGGGTAGATGGTGCCCTGCGCGAGGTACTGGATGTTGTCCAGCTTGCTGGCCTGGGCATCGAAGACATCGATGAAGGTGCGACCGATGATCTTGCGCTTCTTCTCCGGGTCGGCTTCGCCAGCGAGGTTCTCCAGGAACTGCGCTTCGGCATCGGCGCGGATCACTTTGACGCCCATATTCTCGGCGAACATGGCCATCACCTGATCGCCTTCGCGCAGGCGCAACAGGCCGTTGTCGACAAAGACGCAGGTCAGCTGATCGCCGATGGCCTTGTGCAGCAGCGCGGCGACCACCGATGAATCGACGCCGCCCGATAGACCCAGCAGCACGTTGGCGCTGCCCACCTGGGCGCGCACCTGCTCGACCAGGTCTTCAACGATGTTCGAGGGGGTCCAGAGGGCTTCACAGCCGCAGATTTCCAGCAGGAAGCGCGACAGGATGCGGCCGCCCTGCTTGGTATGGGTCACTTCCGGGTGGAACTGCACGCCGTAGTAGCGACGGGCCTCGTCACCGATCGCGGCGATCGGGCAGCTCGGCGTGCTAGCGATGATGTGAAAGCCTTCCGCAAGCTCAGTGACCTTGTCGCCGTGGCTCATCCAGACGTCGAGGCCGAACACGCCGTCGTCGTCCATGTGGTCCTCGATGCCGTCGAACAGCTTCGACTTGCCGACCAAGTCGACCCGCGCATAGCCGAATTCACGCACATCCGAACCCTGCACCTTGCCGCCCAACTGCTCGGACATGGTCTGCATGCCATAGCAGATGCCGAACAGCGGCACGCCCAGATCGAACACCGCCTGCCGCGCCCGAGGGCTGCCCTCCTCGTGCACCGACTCGGGGCCGCCGGCGAGGATGATGCCGCGCGGGGCGAAGGCACGGATGTCCTCGTCGCTCATGTCCCAAGGGTGCAGTTCGCAATAGACCCCGAGCTCGCGCACGCGGCGGGCGATCAGTTGGGTGTACTGGGAACCGAAGTCAAGAATAAGAATACGGTGGGCGTGGATGTCTGGGGTGGCCATTTTCTTCACCTGGATAATGGCTGAAGGCTGAAGGCTGAAGGTTGAACGAGAAGAGAGTTCGTTCGGCCTCCAGCCTCCAGCCTCCAGCGAAAAAATTCGATTAACCGACCCGGTAGTTCGGTGCTTCCTTGGTGATCTGCACGTCATGCACATGGGACTCGGCCATGCCGGCACCGGTGATGCGCACGAACTGCGGCCGCGAACGCATCTCGTCGACGGTGGCGCTGCCGGTGTAGCCCATGGAGGCGCGCAGGCCGCCCATCAGTTGATGGATGATCGCCGACAGTGAGCCTTTGTACGGCACGCGACCTTCGATACCTTCAGGCACCAGCTTCTCGGCACCTGCGGATGAATCCTGGAAATAGCGGTCCGAGGAGCCCTGGGCCTGGGACATGGCGCCCAGCGAGCCCATGCCGCGGTAGGCCTTGTAGGAACGACCCTGGAACAGCTCGATCTCGCCCGGGGCCTCTTCGGTACCGGCGAACATCGAGCCCATCATCACCGCGTTGGCGCCTGCAACGATGGCCTTGGACAGGTCACCGGAGAAGCGGATGCCACCGTCGGCGATCATCGGTACGCCGGTGCCTTCCAGCGCGGCGGAAACGTTGGCGATGGCGGAAATCTGCGGCACGCCGACACCGGCGACGATGCGCGTGGTGCAGATCGAGCCCGGGCCGATGCCGACCTTGACCGCATCGGCACCGGCCTTGACCAGGTCCAGCGCGGCTTCGGCAGTGGCGATATTGCCGCCGATCACCTGCACCTGTGGGAAGTTTTCCTTCACCCAACGCACGCGATCGATCACACCCTTGGAATGGCCATGGGCGGTGTCTACCACCACCACGTCGACACCCGCAGCGGCCAGCGCCTCGACACGTTCGCCAGTATCGGCACCGGTACCCACGGCAGCGCCGACACGCAGGCGGCCCTGCTCGTCCTTGGAGGCCAGCGGGTAGCTCTTGGCCTTTTCGATGTCACGGAAAGTCACCAAGCCGCGCAGATGGAAGTTGCCATCGACCACCAGCATCTTCTCGATGCGGTGCTCGTAGAGCTTGACCTTGATTTCTTCCAGCGGTGTGCCTTCTTCGACGGTGATCAGGTCCGCCTTGGGCGTCATGATCGCCGCCACGGTGTCGCCGGTATTGGGCGTGAAGCGCAGGTCGCGGCCGGTCACGATGCCGACCAGCTCCTTGCCGGAGACCACCGGAAAACCGGAGAAGCCCAGCTCGCGCGCCTTGCGCAGCAGCTCGCTGATCTTGGTCTCGGGCGTGACGGTGGCCGGATCATGGACGATGGCCGTCTCGTGACGCTTGACCTTGCGCACTTCGGCAGCCTGCTGCTCGATGCTCATGTTCTTGTGGATGATGCCGATGCCGCCTTCCTGCGCCATGGCGATGGCCAGGCGGGCCTCGGTGACGGTATCCATGGCTGCAGAAACCAGGGGAATGTTCAGCTCGATCTCGCGGGTCAGGCGAGTCTTGAGGCTGACATCCTTCGGCAGAACCTCGGAATATCCCGGGATCAGGAGAACATCATCGAACGTCAGAGCTTCTTGGCTGATACGCAGCATGGCGGGGGCTCCCAGGCGGGAAAAAGGAAGCGCGGCATTATACCCACGCACACCATCACGCTCAATGCGGTTGTGATGTCCGCCGCGCGCACTCCGCTTCGCTGCATCGGCAGAATGACCGATCGGTCACAACTGCGCGACCACTAGCGCCACTCCAAAACCAAGGCGTGCGGCGAACTCGTCGAGGAAGGATTGGCTGAAGCCGGCCTCACTCCAACCATTGAAGATGAACCCGAGATTGGAGAAACCGCAGGCCGGAATGAAAAGAAAGCCGTTGATGTCGTCCTCGTGACCGCATTCCGGGCAGGTAAAGGTGTCGGTCTGCGCGGGCATCCACTCATCGAGACTCTCGAACAACGCCTCACCGATCTCGCGGCGACATTCGGGGCAGCCCGCCTCCTCGGCAAAATCGCGAGTCGGCGTATAGATGCAGCGCTTGGTCACAACCTCCAACCCATTGATCGGCTGGTCGAACGGCAGCCGCTCCGGATGCAGGACCACGGCGCGCGCGCCCGACGCGATCGCATAGGCCATGCCGCCGGCACCACGACCGCAGGTGGTCGGCAGCGCCTCGACGATGCGCCGCTCGACGAGCCAGCGAAGGACCTTTCGAGCGCTGGCTTCATGGCCAGGAAAGGTGGAAATACGCGGCACGATGATCGCTTGGCTTTGGCTCATGATTGGGCTTGGGTCGAAGGTGGAGGAAAGCCGCGCAGCTTAATGCGCTGCCCGCTCAGGTCAATCATGCCCGGTCGAGCGGCGCTTTCCGTCCAGTCTTGGGGCTCCAGCGCCCTTCTCGCGCTTTTCCTTTATCATCGCCGCCATGCTCAAAGATCCCTTCCAACGCTTGAATCTCGACCGCGAAGTGCTGACTGTCAGCCAGCTCAACGGCCGCGCGCGTCTGCTGCTGGAGGACGTGTTCGCCCAAGTCTGGGTCGAAGGCGAGATATCCAACCTTGCCAAGCCGGCTTCCGGCCACATCTATTTCACGCTGAAGGACAAAAACGCCCAAGTGCGTTGCGCGCTGTTCCGGCAGAACGCCTTGCGCGTGCGCCAAGCCTTGCGCGACGGCTTAGCTGTGAAGGTGCGCGGACGGGTGTCGCTGTTCGAGGGTCGTGGTGACTATCAGTTGATCCTCGACAATGTCGAGCCGGCCGGAGACGGCGCGCTGCGTTTGGCCTTCGAGGCGCTGAAGGAAAAGCTTGGTGCTGAGGGCCTTTTCGACGCCGACAGCAAGCGCGCCCTGCCTGCGCACCCGCAGCGCATCGGCATTGTCAGTTCACCAACCGGCGCTGTCATTCGCGACATCATTTCGGTGTTTCGCCGCCGCGCGCCCCATGTGGCACTGACGCTGGTGCCGACTCCGGTCCAGGGCCGCGAAGCGACTGCACAGATCGTCCGCGCCATCGAGCTGGCTGATCGCGGAGATTTCGATGCGCTGATCCTGGCCCGCGGTGGCGGCTCGCTGGAAGATCTCTGGTGCTTCAACGAAGAGGTCATCGCCCGCGCCGTAGCCGCCTGCCAGACGCCGATCGTCAGCGCCGTGGGCCACGAAACCGACGTGTCCATCGCCGACTTCGTCGCCGATGTGCGTGCACCAACGCCTTCCGCCGCGGCCGAATTGCTGGCACCCAGCAGCACGGATATCCGCCAGCGCCTGGAAAGCCTGCGTCAGCGCCTGCTGCTGCGCATGCGTGAGCGATTGCGTCGCGAGAGCTCGAGCCTCGACAGCCTGACCCGTCGCCTGCGCCATCCCGGCGAACGGTTGCAGCAACAGGCTCAGCGCATCGACGATCTCGAACAACGCCTGCTGCGCGGCATCGACCGCCGCCTCTGCGCAGGCCAGGAACGCCTGGCCCGGCTCGATACCCGCCTGGCCGCGCAACATCCTGGACGTACTCTGACGCTGCTGCGCCAGCGTCTCGCCCATCTGTCCGACCGGTTGCCGCGAGCCATGCAGGACACCCTGAAAGGCCATCGACAACAGCTACAGGGCTTGGCGCAAACGCTCAATATCGTCAGCCCGCTGGCCACCCTGTCGCGCGGCTACAGCATCCTGCTGGACGAACAGGGTCATGCTATCCGTCGCGCCAGTCAGACCCAGCCCGGCCAGCGCCTCAAGGCCCGCCTCGGTGAAGGGGAACTGGATGTGCGCGTCGAGGACAACCACCTGCAGCCGGTGACGTTGCCGCTGTTGTAAATTTTTTCAGCAGTACTGCAGTTTGCATTCGCTGCGAAGGCGCAGTCCGTAGGGCGGGTGCAACCCGCCGACCCGGAGGCGGGTTGCACCCCCTACCGCTGAAAGCGCAAAGCGTCCAAGAAAAAGGCCCGGCAGGTACACCTGCCGGGCCTCGTTCACATCAGGTATTCAGCGCATTACCTCGCCGCGCCCTGCTCCTCGATCCGCTTGAGCAGCAGCCCCGTGACGCGCCGATCCTTGACCTCGGTGACGTGCAATCGCCAGTCGGCGTGCTCCACCTGGTCGCCGATCACCGGCAGGCGATCGAGCAGGCTCATCACCAAACCGGACAGCGTCTGGTAGTCGTCGGTCGCCACCGCGCGAAAACCGAGGCGCTCGCGCAGCACGGCGAGATTGACCGCGCCGTTGATGCGGTAGCCACCCTCCACCGGCTCGATATCCGGTCCTTCCACCTCGCTGGCATCCGGCAGCTCG
Source organism: Pseudomonas sp. (assembly GCA_031988485.1). Lineage (GTDB taxonomy): Bacteria > Pseudomonadota > Gammaproteobacteria > Pseudomonadales > Pseudomonadaceae > Stutzerimonas. The sequence goes on from DALZYJ010000001.1 coordinate 238,351, forward strand.
CCGGCGATCGCTTCGAGAATATCGGTCAGGGTCAGCAAACCTTCGAAGCCGCCGAATTCGTTGACCACGAAAGCGATGTGGGTCGAGGCATGGCGCATCTGCTCCAGCGCGCTAAGCACCGTACAGCTGTCGGGCAGGTTGATCGGTGCGCGTACCAGCGGCTCGATCTCCGGCGCCTCGCCATTGAGCAGCGTCTTGAGCAATTCTTTTTTGTGCACATAGCCCAGCGGCTCGTCCGGCGAATCGCCACGGGCCACCACCAGACTCGAGTGAGGAGAATTGAGCAGCGCCGCCTGGATGGTCGCGGGTTCGCCGTCGAGATTGATGCGATCCACTTCCATGCGATCGGTCATCACCGTGCGGATGGACTGCTCGGCAAGATTGAGCACGCTGCTGATCATCACCCGCTCGCGGCGGTTGAACAGCGAACCCGGCTCTGTCTGGCCGCTCCGATCCACCATGTCGGCGATCTCGTCATCCACTTCGTCGGCTTCCAGTTTGCCGCCGAGCATACGCAGCACGGCATGGGCAGTGCGTTCGCGCAGCGGGCGGGCGCCCTGCAGGCTGCGCTTGCGACGCGAACGGGCCAACTGGTTGAAGAACTCGATAGCAATGGAAAAGCCGATGGCCGCGTACAGGTAGCCCTTCGGAATGTGATAGCCCAGGCCTTCGGCGGTGAGGCTGAAGCCGATCATCATCAAAAAGCCCAGGCAGAGCATGATCACCGTCGGCCGCGCATTGACGAAGGCGGTCAGCGGCTTGCTCGCCAGCAGCATCAGCGTCATGGAGATGACCACGGCGATCATCATCACCTGCAGGTGCTCGACCATGCCCACAGCGGTGATCACCGCATCGAGAGAGAACACCGCGTCGAGCACGATGATCTGCGCCACCACCGGCCAGAAGCGTGCATACGCCTTGCTGCCGGTGTGCTGATGCATGCGGCCTTCCAGCCGCTCGTGCAGTTCCATGGTCGCCTTGAACAACAGGAACAGGCCGCCGCCAAGCATGATCAGGTCACGCCCGGAGAAGCTCTTGCCGAAGACTTCCAACAGTGGCTCGGTGAGCGTCACCAGCCAGGCGATGCTCGCCAACAGGCCCAGGCGCATCACCAGCGCCAGGCTCAGGCCGATCACTCGTGCACGGTCGCGCTGCTCGGGCGGCAACTTGTCCGCGAGGATGGCGATGAAGACCAGGTTGTCGATGCCCAGGACGATTTCCAGGACGATAAGCGTGAGAAGGCCCAGCCAGGCCGTAGGATCAGCGATCCATTCCATGTTTGCGGTCTCGTGTGGTGGACAGGTGGCGCCGTACGGCGCAAACGGTGCACGCGTGGGATAACGCGACATCGGAGGGTGAAATGGTCGGAAGGTAGCGGCTGGAAGGTGCCGCGATCGTCATGGTCGACGATCGCGGCTGGGTACAGGGAATGTTCATGGAGCCCTTGGGGTGGTTACGGAAGCGAGAGAATAGTGAGCAGTGCACAGTGCGTCACACTCGATTGGTTACGAGTCTTTTCAGTCAACCGCGCCGTAGCGCACCGCGCCGCGTGCCCTTCCCCCCGCCAGGCGTTTACGCGAGGATGACCATTTCTTCAAACGGACCCGCCCATGCCACGCGCCATCGCTCTTCTGTTTTCGCTCGTCCTCGCCCTTCCCGCCCATGCCGAGGGCTTCATCACCCGGCTGTTGAACAAGCCTGTGCCGGGCGGCGTCGCGGTGGTCGACCTGGGCGACGGCGCCACCGCCCCGCAGGCGCGCTATCAGGACAAGCCCGCGCTGGTGATCCGCGAAGATGGCCAGCGCTGGATTGCAATCCTTGGCATTCCGCTCACGGCCAAGCCCGGCGCCCAACAAGTGGAAGTCGATGGCAGCCCGCGCAGCTTCCAGGTCGAGCATCGCGAATACCGTGCCCAGCACATCACCCTGAAGAACCAGCGCCAGGTCAATCCGAACCCCGAAGACCTCAAGCGCATCGAGCGAGAACTGGCTGAGCAGACCGAGGCCTATCGCCAGTTCAGCCCCGGCCAGCCCAGCAATCTGTTATTCGACAAGCCCGTCGATGGCCCGCTGTCGTCGCCGTTCGGCCTGCGTCGCTTCTTCAATGGCGAAGAGCGCAACCCGCATTCGGGGCTGGATTTCGCTGCCAAAAACGGCACGCCAATCAAGGCGCCGGCGGCCGGCAGGGTGATTCTCACCGGCGACTATTTCTTCAATGGCAAGACGGTGTTCGTCGACCACGGCCAGGGGCTGATCAGCATGTTCTGCCACCTCTCGCAAATCGACGTGAAGGTCGGCGACCCGCTCGACCGTGGCGAAATCCTCGGCAAGGTCGGCGCCACCGGCCGTGCCACCGGGCCGCACCTGCACTGGAACGTCAGCCTCAACGACGCACGTGTCGATCCGTCGATCTTTATCGGCGCATTCAAACCCTGACCACAAGGAAACAGCCATGCGCATCAGAGCCACGCAATCCACTCTGCTCATCATCGACATTCAGGAGCGCCTGCTGCCGGCCATTCTCGACAGTGACGTCATGATCGAACACGCCGCCTGGCTGCAACAGATCGCGCGGCGTGTCGAGGTGCCGGTGCTGATCACCGAGCAGTACAGCAAGGGCCTGGGTCCGACCGCCGCGATCCTGCGCGAGGGCGTGGATGCCGCCTCGATTCTGGAAAAGATGGAGTTCTCCAGCGCCGCCGACGGCGAGCTGTTCAAGCGCCCCGGTGGCGAGCGACCGCAGTTCGTGGTCTGCGGCTGTGAAACCCATGTCTGTGTCATGCAGACCGTGCTCGACCTGTTGGAGCACGGCAGCCAGGTGTTCGTTGTCGAGGAGGCTGTCAGTTCGCGCCGCGCCTCGGACAAGGCGCTGGCATTGCAGCGCATGCGCCAAGCAGGTGCCGAAATCGTCTCGCGGGAAATGGTCGCCTTCGAATGGATGGAGCGCGCTGGCACCGAGCTGTTCAAGAGCATCAGCCGCGAATTCATTCGCTGAGCCACGCGGCTGGGAAGTGGTGCGGGACCGTGCGGGAGGATTTTTGTTAAGGTCCGCCCCGCCGCATCACGACCAAGGAGCACTACATGAATGACGAATTCACCGGCTGGCTGGACTGGCTCAGAACCCATCCCGAACTGCAAACGCTGGTCGCCTGTGCGGGGCTGATCTTCGCCGCCTGGCTGTCTAACTGGATCGTCAAGCGCATCCTGGTGCGCGGGCTCTATCGGCTGCTACGCCATGCGCGGGATGCCGAGTTGCAGGACTTCGGCATCATCAAGCGGCTGTCCAATATCGTGCCGGCGCTGGTGCTGTCGGTCGGCATCAACGCGGTGCCGGGCCTGCCGGAAGCTGTCGTGACCGTCGTACAGAATGTCTGCGGCGGCTTTATCGTGCTGACCATCGCGCTGGCCCTGGCGGCTGTGCTGGACATCATCAACCTGCTCTACCAGCGGCGCTCGGATGCCCATCTGCATCCGATCAAAGGTTATCTGCAGGTGGTAAAGATCGTGCTCTACGCCATCGCCACCATCCTCATCATCGCTACTCTGATCGATCGCTCGCCGCTGATCCTGCTGTCCGGCCTCGGCGCCATGGCCGCGGTGCTGATGTTGATCTTCCAGGACACCCTGCTGTCGCTGGTGGCTAGCGTGCAGATCACCTCCAACGACCTGATTCGCGTCGGCGACTGGGTGGAGATGCCGCAGCTCAACGCCGACGGCGATGTGATCGACATCGCGCTGCACACGGTCAAGGTGCAGAACTGGGACAAGACCATCACCAGCATCCCGACCAAGCGCTTCATCTCGGATTCATTCAAGAACTGGCGCGGCATGCAGGAAAGCGGCGGTCGCCGGATCAAGCGCAGCCTCTTTCTCGACCAACAGAGCGTGCACTTTCTCAGCGATGAGGAATGCGGACACCTGCATCGTTTCAGCCTGCTCGAAGACTATCTGGGCGAGAAGCAGCGCGATATCGATGCCTGGAACGCCAAGCTGGCCGAGCGTGGACAGGAGCCGGTGAATACACGGCGCATCACCAACATCGGTACATTCCGTGCCTATGTCGAACGCTACGTGCGCAGCCATCCCGGCATCCACCAGAACATGACGTTCATCGTGCGTCAGCTCGCGCCTACCGCCGATGGGTTGCCACTGGAAATCTACTGTTTCACCAATACGGTGAGCTGGGTGCCCTACGAAGCGATTCAGTCGGACATCTTCGACCACTTGCTGTCGATCCTGCCGGAATTCGGCCTGCGCGTATTCCAGCATCCAAGTGGTGCGGACATGCGTGAATGGAGAGGCGCCGCAGCAGCCTACCAACCGCTGCCGGCAGTCGGCCGGGAGGCCATCACGCAACGCTGAAGAAAAAGCGTCTGGAGGTTTGAAATTTTCCGTCCAGCCTCCAGCGCTTTTATCGTCCTTTGCTTAAAAACTCATATCGACCCGCGCCCACCAGGTGCGACCTGGCTCGTTGATGCGCTCGTCGGCCGACAGGCCGATACCGGCATTGCCAGCCTGGTTGAGGTGCTCGCTGTAGGCCTTGTCGAACAGGTTGTCGATACCGGTGCTGAGCTTGAAGTTCTGGTTCAGGCGATAGGCGCCGTTGAGCGAGAACACGCCGAAGCCCGAGCTTTGGTCGAAGTCCTTGCTGGTCACGTTGCCCTTGTTCTCGGCCACGCGATTCTGCGCCGCCACTACACGCCAGAGACCGGCCGCGCTCCAGTCGCCCTGCTCGTAGGTCAGGCCCAGCCGCCCTTCCAGTGGCGGCATCTGTGGTAACGCCTGGCCATCGGAGCTGTTCTTGCCCCAGGCGTAGGCAAGGCTGGCATCGGTTTTCCAGTTGGCATTCAGGCGATAGCTGGCGCCCAGTTCGCCACCCATGATGCGTGCGTCGACGTTGTCGGCGCTCGAGCTGGACATGCCCATCATGCCGGACGAGTAGCTGAACAGGATGTAGTCACGCACCTGCCCCACATAAGCCGACGCCCAGGCGTCCAGCGGCCCCTGGCTGTACTGGAGACCGAAGTCGAGCTGGGTGGTCTTTTCCGGTTTAATCGTCTCGAAGGTCTGGATGCTTCCAATCGAACCGGTACTGGATGAAAACAGCTCCCAATAGTCAGGAAAGCGCTGGGTATGGCCAAGGCCCAAGTAGGCCGTTGCGGGAAGGGATTGCAGATCATGCTCGTAGCGCAGGAAGCCGCTAGGCAAGGTGTCGCTGCGCTTTTTATCCGCCGATGGGTTGGCCCAGACGACGTCAAGCATCGTCATCGGATTACGAGTAGTGAATGTCTGACGGTAATCTTTGCTGGTAGCACGATCTATCCGTGCGCCGCCAATCACCCGGCTGTCGTCATCCAGATTGCGGGTCAGCTCGCCGAACAGGCCGTAGTTGTGGAAGTCGGCGTCCTTGTCCCAGACGAAGCGATCATGCTCGGTCAGCGTGCCGGTCATCATGTTGTAGCTGGAGTTGCGCTTGCGGTGCTCGTTGCGCTGGGCATCCACGCCGGCCACCAGTTCGTAATCGCTCCACCGCCAAGTCGCCGCCAAGCGCCCACCCAGGGTGCGCCGGTCGACGTTACTGGCCATGGGATTGGCCATCATGCCCATGCCGGAAGGCGTGCGCAGGCTATAGTTGTCCATCACATGATCGGCATAGTTGTAGTAGACCCGCGCCTCGATCTTCTGCAGCACCTCGCCGATATTGTCCCGCTCGAACCGCAGGGCGATGCTCTCGCGCTCGAACTGGCTGCCATCCATACCGCGCCCCGCATAGCGAGCTTCGCCGTCGCCGCGACCGACCGTCAGCTCCAGCAACGTGTCTTCGTCCGGCGTCCAACCAAGCACCAGGTCGGTACTCCACTTGTCCCAGCGCGAATGCACGTCGTCGCCGTTGCCGTCCTGGTAGTCATCGGAATCGGAGCGGTTGGCCAGCAGGCGGATATAGCCCTGTTCATCACCGGCGGCGGCATCGATATTGCGGTCGAAACGACCATCGGAGCCGACCAGGAAACTGGCGTCGATTCGCCCGCCCAGCTCGCTGAAATCCTCCGGATCACGTTCGAAGAGGATGGTCGCCGCCGAGTTGCCCGGCCCCCAGAGCACGGTTTGCGGCCCCTTGATCACCGTCAGCGCATCGTAGTTCTCAGGCGTGATGTAGGAGCTGGGCGAATCCATGCGGCTTGGACAGGCACCGAGCATCTCGGCGCCATTGGCCAGCAGCTTCAGCCGCGAACCGAACATGCCGCGGAATACTGGGTCGCTGTTGGAGCCGCCGCCACGCACGGCAGAGAAGCCGGGAATGGTCTGCAGGTAATCGCCCGCGTCGCTGGCCGGCACCGGCTGGCGCGGGATCTTCGGATCGGTTGTCACCGTCAGCGGCGACTGTTGGGCGACGCCAGTGATGACCATGGGCGCCAGCTCGGCGGAGCCCGCGTGGTGCACATGCTCGCTGTGGTCGACCGGATCGGCGGCCAGCGCACCGCTGGCGAGCAGCCCCAGCAGGGTCGCATGAGCGAGCTGCCAGCGCAGACGGGAGGGTCGAATCGAAAAATGCTTGGACAGGCGCACGCGCGCCTCGCAGCCACGGTTGATGCTGGGCATAAGGATTTCCACTTCTGCATGTATGAGACCGCTCAAGGCGGCTGGTGAATGTCAGCTGTGGAAATGCGGCGGAGCGCGTGCATAGCCGTTGCTGCGGCGTGGCGCCGATGGCAGCGGTTGCTCTGGAAGTGGCTGGAAGTAACCTGGCTCATGACGAGGCAGGACCAGATCGAGGGAAAGCGCGAGCGGCGGGTTGACCGTCAACAGCTCGCAATAACCGCAGAGCTTTAGCGCTGCCAGCCAGGCGGGCTCATTGCTTGATGCCTGTCGGTGATGATCGTGTGCCGGAGAAGACGACTCATGGCCAGCATGCTGTTGGTGCCCGCCAATCGGCGCAGTAGTGGTCTGCGCCGTCTGTAACGCTGAGTACAACGGACCGACATGAATCATCAGCATGGCGAACAGGCCAAGCCAGATACCCAATGTCGAAAGCCGTTTGCGTGTCACCGGCAAGTCCTTGTTTAACAGCGTCCCGGTTCCGCTGAGCCGGTGCCTGGATGATCGCACGCTCGGTTTGCCGAAGCGGCTGCGACATGAAGCCGCAAACATGTCGAGCAAGCAAGCGCACGGAAGAACGAAATAATCAGCATAAAATCTCGCATATTTATTTATATAAAGCAGCTTTTACCAATTTTGCGGCAAGTGTTGCACGGAGCCGCCAGAAAGGTCTAAGTTCGCACCATAACCAGCCGGCAAAACCGGTCCCGATTGCTGTCGCCACGAGCGAGCCCAAGGAAACGCCATGACCATGCTCAAAGATCCGTCGAAAAAATATCGCGCCTTCGCCCCTATCGATATCCCTGACCGCACCTGGCCGTCGAAGACCATCACCCAGGCGCCGATCTGGCTCAGCTCCGACCTGCGCGACGGCAACCAGTCGCTGATCGAGCCGATGGATGCGGCGAAGAAGATGCGGTTCTTCAAGACGCTGGTCACCGTGGGCGTAAAGGAAATCGAAGTGGGCTTCCCTTCCGCGTCACAGACCGATTTTGACTTCGTTCGCGAATTGATCGAAGGCGGTCATATTCCGGATGACGTCACCATCCAGGTGCTGACTCAGGCACGCGAGGACCTGATCACCCGTACGTTCGAATCACTCAAGGGCGCCAAGCAGGCCATCGTCCACTATTACAACGCTACCGCACCGAGCTTTCGTCGCATCGTCTTCAATCAGGACAAGGCCGGCGTGGTGAACATCGCGGTCAGTGCGGCGCAAGTCATCAAGCGCCTGGCCGACGCGGCACCGGAAACCGACTGGCGCTTCGAATACTCGCCGGAGGTGTTCAGCTCCACCGAGACCGATTTCGCCATCGAGGTGTGCAATGCGGTGATCGAGGTGTTCCAGCCGACACCCGCGCAGAAGCTGATCCTCAACCTGCCGGCCACCATCGAGGCGGCCACGCCGAACATCTACGCCGATCAGATCGAATACTTCGGTCGCCATATCAATAAGCGCGACAGCGTGATGATCAGCCTGCACACCCACAACGACCGCGGCACTGGCGTGGCGGCCACCGAACTGGGTCTGATGGCCGGCGCCGATCGCGTCGAAGGCTGCCTGTTCGGCAATGGCGAGCGCACCGGCAACGTCGATCTGGTGACCGTGGCACTGAACATGTACACCCAGGGCGTCGATCCGCAGCTGGATTTTTCCGACATCGACGCCGTGCGCAAGGTGGTCGAGGAATGCAACCAGCTGCCGGTGCATCCGCGCCATCCCTACGTCGGCGATCTGGTGCACACCGCTTTCTCCGGCTCGCATCAGGACGCGATACGCAAGGGCTTCGCCCAGCAGGATCCGAACGGCGTCTGGGAAGTGCCTTACCTGCCCATCGACCCGGCCGACATCGGCCGCAGTTACGAGGCGGTGATTCGGGTCAACAGTCAGTCCGGCAAGGGTGGCATCACTTATTTGCTCGAGCAGGAGTACGGCATCAACCTGCCACGGCGCATGCAGATCGAGTTCAGCCAGGTGGTGCAGAAGGAAACCGATCGCCTTGGTCTGGAGATGAGCGCCGCGCAGATCTATGCATTGCTCGAAACCGAATACCTGCAGGCTGTCGCACCGTACGCGCTCAAGGGGCATCGTCTGCAGGAAGAGAATGGCACCAGCGCGCTGGAAGTGGAGGTCGTCAACGAAGGCGCAACCCTGAACCTGCGCGGCATAGGCAAGGGCCCGCTGGAAGCGCTGGTCGCGGCACTGCCGGTCAAGCTGGAAATCATGGACTACCACGAACACGCCATCGGCGCCGGCAGCAATGCCAGAGCCGCGGCCTATATCGAGGTGCGCCTGGATGGCGAGCGTCCGCTACATGGCATTGGCATCGACGAGAACATCACCACCGCCAGCATCCGCGCCCTGTTCAGCGCGCTGAACCGCGCGGTGCGTGAAGCCGAGATGAAGGCAGCCTAACTTGCTGGTGGGCCCGTGGGCTCGCCGCTTTCGATGCCCCTGCCGGTGGGCTGAAGCCCACCCTAGTACCGGAATGGGCCGGGCGGCGCTCCGCTTCAACACGTAGAGTGGGCTTCAGCCCACCAACGGCCACCCACATACCCAGCGAACACATGCTGGGTCTTCCCTCTTTGTAACCTAGCCGCTAATGTCGCCGACCTTCTGCTGAGGAGCCGGCATGCGCTATCTCATCTTCGTGACCCTGCTCTGGGCATTTTCCTTCAACCTGATCGGCGCATATCTGGCCGGCCAGGTGGACAGCTATTTCGCGGTGCTCACCCGTGTGCTCATCGCCGGGCTGGTGTTTCTCCCGCTGACCCGCTGGCGTGGCGTTGCACCGGGCTTCATCGCAGGCGTCACGCTGGTCGGCGCACTGCAATTCGGCGTGACCTACCTGTGCCTGTATCTGAGCTTCAACGTACTGACAGTGGCCGAAGTGTTGCTGTTCACGGTCCTCACGCCGCTGCACGTCACGCTGATCGACGACGCATTCAATCGTCGCTTCAATCCCTGGGCGCTGCTGGCTGCTGCGGTCGCCGTGCTCGGCGCGGGCCTGATTCGCTACGACGGGATTTCCAGCGAGTTTCTCGGTGGTTTCCTGCTGATGCAGTTGGCCAATTTCACTTTCGCTGCGGGGCAAGTTGGCTACAAACACTTGGCGCAACGCTATCCATCGGATGTCCCGCTCTATCGGCGCTTCGGCTATTTCTTTCTCGGCGCGCTGGTCATCGTGCTACCGGCCTGGTTGCTGTTCGGCGGTGACAAACTGCCAACAACGACGAGCCAGTGGGGCGTACTGGTATGGATGGGCGTGCTGGCCACCGCGCTGGGTCAGTTCTGCTGGAACAAGGGTGCCACGTTGGTGGACGCGGGCACGCTTGCGGTGATGAATAACCTGGCGGTACCGGTCGGCTTGGTTCTCAACCTGCTGATCTGGGGCACGGAAACCAACCTTGTATTGCTTGCTCTCGGTGGGCTGCTCATTCTCGCCTCGCTGTGGATCAATCAATCAGGCCGACGAATGGCTCGATAAACACAGCCAACCCATTGTTTTAAAAGAGATATTTACGTGACACCTAGATAAAATACGGCGCCCCGCATGGATGCATTTCTCAGTCAGTCGTCGAGAATCCCATGCGCCGTATCAGCTTGTTTCTGCTCGTTCCGTTTTTATCTTTTTGCGCCCAAGCCGACGCGCCGCGCACCTTTCGCGAAGCAAAGAAAATCGCCGGACAGATATATGCCGAGCGTCCGGTGGACTTCTATTGCCACTGCGCTTTCAAGAGCAACCAGATCGACTTGGCCAGCTGCGGCTACATTCCGCGCAAGCAACCCAAGCGCGCCGGGCGAGTGGAGTGGGAGCATATCGTTCCCGCCTGGGTGATCGGCCATCAGCGCCAGTGCTGGCAGGATGGCGGGCGCAAGCACTGCACCTCTACCGACCCGATCTTCAGCAAGGCGGAGTCCGATCTGCACAACCTCGTCCCGGTCGTGGGCGAAGTGAACGGCGACCGCAGCAATTACGGCTTCGGCATGCTCAGCGAGAAGCCCAGCCAATACGGTGCCTGCCCGTTCGTGGTGAACTTCAAACAGCGCACCGCCATGCCGCCGCCATACAGCCGCGGCGCCATCGCGCGCACCTACCTGTATATGAGCGAGCGCTACGGCCTGCGACTTTCGAAACAGGATCAGCGCCTCTACGCCATCTGGAATCGTCAGCATCCCGTCAACGAATGGGAACAGTGGCGCAACCGCAAAGTCGCCTGCGCGCAGGGCAATGCCAACCGCTACGTCGGGGCAGTGGATCTGAGCCGCTGCGCCAAATCCCTTTCTCGCTCGTCAGCGACACGCTCAAGGCAAGGCTGAGCGAGCCTCCGCCACGCTTTAAGATCGGTCAGAGATTGCGTGTCCTCACGCGAGGACGGCATGCTGACGCCCTTATCTGGAGAGATGCCGACATGCAGGACAACGCGCTCTACGCAACCCTGGGCCTGGTGGTCCTGCTGGCCCTGATCATCTCAGGCATCGCCCCATACGACCGCGCAACCTGGCTGCTGGAAGTCGCGCCAGTCCTGATCGCAGCGCCGATATTACTGCTCAGCTATCGGCGTTTCCCCCTCACACGACTGCTTTATGTACTGATCGCCGCCCACGCGCTGGTGCTGATTCTAGGCGGCGCGTACACCTACGCGCGTGTGCCGCTGGGCTTCTGGCTGCAGGACTGGTTCGAACTCAGCCGCAACCCATACGACAAGCTGGGCCATTTCATGCAGGGCGTGGTTCCGGCGCTGCTGGCGCGTGAAGTTCTCCTGCGCCTGGGTTTGCTACGCCCCGGCAAGATGCTCGGCTTCCTCTCGCTTTGCGTCGCGCTGGCATTCAGCGCCCTCTACGAACTGATCGAATGGTGGGTGGCGTTGATCGCCGGTCAGGGCGCGGAGGAGTTTCTCGGCACCCAGGGCGACCCCTGGGACACTCAATCCGACATGCTCATGGCGCTGCTCGGCGCCCTGCTTTCGATCACCTGGCTTGCACGTCGACAGGACGAACAGATCAGCCGGCAAGCAAAGCCCGGCCCGGCAGGATAGCCGTCGTGCTCTATCGCCTCTCAGCCGATGCGGTGCTGACCCTGCACTTGGGCTTTATCGTCTTCGTTTTGCTGGGCGGGCTGTTGGCTGCGTGGAAGCGAGGCGTGCTGTTGTTGCACGTGCCGGCAGTGGCGTGGGGGATTTTCGTCGAACTGAGTGGTCATTCATGCCCGCTCACTCATTGGGAAAATCAGCTACGCCGTCTGGCCGGTGGAGCCGGCTATGAAACGAGTTTCGTCGAGCAGTACCTGCTCCCGCTGATCTATCCGGCCTGGCTGAGTGTGCCGATGCAATACCTGTTGGCGGCCGTGGTGGTGCTCGCCAATCTGCTGATCTATGGCTGGCTGGTATCGCGCGGGCGGCGCAAGGCGGCGCCGCCAGTCTGATTCGCCGTGTGGGCTAGACCTTCAGTTCGAAGTCGTCGCCGTCGTGGTATGCCGGGAATTTCTCTCGGTACGCCGCCAAGTTCTGTGCGTTCAACGAGGCGCGGAAAACGCCGTCGGCATCGCCCGCCTCTAGCAATGGATCGCCCAGATAATCCAGTACCTGACTGTCGCCGCTGTAGGGATAGCCATTGCCGTCTTTGCCGACGCGGTTCACCCCCGCGACATAGCAGAGGTTCTCGATGGCACGCGCCGGCAGCAGGCGGTTCCAGGCATTGCGGCGTGCGGCGGGCCAGTTGGCGGTGTACAGCAGCAGATCGGTGTCGTGAGCATCGCGGCTCCAGACGGGGAAGCGCAGGTCGTAACAGATCAACGGACGGACGCGCCAACCCTTGAGTTCGAACAGCGCCTGCTGCGCGCCGGCGGTGTAGTGCTTGTGCTCGCCGGCCATGCGGAACAGGTGGCGCTTGTCGTAGTGCGATATCTCGCCGTTCGGCCGCGCCCAGAGCAGACGGTTGCGGTGGCTACCATCCGCGGCCCCGATGATGACACTGCCGGTGATCACAGCATCCATACGCGCCGCCTGCTCGCGAAGCCAGGCGTAGGTCGGCCCCTCTTCCGGCTCGGCCAGCTCCGATGAATTCATCGAGAAGGCCGTGGTGAACATTTCCGGCAGCACGATCAAGTCGGCGCCGCGCGCCTGCTCCAGCAATTCTTCGAAGCGGGCACGGTTGGCGCTGGCGTCCTGCCAAACGAGCGTGGTCTGGATCAGCGCCAGGTCGAGGTCGGGCAAATCGTTCAGATCGCGCATAGTCGTTCGGCTGCCTGACGCAGCGTCTCCTCTCGTTTGGCGAAGCAGAAGCGGACCAGCCGCGATTGGGCTGGAGGCGTTTGGTAAAAAACGGAGATCGGAATGCTAGCCACGCCATGTTCACGTGTGAGCCATTCAGCCATGGCCACATCGTCCAGATCTGGACGAATCGCCGAATAGTCGGCCAGCTGGAAATAAGTACCCGCCGCTCGGGTGAAGCGGAACCGCGAGCCAGCCAGCAAATCACAGAACAGATCGCGCTTTGCCTGATAAAACGCGGGCAGCTCGCTCAGATGCTCGGGATGCGCGGCCATGAAATCGGCCAGCGCCCATTGCAGCGGCGTGACACCGGCAAAGCTGACGTACTGATGCACCTTACGCAGCTCGCTGCTGAGCGCCGCTGGCGCCACCACATAGCCGGTCTTCCAACCGGTGACGTGGTAGGTCTTACCGAAGGAGCTGATGACGAAAGCCCGCCCATACAACTCGTCATGGCGCAGCACGCTGGCATGCTCGCGACCATCGAAGATCAGATGCTCATAGACCTCATCGCTGAGCAGATAGATGTTCCTGTCGCGGATCAGCTCGGCCAGACGGTCCAGATCTGCAGCTTCGATCAGCGCACCGCTGGGATTGTGCGGCGTATTCAGCACGATCATGCGGGTACGCGGCGTGATCGCATCGGCCAGTTTCTGCCAGTCGATGGCGAACTCCGGCAGGCTCAGCGACTGACGGATGCAGATGCCACCAGCCAGTTCCACCGCCGGCTCGTAGCTGTCGTAGCAGGGATCGAAAACGATGACCTCGTCGCCCGGACGCACCACTGCATGGATGGCGCAGAAGATCGCCTGGGTCGCGCCCGGCGTGATGGTGATTTCACTATCGGCGCTCACCTGCCGCCCATACAACCTCGCAACCTTCAACGCCACCTGCTCGCGCAACGCCGGCAAACCGGCCATCGGTGCGTACTGGTTGTGCCCGGCCATTACGTGACGGGCCACGGCTTCGCGCAGCGCATCGGGCCCGTCGAAGTCCGGAAAACCTTGAGACAGATTCAGCGCACCAGTCTCAGCCGCAAGCTGCGACATGGTGGTGAAGATAGTGGTGCCGACGTTGGGCAATTTACTGATGAGCATGGCGGGCTCCGACAGGCCTGCCGTACGGGGCTTCGGCAGGGGGAAAAACAGGATAGCCGATCAACGCCGCCCGATACGAGGGTGTCCAGAACGACAAGCTCGGCTGTACAGTTGGCCGACAGCGCGCAACGCCAGCACACCGCACCGTTAGCTGTTTACTGCCCTAAGGAGTTCGCTATGCCTACCCAACCCTGCCATGCCTGGAACGACCTGCGCGACCAGGCCGAACGGGCGCTACGGAAGGAGCCGACCCTTGAAAGCATCATTCAGCAGGCCATCCTCGGCCATTCGGATTTCGGCTGCGCGCTCGCCCATCGCATCAGCCGCACGCTGGCAGACACGCCGGAACAAGCGAACGCACTGTTCGACCGCTTCGCCAGCGAGCAGCGAATGACCCCGCTGTTGGGCGAACTGGCCTGGCGCGACCTGCAGGCGATCGTCAGCCGAGATCCTGCCTTCGACACCGCGCTGGAGGTGCTTTTGTTTTCCAAGGGATTCCTCGCGCTGCAGGCCTACCGCATCGGGCATCGGCTGCATCAACAGGGTGAACGACTGCTGGCGATGTTCATCCAGGCACGCTGCAACGAACGTCTGGGCATCGACATTAATCCGGCCAGCCGGCTGGGCAGTGGCATCATGCTCGACCACGGCACGGGCATCGTCATCGGAGAAACGGCCGAGGTGGGCGATGACGTTTCGATCCTGCAAGGTGTGACGCTGGGCGGCACCGGCAAGGAAAGCGGCGACCGCCATCCGAAAGTGCGCAGCGGCGTGTTGATCGGCGCGGGTGCGAAGATCCTGGGCAATATCGAAATTGGCGAGGGCGCGAAGATTGGCGCCGGTAGCATCGTGTTGCACCCCGTTGCGCCTCACACGACCGTGGTAGGCAACCCGGCCCGCCAGGTTGGCAAGCCCAGGCACGCTCGACCGGCCCTTGATATGGACCAGTCGTTCGACGAGAGCTAGGGAATCAGCGCTTCTTGTCCCGACGCTTCTTCTCGGCCTTCTTGTGGTGCGACATGAGGCGGCGCTTCTTGTTTACCTGACGATCGGTGAGGGTATTTTTCTTACCCTCGAACGGGTTTTCGCCGCCCTTGTACTCGATGCGGATCGGCGTACCGACCAGTTTCAGAACGCGCCGGTAGGTGTTTTCCAAGTAGCGGGTGTAGGACTTGGGTATCGCATCGACCTGGTTGCCGTGAATCACGATCAGCGGCGGGTTGGCGCCGCCCAAGTGGGCATAGCGCAGCTTGATTCGACGACCAGCGACCATCGGCGGCGCATGCTCGCGCACGGCATCCTCGAGGATCTGGGTCAGGCGGCTGGTGGGCCAGCGAGTGACGGCCGAAGCGAACGAGGCCTGCACCGACTTGTACAGATTGCCGACGCCGGTGCCGTGCTTGGCGGAGATGAAGTGAATGTCGGCGAACTCGACGAAGAATAGCCGGCGCTCCAGCTCCTTCTTCACGTAATCCTTCTCGCCGGGCTCCATGCCGTCCCACTTGTTCAGCGCAATGACCAGCGCCCGGCCGCTGTCCAGCACGAAGCCGAGCAGGTTGAGGTCATGCTCGACCACACCTTCGCGCGCATCCATGACGAAGATCACCACGTTGGCGTCCTGGATCGCCTGAAGCGTCTTGACCACAGAGAACTTTTCCACCGCCTCGAAGATCTTGCCGCGACGCCGCACGCCGGCGGTATCGATCAGCGTGTACTTCTCCTCACCACGTTCGAACGGGATGTAGATGCTGTCGCGGGTGGTACCGGCCTGATCATAGACGATGACCCGCTCTTCACCGAGCATGCGGTTGACCAAGGTCGATTTGCCGACATTGGGGCGACCGATGATGGCTATCTTGATGCCATCCTTTTCGCTCGGCCCAGGAATACGCTTGAGTTCCTCACCCTCGGCAACCGTCTCGCCTTCACCCTCGTCGCCTTCGGTTTCTTCAGTGTTGTCTTTGGCAAACGCACCGAGCGCCTGCTCCAGCATATGGCTGATACCACGGCCATGCGCAGCTGCGATCGGCAACGCATCGCCGAGCCCCAGTGGGCTGAACTCGGCCCGCGCGATGTCCGGATCGACGCTGTCGACCTTGTTCACCACCAGGAAGTGACGCTTGTTCATCTTGCGCAGATGCTCGGCGATCATTTGATCGCCAGGCGTCATGCCAGCGCGCGCGTCGACCATGAACATCACCGCATCGGCCTCTTCCATGGCCTGCAGCGACTGCTCGGCCATCTTGGCATCGATACCCTCCTCGTCTCCGGTCAGTCCACCGGTATCGATGACGATATAGGTGCGGCCTTGCCACTTGGCCTCGCCGTACTGGCGATCACGTGTCAGACCGGCATATTCAGCCACGATGGCGTCACGGCTTTTGGTCAGGCGATTGAAGAGGGTGGATTTACCGACGTTAGGGCGGCCCACCAGAGCGATTACGGGAACCATACGGCTCTCCACTGCGATATTTCAGAAAACACGAAGGCCGCTGCAAGGCAGCGGCCGAATATTTAGTGCTCCGCCCAGGCGGAACAAAAGCGAATAGCTGGGGCGGTCAATCCGCCTGGCGAATAGTCAACGCGACCAACTTACCGCCATTGCCATAGGCATACAGCCAGTCGCCATCGACCACAGGCTGTGCCCGCACGCCATCACTGTCGATACGAGTGCGCGCGACGAAACGGCCATCGACTTGGCTGAGGAAGTGTAAATAGCCCTCCTTGTCGCCAACAACGACATAGCTGGAAAACACGGCCGGCGCAGACAGCTGACGGCGGGCGAGCTGTTCGTTCTTCCAGAGCGCTGTAGTCGAGCGCTCATCGATTCCGACAACCGAACCATCAGCCTGACTGAGATAGACGCTACCGTAGCCCATCGCTACACCGGATGATGTGGATGCGTCGCGCTGCCAGAGAATGCGACCGCTCTGCAGGTCCAGCGCAGCGACGCGTCCCTGGAAGGAAGCGACGTACAGGGTTTGGCCCGAGAGCAGCAGACCGCCGTCGATATCGACAACGCGCTCAAGCTCGGAGCGGCCTTGCGGAATGGCGACACGCTGCTCCCAGACCGGCAGCCCACGGCGCGTATCCAGCGCCACGACTTTACCGCTGGAAAGCCCAGCGATGGCGAGTTGGTTGGTCAACAGCGGAGCACCGGTCCCGCGAAGGGTCAACACCGCAGGGGAGCTTTCATAGCTCCAACGCTGCTCGCCGGTGTCGATATCCAGTGCAATGACGCGGTCATCCTGGGTCTGAACGACCACCACATCACCATTAACGGCGGGTGCGGCAAGAATCTCGCTGCTAACCCGGCTGCGCCAGCGCTCCTCTCCGGTCGAGACATCCAGCGCCAACACTTCGCCGCGCAGAGTACCAACCAGGACCAGGCCGTAGCCGGCACCCACCGCACCGGAGATCGGCATCTCCAGATCGCTTTTCCAATTGACCTTACCGGTCAGGCGATCCATCGCTACGACGAGGCCTTCGACGTCAGCAGCGAATATCTCATCGCCGTAGACAACCGGTGTCAGCAAATTGTAGGTCTCACCCTGGCCATCGCCGATCGAGCGATCCCATTGCTTGCTCAGCTCTATCTCAGCCTCGAACTTGACCAACTCGGCGGGTTCGGGTTCTTTCTTGTCATTGCTGCTGCAACCAGCAGCCAGGACGGCCAGGGTCAGCAGTGCGGCAGTTTTCCAACGCTTCAATTTATGCCTCTCCACGAGCCAGGTCGTCCAGTTTCAGCTGCAGTCCGCCAATTGCGGCATCCTGTGACAGCGCTTCTTTGGCCTTGGAATAGGCTGAATGGGCTTCGTCATATCGCCCCAGACTGACCAGCAGATCGCCTCGCAACTCTTCACGGCTGGCGGCAAATGCCTCGAGCGCCTCGCCTTGCAACAGTGCGAGCCCCTCTTCAGCCTTGTCCTGAGCAGCCAGGGTACGAGCGAGGCGCTGGCGGGCCAGTTCCTCGAGTGTCTTGTCGGCGGGCTTGTCCAGCACGCTCCGCAACTCGGTTGCGGCTTCATCGAGACGGCCGGACTCCACCGCCACTTTGGCTACGAAGAGGCTGCCGTACTGCGCGTACTGCGTGCCGGCAAATTCTTTCTGCAGCAGATTGCCCAGGCGTGAAACTTCGGCGGTATCCACCCCGTCCTCATTCAACGCGGCATTGAGCAGCTGTTGGTAGACGGCCGAAGCGCCATGCGCTTGATTCAGCTGATGCTTTTGCCAGAACTGCCAACCAAACACCAGCACCAGCGCGACTATGCCCCCCAATAGCAAAGGCTTGCCGTTACGCTGCCACCACTCCTTGATCTGCGCCAGCTGTTCTTCTTCGGTACCCGAGGTCACACCGTCACTCCTTTCAATCGCTGAATTCAGACCTGTCCGATCAAGCCAGACAGGCAGCCAGACGCTCGGGTAGAGCATCCCAGGCAATACTTTGTTGTTCGCTGTCGTCGCGCAGCGGCTTGCAACCTACCACGCGCGCCGCCAGTTCGTCGTCACCCAGAATCAGCGCGAAACGTGCACCGCTCTTGTCAGCCTTCTTGAACTGGCTCTTGAAACTGCCGCCGCCGGCGTTGAGCAGCAGGCGAAGCCCCGGCAGGGCGTCACGAAGGCGCTCGGCCAGCGCCAGCGCCGCAAGCTCAGCCGGCTCGCCAAAGGCGCAGATGAATGCGTGCGCCGGCTGGTTGAGTTCCTCAGGGACCAGCTCGAGCGTTTCCAGCAGCAGCACCAGGCGCTCGATGCCCATAGCAAAACCAACGCCCGGCGTCGGCTTGCCACCAAACTGGCTGACCAGCCCATCGTAGCGGCCGCCCGCACATACCGTGCCTTGCGACCCCAGTTTGTCGGTTACCCACTCGAATACGGTGCGGCCATAGTAATCCAGGCCACGAACAAGCTTCGGATTGATCTGGTAGGCAATTCCTGCTGCTTCGAGACGCGCCTTGAGCCCTTCGAAATGAACGCGCGACTCATCGTCCAGGTAGTCATGCAACGTCGGTGCATCAACCAACAGCGCCTGCGTCTGTGCATTCTTGCTGTCCAGAATACGCAGCGGATTGCTGGTCAGGCGACGCTGGCTATCTTCGTCGAGCTGTTCGAAGTGCTGCTGCAGATAGGCGACCAAAGCATCGCGATACGTCGCGCGCGCCTGGCTGGAGCCCAGACTGTTCAGCTGCAGCGTGACCGCATCGGACATGCCGAGCTTTTTCCATAGGCGCGCGGTAAGCACGATCAATTCGGCGTCGACGTCGGGCCCGGGCTGATTGAATACTTCCACACCGATCTGGTGGAACTGACGATAGCGGCCCTTCTGAGGCTTCTCGTACCGGAACATCGGGCCGGCGTACCAGAGCTTCTGCACCTGGCCACCGCCGGTCATACCATGTTCAAGCACGGCGCGGACGCAGCCGGCGGTGCCTTCGGGCCGGAGGGTCAGCGACTCCTCGTTGCGGTCGAGGAAGGTGTACATCTCTTTGTCGACCACATCGGTGCCTTCGCCGATACCGCGGGCAAACAGGTCGGTGAATTCAAGGATCGGCAAGCGGATCTCGCTGTAGCCATAGCCGTCGAGCAACTGCGCGACGGTTGATTCCAGGTACCGCCAAACCGGCGTCTGTGCCGGCAGAATATCGTTCATGCCACGAATGGCTTGCAGGGACTTGCTCAATTCGGTTCCTTATCAGCCGCGTACGATCAGCGCGGCGTCGTTTTCGGCCTTTTCGGTGGCCTTGCGACGAATCAGCTGCTCCAGTTCGTCTACCAGATTTTCATTGTTCAACTTTTGCGCCGGCTTGCCGTCGATATAGACGAGATTGTTCGGCGTCCCACCCGTCAGGCCGATATGGGCTTCCTTGGCTTCCCCCGGCCCATTCACGACGCAACCGATCACGGCCACATCCATCGGCACCAGCAGATCGTCCAAGCGCCCTTCGAGTTCGTTCATGGTCTTAACCACATCGAAGTTCTGCCTCGAACAACTCGGGCAAGCGATGAAGTTGATGCCTCGTGAACGCAGGCGCAGCGATTTGAGGATATCGAAACCGACCTTGATCTCTTCCACTGGATCGGCTGCGAGCGAGATGCGAATGGTGTCACCGATGCCTTCAGCCAGCAGCATGCCCAGCCCGACCGCTGACTTCACCGTACCCGAGCGCAGTCCGCCGGCTTCGGTAATGCCCAGGTGCAACGGCTGCTCGATCTTGTCCGCCAGCAGTCGGTACGCGGCCACAGCCATAAACACGTCGGATGCCTTCACGCTGACTTTGAAGTCGGGAAAGTTCAGTCGGTCGAGGTGCTCGACATGCCGCAACGCGGACTCGACCAGCGCTTCGGGCGTCGGCTCTCCATATTTTTTCTGCAGATCCTTTTCCAGCGAGCCGGCATTGACGCCGATGCGGATCGGAATACCGCGGTCACGTGCAGCTTCGACCACGGCCCGCACACGATCTTCTCGGCCGATGTTGCCTGGATTGATGCGCAGGCAATCGACACCAAGCTCAGCGACACGCAGGGCAATCTGATAGTCGAAGTGGATATCAGCCACCAGCGGCACACCAGCGCGTTGCTTGATCTTGCCGAACGCCTCAGCCGCCTCCATCGAAGGCACCGAGACCCGAACGATGTCCGCGCCCGCGTCCTGCAACCGTTGGATCTGCGCGACAGTCGCATCGACGTCGCAGGTTTCGGTGTTGGTCATGCTCTGCACGGCGATAGGCGCATCGCCACCGACCGGTACGCTACCGACCCAGATCTTTCGGGTGAGGCGGCGCTTGATGGGGGATTCACTGTGCATAAGTTACTGTCCGAGCTTGAGGCGTGCAGTCTCGCCACGCGTTTTGCCAGAAAGACTGACGGCTTCCCCGTTGAAGCTGACCTGGGCGCCGGAGGCAAAGCCCAGATGCAAGTCCAGCGGGGTTTTGCCCACCAGGGTACGGCTGCTACCGGCCTTTTCGAGCCCACTGAAGAGTATCTTGCCGTTCGCATCGGTTACTCGGGTCCAGCAGTCGGCGGTGTACGCAAGCGTTAGACGCCCTTCTCCCGGCGCGACCGCCTCCGCTTCAGCCTCTGGGGCCGTTGCGGTATCTGCGGGCAATGCAGTCGCAGCGGGTACTTCAGCAGTAGAAACAGGCTCGCCCCGCTCCGCAGGCTTTTCGGCTGCCGACTGCTCTTGCGAAGGCAATGTTTCAATCTCAGCGGTCAGTTCTTGTTCATTCACCGCTGGCGGCGCTGAGGCGGCCGGCTCGTCTATGTCAAGCTCGGCAGGTTCCTCAGCTCGATCCAGCAGGTGAATCTCCGTAGTGCCGTCAGCAGCCTCGACCTCGATCCGCTCCAGCGCCGTGACCGAGGGACCCGACTCATTACGCGTCGATCGGTCCTGCCACCAGAAAAAAGCGCCGGCGCCAATGACAAGGGTCAGAAGGAAAGTGAAGAAGCGCACCATGCTGCGCGACAGGCGCACGGGTTGATCGATGTGCCCCAGGCTATTGACGCTGCTACCACTCGCGTCCGTACCGGTATGCCGATCGAACTGCTGCACCAATAGACTTTGATCCAGACCCAAGAGCTTGGCATATGCCCGAACGTAGCCGCGCGCGAAAGTATGACCAGGCAACTGGCTAAAATCGCCGGCTTCGATCTGGATAAGCGAGCGCTCCGACAGATTGAGCTGTTTCGCCACCGAAGAAAGCGACCAGTTTTTGCTTTCCCGTGCGGCGCGGAGCGTCTCGCCTGGGTTGTCCAGCATCGAGGCAGCGGCTTCTGAAGGTGGCGCTATCATCGTTGCTCCGAAAGAAACTGTTGATATTCAGGCGTACCCGGGTACAGGCGTTTGAGTTGCAAGCCGAGGCTCGCTGCCTGATCCCGATCCTGATGAATTCTTGCCAGACGAATGCCGAGCAGCAAACTGCGGGCGTTTTGCTCGGAAAGACTGCTGAATCCGTCGTAGTAGCGTTTCGCCGGCACGTACTGCTGCGCGTCGTAGGCCAAGAGTGCCAGTTCGAGGAGGGCCTGTGGTTGACGGCTGTCTAGGCGAAGGGCCCGGGTGAAATAGGTTTCGGCCTGCTCGCGCTGACCGAGCTTCAGCGCGGTCATGCCCATATTCTGGAACACCCGTGAGCGCTCAGAATAGAGGTTGTCCTCGGAGGCCTTCGCGAAGCGCTCCATAGCTTCCTCATAACGCTTCTGCTCGAACAGGAAACTACCGTAGTTGTTCAGGATCCGCGCATCGTTACGGCTGGATAGCGCCTTGCGGTAATGCTCGTCGGCCAGTTGATATTCCATCTCGTTCTGAAATACCAGCGCCAGCGCCGCGTGCGCATCCGCACTATTTGGATCCAACTCGAGCGCCTTGCGTAGAGGGGTTTTGGCACGCGCGCCCTCGCCTTGCTGCAGATAGCCGATGCCAAGCTGAACGTAGGCATCTCGCGCTTCGTTGCGCCCTTCCGAGGTCTGCAACGGATTGCCCGTTCCGGAAGACACACAGCCAGCCATGAGGCCGGCAAAGACAAGCAGCAGCGCAACGCGCACGGTCATCGGCAATATCCCTCCTCAGGAACGGTTGGTAGCAACGGACACCGTTACTGGCTCGGATTGCAGTTCGCGTACCGCGATATAGCGCTCGCTACGTCGCGTCCGATCCATTACCTGGCCAACCAATTGGCCACACGCCGCATCGATATCCTCTCCGCGAGTGGTACGGACCGTCACATTGTGCCCAGCTTTATGCAGGATGTCCTGGAAACGACGGATGGCGTTGTTGCTCGGCCTCTCATATCCAGAATGCGGGAAGGGATTGAAGGGGATCAAATTGATCTTGCAGGGAATTTTCGCCAGCAACGCGATCATTTGTTCGGCATGCTCTGGCTGATCGTTCACACCTTGCAAGAGCGTGTATTCGATAGTCAGCACACGCTTTTCGCCGAGATTCGAGATATAGCGCTGGCAAGCAGCCAGCAGCATGTCCAGCGGGTACTTCTTGTTGATAGGCACCAGCTGATCGCGCAGTGCATCGTTTGGCGCGTGCAGCGATAGCGCCAGCGATACATCGATGACCTTGGAGAGTTCGTCGATCATCGGTACTACGCCAGACGTCGAGAGGGTCACCTTGCGTTTTGAAATACCGTACCCCAGATCATCCATCATGATCTGCATGGCGGCGACGACGTTGTCGAAGTTCAGCAGGGGCTCGCCCATCCCCATCATCACCACGTTGGTGATGGCGCGATCGACTTTCGCCGGTATGGTGCCGAACGATTTATTGGCAACCCACACCTGCCCGATCACTTCAGCGGCGGTTAAGTTGCTGTTGAAACCTTGTTTGCCCGTCGAGCAGAAGCTGCAATCAAGCGCACAACCGGCTTGCGAGGACACACAGAGCGTGCCGCGACTTCCCTGCGGGATATAGACGGTTTCTACGCAACTACCCGAAGCCACACGCACCACCCACTTGCGGGTGCCGTCAGTGGAGATGTCTTCGCTAACAACCTCGGGGCCACGGATCTCGGCAGAGGCCTTGAGCTTCTCGCGCAAGGCCTTGCCGATATTACTCATGGCGTCGAAATCATCGACGCCGAAATGGTGAATCCATTTCATGACCTGACCGGCACGAAAGCGCTTCTCCCCTATTGAATCGAAGAAGCTTTCCAGTTGAGGCTGGGTCAGCCCCAGCAGGTTCACTTTACCGGTCGTAGCAGTCATGGAATTCACCTTCGCCTAATTAGCGAATGCGGGCACACACTTCGGTGGCAGGGAAGAAGTAAGCGATTTCGCGCGCGGCAGAGGCTTCGGAATCGGAACCGTGAACGGCGTTTTCGTCGATGGAAACAGCGAAATCAGCGCGAATGGTGCCCGGAGCGGCTTCCTTCGGGTTGGTTGCACCCATCAGCTCACGGTTCTTGGCGATGGCGTCTTCACCTTCCAGCACCTGAACGATGACCGGACCGGAAACCATGAAAGCAACCAGATCCTTGAAGAAGCCGCGCTCGCTGTGCTCAGCATAGAAACCGCCAGCTTCACGCTCGGACAGTTGGACCATCTTCGAAGCGACGATGCGCAGACCGTTTTTCTCGAAACGGGAGGTGATCTCACCGACTACGTTCTTGGCGACAGCGTCAGGCTTGATGATGGAGAAAGTGCGTTGAAGGGCCATTTGAAACTCCAGAAATCGACAGGTTAAAGCAAACGAGTAAACCCGCGAATTATACGCGGGTCGGGAAAGAAAATATAAGAGCAGCTGCAAGTACCGTAGGGTGGGCCGGGCGGCGCTCCGCTTCAGCCCACCGGGATCGGCACAAAAGACTTCGGTGGGCTGAAGCCCACCCTACGGTGCCGTGCTCTAGACTTCTTCGATCCAGGCAGCCTGGATGGCTTCGAGCACCTTCTCGCCTCCACGATTCGGATCGTCCGAGAAATCCGGCAGTTCAACCACCCAGCGATGCAACTGGACGAAATTCACATAGCGGGGGTCCACATCCGGCTTGCGCTCGGCCAGTTCGATTGCGATATCCAGCACATCGGCCCATTTAAGCGCCATGGTTCACCTCGCCTTCAATGGCCTTCGGAAACTTGGTTGATGGTGTATTTCGGAATTTCGACCACTAGGTCGGCATCCGCGACGGCCGCCTGGCAAGACAGCCGAGAGTTGGGCTCGAGGCCCCAGGCCTTGTCCAGCATGTCGTCTTCCAACTCATCGGAAGCTTCCAGCGAGGCAAAACCTTCACGAATCACAACGTGGCAGGTGGTGCAGGCACAAGACTTTTCACAGGCGTGCTCAATATCGATGCCGTTTCGCAGGGCGACATCAAGCACCGTTTCGCCGGGCTGCGCATCTACTACGGCGCCTTCTGGGCAATGGTCGGCGTGAGGCAGGAAAACAATCTGCGGCATCTGGGTCATTCCTCGATATCGTTAAGCCGCCGTCCAGCCAGTGCAGCCTTGACGGTGGAATCTAGCCTGCGCGCAGCAAAGGCATCGGTAATCTGGCTCAGGCGTTTTATCTGACGCTCGATGGCCGCACCGTCCTGGCTATCAAGCAGTTCACGCAGCGCCTGCATCTGCGATTCGATCGCAACGCGCTCCTCGTCGCTGAGCAAGCGTTCGCCATCAGCGGTCAACGCAGCATCGACCGCTTCGAGCAATCGTTGCGCATCGACGAGCTGCTCACGTAGCGCACGCGCGGCCTTGTCTTCGCCTGCCTTGTGAAAAGAATCCTCTAGCATGCGGGCGATTTCGCCATCGGTCAGCCCATACGACGGTTTCACCTGAATGCTCGACTCAACGCCGGACGCCAACTCACGAGCCGATACGCTGAGCAAACCGTCGGCATCGACTTGGAAGGTCACGCGAATCTTCGCCGCGCCCGCCACCATCGAAGGTATGCCGCGCAACTCGAAACGAGCCAGCGAGCGGCAGTCGGCGATCAGCTCGCGCTCACCCTGCAGCACGTGAATCATCATGGCCGACTGGCCATCCTTGTAGGTGGTGAAGTCCTGCGCACGCGCAACCGGAATCGTGGTATTGCGCGGGATGATCTTCTCCATCAGGCCGCCCATGGTCTCCAGCCCCAGCGATAACGGAATCACGTCGAGCAGCAAGAGCTCCTCTCCATCGCGATTGTTGCCGGCAAGCGTTTCCGCCTGGATCGCCGCACCGATGGCCACGACCTGATCGGGATCGATATCGGTCAGCGGGTCACGGCCGAACATCTCGCCGACCCGCTCACGGACCCGCGGCACACGCGTGGAACCGCCAACCATGACCACTGCATGAACCTCTTCCAATTCGACTGCCGAATCCCGCAGCGCCCGCCGGCAGGACTTGAGACTGCGGGCAATTAGCGGATCGATAAGGTCGTGAAAAGTGGCACGTGACAAAACGCCCTGCCAACCGGCATAGCGAACTTCCACCGAATCGGCATCGCTGAGCCGCTCCTTGGTATCGCAGGCGATTTTCAGCAGTTCTCGCTGCGCGCCAGGATCAAGATCCACGGACGTATTGGATTGACCCAATATCCAGCCGGCAATGGCATGATCGAAGTCATCACCACCGAGTGCGGTATCGCCACCGGTCGCCAGCACTTCGAACACACCTTTGGTCAGGCGCAAAATCGAAATATCGAAGGTGCCGCCGCCCAGATCGTAGATCGCCACGACGCCCTCGGCCTCACGATCCAGACCATAAGCAACGGCCGCAGCGGTCGGCTCGTTGAGCAGACGCAGCACATTGAGATTGGCCAGCCGCGCGGCGTCCTTGGTGGCTTGCCGTTGCGCATCGTCGAAGTACGCCGGAACCGTCACCACGGCACCAACCAATTCGCCGCCCAGCGTTGCCTCTGCGCGCTCGCGCAGAACGCGTAGGATCTCGGCAGACACCTCGACCGGACTCTTGGCGCCCTGCACCGTTTCGATAAAAGGCATCTGCGATTGCCCTTCGCTGAACCGGTAAGGCAACTGCTCACCCAACTGTTTCACATCACCGATACCGCGACCTACCAAACGCTTTACCGACATAACGGTATTCAACGGATCACTGGCAGCCGCGGCCTTGGCCGAACGACCCACTTCGACACGGTCAGCGTGATAACGCACCACGGAAGGTAAAATTACCTCGCCGTCGGCATCGGCCAGCGGCGCCGTAACGCCACTGCGCAGTGCTGCAACGAGCGAATTGGTCGTGCCGAGATCGATGCCGACTGCCAGGCGGCGCTGGTGAGGCTGCGGGCTTTGTCCGGGTTCAGCTATCTGAAGTAAGGCCATGTCTGTCTGATATCGGGCGCAGCGCTTGGCGCTACGCGGGGTTAATCGTCGAGGCGCTCTTCCAACTGGCGCACTTCCTGTGACAGCTTGTCGAGAAACTGCATCCGGCGCACCAGCCGTTCCGCCTCCTCGCGCTGCGATTCGTCCCGCCATATGTCGGCGAAAGAATCATTGAGATCTTGCTGAGCGGTTTTCAGGCGAGCCTTGAAAGAGGCGACGCCGCCGAAATCCCCATCGTCGTCTAAGTCCTCAAGCTCTTCTCGCCACTGCATCTGCTGCATCAGAAAGGTGGGATCCTGGACGGTGGCCTCAAGCGGCATTTCTCGTCCCTGCAGCGTCAGCAGGTAGCGAGCGCGGCGCGACGGGCTTTTCAGCGTCTGATAGGCCTCGTTGAGATTCGCCGAGCGCTCTATGGCGAGACGCTGCTCCCGCTCGTCTGCATCAGCGAAACGATCCGGATGAACCTTGCGTGCTAGCTCGCGATAACGGGAGGAAAGCGCTTCGATATCGATATCGAACGCCGGCTGCAGCTCAAACAGCGCGTAGTGACAAGGAGTACCCACAGCGTCCTCAGATGTTGAAGCTCTCGCCGCAGCCACATTCGCCACGCACGTTGGGGTTATTGAACTTAAAACCTTCGTTCAGCCCTTCTCGGACGAAGTCGAGTTCCGTTCCATCGAGGTACACGAGACTCTTCGGATCGATGATGACCTTCACGCCGTGACTGTCGAACACCGAATCCTCTGCCGCCGCCTCGTCAACGAACTCGAGCACGTACGCAAGACCGGAGCAACCAGTGGTGCGCACGCCCAGCCGGACGCCCAATCCTTTACCGCGCCCTTCGAGAGAACGACGCACGTGATCGGCAGCAGCGGTTGTCATGTTGATAGCCATCGATACCCCCTTAGGCCTGCGGCAACCCTTTCTTCTCGCGATAGTCGCGAACGGCCGCCTTGATGGCATCTTCGGCCAGCACCGAGCAGTGGATTTTCACTGGCGGCAGCGCCAGCTCTTCGGCCAGCTGGGTGTTTTTGATAGTTTCCGCCTCTTCTAGGGTCTTGCCCTTCATCCACTCGGTAGCCAGTGAGCTGGACGCAATGGCCGAACCGCAGCCATAGGTCTTGAACTTGGCATCTTCGATGACACCCTGCTCGTTGACCTTGATCTGCAGGCGCATCACATCGCCGCATGCTGGAGCGCCAACCATGCCGGTGCCGATGGATGGATCCTCAGCGTCGAACTTGCCGACGTTGCGGGGGTTTTCGTAATGGTCGATGACCTTGTCACTGTATGCCATGGTGCAATCCTCTTTGTATCAGGCTAGGCGGAGCTCGACAGGTTAATGGGCAGCCCACTCGACTTTCGAGATATCAACGCCGTCTTTGAACATGTCCCACAGGGGCGAAAGCTCACGCAACTTGATAACCGCCTCGCTGACTTTCTGTGCGGCGTAGTCGACTTCTTCTTCGGTAGTGAAGCGGCCAAAGGTAAAACGGATCGAGCTGTGGGCAAGTTCGTCGTTGCGACCCAGCGCGCGGAGCACATAGGACGGCTCCAGCGAGGCGGAAGTACAGGCCGAACCGGAGGAAACCGCCAAATCCTTGAGCGCCATGATCAGCGACTCGCCTTCGACGTAGTTGAAACTCAGGTTCAGGTTGTGCGGAACGCGCGCAGTCATGCTGCCGTTCACATACAGTTCTTCCAGATGCTCGACCTGCTTGAAGAAGCGATCACGCAGCCGGGTGATGCGCTCGTTCTCTGCCGCCATCTCTTCCTTGGCGATGCGAAATGCCTCACCCATGCCCACCGACTGGTGAGCCGCCAGCGTGCCCGAGCGCATGCCCCGCTCATGACCACCGCCATGCATCTGCGCTTCGAGGCGCACGCGCGGCTTACGGCGGACATAGAGCGCGCCTACGCCTTTGGGGCCGTAAGTCTTGTGTGCCGAGAAGGACATCAGGTCGACCTTCATCTTTTCTAGATCTATTTCCACCTTGCCGGTGGACTGAGCGGCATCGACATGGAACAGCACGCCGCGCGAGCGAGTGAGCTCACCGATCGCCGCGATGTCGTTGATCGTTCCGATCTCGTTGTTCACATGCATGATAGAAACCAGCACGGTGTCATCACGCAGCGCGGCCTCGACCATCGCAGGCGTGATCACGCCGTCTTCGCCAGGTTCGATGTAGGTCACTTCAAAGCCTTCACGCTCGAGCTGACGGGTCGTATCCAGAACGGCCTTGTGCTCGATCTTGCTGGTCACGATGTGCTTGCCTTTGGAGGCGTAGAAATGCGCAACCCCTTTGATCGCCAAGTTGTCCGATTCGGTTGCACCCGAGGTCCAGACGATTTCACGCGGATCGGCGTTCACCAGCTCGGCGACTTGGCGGCGTGCATTCTCCACTGCCTCTTCGGCTTTCCAGCCAAAGGCGTGGGAGCGTGACGCCGGGTTGCCGAAGTTACCTTCAGCAGTAAGGCACTCCACCATTTTCTCGGCAACGCGAGGATCGACCGGTGTGGTAGCGGAATAATCAAGGTAAATCGGCAACTTCATTCAGATATCTCCTATCAGGCAGTCGTCCTGCTCATTCGACGGCGGACGCTTCAATCTTATCCAGTTGCGAAGCCTGGCTATTGGCGCGCCGCATATCCTGGCGCAGGGCCACTTCCTGAACCTCGCGCCGCATCACCAGATCCGCCAGACTGATACCGCTTAGAAACTCGTGGATCTGCTGACTCAAGTCGCACCACAAATGGTGGGTCAGGCAGGTATCGCCTGAATGACAGTCGCCCAACCCCTGGCAGCGCGTAGCATCGACCGACTCGTTGACGGCATCAATGACCTGCGCAACCTGGATACCAGCCATTTCGCGGGAAAGCTGATAGCCACCACCCGGCCCGCGAACACTGGTCACCAGACTGCCACGACGCAGCTTGGCAAAGAGCTGCTCAAGGTAGGAAAGCGAAATGCCCTGCCGCTCGGATATATCGGCCAGGGACACCGGCCCATGCTGCGCATGTAGCGCCAGATCGAGCATCGCAGTGACGGCGTAACGGCCTTTGGTAGTCAATCGCATCGGTCTGCACCAAGCATCACGGTTTGGAGCAAGTATGCAATACCCGACTATTTAGATCAACTATAAGACCTATTAAAGCGCTCGGACTTTAGCGGTGTGAACAACGACGCATGACCTGAGCACATCTCACGCTCGCAGAAAAGACGCTCATGATAACAGCGTGCCCCACCTATCACACCGCTCTAAACTCAGGGCCGGGCGTCGTCGCCAGCATCCTTGACCTCTGCGAAGTCTTCTTCCCGTAACTCGGGCATTTGTTTTGCGCAATAGTCACTGCCTAGCGCAGTCAGGGCCTGACACATGCCTTCCATGCGCTCTTCGACCGCCTGGACGTGATCAAGCAACTGGCCGATAGCGCGCGCCACAGGGTCCGGCATATCTTCGGTCACCCCATAGGCATCAAAGCCGATCTTTTCGGCAATCGCCTTGCGCTTGGCTTCCTGCTCTTCATCCGATTTGATGATGACGCGCCCCGGAATACCCACTGCGGTAGCACCCGCTGGAACCGCACGAGTAACTACGGCATTGGAGCCGACCTTGGCGCCAGCGCCCACCGTGAACGGGCCGAGTATCTTCGCGCCCGCCCCAACGATCACGCCATCTTCGAGCGTAGGATGGCGCTTACCCTTACTCCAACTAGTTCCACCTAAGGTGACGCCATGATAAAGCGTTACGTCATCGCCAATCTGCGCCGTCTCGCCAATCACGATACCCATCCCGTGATCGATGAAAAAGCGCCGGCCGATGTGCGCTCCCGGATGGATCTCGATCCCCGTTAGCAATCGCGCCAGATTCGAATTCATGCGTGCCAGCCATTTGCAATCATTTATCCACAACCAATGCGAAACCCGATGAAACCAGACGGCGTGAAGACCTGGATAACAGGTGATGACCTCGAATGCGTTACGCGCCGCCGGATCGCGATGAAAAACGCTCTGGATATCCTCGCGCATGCGCTCAAGCATCAATCAGATCTCCGCTTGTGGGGTTCGCCGCGAACCGCTTTCTGTGTTTCGGTAAGAATTCCGCGCAGGATGTTCATTTCGAGCTTGCTGATGCCGCTACGCCCGTAAAGCCTGCGCAAGCGCGGCATGAGATGCCGAGGCTTCTGCGGGTCGAGAAAGCCGATATCGATCAGCGTCTGTTCGAGATGCTCGTAATAATGTTCGAGCTCGTCCGAAGTGACAGGCTGAGCATTGAGCAACGAGGTAGTCTCGAGCTTTTCCTGCTTGCTTGGCTGGCCGTTCGCCGCAAGCCAAGCCATACGCACCTCGTACGCCAGCACCTGCACCGCCGCGGCCAGGTTCAGCGAGCTGAATTCCGGATCGGACGGAATGTGCACATGGTACTGGCAACGCTGAAGCTCTTCATTAGTGAGGCCTGCATATTCGCGACCAAACACCAATGCGACTTCGCCGCCACGCTCGACTTGCTCTAGGCAAACTGAACCTGTCTCGCGGGGATCCAATAGCGGCCAGGGTATACGACGATCACGCGCACTGGTTCCCAGCACCAGACTGCAGCCCACCAGCGCTTCCTCGAGCGTTGTGACGACCTGCGCCGAGTCGAGAATATCCGTTGCGCCCGATGCTCGAGCAACGGCGTTCGGACTGGGGAAATCTTCTGGATCCACCAGAACCAGCCGAGACAAACCCATATTTTTCATGGCCCTGGCCGCGCCGCCGATATTGCCAGCATGACTCGTATTAACCAGCACCACACGAATGTTCTGAAGCGACACTGTTGTTCTCGACCAGAAAGCGAACCGAAAGCTTACAGGAAGGGCTTACGCCTTCGCCATTACCGTCCCAGCGGCCTTCATCCTTCAGTACACCCAAGGCAGCTTTCTGATAGAATTGCCGGCTTTCTTTAAACGACCAGGTATTGATCGATGCAGCCTATGCTGAATATCGCGCTGCGCGCCGCCCGTAGCGCTGGCGAAATGATTGTTCGTTCCACCGAGCGCCTGGACGTGATCTCGGTTAGCGAAAAAGATGCGCGCGATTACGTCTCGGAAATTGACCGGACAGCTGAACAGCTGATCGTTGCCGCGCTACGCAAAGCCTATCCGAATCACGGCATTCTGGGTGAGGAAGGCGGCCTCCTGGAGGGCAGCGGTGACGGCAAGGACTACCTCTGGATCATCGACCCATTGGATGGCACGACGAACTTCCTGCGTGGCGTTCCGCATTATGCCGTCAGCATCGCCTGCAAATACCGTGGCCGCCTTGAGCATGCCGTCGTTCTCGACCCGGTTCGCCAGGAAGAATTCACCGCGAGCCGTGGTCGTGGCACTGCGCTCAATGGTCGCCGCCTGCGCGTCAGCGCGCGCAAAAGCCTGGAAGGCGCTCTGCTCGGTACCGGATTTCCGTTCCGCGACGGACAAATGGACAACATGGAAAGCTATCTGAACATGTTCCGCAGCCTGGTAGGTCAAACCGCCGGGCTGCGCCGTGCCGGTGCGGCCAGTCTGGACCTGGCCTATGTTGCAGCCGGCCGCTATGACGCCTTTTGGGAGTTCGGGCTTTCCGAATGGGACATGGCTGCTGGCGCACTACTGATTCAGGAAGCGGGCGGCCTGGTCAGCGACTTCAGTGGCAGCCACGAATTTCTTGAGAAAGGCCAGATCGTCGCGGGCAATACCAAATGTTTTAAGGCTGTGCTGACTGCGATCCAGCCGCACCTGACACCGTCGCTGAAACGCTGAATTTCGCGAAAAAAAACGCCCCGCGGGGCGTTTTTTTATTCAAAGATCGCTCATTGCTGCGTCAGCATCAGCTGACCGTCCTGTACTGGAATCCGATTTCCCGGATCGCGATCCATCCGTACCGTGCCGACTTTGCCGCCCAGATCGTACTTGACTTCATAGCCGACCACCTCGTCGCGGGTGTCGGTGACGGTATTGCAACGGGTCTCCGTGGTGGTGTAGGTATCGTTGGCCTGCATCCGTCCCTGCACCTGATTACCGGCGTAACCGCCGCCTACCGCACCGGCGACCGTTGCGATCTTTTTGCCAGTGCCGCCGCCAACCTGATTGCCGAGCAAGCCACCCACCACAGCCCCTACCGCTGTGCCAGCGATGCGATGCTGGTCCTGCACTGGCTTCTGCCGGGTAACCGTCACATCCTTACAAATTTCCCGCGGAGTCTTGATGGTTTCCTTAATAGGCTCTACTCCAAGAACCTCGGCAAACTTCGGACCGCGATCGACCAATGTGTAGGTGGCGAACGCCCCACCCGCGGTCACCACTACCGCTCCTAGAACTGTACCCACCAGCATCGACTTGTTCACTGCATCTTCCTTCTTCCGACGGGCATGGCCCCG
The DNA here is from genome assembly GCA_031988485.1 of Pseudomonas sp. Classification (GTDB taxonomy): domain Bacteria; phylum Pseudomonadota; class Gammaproteobacteria; order Pseudomonadales; family Pseudomonadaceae; genus Stutzerimonas. The sequence goes on from DALZYJ010000001.1 coordinate 271,479, forward strand.
CTGCGGCGGTTAGGCAGCTGAACCCGCCGGAAGTTCGGCATGCTCAAGGACGTTCGTCGACCTCCTCGACAACAGGCGGAATCAGATCGTCGCGAGTCAGCTTCAGCCAGATCAGGAGAATGCTGGCGATATAGACGGACGAATAGGTACCCGCCCCAACACCAATCAACAATGCCAGCGAGAAGCCCCAGAGATTTTCGCCGCCAAACACCATCAGTGCCGCAACCGCCAACAATGTGGATACAGAGGTCGCCAGCGTACGCAGCAGGGTCTGGGTGGTGGAAATATTGATGTTCTCGATCAGCTCAGCCTTGCGCAGCAGCCTGAAGTTTTCCCGAATACGGTCGAAGATCACGATGGTGTCGTTGAGTGAGTAACCAATGACTGCTAGCACTGCCGCCAGCACGGTTAAATCGAAGGAGATCTCGAAGAACGAAAACACCCCCAATACCACGATCACATCATGAAACAGCGACAATACGGCGCCGAAGCCGAACTTCCATTGAAAGCGGAACGCTACATAGATAAGGATCCCCCCCAAGGCCAACAACATGCCCAGGCCGCCCTGATCGCGCAGCTCTTCGCCCACCGAAGGACCAACGAACTCTGCCCGTTTGACGATGATATCGCCACCGACATCATGCCCACGCAGCGATTCTGCAATACGTTCGCCCAACAGGGGATCGTCACCCGGCATCCTGATCAGCACATCGGTAGTCGCACCGAAACTCTGCACCAGCGCACCCTCAAAACCGCCCTCGGTCAGCTGTTCACGTATCTGATCCAGAGGAACCGGAATCTCATAAGTCAGCTCGACCAGGGTACCGCCGGTGAAATCCAGGCCAAAATTCAAACCCTTCACTGCCAGGCTGGCCAGAGACGCAACGGTCAGCAGCATCGTCAAGGCGAAGGCCAGATGACGCACCGCCATGAAATTGATTACGCGTTTCATCGTGCTAGCCCCTTAAATCCACAGCTTCTTGAGATCGCGGCCACCATAGATCAGGTTGACCATGGCACGCGTCACGATGACGGCCGTGAACATCGATGTGAGGATGCCGAGCGACAACGTGACCGCAAAACCCTTGATCGGCCCCGTACCCATAGCAAAGAGAATGCCACCCACCAACAGAGTGGTGAAATTGCCGTCGACGATGGCGGACAGCGCACGATCGAAGCCTTCGTGGATTGCACGCTGTACCGACATGCCGTTCTGAATCTCCTCACGAATACGCGAGAAGATCAGAACGTTGGCGTCCACCGCCATACCCATGGTCAGCACGATACCGGCGATACCCGGCAGCGTCAGGGTCGCGCCCAGCATCGACATCAGCGCAGTCAGCCCCACCATGTTGAACAGCAGCGCAACGGTCGCCAGCACACCGAAAAACTTGTAGATCAACACAATGAAGATCGCAACGAACAGGAAGCCCCACAGCGCGGCTTCGATACCCAGCTGGATATTCTCGGCACCCAGACTCGGGCCGATGGTGCGCTCTTCGGCAAAGTACATTGGCGCAGCCAGACCACCAGCACGGAGCAACAGCGCTAGCTCGGACGACTCACCCTGGCCATCCAGGCCGGTGATGCGGAACTGACTGCCCAGCGGCGACTGGATGGTCGCCAAGCTGATGATTTGCTTCTCTTCCTGGAAGGTTTCGACGCGCACTTCCTGCTCGACGCCGTCGACCACCTGCTTGACGTAACGGGTTTGCGGGCGCTGCTCAATGAAGATCACCGCCATACTGCGGCCGACATTGTTGCGAGTAGCGCGGTTCATCAACTCACCGCCGTGCCCATCCAGACGGATGTTGACCTGCGGGCGACCATTTTCGTCGTAGCTGGCCTGGGCATCGGTGACCTGATCGCCGGTGATGATAAGCGTGCGCTCCAGCTGCGCTGGCGGGCGACCTTCCTGACGGAACTCGAAGCTTTCGGTGGTCGCGCGGGGAGCATCCATCTCGGCAGCCAGGCGGAACTCCAGGTTCGCGGTCTTGCCGAGGATGCGCTTGGCTTCGGCGGTGTCCTGCACACCTGGCAATTCGACCACGATGCGGTTGGCGCCCTGGCGCTGCACCAGCGGTTCGGAAACACCCAACTCATTGACCCGGTTGCGGACCGTGGTGAGGTTCTGCTTGATGGAATACTCACGAATCTCCGCCAGCTTCGCCTCGGTGAGGACCAAGCGCAGCACCTGCTGACCATTGCGCTCACTGGATGTGATCTCGAAGTCGTTGAAATTCTTGCGGATCAGCGCCTGAGCGGAGGACAGAGTGACCTGATCGGCAAAGCCCAGCTGTACCGCATTGCCCTGAGTCGGCAGGCTGCGATAGCGGACACGCTCCTTGCGCAGCAGGCTCTTGACCTCTCCCTCGTGGACGCTCAAGCGCGTCTCGATGGCTTTGTCCATGTCCACTTCGAGCAGGAAATGCACGCCACCGGACAGGTCCAGACCTAGCTTCATCGGGTTCGCGCCGAGATTGCGCAACCAGTCGGGCGTGGTCGGCGCCAGATTGAGGGCAACAACGTAGGCATCACCAAGGGCACGACGGATCACGTCCTTGGCCGGCAACTGATCGTCTTGACGCACCAGCCGCAATAGGCCACCGCGACCCTGCTCGTCCAACGATGTGTCCTTGACTTCGATTCCAGCCTCTTCGAGCGCTGTACTGGCCCGACTCAGATCAGCCTCAGTCACGTTCAGCGAGGTGGTAGCGCCAGTGATCTGGACAGCCGGGTCGTCGGGATAGAGGTTGGGTGCCGAATAGATGCAGGCAATCGCCAGCACCACCAGTATCAGCAGGTATTTCCAGAGGGGGAATCTATTGAGCATGACGCAGCCCGTCTAATGACGCGGGGCGCCTTGCGCGCCCCGTCGTGGTGTTGAATTGAACTCGGCTCAGATGGCTTTCAGAGTGCCTTTAGGCAGCGTTGCGGCAATCGCGACCTTCTGGAACTTCAGTTCGACAGTGTCGGAAACTTCGATCACAACGAAGTCATCGGCGACTTTGGTGACCTTGCCGGCGATGCCACCCGAAGTAACCACTTCGTCGCCCTTCTGCAGACCACCAATCAGGTTCTTGTGCTCTTTGGCGCGCTTGGCCTGGGGACGCCAGATCATCAGGTAGAAGATGACCAAAAAGCCCACCAGAAACAGCCACTCGAAGCCGCTTCCGGCGGGACCAGCAGCAGCCTCTTGTGCGTAGGCGGCGGGAATCAGAAAGCTCATGTAGCACTCCTGTTGCAGAGATTAGTTAGTTATGAATTCGTCACGCAAGCGGCGGGGTTGGCAGACCGCGCTTGGCGTAGAAGGCGTCGACAAAGGTCGCCAATGTACCCTGCTCGATAGCATCGCGTAAACCAGCCATCAGACGCTGGTAGTGACGCAGGTTGTGGATTGTATTCAACATGCTGCCCAGCATTTCGCCGCACTTGTCCAAATGGTGAAGATAGCCGCGTGAGAAGTGTTTGCAGGTGTAACAATCGCAGCCCGGCTCCAGCGGAGAATCATCGTGACGATGCACTGCGTTGCGGATCTTCACGACCCCGGTATCGGTGAACAGGTGTCCGTTGCGTGCATTGCGGGTCGGCATCACGCAGTCGAACATGTCCACACCGCGCCGCACGCCTTCGACCAGATCCTCCGGCTTGCCGACGCCCATGAGATAGCGCGGCTTGTCGGCCGGCATCTGCGGCGGCAGGAAGTCCAGCACCCGGATCATTTCCTCCTTCGGCTCACCCACCGATAGCCCGCCGATCGCCAGACCATCGAAACCGATTTCGCACAGACCTTCCAGCGAACGCATGCGCAGCGACTCGTGCATACCGCCTTGAACGATGCCGAACAGCGCAGCCGAACTGTCGCCGTGCGCTTCCTTCGAGCGTTTCGCCCAGCGCAGCGACAACTCCATGGAACGCCGCGCCACGTCCTCGTCCGCCGGATAGGGCGTGCATTCATCGAAGATCATCACGATGTCGGAGCCCAGATCGCGCTGCACCTGCATCGACTCTTCCGGCCCCATGAACACCTTCGCGCCATCGACCGGGGAAGCGAAATAAACGCCCTCTTCCTTGATCTTGCGCATCGCACCCAGGCTGAACACCTGGAAGCCGCCGGAATCGGTGAGGATCGGCCCCTTCCATTGCATGAAATCGTGCAGGTCACCGTGTGCCTTGATCACTTCGGTACCGGGGCGCAGCCATAGGTGGAAGGTGTTGCCGAGGATGATCTCGGCGCCGATTTCCTCGACATCGCGTGGCAGCATGCCCTTGACCGTGCCATAGGTACCCACCGGCATGAACGCCGGCGTCTCCACCGTACCGCGCGGAAAGGTCAGGCGCCCGCGCCGGGCCCTGCCATCGGTGGCGAGCAGTTCGAAGGACATACGACAGGTACGACTCATGGGGTTTCCTCGGGGCCGCGCGGGGCCGGGTTGCGCGTAATGAACATGGCATCGCCGTAACTGAAGAAGCGATAACCCTCGGCGACGGCTTCAGCGTAGGCCGCCATGGTTTCCGGATAGCCGGCGAACGCCGAAACCAGCATCAGCAGGGTCGATTCAGGCAGATGGAAATTGGTCACCAGGGCATCCACCACATGGAAGGGCCTGCCCGGATAGATGAAGATATCAGTGTCGCCACTGAAGACTTTGAGCGTGCCGTCGCGCGCTGCGCTTTCCAACGAACGCACACTGGTGGTGCCAACCGCGATAACACGCCCACCCCGCTCACGGCAGGCCGCGACTGCATCGACCACATCCTGACCGACCTCCAGCCACTCGCTGTGCATGTGATGCTCTTCGATGCGCTCGACCCGTACCGGCTGAAAGGTACCCGCGCCTACATGCAGCGTGACGAAAGCGCTCCGTACGTCTTTTTCTTTCAGTGCCGCCAGTAGCTGAGCATCGAAATGCAAACCCGCCGTTGGCGCGGCGACAGCGCCTGCCCGCTGCGCATAGACCGTCTGATAGCGTTCGCGATCAGCAGTTTCGTCCGGCCGATCTATATAAGGCGGCAGTGGCATGTGTCCGACGCGATCGAGCAAGGGCAGTACGTCTTCCCCGAATTCGAGCTCGAACAGAGCGTCGTGGCGCGCCAGCATCAAGGCTTCACCGCCACCCTCGATATGGATTTTCGTCCCTGCCTTCGGTGACTTGCTGGCGCGGATGTGCGCCAGCACACGCCGACCATCGAGCACACGCTCAATGAGCACCTCGAGCTTGCCGCCCGTTTCTTTCTGGCCGAACAGACGCGCCGGAATCACTCGCGTGTCGTTGAAGACCATTAGATCGCCAGGCGCAAGATAGTCGAGCAGCTCGGCGAACCCACGATGCTCCAGTCGCCCGGTCGCTCCATCGAGCACCAGCAGCCGGCTGGCCCGGCGCTCGGCCAGCGGATGGCGAGCAATCAGCGAATCGGGGAGTTGAAAGGAGAAATCGGAAACTTGCATTGAAAATGATCAGCACGAGGCTTTGGGGGCGCAAAGCTTAGCGGAAACACCTTAATCTGACCACGCCAGACGATTGACCGACTCGCATCGCATCCCTATACTGCGCCGCCACTGTGCCTCGATGGCGGAATCGGTAGACGCAGCGGATTCAAAATCCGCCGTTGGTAACAACGTGAGAGTTCGAGTCTCTCTCGAGGCACCATGAATCAGAAGCCAAAGGCAACCGATTGCCTTTGGGAGTGGGGAACCGCGCAGCAGTAGCGGCATCGCCCCAGCAATATCGATGCGCCACGCGCATCAGCAAGCGCGACATGCTTTATCGAGCTATATCGCAGCACGCTCTGGCAGCGCTTATCGAGCGCCAGCTTCGTAACGGCGCAGCGCATCTCGCTCCATGGCAACACTAAATAACGCAAGCAACGCTAAAGCGCGCCGAAATGGCGCCGCTTGTAGTGGGCAAACTCTATGACTCCGAGGGCTTGGCATTGGCCGGAGAGTTATCGTAGAGTGTGCCCACTGTGTTTGCATGGGTCGCCGTTGATTCGTGACCTGGTGCAGTAGATCTTAAGATCCGCTACATCCGTTCGACTCTTGTTACTCCTTGCAACCAGTTTCCGCTTCCTGCCCTGAGCAGGGGCGCTTCTACTATTGAGTTTCAAGGATACAAAGATATGTCGAATCGTCAGAACGGTACCGTCAAGTGGTTTAACGACGAGAAAGGTTTTGGTTTCATCACTCCCGAGAGCGGTCCGGATCTGTTCGTGCACTTCCGCGCGATCGAAGGCAACGGCTTCAAGAGCCTGAAAGAAGGCCAGAAAGTCAGCTTCGTCGCCGTGCAAGGTCAAAAGGGCATGCAGGCTGACCAGGTTCAAGTCCAGGAATAAGCCCTCGCTCCGAAAAGCCCCTGATGGAAACATCAGGGGCTTTTTTATGCTCGTGATTCCGTAGAATGCGCTCTGCCATTATTAGCGAGACACCCATGCGCAACCACCAACTTAGCCCGCAGGGCCAGTTTCCTGCAGCCGGCCTTTTCCGCCGGCTCGCCGCAATCTTCTACGACTCATTTCTTTCCATCGCACTGATGATGGTGGTCACGTTGCTTTATCAACAGGTTGTGTTGCGCCTGATTTACGGCAGCGATGGCCTGAACGCACTGGCAGAAGCTGGCGGGCTGGACATCGATCCGATCCTGTCCACACTTCTGCTGTTCACCCTGTTCGCCTTCTTCGCGAAATTCTGGACCCACAATGGCCAGACGCTCGGCATGCAGGTTTGGGGCGTACGCATCCAGAACGCCGATGGCAGCGCCATCGACCTGTGGCAGGCGCTGTTGCGCTTTCTCATCGCAATCATGTCCTGGCTGGCACTGGGACTGGGTTACTGGTGGATGCTCTGGGACAAGCAGCACCGCACCTGGCATGACATCTATTCGGAAAGCAAGGTCGTTCAGCTACCGAAGAATATTTATAAGAAATAGAAGGCTGAAGGCTGAAGGCTGAAGGCTGAAGGCTGAACAGAATACGTGCACTCCTTCTCGTCGAGTCAATATGTCCGAACAATACTCGACCCGCTTTTCGTCCAGCCTTCCAGCTTTCAGCGCTCCTATCGTCTTTCGCCTATCCCGCCCGCCGCAACAACCAGACGCCCGCCAGGGCGCAAATACCCGCCGGCACCGCCACGGCTAGCAGCGGCGAGAAGCCGAAGACCTGACTCGCCGGGCCTAGCAGGTCCTGCAGGATGCGAAACACGAAGCCGACAATCACACCGGTGAAGATGCGCTGCCCGAGGGTTACCGAGCGCAACGGCCCGAAGATGAAGGAAATGGCCAGCAACACCAGCGCCACCGTGACCACCGGCTGCAGTACTTTGGTCCAGAACGCCAGCCAATAGCGCCCATTGTTCAGTCCCTGCTCGCCAAGATAGTGGATATAACGCCACAACCCTGTAACGGACAAGGCATCGGGCTCCATCACCACCGTACCGACCAGTTGCGGTGTCAGCATTACGTCCCAACGTTCTTCGGCGGCCTTGACCACTTCGGTATGGTCGCCGCGGAAATGCGTAGTGGCGACGTCGCTGAGCTGCCAATGATCGCCGTCGTAGCGCGCACGACGGGCAAAGCTTGCCGACAACAGCTGCCGCTGATCATCGAAGCGATAACGAGTGACACCGAGCAGAAGGCCGCTTGGCTGCACCGCATTGATGTGGACGAATTCATCACCCTGACGATGCCAGAGGCCGCGCTTGCTGCTCTGCGCCTCGCCCGCCCCCTGCGCCGATGCGCGGTTGGCCTGGGCGATATTCTCGCTCCATGGCGCCACATATTCGCCAATCAGGATACCGACCAGCATCAGCAGCAGCATCGGCTTCATTACGGCGACCACAATTCGCCCAAGGGATACGCCGGCAGCTCGCATGATGGTCAGTTCGCTGCTGCTGGCGAGCGTACCGAGACCGATAAGGCAACCGATCAGTGCTGCCATCGGCAGCATCTCGTAGATCCGCGACGGCGTCGTGAGCAGGACGTAAACGGCTGCGTTCAGCGTGCCATAGCTGCCTTTCACATCGCCCAGCTCGTCGATGAAGGCGAACAGCAATGCCAGCCCGACGATGATGCCGAGCACCGTGAGAATCGCCAGCAGCACATGGCTGCCGATGTAGCGATCGAGCTTACGCATGGGCAACCCCCGACCTGGCGCGACGCTTGTCGATGGCGAGTCTCAGCGGTTCCCAGTAGAGCATCAGTATCCCTATCGAAAAGAAGATCCCATGCACCCACCAGAGCCCCAGCGCCGGCGGGATTCGCCCCTTGTCCAGGGAGCCACGAGCAGCGATCAGCAAGGCCAGGTAGGCCATGTACAGGAGAATCGCGGGCAACAGCTTGAGAAAGCGCCCCTGACGCGGATTCACTTTCGACAGCGGCACCGCAAGCAGGGTCACGATGAAGACCAGCAATGGCAGCGACAGGCGCCACTGCAGCTCGGACTGCAAACGAATGTCTTCGCTGCCGAGCAATTCACTAGTAGGCATCGCCTCGCGCTCACTCAGCTCGACACTGACCTCTGGCTTGGGTAGCAACACGCCATAAGTGTCGTACTGGATCGCGCGGTAATTAGCCTGCCCCGGATTGCCGTCGTAGCGGTAACCGTTTTCCAGAATCAGGTAGCGGCTTCCATCGGGCTGGATCTCCTGCCGACCACTTTCGGCCACCAGCACGGATAGACCACGCTTCTCGCCGGTCGCCTCGGACAAGTTGGTTTCGGAGATAAATACGCCTGCCAGCTCTGTGCGGTCGTCGGTCAGCTCACGGGTATAAGTCACCCGAGTTCCGCCGCGCAGGGTCTGAAAGCGCCCAGGCACCAGCGTATCGAATTCGGTCAGCGAGTCCTGCTCATTGAGGATTCGATCAACCTCGGCAACTCCCTGCGGTGCCAGACCGAGGCTCAGCCAACCAACCACCGCTGCGACCAGCGCGGCCGGCGCCAAGCTGTAAACCAGCAGGCGTCGCTGGCTCATGCCGGTGGCCGAGAGGACGGTCATCTCGCTATCGAGGTAGAGCCGGCCGTAGGCAAGCAGAATGCCGAGAAACAGACCCAGCGGCAGAATCAGCTGCAGGAATCCGGGCAGACGGAAGCCCATGATCATCAGAAGCACGCCCGGATCGAGAAGCCCCTGCGCAGCCTGCGCCAGGTATTTGATGAAGCGCCCGCTCATGATGATCACCAGCAGCACGGCGCTAACGGCGCTCAGGGTGACCAGAAGCTCACGGGACAGGTAACGAAAGACGATCAAACCGGACACTCCAGGGTTGTCAGGCTCCGGCGGCTACGCTCAAACTAGCCGCCAACAGCCGGTCCGCCCACAACAGGACGTTGGAAACACAAGCAGCACTCTCAACGTCCCGGTAGACGAACCACCGGAAAATAGGCCCGGCATTATCCTGCAAACCCGACTCTTTGTCTTGGGGACTCGACGCCATGGAATTCGTTGTAAAAACAACCAAAGCCGCTGCGGCCAAAACAGCCACCCTGGTTCTACCGGTTGCCGAAGGGCAGTTGCTTGGTGCCACTGCGCAGAGCGTGGACCAGGCCAGCGGCGGAGCCATCAGCGCCGTACTCAAGCGTGGCGACCTACAAGGCAAACCGGGCCAGACCCTGCTACTGCACAGTGTGCCCGGGCTCAAGGCCGAACGCGTGCTGCTGGTTGGCATCGGCAAGGAGGATGAACTCGACGCGCGGCAATGGCGCAAAGCCGCCGGTGCGGCGCTCGGCGTTCTCAAGGGCCTCGGAGGCAACGATGCGACCTTTGCCCTGCAGGACGTTCCGGTGAAGGATCGCGACCTCTATTCACGCACGCGCATGCTGGTCGAAGTGCTGGCGGACGGTCAGTACAGATTCGACCAGTTCAAGAGCAAGAAGAACGACGCGCCGGCGCTCGGCAAGATCATCCTGCTCGCAGACAAGGCGGGCCAGACTCAGACTGAGCAGGCCACACACCATGCCACTGCCATCGCAGCCGGCATGAGCTTCGCCCGCGACCTGGGCAATCTGCCACCGAACATCTGCCATCCCAGCTTTATGGCCGAACAGGCCAGGCAGCTCGGCGAGGCATTCGAAGGACTTGAAGTCGAAGTGCTGGACGAAAACAAGCTGCGCGAGCTCGGCGCCGGCGCCTTCCTCGCCGTCTCCCAGGGCAGCGACCAGCCGGGCTGCATCATCGTCATGCAGTACAACGGAGGCACGAAAGGCGAGCAACCCTACGCACTCGTCGGCAAGGGCATCACCTTCGATACCGGCGGCATCAGCCTCAAGCCGGGCCTCGGCATGGATGAAATGAAGTACGACATGTGCGGCGCTGCCAGCGTGCTCGGCACGTTCCGTGCAGCACTGGAACTGCAACTGCCGATCAACCTGGTCGGTCTTCTGGCCTGCGCAGAAAACATGCCCAGCGGCAAGGCCACGCGCCCAGGCGACATCGTCACCACCATGAGCGGCCAGACCGTCGAGATCCTCAACACCGACGCCGAAGGTCGCTTGGTCCTTTGCGACACCCTGACCTATGCCGAGCGCTTCAAGCCGCGCGCGGTGATTGACGTCGCCACGCTGACCGGCGCCTGCATCGTTGCCCTGGGCAGCAACACCTCCGGCCTGCTTGGCAACGACGACGCACTATTACAGCAGGTGCTGGGTGCCGGCCAAAAAGCCGACGACCGCGCCTGGCAATTGCCGCTGTTCGACGAATACCAGGAGCAGCTGGACAGCCCCTTCGCAGACATCGCCAATATTGGTGGACCCAAGGCTGGCACTATCACCGCCGCGTGCTTCCTCTCGCGCTTCACCAAGGCCTTTCCGTGGGCGCACCTGGACGTCGCCGGCACCGCCTGGATCAGTGGCGGCAAAGAAAAAGGCGCAAGCGGCCGTCCGGTCCCCCTGCTGACCCAGTACCTGCTGGATCGAGCCGGGCAGGCATGAAACAGGCGAGCGGAAACCGGACATGACACGGGTCGAGTTCTACGTGTTGCCCGACAGCGAACCGGCAGGCCGCGCCAGAGCGGCCTGTCTGTTGGCAAGCAAGGGCTGGCAGCACGGGATGCCGGTGTTCATTCGCTGCGATGACGACCGGCAATGCGGCGAACTGGACGAACTGCTCTGGAGCTTTCGCGCCGAACGCTTCATACCGCACGAACTTCACGAGGACGATCCGCATGCGCCTGTGGTGATCGGTACGGAGCAACCGCCCGCTAATGAGCAAGGTCTGTTGATCAATCTGGCAGCGACGCTTTCACCCCATACTGATCAGTTCAGCCGCGTGATCGAGATCGTTAACCAGCAACCGGAACTGCTCAGCCTGTGCCGGGACAATTTCCGTCTCTATCGACAACGTGGCTATGAACCGAAGCGGGTCGAACTGTAGCGCCAGCGCCCTGCTTTCAACGAACTCCTCGCCCGCTCGATGAGTCAACAACGAAAGCCATTGGCCCACATCCCGTTTTCAGGAGCGTCACTCACCTGGACGCTTAATCTTCGGAACCACCGTACATGACGCAAACGCCAAAACCGCCTCATCTGCTCGACGACCTGGAGTCCATCCGTGCGCTGCTCGGAGATCAGGACCCGCCCGTATTGAGCGAGACGCTGGACCCCGACAGCATTCCTGTGCTCTCGGAAGTCGTTCAGCCCGCACCATCCACAACAAGCCAGCCAGAGCCAGAGCTTCGCGAGCCTACCGTTCGCACCGCATTTCGTACCCTGGCCGAGCGCCACCTCGATCATGAACTGCGCACCGCCGCGCAATTGATTCTTCAAGAAGTGATCGATGACTTCGTGCCGCAGATCGAAGCCGAACTACGCCACCGCCTGGAAGCGCGTGCCGAGCAACTGATCAAATTCCATCGCTCCTGAGCTGCCGATACGGCGGCTCAGATCGCCTTTTGGCACCACCTCCCAAACCAATCGACGCCTTCACCGCAGCGCAATAAAGCGCCTTTGCGGTTCTGCCGCTCGCGCACTTGCCTTTATACTCTGCGGTTTTTCCGACCAGCCGTTCTAAGGGTCCCGCCGAATGGACAAGACCTACCAGCCGCACGCCATCGAGACTTCCTGGTACCAGACCTGGGAATCGAACAACTATTTCGCGCCTCAGGGCTCGGGCGAGCCCTACACCATCATGATCCCGCCGCCGAACGTCACCGGCAGCCTGCACATGGGTCATGGCTTCAACAACGCCATCATGGATGCGCTGATCCGCTTCCGCCGCATGCAGGGCCGCAACACCCTGTGGCAGCCGGGCACCGACCATGCGGGCATCGCCACGCAGATGGTGGTCGAGCGCCAGCTCGGCGCGCAGGGCGTCAGCCGTCACGATCTGGGCCGCGCCAAGTTTCTCGATAAAGTCTGGGAGTGGAAGCACGAGTCCGGTGGCAACATCACTCGGCAGATTCGTCGTCTGGGCTCCTCAGTGGACTGGTCACGTGAGCGCTTCACCATGGACGAGGGCTTGTCCGAGGCAGTCAAGGAAGCGTTCGTGCGCCTGCATGAAGATGGCCTGATCTACCGCGGCAAGCGCTTGGTCAACTGGGACACCAAACTGCATACCGCCATTTCCGATCTGGAAGTAGAGAACCACGACGAGAAGGGCCACCTCTGGCATCTGCGCTACCCCCTGGCTGACGACGCCCGCACGGCCGATGGCAAGGACTATCTGGTAGTCGCCACCACTCGCCCGGAAACCATGCTCGGCGATGCGGCCGTCGCGGTACACCCCGAAGACGAGCGTTACAAAAACCTGATCGGCCGCCACATCATGCTGCCGCTGGTCAATCGCCTGATTCCCATCGTTGCCGATGATTATGTCGATCTCGAGTTCGGCACCGGCTGCGTGAAGATCACCCCGGCTCACGACTTCAACGACTACGAAGTCGGCAAGCGCCACAAGCTGCCGTTGATCAATATCTTCGATCAGAACGCCGCGATCCTGGCCCGCGCCCAGGTGTTCCATATCGACGGCACGCTGAACGACAAGGTCGACCCGAGCCTGCCCGATGGCTATGCGCGCATGGACCGCTTCGACGCGCGCAAGGCTATCGTCGCCGAGTTCGAGGCCATGAGCCTGCTCGAGAAGATCGACGACCACGCACTGAAAGTCCCGCGGGGCGATCGCTCCGGCACCATCATCGAGCCCTGGCTGACCGACCAGTGGTACGTCTCCACCAAGCCGCTGGCCGAGAAAGCCATCGCTGCGGTGGAAAGCGGTGAAATCCAGTTCGTGCCCAAGCAGTACGAGAACATGTATTTCAGCTGGATGCGCGACATTCAGGACTGGTGCATCAGCCGCCAGCTGTGGTGGGGCCATCGCATTCCAGCCTGGTACGACGAAGCCGGCCACGTCTACGTGGGCCGCGACGAGATGGAGGTGCGGCGCAAGCACAACCTCGGCAACGAAGTGGAACTGCGTCAGGACGAGGACGTGCTGGACACCTGGTTCAGCTCTGGCCTGTGGACCTTCTCCACCCTCGGCTGGCCCGAGCAGACCGACTTCCTCAAGACCTTCCACCCCACCGACGTGCTGGTCACCGGCTTCGACATCATCTTCTTCTGGGTCGCCCGGATGATCATGCTGTCCACCCACCTGACCAAGCAGATTCCGTTCAAGACCGTCTACGTCCACGGCCTGGTACGCGACGGCCAAGGTCAGAAGATGTCCAAGTCCAAGGGCAACGTGCTCGACCCGCTGGATATCGTCGACGGCATCACCTTGGACGAACTGCTGCAAAAACGCACCAGCGGCATGATGCAGCCCAAGCTCGCCGAGAAGATCGCCAAGCAGACCCGCGCCGAATTCCCCGAAGGCATCGCCAGCTACGGCACCGACGCACTGCGCTTCACCTTCTGCTCGCTGGCCTCCACAGGCCGCGATATCAAGTTCGACATGGGCCGCGTCGAGGGCTACCGCAACTTCTGCAACAAGCTGTGGAACGCTGCCAACTTCGTCTTCGAGAACACCGAGGGCAAGGACACCGGCATCAACGACGAAGCAGTCGAGCTGTCCTCCGTAGACCGCTGGATCATCTCCGCGCTGCAACGCACCGAAGCCGAAGTGACCCGCCAGCTGGAAAACTTCCGCTTCGACCTGGCGGCACAGGCCCTGTACGAATTCGTCTGGGACGAGTACTGCGCCTGGTACCTGGAACTGGTCAAACCGCTGCTGTGGGATGAAACCGCGTCCGCCGAGCGCCAGCGCGGCACCCGCCGCACCCTGGTACGCGTCCTGGAAACCGCCCTGCGCCTGGCACATCCGTTCATGCCCTTCATCACCGAAGAGATCTGGCAGCGCGTCGCGCCGCTGGCGGGCAAGTCCGGTCCGACCCTGATGCTGCAACCCTGGCCGGAGTACAACCCCGAGCGCCTCGACGAGGCCGCTGAAGGCGATATCGAGTGGGTCAAAGCGTTCATGCTCGGCGTTCGCCAGATTCGTGGCGAGATGAACATCTCGATGGCCAAGCGCATCGACGTGCTGCTGGGCAATGCATCGGAATCCGATCTGCGCCGCCTCGCGGAAAACGAGCCGCTGCTGAAGAAACTGGCCAAGCTGGAAACGGTGCGCAGCCTCACTGTCGGTGAAGAAGCGCCGCTGTCGGCAATCGCACTGGTGGGCGACATGCAGGTGCTGGTACCGATGGCCGGGCTGATCGACAAGGACGCCGAGCTGGCGCGTCTGGACAAGGAGATTGGCCGTCTCGATGGCGAGGTCAAGCGAGTCGGCGGCAAGCTCGGCAATGCCGGTTTCGTTGATAAGGCGCCTGCCGAAGTCATCGAAAAGGAGCGCGCCAAACTGGCCGAAGCCGAGCAGGCAAAAGCTCGACTGGTGGAACAGCGCGAGCGTATCGCCGGGTTGTGATGGGTCGCCGATCGCAGCGGCTTGCCGTTGCGGTCCGGCTACACCAGCATCTGCTGGCGCTCGTCATCTTGAGCGCCACCCTTCCCAAGCCTTATCAAGCCTGTCTGACTCACGCTTGATCAGTGACAAGTTATAACCGGTACCGCCGGTACAATATGCCTCGAAAGAAATAATGAATAACAACTGGCAGGCCGAGCCGACGCATAAGCTCTACGGTATGAATTAAGCCCGCAACACAGCGAGCCCGACCGGGCAGCCGTAGGCGCGACCGTTATACGCAGTCAGTAACTTGCGTAAGCGGTGTCTGACTTTCTTCACTCGCTAAAGCCCATCGCCATTGAGCCTGCCGATGTCCGAGCCGTTTCGGCAATCCGAACGGCCGGCCCGGTTTCTCAAGATGGAGCCCTCCGATGTATGTACTCATGGCTGTTGTGTTTGTTCTGGGCTATCTCTGCATAGCCTTCGAACATCCGCTGAAAATCGACAAGGCCGCCGCCGCGCTTCTCACCGCAGTACTGACCTGGACCGTACTTGTGCTGGGCGCGGATAGCATCGTGCCGCTGCTGCAACCTGGTAGCCATGACCCGGGGGACTCATCGGCCGTAGTGGTCGAGTCGCTACGCCACCATCTTGGCGAAATCTCGGAGATCCTGTTCTTTCTGCTTGGCGCGATGACCATCGTCGAGCTGATCGACTCCCATGAAGGTTTCAAGGCCATCACCGATCGCATCCAGACACGCAAGCGCGTGCATCTGCTGTGGATCATCGGTTTCCTGACCTTCTTCTTGTCTGCGGCCCTGGACAACCTGACCACCACCATCGTTATGGTGTCGCTGTTGCGCAAGCTGATTCGCGGTCGCCCCGAGCGTTGGCTCTATGTCGGTATCGTGGTCATTGCCGCCAACGCCGGCGGTGCCTGGTCGCCCATCGGCGACGTGACCACCACCATGCTCTGGATTGGCGGCCAGATCACCGCGTCCGGCGTCATCACCGGCCTGTTCCTGCCGAGCCTGGTCTGCCTGTTGGTACCCTTGATCATTCTGAGTTTCCGTCTGCATGGCGAAGCGCCGCGGCCACGTGTGCGTGCGCATCTGGCCGAGCACAGCTCATCGGTTACCACTTCGTTCGAGCGCAATCTGGTTCTGACGCTCGGTCTCGGCGCCCTGCTGTTCGTCCCGATCTTCAAGACCGTGACGCACCTGCCGCCCTACATGGGCATCCTCTTCGGCCTGGGCGTGCTATGGATCACCACCGAATTCATCCATCGCCACAAGAACGACGAGCACAAGCACCCACTCTCGGTCGTCGGCGTGCTGCGCAAGGTCGACACTCCCAGCGTGCTGTTCTTCCTCGGCATCCTGCTGGCGGTCGCCGCCCTGGCCACTGCCGGTCATCTGACCCAGGTCGCCACCGCGCTACGTGAAACGTTCGGCCACATTTACGCAATCAACTACGCCATCGGCCTGCTCTCGGCGATTGTCGATAACGTGCCGCTGGTGGCCGGCTCGATGAAAATGTATCCGCTGGTCAGCCCTGCGGTACTGGCTGCGGCGGCCCCGGCGGAAACCAATTGGCTGTCGCAATTCGTCGTCGATGGCAATTTCTGGGAAATGCTCGCCTACTGCGCCGGCACTGGCGGCAGCACGCTGATCATCGGCTCGGCAGCGGGCGTTGCAGCGATGGGCATGGAGAAAATCAGCTTCACCTGGTATGTGAAGCGTGTCAGCCTGCTGGCCTTCCTCGGTTATACAGCCGGCGCGGTCACCTACATCGGCATGCTAGCGCTGCGTTGATCGATATGCCTTGTTCTACGCTGTTGAAGCCTTGCTAGGCTCAACGGCGCAGAACCATCTCCATGGACTCGTGATGACCATCAGCAAAACCAGAAGCAGTTTCTACCGTCGACTCTACGTCGCCTGGCTGATCGACAGCGGTGCAGCCACCAGCGTGCCCGCGTTGGTCGCCGCGACCGGGATGCCGAGGCGCACAGCCCAAGACACCCTGACCGCACTGGCCGATCTCGATATCGACTGCCGCTTCGCCCAGGAGGACGGCGAGCGGCATAATGCCGGTCAATATCGCATTCACGACTGGGGCGCGATCGACCGTCAGTGGATCGAGCACAACCTGCCCCGGCTCAAATCCGTTCTCGGCTACCCCTGAGCCCGTATGAACGGCGACCTGCTCTTGGTTCTATCCCTGCTGGCCGTCTGCGTTGGTCTATTCATTCTCAACCGGCCGCGCATGGACGTGGTCGCGCTGCTGGCCATGGTCGCCCTTCCCCTGACCGGGATTCTCAGCGTCTCCGAGGCGTTGGCCGGCTTCAGCGACCCCAGCGTCGTGCTGATCGCCGCGCTGTTCGTGATCGGCAACGGCCTGGTGCGTACCGGCATCGCTTATCGCCTGGGCGAGTGGTTGATGCGCTCGGCCGGCAGCAGCGAAACACGCCTGCTGGTGCTGCTGATGCTTGCCGTTGCCGGACTGGGCTCGGTGATGAGTTCGACCGGCGTGGTCGCCATCTTCATTCCGGTGGTGCTGAGCATCGCTGCAAAAATGAAGGTATCGCCGCGCCGCCTGATGATGCCGCTGGCGTTCGCCGGCTTGATGAGTGGCATGCTCACACTGGTCGCCACACCACCGAACATGGTGGTGCACAGCGAACTACGACGCGCCGGCCTGGACGGCTTCGCCTTCTTCAGTTTTGCGCCCATCGGCCTAACCATCTTGCTGCTAGGCATCGCCTACATGCTGCTGGCGCGGCGCTGGCTGGGGCAGACAGATGATCCAGACAGCACCGCCGAACCCCGCGACACGCTCGCAGCCTTGGCACAGCGCTACCGGCTACCCGAACGCGAACGGCGGCTTCGCGTACTGCCCGCATCGCCGCTGGCTAATCAGGCACTCGATGAGCTGCGACTTCGCTCCCAGTACGGCATCAATGTCATTGGCATCGAGCGACAACAGCGCTTCCGTCGCCTGCTGCTGATCGCCACCGGCAATACCCAATTACTTGTCGGAGACATATTGCTGGCTGACCTGGCTAGCCCGGCCATCGGGCTGCTCGGCGCGTACGACGAACTGGGGCTCGAGCCGTTGCAGCTCAAAAACTCTTACTACGATGACCATTCTCGCGAGCTGGGCCTGGCAGAAGTGGCGCTGCCGCCGGACTCGCGTCTGCCCGGCAAGACCATTCAAGAGTTGGGCTTTCGTTCCAATCACAAGCTCAACGTCGTCGGTTTGCGGCGCAACCACGAGGCGCTGCAAGGCTTGCTGGTCGACGAGAAACTCAAAACCGCCGATACCCTGTTGGTCGCCGGCGGCTGGAAACACATACATCGGCTGCAAAGCATGCGCCGCGACTACTTGGTCTTGAGCCTGCCGGCGGAGGTCGATGACGTCGCACCGGCCGCCAATCAGGCACCCTTCGCCTTGCTGGGGCTGGCCGTGATGGTGGTGCTGATGGTCAGCGGCGTGGTGCCCAACGTACTCGCCGCGCTGATCGGTTGCCTGGTCATGGGCCTGTTTCGCTGCATCGACATGGACAGCGCCTACAAGGCCATCCATTGGCAAAGCCTGGTGCTGATCGTCGGCATGCTGCCGTTCGCCCTGGCGCTGGAAAAGACCGGCGGGATAGCACTGGCGGTATCGGCGCTGATCGGCCTGTTTGGCGACTCCGGCCCGCAGGCGTTGCTGGCCTGCCTGTTTCTGCTCACGGCCATCATCGGCCTGTTCATCTCCAACACCGCAACCGCGGTATTGATGGCGCCTGTGGCGATTTCCACAGCCGAGCAAATTGGCGCATCGCCCTATCCCTTCGCCATGATCATCGCGCTGGCCGCCTCAGCCGCGTTCATGACGCCGATTTCTTCGCCCGTGAATACCTTGGTGATTGGGCCAGGCAACTATCGTTTCGCGGATTTCGTGCGCGTCGGTGTGCCCTTCACCTTGTTGGTCATGCTGGCATCGGTGTTAATGGTGCCGCTGCTCTTCCCGCTTTGAAATTTCTATCAGCCATCCGTAGCGTGGTCGCCTGACCATTGCTGCCGTTAAGCTGACGCCGTCCACGCTCGCCTGGTCCGAACCAATGACCCAACGCCCCGCCCTGTTCCCTGTCCTGCTGGCCGGAGCCACGCTGCTGCTCGTCGTTCACGGGCTCGGTCGTTTCGTCTATACGCCGTTACTGCCCTGGCTGGTGGAAGACGGGCTGTTAACCGTGCAACAAGGCGCGAGCATCGCCAGTTGGAACTACCTCGGTTATCTGATTGGTGCACTGCTGGCGTTGCGTTGGCATCGGGTCGCGCAGATCCATCGAAGCCTGCCTTGGGCGCTGATTGTGCACGTGCTGACCACCCTCGCGCAGACCCAGGCCGAGTCGCCTGAGTGGCTTTCGGCGCTGCGTCTGATCAATGGCGTCAGTAACGGGTTGGTATTCGTTCAGGCGCCGTCGCTGGTTCTGGAATGGCTTGCACGGCATCGACGCGTCTCATCCAGCGGCCTGGTTTATCTGGGTGTTTGCGTCGGGCTGATTCTGTCCAGCCTGCTGGTGAGCTTGAGCAACGGTGTGCTGGCAGGCGCCGATCGCTGGTGGCCGGCGGCACTGTTGTCCATCCCGCTGGCCTGGTGGGGCTGGCGCCAACTGGCACGGCTGGACATTCCCGAAAACACCACGACGGATGACGCCGCGTACACCCTCAGCGGACGGTTGCTGGATCGCGCCAGTACGCCGCTGTTTCTGGCCTATGCCGGGGCCGGCATGGGTTACATCCTGCCGATGACGTTTCTGCCGATGGTGGCGCGTTTGCAGGTGGAGCCCGGTGATTTTCTGATCGAAAGCAGTTGGCTGGTGGTAGCGTTCGCGACGCTTCCCTCGCCCTGGCTGTGGAACCGATTGGGCGCTCTGCTTGGCGATGTCCAAGCGCTGCGCTTGAGTTACGTCACCCAACTAGTTGGCGTGCTGGCTGCCCTGTTACTGCCAGGAGCATCGGGCATCCTGCTTTGCGCCGTACTGGTTGGCGGCACCTTTCTCGGCACGGTGTTGCTGACCCAGCGGCTGGCGCGTGCGCTGCATCCTCACCAAGGGCCGCGCCTGTCGGCCGCGCTGATTGCCTTCTACGGCCTGACGCAACTCGCCGCGCCCTGGCTGACCAGCGTCTGGATGGGCATTGGCGGTTCCCTGCACAGCGCCTTCTGGCTTGGCGCCGGCGCGTTGCTATGGGGACTGATCTGGATGCTGCTGGTGCCACGCCGCGCCTGAAAGCTGTGGGACAATACCGGCCTCACCGTTACAGCAGCCGAACATGAATCGCCCAAAAACCAATGGCCAATCACATGCTGCCAAGCCAGCCAGCGGCAAAGCCACCCTGCATCCGCGCAATCGCCATACCGGGCGCTACGATTTCCCTGCGCTGATTGCCGGCAGCCCGGAATTGGCTGAGTACGTGGTCCTCAACCCCTACGGCAAGCAGAGCATCGATTTTGCAAACCCTGATGCGGTGCGCGTGTTCAACCGGGCGTTGCTCAAGCAGTTCTACGGCATCGCCCACTGGGACATTCCGGCAGGCTACCTCTGCCCGCCGATTCCCGGCCGGGCCGACTACCTACATGGCCTGGCCGACCTGTTGGCCAGCCAGAACGCTGGTGAAATCCCCCGTGGCGCCAGGATCCATGCACTGGACATCGGCACTGGTGCCAACTGCATCTATCCGCTGATCGGTCTCCGCGAATACGGCTGGCGCTTCACCGGCTCCGATATCGACGCGATCGCCCTGGCATCGGCGCGCACCATCATCGCGGCGAATGGGCTCGACAAGCACATCACGCTTCGCCAACAGACAGATTCTCGACACATTTTCGAAAAGCTCGTGCAGCCTGATGACCGTTTCGACATCACGCTCTGCAACCCGCCTTTCCATGCGTCGCAGGCCGAAGCCAGCAGCGGCAGCCAACGTAAATGGCGCAATCTCGGCAAGCTCGACCCGAAGCGCAAGCTACCGGCGTTGAACTTCGGCGGGCAGGCGGCGGAACTCTGGTGTGAAGGCGGGGAAGCGGCATTCATCGCTCGATTGGCGGACGAAAGCCGTGGCGTGGCGGCGCAGATCTACTGGTTCAGCACGCTGGTATCCAAGGCGAGCAATGTACAGCCGCTACAGGCACGACTGAAAAAGCTCGGTGCCCGCCAGATACAGGTCGCGGACATGTCTCAGGGGCAAAAGCGCAGCCGCTTCGTCGCCTGGTCCTTTCTCGACGAGGCGCAGCAGAGTGAGTGGCGTTCAGCACGCTGGCAACGCCAGGCCTGAAACACGAAGCCCCGCTTTCGGCGGGGCTCGTCATGGTACGGCGTCAGGCGTGGTTCAGACCGCCATATCCCACAGCTGCTTGTTTTTCAAAGCCATGGTCTGAATGTACCGCGGCTCGCCATTGATCTCTTCCAGCTCGGTCATGCCTGCAAGCTCGCCGACCACGCGGTAGCGCTTGCCGACGCGCTTGTCCTGCAAGGGATAGAGTTGAGCGATGTGTTGGGCGAGTTCGGTAAGAGTGGACATGTTCGGTAGCTCCAATGACTGCATGCCGCAGCTTTTTACAGGGCTTTGGTTACGGTTCTGCGACAATTTTCAATCGTCTCGCTTGTTGGAGCGATCTGCTTCGAATTGATTCCCCGCAGCCGATAAAAACTAACAAAGCCCCATCAGCAGATACCTACACCCAGTTGCAATAGCGCCAATCCGCCCTGCTGCCAACCCCACCAGGCCATAACCAGAAGCAGCGTAAGAACAACGCTGCCTGCCCACAACCAGCTCCTGCGCCTCACGCAACGCCCCCGGCCAGACGCACCCGTTCGACCGGCTGCTCACGAATCGGCCAGTTCAGCGCGGCGGCCATCAGGCTGAGGGCGATGGAAATTTGCCAGACCAGATCATAGCTGCCGGTCTGGTCGTACACCCATCCGCCCAGCCAGCCGCCGAAGAACGAGCCGATCTGATGAAACAGGAAGACGATGCCGCCAAGCATCGACAGGTTGCGCACACCGAACAGCGTCGCCACCGTTCCGTTGGTCAGCGGCACCGTGGACAGCCACAGCAGGCCCATGGCAATGCCGAAGGCATAGGCGGTCCAGAGCGTCAGCGGAGCAAAGAAGAACGCGCCGATCACCACCGCCCGAAGCAGATAGAGCGCCGTCAGCAGCTTGGGTTTCGAGTAACAGCCGCCGAGCCAACCGGCCGTATAGGTGCCCACCACGTTGAATAGCCCGACCAGCGCCAGCACCGTGGTGCCCGCCATCGCCGGCAGCTGCTGATCCACCAGATATGCCGGCAGGTGCACGCCAATGAATACCACCTGGAAACCGCAGACGAAGAAGCCCAGCGCCAATAGGCGAAACCCCGAATGACTGACCGCCTCACGCAGCGCCTCGGCCAACGATTGTTGCGGGCCGGTCACCGGAGCCGGCGGGCCGCTACGCAGCATCACGGCCAGCGGCACGATCAGTGCCACCAAAAGCCCCAGCGCCAGCAATGCCGACGACCAGCCCAACCAGCCGATCAGCCCCAACGTGCCGGGCAGCATCGCAAACTGACCGAAGGAACCCGCCGCGCTGGCGATACCCATCGCCATGCTGCGCTTCTCGGCCGGCACCGCACGGCCGACCGCGCCCAGAATCACCGAGAACGAGGTGCCGGACAGTCCCAATCCAATCAGCAGACCGGCGCTCAGCGACAGTGACATCGGCGAATCCGCGCCGGACATCAACACCAAGCCGACGGCGTAGAGCACACCGCCCAGCAACACAGCGCGGGCAACGCCAAAGCGATCGGCCAGCGCACCGGTAACGGGCTGGGCCAAGCCCCAGATCAGATTCTGCAAAGCGATGGCGAAGGCGAACACCTCGCGCCCCCAGCCGAACTCCGCACTCATAGGCGGCAGAAACAGGCCGAAGCCATGCCGCACGCCCAGGGAAACGGCCAGGATCAGAGAGCCACCCAGCAGGATCCAGGTGCTGTTGCGCCATATCGCATTCATCGCCGACACACTTAGTAAAAATGAGCAACCATCTTACCCGCACAACCCCACCCAACCGCATCCACTTTTTTGCCCTGCAGTGGGCGCAGCTGCTCGGGTAAACTGCCGCCTTTTTTGTCTCACCCGACGCGAGTAACCCATGCCCATCCGCCACTGCATCGTTCACTTGATCGAGAAAAAGCCCGACGGCACGCCTGCCGTGCTTCATGCCCGCGATTCGGAGCTTGGCGAGTCACAGGCCATCGAGAATCTGCTGGCCGATCTCAACGAAAGCTACAACGCCAAGCAGGGCAAGGCCTGGGGCTATTTTCACGAAGAATCGGGCGCCTATCCTTTCAGTGGCTGGCTGAGCCAGTACATGGAAGGCAGCCAGGATTTCACCGCCTTCAGCCGTCAGGCCGTCGAGCATCTACAGAAGCTGATGGAAGAATCCAACCTCTCCACCGGCGGCCATGTGCTGTTCGCCCATTATCAGCAAGGCATGACTGACTACCTGGCCATCGCGCTGCTACACCACAGCAACGGCGTAACCGTCACCGACTCGCTGGACGTGGCGCCGGCCAAGCATCTGGACCTCGGTCAACTGCACCTCGCCACCCGGATCAACCTCTCCGAATGGAAAAACAACCGGCAGTCCAAACAGTACATTTCCTTCATCAAGGGCAAGAACGGCAAGAAGGTCTCGGAGTACTTCCGCGACTTCATCGGCTGTCAGGAAGGCGTCGACGGACCCGGCGAGACACGCACGTTGCTCAAGGCCTTCAGCGACTATGTCGAAAGCGAGGACCTGCCGGAAGAAAAAGCCCGCGAGAAAACCAGTGCGCTGGTCGGCTACGCCAGCAGCCAGGCGAAGATCGGTGAACCCATGTCGCTGGAAGAACTGTCCGGCGTGATCGACGAGGATCATCCGCGCGCTTTCTACGAGCACATCCGCAATAAGGACTACGGGCTTTCGCCGGAGATCCCGGCAGACAAGCGCACCCTCAACCAGTTTCAGCGCTTCACCGGCCGCGCCGAAGGGCTGTCGATCAGCTTCGAATCGCACCTGCTGGGCTCGAAGATCGAATTCGACGAAGCCCGCAACATGCTGATCATCCGCCAGCTACCAACGCAGCTGACCGATCAGCTCAAACGCCGCAACGGCTGACCAGTCGGCACACAGCACTTCAAAAAGTCCGCGGAGTGGCTTCAGCCGATCCGCGGAGGCCGAGCATCAACGGGCGTCGATGCGATAGCCGATACGCGGGAAATGCACGTGCACCACACCGGCGCGTTCGTCTTCACGACGCAGAATCAGCTCCTCGACGCCGGCGAATACCAGCTCACCGACAACCGGATCCGTGCCGTAATCCACTGCCGAAATAGCCACCGACTGGCCAGCCTGGAAGCCGTTTGGCTCGAAGAAGGCTTCGTCCGGTAGCGCGGCTGGCGTGGCCTCGCGGGCAATCGTCAGGGCCTCTTCGGACGACAGCTCGCTATGCGATCCGTGACCGGCACCGAGGATCTTGCTCAGCCAGACGGCAACTTCCGGGTAATCGTCAACCAGCGGCGCGGTGACCGGCGTGCCCTTGAGAAACCACAGGCAATGCGCAACTGCAATGTCGGCCACGCACGGTGCATTGCCCAGCAAGAAGCCGCCGCTCTCGCGCGACAACTGTTGCTGCAGACGCGCCATCAGCACCGGCCAGTGGCTCTTGGCCTGCTCCAGCGGGACGCGTGCAACCGAGCCGCTGCTGAACAGTTCGGCGCGGTCTTTGCTGAATATCTGGACGAACTCCTTGGGCACCTGAGCGAAGCGCAGCGCCATGGATTCAGGTTGGAATACCAGGCTCACCGCGTGCAGGAACAGCACCGAATCGGCCCACTGCGCCAAGGTCGCAGCCACGAATTCCTGCCCTTCCGGAAACAGCGCCGGCGTGCTCTTTTCGGCGTCCAGACGGCGAGCCATCAAGGCGGTATCGCAATACACATCGGCGCCTATCTGCAGCACGGGCGTACGCCGGTAGCCACCAGTCAGCGCGGTCAGATCCGGCTTGGGCATCACTGGCGGAATCGTCACCGAACGCCAGGAAAGCTGTTTGAAACCCAGCATCAAACGCGCCTTTTCGGCGAACGGCGAGGTGGGATAGTGGTGCAGGATAATGTCGTGCATTGCAGGCTCCGCCAGTCTTGTAGGTAGCTCGGCAGCTTACTCGCGACGAACAATGCAGCCTACCCATTCAGCTGATTGCTTGGGTATTCACCGCATCGTTTTGCTGAATCAGCGCCTCTTTGGCTGTCTTTTTCAGCAATTTGATCGCACGTTCGCGGCGTAACGCATCCCCCTTGCTCTCACAGGCCTCGACGTAGACCAGCGCCACCGCCGGGCTCGAATGAAAGAAGCGCGCCCCTCGCCCGCTCTGGTGCACGGCGAAGCGGCGCTGGGCATCGTCGCTGATTCCGCAGTACAGCGAGCCGTTCGCCGCTCTCACCATGTAGACGAACCAGGGCTTTGCAGCCGCCGTGCTCATGCGAAAACTCGCGCAAAGATAGAAGGTGACATGTACAAACACGCCCGGAAACGAGGTGCCGGATTGTCCCGATCCGCCACCGCCAGAGCAAGCTTGTGGGGCCAATCGGCGCGCAGCGGTGCAGCGTTCATGATGAACTCCGAACGACCGATTCGGGCTATCCAAAGCTTCCCGCCAGGCCATGCGCCAGCCGCTTCGCTTAGCAAAGTCCGTCGATCCTGTCGAGATATGGTGGCGGTTCGCCTTTGCGTATACTGCGCCGATGTTTTTCCAAACCGCGTTCCGCAAGCGCTGCACCGCCTGGTTGCTGGCGACCGGACTCTTCCTGATGCTCAGCAGCTGCGCTGAACCGCCCAGCGCACTCGAGCGTATTAAGGAGGAAGGTGTACTGCGCGTGATCACCCGCAACAGCCCCTCTACCTATTTCCAGGATCGCAACGGCGAAGCCGGCTTCGAATACGAGCTGGTCAAACGTTTTGCCAGCCATCTGGGCGTCGAGCTTCAGCTCGAAACCGCCGATAGCATCGATGAAATTTTCACCCGCCTGAATCGTCCCGGCGGCCCCGACCTCGCCGCAGCCGGGCTGGTGGCCAGCGAAGGCCGTCAGCACCTGGCGCGCTTCACCAATTCCTACCTGGATGTCACGACTCAAGTGGTCTATCGCAGAGGGCAGCGCCGCCCGACGCAACCCGAAGACCTGATCGGCAAGCGCATTCTGGTGCTCAAGGGCAGCAGCCAGGCGGAAAAGCTCAAAGCGCTGCAGGCCGAACTGCCTGAGCTGCGCTACGAGGAGTCTGACGCGGTGGAAGTCGTCGATCTGCTGCGCATGGTGGATGAAGGCCAGGTCGATCTGACCTTGGTGGAATCGAACGAGCTGGCGCTCAACCAGGTGTATTTCACCAATGCCCGCGTTGCGTTCGATCTGGGCGAGCAGAACAGCCTGTCATGGATCATTGGCAAGGGCGAAGACGACAGCCTGCTGGTTGCGGCCAACCAGTTTCTCGATCAGGCCAAGGAAAACGGTACGCTGCAGCGGCTGCGTGAACGTTACTACGGCCACGTCGACGTGCTCGGTTATGTCGGCGCCTACGCCTTTGCCAAGCACCTCCAACAGCGCCTGCCGCGCTATGAAAAGCACTTTCGCGAAACGGCCAAGGTGCATGGCGTCGACTGGCGCCTGCTCGCCGCGATCGGCTATCAGGAATCCCATTGGCAACCGGAAGCCACCTCGAAGACCGGCGTGCGCGGCCTGATGATGCTGACGCTCAATACCGCCAAAGCCATGGGCGTGACCAATCGGCTCGACCCGGTGCAGAGCATCCAGGGCGGCGGTAAATACATCGCACGGGTCCACGCCAATCTACCGGACAGCATTCAGGAGCCTGATCGCACCTGGTTCGCGCTCGCCGCCTACAACGTCGGCGGCGGTCATCTGGAAGACGCGCGCAAGCTGGCCGAAGGCGAAGGTTTGGACCCGAACAAATGGTTGGACGTGAAGCAGATGCTGCCCCGCCTGTCGCAGAAACAGTGGTACACCAAGACGCGCTACGGTTATGCGCGCGGAGGTGAGCCCGTGCACTTCGTCGCCAACATTCGCCGCTATTACGACATCCTGACCTGGGTGACCCAGCCACAGATGGAAGGCCAGCAGCTGGTGCACAACGAGATTCACATCCCCGGCATCAACGCCACCGAACTGGGCGAGATTCTGCCGCCGCTGTGACCCTGCTCAGGCTCGGCCGATCGGTGCAAAGCGGCCGTCAGTGTGCTCAGCCAGTATTTCAGCCGCCAGCTCCACCTCCAGCCCCCGCCGTCCGGCACTGACATAGATGCTTGGATGCGTCTGCGCCGAGCTGTCGATAAAGGTACGCAACCGCTTCTTCTGGCCCAGCGGGCTGATCCCGCCGACCAGATAGCCCGTCGCCCGCTGCGCAGCCATGGGATCGGCCATATCGACCTTCTTTACCTTGGCCGCCTGCGCCAGCGCTTTCAGATCGAGCGTACCGGCGACCGGCACCACTGCGACCAGCAGTTCGTTCTTCTCGCTACAGGCCAGCAGTGTCTTGAACACGCGCGCGGGTTCCAGACCAAGCTTCTCGGCCGCTTCGAGTCCATAGGACGCGGACTTCGGGTCGTGCTCGTAGCTGTGAACACGGTATTCGGCCTTGGCCTTTTTCAGCAGATCGATGGCGGGAGTCATGACGGCGAGCGAGTCGGATAGGAGCCGATACCTTAGCCGAAAAACGCAACGGCCGACACGTAGCGGGACACGACAGCCTTCGCTGTGCTGGCCAGCGGCGGGCTTGCTGGCGATTCAGCACACCGAGGCCATTCGCGAGCAAGCTCGCTCCTACATAAAGCCGTAAGCCCGTGCTTTGTAGGAGCGAGCTTGCTCGCGAACAATGACGGGGCTCCCGTCGGGAGGTCTCAGGCCACCCTGCCCTGCCGCGCGGCGCGTAATTGCCGTGCCGCCGCCACCATGTTCACCAACGCCGCTTCGGTTTCCGGCCAGCCGCGTGTCTTCAGGCCGCAATCAGGATTGACCCAGAGTCGCTCGTCCGGAATCCGCTCGCTGGCCTTTTCCAGCAGCTGCACCATCTCCCGGGTATCCGGCACCCGTGGCGAGTGAATATCGTAGACGCCCGGCCCGATGTCGTTGGGGTAGTCAAAGGCGCGGAAGGCTTCGAGCAGCTCCATCTGCGACCGCGAGGTCTCGATGGTGATGACGTCGGCATCCATCGCCGCGATCGACTCGATCACGTCATTGAATTCGCTGTAGCACATGTGCGTATGGATCTGCGTTTCATCGCGCACGCCACTGGCGCACAGACGAAAGGCCTCTACTGCCCAGTCCAGATAGCCTTGCCACTGCGCACGCCGCAACGGCAGGCCCTCGCGAAACGCGGCCTCATCGATCTGCACGATCCTGATGCCCGCAGCCTCCAGATCGCAGACTTCATCGCGAATCGCCAGCGCGAGCTGCCGCGCCTGCTGCTCGCGGCTCATATCGTCGCGCGTGAAGGACCACATCAGCATGGTCACCGGACCGGTCAGCATGCCCTTCATGATCCGTTCGGTCTGCTGTTGCGCGTAGCGAATCCACTCCACCGTCATCGGCGCCGGGCGGCTCAGATCGCCGTAAATCACCGCCGGTTTGACGCAACGCGAGCCATAACTCTGCACCCAGCCGAAACGGGTGAAGGCGTAGCCGTCGAGCTGCTCGGCAAAGTATTCGACCATGTCGTTGCGCTCGGCCTCGCCATGCACCAGCACATCCAGCCCCAACTGCTCTTGCACCGTTACCGCATGACGAATTTCAGTCTGCATCGCCTCGGTGTAATCGGTTAGCGCCAGCTTGCCCTGCTTGAAGGCCTGCCGCGCGAGCCGAATGGCAGGCGTTTGCGGAAACGAGCCGATGGTGGTGGTGGGGAACGGCGGTAGATTCAAGCGCGCACGCTGCTTTTCGATCC
The DNA here is from genome assembly GCA_031988485.1 of Pseudomonas sp. Lineage (GTDB taxonomy): Bacteria > Pseudomonadota > Gammaproteobacteria > Pseudomonadales > Pseudomonadaceae > Stutzerimonas. The sequence continues at coordinate 300,320 of DALZYJ010000001.1, forward strand.
GCTCGACAAAGGGCGAAGAGCGCTGGCTATCCTGTGGCTCGATCGCAGCCAGGCGCGCCTGCACCTGCGGCTTATGAATACGCGGCGACTGCAGGCGACTGGCCTGGACCGCACGGCTAAGTTGCAGCGCGGCTTGCACTTGAGCATCGTCCGGTGCGTTTATCGCACGCGCCAGAATCGCTACTTCGGCGCATTTCTGTACGGCAAAGGCGAGCCAGCTTTTCAGCTCGGCGTCCAGCTGATCTTCCCGCTGCAGATCCACCGGCGCGTGCAGCAACGAGCAGGACGGCGCGACCCACAAGCGCTCGCCGAGCCGTTCGGCCGCGTGCTGCAACACACTCAGCGCCTTGTCCAGATCACAGCGCCAGACGTTGCGCCCATTGACGAGCCCGAGAGAGAGAATCTTGTAGGCCGGCAGCCAATCGAGGATCACCGGGTACTGGTCCGGTGCGCGCACCAGGTCGATATGCAGACCGTCTACCGGCAGTGCGGCGGCCAGGCCCAGGTTGTCTTCCAGACCACCGAAATAGGTCGCGACCATCTTTTTCAGCGGAGCCCGCTGCAACAGGTTATATGCGCGTTCGAACGCATTCTTCCAATCCTGCGGCAGGTCCAGCACCAGAATCGGCTCGTCGATCTGCACCCACTCGACACCCTGCTCGGCCAGTCGATCCAGTATTTCGCCATAAACCGGCAGCAGGCGTTCCAGCAGGTCCAGCTTGTCGAACGCCTCGCCCTTGGCCTTGCCCAGCCAGAGGTAGGTCAGCGGGCCGATCAGCACCGGCTTGATCGCATGCCCCAGCGTCTTGGCTTCTTCTACCTCCTCGAACAACTGCGTCCAGGACAGGCTGAATTGCTGATCCGCCGTGAATTCGGGCACCAGGTAGTGGTAGTTGGTATCGAACCACTTGGTCATTTCCTGAGCCTGTCCTGCGCCGCAGCAAGATTTGCTGACGCCTCTGGCCATGGCGAACAGCGTATCCAGCGTCGGCATGCCATCAGCCGGGCGAAACCGTTCCGGCACCACGCCGAACATCAGCGAATGCGTCAGCACTTGGTCGTACCAGGCGAAATCGCCGACCGGCAACAGCTCGATGCCGGCCTCCGCCTGCAGACGCCAATGCGCGGCCCGCAGCTCGCGGCCCACTTGCCGCAGCTCACTCTCGTTCAGATCGCCTTTCCAATAGGCTTCAAGCGCTTTTTTCAGCTCGCGGTCCGCGCCGATACGAGGAAAGCCCAGGGAATGCGCCACAGCCATAACAATCTCCAATTCGTCTCGGTTTTCGATAAGGGATTGTGGCCATGCCGACTGAATGAAACAAACTCAAGAAATTGAATTTAAAGATTAGAATTACTCACCTAGATGTTGGTTAAACCGCTGCGGTTCGCTTCGCTAACGTTTGGCTCGACAAGTGTTTTCAAGCTGATACACACTTCGCCACCATGATGAGCAGCGCTCAAGTCAGGTGTTTGTCTTCAACTTCAGAGCCGATATAAGCCGGCCTTCGACAGCGAAACAGCAAGGAAAACCGCAACATGCTGGAAATCCGTCACCTGAAAACGCTTCATGCATTGCGCGAAACGGACAGCCTCGTCGAAGCAGCCGAACGCCTGCATCTGACCCAGTCGGCGCTATCGCATCAGTTCAAGGAGCTGGAAGAGCGCCTGGGGTTGCAGCTCTTCGTGCGCAAGACCCGTCCCGTGCGGTTCACCAGCGCCGGCTTGCGCCTGTTGCAACTGGCGGACAGCCTGCTGCCGCAGCTGCGCAGCGCCGAACGCGATTTGGCGCGCCTGGCTGGTGGTACCGCCGGGCGTCTGCACATGGCCATCGAATGTCACAGCTGTTTTCAGTGGCTGATGCCGACCATCGACCAGTTCCGCGATGCCTGGCCGGAAGTCGAGTTGGATCTGGCCTCGGGCTTCTCCTTCGCACCACTACCCGCGCTTGCCCGCGGCGATCTGGACTTGGTGGTGACGTCGGACCCGGTCGAGCTGCCGGGCATCAGCTATGTCCCGCTGTTCACCTACGAAGCCCTGCTGGCGGTGGCCAACCAGCATCCGCTGGCGACACGGCCCTATGTGCGTGCCGAGGACCTGAGCAGTGAAACCCTGATCACCTATCCGGTGGAGCGCGACCGGCTGGACATCTTCACGCGCTTTCTCGAACCGGCCGATGTCGAGCCGGCCCAAGTCCGCACCTCCGAACTGACGGTGATGATGATGCAGCTGGTGGCCTCGGGACGTGGTGTCTGCAGCGTGCCGAACTGGGCATTGCACGAATACAGCACGCGCGGCTACGTCACCGCCAAGCGCCTGGGCGAGAAAGGTTTGTTTGCCACACTGTTCGCTGGCATTCGCGCCGACATGCTGGATTCGCCCTTCATGCGTGATTTCCTGCTGACCGCCAAGGACACCTCCTTCGCGACCCTCGAAGGGGTTAGCGCGGCGCCGAAGGGGAGATAATGCCCGCCGGGACCTGCCGATAGCCCCGTAGGATGGAATCGCCGAAGGCGCTTCCGTCGCTTGCCGCGAATTCGTGGCAAAGAATTGCGCCTTCGGTTGCCCGCCTCCGGCACCCGGATTACGCCTTCGGCTAATCCAGGCTACGACTACGCCGTATCTTGTCGGTATGGCAGCGCATCACGTGCCGCTTCGGCATAACGCAGCACACCCTGGCGCTCCTGAAGGAGGAAATCGTTCACCGCCGCGCGCAGCCCCGGATGCGCCAGGTAATGCCAGGAGCGGGTAATCACCGGCTCGAAGCCACGGATGAGCTTATGCTCGCCTTGCGCGCCGGCATCGAAACAAGACAGCCCGGCGGCGATCGCCTGATCGATGCCCTGATAGAAGCAGGTCTCGAAATGCAGCCGATCGAATTCGGCCAGGCAACCCCAGTAACGGCCATAGAGCCCACCCGCGTCGATCAGGCTGAAGGCCATGGCCACCGGGCGCGTACCCTGCCTGGCCAGCACCACGCGGATCGCCTCGGGCATGCGCTCGGCCAGCAGGCTGAAGAACGCACGGGTCAGGTACGGCGCCTGCCCCCGCACGTGATAGGTGTTGGCATAACAGGCGTAGACGAAATCCCACTCGGCCTCGTCAAGCTGATGCCCTTCGCGCCAGTCGAACGCGATCCCCTGCCCCAATACCTGTTCGCGCTCCTTGCGCAATTGCTTGCGCTTGCGCGAGGTAAGCGCGTCGAGGAAATCCTGGAAGTCCCGATAGCCGCGGTTGTGCCAGTGGAATTGGCAGCCGATGCGCTCCAGCCAGCCGTCGCGGCCACGTAATACCGCATCAGCATCCGGCTCGGTGAAATTCACATGCAGGCTGGACTGCCCCTGCTCCTCAAGCCCACCGGTGAGCTGATCGAGCAGTTGCCCGGCTGCCTCACGGTCCCCCAGCAGACGCGCGCCGGTCACCGGCGAAAATGGCACGGCACAGAGCAGCTTGGGGTAATACTCGATGCCCGCCCGATGGCAGGCATCGGCCCAGGCCCAGTCGAACACGTATTCGCCGTAGGAATGGCTTTTGCGGTACAGCGGCAAGGCTGCCTGCGGCTTGCCCGCGGCGTCGAGCAGCAGCTGATGCTCCGGCTGCCAGCCCGTCGATCCGCCGACACTGCCGCTGTCTTCGAGACTCGCGAGAAAGGCGTGACGCAGGAATGGCTGGTTATCTGATAGCAAAGCGTCCCAGTGCTGCGGGGCAAGCTCGGCGAGGCGGGTAATCGTCTGGATAGGCATGCCGGCCAGTCTGGCGCGTCAGGCACAACAAGGAAAGGGTGAAGCAGGCACAGCTTGCTGGCGAAACCTCTGCGGATCGCCAGCAAGTTGCAAGGTCGATTCAGATTACTGCTGCGCCCACTTGAGGAAGGCCGCGCGGCTTTCCGGCGTCAGCAGGTTCCACATCTGCTGCAGCGTCGTCAGGGTCGCATCGCTGTGCGGCAGGGCTGCCATGGCGGCAGGAGCCGGATTCAGCGAGACGGTTTGGGGCGCTGCGGTTGCGCTGCCCAGCGGGGTGACACTGGTGGCTTCCGGCGCCACTTCGCTGGACCCCAGCATCGCGCTCAGAACCGAAGTATTGCGATTGCCGGCCTGGGCCTCGATGCGCTCGCCGCTGCGGGTGTTCAGCGCCCAGGCAGGGAAGTCGGTTTCGAACGCCTTGGCTTCGGCCAGGTTCTGCGGGCGGTCGAACTCCAGGCGCCAGGTTTCACCAGCCTTCCCTTCGAAATTGAAGATGGCCGTGCGGCTGCGCACCACTTCGTGGCTGATGCCACCGTCTATGTCGAACCCGTTCTTATAGAAGGCGTGTACCTGATAGGCGCCGGGTTGCAGATGCAGACGCTTGTCCGACGCACCGAACATGGAGTTGGCGGCCGAATGCGGCTGGCCATTGATGCTGCGAATTTCAAGTTCACTGGGGACTACGAGCGTTAGTACCTGGCTTTCAGGCAGGGGCGCACCAGAATACAGCTGAACGTGAGGTTGCTGGGCACAGGCGGCCAACAGACACGCGATGGCGATAACGAACAAACTGCGCATGAAAACTCCTAGTGCAAAGTTTCGCCAACTAGTGGCGAGAGGGTCAGATGACAATCCGGAAACGATAATAAGACTGAAAAATTTCATTTAAATGACAAACCGGGCTGTCCTTTAGGAGCAGCCCGGTTTGTTTTACTAATTGCGCGACGCGTAATTAGAAGTCGTAACGCAGACCTACAGAAAGACCGGAAGCCTTTTCACCCGCTGCCGCCACGCCAAGCGCTGCGTTATTGCGCACATTTGCCGAACGGGCCTGTTCCCATGGAACTTGTGCGGAGTTGTCATCGTTATCCAGGACAGCATAGTTGGCATAAACACGAACAGCCTTGTCCAGTTTGTGCTCAACACCTACTACCCACATATCGGCATCAGCATCATCCGCGTCGGAATCGCGGGTCATCCACATGGCTTTCAGAGCAGTATTTTTGGCAATCGCGAATTCGCCACCCAGACCATAGACGTCGGACGACCACGCATCGCGGCTGGCTTCGATCGGGGAGTCGTGATCAACGGTTTGATAGAAGCCCACCAGCTTGAAGGCATCGGTCAGCTTGTAGGCGGCAGCGGCACGGATACCGTCACGCTCGCCGCGCTCCTGATCTTCCTCCACTTTCTCGTATGCCAGGGAAGCCTCCAGCGGGCCGCCGGCGTAGTTCAGCGACATGCTGATGGCATCGCTGTCTGTATCTTCTACGGCCCACTGGCCTTCATACATCGAGTAGGCCAGCTTGGCGTTGAAACCGCCCATGGTCGGCGTGGTGTACTGGATGGTGTTGTCATAACGCTCGTCGAAGCGGCCATTGCCGAAACGAGTCAGGTTGCGCATGTCACCGACCTGGTCACCGAACAGGTTGGCAGGACCACGGGCGACTTTGAACGGGCTGTCGAAACGACCGAGCTGTACCGCACCGAAGTTGCCGCCCAGACCGACAAAGGTGTCGCGGGTAGCGAAACTGGTGCTGCCGCTATCGCTGCTGCCGGTAGTGAAGTTGATTTGCTGTTCAATCTGGAAGAAAGCGTTCAGATCCGGATTGATCTGATGATCACCTTTGAAACCCAGGCGCGAAGAGTTGCTCGACAAGTTGGTTTCGGAATAATCGGCGCCATCATCGAGGTAATCCACCGATACATGCGCACGGCCGTAGAAATTAACATCGGCCATTGCTACAACAGGCACCGCCATCGCAGCACCAACAGCAATCGCAATCAACTTCTTCTTCATCTGAAAAGCTCCTTCATTTTATGAAACGTCGTCCTGCGAATGACATGACGTCGTCTTTGTTCGACGGAGGCGATTATGGGAAGCCGATATGACAGATGGTTTGCTGCAATATGACAATTCGAAGTTGCGGGAACTTTCTGCAAAAAGCCACTATCGGCTTTTCAGGGGAACGCGTATTTGTCGGGTTGCGTCTTCAAACCTTCGGATTACGCCTTAGGCTAATTCGACCTACAACAGCCGGCGCCTCGTAGGTCGGGTTACGCTTCACCAACCCGCCTACGAGGCGACAGGCGCGCAAGCTCTTGCAGCTTGCCGCCCCATTTCCGCTTATCAGCGCTTGCGCAGAATCACGCTACCGATCGAATAACCGGCGCCGAAGGAGCTGAGCACACCGAGGCTGCCTGCCGGCAGGTCGTCCTGATGCTTGTGAAAGGCGATCACCGAGCCGGCCGAGCTGGTGTTGGCGTAGGTGTCGAGAATCACCGGCGCCTCTTCGGGGCTGGCGTCGCGACCCAGCAGCTTGCGCACGATCAGGTGATTCATGTTGAGGTTGGCCTGATGCAGCCAGAAGCGCTTGACCGAACCGACCTGGATGCCGTTTTCAGTCAGATGCTCGCCGATCAGCTCGGCCACCATCGGGCAGACTTCCTTGAACACCTTGCGACCTTCCTGGACGAACAGCTTGTCCGGATTGGTCATGGATTCCTCGGCGGTGCGGTTGAGGAAGCCGAAGTTGTTGCGGATATTGTTGGAGAACTCGGTCACCAGCTTGGTGCTGACGACGTCCCACTGATACTCAGAGGTCGCCAGGTCGGCACGCTCGACGATGACCGCCGTACAGGCGTCGCCGAAGATGAAGTGGCTGTCGCGGTCGCGGAAATTCATGTGGCCGGTGCAGATTTCCGGATTGACCATCAGCACCGCCCGCGCCTGGCCCAGTTGCACCGCGTTGGCGGCGTTCTGGATGCCGAAAGTGGCTGAGGAACAGGCCACGTTCATGTCGAAGCCGAAGCCCTTGATGCCCAGTGCCGCCTGCACTTCGATGGCAACCGCCGGATAGGCGCGCTGCAGGTTGGAACAGGCGACGATCACACCGTCGATATCGGCTGCGGTTTTGCCGGCACGGGCCAGCGCCTCTTCGGCAGCTTTCACCGACATTTCGCAGAGAATCGACCACTGATCGTTGCTGCGCTCGGGAATGCGCGGAACCATGCGGTCCGGATCGAGGATGCCGGCTTTGTCGGTCACGAAACGGCTCTTGATGCCTGACGCCTTCTCGATGAAGGCCGTGCTGGATTCAGGCATCGGCTGCACTTCACCGGCTTCGATAGCGGCGGCATGCTCGGTATTGAACTGGCGCGAGTACGTATTGAAGGACTCCACCAGCTCTTCGTTGGAAATGCTCTGGGAAGGTGTGTAAAGGCCGGTACCGCTGATGACGACGTTATGCACAGTCGTTCCTCTTGAATATGGCTGATCGTGTCTGGTGTCGGAGCGGAGCGATGCCGGTAGCGCCGACCGCCGCCGTCATCCCGCATCTGTTTTATATGGCGGCTATTGTGCACGAAAACCCGACAGAATCCGCAGCCGCGCACTGAAAAGCAGGCAAGCCGATCACAGCTCGGCGATCCTGCTTGCAGCCACTCGACCATTCAAGCGGCAGCGCCTCTCTACATCGCGCATCGACGCCGACAGCCGTCGCTGCAAACGGCTTTACGTTATCCTTGCGCGCCCAACACGCCAGGACCGCCCGATGAAAGATTCACTCGCCGAATTGATCCGCCTGATTAGTTCCGGCTGCATGAGCGATGAGGAAATCAACCGCGTCGCCGACGAAGCCGCTCAGGCCTATGCCGATCCAGAGGGTTTTCTGCAGGCCAATCCGGATATCAATTACGACGATGACTTTCCCATCCCGCTGGGTGAATGGGTGGTCGTGGGCAGCCTGCCGGACACGGTACTGTTCCAGGCCGACGACTATCAGACCTTGTTCGAGCAGATCCGCGCCTCGTTCGGCGAGAGCGTCGACTTCGTGCTGCAACCCAAGCAGTTGGCCAAAACCGAGCCTTTGAAGGCGCTCAACCGCATCCAGACGCAACTCAACGCGCTCTATCCCGAGAAGGGCGGCTATGTGCTGGTGGACTTCAGCGAACCGCTGGACGACGAACTTCAGGCGGTGCTGGTTTATAGCTGCGACGTCGAGCGGGTGATGGCGCTGGCCGTGGAAGTCGGCATCTACGCCGCGCCGGCCAAAGACCGTAGCCTGGATTAGCCGAAGGCGTAATCCGGGTCCGAATGCGTAATCCTGTCTCTCAAGTTGCAATCTTCCGCCGCGTCCACGCTAGGCCTTTGCACAAGCTCCATGACGGAAGCGCCTGCGGCGATTCCATCCTACCGCCGCCTGAGGGGATCGAGCAGCGGCGACAGGCCGTTGTGGTCGATCTCCTGCATCAGCGCCAGCAACTGGCCGATCTCTCCCGGTGGGAAACCCACCCTGGCAAACCAGTTGAGGTAATTGCCCGGCAGGTCGGCGATCAGTCGTCCCTTGTACTTGCCGTAGGGCATGGTCTGGGTCACGAGGCGTTCGAGATCTTCGGGCTTCATATGCGGCATTCGCTTCGGCGGGAGCGCGATAGTGCCACAGCCGCCCGACTTGGCGGGTATGGCAGCGGGTTTGGATCGTTCCTGCATGTGAACATGTATCGATAAAGCCGGTCTATGCGCCGAATAGCCGATGCAAGCACGCCAACCGGCGCGACGCTTGGCACAATGGCGGCCGCTGGCCAATCGAGGCCAGCGGTCGCGCATTATCGAGGAGCCAGCATGAGCCAAACCGACGGACCCAAGCCCCATTTGGACGACGCCACCCTCGCCTTCGCCGAGCAAGTGTTCGACAGCGCCCGTCAAGGAGACGCAGCGCGACTCGCCGACCTGCTCGGCCGGGGGCTGCCACCGAACATTCGCAACCACAACGGCGACAGTTTATTGATGCTCGCCGCCTATCACGGACATCGCGATGCCGCGCGCGTGCTGCTGGAAAATGGCGCCGACCCGCAATTGCGCAACGATAAGGGCCAGACACCCCTGGCCGGCGCGGCCTTCAAGGGCGATCTGGCGATGATCGAGCTGCTGATCGAACATGGCGCCGATGTCGAGGGCGCATCGCCCGATGGCAAGACCGCCCTGATGATGGCCGCCATGTTCAACCGCACCGAGATCGTCGAATACCTGATTGCCCAGGGCGCCAACCCCCACGCTGCCGACAACAACGGCGCCACACCACTCGCCGCCGCGGCGCTGATGGGGGCTGTCGATACCCACGCGCTGCTGAGCAGGATCGGCAGTTGACGATACGGGCGCTTTCTTTCTGCGGGTCGGTGCAAGCGACCGATCCATGACACACCGTTGAACCATCGCGTGGCGGTTCGATCTCTGTGTTCTAAGCCGATCATCGCCGCCGTCCCCTTCCAGCCGCCTGATCGGATAATCCCGCGATTCCCAATACCATCCGAGGCCAACCATGACGGCGCATGCCAATCCGTCGACGCAGCGTTTTTCGCCGCGCGCCATTCTGTTGATCGAACTGGCACTGGCCATGGGCGGGTTCGCCATCGGCACCGGCGAGTTCGCCATCATGGGCCTGATGCCCAAGGTCGCGATGGGCCTTGGCATCAGCGAGCCGCAGGTCGGCCACGTGATCAGCACTTATGCGCTCGGCGTGGTGGTCGGGGCGCCGCTGCTGGCGATTCTCGGCTCGCGGCTGTTTCGCCGGCATCTGCTGCTGTTGCTGATGGGCTTTTTCGCGCTGGGTAATTTCGCCAGCGCCATGGCGCCGGATTACCACACCCTGATGCTGTTCCGCTTCATCGCCGGCCTGCCCCACGGCGCCTACTTCGGCGTGGCGATGCTGGTGGCCGCCTCGATGGTGCCGCCGGATCAGCGCGCCAAGGCGGTCAGCCGTGTACTGGCCGGATTGACCATTGCCATGCTGATCGGCAACCCCGTCGCTACGTGGCTCGGACAATGGCTCAGCTGGCGCTGGGCATTCGGACTGGTGGGGCTGATCGCGCTGCTGACAGTACTGCTGGTGGCAATCTTCCTACCGCTCAACCGCGACGAGCCACGCAACAACCCCGTGCGCGAACTGCGTGATTTCAACCGCAAGCAAGTCTGGCTGGCGCTGGCGATCAGCTCCGTCGGGTTTGCCGGAATGTTCTGCGTGTTCGCTTACCTGGCGCCGACGCTGCTGGAGGTCACCGGCGTCAATGAAAGCTGGATCCCAGTAGGCCTGGCCGCCTTTGGCCTGGGCGGCATCATCGGTAACCTGTTTGGCGGCTGGCTGTTCGACCGGTTGCGCTTCAAGGCGATTCCCTTACTGCTGCTCTGGAGCATCGCCGTGTTGCTGGTCTTCCCCTTCGCCGCGCATTCGCTGTGGACCATCCTGCCGGCGGCCTTCGCCGTGGGCACGATGGTTTCTCTGTCGCCAGCGCTGCAGACGCATCTGATGGACGTCGCTGCCGACGCGCAGACGCTCGCGGCCGCCTCCAACCATGCCGCGTTCAATATCGCCAACGCGCTCGGCCCCTGGCTCGGCGGGCTGGCCATCAGCGCCGGCCTCGGCTGGACTTCGACCGGCTATATCGGCGCAGCGACCGGAGCAGCCGGTTTGCTGGTGTTCTGGTGGGCTTGGACGGCGCGCAACGAACCCGCGCACGGTAGTCGCGTGGCGGCGTGCGACTGAGCCGCCAAATCTGAGAGAGGAAACCCGCCCGAACGGCGCGCGAGCGGCTGCGCAATGTCATCGTCAACCGGGATCGGCTGCCAGTTCGATGGTGGCTGATGCCTCAGGCGCAAGGGCTTCCAGCAACGGCCAGGGATTGCGGCCCGTCCCGATCCATTCCAGCGTCGCTTGCCAGAAGCCGTCGCGGTGGCGCTCACGGAACAGGTCGAAGTGCCCGACCTGCTCCATACCCAACGCCGCCGGGCTGAGCTGGACATGCTGCCTGTGGCTGTTGCGGTAGTAATCCAGGCCACGGCGAAGCGCCGGTGGCGTCCCGTATTCATCATCACTCAGGCTGACCGCCAGAATCGGCGCACGTATCGCCGCAAAGCGCTGCAGTACTTCGTCGCGCTCGTGGATTGGATAGCTGGCCTCCAGCCGCGCCCGGCGAAACGCCCACTCATGCGCGACACCTGCCGGCAGGTCTTCCAGCCAACCCAGCCGCTTCCCTGGAAAGTATCCGTACAGCATGGTCACAGCCGGCATGAACAAATGCCATTTGGCGAACATCTGCCAGCGCTGCGCGGCGGCGTAATCACGCCAGTAGGCGTATTGCGCACCGACGCTGAGAAAGCGGTCGACCTCGGTCGCGGACTCGGCAAACCCCGGCATGAAGCCACCGATGCTATGCCCCACCGCCACCAGCGTCCCATTCGGGTCGCGCCGGCGCATCCAGCGCACGGCCGCATCGAAATCGTAGTCGCCCCAGTCGCGCCAGCGGATGCCCGCACCGCGCAAGCTCACCGGCCGTGAGCCACCAATGCCGCGGTAGTCATAGGTCAGTACCCTGTAGCCCTGCTCGCGCAGAAAGCCGGCGTACCGAGCGTAATAACGCGCCAGTACACCGGTCGCGCTACTGACGATCACCGAGCCCCGCGCCTCGCCCGGCGGCAACCAGAGTTGCGCGGCAAGCTGATAACCGTCGCGGCACGGCAGAAGGATGTGCTTGGGCATGGCTGATCGTCGCTCCGTGGGCCTCATGCAACCTTGCCCGCTCGCACGGATTTTGGCCAGCACAGCTAGGTAACGTGAGAGAACAACAGCTGCTTCACCGCGCCAGACCAACCGCGAACAGGTGGCAATCGTCATGGCTGGCCAAACATCACGGAACCGGTGCCATCATGCCCCCTCTAAGTGCCATCAACGCAGCGGTTGGCAGTCACGTCAGGCGGGTCATCGTTGCGATGCTTAGCCGTTTACCGTCTGCCAGCGACATGTGGCCCAGGCGGTTGTCACTCCTCCTTATCGAAAAAGAAGTCATGCGTATCCTGTTGGTTGAAGACGATCCCATTCTCGCGCTGATCGCCGCTTCAGTGCTGGAGGACGAGGGTCACCAGATCGTCGGTCCCGCCTATGATGACGAGCAAGCCCTGAACCTTGCTGAAACCCAGAGCGCCGACATCGCGCTCGTCGATATCAACCTTGCCGGACACGACGAAGGCATATCGCTCGCCCGCAGTTTGCTGCAGCGGTACGGTATCGCCTCGGTGTTCGTCAGTGGTCAGCTCGAGGTGGCGCGCAGTAATACCGATGCCGCGCTAGGCTTGTTACGCAAACCGTACGAGCCAGGCGATCTGGCGCTCAGCGTAAGCATCGCGAAGGCAATGCTCGATGGCTGCCCGACGCTGCCGATGCGCCTGCCGGCGTCACTGGAAATCTTCTCCCCTGGCCACGCCAGCGATTGTTAAGGACCGGAACATGAACCAAACGGACGGCGCTGCAAGCGAGCAGACGAATGGCATGGGCGAGCGCGAATTTCGCGAGCTGGCCGACAACGCTCCCGTCATGATCTGGCGATCTCGCACGGACAAGCTCTGCGACTGGTTCAACAAGCCCTGGCAGGATTTTTCCGGCAAGACGCAGGAGCAACTGGCCGGCTATGGCTGGGCGGAAGATGTCCACCCCGAGGATTTCGACCGCTGCGTGGCGACTTATACAGACGCCTTCGATGCCCGGCAGTCCTTCACCATGCCTTACCGGCTGCGCCGTAACGATGGCGTTTACCGCTGGTTTCTGGACAACGGCGCACCCTTCTTCCGCAATGGTGAATTCGCCGGTTATTTCGGCAGCTGCGTCGACATCACCGAGCAGCGCGAACTCGAGGAGCACCAGCGGTTGTTGCTGGCCGAGCTCAACCATCGGGTCAAGAACAACCTGCAGCTGATCATTTCCTTCCTGCAGTTATCCAGGAACCACGCCAGCGGCGATGAAGCGAAGGCCCTGTTGCAGGGGGCGCTCAGCCGCATCCACGGTGTCGGCGCGGTGCAGAACGAGCTGCATAAATACAGCAGCGGTACGGTGGACCTCGCCGAATACCTGCCCAATCTGGCGCGCAACGTACTGAGCATCGAGAGCGGCGAAAGCGCCACCTTGGTAACCGAGGCACAGAGCGTCAAGGTCCCGTTCCAGACCGCCTCCAATCTCGGCCTGATCGTCAATGAGCTGATGATCAATGCCATCAAGCACGGCGGAGTGGATCGCGTGTTTCTCACCGTCAGGCAGACCGAGCCGGGGATGGCAGAAATCTGCGTCGCCGATCAAGGCCGCGGTTTCAGCGAAGAAGCCCTCGCCGACGACGCTCCACGCAGCGCGGCCAAGGGTATGGCATTGATCGGTGCGCTGGCGCGAAGCTTCAAGGCGACCGTCACCCGGCGCAACCAGAACGGCGCCCAGGTGATCATCAGCTTTCCCTGTTGAGCGACGGGCGCTGCACCGTCCTCAAGCAGCAAGCACAACGGTCATAACCAGACACCCGCTGCGTCGTTGCAGGCGTGGCCATCATTCGGCGCCGACCTGCTGGATATCGAAACCAATGCGGTTGTCGGCACTGATGCGGAAGTGCAGCGTCTCACCCGTCTCGACCCGCGCCGCCTTTTCGCGCAGCAAATTACCCATACCGCATAACGTATCGTCTTCCGGATCGGACTCGATGCTGACGATGCGCATCCCCGCCGGCACCTGCAAACGCACCTGCTCGCCCACATGGATGCGTGCGGCGATCTTGCGATCCACCATCAGCGCCACGTAGCAGCCGCCCCCACGCAGGCCGAAATCACGCGTCACCACCAGCTCGCCGCCGTTGGCGATGGGCGTCTGATAGCCACGCAAGCGCTCCTGCGGCACCGGCTTGATGTCTTCCGGGTCAGCTTGCCAGGACGAACAGCCGGCCAGAGCCAGAAGAGGAACGAGGACAAGGAGCAAGCGCATACGGGACTCTCCATCAAATAAGCGAAGCGGTGATGGTATGACAGGTTTGCTCGCTCACCGTGCGCAAAGATGCCTAGCGGGTCGATATCGGGTGGCTGCTTCCCGGATAAGGCCGCTCCTCTTCTAAACCTCCGTCGCGCCTGTAGACCTCGACCGAAGCGGTTTTGCCGGTCATGTACGCATCCAGTTCGGTGAGCATTTCATCCTTGGTCAGGGTGCGCAGCAGGGTTTCCTGGGATTGCGGGTTGGTCAGCTCCCAGCCCATCGGGGTGGGGTTCAGGTGATATTTGTCCATGGAGCGCTCCTGGTCGCAGGGAGGACGATCGGGTCAGCCGCGATCTTCGTCGTCGCCGTCGATTTCACTCTCGTCGAAGTCCGGATCCTCGCCCGGCTCCTTCTCGCCGCTGTCGGTCATGGTGACGTCCGGCAACTCCTCGGCGGGCTCGTCGTGCCCGGGGTGATCCTGGTGGTTCTGGTTCATGGCGACCTCGATATATGACGCGATGGGTTCTATGGCTTGGAACCGTCCCAGCCCAAGGGCGTTCATCCGTGTGCTTGCCGGCGGTCGCTGATCACAGGGAAAAGAATCCGCCGCCCCGCTCAACTTGCGATTGCAGCCGCCCAAGGACTCCACCACACTGCCCCGCAATCCCACCTGCACCGGAGCCGCTCCATGCCTGCCACCCATCAATACACGCGCGACAGCATTCTGGCCGACTCGAATGCCCTGAACTGTACGATCTACCGCGCCCACGAATCGGACCCGGACGGCGAAGAACAAGACATGGGCGACGCCCGTGTCGTCATCACCGGCAACTTCGAAGCGCCGGCCGAGTGGGATGCCAAGGAGCGTGCCGATTACTTCGACGGCATGCCTGAAGAGGCTTTCTTTACCGCCGTGTTCGCCAGCGAAGCAGGCGCCGACTCCAAGGGTTACTTCACCGTCGAGGCCGATGATTACGCGGCGGTAACCGAGCAGGACGGCACCATTTCGATGTTCTACGTTTGCGAGCGCCTGGCTGGCGACACCTACGTACTGCTACGCGAAGAGGACGACGGCGAGGAATAAGCTGCGCCTCCCCCACGTGCAACATGCGGGCGCATCGAACCCGCTCCCGCCCAACCGGGTCTGCTGTATAGGCAGACCCGTCGGCATCCCGCCGACACCGCCTCGCTTCGTTATTCGCCGCCATCAAGAGGAATCGCATGAGCCCTCTGCACCGCCGCTGGCAATCCCCGGTTACACGCATGAAGCTGGTCGCCGGCCTGCTCCTGCTGCTCGCCGCCCTGCTCTACATCGTCGCCACCGCCATGGAGCCGCGTCATCCGGCCTGGGGCTATCTCGCCTCGTTCGCTGAAGCGGCCATGGTCGGCGCCATTGCCGACTGGTTCGCTGTCACCGCCCTGTTCCGCCACCCGCTCGGCCTGCCGATCCCGCACACGGCGATCATCCCGCGCAGCAAGGCGCGCATCGGGCAGAACCTGTCGACCTTTATCACCACTCATTTTCTATCGACCCCGCTGGTATTGGCCAAGCTGGAAGCGCTGGACCTTGGAGGGCGCATGGCCGATTGGCTGCGTCATCCGGACAACGCCAACGCGGTCGGCCGGCAGCTCACCGGCATGGCGCGTTTCGGTGTCGAATCCCTGCATGACGAACGCGTGCAGGCGTTCGTACAGGCCAAACTGATCAACCGTGTGCGCAAGGTCGATTTGGCGCCAGTCTGCGGTCAGGTGCTGGAAATGCTCACGCGCCAGGGTAAGCACCAGGCGATGCTCGACGAGGCGCTAATCAAGCTCGACGCCCTGTTGCAGGACGACGACACCCGCGCGCTGGTGGCCGAGGCCATCACCGCCGAGGTAAAGACCTTGCGTTATCTGGGGCTGGGCAAGGCCGTCGGCGGCTGGTCGGCGAACAAATTCGTCGATGGGGTTTCGGCCGTGATCGCCGAGGTGGCGAACGATCCGGAGCATCCACTGCGCGAGCGTTTCGACGAGCATGTCGGCGAATACATCGAGCGGCTCAAGCATGACCCTGGCTATCGGCTAGAGATCGAACGCCTCGTCGCTCAACTGCTGGAACATCCCGCCACCACCGACTACATCCGCACGCTCTGGCAGGAGCTGACCGATTGGCTGGAGACAGATCTGGACAGTCCGGACTCACGTATTGGCACGCGCATCGTCAAGCTGACTCAGGGCCTCGGCGACTCCCTAGCAGCTGATGCCACCATGCGCAGCTGGATCAACGAGCGGTTGATGGCAGCCGCACCGGCAATGCTCGAGCGCTATCGCGGCAAGATCGGCCGTTACATTGCCCAGCGCGTGGAGAATTGGGAAAGCCGCGAACTGGTCGAGCAGATGGAGCAGAGCGTGGGCAAGGACCTGCAATACATCCGCATCAACGGCACGTTGGTTGGTGGGTTAGTCGGGCTGGTATTGCATGCACTGACGCAGCTGGTGGCTGGGTAGTGAGCCGTGGGTCGGCGGCAGCGCTTCGCTTACTACCAATGAAGTCACCTTTGGTGGGCTGAAGCCCACCCTACGAGCAGTGCTGCACACATTGAGTCCGTAATGAGGGCCGGGCGGCGCTTCGCTTTAGGGTCGTAAGCCGTAGGGTGGGCTTCAGCCCACCAGAGATGCACCACGGTCGAAGTAGTAGCCAAAGCGGAACGCCACCCAGCCACCTATGCTCACTGCACCAACCGCTGCACCAGCCGCGCCTGCAGTTTCTCTAGCACCTGCGTCTCAGCCTTGCCTGCCGCATGGATGCCCAAGCCCTCGCCCGCGTAGCGCGGAACGATATGCACGTGAATGTGAAACACTGTCTGCCCCGCCGGCGCGCCGTTGAATTGCGCGATCTGCACGCCATCGGGCTGCAATTCATCGACGATGACGCGGGTGAGTTTCTGCACGACCGCCATCACTTTGCACAGTGCGTCGCTGTCCACATCGAGAATATTGCAGGCTGCGGACCGCTTGGGGATGACTAGGGTATGGCCCAACGATTGCGGGAAGAGATCGAGAAAGGCGAGCACGTCGTCATCCTCGTATAGCGTGTAGCAAGGTGCATCGCCACGAATGATCTGAGCGAAGATGTTCTGCGGATCGTAGGGCGTGATCAGGGACACCGGCGTTCTCCTTGAGAGGAATTGAAGCAGACCATAGCCGGAGCGAGGGCCGAGTGGAACACCGTTTTTCCGTGCCCCTGAACCAGCTCATTCGAGCGCCTTGCGTACCGTAGCGCTAGCGCAACTCCTGTGCCTTGGCGGCGTAGTCGTCGCTGTTGATTTCATGGGTGTGGAGCACGGCCTCGAGCTCCTGGCGAATCTGCGGATGGGTCACCTCCTGCAGCAGCGCCTCGAGTTTGCGAATCACCCATTTCTGCCCGCGGTCGACCAGCGCCAGGCGCTCGCCCAGATCGTCGATCGCCATGCATTTTTCGTAGAAGGCACCGCGCTCGTGCCCCGGCTCGGCGCCCAGCACCACCAGGCAATCTCGCAACCGCCGGCAGCTATCGGCTTCGCCACGATGCACTTGCGCCAGCACGCTGCGCTGCAAATCCCCTTTGGCCTCCGCGAGGCTGGCCTGGGCGACCTGCGCGCCGGCCCGCTCGGCGCTCAGCAGTTCGTCGAGTGCCTCGATCAGGCGCTCCCGCTCGATTCCTAACGATTCCACAGTCATCTTCTTTTCCTTGTTTCGGTTATCAGCCCGCAGCCAGCCGGAACATGCTAGCCGCATGCCGACGGCTGCCCACAATGAAAAATCCTGCCGCGACAATGCAGTCTTATTGCAGCGCAACAGAAACGTCCTGCATTAGCGCGTCCTTTTCAGAGACGGTTCAATAAAAATAACTGCATTTAACGTTCATTATTATTCCTTTGCCTAGACAAAACAGGAGGATCAAACTGCCGGGTGTTCACCACAGCGCATCTTTGGCGCTCGGCACAGCTCGCAACGAGGCCCCATCAGAGGAAGCCCACGAGCCGTAAGGGTGAACGAAACCTTGCAAATCCCTCCTTGCGTGCATCTGGAAATTTCATGTCCCAAGTGATTCCCGTCGGCTCGTCCGGCGAAACCTATAACTACAGCATCGTTCGCCAGTTCACCTTGATGACCCTGATCTGGGGCATTCTCGGCATGAGCATGGGCGTGTTCATCGCCGCCCAACTGGTCTGGCCGCAACTGAACTTCGATCTCCCCTGGACCAGCTTCGGTCGCATCCGACCGCTGCACACCAATCTGGTGATCTTCGCGTTCGGCGGCAACGCGCTGCTCGCCACGTCCCTGTATGTGGTGCAGCGCACCAGCCGAGTCCGAGTGATTTCAGATAGCGTGGCGAGCTTCGTCTTCTGGGGCTGGCAGACGGCGATCGTGGCGATGCTGATCAGCTACCCGCTGGGCTACACCACCTCCAAGGAATACGCGGAGATGGAATGGCCGATCGCCTTGCTGGTCACCTTCGTCTGGATCGCCTACATGTGGCTGTTCTTCGGCACCATCGCCAAGCGCAGGGTTAGTCATATCTACGTCGGTAACTGGTTCTACGGCGCGTTCATCGTCGTTACGGCGATGGTGCACGTGGTCAATCACATGCTGGTGCCGGTGACGCTGCTCAAGTCCTACCCGATCTATTCGGGCGCCACAGACGCCATGGTGCAGTGGTGGTACGGGCACAGCGTGGTGGGCTTCATTCTCTCGGTGGGCTTCCTCGGGATGATGTACTACTTCGTACCCAAACAGGCGGAGCGGCCGATCTACTCGTATCGTCTGTCCATCGTGCACTTCTGGGCGATCATCAGCCTGTACATCTGGGCTGGCCCGCACCACCTGCACTACACCGCGTTGCCAGACTGGGTACAAAGCCTGGGCATGGTGATGTCGATAATCCTGTTGGCGCCGAGCTGGGGCGGCATGATCAACGGCATGATGACGCTCTCGGGCGCCTGGCATAAGCTGCGTACCGACCCGATCCTGCGCTTCCTCGTGGTATCCCTGGCGTTCTATGGCATGTCGACCTTCGAAGGTCCGATGATGGCCATCAAGACCGTCAACGCGCTGTCCCACTACACCGACTGGACCATCGGCCACGTACACGCCGGCGCCCTCGGCTGGGTGGCGATGATCAGCATCGGCACGCTGTACCACATGATTCCCAAACTCTGGGGACGCGAGCAGATGCACAGCGTCGGCCTGATCAACGCGCACTTCTGGCTGAGCACCATCGGCACCGTGCTCTACATTGCCTCGATGTGGGTCAACGGCATCACACAGGGACTGATGTGGCGCGCGATTAACGAAGACGGCACCCTGACCTACTCCTTCGTCGAAGCCCTGGAAGCCAGCCACCCGGGCTACGTAGTACGCATGTTCGGCGGCGGTCTGTTCGCCTTCGGCATGCTGCTGATGGCCTACAACACCTGGCGCACCGTGCGCGCCGGTACACACGTGCAGGCCCCGATCGCCGACCTGGCTATAGCGAGGTAAACCATGGCAGTGCTGATCGTCCTCACCCTGATAACGCTGCTTGGCGCGGCGCTGAGCCTGACGAATCTGTCCAGCCATGACGCGGAGCAAACCGCCCTGCTGCCCTTCGCGGACGACCCCGAAGCCGCCCGACAGTTGACGGCCGAGACCGGGCTGGTCTGCGAACGGGTGGTGCGCCCTGCCGAAGAGCCGGAGCCACCTTACGCCTGGAAGGCCTGACGGCGCGCTCCAGGCTGGCGTTTGAGGCACAATCGCGCCATTCACGATGACGCCTGGAGCGCCAATGCAGCTGGCAAGGATCGAGCAATTACTGGTCGGCGAGGCCGTCCCCTATACCCGCCCCGGCAGCCGCAGCGCCATCGCCAAGCGCGCGGTCGCCGGTCCGCTCCCGGTGGGTTTCGACGGACTGGAAGGCGACGAACAGGGCGACCGCAAGGTGCATGGCGGCCCGAACAAGGCCGTGCACCACTATGCCTACGAACACTACGCCCGCTGGCGCGAACAGCTCGGTGCCTTGCCAGTGCTGGAGCAGCCAGGCGCCTTCGGCGAGAACATCAGCACGCGCGGCCTCAGCGAGGCGGACCTGTGCCTCGGCGACATCCTGCGCTGCGGCGAGGCGCGGCTGGAGGTCGTCCAGACACGCCAGCCCTGCTGGAAGCTCAACGATCGCTTCGGCGTCGCGGACATGGCCCTGCGCGTGCAGCAGAGCGGCATGACCGGTTGGTATTACCGGGTACTCGAGCCCGGCGCCCTCGAAGCCGGGCAGATGCTCAGCCTCGAACACCGCCCCTTCCCGCGCTGGTCGCTGACACGGGTGCTGGATGTGCTCTACCAGCGCACCCTGGACCAGGCCGCCCTTCATGAACTGAGCGAGCTGCCGCTGGTGCCATCCTGGCGCAAGCTGGTCGACCGGCGCCTGCGGGAACGCACCGTGGAAGACTGGAACAAACGGCTGTACGGCTCGGATACCGAAACCTGACGGAGCCGGTTCTGTCAGCATCTGATTGGCGGAACGATGCGCGCGTGCCGGGTCTCTCATCCTCGATAACCACAAAAACGAACGAGGCCCTCCATGCACAATCGACGCTCGTCCATCGCCGCCGCCCTCGCGCTCGGCTTGTTCGCCCTTCCCGCCCTCGCGGCCGAACTCCAGCCCAGCGAACTGCTCAAGCAGGCCGAAACGGAGCAGCCGGCCTACCTCGAAACCCTGAAAGCGCTGGTCGCGGTGGATACCGGCACCGGCCAGCAGCAGGGACTCGCCAAGGTCAGCCAGATGCTGGTCGAACGGCTCGAAGCGCTGGGTGCCGAGGTCACTACCACGCCGGCAACGCCATCAGCCGGGGACAACATCGTCGGCACGCTGAAAGGCTCCGGCACGGCAAACTTCCTGCTGATGGTCCACTACGACACCGTATTCGCCGAAGGCACCGCCGCCAAACGACCGTTCCGCACGGATGAGAAGCGCGCCTATGGCCCCGGCGTGGCCGATGCCAAAGGCGGCGTGGCGATGATCCTGCATGCGATCAAGCTGCTGCAGGCGCAGCAGTTCGACGGTTTCGGCACCCTCACCGTGCTGTTCAACCCGGATGAGGAAATGGGCTCGGCCGGTTCGAAGAAGATCATCGCCGAACTCGCCCGCAAGCACGATTACGTCTTCTCCTACGAGCCGCCGGACAAGGACGCCGTGACCGTCGCCACCAACGGCATCAACGCCGTGATGCTGGAGGTAAAGGGCAAATCCTCCCATGCCGGCTCCGCGCCCGAAGAGGGTCGCAACGCGGTGATGGAACTGGCGCACCAGCTGGTGCAGCTCAAGGACCTGGGCGATCCGGACAAGGGCACCACGGTGAACTGGACGATGATCAAGGGCGGCGAGAAGCGCAACATCATTCCCGCTAGCGCGGCCGCCGAAGCCGACATGCGCTACTCGGACCTCGGCGAGTACGAACGCGTCCTGGCCGATGCCCAGCGCATCATCAAGGATAAGCTGATCGACGACACCACCGTGGAACTGCGCATCGACAAAGGCCGCCCGCCGCTGGCGAAAAATGCCGGCTCGGATCACCTGGCCGAGACGGCGCGAAAGCTCTACGGTGAAATCGGCAAGAAGATCGAGCCCATCGCCATGCGCTTCGGCACCGATGCCGGCTACGCCTACGTGCCTGGCAGCGACAAGCCCGCCGTACTGGAAACCATGGGAGTGGTAGGTGCCGGCCTGCACGCGGATGACGAATACCTGGAACTGTCGAGCATCGCGCCGCGGCTGTACCTGACGGTCGCGATGATCAAGACGCTGTCCGGTACGAACCCGGCCCGCTAGCCGTCATGGATCACACCGGGTCTGCTTCCCGGTGTGATCTCAAGAGAAAACCTCAGAGCAGCACCAGGCTCAGCAGCCAAACCGTCAACATGCCCACCACACCCTGGATCAGCGTCGCCACGGTCTGCGCGCGATAGGCCGTGGAGACCTTCATCCGGCTGAACTGCGAGACCACCCAGAAGAAGCTGTCGTTGGCATGGGAAACGGTCATGCCGCCCGCACCGATGGCCATCACCGTCAGCACCCGGCCCATCTCGCTGTCCAGCCCCAGGCTGCCGAGCAACGGCGCGACCATGGCCGAGGTGGTCACGAGGGCGACGGTGGTCGACCCCTGCGCCGTTTTCAGCGCAGCGGAGACGATAAAGGGCATGAACAAACCGATCCCCAGCGCCGACAGGCTCTGACCCAGGTAATCGCCCAGCGGGGTGATCTTCAGCATGGCGCCGAAAGCACCGCCAGCGCCGGTGATGAGCAGGATCGGTGCAGCCGAGACGATGCCTGCCGCCACCTGATCATGGAACTGCTGGCGCTTGTTTTCGCCCTTGAGCAGCAGGCAGGCGAAGCCCAGGCCGATCAGCAAAGCAGCCACCGGCTGGCCGAGAAAGCTGAGCACCGAGAACACGACGCCCTCGCCCAGCGGCCTGCCCGGTAGCGCAACGACCGAACCGATGCAGATCAGCGCGATGGGCACGAAGATCGGTGCGAAGGCCTGCCAGGCGGTCGGCAGCACGCCGTAGCGGGCGCGCAAGGTATCGAAATCCACATCCTCGGCGAGCAGCTCGCTGGGGGCTTCGTCCAGCAGCTCGCGGTCGTCCTGCCTGAGGAAACGGTTGGCCCAGAGCATCCCGGCCAGCGCGGCCACCGCCGAGACGAGCAGGCCGACGGCGATCACCAGCCCCAGCGACCCTTCCAGCCCCAGGTTGCCCGCCGCGGCAATCGGGCCCGGCGTCGGCGGCACGAAGGTATGGGTGGCATACAGACCAGTGGCCAGCGCGACGCTCATGGCCACGACCGAAACCTTCATCCGCGCCGCCAGGGCGTTCTTCAGCGAGTTGAGAATGACGTAGCCGGAATCGCAGAACACCGGGATCGATACCAGATAGCCGATGATCGACAGCGTCAGCGTGGGGAAACGCTCGCCCAACAGGCGGATCACGCTCTCGGCCATGGTGATGGCGGCGCCGGAGCGTTCGAGGATCACGCCGATGATGGTGCCCAGCGCGATGACTATGCCAATGTAGCCGAGGATGCCGCCGAAACCGGAGGCCACCGTCTTGAGGATTTCCCCTGCCGGCACCTGATAGGCGAAGCCCGCCAGAATCGCCGCGGCCAGCAATGAAAGAAACGGATGAAGCTTCCAACGCACCGTGGAATACACGATGAAGGCAATCAGCAACAGCAGTATGAGCACCAGCCCCATGACGAACTCCTCGCGTGAACGCGACAGGCACCGACGCCTGTGCTGCATTGAGCATAGTGCAGCGTGCCTGTGGCGCTTTAAGCCGTCGAAGCAGTCTGCATGCGGCTCTTGGCCACGCCTTGTCTAAAAAAGCAGCGGCGGATTGAAGGTCTGCCCTCATGCAACCAGCTGCACTGAAGGGTGAGCTATCCTCAGGTCTCCATCGTTATGGAGAGCATGCTCGCTATGTCCGATCTATCCGCCTTCCCGATCACCCAGAAATGGCCCGCCAGCTACCCGGAGCGCCTGCAGCTCTACTCGCTGCCTACGCCCAACGGGGTAAAGGTGTCGATCATGCTGGAGGAGACCGGCCTGCCCTACGAGGCGCATCTGGTCAGCTTCGAGACCAATGATCAGTTATCGCAGGAATTTCTTTCTCTGAACCCGAACAACAAGATCCCAGCGATCGTTGATCCGAACGGCCCGGACGGCAAGCCGCTGGCACTGTTCGAGTCGGGGGCGATTCTGCTGTATCTGGCAGACAAGACCGGTCAGCTGGTGCCCGAGGACGCGGCGGCCCGATACGAGACGATCCAGTGGCTGATGTTCCAGATGGGCGGCATCGGGCCAATGTTCGGCCAGCTCGGCTTCTTCCACAAATTCGCCGGCAAGGAGTACGAAGACAAGCGCCCGCGCGACCGGTACGTCGCCGAATCCCAGCGCCTGCTGGGCGTGCTCGACAAGCGCCTGGAAGGTCGGGAATGGCTCATGGGCGGGCGCTACAGCATTGCCGATATCGCCACCTTCCCCTGGGTGCGCAATCTGGTGGGCTTCTACGAAGCGCGCGAGCTGGTGGAATTCGAGCGGTTCGTCAACGTGCAGCGTGTGCTGGATGCCTTCGTGGCGCGGCCTGCAGTAGCCAAGGGGCTGAACATTCCGCCGCGTGGGTGAGGCGAAATAGTGATCCGCCCCATGGCCCACTGAGATAACAGCCACGTCCCAACCCATACCTTCACAAAGCTTGCGAATAAATCACTGCCCATGTCGATTCTCACCTCGCCCACTCGACCAATGATCAAGAGCCAGCGGAAATTCGTGCAGATCCGTCTAGGCTGATTCTTCCCGCCACTAAAGGAATCAGACGATGCGATTCATGGTGATGATCAAAGCCAACTGCGACACCGAAGCGGGTGTGATGCCCAGCGAGGAGGTGCTCGCGGCCATGGGCCAATACAACGAAGCGTTGGCCGAAGCCGGTGTGCTGCTGGGCGGCGAAGGCTTGCATCCGAGCAGCCGGGGCGCACGCGTGCGCTTTGGTGAGGGGCAATGTTCGGTCGTCGACGGCCCGTTCGCCGAAACCCGCGAGCTCGTCGCCGGCTACTGGCTGTTCCAGACCGGGTCGCTGCAGGAAGCCATCGACTGGGTAAAGCGCTGCCCCGCCTCAGCCATTGGCGAATCGGAAATCGAGATTCGTCAGCTATTCGACGCCGAGGACTTCGGCGCCGAATTCACGCCCGAGTTACGCGAGCAGGAAGAACGCTTGCGTGCCCGGATTTCCCACTGATCGGAGAACGACCATGAAGATTACCCCCTATCTCACCTTCGACGGCCAGGCACGCGACGCTTTTACGCTGTATCAGCAGGTATTGGGTGGCACGCTGGAAATGATGACTTTCGCCCAGGCGCCGGAGGCCGAACATTTTCCCGCCGAGCATCGCGAGCGCATCATGCACGTCAGCCTGAATCTGAGCGATTACCAGCTCATGGCATCCGACACTATGCCGGGCGATGCGACCTGCGGCGGCGGCCCGTACGAAGGCATCAAAGGGTGTTCGATCTCCCTGCATCCTAAAAGCGTTGCCGAGTGCGAACGCCTGTTCAACGGTCTGGCCGAAGGCGGACAGGTCGTGATGCCGCTGGAGAAAACCTTCTGGGCCGAGCGCTTCGGCATGCTGACCGACCGCTTCGGCGTTTCCTGGATGGTCAATTGCGAACAGGCCGGATAACAGACCATCCGGCCGAAAGGGGTCAGATCAGCTTGTACCCGATGGCTGCCAGCATAACCGCCATGCAGGGACGCAGAACGGTATCCGGCACCTTGCCGGCCAGGTTGCTGCCCAGGTATATCCCCGGCAACGAGCCCACCAGCAGATAGGCCAGGATGGTCCAATCCATATTCCCCATGCCGGCGTGACCCAGCCCTGCCACCAGCGTCAGTGGCACGGCATGGGCGATCTCCGTTCCGACCAGGCGGCGCGTGCTCAATAGCGGGTAGAGAAAGAACAGCGCCACGGTACCCAGCGCGCCGGCACCGATGGAGGTCAGCGTCACAATCGCACCGAGCACCCCACCAACCACCACGGTCAGCACGTTAAGCCCACGCGGCGAAAGCCGCGGCGTCGGCCCAGACAGACGAGCGGCGAACGCGAGCAGACGCATTTTGAACAGCACCGCCAGCGCGGTGAGCACCAGAACGACGCCCAGCGACTGCTTGATTATCGCGTTGAGCGCATCCGGATCGGAATGCAACCCGCTCAGCACCCAGAGCGTCACACCCGCTGCCGGCACGCTGCCAAGCGCCAGCCAGCCGGTAATGCTCCAATCGATGTTGCGATTCTTCTGATGAACCCAGACGCCACCGGCCTTGGTGATTGCCGCATAGAGCAGGTCGGTGCCCACGGCAGCAGCCGGGTTGACGCCGAACCACAGCAGAATAGGCGTCATCAACGAGCCACCGCCAACACCTGTCATACCCACGATAAACCCTACCAACAGGCCCGCGATCACAAAGCCGAGAACACCAAATTCCATCGTTAAATCCCAGAGAGGGCCCAGCGGGGCCGCCAGCATAACGGTGTGGAATATCAATTCTTAATATAAGTTTGTGCTTTATTAGTAGCTAAAAAGAATAAGCGAGTTCATTGCAACGAACCGGGGCAACCGCGAAGGTATTCGCGACGATTAATTACCTACTGACTTACGAACCAGGAGCGCGGACGTGGACCTTTTATTTCTCGGCACCTCCTCCGGCACTCCCACTAAAGCCCGCAACGTCAGCGGCCTGGCACTACTCGAAGACAGCGGCAAGGGCTGGTACCTGATCGATTGCGGCGAGGGCACCCAGCACCGCCTGCTACGCACCCCGCTGTCGCTGCACGATCTGCGCGCGATCTTCATCACCCATGTCCATGGCGACCACTGCTACGGCTTGCCCGGCCTGCTCGCCAGTGCCGGCATGATGGGCCGTAAGGCGCCGCTCGACATCATCGCGCCGAACGACATCGAGGCGTGGATAGGGGCAACGCTACAGATGAGCCAGAGCTGGCTCGGGTATGAACTGAACTTTCATGCCGTCGAAACCCTGGACCAATGGCGCAGCCAGAACATGCGCGTCGAGACCACCACCCTCTCCCACCGCGTACCCAGCTACGGCTACAGCTTCACCGAAGCCCGCCCCGACCCACGTCTGGACATCGGCAGGCTCGAGCGCGACGGCATCCCCCGTGGCCCGCTGTGGGGCCAGCTGGCCCGCGGTTTCGATGTGCAGCATGAAGGCCGCACGTTGCGCAGCGACGACTATCTGAACTTCACCCGCACGGCCCGACGCATCGTGATCGGCGGCGACAACGACCGTCCCGAGCTGCTCGCCAACGCCTGCCAAGGCGCCCATGTACTGGTCCATGAAGCCACCTATACCCAGGCCATCGCCAATGATGCGCGCAGTACCTTCGGCCACAGCACCGCCGCCCAGGTTGCAGAATTTGCCCAGGATGCTGGCTTACCGAATCTGGTGCTTACGCACTTCAGCGCGCGGTATCAGAGCCGACCGATTCGGGGTGTATCCATCGAGGACATCCGCTCGGAAGCGCTCGAGCACTACGACGGCGAGTTGTTTCTTGCTGAAGATTTTATGCGGCTGCATCTCGACAAGCACGGATGCCTGCAGCGCAAGGAAGAGACCGTTCGGGTTGTAGAAAACACAGCGCAAGCCGGCCAGGAAACGTCTCATAGGGCCGAGTGAACAACGAAAATAGCCTCTCAACCCGCCCACGCTGTAACCGCTGAGGGTTTAGGCTTTGCGCTTATATCAGCCCATTTCTGGAGAGCCGAGATGATCAGCAAGAACACGATTTGCCTCTGGTACGACGGCACTGCGCTGGACGCCGCAACCTTCTACGCCGAGACGTTTCCGGACAGCTCGGTGGGAGCCGTCCATCACGCCCCGGGCGACTATCCGGCGGGCAAGCTGGGCGATGTGCTGACCGTGGAGTTCACGGTCATGGGCATCCCCTGTCTGGGCCTGAACGGAGGGCCTGCGTTCAAGCACAACGAGGCTTTCTCGTTCCAGATCGCAACCGACGATCAAGCCGAAACGGACCGTTTGTGGAATGCCATCGTCGAAAATGGCGGCCAGGAAAGTGCCTGTGGCTGGTGCAAGGACAAATGGGGACTGTCGTGGCAAATCACGCCCCGCGCGCTGACCGCGGCGATAACCCATCCTGATCGAGCGGCGGCCAAGCGCGCATTCGACGCAATGATGGAAATGACCAAGATCGACATCGCAGCGATCGAAGCGGCACTGGGGCGTTGAACGACCTTTAGGCTTTGATCAGGGCTTTGGCAGGTAACGGGCCGGCCGACTATCCGCTTTCCGTGCAGCTAAATCGCGCAGCAAAGCTGCGCTTGCCGGTACCGACTCGCTGATGAGATTGCCCGGTTGCTTAGGAAGCGACTACAACTGGGGCCAATGGCTCGAACGCTTTACTACGCGAACGGCTGTTTTCGGGCAGAAGCTGTCATTGAGCATCTACGAAACCAAGGGCGATCAGACTTCCAAGTCCATTGCAGCTCGTTGGGACTGGCCATGAATGCGATAGCACGATGAAGATCACCGCAGCGCTCTAAACCGTTCGCTACAGTAGCTTGCAGGGATCCAACGGATCCATCTGGACGAAACCACAAGAAGGACGCTCATGTCAGGCAAACCCGCTGCTCGCCTGAGCGACCCAACCTCCTGCCCGGTCCCCGGACATGGCACACCGGCCATCACGTCCGGCTCCCCGGATGTGCTGTTCAATAACCTCCCCGCTGCGCGCCTTGGAGATGCTGCTGGCTGTGGCCAGGCCATATCCGGTGCCTTCTCCTCCACCGTATTTATCAACGGCAAGAATGCCGCGATGCTAGGCAGCACGCTGAGCCATGGCGGAGTTGTCATCGGCGGATCGGGTGATGTGCTGATTGGCGATACGGTTATCACGTCGCCCTTCACCGCTCCGCCACATCTGGCGACCAACAAATGGATCAGCTTCCAGATACCGACAACCGAGTGTTACACCGGCTGGAAGTGCGTCGCCCACTTCGATGACGGATCTAGCCTTGATGGCGTCTTCGGCAGCGACAACCGAGTGGCCTTTAGCAATCTATGGGGTCAATCTGCACCCACGTTGAGATCCCCGTACCAGAGGCTGGTGAGCAGCCCGCCGTAACGGACAAGCTGCTCGCTATCATTATTGAGAGCAGCCAAGTATGACGGGAAGCATTGAGGTACTTGGCCAATACCAGACGCAGAGCGGACACACCCTGCCCAGCTCGCCACTTGACGAAGCCCTCGCCAGCATGGAAGGCGCAGCGACAAGGTTTCACTTGATGCCATCAACGACGCGCAGACACGCGCCAGCTACGCCGCAAACATCAAGCGGATTTCTACTCAGGTACGGTCGGATGTGGCAGCCGGCAGGATAAGCAGCCAGGCAGGGGTCGAGTTCTGCCACGAGATGCGCAACAAGATCATGGCGGAGCACCGCAAGCTGACTTCGGTTACCGGACTCGCCAAAGCACAGCAGCACAAACAAACTCCACCAACCCTGCCTCAACTATTCGAAAAGTACGCCACCCGCAGGTTTGGTATGCCCTACGAGGCGCTCACGATCGAGCAAAAGCGGCAGGTTCATTATGCAGTCATTGAATCTTCCGGCCGGGATAACGCCAAGTTTACAAAGGGCTCGGATCGCCTGCGCATCATGGGCAAGGTAGGCATCATGGTCACTGCGGCATTTGCCACCTACGAGATCCTCAATGCCGATAACAAGGTAAAGGAGACTGCACGCCAAGGCATAATTATCGGCGGCGGCGCTGCTGGCGGGTTTCTCGCAGGCCTTGGCGTCTCGCTCGTCTGCGGCCCTGGCGCCCCTTTCTGTGCTATTGCCATGGTGCTTGCAGGCAGTGCAGCTGGCGGAGTTGCAGGCAGCCTGGCGGCCGACGTCCTGGATGACGAACTCGAGGAGCTCTCCAAGTGGGAAGTGTTTTGACACACGACGAAAAAGTTCGTTTATGGTCGGCGCTTTCGGATGTCTTCATCGACAACGAGATCGATTATCCGGCAATAGCGCGGGAGCTGGCAGGCTACGACCGTGCTGCGGTTAAGGAAGCCTTCTTCGAGGAGGTGGCACCCGTCTGCTACTCGAACCTGCAGGCACCCATTCCACCCATATGGTCGGCATTCGACAGCATCCAGCTTGCCGATACCATTGACAGCAACCTGCAGGCTCGTCGGGCTTCCAGGTTTCGCCGCATGCGCCACCAAGTTCTGGTCGCCTACCTGCGTTTTCGACTTCGTGGGGATTGGAGTCGCATCGAGCAAGAGTTGGAAGGACAGGATTCGCAGAGGGCTGGCTGAGGGTTGGGTAATAGCGCTGGCGTGCTACGCATCGAGCGAGCCGGGACCGCCTCGCCCATGAGAGCGCTCATCGTTGATGCGCAAGAGCAATGGCGATGACTGGTTTCGACCGATTCTGTTGAAAAAGTCGGTTGGCCGGAGCCGCCTTTCCAAACTCAAAAAATGCAAGATTTGGGCGTTGCTGCGCGAAAACCAAGGCAGTAGTCAGTATCTCCGTACGGCTCAGATTTCAACGTAGGCAACGCCTTGAGTTCGAAAATTGTGCTATTGCCAACATCACCTGAATTGGCTTACGAGCAACCCCGGCCTACCTTTGGACCGTCACGACAGCAGTGCTCGCTTGAGCAGGTCGTAGAGCCCCTCTGGTACTAGCGGTGATGCAGGGGTGAAATTGGAGATGGAGTACCAGGTGGCCCTGAACGGCGCGCCATCGCTTTCGTGGCCGTCTACCCAAGGTTTTTCATAAAGGTCTGCGTCGTCAAACCTTGCATCGTAGACTTGGACAATCTCGTGCCCTGGCTTGCCTGCGTAGGTAAAGATGCTTTCCAACGTGCCAATCAAGCGAATATCGCTGATCGAACGGGCTAGTTCTTCTTGCACTTCCCGGACGATGGCGTCGTGACTCCTTTCGCCGAATTCAATGCCGCCACCAATGGGGCGAAAGAGCGTTATGTTTTCAACGGCATCGTGGAATTGGTTGACCAGTATTTTCCCCTGATGATGAAAAATGCAGAGCGCGAGCGGGCGAATGAAGTGTTCTGCCACGAGTCATAATCCCTTTCTTCGGGTCGTCAATCGATCTAACAGGGCCGAGTTGCAGGTGTTGCGGGCAACGCATCAAGAAAGGCGGCAATCTGTCGACTGCCTCGTAGATGCACTATTGGCACCTTTGGACCTATGGTCATGCGGACTGCGTCGATACCTTGACGATAGCCATGGTCGAACTGCCACACGAACTTAAGAAAATCCAGAAATGCCCGGTCGAGTTTCTCTCTACATCCAGCTGGAAGGTCGGGGCGAGGTCGGTTCAATACACTACGAACGATAACGCGCGTCAGGCAGGTCAGTCGCGGCGTATCCAGCCAGATGATCAGGTCGGCGCTGGGCAGGCGCAGGTCGAAGGTGCGCCGGGCGTAGCTGCCTTCGCAGATCCAGGCATCAGCTGTAAGCGCATTGCGGACCCTTTCACGGAACTGCGCAGCGTCTGGCTCGACCCAGCCAGGCTCCCAGAACAGTGTATCCAGGTGCACTACTGGCAAGCTGAGACGCTTGCTCAAGGAACGAGCCAGAGTGGACTTGCCGCTGCCAGCATTGCCCAAGATCACAATCCGTTGCACGAAGGACTTCCCGTCGCGAAAAAGGACGGCGATTTTGCGGATTATTGCTGTCCTGTCAACAGCGCTCACCGGCAACGAGTGTTTATTGATGGAGGGCCGCTTTTGGCCCGAAAGCAGCACCTCCGCGCACCCGACAGGTTCAGCAGTAATCAACCCACACGCTGCGCCATCCATCTCCGGTACTGGCGAGTACGCGAAGCGTTGGCCAGCTGTTGCACGATCAGCGCGCGCAACGGCGATACCTTCGGGTTGGGTGTCTTGTTCAGGCTGAGCCTGCGGAACTGGAATTTGACCACGGCCATGTTCGCCAGCGATGCCAGCGCCTTGTTTTTCCAGGTGATGGGTGGCAACTGCGGCGCGCTGTCCTTGCCCTGGTGCCAATCGCGCGGCAGGTTCGGGTCGATGGCCAGGGCCGTGCCGATGCCGACCATGTCGACGCCGCTGCTGATCACCTGCTCGGCTACTGGTCGGCGGCGGATGCCGCCTGTGACCATCACCGGCATTTTCGCGACCTTCTGGATATTGCGAGCGAATTCCAGGAAGTAAGCCTCTCTCGCCAGCGTGCGACCGTCGCGGGCTTCGCCCTGCATGGCGGGCGCTTCATAGCTTCCGCCCGACAACTCGACCAGATCGACGTCCAGGTCATTGAGCAGCCGCACCACCTGCTCGGCGTCCTCGGCACTGAAGCCGCCGCGCTGGAAGTCCGCAGAGTTAAGTTTGACGGCAACCGCGAAACCTGGGGAAACCTCGGCCCGCACGGCTTTGACGATCTCCAGCAGCAGGCGGGCCCGGTTCTCCAGGGAGCCGCCCCACTCATCCGTTCGCTGATTGGTAAGGGGCGACAGGAACTGGCTCAGCAGGTAGCCGTGAGCCGCGTGAATCTCCACACCGGTAAAGCCGGCCAGCTCGCCGAGCCGGGCGGTGCGGGCGAAGCGCCTGATCACCTCGTCGATGACGTCCGGCGTCATCGCGTATGGCGTATTGAAGTGCTTCGACATCGTGCCCAGGTCCAGCGCAATGGCCGAGGGCGCCCAGGTCCTCTGCCCGAGGTTGGCCTGCATCTGGCGGCCGGGATGGTTGATCTGCAGCCAGATCTGCGCGCCGTTGGAGCGGCCGATCCGGGCCCAGCGCTGGAACTTCTCCAGTTGCCTGTCATCTTCCAGCACTACGCCGCCGGGACCGGTCATGGCGCGGCTGTCGACCATCACGTTGCCGGTGATGATCAGGCCGGCGCCGCCATCGGCCCAAGCCTGGTACAGGCGCATCAGTTTCGCGGGCGGCGCCTGGTTGTCGTCGGCCATGTTTTCTTCCATGGCGGCCTTGGCGATACGGTTCGCAATGCTGGAGCCGTTGGGGAGGATCAACTCGTCGAAAACGCCCATGAAGAACTACCTCGTGTAATGGTGGGCGGGCCACAAGATTAAAGCTGGCTTTAATGTCAAGGCCTTCCGCGCGAGCCCGGGTAGCGGCATCCCGCATGCGGGAATCCCCGCGCCAGCGGTTAAGCGTCGCGCTTCTCCACACAAGGGCTCGTCCATCGCAGCGGCGACGCAAACCCTTCATTGCTGACATGAATCGCAACGAATAAAGCGCCCGGAGGCGCTACCGGCACGCCTGACCTTAAAGCTCAGTTAAACGTTAGGGTGCGCGCAGCTGGCCCTCGCAATAAGTGCCAGAGCGATGCAGATACTCGTTTCTGCTCGCATATCAGCCATAGCGCAAGCGGAGACAGAGAAGCATGAAAGTCGGAAATATAGCGGTGATCACAGGCGTGCTCCTGAGTGCGGTTGCAACCTCCTCATGGGCAGAGGGTTCCCTTGAGGCCGCGCAGCTCGACGGCAAGACAAACCTTGCCGGCCGTGAAGTGAGCGTGGCCGCCGGTGGGCTCTACGACCGCTATGAGTCGAATCCCCCGCTGTCGGTGATCGCCGCCGAAGCCCCGAATATCGACCTGAGCTGGTTCAAGGAGCTGAAGAAAACCAAGGTCGACATGGGCTTCGAATCCTATTCGCCCAACTTCTATTACAAGAACAACAGGGTGACGGCCGTTTTTACCGCAGACATAGACCGGCTGAGAGCACTCATGCCCGCCAAGGTTCTGGAAGAAGTCCAACCGCTTCAGGTATGGCCCGGCCGGGGGCTGGTGGCCTCCACCGCCTATACCTACGAATACTGCGATAACGACAGCTACAACGAGATCGCGCTGTCGATCATCACCAACAAGCCCGGCCGCTCGAACCTGGGGCCTGTCACCCTGATCGGCCAATCCATGTCCAAGGACTTCTGGGGCTATGTGCTCAAGCTGCCGGTGAATACGGAGCTGGCCGAAGTCAGGGGTGTGGTGGGCTACAACCTGCCGAAGTGGCTGACCGACATCAACTTCCGCGAAACCGACAATCCGTCGTCTTCGAAATCATCGATAAGGAGACGGGCAAGGTCGATGTCACCTTCGAAGGCGAAAAGCTTGGCGACCTCTCTGATGAGATCGACATGGTCACCAACAGCTTCACCAATATCGGCCACGACGGCGAGCTGGCCTACGGCTATGCGATCTCGCGCCAGCAGAGCCATGCGTCCAGTTCGAGCGAAGAGTCGGTGAAGCTCACGTTGAGCGATGGCAGCCTGTCTTCCTACATCGAGTCCCTGAAGCTGGGGAAAATGATGAAGTACGAATACGTGCCGGAATTCCAGAGTGCCCTGTATGCCCCCGAGCCCCTGCAGGCCATGCTGGAACGGGACTGAGTCCAGCCGGGTTCGAGAAAAGAAGCCAGGCCGTAGCGGCCTGGCTTCTTTGCCGTTAGCTGTCGTGGTGCACTGCACCAGGCGCCTTTTCCTCCTGGCCGTCTTCGCGAAGGCGGTTCAACAGCCGCTGCGTATTTCGGAACAGAGCAGCCCCTCGGGCTTGGTTTCGATGCCCTCGATGACGACGAGCAGTTGCGCCTTGTTCTGCTCCAGGCGCTTCTGCAGGACTTCGATTTCGCTCACCTTGCGCTTGAGGCTCTCCAGCAATTCGTCATGCTGCCAGGCATCGGCGCTGACCGGCAGCAAGGTCCGGATTTCATCCAGCGAAAAGCCGGCGTTCTGGGCGCCGGTGATGATCTCCAGGATCCACACCGCCTCCGGGCCGTAATCGCGGTAGCCGTTCGCCTTGCGCTCCACCGACTTGATCAGGCCGCTCGATTCGTAGAAGCGGATGCGCGAAGCCGTCAGGCCGCTGAGCTTCGCCAGTTCTCCGATTTTCATATCCCACACTCTCGAAACGCATTGACCTTAAAGCTTACTTAAACCTACAGACCGCTGCATATAGCCAGCA
Source organism: Pseudomonas sp. (assembly GCA_031988485.1). Classification (GTDB taxonomy): domain Bacteria; phylum Pseudomonadota; class Gammaproteobacteria; order Pseudomonadales; family Pseudomonadaceae; genus Stutzerimonas. The sequence continues at coordinate 334,599 of DALZYJ010000001.1, forward strand.
CGAACCGTCCGGCGGCGTCGGTGCCAGCAGCATGGACGACGATTACGATCACGAAGGTTTCGTTGAATGCCAGCCCGTAGGATGGGCTTCAGCCCACCGAAAGCTGGAAGCTGGAAGCTGGAAGCTGGAAGCTGGAAGCGTGCTGGCTAATGCCAAAACACTGTCAAGCTTTCGCTTTTACTTCCAGCTTGAGGCTTCAGGCTTCCAGCTGCTTTAAAGCGCTAGCCATCCTCGCTAACGAAGGCCTGCATAACCTTGAGCTCGTTCGGCATCTTCCGCAGCGCCTGGAGTCACAACTTCAGACCCGAGTCCAAGGAGCTACCTATGCCTTGCCGAACCTCCCACCGTGACGCAATCGCCGGATGAAGCCCGACGTCGTCATCATCGGCGCCGGTATCGCGGGGCTGTCCGCAGCGGTCTGGCTGGCCGAAGCAGGCTTGAAAGTCAGCGTTCTGGAGATTTCCGACGTGCCCGGCGGGCGCGCCCGGAGCTGGGCCGATCCGGTCATGGGCGACAGCGTCGACATTGGCCCGCACATTCTGCTCAACAAATACGCCAACATGCGCGCCCTGCTCCAGCGGCTGGGCAAGGCGGATCAGGTGCTGTGGCAGACCGAAGAACTGCTGACCGTGTTCGATCGTGGCCGCTCGATGCACTTCAAGGTCGGCGGTCTGCCGGCGCCGCTGCACTACATCCGTAATTTGCCGCGCATCCTGCCGAGCGTGCCGTTACGCCATCTGCTCAGCAACACGCGCCTGGCCTGGAATACCCTGCGTAGCAGCGGGCCAGAGCTGATGAAGCTGGACGACCGCAGCGGACGCGAGCACCTGGAACGGTGCGGGGTCAGCGATTTTTTCATCGACTGGTTCTGGGCCTCGGCGGCCATCGCCATCCTCGCGGTGCCGGTGGAACGCTGCTCGGCGGCCTCGCTGATGCGCCTCTTGGCCCAGGCGCTCGGCCACAAGGACATCGCCTTCGGCATGCCCAAGGTCGGGCTTAGCGACCTCTATGCCTGGCCGGCGATCGACTTCATCCGTCGCCATGGCGGTGAGGTGCGGCTCGGCTGCGGGGTGGACGGGCTCTTGCGCGAGCAAGGTCGAGTCACCGGCGTGCACTTGAGCGACGGCACGCAAGTCGAGGCGCCGGCGGCGGTGCTGGCGGTGCAGCCGACCGCCATCGCCCCGCTGCTGCCCGCAACCCATGCGCTGGCGCAAACGGCGCGCCGCTTCCAGCCGAGCCCCTATATTAGTTGCTACCTATGGTTCGACCGACCGATAACCCCGTCGCGCTTCTGGGCCCGACCGTGGAATCCGCAGGGCTTCAACACCGATTTCTACAACCTGAGCAACATCCGCCCGACGACTCGCGGCGGTGCGTTGATCGCCAGCAATATCATCTGGAGTGAGCGGGTCGAGCACCTGTCCGACGAGGCGATCATCGAAGCCACTCGCAGGGAGATCGCCGAATTCGCACCCCAGGCGCAACGCGCGGCGCTGCTGTCGGCCTCGGTACATCGCATTCCCATGGCGATCCCGGCTGCCTTCCCCGGCACCGAAACGGCGCGGCCGGGCACAGCGGTTGAGCCGGGTTTATGGCTCGCGGGTGATTGGGTCGATACGGGCCTGCCGTATTGCATGGAGAGCGCCACCCGAGCCGGCGCGCTGGCCGCCGAAGCGGTACTTGCCGAGCGCGGATTGCAACGATCACTGGCGCTGCCACCACCGAAGCCGGGCGGTCTCGGTCGCTGGCTGCGAACAGGCGAACCCGGCGAAGATTTCTGATCCTTCAGATGCCGAACGAGGCCTGCAGATCGCGCAGGTACAAACTGAACAAAGGCGCGCGGCCATGCAGAAAAGCCAACGGACCGGTCGCGGCGAACTCCCACTCCGCGCGCCCGGTGACGATCCGCCCGCGGCCACGACAGCGGGTACGCAGCAGTCCGCAATCGTTCTGCTGGATCACGAAGCCACTGGCGCTCGGCTGCCCCGGCAGGCTCAGGTTCGGCGCAAAACGCACCGAGGCCACGCGCTGATCCTCGACGTTCAACTGCGCCGCGAAGCTGCGTTCGCCGGTCCCCGACTCGATAACGAAATCGCCCAATTGCTTGGGAATCGACCACAGCTGGCGGCCACCGGCGACCGAACGCTCATCGTCAACCCAGATATGTGTCACCGTGCCGGCAGGCGCCAGCATCCCGTGGCCCCGCACCACCGCAGCCACCGCCAGCTCGTTGTAGGCCAACGTGCCGCCGGGCAGATATGTAGCCCAGATGGTCAACACCAGGGCGTTGTCGCCCAGAGCCGCATAGGCCAGCCCCGCCGGCGCCGACGGCAGTTCCCGCACCGGCACGCGCCAGGCCGACACGCAAGCAGTGCCGGTCAGATGCCAAGGGGCTTCGGGATAGGTGGTTTCGTCGAATCTGTCCATGTTTCATGGACGCCGCGCAGGCCAGTGGGTTCCGGAGGTGAAGGGGGAGTCGTCTGACGGGTGCAGCAGTACGGCAGCTGCGGCACCGGCTAAATATCTACAAACATGTGCCGGCCTCGACGTGCAGCTCAGGTATGCGCGCGTGAGGTCATTTCCTTGCAGAAGATCTGCCGGTAGGCCGATGGCGTCGTGCCCAACTGGGCCGCGAACTGCTGACGCAGCGACAGCGTTGTTCCGAAACCGACCTCGGAGGCAACGCAGTCGATCGGCATCTGCGTCGTCTCCAGCAGCTGCTGCGCCCGGGCAACGCGCTCGGCATTGATCCACTTGATGAAGGTGGTGCCCGTGGTTTCACGAAAGCGCCGGGTGAAGGTGCGGCGGCTCATCTTGGCGATGTCGGCCAGGGTATCGAGCGACAACGGATCGGCCAGATGCTCTCTCGCCCACTCTAGAACGCCAGGCAGTCGGCTTTCGCTCGCCAGTTGCGGAACGGGCTGCTCGATGTACTGCGCCTGGCCGCCCTGACGATGCGGCGGCGTGACCAGCAGCCTGGCCATGCGGTTCGCGACATCGGCGCCGTGCCGCTGCCTCACCAGATGCAGGCAGCAATCGATGGCCGCGACCGTTCCGGCCGACGTGACGATCTTGTCGTGGGCGACATACAGCACATCGGGGCGGAAATGACTCTTCGCGAACCGCTGAGCGAACAGATCGCGGGCGACCCAGTGCGTGGTCGCTTCCCGACCGTCCAGCAACCCCGCGTCGCCCAGCACGAACGCGCCAAGGCACAGGCCGACTATCAGGGCTCCACGCTCATGACTACGGCGCAGACCGTCAATCAGCTCGGCCGAGGCCGGCTGAGCAGGATCGCTCCACGCCGGCACGATGACGATGTCCGCCTGATCCAACGCCTCGAGGCCGTCAGGTACCTCGATCACTACGCCTTGATCGCTACGAATATTGCCGGGGGTCGCGGCGCAGTACCGAACCTCGTATCGGGGAAGATCCGGTGCGTCTTTGGCCGCACCAAAGACCATGCCCGGTACGGAGAGATGAAACAGGCTCACGCCTTCGAAGGCTAGAACGGCGACACGCAGAGAGGTCATGAAAGTTCTTCGATAAGCCCAGAATGGCTCGAAACTAACTTTCGTACAGATTCAGGTCAGTCGCTCGCCGTCAGATAAGGTCGTCCGAGTAAACGGCAAGCGGTCGGGCGTTATGGAACCGATATCAGAAACCCCGACCCGCTTACAAGCGAGGTCGGGCATTCGGCAGGCTCGATCAGGCGGACAGATAGTTCTGGGTCGAGGTCACCTTGGCGTAGCCGAATTCAAAGGCCGCCATCATCGTTGCGTGAACTTGAGCAGCCGGCACCTTGACCCCGTTGAATTCGAGATCGAGCGTGGCGCAGGCGTCGTGCAACACGGTCACCAAGTAGCCCAGATCCGCGGCGGCGCGAACAACCGCATCGACGCACATGTGGCTCATGGCGCCGACCACGACAACCTCCTCGATCGCCTGGTCGTCGAGCGCGCGCTTGAGATCGGTCTCGCGGAAGGAGTTCACGTAGTTCTTGACGATGACGCGCTCATCGCCCTTGGGTGCCACGGCTGGCTGGATTTCGGCTCCGGAGCTGCCGGGGACGAAGGCGGGCTTTTCGTTGTTGGCGAACTCGTGACGAATGTGGATGACCGCATCGCCCTTGGCACGGCAGTCGGCAATCACCTTTGCGGCGTTGTCGGCAGCCGCCTCGATGTTGATCAGGGGCAACTTACCCGACGGCAGGTATTCGTTTTGCAGGTCGACTACTACCAGTGCACGCTTGCTCATCGCTGGGCTCCTTTGGGATGGTCTTTGATGAAACGCAGGATCATGATCGGGCACAGGCAGCCGAGGATGAAGTGGCAAGATCGACAACTTTAGGGGCGGGGTGGACATGTCACAGGTAGCCGTCATCGAGATCGGAATTCTGCTTTACCCAGGCGCCCAGGTAGCCACCGTGCTTGGCCTGGCCGATCTGTTCACGCTCGCGCAACGCATCGCGAACGAACAAGGCGAGCCGCAAAGCACTGCGCTGCGTGTCAGTCAGTGGCAGCGCCAGGATGGTTCGGATGATCCGCTACGCGTGCAGGATTCGCTGCCTGGCGCCACCGCGTCGCCTTCCATCCTGATCATCCCGCCCAGTCTGGAATCGCCGATTTCCCCCGGCGCTGCCGCTCCCTATGCGAACTGGCTCAAACGGCAGCACGCTGAGGGCGCCACGCTGGTGTCGGTTTGCGCTGGCGCTTTCCTGCTCGGCGAAACGGGACTGCTGTGCGGCCGGACCGTCACGACGCACTGGCATTACGTGGACAGGTGGATGGAACGCTTCCCGGACGTTTGGCTCGATGTCGATCAGCTCGTCATCGATGATGACGACATCATGACCGCCGGCGGCGTAATGGCCTGGACCGACATAGGCCTGCGTTTGGTGGACCGCTATCTGGGCGCCGCGCCTCGGTGATGATCGGAACCGCCCAGATGCTTCTGCTGGATGCCCCAGGCCGTCAACAACGCTATTACAGCGCCTTTTCGCCTCGGCTCGCCCATGGCGATGAGGCGGTGCTCATCGTTCAGCGCTGGCTGCAGGATACCGATGCGAAGCACATCGCCCTGAAGGACATGGCCCAACGCGCCGGCATGGAGGTGCGTACCTTTACCCGCCGCTTCCAGAAGGCAACCGGCATGACCACTACCGAATATTGCCAGCGCCTGCGCATCGGACGCGCACGGGGCATGCTGCATTCGAGTCAGTTACCTATCGAGCGGGTCGCCTGGGAGGTCGGCTATAGCGATCCTGGCGCGTTCAGAAAAGTTTTTACGCGCGTCGTCGGGCTCTCGCCCGGCGAATATCGCCGCCGCTTCAGCGCAGCATCGTCTAGCTAGCGATCATGGCTACCGGGTTGCGTATTTGGCATCGATCCTGAGCTTGCGCTTGCGCTGGTCCAATCGCTGTTTGTTAGAAAAGGGAATATTGGCCCAATACTTTCTAAGGTTGTCCTTCGGGCCGATATTGTCGCCTCCGTTTCACCTTCACAATGCGCTCCATCGCAACGATCCAGGAGTCGCAAACATGCAATTCACAAAAATCGCTAGCTCACTTGCCCTGGCGGTAAGCCTTACCATTACCGGGGCGCTCGCCGCCGAGCTGCCCGCCAAGCAGGCCTCCCAGCAAGAGGCGCAGATCCAGCTGCAGCAGATCCGTAACGCGACCGTGAAAATCACCTTCGCGGGTACGACCTTCCTGATCGACCCGATGCTTGCCAAGAAAGGCGCTTACCCGGGCTTTGAGGGGACCTATCGCAGTGAACTGCGCAACCCGCTCGTCGACCTGCCCATGTCGGAAGCCGACGTAATGGCCGGGGTCGATGCGATCATCGTCACCCACACCCACCTCGACCATTGGGACGATGCTGCACAGAAACTGCTGCCCAAGAACATCCCGCTGTACGTACAGAACGAGTCGGATGCGGAAATCATTCGCGAGCAGGGCTTCGTCGACGTACGGATCCTGAAGGATCACGCCGAGTTCCAGGGCGTGACGCTGACCAAGACCGGCGGCCAGCACGGCACCGACAAGATGTACCAACTCCCTCAGTTGGCCGAGTCCCTGGGTGTCGCGATGGGCGTGGTGTTCCAGGCGCCGGGGCAAAAGACGCTGTATCTGGTGGGCGACACCATCTGGCGTAGCGAGGTGGATCAGGCGCTGGCCAACTACAGCCCGGACGTAATCCTGATCAACGCCGGTTATGCACGCTTAACGGGCTATGATGGCGCCATCATCATGGGCAAGGAAGATGTGGTCCGTGCCAGCAAAGCCGTACCGGACGCGACGCTGGTCGCGACCCACATGGACGCAATCAACCATATGGGGCAGTCCCGCAGCGAGCTCAAGGAATATGTCGAGCAGCAAGGCATCGCGGAACGTGTCGAGATTCCGGAAGACGGCGCGGTCGTGAAGTTCTGATCGAGCCGAGGCCGCCGCTTATGGCGGCCTTCTAGCAGATTGAAACGATCGAACCTGCCCGGCATTCACTGCCGGGCAGGTCTTTTCATATTCCGCTCGGAGCCGCTGCGGGCTCGCCAACTGCCTCGCTCTGGCTCGAAAGCTTGTCCTTTCTATTTAACGCGCCTACCAGACCCGGCAATGTACGACCGTTTCGCTGCGCTAGCGGCCTTGGCAATTTTTGTCCGGAACTATCCCCGTGCTCTTCGCAGCGCCCTTCCCCCTTCCACCACCAGCACCACAATTGCCAACCAGATCGCGCCATAGGTCAGCCATTGGTCCGGCGCGATGCTTTCGCTGAGCAGCAACGACACCACCACCAGCAGCACCGGCTCGACGTAGCTGAGCAGGCCGAACAGGGCGAGGTTTAAACGGGTGGCGACGATCATCAGGGCCAGTGCCAGAGCGCTCAGTGCGCCCAATCCGAAGATCAGCAGTTGCAGCCGTGGGCTTGAGATGACCTGTTGCAGGGTGGCGCTATCGCCCAGGGCGAAGGTAGCGGCGACCGGCAGGCTGATGACCAGGTCGATCCACAGGCCGCCGAGGCTGGCAGTGCCTATCCTGCGGCGCAGGATGAAATAGCAGGGATAGCCGAGGGCGACCGCCAGTACCGGCCAGGACAGCGACGAGGCCAGCAGCAGTTCGTTGCCGACGCCGATTGCCGCCAGTACGCAGGCCAGGCGTTGCAGACGGCTGATCGCCTCGCCGAAGACCAGCCGCCCGGTGAGTACCAGGGTCAGCGGTAGCAGAAAGTAGCCGAGGGAGACGTCCAGGCCGTGGCCGTTGATCGGCGCCCACATGAACAGCCAGAGCTGCAACCCGACCAGCGCCGAGGACAGCGGCAGTGCGAGCCAGAGGCGCGGTTCGGCAGGCAGGCGCGTAAGGATCTGGCGGACTTCACTCCAGCGCCCGAAGCCCAGGAGCAGCATCGCCAGGCAAGGCGCGGTGAGCAGGATGCGCCAGCCGTAGATCTGCTGGCCATCCAGCGGCTCGAGCAGCGAGGTGTAGTAGTACAGCGTGGCGAAGAGCACCGAGGCCCCAACCGAGCTGGCCACGCCCGGCAGACTGTTACGGCTTTGCATGCAAGATTTCCAAATTCACAACGTCTTTGTTAAGCGTTCCGCCGTAGGCCGAATTATTCCGCCACCCAGTGCACTCGCCGAAACGAACCCGGCACTACTACGGGTTACGGCAACCGAAAGGGCCCCGTCGCGACCGTATTGCGTAGGTCGAACGTAGTCGGCCCTTGGTTGCAAAAAGGCCGAACAAGCTCGGCCCTACAACCTGCTACGGCTCGACCTGGCTCCACTGTTTGTTCAGCCGCTTGTCCGATGTCGGCATCTTCGTGCCGAGCTGCTGCGCCCAGAGCGAAACACGGTATTCCTCCAGCATCCAGCGGTACTGGATCAGCTCGGGGTCGCGCTTGCCTTCCTGCTGATGCTTCTTCAGCCGCGCCTGATACTGCTCCCAGTAGCCAGCCAGCTCGCCGGACCATACCCGATCACGCTGCAGCTGGGCGCCGATCTTCTCGAAACGCTGCTCGATAGCCTTGAGGTAACGCGGATATTCCCTGAGCCATTCGCCGGGTGTTTCGCGGACGAAGCCGGAATAGACGAGGTTGCCCAGCTGCGCCTTGATGTCGTTGAGCGCCACTGCCTGGGCGAGATCGATCTTGCCCTTGAAGCGCTTCTGCAGGCCGTGCCAGTGCTTGAGAATCTCCAGCACCAACCGCGCCAGGCGTTCGGCATGACCGGCCCAGTCGCCACGCTTTTTCTCGGCCAGCGAGGCCAGCGCCGCGCCATCGCGGGGCAGCTGGGCTTCGTCGTCGAGGATGCAGCTATCGAGACTGGCCAGCAGGATGTCCTCCACCAGCGCATCGACCTTGCCCATGTCGCGATAGAGCAGGCCCAGCTCGGTCAGACCCGGCAGCTTGCTGCGCAGGTACTTGGCAGGCTCGGCCAGTTGCTGCAGCAGCAGGCGTTGCAGTGCGCGGCGATGCTGCCAGTCGGCTTCGGCCTGGGTCGGGAAGCGGCCTTCCTTGACTACACCAGCCTCCTCCACCAGCGCCGGATAGACCGTCATGGACAGCCCGGCCATCTTCGCCTGGGCTTTCTCCGCCACCTGGGCGAAGCCCTTGGCCTCGACCGGCTTCTGCTCGGCTTTCTGCTGCGGCGGGGCCAATGCGGCCTGGCTGGCCTCATTGAAACGTGCGGTGAGTTCGGCTAGGTCGCGGCCTTCGCCGAGGAACTTGCCACGCGCATCTACCACTTCAATGTTCATCTTCAGGTGGTCGTCGAGCCCGGCGGCGGCCTCGGCCCAGGCTTCATCGGACACGCGGGCGCCGGTCATGCGCAACAGCTCGCGGCCCAGCGCCTCGGGCAGCGCTCCGTCGCCGAAGGTGATCTTGCCCAATGCCGCGCCGACGAAGTCCGGCACCGGCACGAAGTTCTTGCGGATCGCCTTGGGCAAGTTGCGCACAAGTGCCACGGCCTTGGCCTCGATCAGCCCCGGCACCAGCCAGTCCAGCCGCTCGCGGCGCAGTTGCGGCAACAACGGCGCGGGCACACGCAGGGTCACGCCGTCACGCGGGTGGTTGGGCTCGAAGTGATAGTCCAGCGGCAGCTGCAGCTCGCCGATGCGCAGGTGGTCCGGGTACTGCGCGGCAGTGATCTCGCTGGCCTCGCGGGCAAGTACGTCTTCCTCACGCATGATCAGCAACTGCGGGTCTTTCGCGCTCTCGCGTTTGTACCAGTTGTCGAAGCTGGCGGTCTGGTAGATGTCGGCGGGGAGCCGCGCATCGTAGTAGCCGAACAGGGTTTCCTCGTCGGCAAGAATGTCGCGCCGGCGGGCCTTGGCTTCCAGCTCGTCCATGCGCGCCAGCAGTTCGCGGTTGGCGGCAAGCGCGCGGGCTCTGCTGCTGATATCGCCGCGTACCAGCCCCTCGCGGATAAAGAGCTCACGGGCCGTGGGCGGGTCAATCGGGCCGTAATGCACCGGACGCTTGCCGACCACGATCATCCCGTAGAGCGTGATCTGCTCGTAGGCCACCACCTGGCCGCGCTTCTTCTCCCAGTGCGGCTCGAAGTGGTTCTTCTTGATCAGGTGACCGGCCAGCGGCTCGATCCAGTCGGGCTCGATCTTGGCCACCATGCGCGCGAATAGCTTGGTAGTTTCCACCAGCTCGGCGGCCATCACCCAGTTGGGTTTCTTGCGGCCAATCACGCTGGACGGGTGAATCCAGAAACGCCGCTGGCGCGCACCAAGGAAGTCGCCGTCCTCGGTCTTGTGGCCGACCTGGCTGAGCAGGCCGGCGAGAATGGCCTTGTGCACGGCGGCGTAGCCCTTGGCCTTCGCTGCCGCTTCGCTGGCTTCGGCCTGCTGGCGGAGGACCACGTTGACCTTCGTATCGGTGGTGACGGCGGGGCGCTCTTGATTGTCGTAGGAGCGAGCTTGTTCGCGAACCGGGATCGCAGTGGTGCCCTGTTCGCGAGCAAGGGCCGGGGTTCCCGTTTCTTTCTTACGGGGTTCAGCGGCGTCTCCGAGCTTGAGCTCACGGGAGATCAGCAGCAGCTGGCGATGGGCATCGCGCCATTCGCGTAGACGCAGGTAATTGAGGAAGTTTTTCCGGCACCAAGTACGCAGCGGATTGGAGCCCAGCTCCTGGCGTTTCTCCTCGAAGCCGCGCCAGAGGTTGATCAGCGCGGCGAAGTCCGAATCCGGGTCCTTCCACTGGGCGTGGGCCTGGTCGGCCTGCTGCTGACGATCGGCCGGGCGCTCGCGCACGTCCTGCACCGAAAGCGCGCTGGCGACGATCAGCACCTCGGCCAGACTGCCCTGCTGCGCAGCTTCCAGCAGCATGCGACCGAGGCGCGGGTCGATGGGCAAACGCGCCAGTTGGCGACCGAGCGGCGTCAGCTGGTTCTCGCGGCTGACCGCCGAGAGCTCCTGCAGCAGGTTGAAGCCGTCGCTGATGGCCTTGCCGTCCGGCGGCTCGATGAAGGGAAAGTCCTGGATGTCGCCCAGACGCAGGTGCAGCATCTGCAGGATGACGGCGGCGAGGTTGGTCCGCAGGATTTCCGGGTCGGTAAATTCCGGGCGGGAGAGAAAATCCTCCTCGCTGTACAGGCGAATGCAGATGCCCGGCTCGACCCGCCCACAGCGGCCCTTGCGCTGGTTGGCGCTGGCCTGGGACACCGCTTCGATGGGCAGGCGCTGGACCTTGGCGCGGTAGCTATAGCGGCTGATGCGCGCGGTGCCGGAGTCGATCACGTAGCGGATGCCCGGCACCGTGAGCGAGGTTTCCGCGACGTTGGTGGCCAGCACGATCTTGCGCCCGGCGGCGGGCCGGAAGATGCGCTGCTGCTCGGCCGGACTCAGGCGGGCATACAGTGGCAGCACTTCGGTAAAACGCAGATTGGCCTTGCGCAGCACCTCAGCGGCATCGCGAATCTCACGCTCGCCGGGGAGGAACACCAGCACGTCGCCGGGGCGCTTGCCGACGCTTTTCTCATGGGCTTCGATCTCATCCAGCGCGGCGAGGATGCCTTGGTCGACCGTCAGGTCGTCCTCGACGCGGTTGCCATCCTCGTCGGTCTCCGCTGCCAGCGGGTGATACCAGGTCTCCACCGGATAGGTACGCCCGGAGACTTCGATGATCGGGGCATCATTGAAATGTTTCGAGAAGCGCTCAAGGTCGATGGTCGCCGAGGTGATGATCACTTTCAGATCGGGCCGACGCGGCAGCAGTGTCTTGAGAAAGCCCAGCAGGAAGTCGATGTTCAGCGATCGCTCGTGGGCCTCGTCGACGATGATCGTGTCGTACTTTTCCAGAAAGCGGTCGTGCTGGGTTTCAGCCAGCAGGATGCCATCGGTCATCAGCTTGATCAGCGTGCGGTCGGTACTCTGGTCCTCGAAACGCACCTGATAACCCACCAGTTCGCCCAGCGGCGTGCCGATTTCCTCTGCGACGCGCATGGCAACGCTCCGCGCGGCCAACCGGCGTGGCTGGGTATGGCCGATCAGGCCGTTCACGCCCCGACCGATCTCCAGGCAGATTTTCGGCAACTGGGTGGTCTTGCCCGAGCCGGTTTCGCCAGCGATCACCAACACCTGATGCTTTTCCAGCGCGGCCTTGATCTCGTCGCGCTTGGCTGCAATCGGCAAGGCATCGTCGTAGCGGATGGCGGGCACGCTCTGCCGGCGCGCCTCGACCTTGGCAGCCGATGCCTGGAAGCGTTCGAGCCACTGGGCGAGTTTGTTCTCGTCCGGTTTTTTTCTCAGCTCGTGCAATTGCCGGCGCAGGCGATGACGATCGGCGCTGAAGGCTTGGTCGAGGTTATTGAACAGGGTGTCGAAGGCGGGCGTTGCGTCGGTCATGGACAGCCGTGGGGCAATTCGTGAAGGACGCGATTGTCGCAGATTTGGCATGGATGTGGTGGCTCCCCAGGAACCACGCGGACTCCAGCAATCATGGGCCTTCACGAAGCTACACTCAGTCACAACCCAGTCACAAGCCGGTCACAAGTTCGGGTCGTTTTGGCCTCCCCTTGGCACTTCAGGAAGCAAGGCGTTTATCAGCTGAGGGTCCGACCCAAGGGCTCCGTTGTGGCATCCTGCACAGTCTCTCTCCGGACCACTGACCGATCTACCGCAATGACAACCAGCAAGCAGCTCCAGGCGGCTCTCAGAACCTTCCATCTCGACAATCCTGACTCTACGTGGCCTGAAATACGCGATCACCTTCGGTCTATCGCAGAGGACCTGTTGGCGACTCCGACAGAGTGGGAACTGCTGGACGTAATGTGCATGAACTACTCGGACCTCAATGATGACTTGGGGTACATCGCATCGACTGCCGCTCTGACCGTTCCTCAGGCAAAAGGCGTGTCCATGGCAAGGCAGATTATGCTGGCAGCTGAGCGAAGGCTGGGAGGTGACCCAAGGCAGCTGGTAAGGTTTATAGATAAAATAGATAGGGATGCTGATCGTGATAGCCCCAAAGCATCATCTGCCTCCCTATCTGTAAGCCCACCTCAGGCCCTTCCTCCGGTTCGCTTTGAGTCTCTCGCTGAGTCCTACCGTAACGAGCACAAGGCGAACGTCAAAGAAAGCAGCATGAAGGAAATCGGCTATTGCCACGGGACCCTTTCGGAGGCTCTTGGCGATTTGGACATGAGGACGCACACACGGGCCGACCTTATCGCCCTTCGGGATACGCTTTCAGAGTCCCGGCGTCCACTCAGCGTCAACAACCTGCTAACCAAGCTCGCTACGGTCCTCAGCTGGGCTGTGAGCAACGATCTGATTCCCAAGGCATACACCCAAAACCTCAAGTACAAGAAGGGCGCAGAGAGCACCAGAAAGGCGTTCACTCAGGAGCAGATAGCTACGCTGATGACCCACGTTAACGGCCTCCCCGCTGACTCTTGGAAGCGCTGGGCGCTGTCACTGGGAGTCATCACTGGGGCAAGGCTGAATGAATACGCCCAGTTGACCAAAGAGGACATACGCAAAGAGGGAGATATCTGGGTTATCGACATCAACGACAACAATGGAAAGGAACTCAAGACGGCACAGTCCAAGCGACTCGTTCCGTTGACCGATGGGGCCTATGGGTTCGACCTGAGGGCCTTCCTGCGCTTCGTGGAGGATGCCGAGGCGGATACCGTGCTGGGCGTGAACTACCGCCTTGCTGGTCGAGGGCTTAACTTCGCTCTACGGGACATCCTGAGCAACGATGATCCAGACCTGACCCTCCACTCGCTGAGGCACTCAATCACGTCCCTGCTGCAAGCTGAAGGGGTCCCAGTGGCATACGTACAGGCGATCCTTGGGCAATCTTCGGGCACCCTGGCTTTCGATACGTATGGCTCTGGGGTGCCGGTGGAGAAGCTGGCAGTCGTTCTGAGGGAGAAGCTCCCCAGGTAAGCCGAGCGGCTGGTCTAAAGGACCCGAGCGGCGCAGTTCACAGCGTCAAGGGTCTCAAGGACTTCGGCGGTACTCTCCGACTGGGGACGTTCCCTGGCCTCAAATGCCAGAGAGCTTTCCGCTCATGCCGAACGGCAATCGGTACACCAAGACTGCCATGCGCCTGCCCCTCTGGAACGCCTGTGAGGTCTCGACAGAAATGCCAGACCTTCCGGTGGACCCCCAGCGGTCAACTCTCCCAGAAGCGGAACATGCAGTCCCCCGAAGCAGGCAATAGGTATCAGGTGCGCTACTGCGTGCCGCCGAGCTGGACGTGCTTATCGGCCATCCCGAGCATGACCTCCTGTTCATCGCTACTCAGGTTGCCCGAGCGGCTGGCCTGAAGCACCCAAGCATGGCTATCCAAGGGTTCCACAACAATACGACCGGCACCAAGCTAAGGCTGGGCGACCCATCCCTAAGTGATTTAGTTAGGGCAGGTAAAACCCTCCCAAGTAACACATGGCTGTTCGATGAGTCCCGAGTGTACGGGATGCTTCTCCGAGGCCACGCCCCTCAGTCCGAGCCCTTCCGCAAGTGGGTCACCGAGGAAGTCCTCCCGTCGATCCGCAAGACCGGCTCCTACAACGTCAATGAGTCCACCACGGAGACCGGCCAGCAGTTCGCCGGGGAATAATGTGGAGTAGTGCTTAGCTTGGAGTGATGTCGTATTGATACTATACGAAACCACTGGAGGAACCGTATGAAGATCAAAGCGCTATGCCTCATTACGCTGGTCACCGCTGTGGCTGGCTGTGCCTCGCATTCTCCTAATCTACAGGTGGGAAACGAGCTGACCTACACGAGCCTCAAGGAACATCGCGATGCCTTAAAGACGGTCAAAGTTTACGACTCCCTACCAAAAGGAGCTGAAATCCTTGGGGAAATCTCCGCGTCCCGCTGTCACCGAAACTCCCTACACGAGCCCCCACGAGAGGAGTCCGTAGTAGCCGACCTACAGGTATCCGCTTACGTCAACGGGGCAGACGGAATCACAGGCGTGTCAATCAAGAAGGCATCCGCCTTGTCGAGTAACTGCTGGCATGTTCTGAATGGAACCGCCATAGCATTCACCCAGCCGAGCAACTGACAGTCCACAAAAACCCTCACTATAAGGAGAGACGATTGATTCCCTCCTTCCGCCAGTCCGCTGGCACTCAGTAGCGAGCTTCGCTATGCCCATTCGACTTCCCTGCGGTTGCTCTTAAAGCAGCTCACCAGGGTGACCCTTTCTTATCCACTGGAATGACCCGCCGCTGACTACAGCACAGGGACCCAGCCGTGGACCCGGTAGTCGAGCCGGGGTGAGCTATGAATTAAGCCGAGTGTTCCTCGGTCGTCTCAGGGAGGTGGTGGCCCCTGATTCGTTCATAGACACAAGGGTGGCTGTTACTTAAAGATTCTAAAGGGTTATCTTTTAATTACTCTTTTAATAATCTTTTAAACTTTAGGTTATCTCTCAGTCCTTAGGTTCTCCTTGAGGAACAAGGGTTGTCTTCAAGTGTAAGACAGGTCTTGCCAGACCATGATCCTGATCCTTTGAGGGCAACCTAATGTCCTTGAGTCTGGCCCTCGGTCAACCTGTGCAAAACCTGCATAGGTCCACCTCAGTTAAAAACCCTCAGTAGAAGGATGACCCCTCGGTTGTCCCTCGTCGCCCGTCGCTGGGCGCAAACGCCAGTTCTCTCTGGCAATCCCAATCCAGTCTTTCTGATAGCGCCTTTCATGCCACGCCGGTTCCCTTTGTCTGGGGTCTGGATGCCCGGCTGTGGGTGCGACCTGAAGGGCGCTACCAAAAGGAAAACAGACAAATGAATATCGACATCAAACACAAGCACGCTGGGCACCTGATCGTCATCGAAGGGCAACCCTTCAAGGCAAACGATGCGGGCCAATGGGACCTGACCGAAATCTGGCGAACCCTAAAGCTGGACAAGAAGAAAGGCCCAGGGAAATGGGCTGAGCTGAAAGAGGCTCAACGGCTGGCAGCTTCCGGAAAAGTCGAAAGCTCCAACGGCAGCAAAACTCTGGCGACGAAACAAGCGGCAATCCGCTATGCCGCCTGGGTCTCGTCCGAGTTTGAGGATATGGTCTTCGATGCCTTCGAGGCTATCCTTGAGATGCCTGAGGTCGCCACGGTTGTCATCCAAAAAATGGCCGAGATGGGGCGAGAGAAGTCCGCTGAGTTGCTGGCGCGTAGTGCCTTCAACGATAAGTGCAACTGGAAAGTGTTGGGCCGAAGGACACCGAAGATGCTCACAGCGGAGCAGAAGCTAATCCAGAAGTACCAACGCCAAGCCAACGCTGAGGCCCTCAAAGATCGCCAGCAAGGCCGGGAGGTCTGCTGATGCGCTATCGATTGATACCTGCCCCAGGGTGCCCTCAGGCTCTCTGTGACCAGCTCAACGACGCTCTGGCAACCCCAAGCGCCCGCCGTGTCTACCATGCCGCTCGGAGCGCCTATAGGTCCCAGGCGGACCATAACTTGGCGTCATTCCAGGCTCACCTTCAGGAAACCCTCAGGCTCCCCATGGGAGAGCTGAACGGCATCCTTGATCGGGCCGCTATGACGTTTCAGGAGGCAATGCTGCTACCTGTCCGATTCGATCTGACAGCAAGACCAGCAGCCGCCTAACGCTACACCGAGAGCGCCTGTAGGGCCTCCAGGGAGTCGCTGGGTCCTGTCTTTAAGGTTTCATCACCCGGTTATCGACACCTCCCCAGCGACTCACCTGGGAGCCTTACAAGCTCACTTTGCGACACCTTCAGTTCCCCACCTGAAGTCACCCAAACGCCCCTCCCACGGGCGACACACTGAAATCAAGAATCCATAGAGCAAACCCCCAGGGTCGGCGTGTTCACGTCTCCTTGCGTCTTGTCGCGCCTGCCGTGCGGACTGGGAGTTTGCTCTATGGGATAGGAGACCTACCCAAATGAAAATTACCGTTAGCAATGTAACTCCCGAAACCGTGTGCATCTGCGGCCAAGAAATGGCCCGTAGCTACACCGAGGCGGTCCTGCTGCCCCTGCTGGTCGCGGCTCAAGGCCAGAACCATTCGGGAATCGTGATGGTAGCCGAGGCGTTCGATACCGCTGGGCTGAGCCTTGAGGGTTCCTTTGAGGCGTCCCGGCTCTACCGGAGCCACCGGAACCAGAAGCGAGCCGAGCAGGAACGCCTGCGAGCTGAAGCCGAGGCCCATGCCCGCCGCTGCCACGTTCCGACTGCCCAGCAGATCGCAGAGGCCAACGCAGAGCGTGAGCGTAAGGCCCGAGAGATTCGTGAGCATGGCGAACGCCTGCGCGCTGCCCGTGGACGTTAACGCTATGGACCTTTTGGTCCTCGTTCTGATTACCACTCGCCAATACTTTTTCTAAGGAGTTCAAAACAATGAAACCTTTCCAGTACAAGAAACCCGATAGCGTCTACACCCAGACTCTCACCACTGCGCACGGCTCAACAGCCACCCAGGCAACCTTCCACACCTCGGACATCCGCGCGGACCACATGGCCGCTACGGACCCGCTGGTCTATGCCCAGGTCATGTATGAAGCCGCAGAAGAGCACCTCAATGGTGAGGAGTGGCGCGACAACATGAACACGGCGTTTCCTTCCGAGGTTCGCCCCTACGGCTCCCTGCCGACCGCTCCCCAGGTCGCCCTAATGGCTGACCGCTCCGTGACCTTTGATCCTCGCCAGACCTACGATGGACGCACCATGACTCACGGCGAAGCCAAAGCAGGCTCGCTTGTCTCGATGGAGGCCCCTGAGGTTGGCATTCTGGTATCGGGTCGTGTGTCGATCTTCGACCATACCGTCCAGTTCGGCTTCACTGAGCGCAGCATGGAGCAGACCGGTGTGAAGCTGCTGGATGACCTTGAGCTAACCCTGGCCGGTAAGATTGCCCAGAGCCTTACGGGTCAACCTTCGGTCACAACGGCTTACGTTGGTGCCCTGAGCGGTAGCCCTGCTGCCCAGGCAGAGGACCTGCTGGATATCCTGGCGGTCCACCTCGATACCTTCTGGGGCCGTGATGTCTCCGAGTTTGGCGTCCTGATCCCCGTGGCCCTCCGTCCGACCCTCAACCGTGCCGCCCAACGGGCTGGTCTTGAGGACATTGACGAGATGGTGGGAACCCGTGTTCAGGTCTACAGCGGTCCAGACCGAGGCATCTTTCTGGTGCCCAAGGCGTTCGCCATGCTGTCCTTCCGTGAGGACCAAAACGGCGATGTGTGGCGAGTCGAACTAACCCGTAACGCTTCGACCCAGAGTTGGGACCTTGAGGTATCCGCTGTGGTGGACGTGATGGCAACCGCTATGGTCGAAGTGAAGCTGGGAGGTTCCGAGTGGGAAACCACGTCGGTAGCCCTGCCAATCATCAAGCAACTGGTCCTCTCAGAGCAGCCGTAAGGCCTGGGAGATACACCAGAGGACGGGCGGTGGTTTGTGATAACCATCCCCCTTCCAATCCAAAGGAATGAGCCCTGGGTAAACCTGGGGCCGTCCTGTGCCGTCAACTGGCTGTCACTGGGTCTCCTTGAGATTCGGTTTAAAGCTCCTCGACCTGAATGGGTCTTGGGGCTTCTTTTTGAAATACCCGACTAAATCAGTAGGAGACTCGCATGGGTAAGCTACAGGCTGCTTATTGGCTGCTGGTGGTTGCGCCTTGGGTCGTCTCGCTGGTCGCTCGGTCTGCGTTGAGAATCTGGGAGAAAAATCTGAGACGTCATATCAATAAAGAAGACCAGCCAAATTCCCCCGTGCCGCCCTCGGTCCCCTTGGATCGCTGAGGCTCACAAGCAGCTGATGCAGGAGCAAAACAGAGGGAAAACAGGCGGACTCTTGGGGTCACAAGCGGGTCACAACTGAGTCACAAGCTGCCTTGACGAAGCCCGGAAACCCAGCAATCATGGGCCTTCCACCGCTCTCCTAACAAATGTCGCAGATTTGCTCGGTTGGCCGTAGGGAAAGGGATTGACGGAGAACCGCGCCGGCGAGCCGGCGCGCCGGCGCGGTGATTACGCGCTTACCTGATCCAGTGGCCCCAGCGGGACTTTTCCTGAACTTGCTGGATGCGCATCATGCCCATGCTCTGCTTGGCCGCAGCAGCTATCTCGTCATCGACCATCTTCGTCGACAGCGACAGCCAGCTGGTGGCGAAGGCCAGTGCATCGCCGTGCAGTTCCAGCGCCTCGGTGGAGATATTGCCGAGGTTGTCGCACTCGGAGTGGTAGCACGGATCGAACGACTGCCCCGCCGTACCGCCGTACCGCTGCGCCTGCTCCTGGCTCTTGATGTCTTCGGCGCCGGTGAACAGGCCACCGAAGGCGATGCCGTCATCGAAGAACTGCGCATAGTCGGAACGGAAGTCGATCTCGGTGCCTTCGGACGGCTCGTTACGCAACTGGAAATAGGAGCGGAACAGGCGCTCGATCGCTGCCGAGCCGGGCGGGCCCTGCAGGCCGAAGTCCGAGCCGTCACCGTCGTAGACGAAGTTGGCGTAGTTCGGCGAACCGATCATGTCCACGTTCAGATACGCCTTGATCCGCTTCTTTTCCTCCTCCGGCAGCTGGGTGACGTAATGGGTCGAGCCGACCAGGCCCGACTCTTCCGCGCCCCACCAGGCGAAGCGCACCTTGTTCAACGGATGCGCCTTGCCCATCAGGACCGCCATTTCCAGCAAGGCGGCACTGCCCGAACCGTTATCGTTGACGCCGGCTCCCTCGAACACGGAATCCAGATGCGCGCCGACCACGATGACGTTGTTGGGATTGCCCCGACGGGTTTCGGCCAGCACGTTGAAGGTCTCGGTCTGCTCACGTACGACGTCGACGTTCATGCTCATTTGCAGGCCTTCGGTCCCCGCCCAGGCGACACCGTTGTCGTAGGTCGAGAACATGACCGGGATACCGCCCTGGTAGTCCTCACCGAGCGTAGCGGCCATCAGGCCCTTGCGATCCTCGGTATCGCCCTGGTTGAAGATGATCGCACCGGCCGCCCCTGCGGCTGCGGCGTTAGTGGCCTTGTCACCGAACGGGCAAGTGCCACGCTGCATCAGCGCGATGGCGCCAGCCGGGAAGCCGGCGAAGTCCTCCGCTTCGCAGCCACTGGTCGAGGTATTGCCGGCGCCTAACGCCAGATCCACCGCAACCACCGGCGCAGTGACGTTGCCCGGGTCGGTCTGGTCGGCATAGGTGAAGTCTTCTTCCCAGGTGTATTGCGCAGGTTGCGGCGTCACGGCGCTCAACGAGCCGGGGCCTGCCGGGTAAAAGGCCAGAAACGGAAAGCTTTGCACCCTGACGTCATAACCGGCGCGCTCGAGGTGCGTGCGCACGTAATCCACAGAAGCCTGGTAGCCGGGCTGACCGGATGCGCGGTTGCCCTGGTTCAACGCTGCGATGTCCTGCAGGTTTTCCAAGTGCTTCATGATGTTGCTGGCCTCCATGCAGCGCGGCAGTCCGAGCGGCGTGCCGACCAGCAGAGGGGACCGACAGGCCCGGGAATCGGGCTTGCCGGGTGACCATAATTCATCGAAGCGTGCCGTATCCGCAGAAGGCGCAGCCAGAGCTGAAGCGGAGGCGATTAGAGCGAGAGAAGCAACTACCCGACGTGCATTGTTCTTTTTGTGCATGGGTAACTCATCCTTGCAACGAGATTGATGGGCAGGCCGCGAAATGGCATGCGCCATCGTCCCCCTACGGCAGTCCGCCGCTGAATCCAACATGCCAACGACCAGCAAAACGAAATCGCCCGAAAGATCGCGAATAGCGGCGATCAGACAGCTTTAACGAGGCAGGACGAGGCAAATGGGTATCAACGACCGGAAAGCGGGACGCGGCCATAGTGGCCTAGACAGGGCAAAAGCCGGCTCGGTTCGAACTTTTAGCCAGACGGCAGCACCGCCTGTCGGGTTGATTGAACTCGAACCTGAACGGCTCGGAAGGGATGCGAGAGAAAGGGTTTGAGGGCGAGAGCGGATCGGCCTGGAGCTGCGGCACTTTGTGGGAGGCCCGACCTCGCTGCGAAGCTTTGGCTTGGGCATCGACTGAGCGCGCGTTTGCCAAGGGGCGCCTCCTACGAAAAGCAGGTCAGTTCCGCAGGAGGTCCAGGCTTGGACGTAATACAGTCAAGCGAACCGCAGTGCCGGGCTTGGCGTCCGGCAGGATGCGTTACTTCTTGCCGAGCTTGCGCAACTCTTCGTCGCGTAGCTCACGTCGCAGAATCTTGCCGACGTTGGTGGTGGGCAGGCTGTCGCGGAACTCTACAGCCTTGGGCCGCTTGTAGCCCGTGACGTTGTCATGCATATGCTGCATGACCTGCTCCTTGGTCAGGCTTTCGCCCGGCTTGACCACCACGAACAGCTTGATCGCTTCACCGGACTTCTCATCCGGCACCCCGATCGCAGCGCACTGCATTACGCCCGGCAGGGTCGCGAGCACGTCTTCGAGTTCGTTGGGGTAGACGTTGAAACCGGACACCAGAATCATGTCTTTCTTGCGATCGACGATCCGCAGATAACCGTCATCCTGGATAATGCCGATGTCGCCAGTCTTCAGCCAGCCATCGGCGCTGAGCACTTCGTCGGTGGCTTCCTGGCGCTGCCAGTAGCCCTTCATCACCTGCGGCCCTTTCACGCACAGCTCGCCCGTCGCGCCGATCGGCAGGTCGTTGCCTTCGTCGTCGATGACTTTGCACTGGGTGGACGGCATCGGGATGCCGATGGTGCCGATCTGAATCCCGCCGAACGGGTTGACCGAGACCACCGGGCTGGTTTCGGTCATGCCGAAGCCTTCGCAGATGGAGCAGCCGGTCACCTGTTGCCAGCGCTCGGCGGCGGCCTGTTGCAGCGCCATACCGCCAGAGAAGGTGGCCTTCAGCGAAGAGAAGTCCAGCTTGCGGAAGTCCTCGTTGTTGCACAGCGCCACGAACAGCGTGTTGAGCCCGACGAAACCGCTGAAACGGTACTTGCCCAGATCCTTGACGAAGGCTGGCAGGTCGCGCGGGTTGGTGATCAGCACGTTGTGGGCACCGATCAGCATCATCGTCATGCAGTGAAAGGTGAACGCGTAGATGTGATACAGCGGCAGCGGCGCGATCATGGTTTCACAGCCGACCCCTAGCTCCGTGCCCATCAATGCGCGGCATTGCAGCATATTGGCGACGATGTTGCGGTGGGTCAGCATCGCGCCTTTGGCGACGCCCGTGGTGCCGCCGGTGTACTGCAGCACGGCGACCTCGTCGCCGGCAGGAATGGACTCGCGGACCGCCTTGCCACGGCCGAGGGCCATGGCGTCATTGAATCTGACCGCCTTGGGCAGGTTGTAGGACGGCACCATCTTCTTCACATGCTTGATCACGGCATTGACCAGCAGGCGCTTGACCGTCGGCAGCATGTCACCGACCTCGGTAACGACGACGTGTCTGATGCCGGTCTTAGGCAGCACTTCTTCGGCCAGATGAGCCATGTTGGCCAGGCAGACCAATGCTTTGGCGCCGGAATCGTTGAACTGATGTTCCATTTCCCGCGCGGTATACAGCGGGTTGGTGTTGACCACGATCAGCCCGGCGCGCATGGCGCCGAATACCACGACGGGATATTGCAACAGGTTGGGCAGCTGCACCGCGATCCGGTCGCCCGGCTGCAGATCGGTGTTGTGCTGGAGGTAGGCGGCGAATTGGCCAGAAAGGGCATACAGCTCGCCGTAGGTCAGGGTCTTGCCGAGATTGCTGAAGGCCGGTTTGTCCGCGAAACGCTCACAGGACTGTTTCAGTACAGCCTGGATGTTCTGGAACTCATCGGGATTGATCTCGCTCTCGACCCCGACAGGATATTTATCCTTCCAGAAGTTATCGGTCATGACCCACTCCTCAGCGACAGCTTCACTGCATATGGCAGCTGTTTTGTTGTGTTTTGTTAATTTTTTTACCCGGAATTCCGGTCAAAAAGCGGGCTGAGGTTAGCAGCTTTGACACAGGCCGAACAGTGGCCGCGACTGGATAAAACGACACAAAGTGACTGACCAAAGGAGATCAGTCACTCATGCATCCATGCCGAATCGCTGCCTCAGGCCTGCTCGCGCAGCTCCCGCCGCAGGATCTTGCCCACCGGTGTCATCGGCAAAGCGTCGCGGAAGACCAGGTGCCTGGGCACCTTGTAGCCGGTGAAATTTTCACGGCAGTAGGCTTGCAACTCTTCGATGGTCAGGCTGGCATCGCTGCGTACCACGAACAACTTCACCGCCTCTCCCGATTTGTCGTCGGGGACGCCGATCGCGGCACAGGCGGCCACCTTCGGATGGGCCATGACCACATCTTCGATCTCGTTCGGGTAGACGTTGAAACCGGAGACGATGATCAGATCTTTCTTGCGATCGACGATGCGCACGAAGCCATCAGGATCGATCACCGCAACGTCGCCGGTCTTCAGCCAGCCGTGTTCGTCGAGCACTTCGGCAGTCGCTTCCGGTCGCTGCCAATAGCCCTTCATCACCTGCGGACCCTTAACGCAAAGCTCGCCACGCTCACCTAGCGCAAGCTCGATACCTTCGTCGTTGATCACCTTCAGCGCCGTGCCCGGCACCGGCAGGCCGACGGTACCCAGACGCGATTTGTCGCCGTGAGGATTGGCGCAAACCACCGGCGACGTCTCGGTCAGTCCGTAACCCTCGGTCACGGTGACGCCGGTCAGGCTCTTCCAGCGCTCGGCCACCGATGACACCAGTGCGGTGCCGCCGGAATTGGTGCCTTTGAGCGAGGAGAAGTCGATCTTCTTGAATTCCGGATGCGACATGAGCGCGACGAATAGGGTGTTCAATCCGAGGAAGGCGGTGAACTGCCACTTCTGCAGTTCCTTGACGAAGCCGTCGATGTCGCGCGGATTGGTGATCAGCACGTTGTGATTGCCAGTCACCATCATGCACATGCAATTCACCGTGAAGGCATAGATGTGGTACAGCGGCAGCGGCGCGATCATCACTTCCTGCCCTTCCTTGATGATCGGGTGGCCGTCATCGCCGAGCTGCTGCATGTTGGCATGTGCCTGACGCATGTTGGCGACCAGGTTGCCGTGGGTGAGCATCGCGCCCTTGGCTACGCCGGTCGTGCCGCCGGTGTATTGCAACACCGCGACGTCGTCGAGTGTCAGCGGAACCGGCTTCAAGCTATGGCGGGCACCGTCGCGTAACACATGCTTGAACGACACAGCGTGCGGCAGGCTGTAGGTCGGCACCATCTTCTTCACGTGCTTGACAGCGGCATTGACCAGCAGGCCTTTGAAAGAGGGCAGCATGTCGCCGATCCGCGCCTCAATCAGTACCTCGATACTGGTATCGGGCAGCACCTCCTGTACCTGCTTGCCGAAGGTATTCAGGTACACCAGTGCCCGCGCGCCGGAGTCCTGAAACTGGTGACGCATCTCCCGCGCGGTATACAGCGGATTAGTGTTGACCACGATCAGTCCGGCACGCAGCGCGCCGAAGACGGCGATCGGATACTGCAACAGGTTGGGCATCTGTACCGCGATGCGATCGCCCGGTTGCAGATCCGTGTGGTTCTGCAACCAGCCCGCAAAAGCCGCCGAGTAACGATCGAGATCAGCAAAAGTGAGCGTTACGCCCATATTGCTGAAGGCCGGGCGGTTCGCGTGGGTTTTGCAGGAGCGCTCGAATACTTCCACCACCGAGCGGAACCCTCCCATGTCGACGTCATTGGGCACACCGGCGGGTCGTTTGTCGTTCCAGAAATCAGGTTGCATTCTTGTTGGCCTCGTTACCTGAGAGGGAGCTGCGGCGAACTTAGCAGTTCAACCACACGGCGCAACAGCGTTGCGTCGCGCAAATCACTGTTGTGAATCTTTCGTCACGGCAGGCCGCGATTCCGGGGCGCACGCACGTCAGCTATAGGTAATAGTGAAAGAAGACTCATCGCGCCTTAGCGGAACCCATGAGTCATGCCGTGACTCTTGCCGGGACAAGACTGAGACATCTCACTAGAATGCAGCCGCATCGCAGCCGCAGCGCTTACGGTGCGGCGCATTCCCCAATCGTCGGACGGCTCCAGCCCCGACTGCGCCCGAGGAAACTTGATGACCACCATCAGCAATACGCCCTACTCCGCTCTGGAAGTCGGCCAGACCGCAAGCTTCGAGAAATCGGTCGAGGAGCGCGACATCCAGCTGTTTGCCGCCATGTCGGGCGACCGCAATCCCGTCCACCTCGACGCGGAATTCGCTGCCGGCACGCCGTTCAAGGAGCGCATCGCCCACGGCATGTTCAGCGGCGCACTGATCAGCGCGGCGGTTGCCTGCACCCTGCCCGGCCCGGGCACCATCTACCTCGGCCAGACGATGAAATTCACCCGCCCGGTCAAGCTCGGCGACACCCTGACCGTGCGCCTGGAAATTCTCGAGAAACTGCCAAAGAACCGCGTACGCATCGCCACCCGCGTGTTCAACCAGAACGATGAGCAGGTCGTGGATGGCGAAGCGGAAGTACTCGCGCCGCGCCGTGAAGAAACAGTGGAGCTGAAGGACCTGCCGCCAATCAACTTCGGTTGAGCCATTGAGCAAACTCGAAACAGGTGCGTTTGGACAGGCCTACGGCCTGTATTCGCCGCGAGGGCGCGCCTCCTACGAACAACGTCGGGCACTGAGCTTTCGTGGGAGGCCCGACCTCGGGGCGAACGGCTAAGTGAACGACGTTGGTCAAACAGTCGGGCTTTCCAGGCCCTATTGCGCCGTATCCATCTTTCCGGAATACGAGTCACCCGCCGGCCTCAATCAGCAACACCCGGCCACCCAAGCCCAACCAGTTGTAGGGTGGGCCGGGCGGCGTTCCGCTTCAGCCCACCGCAGCGAGCCACCAGCCAGACGTCCCCGGCTCGGTGGCGCAAGCAGAAGGCTATTACGGCCCCAAGCTACGCCCCACGAGCAACCCCCACGGAGGATGCGCAGCGTCCACCGCGCGTCGACCATCCTGCGTGCGATACAACAATAACAACACCGGGACCTCAACCATGCTCATACGCTCGATCGCTTATCGGCGCCTGGCGGCGCTCGTTCTCGGCGGCCTTTCGCTGGTCATTCAACCTGCTTCGGCGGAGCCGCTCGACCCCGGCCCCGACGAGGCCCTGCTGTATTACCAGCGAGCCGACGGCGACTACGCCGGCTGGGGCCTGCATCTATGGAACACCGCCGCGTGCAATGGCAGCCAGATGGAAACCGGCTGGGATCAACCCTTGCAACCAGCCGGCACCGATCCGGAGCATGGCGCCTACTACCGTATCGCGCTGACCATCGACGCCAACTGCCTGAACCTGATCATGCACAAGGGCGACGAAAAAGATCTGGGTGGAAGCGATCTGACCTGGCGCTTCGATGAGCTGGGCCGCCGCGTCTTCACTCTCAGCGGCAGCGCGCAACTATCCAGCACGCCTTTGAGCGGACCCGAGGTCGCGATCAAGGGCGCGCGTGCGCACTGGCTCGATCCATTCACGCTGGCGCTGGTCGGCGGCGCGCCGGGTGCCAGCCGGCTTGAACTGCGCTATTCCCCCGACGCCAGCATCCGCATCGATGGCGACGCACGCACGGTCAGCGGCGGTACTGCGCTCACGTTGCGCCCCGCCACACTACGCGAAGGCCTGAAACGCCAGCACCCGCATCTGGCCGAAGCGCAGGCCTTGCGCTTCGCAACCAGCGCACGCGAGCTACGTCGCGCCGTGATGAGTCAGCTGGTGGTGGTCGCCTATGACGCGCAGCAACAGGTGATCGACGCCACCGAAGTGCAGACCGCGGGCGTTCTCGATCAACTCTTCGCCTACAACGGCGAACTAGGCGCGCAGGTCGATGCACGTGGCGTGTCGTTCAAACTCTGGGCGCCGACCGCGCAGCGGGTCCGCCTGCATGCCTTCGACACGGCCAAGCGGCTGCTTCCCGGCTACCCGAAAACAATGCACGAACGCCTCGGCGTGTGGAGTCTCGACGGCCCTCGGTCGCTGGATCGGCAGTATTACCAGTACGAAGTCACGGCCTATCGGCCGAGCAGCGGCAAGATCGAGACGACGCTGGTCAGCGATCCCTACGCCCTGAGCCTGTCGCTCAACAGCCAGTACGCCCAAGTCGTCGATCTGGACGCCAGCGACCTCAAGCCCGCCGGCTGGGACGCATTGCGCGCACCGCATCCGGAACGCCCGGAAGCGAGCGTCATCTACGAAACGCATATCCGCGACTTCAGCGCCAGCGACACCAGCCTGCCCGCCAACCTGCGCGGCACCTACGGCGCCTTTACCCAGCCGGACAGCAACGGCATGCGCCACTTACGCGATCTTCGCAAGGCCGGGCTGACCCATGTGCAGCTGTTGCCTGCGTTCGACATCGCCACCGTTGACGAAGACCCCGCCCGTCGTGTCGAGCTGGACGATGCCTTCGCCAAACTCTGCGAGCTGTCTTCCGCTGCCCGCCAGCGCTGGGCGCAATACTGCGGTGCGACGAGCATTCGCCAAGTGCTGCAAGGGTTCGATCCGGCCAGCGGACAGGCGCAATCGCTCTACAACGACCTGCGCGCCCTCGACAATTTCAACTGGGGCTACGACCCCTTCCACTTCACGGCGCCGGAGGGCAGCTACGCCAGCGACGCCGAGGGCGTGCAGCGCATCATCGAGTTTCGCCAGATGGTCCAGGCGCTTGCCGGACAAGGCCTCGCCACCGTGATGGACGTGGTCTACAACCACACCAACGCCTCCGGCCTGGCCGAGAAATCCGTGCTCGACAAGATCGTGCCCGGCTATTACCACCGCCGCGATCCGTCCACCGGCGCGGTGGAGACCTCGACCTGCTGCGAGAACACCGCCAGCGAACATCGCATGATGGCCAAGTTGATGACCGACTCACTGGAAGTCTGGGCGCGCGACTACAAGATCGCCGGCTTTCGCTTCGACCTGATGGGCCATCACCTGCGCCAGAACTTGGTCGATGCGTATCGCGCCGTCCGCCGGATCGACCGGGACACCTACTTCTATGGCGAGGGCTGGGACTTCGGCGAAGTGGCGGGCAATGCCCGTGGTGTCAACGCCACGCAGCTGAACATGGCCGGCACCGGCATCGGCACCTTCAACGATCGGCAACGCGATGCGGTACGCGGTGGCAGCCCCTTCGACGGCGGCGAGAGCATCCGCCGCAACCAGGGCTTCGCCAATGGCCTTTATGTCCGACCGAATGAGCTGTCCAGCGCTGGCACACAGGAAAAGGCGCAACTGCTGCACGCGGCGGATCTGATCCGCGTCGGCATCGCCGGCGGTTTGCGCGATTTCCAGTTCATCAGCGCCGACGGCAGCCTGCGCAGCGGTGGCGAAATCGACTACAACGGGCAACCCGCCGGGTACACGCTCGATCCGCAGGAGACCATCAATTACGTCTCCAAGCACGACAACCAGACGCTATGGGACAACAACCAGTACAAGCTGCCGGCCAGCCTGCCGGTCGCCGACCGCGTCCGCCTGCAGCTGGTCGCCTTGTCCGTGCCGCTGTTCAGTCAGGGTGTGCCCTTCATTCATCTCGGCTCGGACATCCTGCGCTCCAAATCCATGCAGCGTGACAGTTACGACTCGGGCGACTGGTTCAACGCGGTGGATTTCAGCTATCAGGACAACAACTGGAACAAGGGCCTGCCGCGTGAAGACAAGGATGGCGACAACTGGCCGCTGATCCGCCAGATCATCGCCGATCCCCATGCCAAGCCGAGCGCAGTGAACATCGTCGCCGCCAAGCGTCGCTTTCTCGAATTGCTGACGATTCGCAGCGACAGCCCGCTGTTCCAGCTCGATAGCGCCCGCGAGGTGCAACGCCGCCTGCAATTTCACAATACCGGCCCCGCACAGCAACCCGGCGTGATCGCGTTCAGCCTGGCCGACGGCCCACGCGACGGCCGCGATCTCGACCGGCGCTATCAGTCTTTGATGGTGGTGCTCAACGCCTCGCCCGAGCCTGTCCGGCTGCCCGGTGGCAGCGGCTACCAGCTGCATCCGGTGCTGCGGGCGTCGAGCGACCCGGTCGCGCGTCAGGCCAAGGTTACTGCCGACGAGTTCGAGGTACCGCCGTTTACGAGCGTGGTGTTCGTGCAGCCCCAGCACCGCCGCTGAATCGCAGGCAATAAAAAAGGGCGACCTAAGTCGCCCAAATGCCTTGCGTGCTCTGTAGTACTGGCTGGATCACTGCTTCTTTTGCGCGTCCCGCCAGATGAAAAATCCGAAACCGCCAAGGAAGGCGACCATCAGGCCGACCGTGACCACCCCTGCGAGCACCACATTATCGACGAACATGATTTCCTGCCTCCAAGCTGTTGCGCTGTCTGATGGCTGCATAGTCGCCCTCCCGCCCGGATAAAACATTGACGGGAGTCAATAGGCGCTAAGCCAGACAAACAGGCATCGTTTGAGCTGATCTGGATCAAGAAAACGAGGGTGCGCGGAAGGGAGCGACGAATCGAGGGCTGCAAAAAGGCGCTGCTGGAAGCGTGGCGTAGACCGGCTTGCTCAGCGTTTCTTCGGTTTGCTTTTCTTTTTCGGCTTGGCCAAGGGCAGCGCCTGCTCGAATGCATCGCGCATTTCAGCCAGGCGCTTTTCCTTGATGTCATGAATACGCTTTTCACGTTCGGCGCTGAAGTCGATCAGCTTTACTTCATTGCTCATAAGACTGGCTCGCGAATGATCTGGCGGAATGTCAGGTTGAGGCGCGGTTCGGATACCTTGCGCGTTCTGGGGATCTGGTGCTGCCAATAATGCTGCGTCGGGCCGCTCATGACCAGCAGCGAACCATGTTCCAGATCGAGCGAATATTCGATGCGGTTCACACCCTTGCGACGAAAATCGAAACGCCGCGTCGCGCCCAGATTGAGCGAAACCACCAACGGCTCCGGACCCAGCTCCGGCTCGTCATCGCTGTGCCAGCCCATGGCGTCCTGTCCGTCGCGGTACAGATTGAGCAGCACGCCGTCCAGCCGCTGGCCGACCTGCCGCTGCACCCGCTCGCGGATCTCGGCCAGCAGCGGCGTCCATAACAAGGGTTCATGAACCAGGCCCGAGTAACGGTAGCCCACGCCGGCATCGCCATACCAGGCGACCAATCGCGGCACGGCGAAACTACGGCCGTAAAGCTTGATCTGGGGTTGCGACCAGGGCGTCTGCATCATCAGCTCGTGCAGCCAGCGGTCGGCAATCTGCGCGTCAATCCATTGCGGCAGGTAGACCAGCTCAGCGTGCGGCAAGTCGATCATCGCGGGGCCGGTTAAAGAAGTGTCAGACTTCGACATCCACCCATAGCCCTTGACGTGGCAGTTCATCGAGGGCGTCCTGATCCTCTTCGGCGGTCTCGCCTTCGGCAAGCTCTTGCGCGGTATAGCCACGGCGCCGACGGCGGCGGCGCTGTTCATCGCGCAACATCTGTTCGGCTTCCTGCGGATGTCGGCGATCGAGCTCGACCGAACTTTCATTGGCGCTCTGCTGCACTGGCGTAACCGGCGCAATGTCGGGGCGCGGCTTGACCACATCCTGTTGCGCGGTGACCTGAACGGTGCCTGGCGGAATTATTGGCAGCATTTTTGTCCCTCTCCATAGGCAGCCCGAGACAATCGGTGTCCGTAAAAAAGGGCCTGCACCAGTTGATCGGCTGAACCGCAGCCGACTTGAACAGCAAGGCTACACTCCAGTAGGCATCTGTCGTCGCTCTTGCGACAGTGTTCCGTTACCATAGCGCGCTTTTTTCACAGCGGAGGCAGCATGGCGCAGCAGTATCTACCGGGGCAACGCTGGATCAGCGACAGCGAAGCGGAACTCGGCCTTGGAACCATCCTCACGCAGGATGGGCGGATGCTCACCGTGCTCTACCCCGCGACCGGCGAAACCCGCCAGTACGCCGCGCGCAGTGCGCCGCTGACTCGCGTGCGCTTCGTCCCCGGCGATGAAATCACGCACTTCGAAGGCTGGAAGATGACCGTGCGCGAGGTCGACGACGTCGACGGACTGCTGGTCTATCACGGCCTGACCGCGCAGAACGAAGCCCGCACGCTGCCGGAAACCCAGCTGTCCAATTTCATCCAGTTCCGCCTCGCCAGCGATCGCCTGTTCGCCGGCCAGATCGACCCGTTGAACTGGTTCAAGCTGCGCTACCACACGCTGGAAAACCAGAGCAAACAGCTGACCTCCTCGCTGTGGGGACTGGGCGGCGCGCGTGCACAACCCATCGCGCACCAGCTGCATATCGCCCGCGAAGTTGCCGACCGCATCGCCCCGCGCGTATTGCTGGCCGACGAAGTGGGCCTGGGCAAGACCATCGAGGCGGGCCTGGTGATTCATCGCCAATTGCTCTCTGGCCGTGCCAACCGGGTGCTGATCCTGGTGCCGGAGAATCTCCAGCATCAGTGGCTGGTGGAAATGCGTCGCCGCTTCAACCTGGAAGTCGCGCTGTTCGACGACGAACGCTTCATCGAAAGCGATGCCAGCAATCCCTTCGAAGACACGCAGTTGGCACTGGTGTCGCTGGAATGGCTGAAGGACGACGAGCGCGCCCAGGACGCTGCCTTCGCCGCCGGCTGGGACTTGCTGGTGGTGGACGAAGCGCATCACCTGGTCTGGCACCCGGAAAACGCCAGCGCCGAATACAAGCTGGTCGAGCAGCTGGCCGAAGTCATTCCCGGCGTGCTGCTGCTGACCGCGACACCAGAGCAGCTGGGCCAGGAAAGCCATTTCGCCCGTCTGCGCCTGCTCGACCCTAATCGCTTCCATGACCTGGAAGCCTTCCGCGCCGAGAGCGCCAGCTATCAGCCGGTCGCCGAAGCGGTGCAGGAACTGCTCGACGAAGGACGGCTGTCCGAGCGCGCGCACCAGACGATTCATGAATTCCTCGGCGCCGAAGGCGAAGCCCTGCTCGCCGCCGCTACCGACGGCGACATCGAAGCCAGCAGCCGCCTGATCCGCGAGCTGCTCGACCGCCACGGCACTGGGCGCCTGTTGTTCCGTAATACGCGCGCCGCGGTACGGGGCTTCCCCGAGCGCCAGCTGCATCCTTATCCGCTGCCCTGCCCGGCCGAATACTTGGAACTGCCTCTGGGCGAGCACGCCGAGCTGTATCCGGAAGTCGCCTTCCAAAGCCAGCAGGACGAGCCCGAGGCGCAGAATCGCTGGTGGACCTTCGATCCGCGCGTCGAGTGGCTGATCGATACGCTGAAAATGCTGAAGAAGTTCAAGGTGCTGGTCATCTGCGCCCACGCCGAGACCGCGCTGGACCTGGAGGATGCCCTGCGCGTGCGCTCCGGCATTCCGGCCACGGTGTTCCACGAAGGCATGAGCATCCTCGAGCGTGACCGCGCCGCCGCCTACTTCGCCGACGAAGAGTTCGGTGCGCAGGTGCTGATCTGCTCGGAAATCGGCAGCGAAGGCCGCAATTTCCAGTTCGCCCATCACCTGGTGCTGTTCGACCTGCCGGCTCACCCGGACCTGCTGGAACAACGTATCGGTCGCCTTGACCGTATCGGCCAGCAGCACGTCATCCAGCTGCACGTGCCCTACCTGGAAACCAGCCCACAGGAACGCCTGTTCCAGTGGTATCACCAGGCGCTGAATGCCTTCCTCAACACCTGCCCGACCGGCAACGCGCTGCAGCACCAGTTCGGCTCGCGCCTGCTGAGCCAGCTGGAAGAAGGTGATGACGACGAGTTCCAAAAGCTCATCGACGAGGCCCGCACCGAGCGCGAACGCCTGGAAATCGAACTGCATGCCGGTCGCGACCGCTTGCTGGAACTCAATTCCGGCGGCGGCGAACAAGGGGCCGCACTGGTCGAAGCCATTGAGGAACAGGACGATCAGTTTGCCCTGCCGATTTATATGGAAGAGCTGTTCGACGCCTTCGGTATCGACAGCGAAGACCATTCCGAAAACGCCCTGATCCTGCGCCCCAGCGAGAAAATGCTGGACGCCAGCTTCCCGCTCGGCGACGACGAGGCCGTGACCGTCACCTACGACCGCGAGCAGGCCCTGGCCCGCGAAGACATGCAGTTCCTCACCTGGGAACACCCCATGGTGCAGGGCGGCATGGACCTGGTGCTGTCCGGCTCCATGGGCAACACCGCCGTGGCGCTGATCAAGAACAAGGCACTCAAACCGGGTACCGTGCTGTTGGAACTGCTGTTCGTCAGCGAAGTGGTGGCGCCGCGTGCGCTGCAGCTCAACCGCTTCCTGCCGCCGCTGGCGTTACGTTGCCTGCTCGATTCCAACGGCAACGACCTGGCGCCGAAAGTGGCCTTCGAAACACTCACCGATCAGTTGGAAAGCGTGCCGCGCGCCAGCGCCAACAAGTTCGTCCAGGCCCAACGCGACGTGCTGTCGGCGCAGATATCCGGCGCCGAAGCCAAGATCGCCCCGCGTCACAGCGAGCGCGTCGCCGAAGCGCAGCGCCGGCTGAAGGCCAACCTCGACGAAGAACTGGCGCGCATGACCGCGCTGCAAGCGGTCAACCCCAGCGTGCGTGACAGCGAAATCGACACCCTGCGCAAGCAGCGTGAAGAAGGCTTGGCCATGCTGGAGAAAGCAGCGCTGCGCCTGGAGGCGATACGCGTATTGGTTGCGGGGTGATTGTCGATGGTCTTGGGAGGCTCAGGTCTTTGGCGTTGAGCTGAAGGCCTGAGGCTGGAGGCTGGAGGCTGGAGGCTGAGAGGTTCAAGCCTCCAGCTCACATCAGATCTTACCGCCTCACATTGTCTCCACCCCGCTTCGCTCCGGGGCGGGCCTCCTACGAAAGCAGCCGGTGCATACCGCGCCAATGTGGGAGGCGCGACCCGCGGCGAATGCAGACCGCAGGGCTGCGCTTTAGCCAGAAGCCCAAATCTCACTAACGCCGCGCTACCGCCAGCAGTTGTCGTGCTTTGCGCTGATCCTCTTCGTCCAGTTCCGTCAGTAGTTCTGGCTTGCCGGCGATCAGCAATCCCAGCGGTACACCGTCGCGATAGAGGATGCGATTGCCTGCCACTGCCGGCACGCGCTCGCCTGGCAGCAGGGTACCGAGCTGGTTCAGCGGATCGACCGCCGAGACTGCGATCATCTCGCCCGTGAGCGGCCGCTTGCGTATCTCTCGCAGCAGGCCGACCGCCTCCGGCAAAGCGAACTGCTCGCCCGGTACGCCCGCGACGAAGCGCCCTCCGCGAATGTCGCCACGCGCTTCGAGCCGGTGGTAAACGCGCAGCAGTTCACGCCAGGGCGGCAGCCAGTCCGCCTCTCGATCCAGCAACCGCCAGAACACCACGCCGTAGCGGCGCAGCAGAGTCATGGCGATGTGTTCCAGCGCTTCGGGATCGAGCGCAGACCCGCGCGATGTAACGGTTTCGACCGGCGCCTTATTCCCCTTGCGAACCAGTGCCCAGCGCCCCGCATCTGCCATACCGCCGATAAAGGCGCCACCACGGCTCTGCCGAGCACCGCGTGACCGCTTGGCAGCGGGCGCCAGCAAGGCACGCAAACCGGCGAAGCTGTCGGCGTTGACCAGCCCGACCGCGACCAACTCACCGAGCGCATCTTCCAGCTCACTGCGCAGCAAATGCGCCTGCTGTTGCAGCTCATCGAAGAACAGCGCGCCCTGCCCTTGCAGCGTCTCGAAAACCCGCTGCGCCCGCGACGAAAGCTCCGGCGGCGGGGCGTCGCCAGCCAACGCATACCAGGCGGCGAGGTGCCGACGCGGCAACAGCACGATGGGCGTGCCACGCACCGGGCCGCTGCTGGCTTTGACCCGCCCGGCCAGGCGCGTCCAGACGATGCGCCCGGATTGGCAGAGTTCGTCCAGCCAGGTGCGACCGTAGTCCTTCAACCGCGCAGGCAGCAGGTCGCTCTCCCAGGCCCCGGCGGCGGCCTGAAACCCTTCTAGTTGTTCGACCACCGTGCCGAGCGCGTCGCGGCCCTGCATCCTCGTCGCTTCGGACAGGTGCTGCCAGTCGAACAGAAAGCGCATGAAATCGGCGCGCTCCACCGGTTCAATCTCGCGGCGCAAGCGTTTGACTGTGTAACGGTGGATGCGCGCCAGCAGCTGCCGCTCGCACCATTCATCTTCGCTCGCGCCGGGTGTGAAGCGACCACGCAATACATACCCTTCGGACTCCAGGCGAATCAGGGCGTGGGCGACAGCAGAGGCCGGCATGGCCAATGGCCGAGCGATCAGCGAGACCGGCAAGGGGCCGAAACCGGTCAGCCGCGCGCGGATCAGCTCGACCAACGCCTCATCCTCGTTCGACTGCTGATCGAAGCCGGGTAGTGGCGTCAGCGCCGGCTCGCAACGAGCATTGGGATAGATCGACCGCAATAGCGCCAGGCGTTCGATGGGCAACCAGAGCGCACGATCCTGCGCAATCTGCATTCGCGTGGCGCGACCGCCACGGGCCAGTTCACCCAGCCAGCCAAGCCAATCCTGCTCGGCCGATGCCTCGCTCTCGGCTATACCGCCAAGGCCGACCAGCGCCTCATGCAGCTCATCCGGATTACGCGCGTGCGGCCAGGCTTGCTCGCGCACCGCTTCGATCGCAGCGGCATCCAGCGCGCCCAAATCGTCACTGGACTCGGGATCGGTCCAGCGTCGATTGAGCACCGCCTGGGTGCGGCGCTCTTCCAGCGGCGCGTCGTCGAGGAAGGCATAGGGACGCGCGCCCAGCACTTCCATAGCCAGAGGTGACGGCGCCGGCAGATTACGCGCGAGCAGCTCGACTTCACCCGCCTCGATGCGCCGCAACAGCGCCAGCCAGCCTTCGCTGTCCATGGCGTCGTGCAGGCAGTCGTCCAGGGTCTGCGCCACCAGCGGGTGCTCGGGGATCTCGCGTTCGCCGACGATGTTTTCCAGGCATGCGACCTGATCGGGGAAGACTGTGGCGAGCAGGTCCTCGCTCTTCATTCGCTGTAACTGCGGCGCCACCTTACGTCCGCCAGCCATGCGTGGCAGCGCCAGCGCGGTGGTCGCGTTCCAGCGCCAGCGCACGCCGAACAGCGGTGCGTCGAGTAGCGCCTGGATCAGGACCGTCTCGGCGCTATTTGAATGGAGGTAGCGCCAGACATCGTCGAGGGGGAAGCTGTGGCTGGTGGACAGCGAAAAGATGATCGCATCCTCGGTCGCCGCCGCCTGCAGCTCGAAGTTGAAGGTGCGGCAGAAACGCTTGCGCAGGGCCAAGCCCCAGGCGCGGTTGATCCGGCTACCGTAGGGCGAATGAATGACGAGTTGGGTGCCGCCGGACTCGTCGAAGAAGCGCTCCATGATCAGCCGGTTCTGCGTGGGCAGCGCGCCCAGTGCCGAGCGGGCGCGGGCCAGATATTCGACGACCTGTCGGGCGGCGGAATCTGGCAGGCCGAGGGTGACGGTTAGCCAGTCGATTGCGGGGGTCAGGTCCAGCGTGCGCACCGCTTCCCCCTCACCCCAGCCCTCTCCCCCTAGGGGAGAGGGAGACAAGCCTGCGGCCACCGGGCGCGACGGGAATGCTCCAGCCCTTGCATCAGACCTCAAGTCACTCGCATTCGATTCACCCCACTCGGACTGCCCCCTCGCCCTTTTGGGGAGAGGGCTGGGGTGAGGGGCGACGGTGCGCAGCCGATCCTCGATCTCCTGCCGCAACCTCGCCACCGCAGCCGATAATTCATCGCTACGCCCCGGCGCTTCGCCCAGCCAGAACGGGATGTTCGGCGGCTGGCCCTGGGCGTCCTCGACCCGTACCCGGCCGGGCTCGATCTTGAGGATGCGGTAGGAGGTGTTGCCCAACTGGAAGACGTCGCCGGTCAGGCTTTCCACCGCGAAGTCTTCGTTCACCGTGCCGATGTTGAAGCCTTGAGGTTCGAGCAGCACCCCATAGTCGGCGTTGTCGGCAATGGTGCCGCCCGATGTCAGCGCGGTCAGGCGCCCGCCGCGTCGGCCTCGCAGGCTGCGACCGACCAAATCGCGATGCAGATAGGCGCCGCGTGCGCCGTGGCGGGTGGTGTAGCCTTCGGCGAGCATCGCCAGCAGTGCCTGATAGCTGGCCTCGCTCAAATCGGCGTAGGGCATGGCGCGGCGAATCAGCGCCAGCAGCGCATCCTCCTGCCATTCGCGGCACGACACCTCAGCGACGATCTGTTGCGCCAGCACGTCCAGCGGCGCCAAGGGAATCGTCAACGTATCCAGTTCGCCACGGCGCACGCTGTCGAGCAAGGCGGCGCATTCGATCAAGTCGTCGCGCGAACTGGGGAATAAACGCCCCTTGGACACACCGCCAACCTGATGCCCGGCACGCCCGACACGTTGCAGAAACGCCGATATCGAGCGCGGCGAACCCAGCTGGCAAACCAGCTCGACGTCGCC
The DNA here is from genome assembly GCA_031988485.1 of Pseudomonas sp. Lineage (GTDB taxonomy): Bacteria > Pseudomonadota > Gammaproteobacteria > Pseudomonadales > Pseudomonadaceae > Stutzerimonas. The sequence continues at coordinate 371,379 of DALZYJ010000001.1, forward strand.
GATATCGATGCCCAGCTCCAGCGAGGCAGTGGCCACCAGTACCCGCAATTCGCCACGCTTGAGTTTCTGCTCGGCGTCCAGCCGCTGTTCGCGCGCCAGGCTGCCGTGATGGGCGGCAACCGCGACACTGCCAAGGCGCTCGCTCAGATGTCGCGCGGCACGTTCGGCCATTCGCCGCGTGTTGACGAAGACCAGGGTGGTCCGGTGCTCACCAGCCAGCGCCGCCAGTCGGTCATACACCAGTTCCCACACCGCATTGCTCATCACCGCCTCCAGCGGCACCGGCGGCACATCCAGCGCCAGATCCCGCGCACGGCCATGGCCGATATCGACGATTTCGCAGCGCCGCCCCACGCCGACCAGGAAGTCCGCTACTGCTGCGATGGGCTTCTGCGTGGCCGACAGCCCGACACGTACCAGCGGGCGCTGACACAAGGCTTCCAGCCGCTCCAGCGACAGCGCCAAGTGGCTGCCACGCTTGTTGCCGGCAACGGCATGGATCTCGTCGACGATCACGCTGCGCACGCCTGCCAGCATTTGCCGCCCGGATTCGGACCCCAGCAGCACGTAAAGCGATTCCGGCGTGGTCACCAGAATGTGCGGTACCCGCTTGCGCATCGCTGCCCGCTCGGCCTGGGGCGTATCGCCGGTACGCACGGCGGTGCGGATCTGCAATGCCGGCAGGCCAAGGCGTTCCAGTTCGGCGGATATCCCCAGCAGCGGTTGCTCGAGATTCACATGAATATCGTTGGACAGCGCCTTGAGCGGCGATACGTAAAGCACAGCTGTTTCGTCCGCCAGGCCACCCTCGGCCAGGCTCTGCCGGACCAGCTGATCGAGCGCGGCAAGAAAGGCCGTCAGCGTCTTGCCCGAGCCGGTGGGCGCGGCGATCAGCGTCGAACGACCGGAACGAATCAGGGGCCAGGCGGCAATTTGAGCCGGAGTCGGCGAAGGGAAGCTGCGGCTGAACCAACCCGCTACCGCCGGGTGGAACGCAGTGAGTGCGTCGTGCATGGAAGTTGTTTTCATGCGCCTGAATATGCTGGCGCTACGGCGCGTCCACAAGGGCAGGCGACCGCAGCCCGTCGCCTGCCCGAAACGGCAGCCCGCCCCGGCGGTCAACTTGAAACAGCCCGCCATTGGAGAATTCCATGAACAACCAAATGACACTCGACGATGCGATGCAATTGGTCACCGAAGCCTTTTTGCCGTGCGGCTGCGTGACCAGTGCCAACCCGGACGACGACAGTTTCGGCTTTACCGTGATGTCGAGCAGCGGCGCCGAAATGCTCCGCGTGCCCAGCGTGTCGCGCGAGGACTACAGCAGCGCGCAGCGGCTCGGCAGCGTCATCGAGCAGGCGCGGCTCGACGTGGAAGACAAGGACCAGCGCCTGGAGCCCTGGACCATGCCGGCACTGACCGACGACACCGGCATTCCGGAAACCCCACCTAACTATTAATAGGGCCGGAGGTGACTATGAGCGATCCGGTTCTACTGATCACCGGCGCGTCTTCGGGTATCGGCGCAGCCACCGCACGGCTCGCCGCCGAGGCCGGTTATCGCGTTGCCTTGGCGGCGCGTTCCGAGCATAAGCTTGCGGAACTGGTGGGCGAACTCGGCGGCCCGGAACGTGCGCTGGCGGTCCGCTGCGATGTGAAGGAGTACGCCGAGCAGCAGGCCATGGTGCAGCGAGTGCTGGAGCATTTTGGCCAGCTCGATGCGGTCTACGCCAACGCCGGCATTCCCGGCAGCGAAGGCGGCTTCAGCGGCGCCGACCCTGAGGTCTGGCGCGAGATGCTGCTGACCAATGTTTACGGCGTCGGGCTGACCCTGCGTTGCAGCATCGAGGCGCTCAAGGCCAGTCGCGGCCACTTGCTGTTGACGGGCTCGGCCGCCGGCCGCTTCGTCATTCCCGGCTCGATGTACAGCGCCAGTAAATGGGCCGTGACCGGTATGGGCCTCAGCGTGCGCGAGGAATTGCGCGGCACCGGCGTGCGGGTCACCTTGATCGAGCCGGGCATGGTCGACACGCCGCTGTTCGACGAACCGCCAGCGTACGCGATGCAACCGGAGGACATCGGACGGGCCGTGGTCTATGCGCTGTCGCAGCCGGCGCATGTGGACGTCAACGAGATCCTTATCCGCCCTACTCCGCCGGCTGAAAGGTCGTAGTTCGAGGTTGCGTACGTGCAACCTCTCGAGTCCGTGGCGATGGGTTGCACCTACGCGGCCCGACCCAGCCTACGGGCTATCCCGCCGATCGAAGGCAGTAGTTCGACGGGGCGTATCACGAGCGAGAGCCCTCCCGGCGCTCTCGGCTGCATAGCGCAGAAACTTTTGCGCCTCGCTTCGGGTCGCTATAGAGGCGGTTGTCGGCCGTCCCCGGTCTCGAACTAGCCGGGCATAAACAAGGGGGACGCCGATGGGCAACCTGGCAGAACATGCAAACCAGCAACCGGCGCACGCCGAGCTGGATCACCTGCTGCAGCGCTTCCGGCAGGTACGCGCAGCCAGCGAAGCGATCTGCGCACCCTTGCAGATCGAGGATTACGTCATCCAGAGCATGCCCGACGTCAGCCCGCCGAAATGGCACCTGGCGCACGTCAGCTGGTTCTTCGAGGCGTTCTTGCTCAAGCCTTATCTGGCGGGCTACACGCCGCTCGATCAGGCTTATGACCACCTGTTCAATTCCTATTACGAAACCCACGGCACGCCCTTTCCGCGGGCTCGGCGCGGACTGATTTCCCGACCCGGTGTGGACGATGTCTACCGCTTCCGCCATTACGTCGACCAGGCCATGGGCGAGCTTCTGACCAATCCGCCCCGGCAGCATGCCGCCGAGATTCTGCGCAGGGTCGAGCTGGGCCTGGAGCATGAACAGCAGCATCAGGAGCTGCTGCTGATGGACATCAAGCACATCCTGGCGCAGAACCCCTTGCATCCGGTCTATCGGAACGACTTGAAGCCAGCACCGAAGCTGCACAACGACCGCCTGCGCTGGCACGACTATGGCGGCGGGGTGCGCCATATCGGCCACGACGGCAACGGGTTCGCCTTCGATTGCGAGACGCCGCGGCATCGGCAGTTCATTGAGGATTTCCAGCTGGCCGACCGACTGGTGAGCAATCGCGAGTACCTGTCGTTCATTGCCGATGGCGGTTACGCACGCAGTGAACTCTGGCTGTCCGACGGTTGGGCGCATATCCAGCAGCATGGCTGGAACGCCCCACTGTATTGGCACCGCGACGACGGCGCCTGGTACGAAATGACCCTTGGCGGGCTGCGGCCGCTGGATCTGGAGGCGCCGGTCTGCCACGTCAGTTTCTACGAGGCGGACGCCTATGCGCGCTGGGCCGACGCCCGCCTGCCCAGCGAAGCCGAATGGGAAATCGCCGCTGTGGATCAGCCGCTGCGCGGCAATTTCGTGGAAAACGACCACCTGCAGCCGGTCGCAGCGAGCGCGCCCCATGGGGGGCCGGTGCAGTTGTTTGGCGATGTCTGGGAATGGACGGCCAGCGCCTATCGCCCCTACCCCGGCTTCCGCCCGCTGGAAGGCAGTCTGGGCGAGTACAACGGCAAATTCATGTCCGGCCAGATGGTGCTGCGCGGCGGTTGTTGCGCCACGCCGCAGGCCCATATCCGCGCCACCTACCGCAATTTTTTCCAGCCGGCCATGCGCTGGCAATTCGCCGGGCTACGCCTGGCCAGGGAGCTATGACGATGGCGTTAGCCGTGCATTTCCATGACCAGACCCAGCAACCTCACGAGGCCTCGCTGCGTGACGAAACGCTGGCCGCCTTCGCCGCCTCGCCGAAGCATATTTCGCCGAAGTTCTTCTACGACCGGCGCGGCTCGGAGCTTTTCGAGCAAATATGCCTGCAGCCCGAGTACTACCTGACCCGTACCGAGGAGCGGATTCTCGCCGACGCGGCGAATGACATCCGCGAGATCGCCGGGCCACAGACCGACCTGATCGAGCTGGGCAGCGGCGCCAGCCGCAAGGTGCGCCTGCTACTCGAAGGGCTGCGGCCGGTCAGTTATCTGGGCATCGACATTTCGGAGCAGTTCCTGCTGACCAGCACCCAGCGTCTGGCCGCCGACTATCCGTGGCTGGAAGTCCACGCCGCCTGCGCCGACTTCTCCGATGAGCTGACGCTGCCGGACGACTTCACCATTCATCATCCGCTGGTGTTCTTCCCCGGCTCCAGCATCGGCAACTTCACGCCCCTGCAGGCGCGCAAGCTGCTCGGACATCTGCACGACATCCTGCCGCCCGGAGGCGGTGTGCTGATCGGTGTCGACCTGGTCAAGGACCGCGACGTGCTGGAAGCCGCCTACAACGACCGCGCCCATGTCACGGCGGCGTTCAACCTCAACCTGCTGCGACGCATCCGCGAAGAACTGAACAGCGATATCGACCCCTCACGGTTCGCTCACCGCGCCTTCTTCAACGAAAACGATTCGCGCATCGAAATGCATCTGATCAGTCGCGAAGCGCAGGACGTGACCGTCGAGGGTCAGCGGTTTCACTTCGATGCCGGCGAAAGCCTGCACACCGAGAATTCCTACAAGTACACGCTGGAGTCCTTCGCCAATCTCGCCAACAGTGCCGGCTTCGATTGCAGCGGTCAGTGGACCGATTCCGGCGAGCTATTCAGCGTGCACTATCTGCAGCGTCGACAATGAAGGCAGCTCATCTCTGCGTATCGATCGGCTTTGCGCTGGGCCTGCTGAATTCGAGCCTGGCGATGGCTGAATCGACTCCGCTGCGACTCAAGGACATGCAACGTTGCGGCGATCTCTTCTCGGACGATCAGCTGACCTTCTGTCTGCGCGCGACCGGCCTCGATGACGGCGACGTCAGGCTGATGCTGCACGGCAAACCGGTCGAAGCCACCCGCTCGGGCGATGGCAAGCTGCGGCTGTCATTGCGCAAGTCCGAGCACGAGAGCGGGCCGCTGTGGCTGGAGCAAGGCGAACGCCGCAGCAACCCGGTGTGGCTGACGATGAACGGGAGCCATGTGCTGGCGGCCGGGCCTGACGAAGTGACTAAGAACATGGACGGGCTGAACACCTATGTCGATCTGGTCAGCCTGATCATCGAGGAGGATCTCGACGGCCTGGACGAATCGAAGCGCCTGGCCAAGCGATACGGCGCTGAAGTGGTCGGCGCCATTGCACCGCTCAACATCTATCAGCTGCGCCTGCCGGTAAAAAACCTGACCGAGCGGGACGCCATGGTCCTGCGCCTGGGCAACGAGATCGGCGTGGACGCGGTCGTGATAGAGGAGTCCGGTGCCGAGGAGCCTTTGGAGCAGGACAAGGAGCCCAAGCCGCGCCACAGTGAATGGGTCGCCAATCGTTTCCTGGACGCCGTCGACTTTTACCAACACCGTCTGGCATCCAAAAAAGCTCCGATCGAAACGCACCCCGTACGCGTCGGCATCATCGAGCGCAACGTCGATTTCGACGCGCCCGAATTCGCGAACTACCTGGGCGACTGCGACCCACGCAAGCCGCGCACATGCCTCTACGCCCGCGACGCCGAGGCGCCGGACGAACATGGCACCACTGTCGCCGGAATCCTTGCCGCGCGCAGCGTCGAGCCCAGCGACAGCGGTTTTCTCAGCGCACTGGAGCCAGCCAGCGCCGGCTTTGAGGTGATCGTCGAGCGCAACTCCGATGCCGGCATCACCGCCAACATCGCCGCGTCGGTCAACCTGGTCGAGGATGGCGTGCGCGTGCTGAACTGGAGCTGGGGTATCCACCGCATCGGCACGCGGGACGTGGACGGTGAGGAAGTCGACTCGCTGATTCGTTCGGGCATTGCCATGAGCGGTTACGAAGAGCTGCTCGAAGAATTCTTTCTCTGGTTGCGCCGCGAACACCCCGACGTGCTGGTGGTGAATTCTGCCGGCAATGGCTCCGCGCGCTCCAGCCTGGATGATTACCGCCTGCCATCCTCGTTCATCACCGAGCAGTTGCTGGTGGTTGGCGGCCACCAGCGCAACGACAAGCGCGACGTGCCAGTGGAACACCCGGAATACGTCACCAAGCGGCCTTCATCGAACGTGGACATGCGCGTCGACATCACCGCCTCGGCCTGCACGCGCGCCGCAACACTGGACGGCAAGCGCGGCGAGGTGCATTGCGGCACCTCGTACGCCACCCCGCTGGTGGTGGGCATCGTCGCGACGATGCTGTCGATCAATCCGCAGCTGGAACCTGACCAAGTGCGTGAATTGCTGCGCCGCAGCGCACTGACTATCGGCCGCGACGGCGATTTCGAGCCGGTTGAAGCCGACGACCTGACCGCGCCGATTCTGCCGTCCGAACGCAATTATCAGATGAACAATCAGGACATTGGCCGCTCGGCCCGCCTGGATATGCGCCAGGCGCTGGAACTGACCATCGACAGCCTGGATCAGGTGCGCTGAGTCGCCGCCCAATCTAGCGAGTCAGTCCGCCCTGGGCTGATTCGCTTTTTCTTAACTCACCTACCGATCAATAACGACTACTTGCGTCTCGCTAGTTAACCGCCCGTGCGCGGCAGAAATATTCTGCAATGAACCAACCAAGCACAGTGAAACAACAAGCGAAGCGGTAAATACGGCGCTTATGAAAACCAAGATAATTTCTAAAAAATAAAAATCTTTATAAATCAAAAAGTTATATTCTTATTTAAATAATAGCTTATTGACATTAAATAATATCAATGTGGCAGCACATAACTAAAATCAAGGACAGCGCCTATTTACCGGCGCCAAAATAATTTGGTCGAGCGACATTCCTTCTATATAAAGCCTATCCATGCAAAGCGACCTACGGTTTACCGTTTCGCTGCTTTGTTGCGAGTGGTGGCGTCGTCGGCAGTGCTTCGTTTGTTGCAGCCCTATGAATGCCTCCGCAATTTTTTAAAGGGCACCCGAGCCTTTTGTCGTATTAAGTTCCGGAGATATCAATGTCCCTTAAAGCAGTTTCGGGCGCACCAAGGACCGTGCTCGGCGCCTTCATGCTTACCGCGATGTTCGGCCTCACTTCGGTGATCCAGGATGCCAACGCAGCAGCTTCTTCTTCCGCTGCAAGCGCGACGAGGGCCGTCGCCACCGCGCAAGTCAACGACTTCACCAGTCCCGAATGGAACAAAGGGACCTGGCGCAAATCGGCCGGTTTTTCCATCCCGGCGACAACGGCCAACAAGGCCGCATTCAAGAAAGGCGTACAGGTGCAACTGGCGAACGGTGAGACTCGCACCGTGAAGGTCGTCTATTTTTCCGGCGCCCACATGAGCGTGATGCTATCGGGTGCAACGCTCAATGTTGCAGCCACCGGCTACCCGAAAACCGTCGCGGCGCTGGGCTCGGATGCAAGCTCGCAGACGATCACCGCACCGCAGCCGGCACCCTCGGCCAGTACGTCCAGCCATAGCAGCGCCATCAACAATTACACCAACAGCGATTGGCAGAATGGTGTGTGGCGCAAATCGGCGGGCTATTCGATCCCACTGACCACGACCAATCGTTCGGCATTCAAGCCTGGCGCCTCGGTGAAGCTCGCAAATGGCGAGACTCGCGCTATCACCGCGGTGTACATCTCCGGCAACAACATGAGTGTGATGCTTTCCGGCGGCAAACTCAGCAGTTCGCTCGGCCATCCCAACAAGCTGTTCACCGCGACCGGCAAGCCGAGCACGCCTGCGGCTCCAGCTCCGGTTGCACCTAGCCAGCCCTCCAAGCCCGTAGCCACCCCGCCGTCGAACAGTTCGTCCCCATCCCTGACGACTGCGCTGAATTCCTTTAACGGTGGCGACTTCGTTAACGGTGTCTACACCACCAGCAAGTTCGTAGGCATTTCAGTCAAGGCGACCGCACAGAACAAGGCAGCATTTCACAAGGGCGCAAAGGTCAGGTTTGCCGATGGCCAGGTACGCACTATCAACCTGATCTATTACTCAGGCGGCAATATGACGGTGATGATGGACGGCGGCGCCATCAACGGGAAAGCTGTGGGTTACCCACGAACCGTGTCGGTTAGCAGCACCGGTTTCAGTCAGGCAAGCCCGGGCACCGGAACTAACGCTCCAGCCAACAACGCACCAGTGACAAACCCTATCAACCTGGTCGGCATCAACCTGGCCGGTGCCGAGTTTGGTGCTGACGTCGCCTTGCCGGGGACATACCTAAAGCACTACATCTACCCGGGCGAAGCTGACTTCAAGCGCTACGCCGAACGCAACCTGAAGCTGGTACGTCTGCCATTTCGTTGGGAACGGATTCAACCGAGGCTCAACGGCGAGCTGAACAGCGCCGAGCTGGCGCGAATGATGGCGACGCTTGACTATGCAAAGAAGTACAACATGCAAGTCGTCCTCGACATGCATAACTACTATCGCTACTACGGCAAGATGATCGGTTCCAATGAAGTGCCCGTTAGCGCTTTTGCCGATGCCTGGCGCCGCATTGCACAAAGGGTTGCCAACCACCCGGCAGTTTATGGCTATGGACTGATGAACGAGCCACACACCACAAACGGCAAGTGGCCCACCGCTGCCTTGGCTGCGGCGAAGAGCATCCGCACCATCGACTCGACCCGCTGGGTGGTGATCGCCGGAGACCGCTGGTCCAGCGCCTTCCACTGGCCGTCCTATAACACCCAACTGGTCAGCGACCCCTGGATGCGTGATTCGAAAAATAACTTGGTTTTCGAAGCCCACCTGTACTTCGACAAGGATTATTCGGGCTACTACACCAACAAAAAAGAAGTTTACGACCCGATGATCGGCGTGACCCGAGCCAAACCCTTCGTCGAATGGCTGAGCAAGAACAAGCTCCGCGGTTTCATCGGCGAGCATGGCGCCCCGGACTTCTCACCCTCGGCAATCGTGGCCACCGACAATCTGGTGAAGTATCTCAACCAGCATTGCATTCCGAGCACCTACTGGGCTGCCGGGCCATGGTGGGGTGACTATGCGCTGTCGCTGGACGTGAAAAGTGGTAAGCCACGTCCGCAACTGCCGGTTCTGCAGAAGCACGCGGCGAACAAATCTTGCGGGACCATCGGGCCCCTGTTCTAACGGCCTGATTGACCGACTTTACGCCCCGCTTGAGCGGGGCGTTGCTTTTCAACCTGCTGTTTCAGCCTGCCGCTATTGCGTCGAATACTTCCGGCGTCAACGCGGCTTCGCCCTTGTCATCCAGGCGCTGGCGATGCGCAGCCACCACAGTCTCGCCTTCGAGCATTTCGAGTAGCCGTGAGCCCCGCTCGGTCAGGACGAAATTCTCGCCATTGCCGCCCTGCTCTTCCGGACGCGACACCATGAAACCTCCTTCGAACAGCAGGCTTTCATAGTTCTGCGCGTCTGCCTTGAGCGAATCGATATTGGGCAGCGGCTGACCGGCGTCCGCCATGGCGATCGCATGTTCGTCGGCATAATGGCGCGGCGCGAAGGCCTCGTTGCCAGGCTTTTGCGCTTCGCGCAGCAGGCGCAGCATCAGGTCCCAGTTGTAGATCATGTCCGTTCTCCTGTTGCACCGCATCGGCACGCGGCTCTTGCTAATACGGACCCTGCCGGCGGCGGCATGGTTCGATCACCAGCACATCGGAAAAGGCTGAACCAAAGCGCTCGGATGGCATCCACCGAATAGGTCGCAACGGAGCATATGCCATGAAATACCTGATGATTCCCCTCGCCGCCGCCCTGCTGGCCAGCCAGCCGGCACTGGCCGAATGCACCACGGACCAGATCAACGCCAAGGCCAAGCAGCTGGCCGAGCGCGTCAATCAGCTGACCGAGAACGATCCCGAACGGGCAGCGGAAATCAACGAGCAGCTGCGGGAGATGGAGGTCAAGCGCACCGCCGACGAACTGGGCGATGAATGTCAGGCGTACGACCGGCGCTTGCAGCATGTAGAGGAAGCGGAGAAAAAAGCCGATATCGCACCAGCGGAGAAACGCTGACGGTATGCGCAGGCCGGGGCTTGACGCCCCGGCGTACGAGTCTTACTCCGCGGCAGGCTTCTTGCGTCGCAGCGGTGCCATGCCGTCCTGACTGACGACCTGCGAAGGTGGAGCCTCGCGCTTGGCGTTCTTCGGTCGTTTGGCTGTGGGTTTTGATGCCGCTTTGGTCTTCTTGTCGGCGGCTTTTTTCTTGTCGTCCTTTTTCTTCTTCGGGCCGGCTGCCTTGCCCGATGCCTTGAGGTTCTTCGGGCCCATGTAGCCGCCCTTCAACCCCTTGACCACACGGTGCTCGAAACGCTGCTTGAGGTAGCGCTCGATGCTCGACATCAGATTCCAGTCGTTGTGGCAGATCAGCGAGATAGCAAGGCCTTCGGCACCCGCGCGCCCGGTACGACCGATGCGGTGCACGTATTCGTCACCGGAGCGCGGCATGTCGAAGTTGACCACCAGATCCAACCCTTCGATATCCAGGCCGCGTGCCGCCACGTCGGTGGCCACCAGCACCTTCATGCCGCCCTCCTTGACGCGGTCGATGGCCAGCTTGCGGTCCTTCTGGTCCTTGTCACCGTGCAGCACGAAGGCTTTCACGCCTTCCGCCACCAGTCGTCCGTAGAGGCGGTCGGCCTGGGCGCGAGTGTTGGTGAAGATCACGGCCTTCTTGTAGGTCTCGTTGGCCAGCAGCCAATGCACCAGCTTTTCCTTATGCTCGGTGCTCTCGGCCGTGATGATCTGCTGACGAGTGCCTTCGTTGAGCTCGCTGACGCGATTGAGCTGAAGATGCAGTGGGTCACGCAGTACGCTGGCAGCCATTTCGCGCAAGGCCGCGCCGCCGCTGGTAGCGGAGAACAGCAGGGTCTGCTGGCGCTTGGCGCATTCGTTGACCAGCCGCTGCACGTCATCGGCGAAGCCCATATCGAGCATGCGGTCGGCTTCGTCGAGGACCAGCAGCTCGACGTCCTTGAGAATCAGCGTGCCGGCATTGAGATGCTCGATCATCCGTCCTGGCGTACCGATAAGGATGTCTGGCACCTTGCGCAGGATCGCCGCCTGGACCTTGAAATCCTCGCCGCCGGTGATCATCGCCGACTTGATGAAGGTGAACTGCGAGAAGCGCTCGACTTCCTTGAGGGTCTGCTGTGCCAGCTCACGGGTCGGCAGCAGGATCAGCGCGCGCACGTCGGTGCGCACCACCGCATCGCCAATCAGCCGGTTGAGCATCGGCAGCACGAACGCCGCCGTCTTGCCGCTGCCGGTCTGCGCGGTCACACGCAGGTCGCGCCCTTCCAGCGCCGGAGGAATGGCCGCCACCTGCACGGGCGTCGGCTCGACGAATTTGAGTTCGGCGACCGCCTTGAGCAGGCGTTCGTGCAGGGCGAATTGGTCAAACAAGGGGGGATACCTCAGGGTGGAAAAACGTCGCATAGATTAACGCGTCCAGCCGGTGGACTGGCGGCTTTATACAGTGTGAGATCGACCAGATCGTCGCTCGGGCCGTCCGGTGCGAACGCAACGTGAGTGGGACGACGCGATCGGTCAATCAGCCAGGCAGCACGCGAACCTCACTGCGGCTCGCAGGTCAGCTTGATACGCAGGCGGATCACATCGCGTTTGAACTTGGCCGTCAGCGGCTTGCGCTCGCCCGCCTCGAGCGTGGTGCGCCGGGTGCGCGGCGCTTCCGGGCCGTTGCGGAACACCGCCGAGCAGCTGACCGGCCGCTCGCCGAGGTTCTGTAGCAGCAGGCCGGCCATGTCCCGGTCGATGGTTTCGGTGGTGGCCAGCACTTCGGCGCCGTTGAGCTCTTGCTCCACTTCCACCGGGTAGCTGACTGCCTGTGCGCTCAGTGGGATGATGGCGAGCGAAGCGAGCGCGGCGAGGCGGATTCTTTTCATTTATGCGGGCTCCTCGTGAAGGCGTGCCAGCGTACCAGACAGACGCGACAGGAAAACAATGGAATGAAAGTGCCACGTGTCACCCTCGATCAATGGCGAACCCTGCAGGCCGTGATCGATCACGGCGGCTTTGCCCAGGCGGCGGAAATGCTGCATCGCTCGCAATCGTCGGTCAGCTATACCGTGGCACGCATGCAGGAGCAGCTTGGCGTTCCGCTGTTGCGCATCGATGGTCGCAAGGCAGTGCTCACCGATGCCGGCGAGGTGCTGTTGCGCCGCTCGCGGCAGCTGGTGGTCCAGGCCGGGCAGCTCGAAGAACTGGCGCATCACATGGAACAGGGCTGGGAAGCCGAAGTACGTCTGGTGGTGGACGCCGCCTACCCCAATGCCAAGCTGATCCGTGCCCTGACCGCCTTCATGCCACAGAGTCAGGGCTGCCGGGTGCGGTTACGCGAAGAAGTGCTGTCTGGCGTCGAAGATGTACTCAGGGAAGGCACTGCCGATCTGGCCATTACAAGTCTGGATATCACCGGCTTCCTCGGCGCGGAGCTGAGCACTGTCGAATTCATCGCCGTCGCCCATGCCGACCATTCATTGCACCAGCTGCAGCGCAAACTCAGCGTGCAGGACCTGCAGAACCAGATGCAAGTGGTGGTGCGCGACTCCGGCCAGCGCCAGCCGCGCGATGCCGGCTGGCTGGGCGCCGAGCAACGCTGGACCGTCGGCAGCCTTGCCACTTCTGTGGGCTTCGTCAGCAGCGGGCTGGGTTTCGCCTGGCTGCCGCGACACATGATCGACCGCGAATTGGCCGACGGCGTGCTCAAGCCGTTGCCGTTGATCCAGGGAAGCATTCGCCGCCCGCTGTTCTATCTCTACACTAACCCGGACAAACCGCTCGGCCCGGCAACGCAGATTCTCATCGATCTGATCAAGACGTACGATGCGCAAACTCAACCTGCCGATGGCCGACCGGCCCAAGCTTCCACCCTCAACAGGACTACACCATGAAACGACTCGTACTCGCCGCCTGCTCGCTGTTGCTCGCCGGAAACCTCCTGGCGGCCGACAACCCACACGTGCTGCTGAACACCAGCATGGGCGAAATCGAAATCGAGCTTGAAGCCGAGAAGGCGCCGATCAGCGTGAAGAATTTTCTCAGCTATGTGGAAAGCGGCTTCTACGATGGCACCGTGTTCCACCGCGTGATCCCCGGCTTCATGATCCAGGGTGGCGGCTTCAATGACGGCCTGAACCAGAAGAAGACCGGCGAACCGATCAAGAACGAAGCCGACAACGGCCTGCATAACGTCCGCGGCACTCTGGCCATGGCCCGTACGCAAAACGTCAATTCAGCCACCAGCCAGTTCTTCATCAACCACCGCGACAATGACTTCCTCGATCACGGCGGCCGCGATTTCGGCTATGCGGTGTTTGCCAAGGTGGTGCGCGGAATGGATGTGGTCGACCAGATCGCCCAAGTGCCGACCGGCAACCGCAGCATGATGCAGAACGTCCCGCTGCAGCCGGTGACGATCGTTTCCGCGAAGAAGCTGTAACCCGATCGCCTCAGTTGGCGTACGGTCTTATGACCGTACGCCAGACAGTCAGACCTCGGCCGTTTCCCAGTAGCGCTGCCAGCGCGCCACCAGATCCCGGGGCGCCTCCAGATAGATCTCATCACCCAGCGCCAACGCCTCGCGCTGCATTTCGCCGCGTCGCTGGACGATCACCCGATCGAGCCGCTCACGTAGCGCCTGGTCGCCGAACAGCGGCGGCTGCGCCTGCATCAACTGCTGCATCATCGCCAGGTCATGATCATCGCCTAGCAGATCGGCCAGACGCTTGAGCGAATCGCTGCGCAACTGCATCAGCGTCGGCCAGCTCGGAGTCAGCAGCCGCGTCTGATACCAGTGATCCTTGACCCGTTTGCGCCACTCATGGAACTGCTCGGCGCTCGGGTCGCGTCTGACCTTGGCCAGCTCGGCACAACCGTCGGCGTAGGTACGTTCCACTCCGGCGGCCAACAGCTCGAAACCCTCGGCGCTCAATGGCCAGCTGTCGATACAGGCGCTGGCAGCGCGCAATTCGTCGATCGCCTGGGCGATACGGCCGTCGAGGTCGGTGGCATCGCCTTCGCCCTGCCTGGCCCTGGCCTGCAAACGTCGGCGGATCTGCCGGAAATCCGCCTCAGCGAACAGCTTGGGAGAGCGCTCGCTCAGCAAATCCCAGCTTTCCAGCATGGCGGTGGCGTCGCGAGACTCGGCCAGCGCGCGACCGAGATCGCGCAGGCGCTGGTTCTCACGTTTGAACTCGTCCCCCAGCGGCTTGCGCACCAACCGCAGCAGCGCACGCAACTCCTTGAAGCGCTTGCGCGCCTGATGCACACCCTCGGCTCGCTCGGCAGCCGGCACGCTCAGTGCCTCGATGGCTTTGTCGATGCGCTGTCGAGCGACCTTGCGCACCTCGGCGGCTGGTTCTTGCGGACGAAGTTTGTAACCCATGACGACTCCCAAACAGGCCCGCAAGCCACGCCGGACAGGGGCTCACGGGAAATCAACCGTAGCGTTTCTTCGCTTCGATGGCCAAGCCGCTGCCGATACTGCCGAAGCGGTTGCCTTCCACATGACGGGCGCTTGGCAGCAGTGCGGCGATGCTCTGGCGCAAGGCCGGAATCGCGCTGGAACCGCCGGTGAAGAACACCGTGTCGATGTCATCGTGCTTGAGCCCGGCGCTTGCCAGCAATTGACTGACATTGCCGCGGATTCGTTCGAGCAACGGGTCGATGGCCGTTTCGAAGCCGTCGCGGGTCAGGCTCGCCTGCAGCCCCGCTTCAATCCGCGCGAAGTCGATGAGATAGCGGTCCTGCTCGGTCAGCTCGATCTTGCCCTGCTCCACCTGCATCGCCAGCCAGTGTCCGGCGCGTTGTTCGATGAGGCTGAACAGCCGGTCGATCCCGGTGGGGTCTAGTATGTCGTAGCGCATGCTCTGCAGCGCACGCAGCGAAGCCGGCGCATAGACCGCGTTGATGGTGTGCCAGGTGGCGAGGTTGAGATGGGTGCTGGTGGGCATCGGCGCGTCGCTTTTCATCCGGCTGCCATAGCCGAACAACGGCATCACGCCTTGCAGGCTGAGCTGCTTGTCGAAATCCGTGCCGCCGATGTGCACGCCGGACGTAGCCAGAATATCGCTTTGGCGATCATCGATCTGGCGCCGTTCCGGCGACAGCCGCACCAGGGAAAAGTCCGACGTACCGCCGCCGATATCGACGATCAGCACGCGCTCTTCCCGCTCGATGCGCGACTCGTAGTCGAAAGCTGCGGCGATGGGTTCGTACTGAAAGGAGACGTCCTTGAAACCGATCTTCTTCGCCGCCGCGGCCAGGGTGTCGGACGCTTCCTTGTCCGCCTGCGGGTCGTCGTCGACGAAGAACACCGGGCGCCCCAGCACCACTTCGTCGAAGGCTCGACCGGCATTGGTTTCGGCGCGCTGCTTGAGCGTACTGAGGAACAGGCCGAGGATGTCCTTGAACGGCATGGCGCTGCCCAGCACCGTGGTTTCGCTCTTCAGCAGCTTGGAACCCAGCAGGCTCTTGAGCGAGCGCATCAACCGCCCCTCGTAGCCCTCCAGGTATTCGGCCAGGGCCAGCCGGCCATACACCGGACGGCGCTCCTCGACGTTGAAGAAGACCACCGAAGGCAAGGTGTGCTGATCGTCCTCGAGCACGATCAGCGGCTCGCTGTCGGGACGCCACCAGCCGACGGTTGAGTTGGAGGTGCCGAAGTCGATGCCGCAAGCGCGGGCGGGAGACAGGGTGTGCATGTGCGATCCGGACTGCCAAAAACGGCCGCGCAGTTTATGCGAGCCTGCCGGCAAATGCAGGCCAATCGTCGCCCGTCGACAGCATGGCTGCGCTGTCGACGGCGACGCGGATCAGGCCAGGGCCGCTTCGGCTTCGCTGGCGGACAGGCTCATACCGTCGGTCATGCGCTTGGCGTCATGGCAGAAGGTCCGCGAGGCCTGGAACAGGAACACCATGGTCAGCAGCAACGACGCCGGGATTAGGTACATCGCACCGTGCAGACCTTCGGCACGGAACGCCTCGCTCATCTCGCTGGCGCCGGCCGAAAGCATCGCCGCTTCGGCGAAATGATCCGACAACAGCCCCACCACCACCGTGCCCATGCCACCGCCGAGCAGGTACAGGCCGGCGAAGAACAGCGCCATGGCGGTGGCGCGCAAACGTGGCTCGACCACGTCCTGAATGGCGGTGTAGACGCAGGTGTAGAAGTTGTAGGAAAACAGCCAGCCGATGCTGAAAATCGCGACGAACACGCCGACCTCGATGCGCCCCGCAAGCAGCGCGTAACCAGTGGCGAGCGTAGCGATGACCATGCTCACCGCCGCGAAGATCAACCGGCCACGGGCGAAACGCTGATGGATCTGGTCGGCTACCCAGCCGCCGAAGGTCAGCCCGATCAGACCGGTCAGGCCCACGATCACACCGGTGGCCACCGAAGCCTCCACCAGCGGCACGCCGTGGTAGCGCATCAGCAGCGGCACCATGAACGCGTTACAGGCATAGGTCGCGAAGTTGAACGCCAATCCGGCCAGCACCAGCCACCAGAAGGTACGGATCGCCAACACCTTGCGCACGGGCTGTTGCACGCGCTCCTGGGACACCTTCACCGTCTCGGCGGCGCCACGCTGCGGCTCCTTGACGAAGAAGATGAACAACGCCAACAGCAATCCCGGAACCGCGGCGATGAAGAACGGCGCGCGCCAGCTGCCGAAATACTCGACCATCGAGCCGATGGTGAAGAACGCCAGCAACAACCCGAGCGGCAGGCCGAGCATGAAGATGCCCATGGCGCGAGCGCGCTTGTGCGCCGGGAACAGGTCGCCGATTAGCGAGTTGGCGGCCGGTGCGTAGCTGGCCTCGCCGATGCCAATGCCCATGCGCACCAACAGAAAGCTCCAGAAATTCCACGCAAAGCCGTTGACGGCAGTCAGCCCGCTCCAGGCGGTCAGGCCCCAGCCCATGATCTTGCGGCGCGAGCCAATGTCGGCCATGCGCCCCAGAGGCACCCCGGCTATCGCATAGACGATGGTGAAGGCGGTGCCGATCAGGCCGAGCTGGAAGTCGTTGAGGCTCCACTCCAGGCGTATGGGCTCGGCGATGATGGCGGGAATGGTACGGTCGAAGAAGTTGAACAGGTTGGCCAGAAACAGCAGGAACAGGACACGCCAGGCGTTCGCGGCTTGGTTGGTTGGCTGCATGACGTCGATCTCGATTTTATTGTTATAGGCCGACCGCGGACTCAATCGGCTCTCCCGAGAATGACTCTAGAGTTCCTTCACGCTTCTGTCTGTCAACATCAGTCCCGCTTATGCCGGGCGATGGCGTCAGCGCTGCCGCCACTCCTCCAGCCAGCCCAGACCCGCTGCGGTGTCTTGCCCATCGGGCCGATATTCGGCGGCCAGCCAACCGTCGTAACCCGTCGCCCGTAGCGCTTCGATCAAGCTCGTGAAAGCCACCTCGCCGCTACCCGGCGCGCCGCGCCCGGGGCAATCGGCGAACTGTACGTGGCCGATGCGAGAACCCAGAAGCCTGATCCCGGCAACGATGTCGAGCCCCTGGCGCGCCATGTGATAGAGGTCCAGCTGCGCCTGGCAGTTGGGGCGATCGACGCGCTCCAGCAAGGTCTGCAGATGCTCAGGGGTATTGATCAGGAAGCCCGGCATATCCAGCGGATTGATCGCTTCGCACACCACGCGAATGCCGAGCAATGCGAAGGCTTCCGCACTCTTGCGCAGATTCTGAACCAGCGTTTCCAGCGCCTGCTCGCGCGTGACGCCCTCGGCCAGCCGCCCCGGCAACACGTTGACGCACGCTGGTCGCGCCATCGCCGCGTAGGTCAGGGCTTCCTGCAGCGCCGCATCGAATGCATGCTGGCGCGCCGGGACCGCGGCCAAACCAGCGCCACCCTGCATGAAATCGCCGGCCGGAAGGTTAATCAGCACCAGCGGCACGCCGGCACGCCGGCACGCTCGAGCAGCTCCTTGAGGCGGATCGCCGGCAATTCGTAGGGGAACTGGATTTCCACACCATCGAAACCGGCAACGCGCGCCGCCATGATGCGCTCGGCCAGCGGCAGCTCGGTGAACAGCATGGACAGGTTGGCGGCGATCTTCACGGGTTCTGCTCCCGGAACATCCGCACCAAAGTTGCCGGGTCCTGCTCGAGATAGCCTTGGCTGCCATGCAGGCGCATCAGCTGAGCAGCCAGCCCGGTCATCGGCGTGGCGCTGCCCTCTTCGCGGGAAAGCTGCACGGCAGTGTCGAGGTCCTTGAGCAAGGTGCGCACATGCCATTTGATCGGCTCGAACTCACTGCTGGCCATCTGCGGCGCGAGAAATTGCAGCGGCTTGGAGTCGGCGAAACCGCCGGCCAATGCCGACGCGATCAGACTGGCATCGACACCGGAACGCTCGGCCAGCGCCACGACCTCGGCGATCACCAGTACATTGCAGGCCACGATCATCTGGTTGCACGCCTTGGTCACCTGCCCCGCACCGACCTCCCCCATACGCGTCAGCCGCTGCCCCAGATGCATCAATATCGGCCGCACCCGCTCGACATCCTCGACGCGCCCGCCGGCCATGATCGCCAGACTGCCCGCCTCGGCACCGGCAGTGCCGCCTGATACCGGCGCATCGACCCAGCGCATGCCGCTACGCGACTCCAGCTCGGCGGCCATGGCACGGGTCGCCGCCGGTTCCAGGCTGGAATGATCGACCAGCACCTGCCCAGCCCGCGCGCCCTCGACGATGCCGCCAGCACCGAACACCACCTCGCGCACCACTGCGGTATCGGCCAGACACAACACCACCACATCAGCGGCCCCGCAGAGCTCGGCCGGCGTGCTCACCTGCCGCGCACCGGCTTCGACCAGCGGCGCGCATTTATCCGGCGAGCGGTTCCATACCGCCAGCGGAAAACCGGCGGCGATCAGACGGCGACACATGGGCAGCCCCATCAGGCCGATGCCGGCAAAGGCGATGGATGGCAATTCGGACATGGTCTGGCTCCTCGATAAAAAGCGATGAGTTTAGCGCCGCAAACGACGCCGGCGACCATGTCACATGTGTCTGTCAGTTCCGAATTCACTGCAACAACAATGCAAAGCGTTGCGATTAACGCGCTCTAACAATGCTCTGCCTGATACATCGTGCAGCGAGGTAGGTGGAAATGCTTCCTGCGACTTTTTTGCGCTCCCAAGGGCCTCTCATCGCACGAGCGAGCGCTGATCTGCCATCCCGGCGTTCAGGAGATGATAAAAAGGCCTAGCCCAGCTCACCAAGGAATGTTCGATGATCACATGTCACGTCAAATACATGATTGACCCTTACCAGATCCCAGCTTTCGAAAGCTATTCACGGCGGTGGATACAGCTGGTCACGCGCATGGGTGGACTGCATCATGGCTATTTTCTTCCAGCAGAGGGCGCCAACAACGTTGCCTATTGCCTGTTCAGCTTCTCAAGCCTGGCTGAGTATGAGCGATACCGTAAGGACGCTGAAACAGATGCTGATTGCGTTGCAGCGGTCAGCGAAGCCATGGAGAAAAAATTCATTTTGAGCTACGAACGTAGCTTTTTGCGCCCGTTAACAAACTGAAAGTGAGGCGAGGTGAGATCGCAAGCCCACATCACATCACCTCACCCTTATCCCAAAGCCGCACCAGCTCACCGGGCGCCTGCTCTTCCGGCACCTGGATCACCATTTCGTCGTCGCGTTCCTGCTGCCGGAAGCGCAGTTCTATCTGGTAATAGCGCTGGTCGCCCTGTCCGCTGGTAGCGGTCGCCAGCGGCAGGCAGCCTTCGAGGACGGAACAGATCTGCTGGCGCTGTTGCTCGTTACAGCTGGCGAAGTCGATTTCCCGTGGGCGGCTGAGCGCCTGTATCGCGGCGAAGCCGCCCTGCCGTGACAGGCGGATGGTCGCGTCCGAATCCAATGCCGGTAGCTGTTTCATGCATACCTCCTCGATCATGGGTTCACGCCCACGTCCGCCCATGCCTGTGCGACGGCGCGCTCTTCGTCACTGCCCGCGCCGAAGCGAGCGATGGCGTTGTCCACCGTCAAACGGGCGAATGCGGGGAAATCCGCATCGTTGGCCAGGCGACGATCGCACAGGGTGTCGTACCAGATGCGTCCGGCCTTTTCCCAGGCGTGGCCACCCAGAGCGGCCGCGGCTAGATAGAACGCGCGGTTGGGGATGCCTGAGTTCAGATGCACGCCGCCGTTATCGTCGCGGGTGTCGATGAAATCACGCATGTGCCCGGGCTGCGGGTCCTTGCCCAGCAAGGGATCGTCATAGGCGCTGCCGGGATTGGCCATCGAGCGCAACGCGTCGCCCTGCACCTTCTCGGTCAGCAACTCGGCACCGATCAGCCAGTCGGCCTGGTCTGCCGTCTGCTTCAGGCTGAACTGCCGCACCAGCACGCCGAATACGTCCGAAACCGATTCGTTCAGCGCACCCGATTGATTGAAGTACACCAGCCCCGCCTCGCTTTCGGTCACGCCATGGGCCAGCTCGTGAGCCACTACATCCAGCGAGAGGGTGAAGCGGTTGAAGATTTCACCGTCGCCATCGCCGAACACCATCTGCGCGCCATTCCAGAACGCGTTCTCGTAGGCCACGCCATAGTGCACGGTGCCCACCAGCGGAAAGCCGTGGTTGTCGATCGAGTCCCGCTCAAATACCTTCCAGAAGAACTCATGGGTCGTGCCGAGCGCATCGTAGGCCTCGTCCACCGCCGCGTCGGCGATAGGCGGCTGGCCTTCGATTCGCGCCAGAACACCCGGCAGTAGCATTTGCTGCTGGGCATCGTGAATGCTGCGACGAGGCGCGCCGGGCCGACCACGCTCGGGCAATACGCTGGTCATCGGCTGGCGATTGGGCGGCCCGGGATTGGGTAACAGGTTGCGCACGTGGGCCAGCGTTCCCAGCGCGCGATCACGCTGGCGCGGCGAGCCGTTATCGATGATGCGCCTGAGGATATAGGGCGGAATGAAGCCGTGATGCGAGTTGCGAGCGAACATGCAAAACCCCCTTCAAAGCGGCACGAATGCGGGCTGCATCCATGCATGTCTGATCAGGTCCGTCCGCGGCGCTTCGTCCGGATAGTCTAGCCGTCGTTCGCCGATTCCGACGCCAGCGTGACGGTTTCACTCTCCAGCGCCCGGATCGCATCGTCCAATTGTTGAATGCATAGATCGATCGCCATCTGCCGCAAGGCATTCGGCCACTGATGATCGGTGAGCGGCTCGACGAGATCGAGCAAACCGGAATGGCCGACGAGCATGCCGTGTTTGACTCTGAGCGTCTGGCCGTCGCTGACCAGCGTCACCGGATCACGCGCGACGATCGTCGCGCCGGCCGCCAGCAGGTCGTCGATGTGTTTTCGCAGGGCGTGGAGCCTGCGTTTGTCTTGCTGCCACTCCATAGCAAATCGCCATCATCCAAAATGGCCGCCGATTCTAGTGCAACGGAGAACCAAATCACAAAAATTATCCAAAGGTTGCGGCCGTTGCATTGAAGGGCCGTCGCGCGGCTCAGGAGAATCGGGGGCAACTTGCCCCGGCGAACCCGTCTAGTTCTATAATCCGCGCGCTTTTTCCGCTATTTAACCGGAGAACCACAATGCTGAAGCGCTCCCTGGCAGCCGTCGCCGGCCTTGCCCTTTCCCTGTCTTTTGCCACCGCCCATGCCGCCGAGACCCTTCGTGTGTCGGCGATCCCCGATGAAGCACCGACCGAGCTGATCCGCAAGTTCGAGCCGCTGGGCCAATACCTTGAAAAGCAGCTGGGCATGCCGGTGAAATTCACACCGGTGTCCGATTACGCCGCCGTGGTCGAATCCCTTGCCGCCGACCGCCTAGACCTGGCCTGGCTCGGCGGCTTCACCTTCGTCCAGACCCGCCTGAAGACTGGCGATGCGATCCCCTTGGCGCAACGCGAGCAGGACGAGAAATTCACTAGCAAATTCATCACCGCCGATCCCGAGGTGAAAACCCTGCAGGACCTGAAGGGCAAGACGTTTGCCTTCGGTTCCGTGTCCTCGACGTCCGGCAGCCTGATGCCGCGCTACTTCATGATCAAGGACGGCATCGACCCCGAGCAATTCTTCAAGCGCATCGCCTATTCCGGTGCACATGACGCCACCGCTGCGTGGGTCGAGGCGGGCAAGGCCGATGCCGGCGTGCTCAACGCCTCGGTATGGGACAAGCTGGTCGCCGCTGGAAAAGTCGATACCGACAAGGTCCGAGTGATCTCCACGACGCCGCCTTACTACGACTACAACTGGACGGTACGCGGCAACCTCGATCCCGCACTGGTCCAGAAAATCAAGACCGCCTTCCTTGAGCTCGATCCGGCAAATCCGGAACACAAGAAGATTCTTGACCTGCAGGCCGCCAGCCGCTTCATCGAGACCCGTCCCGAAAACTACAAAAGCATCGAGGAAGCAGCGCGCGCCGCTGGTCTGTTGAAGTGAGCCTCGCCGGCAATCCTGCGGCGGCCCAGTGGGCAATTGGAGAGCGGCAAGCAGGCGGGCCGGCATGAGCCATTCAACGTCAAACTTGGCGCTGTTGATGGCAAGTACAACCAGCTCCGAGCCTGTCCTGACACTCTCTGGCGCGAGCTATCGCCACGCCAACGGCCATGTCGCGCTGCGTGACCTCGATCTGCAGATCGTCAAGGGCGAGCGGATTGCCCTCATCGGACCTTCCGGTGCGGGCAAAACCACGCTGCTGCGCCTGCTCGCCACTCACCTGCCGCCCAGTGCTGGCCGGCTGGAGCTGCTCGGTTGCCAGCCCTGGTCGCTGTCGGCCGGCGCGCGTCAGAAACTCCGCGCCCGCATCGGACTGATTCATCAGGCGCCGCCGCTGCCGCCGCGCCAGCGAGTCATCACTTCGGTGTTGGCCGGTCGTCTGGGACAGTGGTCGCTGGGACGCAGCCTGCTCAGCCTGGTCTATCCGCTGGACAAGGATGGTGCGGCACAGGCTTTGGGCCAACTGGATCTGGCCGACAAGCTCTACGAGCGCTGCGATCAACTCTCCGGCGGCCAGCTGCAGCGCGTCGGCATCGCCCGCGCGCTGTATCAGAGCCCGACGCTCATCCTCGCCGACGAGCCCGTCTCGGCGATGGACCCGGTGCTCGCCGCATACTCGCTGAATGTGCTCAATCGCGAAGCCACGCGCCGCCAGGCAACTTTGGTCGCCAGCTTGCACGCGGTAGAGCTGGCGCTTGAGCACTTCCCGCGTGTTATCGGCGTGCGCGCCGGACGCATCCTGTTCGACAAAGCCTCGACGGACGTGACGCCAGCCGAGCTCGAGGCGCTCTACGCCAACGAGCAGCTGGGCAATGAAAAAGCGCCTCTGTCCTTGCCCGGCCAGCCGTTGCACGTTCCACGATGCTGAACCCTGCCATCGCACAGCGCGACCCGGCCGCCGGGCCGCGTCTGCTGGTGACCCTGTTGGCTCTGGCCTTGCTGTGGCCGGGCCTGTCGCTGAGCGAGCTGGACCTCAGCGTGCTGTTCGACGGCAGCAACGCCGACACCATGGCGGTATTCCTTTCCGGCTTCTGGCCGCCGGCGCACGACGAAGATTTCCTGCTCCTGTTGTGGCAAGCCACGTGGGAGACGCTCGCCATCGCAACCGCTGGCATGACGTTGGCGCTGGTCGTGGCGCTGCCGTGCGCCATCCTGGCCACACGCGCCTTGTCGATCTCGGCCATCAGCCGCGGCGGGCGGCCGCACTGGTGGGCGCAGTCTCTGCGCTGGCCGGTGCGTGGTCTGCTGATCGTGCTGCGCAGCGTGCCGGAGATCGTATGGGCACTGCTGTTCGTCCGCGCGGTGGGCCTCGGCCCGACCGCCGGGGTACTGGCCATCGCCATCACGTATGCCGGCATGCTCGGCAAGGTCTATGCGGAGATATTCGAGTCCGTCGATCCGCTGCCGACTCGCGCACTGCTCGGTGCCGGAGGGACGCGTTTGCAGGCGTTCGCCTATGCGGTGCTGCCACAGGCGGCCGGCGAAATGCTTTCGTACACCGTTTACCGCTGGGAATGTGCGATTCGCGCTTCGGTGGTCATGGGCTTCGTCGGTGCCGGCGGGTTGGGCCAACAGCTGGATCTGTCGATGCGCATGTTCGCCGGCGGCGAAGTCGCCAGCATGCTGCTGACCTTCCTCGGGCTGGTGCTGATGGCGGACCTGATCAGCCAACTGTTGCGCCGGAGGTATGTGTGAAGGCGCTGTGGCGCTACGCCTTGCCGCTGCTGCTGATCGCAGCGGTGATCGGCTCGTTCGTCTTCCTGCAGCTCGAAACCAGCGCACTGCTCAGCCGCGACGGTCTGGGGCAGATGGCAGACTATGCGTCGGGCTTCCTAGATCCGGACATGTCATCTGCCCACTTGCGCGCGATTGGCTATGCCGCGATGGAAACCCTGGCGATGTCGGCGATCGGTACGCTGTTGGCGGCAATGCTCGGTCTGGCGCTGGCCCTGCCCGCATCCGGGCGTTTCGGCTTGATCGGCAAGGGCCTCTCCAGACTGCTGCTCAACGCGTTGCGTGCCATTCCGGAACTGGTCTGGGCTGCGCTGATGGTGCTGGCGGCGGGTCTGGGGCCGAATGCCGGCACCCTGGCCCTGACGCTGCACACCGCTGGCGTATTGGGACGGCTATTCGCCGAAGCTCTGGAAAACACCCCGAGCGCTCCCGCCGAGGCGTTGCGGCTTTCAGGAAGCGATCGCATCAGCGCCTTCTGTTACGGCACTTTGCCCGTTCTGTGGCCGCAACTGATGGCCTATAGCCTGTATCGCTGGGAAAACAACATCCGCATGGCCAGCGTGCTCGGCTTCGTCGGTGCCGGCGGCCTGGGGCAGATGCTCTACATGAGCCTCAGCCTGTTCCAGCAAGCCCAGGCGTCGACGGTCATCCTGGCAATGCTGCTGATGGTGCTGGCGGTGGACGCCTTGAGCGGCTGGGCGAGGATGCGCTGGGTGCGCGGTTAGGGCGCTCAGAACGGGCTCAGCCGCACGCCTGCGAAGCGGGAAGGCTCCGAATCAGTGCAGGCTGGGCTTCGCCGCCCTTTCCTGCACCAGCACCCAGGGCGCAACGACCACCGCCCACAGTGAGGGATCACGCTCCAGCCAATCCTGCGCCTGCTCGGCCTCGAGCTTGGCGATATGGCCGGCAGCCAGCCATGCAGTCACCTTTTCCCGGTCATCCTGCGCCACAGCCTGCGCGGCCTCGATCAGATCGAAATCGCTGGCGACGCGCAGCAGCGCGCCACGCGCAAAAAACGGCTGCAATTCCTGCCAGGAAATCGATGCGGTTTCGCCCAGCAATTTGGCATAAAGAGTGCTCGTTTCTTCGCTCATGTGACGTACCCGCTTGAAAAAAGGCGCAATCATAGCGCCCGGGTAATACTCATCAAACGAACAAATTCCGGCTGTGCAAATAGATGCTGACGCTTCTACACTGTGCCGGTACAGTTGCCGTACCGTTTGGGGACGTTTGCCCCTTAACGACACTGCAGCCAGCAGGATTCAAAACAATAATATGCATGTGGAGCACAAATGATGACCAAGCAGCATCTGTCCAAACTTTTTCTGGCTATCGCTTTAACCGGAGCCGCGAGCTACACGCTTGCTGCCGACACTATCAAGATCGGCATGGCCGGCCCGGTCACCGGGGCCGTTGCGCAGTACGGGGATATGCAGTTCATCGGCGCCAAAATGGCCATCGAGCAGATCAACAAGAAAGGTGGGGTCAACGGGCAGCAACTGGAAGGCGTTGTGTACGACGATGCCTGCGACCCGAAGCAAGCAGTCGCGGTAGCCAACAAGATCGTTAACGATGAAGTCAGCTTCGTGATCGGCCACCTGTGCTCCAGCTCCACCCAGCCCGCTTCGGACATCTACGAAGACGAAGGCATTCTGATGATTACCCCGGCGTCGACCAGCCCGGACATTACCTCCCGCGGTTATCAAATGATCTTCCGCACCATCGGCCTGGACAGCCTACAAGGCCCTACCGCCGGCAATTTCATCGCCGACCACATCAAGCCGAAGAACGTTGCCGTTATCCACGACAAGCAGCAGTACGGTGAAGGCATCGCCACGGCGGTCAAGCAGACCCTGGAAGAGAAAGGCGTCAAGGTCGGCGTATTCGAAGGCATTAACGCTGGCGACAAAGATTTCTCCTCGATGATTTCCAAGCTCAAGCAGGCGGGCATCGATTTCGTCTACTACGGCGGTTACCACCCTGAGCTAGGCCTGCTGCTACGCCAGTCCAAGGAAAAAGGCCTGAACGTGCGCTACATGGGACCTGAGGGCGTAGGCAACTCGGAAATTTCCGCCATCGCCGGTGCGGCCTCCGAAGGCATGCTGGTCACCCTGCCGAAATCCTTCGATCAGGATCCTCGCAACCAAGAGCTGGTCGACGCCTTCAAGGCCAAGAAGCAGGACCCGAGCGGCCCGTTCGTGTTCCCCGCTTACGCCGCAGTCCAGGTCATTGCCGAGGGTATCGAGAAAGCGGGCAGCACCGACACCGACAAGGTGGCCGAAGCGCTGCGCAGCAACACCTTCGATACTCCGACCGGCAACCTCTCGTTCGACGAGAAGGGTGACCTCAAGGACTTCAACTTTGTGGTTTACGAATGGCACCAGGACGGCACCAAATCCGAAGCCAAGTGAGCCAGTAACCACCAACCGAAGCCCACGGCACCCGCTGTGGGCTTTGTTTTAGCTGATCGGGGCTGACCCGGCCACAAGCACAGGGCCACCCCAGCAACATCCTTCGCCAAGCGAGCAGCCTGCAGAGCTGGTCCGCCTCGAACAGGTAGGTGCGCGATCCGCGCTGAGCCCTTGCGCTGCATTCTCCATGCAGCGTTTTCGAAGCAGGCCTGCATTGGCAGCAAGCACGGATGCTGGGTGTTCAGGAGAACGCAATGCCTGAGCTTTACCATTACTTCCAACAGCTGATCAACGGGCTGACCGTTGGTAGCACCTATGCCTTGATAGCCATCGGTTACACCATGGTTTACGGGATCATCGGCATGATCAACTTCGCGCACGGCGAGGTGTACATGATCGGTTCCTACGTGACCTTCATCGCCATCGTCGGGCTTACGATGATGGGGCTCGATTCGCTACCAATCCTGATGATCGGTGCGTTTGCCGCAGCCATGATCGTCACCAGCGCCTACGGGTATAGCATCGAACGGGTCGCGTATAGACCACTCCGGGGCAGTAACCGTCTGATTCCGCTGATTTCGGCGATCGGCATGTCGATCTTTCTGCAGAACGTCGTCCTGCTGTCCCAGGACTCAAAGGATAAGGCGATTCCCAACCTGATGCCGGGCAATTTCATCTTCGGTGAAAGCGCCATGAACGGTGTGGTCATTTCCTACATGCAGATATTGATCTTCGTGGTCACCATTCTCGCCATGCTGGGTCTGACGATGTTCATTTCGCGCTCGCGTCTGGGTCGTGCCTGCCGCGCCTGTGCCGAAGACCTGAAGATGGCCAACCTGCTGGGCATCAACACCAACAGCATCATCGCTCTAACCTTTGTCATCGGTGCGGCACTGGCAGCGGTTGCAGCCGTGCTGATCAGCATGCAGTATGGGGTGATCAATCCGCACATCGGCTTCCTGGCCGGTATCAAAGCCTTCACCGCTGCGGTTCTGGGCGGCATCGGCAGCATTCCCGGCGCCATGCTCGGCGGCCTGGTACTGGGTGTGGCCGAAGCCTTCGGTGCCGACATCTTCGGTGATCAGTACAAGGACGTAGTGGCATTTACGCTGCTGATCCTCGTCCTGCTGTTCCGCCCAACCGGCATTCTCGGTCGCCCGGAGGTGGAAAAGGTATGACTCTGCATCTTCGCACTGCCTTTTTCAGCGCCCTGCTGGTCATCGCTGTTGCGGTACCGGTATTCGGCCTGAAGCTCACTACGGTGGGCATCAAGGTCGAGGTTCACGGCGCCGAGGCTTCTACTTTCTGGATCATCGCCGCCTGCGCCGTGGCCATGTTCGTCTGGCAACTGTTCCGCACTCGCCTGGCAGCAGGCTGGGCGGCCAGCCCCAGCCTGCCGACGGTTCCTGCCGGCGCCGGCAACTTCTTCACCCTACCCTCGACTCAGCGCTACATCATCATCGGCCTGGTGCTGCTGGCACTGGTTTGGCCATTCTTTGGCTCGCGCGGTGCGGTGGATATCGCAACGCTGATCCTGATCTACGTGATGCTCGGCCTGGGCCTGAACATTGTCGTGGGTTTGGCCGGTCTGCTCGATCTGGGCTATGTCGGGTTCTATGCCGTCGGTGCTTACACCTACGCGCTGCTCTCGCACTACTATGGCTTCGGGTTCTGGCTCAGCCTGCCGATCGCTGGCGCCATGGCGGCGCTGTTCGGCTTCCTGCTGGGCTTCCCGGTGCTGCGGCTGCGGGGCGATTACCTGGCGATCGTGACGCTGGGCTTCGGTGAAATCATTCGTTTGTTGCTGCGCAACATGACGGAGCTTACCGGAGGGCCAAACGGTATCAGTGGCATCGACAAACCGACACTGTTCGGCCTGTCGTTCGACCGCCGCGCTGCCGAGGGCATGCAGACCTTCCACGAGTTCTTCGGTGTCGTCTACAACTCGATCAACAAGGTGATCTTCCTCTATCTGATCGCCCTGCTGCTGGTCCTGCTGACGCTGTTCGTGATCAACCGCCTGCTGCGCATGCCCATCGGCCGCGCCTGGGAAGCATTGCGCGAAGACGAGATCGCTTGTCGCGCACTGGGCATGAACCCAACGGTGATCAAGCTCTCGGCCTTCACTATCGGCGCGACCTTCGCCGGTTTCGCCGGCAGCTTCTTCGCGGCACGCCAAGGCCTGGTGTCACCGGAGTCGTTCACCTTCATCGAATCGGCCATCATCCTCGCCATCGTGGTTCTGGGCGGCATGGGCTCGCAGCTGGGGGTGATTCTCGCCGCCATCGTAATGATCCTGTTGCCCGAACTGATGCGTGAGTTCAGCGAGTACCGCATGCTGATGTTCGGCGCCATGATGGTGCTGATGATGATCTGGCGTCCGCAGGGCCTGCTGCCCATGCAACGTCCCCACCTGGAGCTGAAGCGATGAGCCGCCCGATTCTCGAAGTAAGCGGCCTGACCATGCGCTTCGGCGGCCTGCTGGCCGTCAACGGGGTGGGTCTGACCGTACACGATAAGCAAGTGGTCTCGATGATCGGCCCCAACGGCGCCGGCAAGACCACCGTATTCAACTGCCTGACCGGCTTCTATCAGCCGACCTCCGGCGAAATTCTGCTGGACGGCGAAGCGATCCAGGGCCTGCCCGGCCACAAAATCGCGCGTAAGGGCGTGGTTCGTACCTTCCAGAACGTTCGGTTGTTCAAGGACATGACCGCTGTGGAAAACCTGCTGGTTGCCCAGCACCGTCATCTCAACACCGGTTTCATCTCCGGGCTGTTGAAGACTAAGGCGTTCCGCGAGAGCGAGCATGAAGCGATGGATTTCGCCGCGCACTGGCTCGAGCAGGTCAACCTGACGGATATCGCCAATCGCCCGGCCGGCACGCTCGCTTATGGTCAGCAACGCCGCCTGGAAATCGCCCGTTGCATGATGACGCGCCCGCGCATCCTCATGCTCGACGAGCCGGCGGCCGGCCTCAACCCACGGGAAACCGAGGATCTCAAGGCGCTGATCGGCATCCTGCGCGATACCCACGGCGTCACGGTGCTGCTGATCGAACACGACATGAAGCTGGTCATGAGCATTTCCGACCATATCGTCGTGATCAACCAGGGCTGCCCGCTGGCAGATGGCACTCCGGAGCAGATTCGCGACAATCCGGACGTGATCAAAGCCTATCTGGGGGAGGCGTAACCATGCTGTATTTCGAAAACGTCTCGACCTGCTACGGCAAGATCCAGGCACTGCACAACGTCGATGTCGAGGTCCGCAAGGGCGAAATCGTCACCCTCATCGGTGCCAACGGTGCCGGCAAATCCACGCTATTGATGACCCTCTGCGGCACGCCGATGGCCTCCGAAGGCAGCATCCGCTTCGAAGGCGAGGAGTTTGTAGGGCAGCAGACCTGCGACATCATGCGCAAAGACATCGCCGTGGTGCCCGAGGGGCGGCGCATCTTCGCCCGCCTGACGGTGGAGGAAAACCTCGCCATGGGCGGCTTCTTCACCAACAAGGCGGACTTTCAGAAGCAGCTAGATAAAGTGCTGCTATTGTTCCCACGGCTGAAGGAGCGCTTCCAGCAACGCGGCGGCACCATGTCCGGTGGTGAACAGCAGATGCTCGCCATTGCCCGTGCATTGATGAGCAAACCCAAGCTGTTGCTGCTCGATGAGCCATCGCTGGGCCTGGCCCCGATCATCATCCAGCAGATCTTCGAGATCATCGAGCAGCTGCGCAAGGATGGCGTGACCGTCTTCCTGGTCGAGCAGAACGCCAACCAGGCGCTCAAGCTGGCCGACCGTGGCTACGTGCTGGAGAACGGTCGCATCGTCATGCAGGGCAGTGGTGAAGAGCTGCTGAGCAACCCCAAGGTCCGCGACGCCTATCTGGGCGGTTGATCGAAGGGGACAGAGAAGCCGGGCACATGCCCGGCTTTTTCATGCCCAACACCCGCAGCTGTAGGATGGGTGCAACCCATCGCCTCTCGGCAAATACGCATGGCGCAATGGTGACAACCCAGCCGCCAGCTATTATCGTACGCCTCGCGCCTGACAGAGGCGCCTCAACGAGGCGTTCCCGACTAGGCGTCCCCCGACTAGGCGTCCCCCTGGATCAGCAGACAGGGCATAACTGAGCTGGCTTTTCTGAACCCATCATTTCAGGAGGAGCCGGCAATGGCCGCTACCCGCATCTGGATCAAGAACCCCCTCGCCCTCTTCACCGCCAACGGCCAGAACGCCGCCGGCGGGCTGGTCATCGACAACGGTGTCATCACCGAACTGCTCGCTGCCGACCAGTCACCCGCCGCGCCAGTCGACAGCACTTTCGATGCCCGCGAACACGTCGTGCTACCGGGGCTGATCAACACCCACCACCACTTCTATCAGACGCTCACCCGCGCCTGGGCTCCGGTGGTCAACCAGCCGCTGTTCCCCTGGCTGAAGACGCTCTACCCGGTGTGGGCACGATTGACGCCGGAGAAGCTCGAGCTGGCGAGTAAAGTCGCCCTGGCCGAACTGTTGCTGTCCGGCTGCACCACTGCAGCCGATCATCACTATCTGTTCCCCGAAGGGCTGGAAGAAGCCATCGACGTGCAGGTCCAGGCCGTGCGCGATCTGGGCATGCGCGCCATGCTGACGCGCGGTTCGATGAGCCTGGGCGAAGCCGACGGCGGCTTGCCGCCCCAACAGACGGTGCAGGAAGCCGAAGTGATCCTCGCCGACAGCGAACGGCTGATCGCTCGTTACCATGAGCGCGGCGACGGTGCACAGATCCAGATCGCTCTGGCGCCCTGCTCGCCCTTCTCGGTGACGCCGGAGATTATGCGCGCCAGTGCCGCCATGGCCGAACGGCTGGACGTCCGCCTGCACACCCATTTGGCGGAAACCCTCGACGAGGAGGATTTCTGCCTGGAGCGCTTCGGTCTGCGCACCGTAGATTATCTGGACAGCGTCGGCTGGCTGTCCGACCGCACCTGGCTGGCCCACGGCATCCATTTCAACGAGGACGAAATCGCCCGCCTTGGCCAGGCCGGCACGGGCATCTGCCATTGCCCGAGCTCCAACATGCGCTTGGCGTCCGGCATCTGCCCGACGCTGGAGCTGGAAGCAGCCGGCGCGCCCATCGGCCTGGGTGTCGACGGCTCGGCCTCCAACGATGCGTCCAACATGATCCTGGAAGCGCGCCAGGCGCTGTACTTGCAGCGCCTGCGCTACGGCGCCGAAAAGATCACGCCGGAACTGTCGCTGGGCTGGGCCACCCGAGGCTCGGCGCGGTTGCTGGGTCGCACTGATATTGGCGAACTGGCGGTTGGCAAACAGGCCGATTTGGCGCTGTTCAAGCTGGACGAGCTGCGCTTCTCCGGCAGCCATGATCCGCTCTCTGCGCTCCTGCTCTGCGGTGCGGACCGTGCAGACCGCGTGATGATCGGCGGTCGTTGGCAGGTGATCGACGGTCAGGTCGAGGGGTTGGATGTGGCAGGGCTGATCGCCGATCATCGCCAGGCCGCTCGCGCATTAGTGGCGGGCTGAACGGTAGGTCGCATCGTCTGAACAGCTCCTTTTAGGCGGATGCTTCGCGTCGAACCGCAACTTCAGGTGACGACGCGAAGCTTGCAGCAGACGGCTGCGGCAAGCGGAAATATTCGCCGACTTAAGCCACACTCAAAGCATGAATCACTGCGCCGAAGCGGCCCGCGCTCGCCGCTGCAACGTTGCTCGCCGGCAGCGCTGACTTTTGAGTCAGGTATTTGTTGACCTAAAAGTCAGATAAGGCTAATTTCCACTCCAGAGCCCAGAACAAAAAGCCCGGAGGCCCTCTTTGATCCAGTTCCTACTCAATCGAGAACTGCGCCGTGAGCAGACACTCGATCCGAATACCACCGTACTTGAATACCTTCGCGAATACCGCGGCAAGTCCGGTACTAAAGAAGGCTGTGCATCCGGTGACTGCGGTGCCTGTACCGTAGTTGTCGGTGAGCTGGACGGCGATCGACTGCGTTATCGCACGCTCAATTCCTGTCTGACCTTCGTTTCCGCCCTACATGGCAAGCAGCTGATCGTCGTTGAAGACCTGAAGGACCAGGGCCAACTGCACAGCGTTCAGCAGGCCATGGTCGACTGCCACGGCTCACAGTGTGGCTTCTGCACGCCGGGCTTCGTGATGAGCCTGTTCGCACTGCAGAAAAATCGGGCCGTCAATGAGTACGACCCAGCCGCAGCCCACGAAGCCCTGGCCGGCAACCTTTGCCGCTGCACCGGCTACCGTCCTATTCTCGAAGCGGCCGAACAAGCCTGCTGCAGCACGCAGTCGGACCAGTTCGATGCACGCGAAGCCGACACCATTGCCCAGCTGAAGGCAATTGAACCGCACGAAACCGCCGAGCTGAACAGTGGCGACAAGCGCTGCCTGTCGCCGCTCACGGTGAGCGATCTGGCGGATATCTACAGTGCCAATCCTGACGCCCGCCTGCTGGCCGGCGGCACCGATCTGGCGCTGGAAGTCACCCAGTTCCATCGCGAACTGCCGGTAATGATCTACGTCGGCCACATCGCCGAGATGAAGAAAGTCGCAGTCACCGACAGCAGCATCGAAATCGGTGCCGCCGCCGCGCTGACCGATTGCTACGAAGCGCTGGCCCAGGAATACCCCGATTTCGGCGAGCTGCTGCATCGCTTCGCCTCTCTGCAGATCCGCAACCAGGGCACCCTGGGCGGAAACATCGGCAACGCCTCGCCCATCGGTGATGCGCCGCCGCTGCTGATCGCGCTTGGCGCCCAAGTGGTACTGCGCAAGGGTGGCAACAGCCGCACCCTGCCGCTGCAGGATTACTTCATCGACTACAAGGTCACCGCTCGCGAGCAAGGCGAATTCATCGAGAAGATCATCGTTCCGCGCGCTCGCCCGGATCAGATTTTCCGCGCCTACAAGGTGTCCAAACGACTGGACGACGACATTTCTGCCGTATGCGCAGCGTTCGATCTGCGTGTCGAGAATGGCGTGATCGCCGATGCACGGATTGCCTTCGGCGGCATGGCAGCGATTCCGAAGCGGGCGGCTGCCTGCGAGGCCGCGCTGACCGGCGCGTCCTTCACCATCGAAACAGCCGAGCGCGCTTGCGAAGCCCTGGCCCAGGACTTCACGCCACTGACCGATTTCCGTGCCAGCCGCGAATACCGCCTGCTGGTCGCACAGAACCTGTTGCGCAAGTGCTTCCTGGAACAGCACGCACCGAAAACCGAAACGAGGGTGACCGCTTATGTCTAACCACAGCCTTGTAAGAACTCAGGAAGAGATTGCCGCCCTGTTCAAGCAGGACCTGGTTACCGGCGTTGGTCGAAGCGTCAAGCACGACAGCGCGGACAAGCATGTCAGCGGCGAAGCCGTCTATGTCGACGACCGCCTTGAGTTCCCTAATCAATTGCACGTCTATGCGCGCATGAGCGACCGCGCCCACGCCCGCATCGTCCGCATCGACACCTCGCCTTGCTACGAGATTCCGGGTGTGGCCATTGCCATTACCGCTGAGGACGTGCCTGGTCAGCTGGACATCGGCCCCGTGGTCGCCGGCGACCCGCTGCTGGCGGACGGCAAGGTCGAATACGTTGGCCAGCCGGTGATCGCCGTAGCTGCCGACAGCCTGGAAACCGCACGCAAGGCCGCCATGGCCGCGATCATCGAATACGAAGATCTGGAGCCGGTGCTCGACGTGGTCGACGCGCTGCGCAAGAAGCATTTTGTACTGGCCAGCCACACGCACAAGCGTGGCGACTCCGAAGCGGCATTGGCCGCTGCACCGCGCCGCCTGCAAGGCACGCTGCACATCGGCGGTCAGGAGCACTTCTACCTTGAAACGCAGATTTCTTCGGTGATGCCCACCGAAGATGGCGGCATGATCGTCTATACCTCGACGCAGAACCCCACCGAGGTACAAAAGCTGGTAGCCGAAGTACTCGGCGTATCAATGAACAAGATCGTCATCGACATGCGCCGCATGGGCGGCGGCTTCGGCGGCAAGGAAACCCAAGCCTCGATGCCCGCTTGCATGTGCGCGGTGATCGCCTACCTGACCGGCCGCCCGACCAAGATGCGCCTGCCACGCATGGAAGACATGACCATAACCGGCAAGCGTCACCCCTTCTATGTCGAATACGACGTGGGCTTCGACGATGACGGCCTGCTGCAGGGCATCCAGATCGACCTGGCCGGTAACTGCGGCTATTCGCCGGATCTGTCCGGCTCCATCGTCGACCGCGCCATGTTCCACTCCGACAACGCCTACTACCTGGGCGATGCGACCATCAACGGTCACCGCTGCAAGACCAACACCGCCTCCAACACCGCTTATCGCGGCTTCGGCGGCCCGCAGGGCATGGTCGCCATCGAAGAAATCATGGACGCCGTGGCACGCGAGCTGGGCAAGGACCCACTGGATGTGCGCAAGCGTAACTACTACGGCAAGACCGAGCGCAACGTCACGCCGTACTACCAGACGGTCGAGCACAACATGCTCCAGGAAATGACCGCCGACCTGGAGGCCAGCAGCGAATACGCCAAGCGTCGCGAGGAAATCCGCGCATTCAACGCCAAGAGCCCGATTCTGAAGAAGGGTCTGTCGCTGACACCGGTGAAATTCGGCATCAGCTTCACCGCCACCTTCCTCAACCAGGCCGGCGCGCTGGTGCACGTCTACACCGATGGCAGCATCCATCTGAACCACGGCGGCACCGAAATGGGTCAGGGCTTGAACATTAAAGTCGCGCAAGTCGTGGCCGAGGTGTTCCAGGTCGACATCGATCGCATCCAGATCACCGCTACCAACACGGACAAGGTACCCAACACCTCGCCGACCGCCGCCTCCAGCGGCGCCGACCTCAACGGTAAGGCTGCGCAGAACGCCGCGCTGACGATCAGGCAACGCCTGGTCGAATTCGCAGCACGGCACTACAAGGTCACCGAGGAAGATGTCGAGTTCAAGAACAGTCAGGTGCGCATCCGCGATCAGTTCGTATCGTTCGAAGAGCTGATCCAGCAGGCCTACTTTGGCCAGGTGTCGCTGTCTTCCACCGGCTTCTACCGCACACCGAAGATTTTCTACGACCGCGACCAGGCGCGTGGCCGGCCGTTCTACTACTTCGCCTACGGCGCCGCTTGCTCGGAAGTGATCGTCGATACCCTGACCGGCGAGTACCGCATGCTGCGCAGCGATATCCTGCACGACGTCGGCGCCTCGCTGAACCCGGCCATCGACATTGGCCAGGTGGAAGGCGGTTTCGTCCAGGGCATGGGCTGGCTGACCATGGAAGAGCTGGTGTGGAACGACAAGGGCAAGCTGATGACCAGCGGCCCGGCCAGCTACAAAGTGCCTGCAGTAGCCGACATGCCAGTGGATCTGCGGGTCAAGCTGGTGGAGAACCGCAAGAACCCGGAAGACACGGTGTTCCATTCCAAGGCCGTTGGCGAGCCGCCGTTCATGCTCGGTATCTCGGTCTGGTGCGCGATCAAGGACGCCGTGGCCAGCCTGGCCGACTACAAGGCACAGCCTAAGATCGATGCGCCAGCAACACCGGAGCGTGTGCTCTGGGGCGTCGAGCAGATGCGAAAGCTGAAGCAACAGACAGCACCCATAGTCGAACCCGTGGTGGAAACCGCGCACTGACCTGTAAGAGCGAGCGTGCTCGCGAAGCTTTTTGACGTAACGCCGAAGCAGTTGGCGAGCGCATTTTCGCGAGCAAGCTCGCTCCTACAATAAGCCGCAGCATGATCGTTTGGTGGAAGACGCTTTGCGGCCTTCCACCCGGACAACGAAGGACAGAACCATGAGCAACACGGTCTGGATCGAAGCTCTCGCCGACCTGCAGCAGCGCGGCGAACCCTGCGTACTGGTGACCATCATCGAGGAGCGCGGCTCGACGCCGCGCAATGCCGGCTCGAAGATGATCGTCAGCCGCGAGCGGCTGTACGACACCATCGGCGGCGGCCATCTGGAGTACAAGGCGCAGAAGATCGCCCGCGAGATGTTGGAAAGCCGCGTACGTGACACCCGCCTGGAATGCTTTTCTCTCGGCGCGAGCCTGGGGCAATGCTGTGGCGGTGCGACCGTGCTGCTGTTCGAGCCCATGGGTCAACCGCAGGCGCACATAGCGGTGTTCGGTGCCGGCCACGTCGGCCGCGCTCTAGTGCCGCTGCTGGCCAGCCTGCCGTGCAAGGTGCGCTGGATCGACTCGCGAGAGAGCGAATTCCCCGCACAGATTCCTGCTGGCGTGGAGAAAGTCGTCAACGACGAGGTGGTCGACGAAGTTGAAAACATGCCCGCCGGCAGCTACTTCATCGTCATGACGCACAATCACCAACTGGATCTGGAACTGACCGCGGCGATCCTTGAACGCAACGATTTCACCTACTACGGTCTGATCGGCTCGCAGAGCAAGCGCGCCAAGTTCGAACACCGCCTGCGCGATAGAGGTTTCCAGCCGGAAACCGTGCAGCGCATGCGTTGCCCGATGGGCATCGCCGAGGTGAAAGGCAAGCTGCCAGTCGAGATTGCCGTCTCCATCGCCGGTGAAGTGATCGCCACGTACAACATGAATTTTGGTGAAAAAGCCCAGGACGGCGAAAAGCCCGTCCCGATGCTGGTGCCCGCCTCGCGTCGGTCACAGAACGGCTGATCAAACGCCCGCGCCTCTTTCGTGGGAGGCGCGCCCCGCGGCGAACCGGCCGCAGGCCGGCTAAGAGTTTCGCCCCGAGCCGGGCCTCCCACCATTCCATCTATAACGATTTCCGAGAACCACCATGTCCCAAACCAAAGCCTACCGTGCCGCCCTGCTCCACAGCCTCGCCGACCCGCGCGAGGTGGGCATCGAGCAATCCCACGAATATTTCGAAGACGGCCTGCTGGTCGTCGTGGACGGCAAGGTCGCGCAGATTGGCAATGCGGCCGATCTGCTGTCCAAGCTACCGGCCGGTACCGAGGTGATCGAATACAAAGATGCGCTGATCACCCCCGGCTTCATCGACACCCATATCCACTATCCGCAGACCGGCATGATCGCTTCTTATGGCGAGCAGCTGCTGGACTGGCTCAATACCTACACCTTCCCCACCGAGCGCGGCTTTGCCGACCCGGCCCATGCCGGCGAGGTTGCGAATGTCTTTCTGAATGAACTGCTGCGCAACGGCACCACCACGGCGCTGGTCTTCGGCAGCGTGCACAAGGAGTCGGTGGATGCCTTCTTCGAGGCCTGTGAAAAGCGCAACCTGCGGATGATTGCCGGCAAGGTGCTGATGGATCGCAATGCGCCGGACTACCTCACCGACACCCCAGAATCCGGCTACGCCGACAGCAAGGAGCTGATCGAGCGTTGGCACGGCAAAGGTCGCCTGCACTACGCCGTCACCCCGCGCTTCGCACCGACCAGCACGCCGGAACAACTGACCGCCGCCGGCAAGCTGTTCAAGGAATATCCGGACCTCTACATGCACACCCACCTGTCCGAGAACCGCAAGGAGATCGAGTGGGTGCGCGAGCTGTTCCCCGAGCGCAAGGGCTACCTGGATGTCTACGACCACCACGGCCTGATCGGTGCGCGCTCGGTGTTCGCCCACGGCGTGCACCTGTGCGACGACGAATGCAAACGCCTCGGCGAAACCGGCTCGGCGGTGGCCTTCTGCCCTACGTCCAACCTGTTCCTCGGCAGCGGCCTGTTCGACCTGGAGAAGGTGGAAGGCTTCGGCGTGCGCGTCGGCCTGGGTACCGACGTTGGTGCCGGCACCAGCTTCTCTCAGCTGCAATCGCTGAACGAGGCCTACAAGGTGATGCAGCTGCAAGGCAAGAAGCTTGACCCCTTCAAGTCACTGTATCTGGCCACCCTAGGCGGTGCCCGCGCGCTCTATCTGGACGACCGAATCGGCAACCTGCAACCAGGCAAGGAAGCTGACTTCGTAGTACTGGATTACAAGGCTACACCGCTGGTTGAGTACCGCCTGAAGCAGGCAACCAGCCTGGAAGAACGCCTTTTCGCGCTGATGATCCTTGGCGACGACCGCGCCGTGAAGGAAACCTACGCCGCCGGCGTCTCGGTACACAAGAAAGCCTGAGAAGCCGATAAGCCCCACCCCCGTGAGAGGGGTGGGTACGGTGGGTAGACAGGGAGCGTTCCGCTTTAGCCCATCAAGAACGTCTTACTGGTGGGCTAAAACGGAACGCCGCCCGGCCCACCCTACGGATATTCAACCCAGTGATCTGACGGGCGCGCCGTGAAACTGGGCTCCAGGCTTTCCGCAGCTTTCCCGCCTTCTCTTAGGCGCGGCTACGGCGTCGATCAGACGCGTTCCGCTTCAGCATGCAGGGTGGGCTTCAACCCACCAAGGGCTACCCCCGCTGGTGGGCTAGAGCGGAACCCGCCCGGCCCGCACTATATGTATGTCGACTGCAACATGAACGGGGTTCAGCGCTTTTTCGCGGCTTTCCCGGCCTTTCCCAGGATGTGCGAAAACACCGCATGCAGGTCATCCGAGGCACTGTCTTCGTCGAGGTTGAGCTTGCTGTCGACGTGATCCATGTGATGCATCATCAGGCTCACAGCCTTGTCGCAGTCGCGCGCGGCGATGGCGTCGATCAGCTGGTTGTGCTCGTCATATGAGCAATGCGAGCGGTTGCCACTTTCGTACTGAGCGATGATCAGCGAGGTTTGGGATACCAGGCTGCGCTGGAAGCTCACCAGTGGCGCATTCTTCGCCGCCTCCGCCAGCTTCAGGTGAAACTCGCCCGATAGGCGGATACCGGCGCCGCGATCGCCACGGGCGAAGCAATCCTGTTCATCGAGAACCATCCGCCGCAGCTCGGCGAGCTGCTCGTCGCCAGCATGCTGCACTGCCAGCTCGGTAATTGCCCGCTCCACCAGGCGCCGCGCGAAGAAAATCTGTCGAGCCTCGTCGACGCTCGGGCTGGCGACCACCGCACCACGGTTCGGCCGCAGCAACACAACCCCTTCGTGGGCCAACCGCGACAGTGCGCGCCGGATAATGGTGCGACTTACGCCGAAAATTTCCCCCAGCGCTTCTTCGCTGAGCTTGGTACCTGGAGCCAGTCGCTGCTCAAGGATGGCATCGAAAATGTGAGCGTAAACGATGTCGTCCTGGGTCCCGGTCCGGGCCTTGCCGTTTCGTGTCGGCTTTTTCAGTGGCTGCAGCTGTTCGTTCATGGTGACTCGCGTCAGAAATTTCGGCAGACCGAACTTTACTTCGTTCGGGAGTTTGCTGGCAGTAGTCGATGGTCAAACAAAACAATAAATCGCGATTTATTGTGCACAATCAAGAAGAAACGTCGTCTTCAGCAGTCCGTCTCTGCCATCGAAAAGCGACTGCAGGCAAAAGACAGGGTCCGGCATCAATGATCCGCCGACGGAAAATCCTGCAAATCGAGTTGCAATTCTTGTATACAAAAGCATAATCGCGTCAAGCCTTCCTGACCTCCCGGTCAATAACCGACAGGAAGAGCCCACCCATCACCTGCCCTCGAGAGTACCGCGCTCTGGGTGATCGACAACAAGAACGATGAGGAACACCTCGTGGATACCACCAAGCAGGAACAGCAGACCGCCATGCTGCAAAAAAACGACAACTCAGGCTGGCTCGACCGATTCTTCAAACTCAGCGCGCACGGTACAAGCGTAAAAACGGAGCTACTCGCGGGCCTGACGACCTTCGTCACGATGGCCTACATCATTTTCGTCAACCCCAACATCATGGCCGACGCCGGCATAGACCACGGCGCGGCTTTCGTCGCTACCTGCATCGGCGCCGCTCTGGGCTGCCTACTTATGGGACTGTATGCGAACTGGCCAGTGGGAACGGCGCCAGGCATGGGCCTCAACGCGTTCTTCACCTACACAGTAGTCGGCGAGATGGGCTACAGCTGGCAGATCGCGCTCGGAGCGGTATTCATCTCCGGCGTGCTGTTCGTCTTCATGAGTCTGTCGCGCATCCGCGAGTGGTTGCTCAACAGCATACCGATGAGCCTGCGCTTCGCCATGGGCGCCGGGGTGGGTCTGTTTCTCGGGCTGATTGGCCTCAAGACTGCCGGTATCGTTGTCGACAGTCCGGCCACGCTGCTGACCCTCGGTTCGTTCGGTGAACCCTCTGCCCTGTTGGCCGGCATCTGCTTCCTGATGATCGCAGTGCTCAGCCACCGCAACGTGTTCGGCGCCATCCTGCTCGCCATGCTGACAGTGACTGGGATCGGCTGGGGGTTCGGGCTGGTTGAATACAACGGCGTGATGTCCATGCCGCCCAGCCTGGCACCCACCTGGTTGGCAATGGATATTGCCGGCGCCTTCAACGTAGCGATGATCAGCGTAATCCTGGCATTCCTGTTCGTGAACATGTTCGACACAGCCGGCACGCTGATGGGCGTCGCTCACCGTGCCAACCTGGTCGACGAAGATGGCAAAATCGAGGGACTGTCACGCGCACTCAAGGCTGACAGTACTTCCAGCGTGGTCGGTGCCTTCGTTGGCTGCCCGCCGGTGACCAGTTATGTGGAAAGCGCCTCGGGCGTTGCCGCAGGCGGCCGTACCGGGCTGACCGCAATCACTGTCGGCGTGTTGTTCCTCGCGGCGATGTTCTTCGCTCCGCTGGCAGGCATGATTCCAGCCTATGCCACCGCTGGTGCGCTGATCTACGTGGCGATGCTGATGATGAGCGGTATGGCGCACATCGACTGGAAGGACCACACCGACACCATCCCGGCCATCGTCACCGTAGTGATGATGCCGCTGACCTTCTCCATCGCCAACGGCATCGCCCTGGGCTTCCTGACCTACGCGACGCTCAAACTGCTGACCGGACAGCGCGACAAGGTATCGCTCAGCCTGTACGTGCTCTGCGTGATCTTCATCGCCAAGTTCGCCTTCCTCTAAGCCAGGCGGATCGAAAGGCCCCATCGTCTCGGCGATGGGGCCTTTTTGCGTTTGGCTGGGCTGAATTTCTATCAAACGATGCTGTTCACGCGGAAGCACTCTCGTAGGGTGGGGCTTTAGCCCACCGACTGCTGCAAGCAAAAGCGCTGGCGGGCTGAAGTCCACCCTACGAAGCTGCACCTCGTCGCGGTGCGCGGTCGGCCTTGTAGGCGTCTAGAAGATGACTGTTGGACGAGCGCATCGCCGGCCACTCGCGACACCCTCGCCTCCGGCAAATAAGCCATTGCCGGTATTCAGAGGTCTTTCACTTCGATGTCATCGGCTCGCCACCAGAGCGAACCGAACAGCGCCATGCCGGGCACACCAAAAAAACCGTCACGAGGACCGGTCGCAGACGCAGCCCTTCTAGGGTGGGCTTTAGCCCACCGACTGCGGCAAGCAAAGGGCTCTGGTGAGCTGAGCCCAACCTACGAAGCTGCACCTCGTCGCGGTGCGCGGTCGGCCTTGTAGGCGTCTGGAGGATGACCGTTGGACGAGCGCGTCGCCGGCCACTCGCGACACCCTCGCCTCCGGCTAATACGCCATTGCCGGTATTCAGAGGTCTTTCACTTCGATGTCATCGGCTCGCCACCAGAGCGAACCGTACAGCGCCATGTTTGGGGCGCAAAAAAAACCCGCCAAAGAGGCGGGTCGAAGACTCAGAGAGTCAAGCTTTACGCATGGGAGAAAGCACTGCCGCAGTAGTCGCGGCAGCCAGCCGGTCAGCTGCCGCGATAAGTGGAGTAGCTGTACGGAGAAATCAGTAGCGGTACGTGGTAGTGATCCTGCTCGGCGCTGATGCCGAAGCGCAGTACGACCACATCCAGAAATGCCGGCTCGGGCAGTTGCACGCCACGACCACGGTAGTAATCACCGGCGCTGAATTGCAGTTGGTAAACACCAGAGCGGTAGTCGTCCCCATCCAGCAGGGGAGAATCGCAACGGCCATCGGCGTTTGTCTGGCGTGTGGTGATCAGCTCGAGGCGCTCGCCTTCGACCCGATAGAGTTCGATGCGGATGTCGCTGCCTGGGCAGCCGTGGGCGGCATCCAGTACATGAGTAGTCAAACGTCCCATAGATTCTGACATCACGGATCAACACCGCTGATGCCCGCCTCCTCTTGTGATTGGTGGGGAACTGCGTTCGAGCATAGCATGAGCCTAGTCTTTTGAAAGACAGTTTTATTAAAAATTGTACACAATCTATAAATCCTACCGATCTATATCCAGCCACAGGCTCACGCAGCCGCCTAAATAGAGCATGCGCACATGCCCGTGAGTGTGGCAGCCGAAACAGCCCCACCGGCGCGGGAGAAAATTTAGCGATGGTCATTTACAAACTGCAAAACGTTTTGTATACAATTGCCTCATGGCGGTCGGCAGCAATTCACGGTGACGACCCGTATTCAAATAAGGAATAACAAGTGAGCGCTGACTACCCTCGTGACCTTATCGGCTATGCCGAAAACCCGCCCCATCCGCAATGGCCGGGCAATGCCCGCATCGCCCTGTCCTTTGTGCTCAATTACGAAGAAGGCGGCGAGCGCTGTATATTGCATGGCGACAAGGAGTCCGAAGCCTTTCTCTCCGAGATGGTTTCTGCCCAGCCGTTCCAGGGCGTGCGTCACATGAGCATGGAGTCGCTTTACGAATACGGCAGCCGCGCCGGTGTCTGGCGTCTACTCAAGCTGTTCCGCAAAAACGATATTCCGCTGACCATTTTCGCCGTGGCCATGGCTGCGCAACGGCATCCGGAAGTGATCAAGGCGATGGTCGCCGATGGTCACGAGATCTGCAGCCATGGCTATCGCTGGATCGACTACCAATACATGGACGAAGCCCAAGAGCGTGAGCACATGCTCGAGGCGATCCGTATTCTGACCAACCTCACCGGCGAGCGTCCGCTGGGTTGGTACACCGGCCGTACCGGCCCGAATACTCGCCGGCTGGTCCGCGAGGAAGGCGGTTTCCTCTATGACTGCGACACCTACGATGACGACCTGCCCTACTGGGATCCGGAATCCACTCCGGACAAGCCGCACCTGGTGATCCCCTACACCCTGGACACCAACGATATGCGCTTCACCCAGGTGCAGGGCTTCAATACCGGCGACGACTTCTTCAAGTACCTGAAGGATGCCTTCGACGTGCTCTACGCCGAAGGGACCGAGGGCGCGCCCAAGATGCTGTCCATCGGCATGCACTGCCGCCTGCTGGGTCGCCCGGCTCGCCTGGCTGCACTGCAGCGCTTTCTCGAATACGCAAAGAGCCACGAGCAGGTGTGGTTCGCCCGCCGTGTCGATATCGCACGCCACTGGCACGCCACTCACCCTTTGAAACAGGAACCCGCCGTATGAGC
This sequence comes from Pseudomonas sp., assembly GCA_031988485.1. Lineage (GTDB taxonomy): Bacteria > Pseudomonadota > Gammaproteobacteria > Pseudomonadales > Pseudomonadaceae > Stutzerimonas. The sequence goes on from DALZYJ010000001.1 coordinate 415,298, forward strand.
CGTTTCCAGACATTGCAGCCTTCCAGCCTCGACCGCGACGCATTCGTCGCGGCGTTCGCCGACATCTACGAGCATTCGCCCTGGGTAGCCGAGCAGGCTTATGACAAGGGTGCCGACGCCAGCCTCGATGACATCGAGACGCTGCATGCACGCATGGCCGACATCCTCCTGAGCGCGCCGCGCGAAACGCAGCTGGCATTGATCAATGCTCACCCGGATCTGGCCGGCAAGGCTGCCGTGCGTGGCGAGCTGACCGCCTCCAGCACTTCGGAGCAGGCCGGCGCGGGCATCCACGAATGCACCGCCGAGGAATTTGCCCGCTTCACCGAGCTGAACGATGCGTACAAGGACAAGTTCGGTTTCATCTTCATCATGGCGGTCAAGGGCAGCAATCGTCATCAGATCCTGGCGGCGTTCGAGGAGCGTCTGCACAACTCGCCGGATCAGGAATTCGAACGCGCCATCGCCGAAATCAACAAGATCGCCCTGTTCCGTCTGCAAGCGATGTAAGCAAGCAGGCGTAGGGTGGGCTTCAGCCCACCCTGAGTACAACCGGCCTTGGTAACGGCGGGCTGAAGCGGAGCGCCGCCCGGCCCAGCCTACGGACAGGGCCTCGACATACATAATTCAACAACGAGCACCAGCCATGCGCACACTCAAGATCGAACCGTTGACCAAGGAAGCCTTCGCCCCGTTCGGTGATGTGATCGAAACCGAAGGCAGCGACTATTTCATGATCAACAATGGTTCCACCCGCCGCTATCACAAGCTGGCGACGGTCGAGACCGCGCAGCCGGAAGACAAGGCCATCATCAGCATCTTCGCCGCCGACGCGTTGGAAATGCCGATAGCCATTCGCATGCTCGAACGACATCCGCTGGGCAGCCAAGCCTTCATTCCGCTGCTCGGCAACCCTTTTCTGGTCGTGGTCGCGCCACTTGGCGATGCACCTGTACCGGGTCACGTCCGCGCCTTCCGCAGCAACGGCAGGCAGGGCGTCAATTACCACCGCGGCGTCTGGCACCACCCGGTGCTGACGATCGAAAAGCGGGATGAATTCCTGGTGGTCGATCGCAGCGGTTCTGGCAACAACTGCGACGAGCATTTTTTCACAGAGGAAGAGCTGGTTCTCCTCGACCCCCACCGGGACTCCGAGCAAGCGTCCGATTGATCGGCCCAGCGCCTGGCCGGCACGGTTGCAGCGCACAGCCGACGCCGGACATACGCGCCACCGAACAAGTGGAACACCTGCAACGAGTCAAATAAGAAGAAACAACCGGCTGGTGCGCCAGCCGTGCAAGAGGTAACTATCGTGGAAGCACATCTGACCGAATGGCTGAACCTGAGTATTCGCTGGATTCACATGATCGTCGGCATCGCCTGGATCGGTGCGTCGTTCTACTTCGTCTGGCTGGAAAACAACCTTAACCGCTCCAATCCCCGAGAAGGCCTGTCTGGTGATCTTTGGGCGATCCATGGCGGCGGTATCTACCACCTCGAAAAGTACAAGCTGGCACCGCCGCAGATGCCGGAGAACCTGCACTGGTTCAAATGGGAGGCTTATACCACCTGGCTGTCGGGCGTCGCCCTGCTGATGGTGGTCTACTACCTCAACCCCAGCCTCTATCTGGTCCTGCCTGGCAGCGATCTTTCCCCCGCTGCAGCAGTCGCCATTGGCTTCGGCTCGCTGATCGTCGGCTGGTTCATCTATGACCTGCTCTGCGACTCGCCGCTGGGCAAGACGCCAGCGCTGCTCGGCCTCGTCCTGTTCGTGCTCGTGATCGCCGCCTGCTGGGGCTATTCGCAGATCTTCAGTGGTCGCGCCGCCTACATCCATACCGGCGCACTGATCGGCACCATCATGGTCGGCAACGTGTTCCGCATCATCATGCCGGCCCAGCGCGCGCTGGTCGCCGCCATCGAGCAGAACCGCACGCCCGATCCGCTGTTGCCGGCCAAGGGCCTGCTGCGCTCGCGTCACAACAACTACTTCACCCTGCCGGTGCTGTTCATCATGATCAGCAACCACTTCCCGAGCACCTACGGCAGCCAGTACAACTGGTTGATCCTGGCTGCACTCGGCGCGTTGTCGGTACTGGTACGCCACTACTTCAACACCCGCCACGACAGCAACCGCTTCGCCTGGGCGCTACCTGCTGCGGCAGTCGGCATGATCTGCCTGGCCTTCGTGCTGTCGCCTAACCGTCAGCCCGCCGCGCCGAACCTGGCCGCAACCACCCCGGAGCATGCAAGCATGTCCGCGCAACAAAGCGGCACTGCGCCAGCCGAAGCTGAAGCCGGCAATAGCGAATTCGCCGAGGTCCGCCAGGTGATAAGCGAGCGCTGCACCGTTTGCCATGCCGCCCAGCCAAGCAGCCCACTGTTCAGCGCGCCACCGGCCGGAGTCATGTTCGACACGCCCGAGCAGATCAAACTGCAAGCCGCGAAGATTCATGCACAGAGTGTGGCCAGCCAGATCATGCCGCTGGGCAACATGACTAACATGACTCAGGAAGAACGCGATCTGATCGGCGCCTGGATCGACAAAGGCGCTCAGATCAACTGATCTGCGTCCAACAAAGGCCGCGCTTTCGAGCGCGGCTTTTTTTTGCCTATTGCATGGGGTTAGGAGTGGGTGCCGTGGTTCACACCGAGTTTTTGCGCACCTGCCGCACTGATGACGCTCATCGCGCGCAGCAGATCGACGCTGCGGCCATCATCAGCGCCGAGCACGTTGAGCCTGCTGCTGTTCCATGTGCCCAGCGGGCCGGAGCACAATAGCTAACCGGTGCGGCCCAGCAGTTGATAGTGCAACTGCCTGGAAACCCGCCTCGTCAAACGGCGCGGGTTTCGTGTTCTAAGGCGCCGTAGCGACCGACTGTCGCAACATCGACGCGTCCGTTTTCGACCGGACGGTCATTGTGCACAATTTTTAAATTAATTGTTTCAACGGCTGTCCACAGATTGCTATAGTCGAGCTCCCTATCCGCCTGAACAGCTTTCATCACAACAACAAAACCAAAGGGCACTCTGCATGAAATTCAAACTCGCTCCCCTTTCGCTGGCGTTGGCCGGCAGCCTGCTTGCCGCTCCGGCTTTCGCCGAGATGCACTGGCAGAACAACAGCCTGACGTACCTGTACGGCAAGGATTTCAAGGTCAACCCACCGATCCAGCAGACGATCACGTTCGAACATGCCAGCGGCTGGAGTTGGGGCGACATGTTCCTGTTCGTCGACAACATTTGGTACAACGGCGTCAGTGGCGGTGATGGACATACCTACTACGGCGAATTCAGCCCACGCCTGTCGCTGGGCAAGATGACCGGTCAGGACATGTCCTTCGGCCCGATCAAGGACGTTCTGATTGCCGCCACCTACGAGCGCGGCGAAAGTAGCGACGGGGTTCCCAACCAGAACTACCTGCTTGGCCCGGCCGTCGACCTCGAGGTCCCCGGATTCGACCGCTTCAACGTCAACCTGTACTACCGCAAGCCCGACGGCACTACAGGCAAGCCATCCGGCCAATGGCAGGTCACACCGACCTGGGCCATGACCATTCCGGTAGGCAAGTCCGACATCCTCTTCGACGGCTACATCGACTGGGTCGTCAACGATGCCGGCTCCGAAAGCCGCGGCGACTTCGTCTCGAAGAACCTGCATATCAACCCACAAATCAAGTATGACCTGGGTAAGGCAATGGACGGCGAGCCAGGCAAGCTCTATGTGGGTATCGAGTATGACTACTGGGCTAACAAATACGGTATCGAAGACGGCGGGTTCGTGAGCGAGAACTTCGTCGGCCCAACCGACCAGAACACCTTCAGCCTGCTGGTTAAAGCGCACTTCTGATCGCCTACTGTTACGTAGGATGTGTTGATGGGTTATCACCCAGCCACAAACTGCTAACGAACGAAACCCCGCGGATCCAGACTGGATCGCGGGGTTTCGTTTTATGAGCACTTCATTTTCTGATCGGCGCGAGCTGCGCCCTGCCTGCCTCTGTTCATGATCGAAAGGGTGCCGGCTTCACTGGCGCCCTTCGCTCATTACAACTTGAAGCTACCCATCTGCCGGCTCAGATCATCCGCCAGGCGGCTCAGCGCATGGCAGTCCTCACGGCAGCCCTGCACATCACTGGCGGTCGCCTGAGCGAGATCGGCAATGCCCTGTACGTTGCGAGTGATTTCTTCGGTCACGCTGCTCTGTTCTTCGGTCGCCGCAGCCACCTGAGCGTTCATGTCGCTGATCGCCTCCACCTTCTCGGTGATGGCATTCAGGGACTGGCCGGTGCGCTGGCTGGCATGCACACCGGTACCGGTGGCCGCCTGGCCGGCATGCATTGAGTTGACGGCATTGTCCGCGCCGCTCTTGAGCCCCTGGATCATCTGCTGGATTTCGTCGGTCGATGCCTGGGTGCGGCTGGCCAGCGTGCGCACCTCATCGGCGACGACCGCAAAGCCACGTCCCATCTCGCCCGCACGTGCCGCTTCGATGGCCGCGTTAAGTGCCAGCAGGTTGGTCTGCTCCGAGATGCTGCGGATCACGGCCAGCACCTTGTCGATGGACGCCACCTGCTGAGCAAGATCGGTCACCGATTCGGCTGCATGACCGATATCACCAGACATCTTCTCGATGTGCGCAATGGACTCGCCAACCACCTTGCCCGCTTGCAACGCTTCGTCACGCGCGCCCTGCGATGCATGTGCAGCGCTGCTGGCGTTACGAGCGATCTCCTGCACCGTCAGGCCCATTTCGTTGACGGCGGTGGCGACCATGTCGGTCATCTCGTTCTGGCGTTCGGCACGATCAGCGGTATTGTCGACCACTTCCGCAACCTGCCCGACCGCCGTACGCAGCTGCTGGCTGGTACTCAGCACGTCGCCGATAAGGCTGCGCAGGCTGCCGATGAAACGGTTGAAGCCACGCGCCAGGTCGCCTAGTTCATCGGCACGGCTTTCGTCCAGCCGGCGGGTCAAGTCGCCGCCACCGCCACCAATTTCCACCAGCGCCTGGGTCACTTGGCGAATGGGTCGAACCAGGCCACGCGCCAACAGCACCACCAGCCCCAGGAAGAACAAGGCGATACAGGCAGCGATCAGGCTGATGGTCCACAGGGTGCGCCGTGCCTCACCGAAGATCTCTGCCTCGGGAACCTCGCTGACCAGCAGCCAGCCCAGGCTTTCGACCGGTTGGGCCACGGCAAGAATGGTCTCGCCGTCACGTTCGAAACGTACTACTTCGTTGCTACCGCCGAGCAGCTCCTGAGCCGCTTGCACACCGGTCAAGGTGCGAAGCTCGGTACGGTCGTTGTGTTCGGTAGCCGGATGGACCTTGACTCGGCCATCGCTGCCGACCAGGTAGACGCTTCCGCGCTCGCCGAAGCGGAAGTTGCTGATCAGCTCCGACATGCTTTTCAAGCTGTAACCAAGCCCCGCCACGCCCAGCGTCTTGCCACCGGAACTGATGCGCTGATTGATGAACATCGTTGGCTGGCGCGTGGCCTTGTCGATATCGATATCGATGCGCTGTTCGATCCCGCCGTCGACGAAACCGTAGAACCAGCTTTCACCGGCAGCGCCACGCGTGAGCGTGCGTGACAGTCCGGTTTCGGAGTGATAGTTGCCACTGTCTAACGCCACGACCGAAGTGGTCAGTGCGTTCTGCTGCATCTTCACACTATTGAGGTAACGGGTGACCGCATCGGCCTGTTCAGCGCTCTCGCCGTCGCGCAGCCACTCCTGCACGAAGGTATTGCCGGCAATGCCGCCCGCTGCGGTGATAGGTGCCGCCAGGGTGCGTTCGATATCGTTGCGGATCGCCGTGATGTTGGCCGGTAGCGCCTCACCGACCAGATAGCGCTCCGCTAGTCGGTTGACCGCTGAAGAATAGATGCCGATAACAATCAGGATGCTCGTCAGCAGGGCTGCGCCCATACTCACGATCAACTGCCACTGAATACTGCGTCGCATGAAAGGCATGATGAGTTCTCTGTGTTGTAATTCAACGAACGTACACATTTGCATCTCGAAATGTATACAGTGATTTTGTCATTGAACCTGAATAGCTATCGGCCACATCCTTAACGGCTTGAGCTACCGCCCAGCGGCGGACGACATGAATTTTTGATCGGGGGTGGCGGTGCCGAATTTGAAGCAAACCACGCTGCTGGCACTGCTCGCCTTCATCATCGGGCTGGGGTTTTTAATCGTCACGTTTGCCGGTTACTACGCCTCACGTGAACGCATCCGTAACGGCATCATCGAAACCGAACTGCCACTGACCGCTGACGTCATTTCCTCGGAGCTGCAGAAGGATCTGGTCAAGCTGGTCCAGGTAGCCTCCACCATGGCTGAAGACCCGTTGCTGCTCGACTGGGCGGATCAAGGCGAGCGCAACACCAAGCTGATCACCCGCTACCTGCAAGCCATCAAGACCCGCTACGACACCTCCAATGCATTTTTCGCATCCAGCCGTACGCAGATGTACTACACCGACGATGCGCGCCAGCACATGCAGCCCGATAACCCTGCATCTCTCTGGTTCTACCGCTTCGAAGGGGCCGGCACGCCATGGGAAATCGTTGTCGACGTCCGTCGTCTGACCCTGTTTCTCAACTACCGAATGACTGCAAGCGACGGGACCTTCCTCGGTGTAGCCGGCGTCGGGTTGAGCCTGGACCGCTTGCGCCAGCTGATGGATACCTATCAACGGCGCTACCAACGCACGGTTTATTTCGTCGACAGCCGGGGAAATATCATCGTCACCGGTAGCAAAGGCGGTTCGGCGGATACGCCAGAGGGCACCCACCTGGGCGATGTACCTGCCTTGCAGGACCTCACCCAACAGTTGCCAGAGATGCGTACCGGCTCGTTTCTCTACCGCAGCAACGGCGAACAGCACTTCGTCAACATCCGCTACATACCTGAGCTGAAATGGTATTTGGTGGTCGACAAGCTCGAGCGCGACGTCGTATCACCGCTACAGCGCACCCTGTGGGTCAATCTGCTGATTGGGTTCGGGGTCATGGCGATCGTACTCGGCCTGGTGGGCTCGATCAGCCGGCGCTACCTACAGCGCATCGAATCCATGGCCACTCACGACGCCTTGACCGGACTACTCAATCGCCATGGCTTCGGCCTCGTCGCCGAGCAGGCGATGCTGGAAGCCAGACGTCAGCGTAGTGGCCTTAGCGTGTTGATCCTGGATCTCGACCACTTCAAATCATTCAACGATACCCATGGCCACCTCGGCGGAGACTTCCTACTGCGCGGCTTTGCCAGCCTGCTGACCCAACAGATACGCCAGAGCGACCTGATATCGCGCTGGGGCGGCGAAGAGTTCGTCATCATGTTCAAGGACACCGACCTCGCCACAGCGCTGATACTGGCGGAGAAAATCCGCGCGGCCACCGAGGCTGCGACATTCGATTTCGAGGGCACGCCGTTGCGTGCGACCGTCAGCATAGGGGCGGCCAAGCTCTCATCGGGCGGTTCGCTGGAGTCGCTGCTGGATGAGGCAGACCGAGCGTTGTACCGGGCAAAAAATGGCGGACGCAACCGGGTCTGCAGCGCGGCAGGCACATCCGCCAAGGTGGATTAAGCATGGCCGGCCCACTAGCCGCCGGTAGCTTCCTTGGCCTTCTGCCGCTCGAGGAACTCGATCTTCCACTGCTCCATGCCCATGTATTCCGATGACAGGTTCGCCTCGACCTGATGCTTGGCTTTAAGCGCGGCAATGGAAGGTTGCTGGGTCTGGAGGTAACGATCGAAGCGCTCGATCAACTCGGGATGACCAACGCTGGACAGGTTGAAGGTGCTGCGGGTGTGCGGCAAGTCGGGGTCGAATACCAGCGCCCCAGGCTTGGCGCGGACATTGTTCAGGTAATGCGCTGCCACCACGATGTTGTAATAGCCGCCATCGCTGTCCTTGAGCAGAGCCTGACGCACCATGCGCGGCAGGTCCTCGCTGCTGACCAACAATATCTGGTTGCTGGCTACCCGGCTCTCGTAGCCCCAGGGCGTCCAGCCATCCACCACAGCCAGCCGCCTGAGCTCATCGATGCCTCGACCCACGCGCCGTGGCGACACCATCACGCCGTCAACGTAATCGACCACCGCCTGGCTGTAGTACAGCCGCTGTCCGGTTTTAGCGGCGCCGGACCAGTTGGGATTATCGGGATACTTGGCATCGACGCGTCCGTCCAGCAGCGCGGGCAACAGCTCATCCGCAGGCAGCACCTTGTATGTCAGGCGCACGCCACTCTGCGCGGCGAAGCCATCCAGCAGCTCGCGGGCGAAGCCCTCATAGTTGCCTTGCGCATCGCCGCTGTAGTGCGGCATGAAGGCAGCCTGCTCGACGCCGATAACGTAGGTTTGCTCGGCGGCTACGGGCACTGAAAGCGCCAGCAAGGCGACCGCAAGAAATTTCTTCATTGGAACTCCTTGTAAAGTTGGACGACCCGCTCAGCAGGCCCGGGACGGCCCGCCGACAAATGCAAAGGCGATATCCGCGACGCTGCACTGAGCAGTAGCGTAGCAGCGTTCTTTAAAAATTGTGTACAAGGACTTAAGTATTTGTTCACAAAAAGGCGGATTGGCGGGCCTTGAGGCAGTCCGAAGGCCGGTGCTAGCATGCCGCGGCAGGCCGCCAGGCAGGTGGTCGTGAATTTGAACAGGCCCTATGTCCAGTATCCGCGAGCGCAACAAAAAACTGATCCTTCGCGCTGCCAGTGAAGAGTTCGCCGACAAGGGCTTCGCCGCCAGCAAGACCAGCGATATCGCCGACCGCGCCGGGCTGCCCAAGCCCAACGTCTATTACTACTTCAAGAGCAAGGAAAACCTCTACCGCGAGGTGCTCGACAGTATTGTCGAACCGCTGCTGCAAGCCTCTGCCCCCTTCAATCAACCCGGCGAACCGGCCGATGTGCTACGCGCCTATATCCGCACCAAAATCCGGATCTCACGCGAGCACGCCTGTGCCTCCAAGGTATTCGCGAGCGAGATCATGCATGGCGCGCCGCATCTGCCAGCCGAGCGGGCGGAGCAGCTCAACGCCCAGGCTAGCCACAACGTGGCGCGTATCCAGGGCTGGATCGATCAAGGCCTGATGGCGAAGGTCGACCCGAATCACCTGCTGTTCAGCATCTGGGCGGCGACCCAGACTTACGCAGATTTCGACTGGCAGATATCCACCGTGACGGGAAAAGTTTCTCTCGACGATGCAGATTACGAAGCCGCTGCCGATACCATCATTCGGATGGTCATCAAGGGTTGCGAGGTGAAGGAGACGTCTGTCATCAGCTGAGCTGCTACGCTTAGCGAGGCCTCTAGCATGCCGCTTGCGGGCATACCGCTCGTATTAGACAGAGGCTCGACGGAAGGACCGGCGGGGCATCAAGGGTTCTGATACCGTTTGCCCATTGCATCGCTCGGTTTTTGACGTTTCCTTCAGGGCTACCAATACTTGCCCAGGTCTGTTGACGTTTCGTTCGCGGCCGCGCCGAAGCCTGGCGAGATTGGGCGCAGCAACGCGGCTTGCGACGAAACGCCAACAGACCCTAGCACCGGCTTGGAAAAAGGAAATTCTTTTGACTGCATTGCGCAACAGCCTGTCGAGGAAATTGCTCCGTATCGTTCTGCTATCAGCACTGGCCGTTGGGCTGGTATTAAGCTGCGCGCAGATCGTTTTCGATGCCTATAAAACACGCCAACTGATTACCGCCGAGGCGCAGCGAATCCTGCGTATGACTCGCGATCCCTCGGCCCAGGCGATCTACAGCCTAGACCGCGAAATGGGTGCTCAGGTCATGGAGGGCCTGTTCCAGCACGAGTCGATTCAAGAAGCATCGATTGCCCACCCGGGCGATGAGCCACTGGCCGGCAAATCCCGCCCGCTGGTATCCGCGCCGACACGCTGGCTGACCGATCCGATACTGGGCCGCAGTCAGCAGTTCTCGATTCCACTGATTGGCCGCCCTCCTTACAACGAGTACTACGGCGACCTGCGCATCACGCTCGACACTGCGCCCTATGGCGAAGCATTCATCAGCGACTCGATCATCATCTTCTTCGTCGGCATTCTTCGGGCGCTGGCCTTGGGTTTGTTGCTTTACCTGATTTACGAATGGCTGTTGACGCGACCACTGACCAAACTCACCGAGCACCTGGCGCGGATTAATCCTAGTCGTCCCGGCGAGCATTCATTGCCGATGCCAAAGGGGCACGAGCGAAACGAACTGGGCCTCTGGGTCGAAACCGCCAACGGCTTGCTCGCCGCCATTCAGCACAACATGCAGCTGCGCCATGCCGCGGAAAGCAGTCTGGAACGCATGACGCAGTACGACTCACTGACCGGGCTGCCCAATCGGCAACAACTGCAACAACAACTGGACAACATCCTCGGCGAGGCAGCCCGACTGCAACGCCGTGTGGCCGTGCTCTGCCTGGGGCTGGACGATTTTAAAGGCGTGAACGAACGGTACAGCTATCAGAGCGGCGACCGTCTGCTGGTCGCCTTGGCCGATCGACTGCGAAGCCTGAGCGGACGCGTCGGTGCCTTGGCTCGCCTGGGTGGCGACCAGTTCGTGCTCGTGCTGTTCGGCTGCGAGCAACCCTACGAAGCAGCGGAACTGGCGCAGCAGGTCCTCGACAACCTGGAACGACCGGTCACCCTCGAACATCAGTCCATCCGCCTGCGCGCGACCATCGGCATCACCCTTTACCCGGAAGACGGCGACAGCACCGAGAAGCTGCTGCAAAAAGCCGAACAGACCATGACGCTGGCCAAGAACCGCTCGCGCAACCGTTATCAGTTCTACGTGGCGAGCATCGACAGCGAAATGCGAGCGCGCCGGGAGCTGCAGAACGACCTGGCCGAGGCGGTCAAACGCAATGAATTCCATCTGGTCTACCAGCCGCAGATCGACTATCGCCTGAAGCGCATCACCGGTGTCGAAGCCTTGCTGCGCTGGACCCATCCAGGCGGAAAGAGCATCCCGCCGGACATTTTCATTCCACTGGCCGAACAGAACGGCAGCATCATCGCCATTGGCGATTGGGTGCTCGACCAGGCCTGTCGACAACTGAGCGAATGGCATCGGGAAGGCTTCAGCGACCTGCGCATGGCCGTAAACCTCTCCACGGTCCAGTTGCACCATGCCGAACTGCCCGAGACGATCAACAACCTGCTCATCCATCACCGCTTGCCGCCGGAAACCCTGGAGCTTGAAGTGACCGAGACCGGGCTGATGGAAGACATCGGCGCCGCCACTCACAACCTGCACAGCCTGCGCCGCTCCGGAGCGCTGATCGCCATTGACGACTTCGGCACCGGTTACTCATCACTCAGCTATCTAAAAAGCTTGCCGCTGGACAAGATCAAGATCGACAAGAGCTTCGTGCGCGACATGTCTGCTGACGACGGCGACACGACCATCGTCAGAGCGATCATTCAGCTGGGCAAGAGCCTCAACATGCTGGTGATCGCCGAAGGCGTAGAAACCCCCGAGCAAGAGCGCTACCTCATCGACGAGGGCTGTAACGAAGGCCAGGGGTACTACTACAGCAAACCGCTACCCGCCCACGAGCTGGCCGCCCTGCTCCGCCAGTCCATACGGTTCGAGCGTACGTTCAATTCAGAGCCGCTGTAACTGCACCTTTTGCTGCGCAGCTTTTGCACTGCGCTTTCTTTTCCTGCGATGAGCCTTACATGAAGCGTTTCGTATTGATCGACACCGCCGACATTCCCGGCGGAGGCGCCCTTTGCCTGTTCGAATATGGTGACGACTTCGTCATCAAGATACAGGGCGGCAATGGCAACCAACTGATGAACACCCGCATGCACGGCTCCGAAGATGCCCTTGCGCAGATCCCCTGCAAACGGATCGCTCAGCGCCCACAGCCGCGCGTATTAATTGGCGGGCTGGGCATGGGATTCACCCTGGCCTCAGCCTTGAAGCACCTCGGCAAAGATGCCGAAGTTCAAGTCGCGGAACTGGTACCCGGCGTGATCGAGTGGAACCGCGGGCCGCTGGGCGAAAAGGCCGGGTTGCCGATCAACGATCCGCGCACCCGTGTCCTCAACCATGATGTCGCCGACGTATTGCGACGCGAGCCACAAGGGTTCGACGCGATCATGCTGGACGTCGACAACGGGCCGGAAGGGCTCACCCAGAAGCACAACAGCTGGCTCTATTCAGCAGCGGGTCTGGATGCCTGCGCTCAAGCCCTGCGCCCGAAGGGTGTGCTGGCGGTATGGTCTGCCAGCGCTGACCAGGCGTTCTCTCGAAAGCTGGTGAAAGCGGGATTCCAGGCCGAAGAAGTTCAGGTATTCGCCCACGGCAATCGCGGCACCCGGCATACGATCTGGATAGCTGAGAAAAGGGCTCGTTAGGCCGGGCAGTCAACGACTGCCGGGGCTGGCAGGCTCCGGTATCAGATAAACGCCAGCTGCGTCGTCAGCAACCAGGCACCGCCTGCGCACAGCGCTGCGCCACCAATCGCCTGCCAGCGGTAACGACGCGCCAGCACTTCCTCGCCGTGGCTGGAAAGCACGAACGGCAGCGCTTCGGCCGGGCGAGACAGCCGATGCTCCGCTGGCCGCGCACTGGCAAGACGGTGGCGCTGCTCCGCCTCGAGGCCGGCAGCAAGCCGAACCCGTCCCCACTCTGCTTCGTCGAGCCGGCCGTCGCGATTATTGTCGAAACGTAGCAGCAAGCCGGCGTAATCCCCTTTCCACTCGCGCACGACCTGTCCTTGCGCAGCGTGCAGATCAAGCCCCTGCCGACCGCCCCCCATGGTCCGGAAATCACCGATGGCGTACAGCGGCTCGCCGGCATGCAAGCGCTCTTCGGTGTAGCGATAGCGGCGATGGCCACTTAACCAGGCGAGGACACCTGTCGGCGGCAAGCCCCTGGGATGGCGCAAATCGCCAGTCCAGACGTCGCGGCGCGCAGGCAGTACCTCGGCACCTTTCGGATCGATCAGACAATCACCGGTGGCATCGCTCAAGCGCAGCGGGCGGTCGCTGCTGCCATGTTCGACGATTCGCCAGCTGCTGCGCTTGCCCGCGGCACGGTATTCCTCGATCCGATAGCGCCACCAGAGGCAGGGTTTGGCGGTCAGCGGCGCCAGCATGACCGGCAGATCGGCAACCTCGCCCAGCATGCCGGCAAGCTCGACATAACCCTGCGCGGCCGAGCGGATCTTCGAGGTCGGCGTATCCAGCAGGTGGCGGACCTTCGACCACCGGCTGACCCACAGCCAACCGCCGCCCAGACACATCGCCACGCCAACGCCCGCTAGCAGCACGCTGATAGCACTCAGCCGAACAGTGGCTTCAGGTCGACGTCCGCCTTTTCCGCCTCGCTGAACTGCAGCAAGGGCGCCTCGCGGAAACCGAATGCGCGCGCCAGCAACACGTCGGGAAATTGCTCGATGCGCACGTTGTTCAGATTGACCGACTCGTTGTACAGCTCGCGACGGTCGGCGATGCCGCTTTCCAGTCCGCTGATGCGCTGTTGCAGATGCCGAAAGCTCTCGTTGGCGCGCAGTTCCGGATAGTTTTCGGCCAGTGCGAACAGCCGCCCAAGCCCTGCGCGCAGTCCGGTTTCCGCCTGCCCGAGCGCACCGACATCGCCCCGCTCGCGCGCATCGGATACCGCGTTGCGCGCCCTGATGATCTGCTCCAGCGTGCTGCGCTCGTGCTGCATGTATTGCTTGCAGGTTTCCACCAGTTTGGGCAGCTCTTCGTGCCGCTGGCGCAACAGCACATCGATGTTCGACCAGGCCTTGCTTACGCCGTGCTTGAGGCGCACCAGGCCGTTGTAAAGCACCACCGCATAAGCGATGGCAAGAAACAGCACGACCCACACCAGCACAGCGCCCAGGCTCATCGAATATCTCCATAAAGGTCCGGATTCGGAGGACGCATTCTAGCCGTACGCTCAAATCCCAAGCGCGACCTGCTCCACGCAATTCTTTTGCACAAAATGCAAATCTTTCGCATTATGCCCTGCAGCGAATGGCCGCACCCTCTGGGTCGGCCTTCCTTTTTTCTCACCTGCACGCAAAGGAACCCGCCATGCTACGCACCCCCGTCTGGGCCACCGCCAGCCTTCTGGCTGTCGCCATTTCACTCGCTGGTTGCGGCGAAGACAAAGCGCCAGCCGAACAGGCCGCCGCTCCGCAAGCTACCACCCAGAGCGAGCCGGCAACAGCAAGCGCACCGGAAGCGACCCTGAACGAAGACGCCGCACAGGCGGTGGTCAAGCATTACGCGGATATGGCTCATGCCATCTTCAGCGACGCGCACAGCACCGCATTGAAGCTTCAGGAAGCCATCGACGCCCTGCTCGCCGAACCGACCGAGCAAACCTTGCAGGCGGCCAAGGACGCCTGGCTGGCGGCGCGCGTGCCCTACATGCAGACGGAAGTATTTCGTTTCGGCAATGCCGTGGTCGATGACTGGGAAGGTCAACTCAACGCCTGGCCGCTGGACGAGGGCATGATCGATTACGTCGAGGGCGATTATCAGCACGCCCTGGGCAACCCCGGCGCCACCGCCAACATCATTGCCAATAAAGAATTGCAGATCGGCGAAGACAAGCTCGACGTCAGTGAAATCACAGGCGAGAAGCTCGCCAGCCTGAACGAACTGGCCGGCTCGGAAGCCAACGTCGCCACCGGTTATCACGCCATCGAATTCCTGCTCTGGGGCCAGGACCTGAACGGCACCGGCCCTGGCGCAGGTAACCGTCCCGTAAGCGACTACATCGAGGGTGAAGGTTGCACCGGCGGTAATTGCGATCGTCGCCGCACCTACCTGAAAGCCGCGACCGATCTTCTTGTCACCGATCTCGAAGAGATGGTCAACGAGTGGAAGCCCGGCGTCGCGGACAACTACCGCGCCAGCCTGGAAAGCGAATCCGCCGAGAACGGTCTGCGCAAGATGTTCTTCGGCATGGGCAGCCTGTCGCTCGGCGAACTGGCAGGCGAGCGCATGAAAGTCGCACTTGAAGCCAACTCGCCGGAAGACGAGCACGACTGCTTCAGCGACAACACCCACAACTCCCATTTCTACAATGCCAAAGGCATTCGGAACGTCTATCTGGGCGAATACACCCGTGTCGACGGCAGCACGCTCAGTGGCCCGAGCCTGGCCTCGCTGGTCGATGGCGTCGATCCACAGGTCAACACCACATTGAAGACCGACCTGGAAACCACCGAAGCCAAGATGCAAATGCTGGTCGTCAGCGCCAACGAGGGTGAAGCCTTCGATCAACTGATCGCACCGGACAACACCGAAGGGCAGGTAAAAGTTCGCGCCGCCATCGGGGCGCTGGTACAGCAGACCGGCTCGATCGAAAAAGCCGCTGCTGCACTGGGCATCAGCGACCTGAACCCGGACACCGCCGATCACCAGTTCTGATCCCGTGCCTCAGGGGAGCGGTGCAACGCCGCTCCCTGAATGCCAACCCGCTGACACCCCGTAGGATGGGTGAAACCCATCAGCGCAACCCCATATCAAATGCAAACTGCTCTTATTCACACTCCATTAGCCTGCTAATATCGCCGCCCTGTCACACGTCCAGGTACACCCGATGCACCCGCTTTTTCGCCCCGCTACTGCCCTGCTGCTGGCCATGAGCCTTGCCGCCTGTGGCGAGCAGGCGCCCCGCTTCGAGCAGGCCGAGCCAGGCGAAGCGCTTTCCGCCGGGAGCACGACGGTGATGAAGTTCGATCAGAATGCCTTCTCGATGCCCTCTGCCAACCTGTCGCCGGTGCGGAGGCTGGATTTCAGTGTCGGCAACAGCTTCTTTCGAAATCCGTGGGTTATCGCCCCGGCCTCGACAACTGCCCGCGACGGCCTCGGCCCGCTGATGAATACCAACGCCTGTCAGAGCTGTCACATCAAGGACGGTCGCGGCCATCCCGCCGATGCCGAGCGCGGCAATGCCGTTTCCATGTTGGTACGGCTATCGATACCCGCCGGCGCCGAGCACGCTGAGGTCGTCCGCGAGCGCGGCATAGCACCGGAGCCCATCTACGGCGGTCAGCTGCAGGACATGTCCATTCCCGGCATCGCCCCGGAGGGCAAGGTGCGGCTCAGCTACACCACCCGGACCGAGCGCTTCACCGACGGATTCGAAGTCGAGCTGCGCGAACCAGAGCTGACCATTACCGAGCTCGGCTACGGCCCCATGCATCCCGATACGCAATTTTCCATTCGCATCGCCCCACCGGTGATTGGCCTCGGGCTTCTGGAAGCCATTCCCGACGCGGCATTGCTGGCCAATGCCGACCCGGACGACAGCAACGGCGACGGCATTTCCGGCCGCCCCAACCGGGTGTTCGATCAGGTCACGCGCGACACCGCAATTGGCCGCTTCGGCTGGAAGGCCGGCCAACCGAACCTCAACCAGCAGAATGCCGATGCGTTCTTCAACGACATGGGGCTGACCACCGCCCTGTTCACCGGCAACAGCTGCACCGATCGGCAGCGAGACTGCCTGAGCATGCCACACGGTGGCGAGCCGGAAGTCAGCGACAACATCCTCCGTCTGGTGTCGTTCTACACGCGCAACCTGGGTGTACCGGCACGCCGCGACGTTGACGCACCGCAGGTCCTGCAGGGCAAAACATTGTTCCACCGCGCCGGCTGCCAGAGCTGCCACGTGCCCACCTTCACCACCGGCGATGCCGCCGAGCCCGAACTGGCCAATCAGGTGATCCACCCCTATACCGATCTCTTGCTGCACGACATGGGCGAAGGGCTTGCCGATCACCGGCCGGAATTCGAAGCCAGCGGCAGCGAGTGGCGCACCCCACCGCTGTGGGGCATCGGCATGACCGAAGCGGTCAGCGGCCACACCCAGTTTCTACATGACGGACGGGCACGCAACCTGCTCGAAGCCATACTCTGGCACGGCGGCGAAGCGGAACGAGCCAAACAGGCCGTGCTCGATTTCGACAGCGATGAACGCAGCGCCCTGCTGGCCTTTCTCGAATCACTCTAGCGACCAACCGGCGTCCCGCCTTGCCGAGGAGCACCATGTCTTCCAACCGTTACCTTTCAATCCTTTCCGCCACAGCGCTGGGCCTGATGTTGAGCGCCTGCGCGCCGTCCGACCCTTTCACCGAAACGAGCAAGAGCCTGGCTGATGAGGTCTTGCTGCCCTCCTATACCCAGTGGGCCGAAACCAACCGGCGCATGGCCGCGAGCGGTATCGCCTTTTGCGCGGGCAACGAAGAGTTGGACGACGCACGCAAGGCGTTCGTGCAGGCACAATTTGCCTGGGCAGGCCTACAGCCGCTGCTGATCGGGCCGATGGGTGAAGGCAACCGGGCCTGGCAGGTGCAGTTCTGGCCCGACAAGAAAAACCTCGTGGGCCGGCAGGTCACCGCCTTGCTGAAGAAGAACCCCCAGCTGACTCAGGCCGATCTGGAAAATGCGAGCGTCGTGCTGCAGGGCCTTTCGGCGTATGAATACGTGCTGTTCGACAAGGCCGTCGACCTGCAGGACGCCGAGGTCAAGGCGCGCCACTGCCCGTTGCTCGTTGCTATCGGTGAACACCAGCAAAAGCTCGCTGCGAACATGCTCGAGCAGTGGCAGGCCGAAGGCGGCATGGTCGCGCAGCTCAGCGAATTTCCCAACGAGCGCTACGCCGAATCGCAGGAAGCCATCGCCGATCTGCTGCGCGTACAGGTCACCGCACTGGACGGCCTGAAGAAAAGACTCGGCGCCCCGCTGGGTCGTCAGACCAAGGGCTTTCCGCAGCCTTTCCAGGCCGAAGCCTGGCGCAGCGATGCGACGCTCGGCAGCATCGACGCCGCCCTCGCCGGCGCACAAAAACTCTGGCAAGGCGCCGATGACAATGGCTTCAAACGCCTGGTACCGGCCGATCAGAGCGACCTGGTCAAACGTATCGACGCCGCCTATGCGACGGCCCGCCAACACCTGACGGACATCATGCTGCCGTTCAGCGAACTGATCGCCGACGAGGCCGGTCGCGAACGGTTGAACGCGCTGTACCAGGACATCGACGTATTGCACCGCTTGCATCAGACCGAACTGGCCCGCGCGCTGGGCGTGCAAATCGGCTTCAACGCTCACGACGGAGACTGATATGAAACGTAGAGCCTTTCTCGGACTGGGCGGTGCCGTGGTCGCAGCCTCTGCCGTCGGCGGCTGGACACTGACCCGCCACAGCGCGCAACCACTGCTGCTCTCGGCGCGCGACGATGCCGATGGCCGACATTACGCGGTCGGCTATCGGCTCGATGGCAGCCGCGTGTTCGCCACGCCGGTCAACGAGCGTTGCCATGACGTGTACGTTCATCAGCATTTGCCGCTGGCGGTGTTCGTCGGGCGCCGACCGAGCCGCGAGAGCTATCTGATCGACAGCCGGGACGGCACCTTGCTGCAGGTCATCGCCTCGCCATCGGACCGCCATTTCTATGGCCACGGCGTTTTTCATGCCAGCGGCGACCTGTTCTACGCCACCGAAAACGACACCACCGATGCCGGCCGTGGCGTGCTAGGTATCTACCGCGTCGAAGAGCGACGGCTGGTTCGCACCGGCGAGCATTCCACCCACGGCATCGGCCCGCATCAGCTGCTCTGGATGCCGGACGGCGAAACCCTGGTGATTGCCAATGGCGGCATCCGCACCGAGGCCGACAGCCGCGAGATGATGAACCTCGAGGCCATGGAGCCGAGCCTGGTACTGCTCCATCGCGACGGCACACTGATCAGCAAGGAACAACTGCCCGAGCAGATGAACAGCGTGCGCCATCTGGCAATTGCCGCGGACGGCACCGTGGTGTCCGGCCAGCAGTATGAAGGCGACCCCATGGACGCCGTCCCGCTGCTGGCGATCAAGCGCCCCGGCGAGGCATTCCAGGCATTCCCGCTGGGCGAAGCACAGCGCCAGACGATGAACCAGTACACCGCCAGCCTGGCGATCAACGACTCATTGCGCCTGCTGGCCGTGACGGCGCCGCGCGGTAACAAGGTGTTCATCTGGGATCTGGACAGCGCTGCGTTGCGCGAAGAAATTCACCTGCCTGATTGCGCCGGCGTCGCGGCGGTCGAACAAGGCTTCGTGGTGAGTTCGGGGCAGGGTCGTTGCCGACTGGTCGACTGCGGCGGCGAGCGCTTCGTCAGTACCCCGCTGCAGCTTCCCGCAGGGCTCTGGGACAATCATTTGCGCCTGGCCTGACCCTCAACTTTCCAGCCGAGCCGCTGAGACAACAGAGCGAGGCGAGGCTCGACGGTGTGCTGGAAGATCTGGGTATTGGGTGTTTGCCGCTTTTTACTGCTCAAGCGGCGCTCAATGAAAATCGTATCGTCCAAGTCCTTCCAGCGTGGCATTACGTGACTTCCTACTTTGGCATGGCGTGGATCCTCTACCAGCCGAACAGATATCTGTCTCCTAAGTGCAGAGTTTTAATCGACTATCTCGCCGCCCAAGTGGCGCAGGAGAGCCACCCGATCATGTCGGAAACACTAACGTCTAACACACTCTGACTGGACCTAAGCCATTGGAATGGCGACGCGCCACAGGCTGTATCGTTTGTTCAAAAGAGCCTTCAAGCTGCAAAAGCGAGGATTGCTGAATATAGGTCGACCCCGAATCGACTCAGGAAGATTTCATCGATGCGGTACAAACCCGCACGCTATCGAACGATCAGGGCCGCCATAACACAACTCCGCTTAAGAGGCGGGCCGGACGCGCTGCTCTATCCCTTCCGTTTGCGTGCCCTGCCACGGCTCGTCGAATCCAGCAGCGACTGCTTTACATGCACCCGATTCAGGACTAATTTCGCTGTTCTCCGACCCGTGCGGTCGGACCAATAATAGGCCGGGCATCCCGTCAGGGCGGCATTCGGTCATCGCTGTCTACCCGCACGGCTGCCTCATTCATGGCAGTAGTCAGCCGGCCTACCTCTCCAAGGAATACGGGAATGTTGCGCCGCATGCTGCTCATGCTGGGCGCGGTGATTGTCGTTGTATTGATTCTCGCCGCCATCAAGTTCAATTCCATTTACACCCAGATCCAACAATTCAAGGCCCCGAAGCCGGCCGTCAACGTCGAGGTCGTGGAGTCGCGCCGACAGCCGTGGCAACGCCTGCTGCCGGCGATCGGCACGCTCACGGCGTCCCAGGGCATAGATCTGTCTGTGGAACTCGCCGGCACGGTCAGTGACGTGCAGTTCCGTTCGGGCGAGAAGGTCAGCAAGGGCCAGCCGATCGTTCTGCTCGACAGCGAGATCGAGCAGGCAAGCCTGGCGGCCGCCGAAGCCGATCTGCATCTGGCAAACGTCGAATTCAAGCGGGCCCGCAGCCTGATCGACACTCAGGCCATCTCGCGCAGTGAGTTCGACCGGCTTAATGCCGAGTCGCAGAAAGCGGCGGCCGCGGTCGAGCAGCTGAAGGCCAGCCTGGCGAAGAAGCGCATTCTCGCGCCCTTTTCCGGGACCATCGGCATTCGGCAGGTGGATGTCGGTGACTTCGTCGCCGCCGGCACGCCGATCGCGACGCTGCAGGACCTGTCGACCCTGTTCGTCGACTTCTATCTGGCCGAACAGCAGGTGCCCCTGCTCGCTATCGGGCAATCCGTACGGGGCCAGGTGGCGGCGTTTCCCGATGAGCATTTCGAGGGCCGGATCGTGGCCCTGAACCCCAAGGTGGAAGCCACTACCCGCAACGTGCAAGTCCGCGCGGAGCTGGCCAACCCCGGCGAGCGCCTGCTGCCCGGCATGTTCGCCGACCTGCAGGTATTGCTGCCGGACGAAGCGCCTCAGGTAGTCGTGCCGGAGACGGCCATCACCTACACGTTGTATGGCAATTCGGTTCTGCTGGTGAAGGAAGGCCAGGCGCCCGAAGCCGAGGAAGGCGAAGAAGCGCCCGAGCGCAACGAACCCTATCTGGTGGTGGAACGTCGCTTCGTCGAAACCGGCGAACGGCGTAACGGACAGGTCGTGATCCTTGACGGGCTCGATGCCGGTGAACAGGTGGTAATCGCCGGTCAGCTCAAGCTGGACACCGGCACGCACGTGGCCATCGCCGACAAGCGCACGCTCGAACCAGACAACGGGGCCGACGCCCGCTGAGGCGTCGACCACAGGAAAGACATCCTCATGGCTTTTACCGATCCCTTCATACGCCGCCCCGTGTTGGCCAGCGTGATCAGCCTGCTGATCGTGCTGCTCGGTTTTCAGGCATTCAACAGCCTGGTGATTCGCCAGTACCCGCAGATGGAAAGCGCGCTGATCACCGTGACCACCGCCTATCCCGGCGCCAACGCCGAGACGATCCAGGGCTATATCACCCAACCGCTGCAGCAGAGTCTGGCCAGCGCCGAAGGCGTCGACTACATGACCTCGGTGAGCCAGCAGAACGTCTCAGTCATCTCGGTTTATGCGCGCATCGGCGCCGATACCGACCGGCTTTACACCGAGCTGCTGAGCCAGGCCAACTCAGTGAAGAACCAACTGCCGCAGAACGCCGAAGATCCGGTGCTGAACAAGCAGGCCGCCGATTCAACGGCGCTCATGTACATCAGTTTCTACAGCGAGCAGTTGAGCAATCCGCAGATCACCGATTACCTGTCGCGGGTCATCCAACCGAAGCTGGCCACTCTGCCCGGCATGGCCGAGGCGGAGATTCTCGGCAATCAGGTCTTCGCCATGCGGCTATGGCTGGACCCGGTCAAGCTCGCCGCGCATGGCCTGTCGGCGAACGATGTGAACGAGGCGGTACGCCGGTATAACTTCCTCTCCGCTGCCGGTGAAGTGAAGGGCGAGTACGTCGTCACCAGCATCAACGCCGACACCGATCTGAAGACGCCAGAAGCCTTTGCC
Source organism: Pseudomonas sp. (assembly GCA_031988485.1). Taxonomy (GTDB): domain Bacteria; phylum Pseudomonadota; class Gammaproteobacteria; order Pseudomonadales; family Pseudomonadaceae; genus Stutzerimonas. The sequence goes on from DALZYJ010000001.1 coordinate 437,162, forward strand.
GCTATCCCGTTGAAGACTCAGGGCGACAGCCGTGTGTTGCTCGGTGATGTGGCACGGGTCGAAATGGGCGCCGAAAGCTATAACGCCATTAGCTCGTTCGATGGCACACCCTCGGTCTATATCGGCGTCAAGGGCACGCCGAGCGCCAACCCGCTGGATGTGATCAGCGAAGTGCGTGCGGTAATGCCGCAGATCGAGTCGCAACTGCCGCCGAATCTAAAGGTGACCATCGCCTATGACGCGACGCGCTTCATCCAGGCGTCGATCGATGAGGTGGTGAAAACCCTCGCCGAGGCGGTGGTCATCGTCATCGTCGTGGTCTTCCTGTTCCTCGGCTCGCTGCGCTCGGTGCTGATTCCGGTGGTGACCATTCCGCTGTCGATGATCGGCGTGATGTTCTTCATGCAGACCATGGGGTACTCGATCAACCTGCTGACGCTGCTGGCCATGGTGCTGGCGATCGGCTTGGTGGTGGACGATGCCATCGTCGTGGTCGAAAACATCCACCGGCACATCGAACAAGGCAAGACACCTTTCCAGGCGGCCATCGATGGGGCGCGCGAGATCGCCATGCCAGTGGTCAGCATGACCATTACCCTGGCCGCGGTGTACGCGCCCATCGGCTTTCTGCAGGGGCTGACCGGCGCGCTGTTTCAGGAGTTCGCGCTGACGCTGGCCGGCGCGGTGCTGATCTCCGGGGTGGTGGCGCTGACCCTGTCGCCGATGATGTGCTCGCGCCTACTGCGTCACGAAGACAGCTCGACTGGCCTGGCGCACCGGCTGGATAGGCTGTTCGATCGCCTGAAACTGCGTTACCAGCGCGCCCTGCATGGCACGCTGAATACCCGCCCGGTGGTGCTGGTATTCGCCGTGATTGTGCTTGGGCTGATTCCGGTCCTGCTCAAGTTCACCGAAAGCGAACTGGCACCGGAAGAGGACCAAGGCATCATTTTCATGATGGCCAGCGCACCACAGACGGCCAACCTCGATTATCTGAACGCGTACACCGACCAGTTCCTGGAAGTCTTCAAATCCTTCCCCGAGTACTACTCATGGTTCCAGATCAACGGGTTCGACGGGGTACAGAGCGGTATTGGCGGCTTTCTCATGAAACCCTGGGATGAGCGCGAGCGTACCCAGATGGAGGTATTGCCGGAGGTCCAGGCCAAGCTCGACAGAATTCCCGGCCTGCAGATCTTCGGCTTCAACCTGCCGTCGCTGCCCGGAACCGGCGAGGGCCTGCCCTTTCAATTCGTGATCAATACCGCGAGCGACTACGAGTCGCTGCTACAGGTCACCGAGCGCATCAAGGAAAGAGCCGAGGAATCCGGCAAGTTCGCCTTCCTCGATGTGGATCTAGCCTTCGACAAACCGGAAATCGTCGTCGACATCGACCGCGAAAAAGCCGCGCAAATGGGCGTGACGATGGAAGACCTCGGCGTGACGCTGGCCACCCTGCTCGGCGAAAGCGAGATCAATCGCTTCACCATCGAAGGTCGCAGCTACAAGGTGATCGCCCAGGTAGAACAGGCCTACCGGGACAATCCGGGCTGGCTGAACAACTACTACGTGAAGAACGACCAGGCCGAGATGGTGCCGTTGTCGACGCTGATCAAGATCCATGACCGGGCCCGGCCGACGCAGTTGAAGCAGTTTCAGCAGCTCAACGCGGCTACGATCCAGGGCTTTCCCATCGTCAGCATGGGCGAGGCCATCGACACGCTGCTCAGCATCGCTCAGGAGGAAGCGCCGCAGGGATTCGCCTTCGACTACGCCGGCGCATCGCGCCAGTACATTCAGGAAGGAAGCGCCCTGTACACGACCTTCGCGCTCGCGCTGGCCGTTATCTTCTTGGTGCTGGCGGCGCAGTTCGAGAGCTTCCGCGATCCGCTGGTGATTCTGATCACGGTGCCGCTGTCGATCTGCGGCGCGCTGGTGCCGCTCTTCCTCGGCCTGTCGAGCATGAACATCTATACCCAGGTCGGCTTGGTGACGCTGATCGGACTGATCAGCAAGCACGGCATCATGATCGTCGAGTTCGCCAATCAACTGCGTCGCGAGCAAGGCATGAACCGCCGCGAAGCGGTGGAAGAAGCCGCGGCGATACGCCTGAGACCGGTCCTGATGACAACGGCGGCAACGGTGTTCGGCATGGTTCCACTGATCATCGCCAGCGGCGCTGGCGCGGTCAGCCGCTTCGACATCGGAACGGTGATCGCCACGGGCATGACGGTCGGCACCCTTTTCACGCTGTTCGTACTGCCTGCCGTCTATACGGTATTGGCTAGTCCCGACAGGAAAGCTTGATGCGGGGTAGATGTTGCGCTTCCACGCAGAGTCTGGAGCGGTCGAGCCGCCGTCTCAGGCTTTGCGTGAAATTTTGATAAGTTTCAGTGCCAGCAATCTGCAGCGGTGACTACGGAAGGGCGTCCGATCAGCCTCGCCCGACCAGACTTTGGGATAGGCCGTACATAAACAGCAACAGATCGTGATCCGGCCTCACATCGATCGAGGAGATCCGGGCGACTCTAGGCACTGGGCAATGATCGCTGACATCGCTACGGGACACGACGCGGGCGTCGGGCTCGCTCCAGGCAGCGGCGCAAAGGGAAGCAACGCTGAGTGCGCCAACCAGGAACAGTCCTCGAGCAATTTCAAGCTTCATCGCGCAAGCCCTTGTTATTAGGTGAGTCGTGAAGCTCACCATAGATGACAAATTGGCCTGCCGCCCGGCCAATTCGACAAATGGTCACCGTGGCTAAAAAACAGCATATGCGGCAAGGTAGCTCACGCTGCCGCAATCACATGACCGGGTCATGACTGCAGCTTATGCAACGCAAAAAAAGCCCCGCACGAAGCGGGGCCTTTCATACAGCTAAGCGGAGCCGGTCGGCTTACATCATGCCGCCCATACCACCCATACCGCCCATGCCACCCATGTCCGGCATGGCTGGAGCAGCCTTGTCATCAATGCTCTCGGCAACCATGGCTTCGGTGGTAACCATCAGACCGCCAATGGAGGCGGCAGCCTGCAGTGCGGAACGAGTCACCTTGGCCGGGTCGAGAATACCCATCTCGATCATGTCGCCGTAGGTATCGGAAGCAGCGTTGAAGCCGTAGTTGCCCTCACCCTGCTTGACCTTGTCGACCACGACGCTCGGCTCGCCGCCAGCGTTGGCAACGATCTGACGCAGCGGCGCTTCAACAGCGCGACGCAGCAGCGCGATACCGACGTTCTGGTCTTCGTTCTCGCCCTTGAGCTCGGAGATGGCCTGCAGCGCACGCACCAGGGCGACACCGCCGCCAGGTACCACACCTTCTTCAACAGCTGCACGAGTGGCGTGCAGGGCGTCTTCGACGCGGGCCTTCTTCTCTTTCATCTCGACTTCGGTACCGGCACCAACCTTGATCACGGCAACACCGCCAGCCAGCTTGGCCAGACGCTCTTGCAGCTTCTCTTTGTCGTAGTCGGACGTGGTGTCTTCGACCTGCTTGCGGATCTGCGCAACGCGGGCTTCGATGTCGACCTGCTGACCAGCACCATCGATGATGGTGGTATTTTCCTTATTCAGCACGACGCGCTTGGCGTTACCCAGGTGCTCCAGGGTAGCGGTTTCCAGGCTCAGGCCGACTTCTTCGGAAATCACGGTACCGCCAGTCAGGATCGCCAGATCCTGCAGCATGGCCTTGCGACGATCGCCGAAGCCAGGCGCCTTGACCGCAGCAACCTTGACGATGCCGCGCATGTTGTTGACGACCAGAGTCGCCAGCGCTTCGCCTTCGACGTCTTCAGCCACGATCAGCAGCGGACGGCCAGCCTTGGCGACAGCTTCCAGCACCGGCAGCATTTCGCGGATGTTGGAGATCTTCTTGTCGACCAGCAGCAGCAATGGGCTGTCGAGTTCGGCAACCATGGTGTCCGGCTTGTTGATGAAGTAAGGGGACAGGTAACCGCGGTCGAACTGCATGCCTTCTACGACGGACAGTTCGTTTTCCAGGCCCGAGCCTTCTTCAACGGTGATGACGCCTTCTTTACCGACCTTCTCCATGGCTTCGGCGATGATGGCGCCGATGGAGCTGTCGGAGTTGGCGGAGATGGTGCCGACCTGGGCGATGGCCTTGAAGTCAGTGCAAGGCTTGGCCAGGTTCTTAAGCTCGGCAACAACGGCGATGGTCGCCTTGTCGATGCCGCGCTTCAGATCCATCGGGTTCATGCCGGCAGCGACGGCTTTCAGGCCTTCGTTGACGATGGCCTGGGCCAGAACGGTAGCGGTGGTGGTGCCGTCACCGGCTTCGTCGTTGGCCTTGGACGCAACGTCCTTGACCAGCTGCGCGCCCATGTTTTCGAAGCGGCACTTGAGCTCGATTTCCTTGGCGACGGAAACGCCGTCCTTGGTGATGGTCGGAGCGCCGAAGCTCTTTTCCAGAACCACGTTACGGCCTTTCGGGCCGAGGGTCGCTTTTACTGCATCAGCCAGGACGTTAACGCCGGTGAGCATCTTCTTGCGAGCGGAGTCGCCGAACTTAACTTCTTTAGCAGCCATGTTGATTCTTCCTCAAATTCTGTTGATGGAGCGCGGTTCGCTATGGAGCGAGCGCTGATCAGGCTTCGACGACGGCGAGGATTTCGTTCTCGCTCATCACCAGCAGGTCTTCACCGTCGACCTTGACGGTGTTGCTGCCGGAGTAAGGGCCGAATACGACCTGATCGCCAACCTTGACGGCCAGCGCACGTACTTCGCCGTTATCCAGAACGCGGCCAGTACCGACTGCGACGATTTCACCACGGTTCGGCTTTTCAGCAGCGGAGCCCGGCAGGACGATGCCGCCTGCGGTCTTGGTTTCTTCTTCGCTACGGCGAATCACGACGCGGTCATGCAGAGGACGAAGCTTCATTGTCGATCTCTCCTAGTACAGTGGTTTCCATGCCGATGCATTCTCATCGGCGGGTTGGGCAAATCCGGCGGTGCCGGTTGCGGCCCGCAATGCGAGCCGCAGAAGACGGACTGTCGAACACGACAGCGACCTTGCGGTGACCGCTACATGCGGGCGGCAAAAATGATTTCAAGGGTAAAGCGCGGATTTTTTGCGTTGAAAAAAGGAAAAGGCATGCTTGCGCATGCCTTTCGCTCGAACGGCATGCATCACTTGTCGCGACGCTCCCATTCGCCCTCGATCACATTCGGACGCTGTGGTCCGGCGGGCCGCTCTTGCTGCTGGCGCAGGTCATCGGTGAAAGCACGGCGGCGTTGGGCCTGGGCCTCGACACGGCGACCAACGAAGCCGAGAAACAGCTTGCGCGACGGCGGAAACAGCACCAGCAACGCAACGATGTCACTGAGGAAGCCGGGCAGGAAAAGCAAGCCCCCCGCAACAGCCATCATCAGCCCCTGAAGCATTTCACGCTCCGGCAGCTCGCCACGCGCCAGCCGCTCGCGCGCACGCCAGGCGGTGGCGAAACCTGCCAGACGCATCAACAGAATGCCGGCCATGCCACTGATGACCAGCAGCAGAATGGTCGGCAGCACACCGATCGAGCTGCCGACCTGTATCAGCAACGCCAGCTCGGCCAGCGGGAATAGGAGAAACAGCAGTAAGAAAATACGCATCGATAGTCCTTGGCGGAAGAACGGCTTCCGATCTCGTGTAGATGACGGCAGCTTGTACCGAATTCAACCCGCCTAAAGAGCAGGCTGTAACCGGATTATTCGCCCCTATGCTTACCTCAGGCTGAATCAGCGGCGCGCCATGCTCACCAGGGCCTGGCGCACCGCACCCGGGGTGCCGCAGGTGTCTGGAAACGTCAGCCAGTGAATGGCCTGGCCGATGCGAAGGTGAAAACCTTCGCTATCGATGCCAACCATCTGCGCAGCAGGCGCGGATGGCAACCCAGCCCGCTCAACGTAATGGGCGATGGCTGCGGCATGGTCGTCATTCATATGCTCGAGCATTCCGCTCTCGGCACCGTCGGCACCCGCGAACGGATTGCTCAGCGCCACGTCGTTTAGCCAGTGAATCGCACCAAAGCCACCGATGTAGCGCCAGCGCACCGGTCGCAGCACCCAGAAATCGAAGTCGTGCGCCCTGTGATAGTCGCGCGATTCGGGAAAGTAACGGTAATAGCGCGCTGCTGCTGCATCGACGGCTGAGGCATCGTCGAGCTGACGCGCCTCCGCCAGCACAGTCAGGCGCCCGTTGGCTTGTACATCTTCGGCGCCGCGCTCGGCCACCAGCAGCGAGCAGCGCGGATCGGCTTTGAGGTTCTTGGTGTGCTGGGCGATCCGGCTGATCAGGATCAGTGGCCAGCCCTCCTCGCCCAGGCAATAGGGCACCGAGGAGCCGAAGGGAAATCCGGGCATGGCCGTGGAGTGCGTTGAGAGCACGCCACGGTATTCCGCGAGCAGGAGTTGTCGGGCATGCTTGACGGCTTCGGTGCTCACGGGGGCTCCTCGATAAGCTTGTTCGATTCGACGGGGCGCTCAGCATAACGGTTTCACCGGCAGACGTCGTTTCTGCGGCAAATGTCATCAAAGGAGATTCGCATGCAGCTCAAAGACAAAGTCATCATCATTACCGGTGGTGGCCAGGGCCTGGGACGCGCTATGGGCGAATACCTCGCCGGCAAGGGTGCGAGGCTGGCGCTGGTCGACCTCAATCAGGATCGGCTGGCCGAAGCGGTAGCGGCCTGCAAGAGCGCCGGCGGCGATGCGCGCGCCTACGTCTGCAATGTGGCCAATGAAGAACAGGTCAGCCACATGGTGAGCCAGGTCAGCGATGACTTCGGCGGGCTCGACGGCCTGGTCAACAACGCCGGCATCCTCCGCGATGGCCTGACCATCAAGGTCAAGGATGGCGAGCTGTCGAAGATGAGCCTGGCGCAATGGCAGGCGGTGATCGATGTGAATCTGACCGGCGTGTTTCTCTGCACCCGTGAAGTGGCCGCGAAGATGATCGAGCTGAAGCGTCAGGGCGCTATCGTCAACATCTCTTCGATCTCCCGAGCCGGCAACATGGGTCAGGCGAACTACTCCGCCGCCAAGGCGGGCGTGGCGGCGGATACGGTGGTCTGGGCCAAGGAGCTGGCACGTTACGGCATTCGCGTCGCGGGCGTTGCACCCGGCTTCATCGAGACCGAGATGGTCGCCAGCATGAAACCCGAGGCACTGGAAAAGATGGCCGCCGGCATCCCACTCAAGCGGCTCGGCAAACCGATGGAAATCGCCCACTCGGTCGCTTACATCTTCGAGAACGATTACTACACCGGACGCATCCTGGAGCTGGATGGCGGGCTGAGGCTGTAAAGAAGGCTGGAGGCTGGAGGCTGGAGGCTGGAGGCTGGACAGCGAGTTTGCGCTGAACGCAGGCAAGTTTCGCCAAGCCTCCAGCGTTCAGCGCTTCTCTTCGTCTTTCCAGGCGCTTACCAACCCACCCCGAAGCCGATGCTGTAGCGCGTTTCATCCATTTCGCTTTCCGAGCCGCTGACGATGTCCTTTTCGGCCTTCATATTCAGCGATGCCCAATCGGTCACTTTGTAGCGCAGACCCACTTCGGCATCGAGTTCGTAATCGGCGACGTTTTCCAGCGGCTTGCCGATTTCGCCATTACTGAACAGTTCGAACGTCTTGCCGACCAGATAGCGGTTGTACTTCCACTTCATGGCCAGCGAATAGAAGTCCTCCTTCTCTCCACTGGCAAATTCGTAGTCACTGCGGTTGACCAGCGAAGCCAGGGAGAAAGCACCCAGCTCGTTATCCCAGAACTGGTAACCCGGACCGGTACCCAGCGTGCGCTGACGGCGGACGTCTTCGACCTTGTCACGCTTGTATTCGAAACGCCCCTGCCAGAACCAGTGCTCATCGATAAAACGGTCAAGCGCGTATTCGGCGTCCCAATTATCCGTCGCGGTAACACCGTCGCGGTATTCGCGGTTGTAATTGGCCGTTCCGTTGTGCCGCCATAGACCGTGACGCGCCGAGGTATCGAAGGAGACGTCGTAGTCGTCCGTGTCGGTTTCGGCGCGTTTGTAATCCAGCGCCACGTCTATGTTGCCTTTCCAGGTCAGGTCCTGGATCAGCGGTTTCGGCTGGATGATCTGAGTGATGCTGGCCAGCGGAACCGTACGTGGTACACCGCCGTTGCTCAGCGTGACGGTGCCGTCGTCGGCGGCCTGAAGCGACTTGGCCACTTCGCCGCTTACATTGTCTTGCTTGATCAGCAACTGCCGGTTGCTTTCCAGCGTTGCGACCTGGCTCCATTTCACCGGGATCGAGCCGCCGTACTCGGTCTCGATCAGCAATTTACCGCCATCCATGACGCTGACTTTGCCGGTCAGGCGATCACCGTTCTTCAACCAAACGGTATCGGCGAACGATGGTAGGGAAAGTAACGAAAGCGATGCGCAAAGCAGGGTTCTGGAGAGCATAAATGACCGAAGTTCTGGACAGATGCGGTTAAAAGGCAGGCATTATCCCTATGCTTTTGATCACAGCAAGCACTGACCGCTGAACGGGAAACGAGTTCGGCACCGCCTAGCCAGCTCTGGCCCACGAAGGAAGCCTTCCGCATGATCGACCAGCCGCCTTTACTACCTCCAGGCGCCGATGCCGAAGCGCGTCGCGCCGCCGTCTACCTCGTCATGGCCCAGATCCCTATGGGCACGGTGGTGAGCTATGGCGAGGTTGCCGCCATGGCCGGGCTCGGGCGTGCGGCGCGCTGGGTCGGCCGCCTGATGTCACAGCTTCCGGATGACACCAGCCTGCCCTGGCACCGAGTGATCGGCGCCGGAGGGCGGCTCAGCCTGCCAGTAGGCAGCGCCGCCGGGCATGAGCAACGCATGCGGTTACGCGCCGAGGGCGTGACCATCATCAACGACCGCGTCGACATACGTCGGTACGGCTGGCATTCGTCGGAGCACAGCGGGTAGAGTGCGCGCTTCATAATTTGTGACCGTCGTCTATGTCCCGTGAAACATGGCGCGCCGCGCTCGCCGCCTATGCCAGTCCCGCTTCGCTGACCCTGCTGGTGCTCGGTTTTGCCGCAGGACTGCCCGCGATCCTGGTGTTTTCCACGCTGTCGGTTTGGCTGCGGGAAGCCGGGGTATCGCGCGAAACCATCGGCTTCGCCAGCTGGATCAGCCTGGCATACGCGTTCAAATGGGTCTGGTCGCCGATGCTCGACCAGTGGCGCCTGCCCTGGATCGGCGCGCTGGGGCGCCGCCGCTCCTGGCTCGTGTTGTCACAAGCGGTGATCGCCATCGGGCTGATCGGCATGGCCCTGTGCAATCCGCAGCACAACCTGACCATGTTGATTGCCCTGGCTGTTGCGGTCGCCTTCGCCTCGGCCACCCAGGACATCGCCATCGACGCCTATCGGCTGGAAATCGCCGAGGACAAACTGCAGGCAACCCTGGCCGCGAGCTACATGACCGGTTACCGGATCGCCATGTTGCTGGCCAGCGCCGGTGCGCTGTTTCTCGCCGAGTGGCTGGGCTCGACCAATCTCGAATACAGCCAGAGCGCCTGGGCCACGACTTACATAGCCTTCGCGCTGTTGATCCTGCCCGGCCTGGTTACCGGTCTGCTGATTCCCGAGCCGGAGGGCGCCGCGCCGCTGCCGAACGAGCCCTCGAAATACAGCTTCAACCATCAATTGGCGGGCGTCGGCTTGCTGCTGGTGCTGCTGATATCCGTACCAGCGATGATCAATGCGCTGATTGCCCAGGCCTGGCCCCGCGCGACGCTGTATTTGCTGTTCATCATCGGCTCGCTGTCGCCCTGGGGCCGCGCACTGTTAGTTCCCGTCCGGCAGATGATGCACCAGGCCAGACAGCATCAGCGCCCGGCGCGGTTCGATTTTGTGCATCAGGCAGTTTCGGTGATCGTGCTGATCATCCTGATGGTTTCGACCACCGGCATGTTCCAGTCCTACTGGGGCGGCTACTGGCCGCGCGGCACCATGTACCTGCTGATCTGCTGGGGCTGCCTGTCCGGTCCGGGCCGTATTTTGATGGGACCGGTGCTAACGCCGATTACCGACTTCATCGTCCGTTACCGCTGGCAGGCGCTGCTGCTGCTGGGGCTGATCGCCACGTACCGAATGTCGGACACCGTGATGGGTGTGATGGCCAATGTGTTCTATATCGACCACGGTTTTAGCAAGGATCAGATCGCCAGCGTCAGCAAGCTGTTCGGACTGATCATGACATTGCTCGGCGCCGCGTTTGGCGGCCTGCTGATCGTGCGTTTCAGCATTCTGCCGATCCTTTTCATCGGCGGTGTCGCATCAGCGGCCACCAACCTCATGTTCATGCTGCTGGTGGAAATGGGCGCCAACCTAAACATGCTGATCGTCACCATCTCCTGCGACAACTTCAGTGGCGGCCTGGCCTCCACGGCGTTCGTAGCCTACCTGTCGAGCCTGACCAACCTGAAGTTTTCGGCCACCCAGTACGCCCTGCTGAGTTCGTTGATGCTGCTGTTGCCGCGCCTGCTGGGCGGCTATTCCGGCGTCATGGTCGAACACCTGGGTTATAGCGACTTCTTCCTGGTCACCGCGCTGCTCGGTGTGCCAACGCTGGTGCTGATCGCCTGGCAGTGGTCACGCAGCCGCCGACAACCGGAGGCTGTTGTCCCCGTCCCGACTACCGAGCGCAAAGCCGGAAAATAAATCTGTCCCCTTTGGGACAACCGAGGCGCGGGGATGTTGCTTCCCAGTCTGCGCAGACCTCCAGCATCGGAGCCCGGAGCAGTGGTGGCAGCTTAACGCAACCGCTGCGACCCAACTCACAACCTACGCCTCCCGGATCCACCGGCCGTTTTTGCCCACGTATGATGCTGCGACACACCATTGGCTACACAGGTGCCAGCAATGCTCAGTATTGGAATTGGCTCAAAAACGTCAACCGGCGGTGTCGTCATTGAAGGCAACGACAACATTCTTTCAACGGATTGATCGCCAGCTCTGTAGGCCAGAAAGCAACCTGCCCAGCCTGCAAAAAAGGCGTCGGTCCCCTAGTCGCCGTGGGAGAAAGAACTTCTATCCTGCCGGCCGGGCCAGCTGCCAGAGCAGGCGACTATGTGGCTTGTGGATGCCCAGCAGGCTCCAATGCCCTCTTGCCCGCCGGGACAATCACAATCGGATCCGGTCAAGCCTCCGCGCCAGTCACAGTAGCCAGTCCATCCAGGCTAGGGGCAACGCAGCGCAAGCCCCTGTCCTCTGCAAGGGCCCAAACTGCTCCGGACGTCGCGCCTGCCGGCAGTCAGTTCGCGAATGCGTCCACTACCGCTCCACCTCCCTTGAGGGCCCAACCGGAAGCGACCTCTGATCAGGCCCAGCACAGTGGAAGCTAGACCAGTCCGATTACTTTAATCCGGCAACTGGCCTATCTGCCCGTGGAAGGCGTTGGCGTCAACGGTGCATTTTTTATACGCGGCCATCTGGCTATGCACGGCCAGGCGCTGTATATCTCGGCAATGGGATTCACCGCTGCCCAGCGAATGGGCAAGGTGCATTTCAGCGCTTCAGCCACAGCAGCGGTCAACAGCAGGGAGGTCTTTGCCGGCCCTCTGACGGAGGGAGAGGGAAGCAGCATGTGGCCTGACGATGAATACAGCCCCATCGGCTCAGTCACCATTCAACTGCCCGCTCCCGAAGCTGGCGACACGCTGGCAGTCACCATCCGCGGCACTTATATATACAGCGCAGCCGAGGGCCGCGCAGTCCCTATGCCTCCGAGCGGTACCATCACCCTGTCTCTCGCGAGTGAGGCTGTGGCGAAGTGAACCGGATACTCGCAATAGGGCTGCTCTGCCTCAATCTCATGGCATGCGGCTCCGAAGACGCTCCTAAGCGGACATCTGACCAGAACCGGGCAGCCCTACTGGTGAGACAGGCAAGCGAACATATCCCGCAGGGTCGATACCAGGCCGCCATCGCCCCGATGGCAGATGCGATTGTTCTGGAGCCTGCCAATACGGAGTACCGACTTCTGCACTGCCTTCTGCTGGAACGCACCGAAGCCGCACTCGCAGAGACGAAGCGCTGCTATGCCGACGTAGTCAACCTCTTCTCGAAAGAAGGGCCTCCATGCGACCAGAACATGAACTGCGTGATTGCGTCATTGCTGGCCGAGAGCGACCAAGCGGAGGCGGCCAAACGGGCATTTCTCGCGCAGCCAGTCCCGCAGGCAGAAGCGGAAATGCGCCAATACGTGTTGGAAGACTTCGAACGGCGTAGCTATCTGAATGCTATTTTTCCCTAGTTGGCTGCAATGCTGGGCTGATCAGATTACGCCGCCCACTACCTCGAACAAACTGGCAACAAACTGGGGTCAGATGAACATTCATCACAGAAACTTTCATCCGACCCCAATTTTTCTCCATATTTATTTTTAGTTGAAAAAAAGAAAGCCGCAATTGCGGCTTCTTTTTTCGGTTTGGCAGCTCAGTCGCGGAAATTATTGAACTGCAACGGCATGCCGAATTCCTTGCCTCGCAGGTGGGCAATAGCCTCTTGCAGATCATCGCGCTTCTTGCCGGTCACGCGGACCTGCTCGCCCTGAATCGCGGCCTGCACCTTGAGCTTGGCGTCCTTGACATGGGCGACGATTTTCTTCGCCAGCTCCTTGTCGATACCCTCACGCAGCACCACGTCCTGCTTGACCGATTTGCCGGATGGGTACGGATCCTTGAACTCCAGGCACTGAATATCGATCTTGCGCTTGACCAGGCTCAGTTTGAGGATTTCCAGCATCTGCTCCAATTGGAAGTCGGCATCCGCGGTCAGATGGACCGTCAGATCCTTGAACTCAAAGGTACCTTTACCGCGCAGATCGTAACGCCGGTCCAATTCCTTGAGCGCATTGTCGACGGCATTGGTGACTTCGTGTTTGTCCAGTTCGGACACCACGTCGAACGAGGGCATGGCCTTCCTCCTAATAAATACGGCGCAACGGTGTGACCCAGCGCGCTTAGCTTGACGATTCAAATGGGCGATCATTATAACGGTTCAGGCCAATAACGCCCGGCCACCGGCCTGTTACGGCAACCTTCCTTAACCGAGCGCATGAATGCCCAACCCCCAACTCAGCATCCTGGTGGTCGACGACGCCAAATTTTCCAGCGTGATGATCGGCCGCGCCCTTTCGAAGGCCGGGTACGAGGACATTCGCTTCGCCAACAGTGCCAGCGCTGCGCTGGAACTCATCGAGCAACGTCCGGCCAATGTGCTGCTCGCCGACTGGCTAATGCCCGAAATGGACGGGCTGGAACTGACCACCCAGGTCCGTCAGCAGGACGAAATGTCCCATCACTACACCTACATCATTCTGCTGACGGGGCGGGACGGCCAGGACGTGCTGAGCAAGGCCTTCGATCACGGCGTGGATGATTTCATCGGCAAGTCGGTGATGAACGAGCAACTGGTGCCTCGCGTATATGCCGCCGACCGGCTGTGTGGCTCGTTGCAACGGCTGATGCGGGAAAACCGTCTGCTGACCGAGAACATCGCCAGCCTGGAAAACCGCAACCTGATCGACCCGATTACCGGGTTAGGCAACATGCGCCATCTGCGCCAGCGGCTCGGCGACAGCCTGAGCCACATCGAAAGCCGTGGCGGCGCGCTGTGCTATCTGGTGATCGGTCTGCCGGAGCTTCTCGGTCAGCGAGAGCGTTACGGCGAGCTTCTTCATCACGAATTGCTGAGAGGCATCGCTCGGCGCCTGGGGCAACTGGTACGGCCGCTGGATACCCTCACCCGCCTGGATGATCACCACTTCGGCCTGCTCGCCCTGGTCGACGACTTGCGCGGCTGTTCGCCGAGCAGCTTCAAACGCTTGCACGAAGGGCTCAACCTCAAGGCGTTCAAGACCAGTGAGGGCTTCATCTCGATCAAGGCCGGCATCGGTCTGGTCAGCCTTGATGCGAGTGCCCTGCCGGTCGAGCCCCAGACGCTGATCGAAAGCGCCGCAGCCCTGCTGCCCGACGCATACACCACAGGACGCATCGTGCCCCTGCGTTTGCGGCAACCTGCCTGATGAGCGGCACCTGGCATGTGCTGGGCGCAGGCAGCCTAGGCGGGCTCTGGGCGACGCGCCTGTTCCGCGCCGGCGTACCGGTGCACATCATCCTGCGCAACCGGCAACGACTCGCCGATTACCGAGCCGCTGGCGGCCTGGGCTTGACCGAGGCCGGCGTCACTACGGCTTATCCGGTACCGGCAGAGCTACCGGATGCAGGCACGCCGATAAACCAGCTACTGGTCGCGAGCAAGGCATACGATGCGCAAGGCGCAGTCGCCGAAGTGGCAGCGCGCCTGGTCAAGGGATCGCAAATTCTGCTCTTGCAGAACGGTCTGGGCAGCCAGCAGGCCATTGCGGCCCGCTGGCCCGACAGCCACTGCATATTCGTTTCGAGTACAGAGGGTGCCTATCGTCAGGCCGACTTTCGAATCGTGCATGCCGGCCAGGGGCGTAACTGGCTGGGCGAACCCGGGAATCGCAACCCACCGTCCTGGCTTGCCGATCTGGATATCGCCGGCATTCCGCACGCCTGGACGGAAGACATCATGGGCAAGCTCTGGCGCAAGCTGGCGATCAACTGTGCCATCAATCCGCTGACCGTGTTGAATGACTGCCGCAACGGCGAATTGCGGGCGTTTCCCGAGCAGCTGCACCGACTCTGCAGCGAACTTGGATGCGTGCTCCGCGCCTGCAATCAGACTGACGCCGCTCATGGGCTCGAAGACGAAGTGCTCGCGATCATCGTTGCGACGGCCAACAACTATTCCTCGATGCACCAGGACGTACGAAGCCAGCGTCGGACCGAAGTCAGCTTCCTGCTCGGTCAGGCTTGCCGAACCGCGAGACAGTATGGGCTGCAGGTACCTACGCTGTTCGGTTTGCAGGACCAGCTCCAGGCATTCCTGCGCGCCCGCGGATTGCCCACCGACTGAGGCACCGCTACCCTGCTGAAACATCATTCAGCCAGTGCCTGCCATGACCCTGCGCCAGCACCTTGAAAATCTTCCGGTCGGCCGCAAGCTGCTGATCGCCCTGCTCGTGCTGCTTGCCGCAGTGCTGTTGGTATCGAACCTCGTATTCATCAGCGCGGCCTACTGGATATCCCGCCAGAGTGTCGCACCGCAGGCTATGCACACCGTCGGCGCGCTGTTCGCCACACCCGAACTGAGCAACCGCGCCCTGTCATCCGCAGCCGCGGCCGACGAGCTGTTGCAGAATCTGAACGATTACGCCCCGCTGCGCGCAGCGGCGATCTACGACAGCGCGGGCCAGAGTCTGGCACAGCTGTATCACGGCGAATCGTTGGATCTGCCGCGACAGATCAACGAGCTGCCGGCGTGGCAGATGACCGAAATGCGCGCCAACCTGCTGGTGGAGCTCGCGCAAGCCGGAGGGCCTCCGGGGCATCTGCTAATCGTCGCCAGCAGTGAATTGCCCGGCGCCTTCTACACCGGGACCCTGACCGCTAGCGTCGCCATTCTTCTGACCAGCCTGTTGCTCTGGATCCTGGTCGCCCGGCAGATTCGGCAAATGATCACCCGCCCGATCCATGACCTCGAAGCCCTGTCCCGCCAGGTCACTCGCGAAGAAAACTACTCGCTTCGCGCGACACCGCGGAACCGCGACGAAATCGGTCATCTAGCCGATGCCTTCAACACCATGCTGTCGCGAATGGAAGCCCGCGAACAACAACTCAAGCGCGCCCGCGACGACGCTCAGGACGCCTTCGACCATGCCCAGGGATTGGCGGAGGAAACTCGTCACACCAACCGCAAGCTGGAACTGGAGGTGCAGGTCCGCAGCAAGATCGAGAAGAAACTCACCGGCTTTCAGAACTACCTGAACAGCATCATCGACTCGATGCCGTCGGTGCTCATCGCGTTGGACGAACAGCTCTACGTGACCCAATGGAACCAGCAGGCCAGCGAACTCTCCGGTACCTCCATCGACGACGCGCTGAACCAGCCCGTGTTCATCGCATTCGAGCCGCTAAGACCCTTCCTGACTCAGATTCGTCGAGTATCCGAACGACATCAGGTGGAAAAGATCGAGCGCGTCACCTGGACCTTCAACGATGCACCGCGGCATTACGCGCTGACGCTTTATCCCTTGATGGGCGGAGGCGGCGTGGTCATCCGCATCGACGACATCACCGAGCGCATCAACATGGAAGAGATCATGGTGCAGACGGAAAAAATGCTTTCGGTAGGCGGGCTCGCCGCCGGCATGGCGCACGAAATCAACAACCCTCTCGGCGCGATCCTGCACAACGCGCAGAACATCCGTCGTCGACTGTCGCCGGACCTGGAACGAAACCGCGAAGTGGCCGACGAGACCGGTGTGCGGCTGGAAGCGGTGAATCAATACCTGCAACGGCGTGAAATCCCGCAGCTGCTCGACGGCATCCAGCAGGCCGGCTCGCGCGCGGCGAAAATCGTCAGCCACATGCTGAGCTTCAGCCGCATGAGCAATCGGCAACTGGCCGAATGCCAACTGCCAGTGCTGATCGATCAGGCGCTGGAGATCGCCGGTAACGACTTTGCGCTGATGGAGGGCTTCGACTTTCGCTCGCTGGAGATCATCCGCGACTTCGATCCACAAGTGGATCGCGTGCCCTGCATCGGCAACGAGCTGGAACAGGTGCTACTGAATCTGCTGAAGAACGCGGCCCAGGCCATCCACCAGAAACCGGAGCGAGGCCGCGGGCAAATCACCTTGCGAACGCGGCTGAATCCGCCATGGGCTGAAATCCAGGTGGAAGACAACGGCGGCGGCATCCCCGAACATATTCGCAAGCGAATCTTCGAGCCCTTTTTCACCACCAAAGAGGTGGGTCAGGGAACCGGGCTGGGTCTTTCCGTTTCGTATTTCATCATCACCAACAATCACAAGGGCCAGATGGAAGTGCAAAGCAAGCCGGGACAGGGAACGACCTTCACCCTGCGCCTGCCGCTGCCATCCGCGCTCGACGCCAACTGAAGCACAACCAGGAACCCACAGATGGGCAATCGACTGTCAAAGATTTATACCCGCACCGGCGATGCCGGAGAAACCGGCCTGGCCGACGGTCGCCGCGTTCCCAAGGATCACCCGCGGGTCGAAGCCATGGGCGAAATCGATACGCTCAACAGTCAACTGGGCCTGTTGCTCGCCGAGCTTGCCGAAGCGCAGGCGCAATGGCCGGATCTGGCTGAGCTGATCGAAGTGTTAAGTCCCTGCCAGCACCGCCTGTTCGACCTGGGCGGCGAATTGGCGATGCCTGAATATCAAGCGTTGACTCCTGCCGAGGTGGCGCGCTTGGAAGCGGCAATCGACCGCTGGAATGCCGAACTCGGCCCGCTCGAAGATTTCATCATGCCCGGCGGGACCCGGCTGATCGCGCTCGCGCATCTGTGTCGCAGCATGGCCCGCACCAGCGAAAGACGCTGCCAACAACTCAATGCCATGGAGCCGTTGCGCCCGGTCGGGTTGGCCTACCTCAATCGCCTGTCGGATCTGTTCTTCGTCGTGGCCCGCCTGATCGCGCGTCGCCAGGGCTGTGCCGAAATTCTCTGGCAGCCCGCCAGCGCACCTGCCAATGTCGATGCCTGAGCCAGCCATCGGCCAGCGCGAGCGCGTCCACGACGGGCTGCATGCCGCCTGGGAAGCGTTCATCGTGCTGCTGGTGTGCATCAATCTGGGGCTGATCCTGTTCGACAGCCTATTCATCGTGCAGCCGATCAACCAAGCCCTCGCCGGCTGGCTGCCCGAGCTGCATCGGCGCTACGACACGCTGATCCACCGCCATTTCCAGCTGATCGATCTTTCGTTCGTCGCGGTGTTCATTTTCGATGTGCTGCTTGGCTGGACCATCGCGTTATTCGAACGGCGCTATGCGCGCTGGTACTACTACCCATTCGCTCACTGGTACGACGTACTGGGCTGTATTCCCCTGAGCGGTTTCCGCTGGCTGCGCGTGCTACGGGTCGGCAGCCTGCTGATCCGTCTGCAACGGCTAGGCCTTATCGACATGCGCCGGTGGCCGGTCTATGGCCTGGTACACCGCTATTACTCGCTGCTGCTCGAAGAGCTGTCCGACCGCGTCATGGTTCGGCTGTTCAGCCGCGTGCAACAAGAGATCGGTGCCAGCGACGACCTTTCCCGACGGTTGTTGCAGGAAGTGGTAAGGCCGCGAAAGGAACGGCTGCTCGACGACCTGTCCCGCCGCCTGAACGCCATGCTTGAAAATGGTTATCGCGACAACCGCGGCGCCATCGAAGGCTATGTCGACGGACTGATTCACCAGGCGCTGGCAAACAACCGGGAGGTCGTCCGCCTGCGGCGCTTGCCGCTGGGCGATCGCGTCGCCGACACCCTGGACGATGCGCTCGCGGATATCGCGGCGCGGCTTCTCCAAGGCGCGGTGGATGGACTGCAGGGCGCGCAATTCCAGCGCCTGGCTCGCAGCCTGGCTGACGAATGCTTCGAGGCTTGGGTGTATCAGGACGAGAACACCGACCTCGCGCTGGAAGAATTGCTGGTCGATGTTATCGAAGTGCTCAAGCAGCAGGTGCTAGACCGGCGCTGGAGCCGCTTCGTCGGCCCCAGCGAACCGCCTACGCCGCCGGGCTAGCGTGCTAGCGCGCGGCGGCTGCGCCGTGCTGCTGATCGATCCGCGCGCCGACGACCATCTCGGTGGCCCAATTAACGAGGATATCGGTGTAGACCTTCTGGCACGTCTCGCCAGTCAGAGCGTGATCGGCGCCGAGGATGATGCGGTGAGTCAGCGAATGGGTCTGATGGAAAGCCGCCCGGTAACTCATGATCGTGCTGTGCGGGACCAGATGATCGTGCTCCGACTCGACGATCAACACGTCGCCACGAAAATCGGCGCAGGCCGCCAGCGCTCGGTTCTCCTCGGGCATGACCCGCCGACCGCGCAGCTGATTGAGCAGGTCGCGACTCAACTGGCGCTTGGGTATCGCCCAGTCATCGTCCCGGTACAGCGCCGGCACGCGCATCGCCAGCCATTTGACCGGTCGCAGTGAGGTGAGCAAGGCCGACAGATAGCCGCCGTAACTGGTGCCCACCACGGCGATTGCCGAGGTGTCGATGTTCGGGTGCTGAACCAGCAGATCGTAGGCCGCCAGCAGGTCACGCAGGTTCTGCTCCCGCGTGACGGTTTGCTGTTGCGCCAGCGTCTGGGCATGGCCGCGCAGGTCGAACGACAGGCAAATGCAGCCCAGACCGGCGATACCGCGAGCGCGCGCCAGGTCGCGCTCCTGACTGCCGCCCCAGCCATGCACGAAGAGCACGCCCGGTAATTTCGTCGGTGGCGACAGAAAGGTGCCGGCGATGTGCTCATCATCCACGAGAATGTCCACGCTTTCACTCTGGGTTGCCATGAGCCTCCACCATTGCGTATTTGGTTATGAAGCCGACCTCGGCGTCCTCGCCGCGAAACAGCACCGTTGCGCCTTCGGGCACGGTCGATTCCCCGTAGACCTCAACCGATGACGCCTGCACTACCGAACCGCCCTCGCCCCGGCTGAACGCCTCCAGCGCCGCGACCTCGGCACTGCTGGCACCGCCAATCCGCCAGGATTGCTCCAGCACGCCGGAGCATGCGCGCCCTCTGCCATCGACGCCTTGAGCGATATCGTAGTTGCGTCGAGAGGCGTAGAAGTTGCGAAAGCAGGCCGATGCGGCGGAGTCGTAGATCTGCGCCTGAGCGATGGCCAGACGGGTTTTTTCGGGCAGCTTCAAGCTCAGCAAGGCATCGAAATCGCCTTCGACGACCAATAGATCCGAGCCGCCATAGACCGTTTCGCCCCCGTTGTCCTGGGTCAGCCGCTGGGTACCGAAGTAACTCAGCACCCTGCCCGCCGCACGGGTTTGGCCGACGCTGAAAGTCGTCACGTCATCCAGGTGCGTTTCGAGCACCAGCCCGTACTGGCTGAGTTCGGTTGCGTCCATGGTTTCCAGGGCATGATCGAGTTCCTGCTCGGTCGTCACTCGCTCCTGCCCTCGCCCGCCGGTAGCACGCACCGGCTTGATGCGCAGCGCGCCTTCATTAAGTAAACGCCGTCCGGCCTCTCGCGCATCGTGCAGAGAAAAAACGCTGTAGCCGGGCAGAACCCCGCCTGTGACGCGCCGGGTGAAACTGCGCGACCAGCCCAACGGCGAGTCGGCATCCGGCCGCACCAGCGGATGCGTGATGGCCTTCGTTTCGATGAACGCATGCGGTACAACACCGCCGAATAGATCCTGCTCGCTCTCAAGCCCCAGTTCACGCGCCTGCTCGGTGCCGATCACGGTGCCGGATGGGACGAAATACAGCTGATGTGGGTAGCTGATGCTGCGGTCGTAGTCGCCGAGAAAGACGAAGCCCTGCAACTCGGCCAGACGCTTGGCGAGCTGCTCATGCACGACCCGTTCGTGTTGGGGTTCGTTGGAGCGGTTGGCGAGGGTTACAACAGCGCCTCGGACGTCTTGCGGCGTATCCGCTTTTTTCATAGGTGGATTCGCTCCTGGTGCATATGCGACGAAGCGGCCACTACCGCATCTTTCGCTCGTTTCCACCCGATCGATGCGATCCGGTGTAACGAAATAGACCCCAGAACGCCGCTATCTATCCTTGTGCACGCCCTGCGTCGCGGTCCACAGAACGAAAAGGGGGAGCAGACCTGGATCTGCTCCCCTTTTTTGGGCCCTCAGACTCAGTCTTCGACAGAGCTGCGGATCAGGTGGTCGAAGGCGCTCAATGAAGCCTTGGCGCCCTCACCGACCGCGATGACGATCTGCTTGTACGGCACCGTGGTGACGTCGCCCGCCGCGAAGATGCCCGGCAGCGAGGTTTCACCCCGCGCATCGACGATGATCTCGCCGCGCGAAGTCAGTTCGACGGTGCCTTTCAGCCAGTCGGAGTTGGGCAGCAGGCCGATCTGCACGAAGATGCCTTCCAGCTCCAGGTTGTGGAACTCGCTGGAGTTGCGGTCCTTGTAGGTCAGTCCGGTGACCTTCTGGCCGTCGCCGATGACCTCACTGGTCAGCGCGCTGGTGATCACGGTGACGTTGGCCAGGCTGCGCAGCTTCTTCTGCAATACGGCGTCGGCACGCAGCTGGCTGTCGAACTCAAGCAGCGTGACGTGCGCGACAATGCCGGCCAGGTCGATGGCCGCTTCGACACCCGAGTTGCCGCCGCCGATCACCGCCACGCGCTTGCCCTTGAACAGCGGGCCGTCGCAATGCGGGCAGTAGGCGACGCCACGGCCGCGGTATTGCTGCTCGCCCGGTACGTTCATTTCCCGCCAGCGAGCGCCAGTGGCCAAGATCAGCGTCTTGGCCTTGAGCGAGCCGCCGTTCTCCAGCTTGATCTCGTGCAGGCCGCCTTCGACCGAAGCCGGAATCAGGGCTGCGGCGCGCTGCAGGTTCATGATGTCGACGTCGTACTCGCGTACGTGGTTTTCCAGCGCGCGGGCCAGCTTCGGGCCTTCGGTCTCGTTGACCGAAATGAAGTTCTCGATGGCCATGGTGTCCAGCACCTGACCGCCGAAGCGCTCGGCCGCGACACCGGTACGAATGCCCTTGCGCGCGGCGTAGATGGCCGCTGCGGCGCCGGCCGGACCACCGCCGACGACCAATACATCAAAGGCGTCTTTGGCGCTGAGCTTTTCGGCATCACGCGCCGAGGCGCCAGTGTCAAGTTTGGCGAGGATTTCCTCTTCGCCCATGCGGCCCTGGCCGAACAGCTCGCCGTTGAGGTAGATGCTCGGCACGGACATGATCTGCCGGGCTTCGACTTCGTCCTGGAACAGCGCACCGTCGATGGCGACATGGCGAATGTTGGGATTGAGCACGGCCATCAGGTTCAGCGCCTGAACCACGTCCGGGCAGTTCTGGCAGGACAGCGAGAAGTAGGTTTCGAAACTGTAGTCGCCTTCGATGCCTTTTATCTGCTCGATGATTTCTGGCGCGGTCTTCGACGGATGACCGCCGACCTGCAGCAAGGCGAGCACCAGCGAGGTGAACTCGTGGCCCATCGGGATGCCGGCGAAACGCAGGTCGATGTTGCCACCGATGCGGTTCAGCGCGAACGAAGGCTTGCGGCCGTCCTCGCCATCGGTGCGCAGGGTGATCTTGTCGCTCAGTCTGGTGATGTCTTCCAGCAGGGCGAGCATTTCTTTGGACTTCTCGCCGTCATCGAGGGACGCGACGATCTCGAACGGCTGAGTGACCTTTTCCAGGTAGGTTTTCAACTGAGTTTGGAGATTGGTGTCCAGCATGAGCGGCGGTACTCCGTAGTCTGAAACGCTGAAAATGCAGAAAATAAAACGCCTGGATAAACCGCATCCAGGCGTTGGGCTGGAGAGACTGGGTTACAGCCCCCTACAGCGTGTAAGGCATTCGAGCGAAGCCCTTCAGAGCCTGTTCTACGATCTTGCGAGCTAGAGCCCTGTTTTTAACGCCGCAGGGCCGACGCGCAGCAGATCGTAGTCAGGGTCTTTAGATCTTGCCGACCAGGTCCAGCGAAGGAGCCAGGGTCTTCTCGCCTTCTTTCCACTTGGCCGGGCAAACTTCGCCTGGATGCGCGGCGGTGTACTGAGCAGCTTTCAGCTTGCGCAGGGTTTCGGTCACGTCGCGAGCGATCTCGTTGGAGTGGATTTCCAGTGTCTTGATGACGCCTTCCGGGTTGATGATGAAGGTGCCACGCAGAGCCAGACCTTCTTCAGCGATGTGTACGCCGAAAGCGTTGGTCAGCTGGTGAGTCGGATCGCCGATCAGCGGGAACTGAGCCTTGCCAACGGCAGGGGAAGTCTCGTGCCAGACCTTGTGCGAGAAGTGGGTATCGGTGGTGACGATGTACACCTCGGTACCGGCCTTCTGGAATTCGGCGTAGCTGTTGGCAGCGTCTTCGATCTCGGTCGGGCAGTTGAAGGTAAAGGCTGCCGGCATGAAGATCAGCACCGACCACTTGCCTTTCAGGGACTCTTCGGTGACTTCGATGAACTTGCCGTTGTGGAAAGCGTTGACCTTGAACGGTTGAACTTGGGTGTTGATCAGAGACAACATACTTAACTCCTTTTGGGGGTTCAGAAATTTAGCGGGGCCTACGATAACGCAGCTGACTGCATACGGTTAATTGATTGAGGAAATAGGCGCGATAACCTTTAACTATCGAGGCCCATTCCTGTTTGCGACGGCAACCGATTATCACCACGGTATTGCCTGGCAATTCGAAACCGAGACAGCAGCGCAAAACTAACAACTTAATTCGGCCAGAACGCCCGGATGGCTGCGACGCCTTGGCCGCCCGCTTGCGAGGCCTGCGCCATATCGGCGGGACCAAGTCCGCCCAACAGATAGGCGGGCTGGCTGAAGCCTAACAGCAATTGTGCGGCGCGTGGCCAACCCATCGGCTGTGCCTCGGGGTGAGTGGCGGTCTGCAGTACCGGCGAGAGCGTGACGAAATCGACGCCTATTGTCATGGCCAGATCCAGCTCAGCGGCATCATGACAGGAAGTCGCGAGCCATTGCCCATCTGGGACCGGCCTGCCCCGCCCAGCATGATCACGCAGCTGTTCAGCCGTCAGATGCCAACCGGCAGCGGGGTACTCCTGCGCCCACTCCAGCGGCCCCTTCAGCATCAGCTGCGCGCGCCCGGCACACACCGTCATGGCTTCGGTCGCCAGCGCTCGATATTCGAGGGGGGATAGCGACGGCGCGCGCAACTGGACCAGTCGAATGCCCGCATCCAGCGCCCGCACCACACCGTCCAGCAACTGTTGCCGGGATAGCCCGTCAGGCGTAATCAGATAACGATTCGGTAGGCGCGCCGCTGTAATGATTGGCCGGTTCGCCGCTGGAAAACGGTAGTTCGGCAAATCCGCAGGCTCCACCCAGGCCAACGGCTGGCCCTCGGCGCCGTGCGGCTCGCCGGAGAAAGCCAGCACGTCCCATACATCCAGCAGGACCTGCTTGTCCGGATAATCGTGGCGCACCTGAATCAGCGGACGGGCTTTGGTGACGACGATGTTCAGCTCTTCCTGCAGCTCGCGCGCCAGCGCGGCCTCGACGGTTTCACCGGCCTCGACCTTACCGCCGGGGAACTCCCATAGCCCGCCCTGGTGCTTGTCGAGCGGACGCTTGGCGATCAGTACGAGGCCGCCAGGGGAGCGGATCACCGCGGCGGCGACATGGATTCGGTTCATCTTTCAGTTCCAAGCCGCAAGCTGCAAGCCACAAGCAGAAGCCGGCACACGGACGGCGCTTCGACTTGCAGCTTGTCGCTATTCAGGTGCGGTATTCGGCGTTGATCTTCACGTACTCGTGCGACAGATCGGTGGTCCAGATGGTCTCGCTGCAACTGCCGCGGCCCAGCTCGATACGAATCTCGATCTCCTCCTCGGCCATTACCGCAGCGCCCTGCTCTTCCGTATAGCTCGGCGAACGGCCGCCTTTGCTGGCGATACAGACCGCACCGAGATAGACGTCGATCTTGCTGACATCCAGCTCCGGCACGCCGGCCCGGCCAACTGCCGCGAGGATACGGCCCCAGTTCGGATCGGAGGCGAACAGCGCGGTCTTGATCAGCGGCGAATGGGCAACGGCGTAGCCGACATCCAGGCACTCCTGATGGTTCTGGCCGCCGTTGACGAGCACGGTGACGAACTTGGTGGCACCTTCGCCGTCGCGCACGATGGATTGCGCGACCTCCATGCTCACCTCGAACACGGCCTGCTTGAGTTTGGCGAACAGCTCGCCGCTGGCCTCGATGATTTCCGGCAACGACGCCTTTCCGGTGGCTATCAGCATGCAGCAGTCGTTGGTCGAGGTATCGCCATCGATAGTGATGCGGTTGAAGGACTTGTTGGCCGCATCACGCAGCAGGTCCTGCAACACGGCCTGGCTGACCTTCGCATCGGTGGCGATGTAGCCGAGCATGGTCGCCATGTTCGGGCGGATCATGCCAGCCCCCTTGGATATACCGGTTACGGTAAGGGTGACGCCATCATGCTCGAACTGGCGGCTCGCTCCTTTGGGCAGGGTGTCGGTGGTCATGATGCCAGTCGCCGCTTCGGCCCAGCGATTCTCGTCCAGATCAGCCAGAGCGGCCGGTAATGCCGCTTCGATTTTCTCGACGGGAAGCGGCTCGCCGATCACGCCGGTGGAGAATGGCAGGATGGCCGCTTCATCGACGCCGGCCAGTTTAGCGAGGCTGGCGCAGCTACGAATTGCCGCCTGCATGCCCGGCTCACCAGTGCCAGCATTGGCATTTCCGGTATTTGTGAGCAGGTAGCGGACCGCTCCCTGTGCACGTTGCTTGGCCAGAATGACCGGCGCGGCACAGAAGGCATTGAGTGTGAACACGCCGGCAATGGTCGAACCTTCCGCGCAGCGCATCACCACCACATCTTTGCGCCCGGGCCGCTTGATACCGGCCGAAGCGATGCCGAGTTCGAACCCCGGTACCGGGTGCAATGTAAGTAAAGGACCAAGACCGACAGCCATTGATGCACTCCTCAGGACGAATAGATGGCCTTCGGCCACCGCGAAACAGGGATAAAAACGCCGCGAGCGGCTAAGCCGGTCGCGGCGCGGGTCAACGGATGGCTCAGGTTATTGGACCTGCCCGTGACAATGCTTGTATTTCTTGCCGGAGCCGCAGGGGCATGGCTCGTTGCGTCCGATCTTAGGATCGACACGCACCGGAGCGACAGCGGCCGCAGCGCCTTCCGCAGCTTCCGGCTCATCATCGGACTGCTCCAGCGCCGAGACCTCGGCATGTTGGAACTGCATGCGCTGCGCCAGTTCCTCGGCCTCGCGACGCAGGCGCTGCTCTTCCTCAGCAGGATCTTCGCGGCGTACCTGGACATGGGAAAGCACGCGGATACTGTCGCGCTTGATGGATTCGAGCAGCTCTTGGAACAGCGTGAACGACTCGCGCTTGTATTCCTGCTTCGGGTTCTTCTGGGCGTAACCGCGAAGGTGGATCCCGTGACGCAGGTGATCCATGGTCGACAAGTGGTCTTTCCAAAGATCATCAAGCACGCGCAGAACGATCTGCTTCTCGAAGGATCGCAACGCTTCGGCGCCAGCCAGCTCTTCCTTCTCGTTATAGGCATCGATCAAGGCCTGCAGGATGCGCTCGCGCAGAGGCTCCTCATACAGCTTCTCGTCTTCGTCGAGCCACTGCTGAACCGGCAGACGGACACCAAAATCGCTGTACAGCACCGTTTCGAGACCGGCGATATCCCACTGCTCCGGCAGCGACTGCGGCGGGATGTGCTGGCTGATAGCCGAATCAAGCGCTTCACGCCGGAACTCAGCAATGGTCTCGCCGATTTCATCGGCCGCCAACAGGCTGTTGCGCATGTGGTAGATGACCTTGCGCTGCTCGTTGGCGACGTCGTCGTATTCGAGCAATTGCTTACGCATGTCGAAGTTGCGCCCTTCGACCTTGCGCTGTGCTTTTTCGATGGCATTGGTGACCATGCGATGCTCGATGGCCTCTCCGGACTCCATGCCCAGCGCCTTCATGAAGTTCTTCACCCGATCGGAGGCGAAGATGCGCATCAGGCTGTCTTCCAGCGACAGGTAGAAACGGCTGGAACCGGCATCGCCCTGACGACCGGCACGACCGCGTAGCTGGTTGTCGATACGCCGTGATTCGTGGCGTTCGGAGGCGATCACATGCAAACCGCCGGCTTCGAGTACGGCTTGATGGCGCTTCTGCCATTCTGCCTTCAGCTGTGCGACCTGCTCTGCGGAGGGATTCTCCAGCGCCGCGATCTCGACCTCCCAGTTGCCACCAAGAAGAATGTCGGTACCGCGACCAGCCATGTTGGTGGCAATGGTCACCGCCCCAGGGCGGCCTGCCTGCGCGATGATCTCGGCTTCCTTGTCGTGGTGCTTGGCGTTAAGGACCTTGTGCTCGATGCCTTCTTTTTCCAGCAGCCGCGAAACGTACTCGGAGCTTTCGATGGTCGCGGTGCCTACCAGAACAGGACGGCCATTGTTCTGGCAATCCTTGATGTCGGCGATGATCGCCGCAAACTTCTCTTCCTGGGTCAGATAGACCAGGTCGTTGTAGTCCTTGCGCGCCAGCGGCTTGTTGGTCGGGATGACCATCACCGGCAGGTTATAGATCTGCATGAACTCGAAGGCTTCGGTATCGGCGGTGCCGGTCATGCCGGAGAGTTTGCTGTACAGACGGAAGTAGTTCTGGAAAGTGGTCGACGCCAGGGTCTGACTTTCCGGCTGGATCGGCAGATTTTCCTTTGCTTCGATGGCCTGATGCAGGCCCTCTGAGAGGCGGCGACCCGGCATGGTACGACCGGTGTGCTCGTCGATCAGCAGCACCTGGTTGTTCTGCACGATGTATTCGACGTTGCGGTGGAACAGCTTGTGCGCACGCAAGCTGGAATAAACGTGCGTCAGCAATCCCAAATTGTGCGCCGAATAAAGACTTTCACCTTCGGCCAGCAGCCCGGCGCGGGTCAGCATTTCCTCGACGAATTGATGGCCCTGCTCGTTCAGTTCGACCTGACGGGTCTTCTCGTCGATGCTGAAATGACCTTCCTGTGTGACGACGCCCTCTTCTTCTTCGATGTGCTGCGTGAGTAGCGGGATCAACTGGTTGATCTGCTGATAAAGCTTGGAGCTGTCCTCGGCCTGACCAGAAATGATCAGCGGCGTACGCGCCTCGTCGATAAGGATGGAGTCGACCTCATCGATCACCGCGAAATTCAGTTCACGCTGGTTCTTGTCCGCGAGGCTGAATGCCATGTTGTCGCGCAGGTAATCGAAGCCGAACTCGTTGTTGGTGCCGTAGGTGATATCAGCGGCGTAAGCGGCACGCTTTTCTTCCGGCGGTTGGAACGGCGTGACGATGCCTAGGGAAAGGCCGAGAAACTCGTACAGCGGACGCATCCAGTTGGCGTCGCGGCGTGCCAGGTAGTCGTTCACTGTGACCACATGGACGCCCTTGCCCGCGAGTGCGTTGAGATAGACCGCGAGGGTTGCCACAAGGGTCTTGCCTTCGCCGGTGCGCATCTCGGCGATCCTGCCTTCGTGCAGGGTCATGCCGCCGATCAGCTGTACATCGAAGTGACGCATGCCCATCACGCGCTTGCCTGCTTCACGGCAAACAGCGAAGGCTTCAGGAAGAATCTGGTCGAGGGTTTCGCCTTGGCCGAGGCGGGCCTTGAACTCTTCGGTCTTGCTTCGCAATTGCTCGTCGGTCAGGGACAGCATCTGCTCTTCGAGCGCATTGACGGCTTGTACCGCCTTGAGCATGCGCTTGACCTCGCGGTCATTCTTGCTACCAAAGAGCTTCTTCATTAAAGGCGCAAACATATCGACAAGGACTTCCATGCTGGGGATGGAGGCACGGCCGCAGGGCCACCACGACTGCGTGCAAAGAGGGGCATTCTACTCGGAAACGTTCGAGAGGAAAGGTGCCTTGCTGCGCAGCCAGGGTGGTCGGGCATGCGTTAAGTCGCCGACTCAACGGTCACATCCAAAGCCAGAAGGGCCATTTGCCAGTACCGACCGGACCGTATGCAGGTGAAGCAGATGCCAGCCGCTTTATCGGCATCACCGCTTGGAACGGCCGGTGCGGCGGCCTTCCAGGCTTCTGCTAACATATCCACCCACCTTCCCGCCCGAGTCCTCGCCATGTCGTTGCGCCCCCTGCCGGCCAAAGCGCCCGTTGCGCTGCTACGCGAGGCGAAGCCGCTAAAAGCCTTGTTCGGCGAGGCAAGACGGCTCGACCATCTGCAGCGCCTGGTCGAAAGCCAGTTGCAGCCGGCGGCGCGAGAGTATTGCCGTGTGGCCTCCTGGCGTGAGGGCACTCTTCTTCTCATCGTCACCGACGGCCATTGGGCGACGCGTCTGCGCTATCAGCAACGTCGGCTGCAACGACAGTTACAAGGCATGAAAGAATTCGCAGGGCTGATCCGGATTCAGTTCAAGGTGCAGCCTCCCGACGCTCCCCGCTATAAACCCGGGCCGGCGCCGGAACTGTCGGCAAGCGCGGCGGATAACATTCAGCAAACCGCGCAGGGCATTACCGACCCGAAACTCAAGGCCGCACTCGAACGGCTCGCCAGTCACGCCCGATCAACGAAAGACGACTGACCGGCGCGTAGCCTGTGCAACCGAGTGAGCCCTGGTAATCCCGGTCAGTTAGGATGTCCGCGAACTCAGTCGAAATGAACCCACCGAAATCGAGGTATCGATGCCCGTCCATTTGAAAGGCGCCCGCTCGTGCTGATCGGTGCCCTATTAATCGCTACCTGGGTGATCCTGCTGATTCGCTACCCGCTTCGAGCGATCCCTATTTCGCTGGGAGCACTGCTCGGACTGGGGCTGGTCGCCGCCTGGGTAATCTGGCAGGAGCAGCGTGAACAGCAATTGCTTGCTCAGCTCGAACTACGGCTCGCATACGCGCCCGCGGACTGCCCGGCGGCACAACCGCTGCGTGTCACACTCGACAACCGCAGTCCGAAGCCTTTGCGCAGCCTGCGTTGGGAGGTCGGTGCTTATTCGCCCGGTTCCAGCCTGGACCTGGTGACCTCGAATTACGACTCACCTCGATATCGCGGACCCGGCGATCTGCAACCCGACGAACGCTGGGAATCCTGCATGCCTCTGCCGCCGCTACGCCCAGGCTATCGCGGCAGCAGCCTGGAGTTTCGTACCGAACGCATTCAAGGCCACTTCGGCGATTGAGATGGCCATCGGACATCAAGCGCTTTTCATTCGGCACCAAACGGAATAGGCTGTATAAAAAACCAGTAACTCAAACTTAGCCGAGGTGGTTGATGGCCGTCGAAGTGGTATACCGCAGCAGCCGGGACTTGGAGCGTTTATTCATGGATAAAGCCGAAGCCGATCGTCACGACAAGATGCTTGAGCTGGCCGAAGCCCTGGCTGCGGCACTGCATAAGGCATCGCCGTCCTTGAGCGAACAACAGGCTGATGACCTGGGCATCTTCATGGCCAGACATCGAGACCTGTTTGCCAAGGCGTTCAAGAACAATCCCGAAGCACTGACCGAGCTGCCTGCCACTTCCGAGGCATGAGAGTTCTCGACACCGCCGGGTGTTACCTATCGCCACAGGGAAACACGCCCAACGGGCGAAACTTGTTCATCGGTCCGCCGGTCCATTACCTGCAGTCATCCAATCCAGGTAACCGGCATGGACAGTCCATTCAAGAAAATCAGCGATGTGTTTCAGCCTCGCTACACCGTCAATTTCAGCATCGAGAAACCTGACGGCAGCATTTTGCTGACGCTGACCGACGCAGCTGGCGTGGCGGTCAAACGCTTCATCAGCACCAGCCAATGGCGGGACCAGCAGCAACTCGAACGTTTGATCACCAGCCTGCAATACAGCCTGGCGATCGAACGTGGTGAGCACTCCGGCTTTTATCGGCCGACTCTGCATTCAACCTCGGCCACGCAGTAATCGACACCTGACCGTAGCAGCTATACACCTCTCGCTGCCCCTTCCCATAACAATAAAAACGCTGATTGCCTGCGCGATGTCCGACGCCGCATTGCACCCTTGTGCTCGTTGCGGTCATTTTTGCAACATCGTTTCGCAGCAACCGCGGTTCAAAGCCAGGCCAACGCCTTGGCCCGAGCGACAGCCTGCGTACGCCGAGCGACGCCCAGCTTGGTATTGATGCGCCGCGCATGGGTCTTGACGGTGTGAAGCGAAATGAAGAGTTGTTCGGCAATTTCCTGATTCGAACAGCCTTGAGCGATAAGCCGCAGTACGGTGAGTTCACGGTTGCTCAGGACCACCTCCTCGTTTGACGCGACAGCCTCCTCAGGCTCACGCTCGAATTGCAGCAGCCGATCACGCAGGCTTTCACCCTTGTTGAGCGGCAAAATTTTCGCAAGCCATTGCGGTTGGCGATGCTGCAGCTCGTACAACGGCTTGATCAAGTGCTGCCGCGCCGCCTCGCCAAGGGCCTTGCGCAACTCCAGCTCCGCCTCGTCATACCGTTCATCCATCTGAAGCGCTTCGGCCAAAGTGAACCGGCACTCGCAGGCCAGCCCCAACCGCTGTGAACGAAGATTCTGTTCGATCAATTCGCGCAGGGTGTCGATGGCCAACGTGCGGCGCCCCGATAGCAGATCGATTACCGCAAGATAGCGCTGCACTCGCGCCAACAGCTCGTAAAACCCCGATGGCGCCAGATAGCTGTGCCCTTTATGAAGCTCCAGCACTTGGAGAAAAGTAGTCCTGGCTTTTTTCAGTTGCTCCTGATGGAGCCAGGTCAGCCCGGTAATCAATGGCAGGATGCCGCGGAACCGCGCCTCCGGCACATGCCGCCACTGTGCTAGCCGCTCGGCTTCACGCAACCAATGATAGGCGGTCGGGAATTCCTGTTTGCGAGCCGCCAGCTCTGCCAAGCCGGCGTAGCCAAAGAAAACGTAGGAATCACCGCAGGTTTCAGTCTCGATTCTCCCCTGCTGATACGCCTCGCGCGCCTGCTCGTCGAAGCCTTGAGACGCCAAAAGATGACCGTGCAACAACTTCAGACGGCCAATGATGGGACTGTGTCTGACGTTGTCACGCAGCACTCGCAGCGATTCGTCCAGCACGGCAACCGCGCGTTCGAATTCTCCGGTCAGCTCCAGTAGCTGGATCCGATCGACGTTGAGCATCGCTTCATACAACACGCTGCCCTTAAGCCGCGCCAGCTTCATGCCTTCGCTGTTGTAATGCTGCGCGAGTTCGAGCTGGCTTTCGGCCATCGAGTGCTGGGATAACGCCTGGTAGCACAGCACCCGCTGTGCCCATGCATGATCCGACAATACCTCTAGCGCCTGGAGGCAATAACTTCTGGCCTCCGGCTCCCCTCGCAATCGCGCAAGAAAGCCGCGTAGCGCTTGCCATTGGGCCAGTAGTTGCGCCTGACGCCGGGCGTCGGGCTGGGGAAAGAATTTCGCCAGATCGGCAAGACAATCATCTACCTCATCGAGCCGGGCGGAGATGATCAGTGCCCAGCCGTGTAACACGATCAGCCGAGTAGTGCTGTTGAACAAATCCTGCGGCAACTCGCTGCGCCATTTGAGAAAATGAGAAACGTTGTCGCCGATCAGCAATTGCTCCTGCCCGTAGCGCTGCAGGAAGTTGGCCGCAACTTCAGGCTGCCCCGCCCACAGTGCATGCTCTACTGCCTCGCGCATCTCCCCGCGGTTGGCGAACCATTGGCACGCGCGCAGATGGACCTGATTGGGTGAAACCGCCTCTGGCATCCGCCGCAACAACGAGGCAAAGGGGCGCCACAGGCGAAACCATTCGCCGCAATTGTCGATCTGCCGAATGAACAGCTGGAAGGTTTTCAGCACATCCAGAATGTCGCTACCGCACCCGTCGAGCACATGCTCGCAAAGCTGCGGTGAAAAACGCGGCATCCGCGCCAGTGCGAACAATGCCCGGCGAACCTCTTCGTTCTGCCCGTCAAGCACCTCCCGCTGCAGGTAATCCCTCAGCAAGGGTGTCCCTGCGACCAGCCGCTCGCGCACCGCCTGCTCATCAGCATTCAGCAATAACAGGCTGACGCCAGCCAGCCATCCTTCGCTGCCGGCCAGCAATCGCTTGAAGGTATCGTCAGCCAATTCCAGGCGGTGTGCGTCGAGCAGCTGCCCGAGCTCACTCGCGGTGAGTGCTAATTTCTCGGCTTCCAGCTCGAACAGATCGCCCTGCAGCAAAAGCCTTGGCAGTTTCCAGGCGGGCTGGCGGCGGCTACTCACCCACCAGTTGACGGACTCAGGGCCTCTTTCAAGAAGGAGGTCCAGACATGCATCGAATTGCGCGCAGATCTCACGTGGATAGTCATCGAGCATGATCCAGAGCGGCTGCGGGAAGTCATTCAGCAAATCGACGAGGTCCTGCTGCACATCTGCGCTCGGTGCTGCGTTGACACCCAGCGCGCGGCTTAGCCGCGCATGCAGCGCCTCGACGGAAAACGTCCGCCCGCCAAGATCGAGCCACACGAGATGCGTATCGGCAGGCATTCGTCGAGCGCATTCGTTCATCAACACGCTTTTGCCAAAACCTGCCGGTGCGCAGATCAAACGCAAGCGGCAGCGGGCCTTGAGTAAGGCGTCTACTAGTCGTGGCCTGGAAATATGAATAGGAGGTAAACGCGGAATAGTCGCAACTTGAACCTGTGCAGCTGCTTCTGCGATCAGCGCACCAGGGTTGAAGCGTACGGACATGGCGAGAATTCTCTTGTTCGTATCAGTCCATTGAAAACGCGATGAGCGCAGCTATAGGCCTACTCCGAGACCATCAAACTTGAACCGTATCGTTGCGCTTTTGCCGTAATAACCTGCACGATCCCGCTGGTTTTGTCGACCGGCATGAAATGCTCGGCCTATTCTGCGTGATTTAGCCGGGTACTGGCTAAAAAGTATCATCCTTCGCTTCGCAACAAAAAAAAAGGCGGCCAAACGGCCGCCTCATTCATCACGTGGATATCAGTGGATCAGCGCACCCCGGCGTTACGCAGAGCGGCGGGCGTGAAGTCCCGAGCCGATGCCTTGTAACCGAACTCATGCGCTTTCTCTTCGTTGCTCATGCCGATCGCAATGTAGCGACCGGAAATCACGTCATAGAGCGCCTCGAACGCAAAGGTTGGAACCTGATGCTGATAGTACTGCACCATGTGCCCTTCACCGACGCGCCACAGCTGACCGCGACCGTCATAAAGCTCGGATTGCACGATAGTCCAGCTATCTTCGTCGACGAAGAAACGACGCTTGGCATAAATGTTGCGCTCGCCATCTTTGAGGTTGGCTTCAATTTCCCAGACACGGTGCAGCTCATAACGAGCCAAATCCTGGTTGACGTGACCGGCTTTAAGAATGTCGCTGTACTTCACATCGCTGGAGTTGATTTCGAAGCTGTTGTACGGAATGTACAGCTCTTTCTTGCCGATCAACTTCCAGTCGTAGCGATCCGGAGCGCCGCTGAACATGTCGAAGTTATCGGTGGTACGCATACCGTCGGAGGCGGTGCCCGGACCGTCATAGGCCACCTGGGGAGCACGACGCACACGACGCTGACCGGCGTTATAGATCCAGGCCTGACGTGGCTCTTTCACCTGATCCAACGAGTCATGCACCAGCAAAACGTTACCGGCGAGGCGCGACGGTGCTGTTACCCGCTGCTTGAAGAACAGCAGTGCGTTCTTGGCGCGCTCCGGATCCAGATCCGTCATGTCACTTGGAAACGCCACTTCATCCTCGAAGTGCACCAGCGTGTAGCTGCCGTTCGTTTGGGGGGTTGCCTGGACGATGTTGCGGCGTACGTTACCGCCACGGTAACGGGTGATGTGGTTCCAGACGACTTCCAACCCATTCTTTGGAATTGGGAAGGCGTAGTAGCGACTGTCGGAGAAATTTCCGACGCCGTTACCGCCGCCAACCAGCTCGGTATTCAACGCGCTTTTCTTCGCCGCTTCGTAAATGTTGTCAGGCACGGCAGCGCTACGATGCGTCGGGAATACGCGAATCTTGTAGGTGTCCGGGTAACGCTTGAACATTGCCTGCTGGCCCGCGGTCAGCTTGTCTTTGTACTGTTCGACGTTCTGCGCGGTGATGACGAACTCGGGTTTTTCGTCCTTGAAGGGGTTGGTCAGGTGCCCGTTATTCAAGGGCGCGGCGTTGGTAGACAAACCACCGGTCCACTCTGGAATGGTGCCGTCGGCGTTACCGGCTTTTTCGGCCCCGAGCGGGGTCAGTGAAGTGCCGAGCTTAGCGGCTTCCTCGGGCGATACAGCGGCCATGACGCTGCTTGCGAGCAGCGAGAGGGCCAAGACACTGAATAGTTTTCTTGTTGTTTTCATACGCTTCCAGTTCCTCTTGATCTTGTTTTGGCCGGAGGCCTTGCGTAAAGCGAGTCGCGAGGCGGAGCCCTTTCAGGCCCCGCTCGACGATTTGAAGCGGCCTCCTTAGAAGTTCACACCGACGCTAAAGGCGAGGAAGTCACGGTCGACCAGGGTGTTGAAGTCGCCGCCGAAGAAATCGGTGTACGACAGGCTGGCGGTGTAAGTGTTCTGGTAAACAGCGTCTACGCCAACGCTAACGGCCTTGGAACCTTCGTTGAACAAGCCGTTGGGGCCGTAGCCGTCGACGTCATGGGAGAAGGAAACGTTCGGCGTCAGGTTTACACCTGCGAATACGTTGCTGTAGTCGGCCAGAGCGCGCAGGCGGTAGCCCCAGGAATTGGCGGTTACGAAGCCGTTGGTGCCATAGGCGGCCAGCTGGGCCGGATCATCCGGCGTACCGTAGATTGCATCGCGCCCATAGCGAAGCTCGCTAGTACTTTCCAATCCACCCACGTGGGCGTAACCAATTTCACCTACCAGCGTCACGCGACCGGCACCCAAAACCTGATCGATAAAATGAGTGAAGGTGGTCTGTATCTGAGTGATTTCCTTGCGGTTATAACCCCGATTATCTGCTCCCTCCGCTGACGCGACTGGAGAAGCTGCCGCGCCGGTTAGCCCGAGCGAAAGAGGATTCAAGACAGATCTAGTGACATCTGTGGTGTTGATTTGTACCGGCGCATTAGGCCTATAGCTAATCTCACCTGACCAAGCGGTACCTGTAGGCAGCGTGGTAGAAAAACTGGCTCCATATAGACGGATATCCTCAGGATATTCGAGGTAGTAATTGCCATTTCCCAGTGCAACCGATTGCAGCAAGCCAGGCGCGGTCGCCGAAGCAGCAGCTCCACAAGCCGCCGGAGACGCGCACAATCCCGCTCTTCCAAGCGCTCCGGCCAGCGCCGGTCCGAAGGCGGGGTTAGTCGCAAGGCCAAGAACGCCTGTAGCGGACTGAGTGCTTACGATGGGCGTACGGCTATGGTAGTTCATGAAATAAGCGCCGTATTCGGTGGCATCGCCGAGCCACCGCAACGCCAGGCCGAACTGGCCAGAATCGCGGGCGTCGCGGTCACCGCCACGAGGCAGCACCACACCTTCCGGAGTGACATCGAAACCCTGACCGAACGCTGCCGCGACGGGTTGCAGCGGCGCAATGGCCGGATTACCAACGTGGTAATTGTTGTCACAGCCATCCTGAGCAACGTCGCTTCCGAAGAACGTGCCGCAGTTATCAATAATGGTCTGGTCCCACTCCAGCTGATAGAACGCTTCCATGCTCAAGCGATCGCTGATGCTTTGCGATACATAGAGCATGTTGACCGGAATCAAACCTTCCTTGATTTCCGCGCCGGGGCGGCGGAAGGCTGCAGCGTCGAGCGGGTTGATCGAGTTGATCGAGTTACCGATAAAGGTGCTCTCACCCCAGCTCACTACTTGGCGCCCGATGCGCACGGTGCCAGGCAGTTCGCCTAGATAATAGTTGTGGTAAAGGAAGGCATCGAGTATCTGGGCGCCGGATGATTGCGCAGCCTCTTTACGGTTGCTGTCGCTAATGTCTTTGAACAGACGATCTTCATCCTTCAGCTCAAAGTCATACCAATACTTGCCACGAATGAATGCGCCGCTGTCGCGATAGCGCAGTTCAAGATCGTGAATACCTTTGAAAATCTTCGAGAAGGTTTCGCCTTTCTTGAAGTTCAATCGGCCGTCATCACCGGTCTGGGTATAACCCGTACCGCCGTTATTGATACCCACCAAATCCATATCCCGATCAGCCATCGACCAACTGGCACCGATAGACATCGATGAGTCGAACTGGCCTTCTATTTCCCCAATATTGAAACTAACGGCATAAGCCGGTGCGGCAGTGCCCAGCGCAACGGCGAGAGCCAATGCCTTGGGCTGGAAGATTCCTTGCCTTGTTGTTTTTGTCATGAGGCGCTCCTGGTTGGTTCGAAGTAGGCTCACCCTAACCACACGGCAGCGGAGGGTTAAGCGCACTAAGGTTTGATTTGTTTTGTAATCCTAAAGTATGAACAGCCTTCCCGTTACTGGCTTTGCAACGGAGCATCACCCTATCCGAAATGCCGCCCCCAGCGAAGCTATTGAGAGCTTAGCCGTAAGCGACATCGACGCAACCCCCGAACTAGAGCAGTTGCGACGCGGTTTGCGGAAAATTGGCAGACCTCAGCCCTTCAATCGCGACTAATGCGAATAAACACGCCCTGAACGGCATCGCATCCAACGAATGGCCAAAAGTACGAAGGCCATCAACGCTAGCGGAGCGTTACCAGAGCGCGGCGCCTTGGGGCAAAACGAAACAAACCAGAAGGCCGATGAGCAGACGGCGCGCATTGCGCCGGGAGAGATAAGAGAAGGAGAAGCCGAGCCTATACCGATCGCTCGATGCAAGAGCAGAAGAACGGTGGCGGGATAACCGCCTTAGCCGGCCAGGACCGAGCATTCGGCCCCGATGGCACAACTACCGCGAGCGGCCTACATTCCTTTAACGGCATAAATACCAGGCGCGTTTCGCCAATAACCCTTGTAATCCATGCCATAGCCGAACACGTAGCGATCGGCACAGATGAGCCCGACGTAATCCGCCTTCAGGTCTGGTCGCGCCTTGCGCTGATGCTCCTTGTCGACCAGCACCGCGGTATGCACTGCAACGGCACCAGCATGACGGCAGAAATCAATGATCGCGCTGAGGGTGTGCCCTTCATCCAGGATGTCATCGATGATCAGCACATCGCGGTCGATGAAAGATATTTCCGGTTTGGCTTTCCAGAACAGATCACCACCGCTCGTCTCGTTACGATAGCGGGTGGCATGCAGATAAGAGAGTTCCAGCGGAAAGTCGAGCTTGGGAAGCAACTTGCCGGAGAAGATAAGCCCCCCGTTCATGACGCAGAACACCACCGGGTTGCGGTCGGCCAGCTCTGCATTGATTTGTGCAGCCATCGCATCGATTGCTGCCTCGACATCGGCTTCGGCATAAAGACAATCGGCTTCGGCCTTGATCTGGCGGATATGTGCGAGATCGACGGACATGGCGATGCTCCAGAAAGATAATAGTAGAAAGCAGCTTGAAGTCGTTTCGCTGCGAGTTGCGACGAAATACAACAGACTCGACTCAGCGGCGCGAAATAAAGGGCGCGACGATACCGATGCCGTTGCAGCCAGGGCAAGCCCTATCGATACATCAATAGCCCCTAACATCCCGATGCATTAATCTACGCCGGTTCATTCGACCGCCGGAGTCATCATGTCCATTCGAGAAATCCGCCACCCGCTTATTCGCCACAAACTTGGGCTAATGCGCCGCGCCGATATCAGCACCAAGAACTTTCGCGAACTGGCGCAGGAGGTCGGCTCGATCCTGACGTACGAAGCGACTAGAGATCTGCCGCTGGAAAACTACAGCATCGACGGCTGGTGCGGCCCGGTCCAGGTGGAAAAGATATCCGGCAAGAAAATCACGGTCGTGCCGATCCTGCGGGCCGGCATCGGAATGCTCGACGGCGTGCTCAACCTGATACCCGGCGCCAAGGTCAGCGCGGTGGGCATCGCGCGCAATGAGGAAACTCTGCAGGCCCACACCTATCTGGAACGTCTGGTAGATGATCTCGACCAGCGGCTGGCAATGATCATCGATCCGATGCTGGCCACGGGCGGTTCCATGGTCGCGGCAATCGATATGCTGAAAAAGGCGGGCTGCAAGGAAATTCGCGCACTGGTGCTGGTCGCCGCTCCGGAGGGCATCGATGCGGTGGAGAAGGCTCACCCGGACGTCATCATCTATACCGCCTCCATTGATGAGCGGCTGGACGAGCACGGCTATATAGTGCCTGGTCTGGGCGATGCGGGAGACAAGATCTTCGGCACCAAGCAGAAGGACATCTGAGATGTCGCAACCCATGGAAGAAGGGCTCGGCCGCCAGGCTCTCGCCGGCGCGCAGATGCTGTTCGTGGCGTTCGGCGCACTGGTGCTGATGCCACTGATCACCGGCATGGACCCTAACGTCGCGTTGTTCACTGCCGGTATCGGCACCCTTCTGTTTCAAGTGGTCACCAAGCGCCAGGTACCGGTTTTTCTGGCATCGAGCTTCGCCTTCATCGCACCGATCATCGCGGCCAAAGGTGACTTCGGCCTGCCTGCGGTACTCGGCGGCGTGGTCGCCGCGGGCATCGTCTATATGATTCTCGGTTTTGCGGTTCGCCTTAAAGGGCCTGGCTTCATCGACCGATTGTTGCCGCCGGTCGTAATCGCTCCAGTCATCATTTCCATCGGCCTCGCGCTGTCGCCAGTCGCTGTGAACATGGCCATGGGCAAGGCTGGCGACGGTAGTGCTCAACTGGTGCCATACGAGACAGCCATGCTGATTTCGATGCCCGCGCTGGTGACCACGCTATTAGTAGCTGTACTCGGCAAAGGACTGTTCCGGCTGGTGCCGATTCTCGCAGGCGTCGCGATGGGCTACGGCCTGTCCTTCGCTTTCGGTGTCGTGGACACCACCGGCATCGCTGCAGCGCCGTGGCTGGCCGTTCCAAACTTCGTTGCGCCCGAGTTTCATTGGGGCGCGATTCTGTTCATGGTACCGGTGGCGC
Organism: Pseudomonas sp.; assembly: GCA_031988485.1. GTDB lineage: Bacteria > Pseudomonadota > Gammaproteobacteria > Pseudomonadales > Pseudomonadaceae > Stutzerimonas. The sequence continues at coordinate 476,688 of DALZYJ010000001.1, forward strand.
TGGCTCCGGCGATCGAACACATCGGCGGTGTGGTCGCCATCGGCGGAGTCACCGGTAACAATTTCATCAAGAAGCCAGGGCTACACCGCACACTGCTGGGTGATGGCTTGGCCACTTCGGCCGCCGGTCTGTTCGGCGGCCCGCCCAATACCACTTACGCGGAAGTCACCGGCGCGGTGATGCTGACCAAGAACTACAATCCTAAAATCATGACCTGGGCAGCGATTTTCGCCATCGTCCTTGCCTTCATCGGCAAGTTCGGGGCAGGTCTGCTGAGCATTCCGGTTCCGGTGATGGGCGGCATTCTCTGCCTGTTGTTCGGCTCGATTGCCGTGGTCGGCCTGAGCACGCTGATCCGTCATCAGGTGGATCTGGCCGAGGCGCGCAATCTGATCATCGTTTCGGTGACGCTGGTATTCGGCATAGGCGGCATGGTGATCGGCTATGCCGAATTCAGCCTGTCGGGCATTTCCCTTTGCGCGATCATCGCGCTGCTCCTCAACCTGCTGTTACCCGGCGGGGAAGGCTGGAAGAACAAGCAGCTTGAGGAAGATAGCTGAGATAGGCCGCCAGCACGCCATCGTGCTGGTTTCCTGCTGAGCTTTCCCACAGTCATCACAGCAAGAGGCGTAAACTGCCACGATGACTTACGCCGCCATCCCCCACCATCAATTGCCAACCGAGCGCGTCAGCTGCTCGACCTGCGCTGCCTGTTGTTGCCGACTTGAAGTTCTACTGCTGACCGATACCGGCGTCCCCGAGCGGTTCATCGACGAGGATGCATGGGGTGGGCAAGTCATGCGCCGTCTCGATGACGGCTGGTGCGCGGCGCTCGACCGCGACAGCATGCGTTGCACCATTTATGACAGACGCCCGCTGATCTGCAGGGAGTTCGAACTCGGTTCGGAGGATTGTATGGAAGAGCGAAAGGGTTCTGAATCGGCCTATCAGGATTAGGCCGTAGCAGCTTCAGGCAAGCCCCATCGAGCGTTGATAGCCGATGGGTTTCGCCTGTTGGCCCGCCCATTCTGCGGGCACGCGGTCTGGCGCTTTAGAACGACGCCCGATAATGCAGTGCGTAGCTTTCGATGCCATCGTTCGGGTTCTTGATCCCGGCGTTGGAATAATGAATGGCCCGCACGCCAATCTCATGCCCCCCTGCGAATCGCAGCCCCGCACCGAAGCGATCTTCGAACTGGAACGAAGACCCCAGATCCCTATCTTCCAATTTGGTGTTTTCGAACGCCGCAACGCCGATACCCAACTCCAGGTAAGGCTTCACCGAGTCTCCAGCGAACTCGTAAACAAATACCGGAGCCAGCGAAACGCTATGGTTGCTCGAGGTTTCGTCACCCTCCCAATAGGTATACCCAGCATCCCAATATCCCGTGAGCCGCCCTACGCTCGTCTGGAACCAACTGCGGTTGAAGTCGAATTGCGCGCCAAGGCGATAAGTCATGGTCGACTCACCGGTCTGGCCGACGGCAGCCGTCAGATCCAGCGCATGAACAGCAGCCACCTGACCCAGCGAAACGGCGGCAATCGCAGCGAGGGAGATCAGTTTTTTCATCGGAATTTCCTTATCGAAAATTGGCGTCGCTTATTGTTTTTCGAGCAATGACTCAAATACAGAAAGCAGGCGCAGCGGGGAGTTCCTAACCAGCATAGTAGGCCACCGTGCCGCTTTCCCCCCAAAGTACCGGTAGTACCCCAGCCAATCGGCGGGGATCGCCACTGCTCCAGAACCGCGTCACCGCCTCGTCGTGGCCCAGCAGATCGCGCGCGGCGAGCACCGCTTCGAGGTGCCGCGCAACAGCCGCCCCGGTGTCCACCAAAGTGACGTGCGGCGGCAGCAGCTCGGTCAGCAGCGGCTCAATGAATGGATAATGCGTGCACCCCAGTATCAGCGTATCGCAGCCCTGCTCGATCAAGGGCTGGACGAACCCCTGCAGCAGCGAACGCGTCGTGTCGCCTTCCAGCTCGCCGGCCTCGATGCACTCGACCAGACCGGGGCAAGGCTGTGTGATGACCCGAACATCGCTGGCAAAACGATCTAGCAATGCCGCGAATTTCGCGCTTCTCAACGTGCCGGTGGTAGCCAGCACGCCCACCACGCCGCTACGGGTGGCCTGTGCGGCCGGTTTAACCGCCGGTTCCATCCCCACCAACGGGACATGCGGATACCGCTCGCGAAGTTCGGCGACCCCGGCGGCAGTGGCGGTATTGCAGGCCAGCACCAACGCCTTGGCGCCCTGCCCCAATAAGAACTCCGCAATCGACCGACAGCGCTGGCGAATGAATTCAGGGCTTTTTTCCCCATAAGGCACATGCCCGCTGTCGGCCAGGTACAGCAGCGACTCCTGCGGCAAACGCGTGCGGATCTCTCGCAGCACCGACAGCCCGCCCACGCCGGAATCGAAGACGCCAATCGGCGCATTGTCAGCCATGACGACTGCCGCAGACCGCACAGCCCGGGTCACGCTTGACCTTGAGCTCACGGAAGCGCCCGGACAGCGCGTCCACCAATAGCAGCCGTCCCACCAAGGGCTCACCAAACCCGGCAAGTAGCTTCAGCGCCTCTAGCGCCTGCAGACTACCCACCATTCCCACCAAGGGCCCCACTACGCCGGCCTCGCTACAGGTCAGTTCGGCTTCGCTGCCATGACCATAAAGGCAGTGGTAACACGGGCTTGTCGGCACTCGTGGATCGAACACCGACAGTTGCCCCTCGAGACGAATCGCCGCCCCGCTCACCAGCGGTTTGTTCGCACTGACGCAAGCGGCATTTATGGCCTCCCTCACGGCGAAATTGTCGGTGCAATCGAGTACCAAATCCACCGCAGCCACAGCCGCACCGAGCGTATCGACATCCATCGCGGCGCGGTGCGGCACCAGTTTCACCAAAGGATTGAGCGCGGACAAACGCGCAATCGCCGAGTCCACTTTCGGCATCTCGACCGACGACGAGTCATGAATGATTTGCCGCTGCAGATTGGTCATATCGACACTATCGAAGTCAGCCAGATGCAATTCGCCCACGCCTGCGGCCGCCAGATAAAGCGCCACGGGCGACCCCAGCCCGCCCAGCCCGACGATGAGCAACCGGCTCTGCTTGAGCTTCAGCTGACCGTCGATATCGATCTGTTTCAGCAATATCTGCCTGCTGTAACGCAGCAGCTCCTCATCGCTCAGCATGGTGCTCTCCTGGATGATGAAATCATGGTCGACGGCCCAGACTGATGCGCTCGTGCCCGCCGAAATCCCTGCGGCTTTCGACGCCGGCGAATCCGCTCGCCACAAGCAACTCGCGCACCGCCGCCGCCTGATCGTAGCCATGCTCCAGCAGCAACCAGCCATCGTTCTGCAGATAAGCCGGCGCCTGCTTGATGATCTGGCGAATGTCATCCAGGCCATCCGCGCCGGCAATCAGCGCGCTGCCCGGCTCGAAACGCACGTCGCCCTGAGCCAGATGCGGGTCGCCGGCCGGAATGTAGGGCGGGTTGCTGACGATCAGCCGATAGCGCTGTTCGCCAACCGCCGAGAACCAATGGCTTTCATGGAACCGCACGTTGTCCAGGCGCAACTGCTGGGCGTTACGGGCTGCCAGGGCAACCGCTTCGGCGACGCGATCGACGCCCGTCACCTGCCACGCCGGGCGCTCGCTGGCTAACGCAAGGGCAATCGCACCAGTGCCAGTGCCCAGGTCCAGAATCTGCTCCGCCGTTGCCGGCGCCAGCTGCAATGCGGTTTCGACCAGCAGCTCGGTGTCCGGTCGCGGGATCAGCGTGTGCGGCGCGACTTCGAGGTCCAGACTCCAGAACCCTTGCCGGCCGAGAATATAGGCCACCGGCTCGCCACGACGGCGGCGCTCCAGGCATTCGACAAAGACGCGACACTGCTCGGCATCGAGCTCCTTCTCCGGCCACGTATGCAGATAGCTGCGCGATCTACCCAGCGCATGGGCGAGCAGCAACTCAAGATCGAGCCTGGCGCTCGGCGAGTCGGGCAGATTGCTGTCGTTGAGCAGGGATTCGATGGTGGCCATACGTTAAGCCTCAAGCAGCAAGCCTAGAGCGACAAGACACCACGTATTCAGCTTGTGGCCTGAAGCTTGAGACTTGCGGCTGTCGTTAATCCCCCAACGCCGCCAACTGATCCGCCTGATATTCCTGCAGCAGAGGTTCGATGACCTGCTCTACCGCGCCGCCGATGACTTCGCCGAGCGAGTACAGCGTCAGGTTGATGCGGTGGTCGGTCACGCGGCCTTGGGGGAAATTGTAAGTACGGATGCGCTCGGAGCGATCACCGGAGCCAACCAGCAGCTTGCGGGTATCGGAGATTTCCTTGTGCGCGGCGCTGTCCTGCACGTCCTGCAGTTTGGCCGCCAGCCACGACATGGCGCGGGCGCGGTTCTTGTGCTGCGAGCGCTCCTCTTGGCACTCGACGACGATGCCACTGGGCATATGGGTGATGCGCACGGCCGAATCGGTCTTGTTGATGTGCTGCCCGCCGGCGCCGGATGCTCGATAGGTATCGACGCGCAGATCGGCCGGGTTGATCTCGATGGCAATCTGCTCGTCAGGCTCCGGCAGCACAGCCACAGTACAGGCCGAGGTATGGATACGGCCCTGGGATTCGGTTTCCGGGACGCGCTGGACGCGGTGGGCGCCAGACTCGAACTTCAGCTTGGCGTAGACATTGTCGCCCTCGACGCGCGAGATGACCTCCTTATAGCCGCCGTGTTCACCCGGATTTTCTGAGAGGATCTCGACGCGCCACCCTTGCCGTTCGGCGTAGCGGGAATACATGCGAAACAGGTCGCCCGAGAAGATCGCCGCCTCGTCACCGCCCGTACCGGCGCGTATTTCGAGAAAGACGTTGCGCCCATCCTTCGGATCCTTGGGCAGCAGCATGCGTTGCAGGTGGGCTTCGATCTCTTCCAGCTTGACGCGCGCATCGGCCACTTCCTCTTCGGCCATCTCGCGCACGTCCGGGTCGTTATCCTTGAGCAGCGCCTGCGCGCCCTCGAGATCGGATTGCAGCTTGAGGAATTCACGGTAGGTGGCGATGACCGGTTCGACCTCGGCGTACTCGCGCGAATAGGCGCGAAAACGCGTCTGCTCGCTGATCACCTCGGCGTCGCCAAGCAACGCGGTCAGCTCTTCGAAGCGGTCCTGCAGAATGTCGAGTTTGTTGAGCAGCGACGCTTTCATGGGTTGTCCGTGCTGTCCGGCAAGGCGAAGAGTTCCTGAACGATGCTCAGTGCCTCTACGCGCCCTTCGGCGGAAAGTTTTTTCAGCTGAACGCTGGGCGCGTGCAGCAGTTTGTTGGTCAGCCCTCGCGCCAGCTGGGCCAGCGCATCCTCCGGCGTGCCGCCATTGGCAAGCAGTCGCTGGGCCTTGAGCAACTCCTCGTCTCGAACGCGCTCTGCATGCTGTCGATAGGACCTGAGTACGTCCACCGCAGCCAGTTCTCGCAGCCGTCCCATGAACTCATCGGTTCCGGCGGCGACCAGTTCTTCAGCAGCCTGGGCAGCGCCCTGGCGACTCTTGAGATTTTCCGCCACAACCTCTTGCAGATCATCGACGGTATAGAGGTAGACATCGTTCAGCTCGCCGACCTGCGCTTCTATGTCGCGGGGCACGGCGATATCGACCATGAACATCGGCTTGTGCTTGCGCTTCTTCAGCGCCTGCTCCACAGCGCCCTTGCCCAGAATCGGCAGTTGGCTGGCAGTGGAACTAATGACGATGTCGCTGTTGTGCAGCTCTTGCGGGATGTCGGCAAGCAGGATCGCATGGGCGCCGAACTGCTCCGCCAGCAGGCTTGCGCGCTCCAGGGTACGGTTGGCAACCACGATGCGCTTGACGCCCTGTTCATGCAGATGACGAGCGACCAGCGTGATGGTCTCTCCAGCGCCGATCAAAAGGGCCTGACTGCGGTGAAGATTGGCGAAGATCTGCTTGGCCAGGCTGACCGCGGCAAAGGCCACCGACACCGGGCTCTCGCCGATGGCGGTATCAGTCCGCACGGTCTTGGCGGTACTGAATGTCGCCTGGAACAGACGCCCCAGCAGCGGGCCGACGCTACCGGCCTCGCGCGCGACGGCATAGGCCGACTTCATCTGTCCGAGAATCTGCGGCTCGCCGAGCACCATCGAATCCAATCCCGACGCGACCCGCATCATGTGCCGCACCGCCTGATCATCGGTATGAACGTAGGCACAGGCCCGGACGTCTTCAAGATTCAGACGATGATAATTGGCCAGCCAGGCCAGCACCGCCTCGGACTCGACCTGGTCCTGTTCGAGGTACAACTCGCTGCGATTGCAGGTCGACAGGATCGCCGCCTCACGCGTCGGCGTGACACGGCATAGCTGCTGCAGCGCCTCGACCGTCTGTTCGGGCGTGAATGCAACGCGCTCGCGCACGTCCACCGATGCGGTCTTGTGATTAATGCCAAGCGCGATGAAAGCCATGCAGGGTCGCTGATCGAAAACGGAGCGCGCGATTCTCCTACTTCGCTTGTCCCAGAACAACCATTGCCCTTCATTGTCTGTAGCTATCGAACCCTCCCACATCGCCTAGCATGCCAGCCCGTGCGCTCGCCTGATGGCTTGTGTCATGATGCCGCGACCGCAGACCAGCCTTGTATCCCCATGAAAAAACTCCTCGCCCTTAGTGCCCTTCTGTTTCTCGGTGGCTGCCAAAGCATCATGCAGAGCACACCCGACAGCAGCCCGCCGGTCGAGGAGGCCACTCCTCAAGCCATTGAGCCGGATGTAAGTGAATATGGCTCGTTCAGTAGCGACACGCTTTATGCCTTGCTGGTGGCCGAACTGGCGGGCCAGCGCAATCGCTTCGACATCGCCTTGGGCAACTACGTCCAGCAGGCCAATGCAACCCAGGATGCCGGGGTCGCCGAGCGCGGATTCCGTATCGCCGAATACCTCGGCGCCGAGCAGGCCGCGCTTGATACCGCGATGATCTGGGCAAGCAACGCGCCGAACAATCTCGACGCCCAACGCGCCGCCGCCGTGCAGCTGGCACGTGCCGGGCGTTACGAGCAGTCGATGGAATACATGGAAAAGGTGCTGCAGGGTCAGGGCGACACCCACTTCGACTTCCTCGCGCTGTCCGCCGCCGAGACCGATCCGGACACCCGCACCGGACTGCTGAAGAGCTTCGACCAGTTACTGGCCAAACACCCGGACAATCCCCAACTCCAGTTCGGCAAGGCGGTGCTACTGCAGCAAGATGGCCGACCGGAAGAAGCACTCGCATTGCTCGAAGCGCAGTCCGCCGGCGAGCAGGAAGTGCCGTCGATCCTGCTCCAGGCGCGTCTGCTGCAGATTCTCGAACGTGGCAAAGAAGCGCTGCCATTGCTGGAGAAGAGCCTGCGCCGACATCCCGAAGACAAGCGCCTTCGCCTGACCTATGCGCGCCTGCTGGTCGAGCAGGATCGCCTCGACGAGGCCATGGGCGAATTCGCCACGCTGGTTCAACAGTATCCAGGCGATGACGACCTGCGTTTTTCCATGGCGCTGGTATGCCTCGAAGCAGAGGCCTGGCGCGAAGCGATCGTGTATCTGGAAGAGTTGATCGCGCGCGGCAGCCATCGCGATGCGGCCCATTTCAACCTCGGCCGCGCCTATCGCGAGCTGAACCAGCCCGAACAGGCGCTAAGTGCGTTCGCCAAGGTCGGTCCCGGTAACGAGTATCTGCCGGCAAAGCTGATGCAGGCAGAGCTGCTGTTCGCGCTGGATCGCAACGAAGAAGCCTCGCGCTTGCTGGCCGATGCCCGCGACGAGCAGCCTGACTATGCCATCCAGCTGTATCTGATCGAGATCGAAGCACTTTCTGGGCAACAGCGCGTCGACGCGGCCTGGCAACTTACCGAGCAGGCGCTGCAGCAGTTCCCCGACGATCTGAACCTGCTTTACACCCGCGCAATGCTTGCTGAAAAGCGTGGCGACCTGGCGCAACTCGAGCAGGACTTGCGTTTCATCATCGAGCGTGAACCCGACAACGCTATGGCGATCAACGCGTTGGGCTACACCCTCGCCGATCGCACCGATCGATACGAGGAAGCCCTTGTGCTCATCGAGCAGGCCTACCGGCTCAACCCCGACGATGCCGCCATTCTCGACAGTCTTGGCTGGGTCAACTATCGCCTGGGCAATCTCGAAGAAGCCGAAACCCAGTTGCGCAATGCCTTAGGGCGTTTTGCAGACCATGAAGTCGCCGCCCACCTCGGCGAGGTGCTCTGGGCTTCCGGCGAGCAACGCGAAGCGCGGGCCATCTGGAGCGAAGCGCTGAAGCAACAGCCGGATAGCCAGATACTGCGCGACACCATCAAACGCCTGACAGGCTCGGAGACTCCCTGACCCATGAAGCTGATGCGCAACCTGCTGGTCCCCGCTCTCGTGCTGTTGCTCGCCGGTTGCGCCGGTCTCAGCCCGCAGGAATCGATCGAAGGCCCCGGCAACAAACAAGACTGGACGACCCACAAGGCACGGATAATCGAAATCGATGGCTGGCAGATCAGCGGCAAGATTGGCATCCGCGCACCACAGGACTCCGGCAGCGGCACGCTATTCTGGCTGCAGCGTCAGGATTATTTCGATATTCGTCTCTCCGGCCCACTGGGGCGTGGCGCCACTCGCCTGACTGGCCGGCCTGACGCCGTCGCGCTGGAAGTCGCGGGCCAGGGCCGTTTCGAAGCCGAATCCCCGGAAGCGCTGGTGGAAAGTCAGCTCGGCTGGCAATTGCCCGTATCGAACCTGCTCTGGTGGGTGCGCGGACTCCCCGCGCCGGACAGCCGCAGCCGTATCGCGCTGGACGCCAACGGCCGCCTCGCCAACCTGCAGCAGGACGGCTGGGACATCCAGTATCTCGGCTATAGCGAAGAAGGCGGCTACGCGCTGCCGTCGCGTATCAAGCTGGCAGGCCGCGATCTGCAGATCACTTTGGTGGTCAAGGACTGGCAGCCGCGCCAGCTCGGCCAATGATGCACAGGCTGACCCTGCCGGCCCCGGCCAAACTCAATCTGATGCTGCACATCCTCGGTCGTCGCGCCGATGGCTACCATGAGCTGCAGACGCTGTTTCAGTTTCTCGATTACGGCGACGAACTGACCTTCACACCTCGTGCCGATGGCCAGATCCAACTGCACACCGAACTGCCTGGCGTCGATCACGAAAACAACCTGATTGTACGTGCCGCGCGCCTGCTGCAGAGCCACAGCGGATGCAGCCAGGGCGCCGACATCGAACTGATCAAGCGCCTGCCCATGGGCGGCGGCATAGGCGGCGGCAGCTCCGATGCGGCAACCACGCTTATCGGGCTCGATTACCTGTGGCAGACAGAGCTGGGCGAGGACCAGCTGGCGAAGATCGGCCTGTCGCTCGGGGCCGATGTGCCGGTATTCGTGCGGGGTTATGCGGCCTTTGCCGAAGGGGTTGGCGAGCGCTTGCAACCGGTCGAATTAAGCGAGCCGTGGTTCCTCGTAATCGCCCCGCAAGTCTCTGTTAGTACAGCGGAAATATTTTCCGACCCGGAGTTGACACGCAATACCCCCGCCATTACAGTTCGCAGCCTTCTTGCAGGGGGCGGTCATAACGACTGTCAGCCGGTGGTCGAGAAGCGTTATCCAGAAGTGCGTAACGCTTTGAGCTTGTTGAACAATTTCGTTCCAGCAAGAATGACCGGCACTGGAGCTTGTGTGTTTGGGAGCTTCCCAAACAAAGGTGAGGCTGATAAAGTTTGCCGCCAACTTCCAGCCGATTTACCAGCTTTCGTAGCTCAAGGCCGCAACATTTCGATGCTGCACCGACGGCTCGCGCAACTGGCGCAGGAAGTAAGTTAAAGGTTGTACGTTACAGGGGCGTCGCCAAGCGGTAAGGCACCAGGTTTTGATCCTGGCATGCGTTGGTTCGAATCCAGCCGCCCCTGCCATAACCTTTCGGGGTTGTACGACAGCAAGCATTTTCAAAGTTACATCCACAGGGGCGTCGCCAAGCGGTAAGGCACCAGGTTTTGATCCTGGCATGCGTTGGTTCGAATCCAGCCGCCCCTGCCATATCTCACGAGAGCTGTTCAAAATGCCTGGCCTTTTGAACAGCTTTTTGTTTCATCGGATCCACCCTCAGGCAGGTACTGCGCGTGTCCAAGATGATGGTCTTCACGGGGAACGCCAACCCCGATCTGGCCCGGCGTGTCGTACGTCAGCTGCATATCCCCCTCGGTGATGCCTACGTCGGAAAATTCTCCGACGGCGAAATCAGCGTCGAAATCAACGAAAATGTTCGCGGCAAGGACGTCTTCCTGATCCAACCGACCTGCGCACCCACCAATGACAACCTGATGGAACTGGTGGTGATGGCAGACGCCTTCCGCCGCTCCTCAGCTACCCGCATTACAGCCGTCATTCCATACTTTGGCTATGCCCGTCAGGATCGCCGCCCGCGCTCCGCACGTGTGCCGATCAGCGCCAAAGTCGTGGCTGACATGCTCGATGTGGTGGGCGTCAACCGCGTCCTCACCGTCGACCTGCATGCCGATCAGATCCAGGGCTTCTTCGACATGCCGGTGGATAACATCTACGGTTCGCCTGTCCTGGTCGACGATATCCAGGCTCAGCGCTTCGAGAATTTGATGATCGTTTCCCCTGACATTGGCGGTGTGGTGCGTGCTCGCGCCGTAGCCAAGTCGCTGGGCGTGGATCTGGCCATCATCGACAAGCGTCGCCCGAAGGCCAACCAGTCCGAAGTGATGCACATCATCGGCGATATCGAAGGCCGTACCTGCATCCTCGTCGATGACATGGTCGATACCGCTGGCACCCTTTGCCACGCTGCGACCGCCCTAAAGAATCACGGTGCTTCGAAAGTCTACGCGTATTGCACGCATCCGATTCTGTCCGGCCGCGCCATTGAGAACATCGACGGTTCGGTGCTCGACGAACTGGTAGTGACCAATACCATTCCGCTGTCCGCAGCGGCACAGGCCTGTACCCGTATTCGCCAATTGGACATCGCGCCAATGGTGGCTGAGGCGGTTCGCCGCATCAGCAATGCTGAATCGATCAGCGCGATGTTCCGCTAAGCCCAAAAGCTTGGCCCTTCGCGCCGAACGTAAATGTGCCCCGCCGCGTGCGGGCTTTTTGCCCAACCGCCCGATAGTGCTGGTCGCGAGCGCTTCGGGCGCGTTGTTATCTTGGAGAAACACAAATGACCGATTTCACTCTGAATGCTCAAGTGCGTTCCGACCTGGGGAAAGGTGCGAGCCGCCGCCTGCGTCGTAACGCCAACCTCGTCCCTGCCGTAATCTACGGCGGTGACAAGGCTCCGCAGCCCATCAGCCTGCTGGCCAAAGATCTGGCCAAGATGCTGGAAAACGAAGCTTCCTTCAGCCACGTGCTGACCCTGGACGTCGATGGCCAGAACGAATCTGTAGTGATCAAAGCGCTGCAGCGTCATCCGGCTAAGAACTTCGTTCTGCACGCGGACTTCGTTCGCGTCGTTGCCGGCCAGAAGCTGACCGCAACCGTGCCGGTGCACCTGATCAACCAGGAAACCTCGGTTGGCGTTAAGCAGCAGGGTGGCGAAATCTACCTGAACCTGCCAGACGCCGAAGTGACCTGCCTGCCGCAAGACCTGCCGGAATTCATCGAAGTCGACATCGCCAACATGGAAGTCGGCCAGGTACTGCACATGAGCGACCTGAAGCTGCCGCAAGGCGTTGCATTCGTCGCTCTGCAGCACGGCAGCGACCTGCCGGTCGTCAACATTCACGCGCCGCGCGTGAGCAAGGAAGACGCACCGAAAGAAGAAGGCGCTGCCGAGTAACTACTCGTAGCCAGCTGAAGGAAGGGCCTCTGTCGTGACTGCCGTCAAACTGATCGTTGGCCTGGGTAATCCAGGCCCTGAATACGACCAGACCCGGCATAACGCAGGGGCCCTTTTCGTTGAGCGTCTGGCCGCCCATAAGGGCGTCAACCTTAGCGTTGATCGCAAATACTTCGGTCTGGTTGGCAAGTTTCGCCATCAGGACGAAGACGTCCGCCTGTTGATTCCCACCACCTATATGAACCGTAGCGGTCAGGCGGTGGCGGCGCTGGCCGGATTTTTCCGAATTCCCCCCGAGTCCATCCTGGTTGCCCATGATGAACTCGACATGCCCCCCGGCGTCGCCAAGCTCAAACTGGGCGGTGGTCATGGCGGGCACAACGGGCTGCGCGACATCATCGCCAAGCTCGGCAACCAGAACAATTTCTACCGCCTGCGCCTGGGCATCGGCCATCCCGGGCACAGTAGCTTGGTGACAGGTTACGTATTGGGGCGGGCCCCGCAGGCTGAGCGCGAAAAGCTGGACGCCAGCATCGACTTCAGCTTCGACGTGCTGCCCGAGATACTTACAGGCGACTGGACGCGCGCGATGCAGCGACTGCATAGCCAGAAGGCTTGAGGCGCGAGCACACACGACAAGGCACGGCTGGACAGGGCGCTTGCATCACAGCGCATCCCGACGCCGTTAATGCAGTTTGGCAACGCCGGTAGCTTTCTAGCTGCCAGCACACCGAGGCAAGACACCATGGGATTCAATTGCGGCATCGTCGGTTTGCCCAACGTCGGCAAGTCCACCCTGTTCAATGCACTGACCAAATCCGGTATCGCTGCGGAAAACTTCCCCTTCTGCACCATCGAGCCGAACAGCGGCATCGTGCCGATGCCTGATCCGCGTTTGCAGGCCCTGGCCGATATCGTCAAGCCCGAGCGCGTGCTGCCGACCACCATGGAGTTCGTTGACATCGCCGGCCTCGTAGAAGGCGCGTCCAAGGGTGAAGGTCTGGGCAACAAATTCCTGGCCAACATCCGCGAGACGGACGCCATTGCCCACGTGGTACGTTGCTTCGAAGATGACAATGTCATCCACGTTTCCAACTCGGTCGACCCCAAGCGCGACATCGAAATCATTGAGCTAGAGCTGATCTTCGCCGATCTCGACAGCTGCGAGAAACAACTGCAACGCGTCGCCCGCAACGCCAAGGGCGGCGACAAGGAAGCCGTAGCGCAGAAAGCGCTGCTGGAAAAGCTGATCCCTCATTTCACCGAAGGCAAGCCGGCACGCACGCTGCTGAAAAATCTGGGTGAAGAGGAAATTCGCCTGGCCAAAGGCTTTCACCTGCTCACCAGCAAGCCGGTGATGTACATCGCCAACGTCGCCGAAGACGGCTTCGAGAACAACCCGCACCTGGACGTGGTCAACGCCATCGCCGCTGAGGAAGGCGCCGTCGTGGTGCCGGTGTGCAACAAGATCGAAGCGGAAATCGCCGAGCTGGATGATGGCGAGGAAAAGGACATGTTCCTCGAATCCCTCGGCCTCGAAGAGCCGGGCCTGAACCGGGTGATCCGCGCCGGTTACGAGCTGCTCAACCTACAGACCTATTTCACCGCTGGCGTGAAGGAAGTCCGCGCCTGGACAGTCAAGGTTGGAGCTACCGCCCCTCAAGGCGCTGGCGTGATCCACACGGATTTCGAGAAGGGCTTCATCCGCGCCGAAGTGGTCGCCTATAACGACTTCATCCAGTACAAGGGCGAAGCCGGTGCCAAGGAAGCCGGTAAATGGCGCCTGGAAGGCAAGGAATACGTCATCAAGGACGGCGACGTGATGCACTTCCGCTTCAACGTCTAAGGCGACGCAGCACGTTCAGCACGTTTCTCCATGAAAGAGACACCGAAAAGGCCGCGCATTAGCACGGCCTTTTCCGTTTTCAGCACTCTCCGAAGACTCTTCGTAGCGCACGTGCGCCAACTGTGAACAACACCACACCGAGTCAGGGGCGCACCGGTGGGGCTAGTCGATCAGGCGGGAAAGGAAAACGGGGCCATAATCAATCGAAGCCCTAGGCAGCACGGGCTTTCATCAACTAAGACTGATCTCGTAAGCAGAATGCACCTCATCGGAGAGACATCATGCGCATCCTGAATCCGCTTGCCCTTGCTGTGATTGCTGCAATGTCGGTACCCGCATTCGCAGATCAAAATTCCGCCAACATTGATCAGTCCGGCATCTCACTGAACACCACTGTCACACAGACAGGTGGTATCGATAACACCACCTCGATCACCCAGAGCGGCGTAACCAACGAAGCGGTTTCTTTCCAGCTAAGCGGCATAAGCAACTCGATTAACCAGCATCAGCAAGGCAGCGCTAACTACAGTGAAGCGCGCCAATCGAACGACACTCTGGAGAGTTCCGCTTCGGGCAACACAATCCTGCAGCACCAGGCAGTTGGTTCTGAGAATATCGCGAACGCCACTCAGACCAACTCCACCGACAGTGTCATCTCTCAAGGCCAACATGGCAGCTCGAATCTTGCGGAGGGAACCCAGTCGGATTCCATCAGTGCAGCGATTTACCAGCTGCAAGTAGGCGACAGCAACTCTGCTACGGCGAACCAATCGTCTGCCCAAGCGAAATCCACTAGCAACCAGTACGGTAGCGATAACGTCAGCAATACCCTCCAAACCGATGCCTTAGGCGACACGGCCTATGTTTGGCAGGATGGCACTGCGAATATTGCCACCGTGAGGCAGGATTCCGGCAGTGTCTCTGAGGTCACGGTTCTGTCCTTTGGCATTGGCAATTCGGCCGCGGTGAGCCAGTCCTATGCAATCGCCTCGAATGTCGCGATTGAAAGCACTGGCAACTACAACAGCGCGACGGTCACCCAATCCGACATCTTGATGAATTTCTCGAGCGAACAAAATGGCGACCGCAATCAAGTCGTAGCGAGCCAAGGAGGCCGGCAGAACACATCCGTTTCTTCCCAGATCGGCAATGACAACGCAATCGAACTTGCACAAGCTGGCAGAGACAGCAGTGTCGCCATAGTGCAGACCGGCAATCGCAACACGGCCAGCCTCTCGCAGACCGCGGTCGGCAACGTATTGAGTGCCGTGACAACAGGAAACGACAACAGCATCGTGACCGTTCAGGTTGGAGTGGGTGAGGTAAACGAACTGGATCTGGAGCAGAACGGTGAGAGCAACATCATCCAGGCCTCGCAATTCAACGAGGGCAACTACGCGCTTGTCAGCCAAGCCGGCACTGCAAACTTTGTAGACGTTTCGCAGTATGGCGCCAGCGACAGTGCCAGCGTTCTCCAGAATGGCTCTGCCAATTCGGCACGCGTAGAGCAGCGCTGAAGCTGATGTGCCCCGGTCAGTCGCTAAGCAGGCCTCGCTCAAGCGCGTCTTTTTGGCGTTTGAGCGACCAAACCCGTCGCTCTGAAACCCTGTTTCAGAGCCAGGTCCGAACGTTTGTCTGACGACCGGCACGGAATCCATTCATCGATCGCGGAATATTCGCCCCGCTTATGCGGTCGGAACAGGCAGACTTGCCGAAGCCGGAGCGCAGATGAACAGCCTTACCGAACCGCTATCACAGTTTCTCGACGACGCGTTTTTCGACCGGGACGCACAGCTGGTCGCCCAGGATCTGTTGGGAACCGTGATTCGTCATTGTGTCGATGGGCTGTGGTTGTCGGCTCGCATCATCGAGGCCGAAGCCTATTACGTCGACGAAAAGGCCAGCCACTCCTCGCTCGGCTACAGCCCGTCACGGCGCGCGATGTTCATGCCGGCCGGCCATCTCTATCTGTATTACTCGCGTGGCGGGGATTCGCTGAACTTCAGCGTGCAGGGTGACGGCAACGCGGTGTGCATCAAGGCCGGCTACCCCTGGGTCGACTCGCTGTCATGCGAAGAATCCATTGCCCGAATGCGCAACAACAGCCCGGCCGCCGCTGGCGGACCGCGACCATTGACCCGCCTCTGCTCCGGTCAGACGCTGTTGTGCAAGGCATTGGGTTTGACCGTCACGGAGTGGAACGCCCAGCGCATGGACCCTGCCCGTCTGCGCGTGGACGACATCGGTGCGCGCCCCGACATCATCCAGACCACGCGGCTGGGCATCCCGGCCGGTCGCGACGAGCATCTACCCTACCGTTTCGTCGATGCGGGCTTTGCCGCGCACTGCACGCGTAATCCGCTGCGTCGTGGGCAACTGGAAGGCCAGGACTACGTCATGCTGCGCCGCGAGCTATTGGCGAGTTAGTCAGCGATGCCTAGTCGTCGGCTCTCACCAGACGAATCCGGGTGATTTCCGAAGGGGCCCCAAATCGCAGTGGCGGCCCCCAATAGCCGGTGCCGCGACTGATGTAGACCTGCATATCGCCGACACGCTGTAGCCCCGCCACCCAGGGCTGCTGCCACTGCACGAAGTGCATCCAGGGCCAGAATTGCCCGCCGTGCGTATGACCGGACAGCTGCAGATCGCAGCCCACCTCCAGCGCGGCCTTCGCCGAACGCGGCTGATGCGCCAGCAGAATGCGCGGCATGTCGTTCGGAGCGCCAGCAAATGCCGCAATCGGATCGCTGCGATGGCTGGGCCTGAACAGTTCAGCCGAATAGTCAGCGATACCCGCCAGCACCAGCCGGGCGCCGTCGTGTTCGATTTGGATGTGGCGATTGAGCAGCACCATCATTCCCAGCCGCTCGAACTCAGAGATCCAACTGTCCGCGCCTGAGTAATACTCGTGATTGCCGGTCACCACATACACACCGTGCCGAGCGCTTAGCCGTGCCAGCGGCGCGATATCTCCGACCAGATCGGCGACGCTGCCGTCCACCAAATCGCCGGTAATGACGATGAGATCGGGCGAGAGCCCGTTGGCTCGCTTCACGATCGCATCGATATAGCCCTGCTTGATCGTCGGGCCGACGTGAATATCGCTGAGCTGCACGATGCTGAACCCTTCCAGCGCGGCAGGCAGGTTCCGCAAAGCAATGTCGCGCTCGACCACCCGAGCCGTTCGCCGTGCGTTGAGCAACCCGAACAACGTCACCGCCGCCACCGCAACAATGACGACGAGCGCCGAGCCCTGCGCGAAGCCCGCCGACTCCCAACCCAGCAGCGATGCCAGTGCCAACGTAAACGCGCGCAGTAGTGAAAATATCGACAGGCTGGAAAAGATCCCCATAGCCAGCAATCCGGACCACGCCAGCAGCGCATTGCCAGCCCCGCGTACCAGCACGCCGTAGCGCATCAGCACAGCAGACAGTGCGAGGTATACCCAAGCCAGAACGCTGCCGAGCAGCCCGAACGGGAGATCCGGAATCAGGGTGACGCCAACGAACACATGCAGGCCAATCAGCAATACTCCAACCAACAGTCGCCTGCTCATGCACTTCGTCTCTGGAGAAAAGGAGGACACGCCTGGATGCGCAGCGTACTTATCTGACAGTGTTCTAGCTCGAATTCGCCGGCGCTCATGTTTTCAGCGCCTCGATCACGCTGCATTCGACGCTTGCGATACCGTCGTTCTGCTTTTTCGAGCACAGCGGAGCGGTTGCTGGAGCGCCATAGCAGGGACTGTCACCGGTGGGACGAGCAGCCCGCCCGGTCGGAGGCAAGATTTTTAAAGGTAAGGCGCCCACGCAGACGCATGGGCACGCTCAGCATACTCCGCGCAGACCTAGCCGCTAACAGTGTGGTCGACCTACCGATGAATCCTCTGAGACTGGCCAGCGTTCAAGCCACGTTGCAACCCGAACGCATCGCCAGAAGACAACCGCAGCTACATCACCCCTGGGTCGGGCATCGGGTCGGGTGGCGGCGGCTCTTTCTCCAGCTGTTCGAGCACCTCGTCGGGCAAGGTGTCGCCGTCGTCTAGTTCAGTATTGCTCTCGGCGTCATCGAGATCGTTCAGAGGCGACTCGTCCGCCAACCACGGATGCAGCGGCGGATCGCTTGGAAAGGCTGTGCTGAGCATGAAGGTCTCCTCGCAGGTATGCCTGCAAAGTTAGGCAGGCACTGCTCTGCATCGTTCGAACCGGTCATCCGTGACGCGTCCAGGCCTGCTCCGCCAGGCACTCGCTGAGGTAATCGAGAAAACAGGTGATGCGCGCAGCGAGCGCGGTATTGCGGTAGTACACCGCGTGGATCGGCTGCAGCACCCTGACAT
Source organism: Pseudomonas sp. (assembly GCA_031988485.1). Lineage (GTDB taxonomy): Bacteria > Pseudomonadota > Gammaproteobacteria > Pseudomonadales > Pseudomonadaceae > Stutzerimonas. The sequence continues at coordinate 494,718 of DALZYJ010000001.1, forward strand.
TCGCCTCGGCCAGCACCTCGACCAGCGTGCCCTCGGCGCGATCACGCGCGGTCATGAAGTCAGATAAGCAAGCGATGCCTTGGCCGGCCAGCGCCAGCCGCCTCACGGTCTCGCCGCTCGATGCCCACAAGCTCGGCACGATGGGCCAGGTTTCGCCAAGGGGGTGACGCAGTGGCCATTGATTGAGGCTTTCCGGCTGGGTGAAGCCGATCAGGCTGTGCTTCGCCAGGTCCTCGACCCGCTGCGGCATGCCGCGCTGCGCCAGATAGTCCGGGCTGGCCACGGCCCGAATCCGGCTGCGGCCCAATGGCCGGGCATGCAGGGTGGAATCGCGTAGCGGACCGTGGCGCAGCGCCAGGTCGGTACGGTGCTCGAGCAAATCGATGATCTGGTCGCTGCTGTGTAACTCCAGCTCGATGTCCGGGTAGCGCTCGCGGAATCCGCCAATAAGCGGCACCAGGACATGCAACATGAAAGGCGCGGAAGCATTCACCCGCAACCGCCCGGCCGGTCGCTGCAGGCGGCGCGACATCAGCTCTTCGGCTTCCTCCACCGCTTCGAGAATCCGCCTGGCCTGAATCAGAAAGGCCGCGCCCTCCTCCGTCAGCTCCAGGCGCCGAGTCGTGCGGCGCAACAGCGTGGTAGCGAGCTTGGTTTCGAGCCGACTCAGGGCCCGGCTGACGCCCGAGGCGGTCTGCCCCAGCTGCATGGCCGCGCTGGAGATGGAGCCGGTATCGATGACAGCTGTGAAGGCCTGCAATTCGTCGAGCGTGGTTTTCATCTATGACTCGCAGTCAATTATGTTTGGCCTGAGACCCGGTTTTTCCGCATGAGTCTGCGGTAGACACTGCGCGCCATGCAATCCACCCGGAGTTTCATTCCATGCCCATCGCCTTGCTCGCGCTGACCCTCAGCGCATTCGCCATCGGCACGACGGAGTTCGTCATCGTCGGCCTGATTCCCACCATCGCAAATGATCTGGCCGTCAGCCTGCCTTCCGCCGGGTTGCTGGTCAGCCTCTATGCCCTCGGCGTCGCGGTCGGTGCGCCACTGCTCACCGCCCTGACCGGCAAGGTCCCACGCAAGCTGTTGCTGCTTTCGTTGATGGTGCTATTCACCGCCGGCAACCTACTGGCCTGGCAGGCACCGGGATACGAGTCGCTGATCCTGGCGCGCATCGTCACCGGCCTCGCCCACGGCGTGTTCTTTTCCATCGGTTCGACCATCGCCACTAGCCTGGTCTCGAAGGAAAAGGCCGCCAGCGCCATTGCCATTATGTTCACCGGGCTTACCGTCGCGCTGGTCACGGGCGTGCCGCTGGGCACCTTTATCGGCCAGCAGTTTGGCTGGCGCGAGACCTTTCTCGCGGTGTCGCTGCTCGGTGTGATCGCTTTTATCGGCAGCCTGATCTTCGTGCCACGTACCATCCAGCACAGCAAGCCCGCCTCCATCGTCCAGCAACTGGCCGTACTGAAACAGCCGCGCCTGCTTTTGGTCTACGCGATGACCGCGGTTGGCTACGGCGGCACCTTTATCGCCTTTACCTTTCTTGCGCCGATCCTGCAAGAGATCAGCGGCTTCGGCGAAGGCGCGGTGAGCCTGGTACTGCTGGTGTATGGCGTGTCGGTGGCGGTGGGCAACATCTGGGGCGGCAAGCTGGCCGACCGGCGCGGGCCGATCAGTGCGCTCAAGCTGATCTTCACGCTGCTGGCCGCGGTGCTCCTCGCGCTGACCTTCACCGCGGCCAACCCGTGGCTGGCACTGGCGACCGTGCTGCTCTGGGGCGCAGTGGCATTCGGCAACGTGCCCGGCCTGCAGGTCTACGTGGTACGCCAGGCCGAGCATTACGCGCCGAACGCGGTCGACGTCGCCTCGGGCCTGAACATTGCCGCCTTCAACCTTGGCATCGCCGGTGGCGCGTGGCTCGGCGGACATATCGTCGCCTCCATGGGTCTGATCCATACCGCGTGGATCGGCTCTCTGGTAGTGCTGGGCGCCCTGGCACTGACATTCTGGAGCGGCCGCCTGGACCGCACCAACACATCGTCCGAACACCACCAGAACGACACCATTCAGGAGCCGGCAACCGCCGCCTCGTATTGATCAACCCCACAGGAGCATCCTCAATGACCATTCCCGCCTTCGGCCTCGGCACCTTCCGCCTCAAGGATCAGCAAGTCATCGACTCAGTGAAGATGGGCCTCGAACTCGGCTATCGCCACATCGATACTGCGCAGATCTACGAGAACGAAGCGCAAGTCGGCCAGGCCATCGCCGAGAGCGGCGTCCCGGGTGAAGAGCTGTTCGTGACCACCAAGGTCTGGACCGCCAACCTCGGCGCAGACCGCCTGCTCCCCAGCCTGGAGGAAAGCCTGGGCAAGCTGCGCATGGAGCAGGTGGACCTCACCCTGGTGCACTGGCCGTCGCCCAATGATGAGCTGGCCGTCGCCGACTACCTGGCGCGGATGATGGAAGCCAAGGCCCGCGGCCTGACCCGCGCCATCGGCATTTCCAACTTCACCATCGCTCACATGCAGCAGGCCATCGACGCCATCGGTGCCGAGAACATCGCCACCAACCAGATCGAGGTGCACCCCTTCCTACAGAACCGCGAGGTGATCGATTTCGCCCGCAGCCAGGGCATCCACATCACCGCCTACATGCCGCTCGCCTACGGCAAGGTGATGCAGGACGATGTACTGCAGCGCATCGCCAAAGCCCACAACGCCAGCCCCGCACAGGTCGCCCTGGCCTGGCTGCTGCAACAAGGCTTCGCCGTAATCCCCTCCTCCACCAAGCGCGAAAACCTCGCCGCCAACCTCAAAGCACAAGCGCTGCAACTGACTGACGAGGAGATGCAACAGATCGCCACGCTGGACCGTAACGAGCGCCTGGCCAACCCCGGATTCGCGCCAAAATGGGATTGATCGACAGCACACCGCCGGCCACGGGACCGGCGGCATAAGCATTTGAAAAAGCAGGCAGAAAAAGCGCACCCCGAGGGTTGACACACAACCGCGCGGCGCGAATAATGCGCGCCACTTGGCTACGTAGCTCAGTTGGTTAGAGCATAGCATTCATAATGCTGGGGTCCGGGGTTCAAGTCCCTGCGTAGCCACCAAATTCAAAAAGGGTTCAGCGAAAGCTGAACCCTTTTTTTGTGCCTGCCGTTTAGCCAAACAGCATTGAGTACCCATCATGAGAGACGACTTCGACAACATCCGCGCCGAACGCGAAACGCCCTACCGCACCGCCGCTACCCCAACCAATCAATACGCCGGGCTCTGGAAACAGATCGCCATTGGTATCGTGGTCGGGCATCTGTCGTTGGGGTTGTTTGGTGCTGTGGTTTGGGTGGTTGCGGCGCAACTGCTTGTTGGCGATTTGCAGATTGTGATGCCTTGGGCAGGCGAACATCGGGGATGATATGGTTTCTGCGTTTGAGCAGGAGGCCATGTCCGAGAAAATAAATCTGTCCCCTTTTTGTTAAGGGGAACGCTTAGTCTTGAGAAAAATAAAATTTGCCTGTTTACGCACATCTACATACTCGGCGCATCCGATAACGATGTCTACTGGGCGATGTATAGGTATGCGACACCTATAATGGAGGGACTCCAAGCAAGCACCTGCAATATATTGAGGGTCCACCTTAACCTACATTCATCGGTACTAAGTGTGGATTTCATCGTCTCGATGGAGCATCGCAACTCTTTGGGATAAGAATCTATTTTCCCGTTAATTGAATCAATGACGATAGCCTTAGCTTGCTTTATTAGTTTGAAGTGCCGACGCTGATTATGTATGACCCCGCTAATCAACAAAGACGCAAACATCAGCCCGAGCACAAGAAATATGCTTTCAGATAGCTCACCGGCTTTAGACAAGGCTACTAGCGCAGCGAACGAAATCGGGATAGCCAGCAGCTTGCCAGTAATATCTCCTAGGACCTTAGCGTACTGCCCTGCAATGTCGAACTCGGCTTCAGCAACCTCTTTCTTTGCTTTATGAAAAGCAAAGCCGCTAACGTATGTATTCAGGTTTGCCTGAAAAGTATTTGAAAATATTTTCCACTCCGACAGAAGCTTTTCAAAGTTATCTTCTTTACCGCTTGAGCCTCCTAAAAACTCCGATACAGTGGCATAAAAAACGCCTTGCCTACTAGCAAAGTGTGGATCTGACTCTGGCGCCGCGCCTGCCAGCTGCTCTAAAAGACTTAGATCGATGCTGCGGCATATTCTAACGATCTCGGAAGAAACGATAGTATTAACCAAGATCGGTTTGATCAACTTTTCAGAAGCGGCATCAATAAAAACCAGCTGAAGGTATCCCGTATCGCTTTTGCTATCGTGGTAATGTGCGATTTTTGCCAGCAATGCTATGGCACGGCACGCCGTAGCGAGCGAATGTATGATCCAACATGGCTCTGTATCCCCTGAGTACGCGTCGATATCTACAATGTAAAACTCGCTAGGGAAAATACCTCGAGATATCTCCGACCCAGCGAAAAGTAGCTTATCGAGGCTAGCATGGAATGTTGATAGACTCTGAGTATGTATTCGAAAACGATAAAACAAAGAGCAGCCCTCGGCAGGCGCGTCCTCTAGGTAGCCGGCATCAATTTCGACACCATCTGCACGAGCGCCTTCAACACGGCCGCTACCGTTTTCTTCTGCAAGCCTAATCAACCGCAACCCGCTTTCATATTCAGTTACGCCAGAAATCAAGCCCTCTTCGAAAGCACGATCATCGCTTGCTCTGAATAGCTGAACCAGCGGACTAATATTCATTTCTACAAACTACCGTTGTTTAGATGGGACTCTACTTCTGCTATGAAATCTTCTGGAATATTCTTCAACGTCAAGCTTTTTTTCTTGGAGTCATAATATACCGCAGCGGAATCGGTCTTCCCAAGCGCAGCTCTATCAAACTCTAAGTTCCAGTAGTTTGTTTTAGCCTTCAGATGAGTGCTTTTCTTTAGAGTTGCTGCGTGAACTGGAAATTCAACAGGGATACCAATATCCTCACTATTAAGATGCTTTATTAGGTCTTCAACAATAGCTTCGGCGTTGTCAGCTTGCTCTGTAGGAATATGCTTCCTGACTATATCGTCTATATCGGCTAGTCGCGCCGACTCCCCACTACCATCTTTTTCTCGCAAGTATTCAGTAATACTTCTTCTTAGACGAGCAGTGTTAACGTTCCAGTCAGCCCTTTGCCGGAAATATTTTTCGGTTTCGGTTATAACCAGCTTGGTAGCTTGCGATGATGTCGAACCCTTTGAGCAGCCAAGGGCTGAGATGAAGTATCCAGCGGTGCCTTTCGCAGCGCTCGGACTTATAAAGCTAAGATAGTTGATTGAAGCTTTTTCCTCATCTCCAGCCTTAAGAAATGCAGCGTATTTGGTGACGTTGATCCTGGCTGCCTGCGATAATCTATCCAGCTCCAATCGATCAAGCTCTTCCGGCTCAAGCTGAGCACTGATCATAATGCCCGGAGTTTTCTTAATCATGACGATTAGGAAAAATCTCTCTGCTGCGATGCTGTAGTCTGCAAATAGTATATAACCCCCCGTTGAAGCAGTAGCTGCCTCAGCCAAGCGATAAAGCTCAGCCATCACTACCCTAGTAAGGCTGATAAAGTCACTATCCGCCTGGCGGCTGTCAATGTAGTTGCTGTAACTGTCTGGAAAGGGGCCACGGTCGAATGTGGTTTTGAATGTCCCATAATGGGCTGCGTTCATTCTACTCCCATAGACCTTCGTTACTTCATCCAGTAGTTTCTTTACTGTCTTATCTCTGACGTCAAGAACGGTGTTTCGGATGTTGCTTTCTTCGATAGGCTTATGCTGCGCCTTAACGATCTCGTGTGCGATAACTCGTGAGATGGCAATTTCCGTCATTAGATGCGTCCTTTCTTAAAGATAACGAGGAAAATTTCAGGTCTACGGCTAGAGGTGGTACAAGCAAGGTTAAAGCTTGATGCATACCAGGCCTAACCCTATGTGCTCAGCTGCACAACTGCATGTCGCGCAACGTGATCTTTTCTCCTTAGCGGCGGGTTCGCACCAGGTATTCATGATCTTACTTCCCTGCGTTTGGCTAATTTTGTTGGAAGGAGAATCCGTCAATGTTTTCAGCTGCAACGTGCAGGCGCCCGTCACAAGCCTCGACTTTCACCGTGATTCCCCTTCTGATCGAATCTTTGAAAACTTCTATGTCGGGCTCACCACGCAGGGTGAACGTAATAGGTTGGCCTTCCGTGATCACTAATGGGATTCTTCGAGGCCGTTTAGGGCTAATTAGAAGCAATAGGCATGCATAGCAAACCGATGCGTACGCTAGCAGGTTGAACGAGTTCATGAGTAAATGGAAAACGTCCCTGCGTGTAACTGGCTCGAGGCTGGTGCGGAACTCGTAGATCTCCCTCACGGAAACCCACACAATGATTCCCGCGACGACGCCCAGGCCCAGCATTGCTGCGCGAATAAGCAGCTTTGCGGCGATAGGTTTAGCGCGGCCAAAATGGCCTAAAATCCATGACCTGAAATTGGCTCGCCGGACATCGCCTGCCGAGCCATAAGTCCAAGCCGCGCCGGCTAAAGCTATCAGTGCTGGTATGGCGTCCCAAATCATCGCGTTCTATACCCTTTAAGTTATTCTTCGCTTTACGCCAGAAAACCCATAGTCCCGTCCCCTGCTTAGTTGCGCGATGGTCTCTCCCAGCTCACACCGGAAATCGCTACGCGGTAGTGTGGGGCCGATACTATCAGCAGGCATCTGCCACGGAACAGGCGTCCCATACGAGTTGGTTGCAGTAAGCTATGCCTACCTATCTTTTCCGGAGAGCCCCTGTATTCATATACCAGGTGACGATTTCAGTGTCTGCGTGCCATTGAACTCCAAGAAGGGTTTAGCGAATGAACCCTTTTTTGCCTGCCGATCAACAACGAGAGCGCACCACACGCCTTGCACTCTGGAAACCGGACTCAAGAGGCATCGTCGCTACGCATTTGTCGTTGGGGTTGATTAGTGCACTGGCGTGGATGGTTGTGGTTCAGCAGCTCGTTGGTGAGCTACAGTTCGCGGCCCATTAGGCTTCTTAGCCTATCGACAAACTGCGCGCACTCAGCGTTTGATCATCGATACTCGTCATCGCTGATGCAGCCCAGACCTTCCTCCTTCATATCAACGCAAACGCTGCCCCGATACCGCCGGATGGTAAAGCGGCTGCACGGTATTCCCCGCGGGATCGAGCACATGGAAGCTATGCGCGCCGTCGCGGTGGGCGAAGGGGCGGTCGAGCATGGTGACGCCTTGCGCTTTCAGGTATTCATACCAGGCGTGCAGTTCTTCCAGGCTGTCGACGATAAAGCCGTAGTGATCCATCGCCTGGACGCCGCTGCTTTTTTCCTGGGCGCGGCCCAGGGAGAGGTTGTCGTTGCCGCAGGTCAGGTAGACGAGATCCTTGCTGGCGCGGTTGAGGACCTCCATGCCCAACACGTCGACGTAGAAACGTTCGCATTCTTCGAGGTTCGGCGCGGTGAGCGCCAGATGACGCAGGCCATTAAGGCGACCGGGACGCTGTGGCATCTTGTTATTCCTTGTATACAATCGAGCGCTCACATTAAAACAAAATGGAGTGTTCATGTACTGCCTCATTCTGAAAACCCAACTCGCGCCGGGCTCGTTCGACAAGTTCATGGAGGCCATGCGCGTCAACGCCGCCGCCTCGGTGCAGGACGAGCCGGACTGCCTAGTGTTCGATGTCGTCCAGGATCTGGCTGATCCCGACCTCGTCTATCTCTATGAGCTGTACCGCGACGAAGCGGCTTTGGCTCACCACAAGACCACCGAGCACTTTCTGCACAGCCGCCCGCTGGTGGGTGAGTTCATCGTCAAGCAAGAGGCCATGAAGGGCCACATGGTTTGCGGTAACAGCAAGCGCTGAAGACGGCGACAGAAGTCACCGGCGACGATAGGCCCCGCGAAGGCGGTAATGCCTGTTCACCTAAACACTGTCGACCTGGGCAGGCCTGCATTTCGACAGGCCTGCGGCCTGTATTCGCCGCGAGGTCGCGCCTCCCACTGGAGCTGGTGTGCGCCTGCTGCTTTCGTGGACGGTCGGATCTCGAAGCGAACTTGCTAAGTGACCCGCATGGCGCCGAGGCGGGGCTAACTGCAGATAGCCCGCCTCGGCATCAGCGAACCGCCCGGCGCACCGTACTCTGGGTCGCCAGCAGCAAACCGGCGAAGATGAGCCCACCACCAACCAGATGGAACAGCTGCACCCCCTCCCCCAGCACCAGCCAGGCGAGAAACGCAGTGAATACCGGCATCAGGTAGGTCGTCATGGCGGCCTTCGCCGCGCCAACGGTTTTGACGCCGTGGTTCCATGACAAATAGGCCACCAGCGAAGCAAAGATGGCGGTGTAGCCGATGGCGGCGAGGTTGTTCGGGGTTGGCGTGAAACCGCCCACTTGGCTCAGTTCGTACAGGTAGAACGGCAGGATCATCGGTACGCCGAGCAGCATCAGCACGCCCAGCAGCGTCAGCGGTGGCAACTGGAGAAAACCTGACCAGCGCCGCAGGAGCAAGGTGTAAAGCGCCCAGACCAGCACCGCCACCAGCATGATCAAATCACCCGCCTGGAACGACAGACCGCTGAACGCCTCCCAGCTGCCCCGGCTAATGAGATAGACCAGCCCTCCAGCCGCAATGGCCATACCGAACCAGGCGCGGCGAGCCGGCCATTCGTTCAACAGCAGGCCGCCACCGATAAAGGTGAACAGCGGCAAGCAGGTATTCACCAAGGTGAGATTAATGGCTTCGGTGCTTTGCGCTGCGGTGTACAGCAGCGAGTTATAGGTGCTGATGCCCAGCGCGGCGACGATAGGCAAGCGCCAGCCTGCCGCACGCAATGCCGCGCGGTGAGCCCAGATCGAGCGCGCAACGAACGGTAGCAGCAGACAGGTCGCCAGCACCCAACGCCAGAAGGACAAGGCCAGCGGTGGGATCGCATCGTGGAAGGCGCGCGCGACCAGCGCATTGCCGCTCCAGCAGAGCACGGCGAGCAGAAGACCAGCGAAGGCCCATCCTTGGCGGTTCGCCATCAGACTGGCCGATGCGGGCGCAAACGGTATTGCGGTGGCACCTGTTCCGGGCCGCTGATGGTGACGTTGAGGTCCTTCCAGATTCCGTCCTTGATGCCATAGATGCAGCCATGCACGGACAGTGCCTGACCACGGTGCCAGGCGTTCTGAACGATGCTGGTGTGGCTGACGTTGGCGACCTGCTGGATGACGTTCAGTTCGCACATGCGGTCGACCTGGGCTTCCTCGGTGGGGAAGCTGGCGATGTGCTCGCGGTGCTCGTAATACAGGTCGCGGATGGTGCGCAGCCAGCCGTCGATAAGACCCAGCTGGTCGTCACGCATGGAGGCGCGAACGCCACCGCAGCCGTAATGGCCGGTGACCAGAATGTGCTTCACCTTGAGCACGTCTACTGCGTACTGAATGACGGACAGGCAGTTGAGGTCGGTATGCAGCACGACGTTGGCGACGTTGCGGTGGACGAACAGATCGCCCGGCAGCATACCAACGATCTCATTGGCTGGCACGCGTGCGTCCGAACAGCCGATCCAGAGGTACTCCGGCACCTGCTGCTTGGCCAGTTTGGCGAAAAACGTCGGGTCTTCCTCGTTGATGGCTTCAGCCCAACGCGCATTGTTTTCGATTAGTTGTTGAAGATCTTTGCTCATCGATAGCCCCTTTTTGATCCGATACGCACGTTACGAACCGAACCACGTTTTGACAAGCACGCCGGCCGGGACGTCACAGGCTAAACGGTGAAGAGCGGATTCGAAGGCACTTCGGCACGCGGTCGGGATGAAAAGGCGCGTAGATCACGCAGGAAGTTGTCGCGCCAGGCATCGAGGTCCGCAGCGCGAATCGCACGCATCATGTGCTCGTAGCGATCCTTGCGCTCGGCGAGCGACATGCGCAGGGCTCGGTCCAGCGCTTCGGCCATGCCTATGCAGTCATAGGGATTGACGATCAGCGCCGAGGTCAATTCACGGGCGGCACCGGCGAAGCGCGACAGCACGAGCACGCCGGGGTCTTCGGGGTCCTGCGAGGCGACGTATTCCTTGGCCACGAGATTCATACCGTCGCGCAACGGCGTGACGAAGCCGATGTCGGCAGTGCGGAACAGGCCCATCAGCACGCGTCGATCATGGCTCTTGTTGAGGTAATGCAGCGGCGTCCAGTCAAGGTCCGACAGCCAACCGTTGATGTGCCCCGCCGCGCTTTCCAGTTGCTGGCGGATGTGCTGGTAGGTCTTCACATCAGAACGGGAGGTGGGTGCGATCTGAATGAATTCGACCGAGCGTCGATGCTCCGGGTAGCGCTCGAGAAATGCCTCGTAGGCCTTGAAACGCTCCAACAGCCCCTTGGAATAATCGAGGCGGTCGACGCTGATGATCTTCTTGCGGGCAATGTCGGTGGTGCGCCGCATGGGCTTGCGACGACCTTTGTAGGATTCGGCCAGGTTATGAATTTCATCCGGGACCACGCCGATCGGATAGACGCCGGCACGAAAGTTTTGCCCATACGCGGTCAGGCTGCCGTCGGATTCGAGCACGCCGCGAACCTCGCGGGTCATGTAATCCTGAAAGGCCAGGCGATCGGTCTCGGTCTGGAAACCGATGAGATCGTAGAAGCAGAGTGTCCTGAGCAGTTCGTTGTGCGGCGGAATGACGGTGAGGATTTCCGGCGGCGGGAATGGGATGTGGAGGAAAAAGCCGATGCGGTTACGAATGCCCAGTTGACGGCAGCACTCGGCGAACGGAATGAGATGGTAGTCATGAATCCAGATGATGTCGTCGGGCTTGAGCAGCGGCTTGAGCTTCTCCGCCAGCATGGCGTTGACCCGCCTGTAGCCTTCATATTCCTGACGGTTGTAGCGAGCCAGATCTATCCGGTAGTGGAAGATCGGCCAGAGCGTGGCGTTGGAAAAGCCGCGGTAATACTGATCGTAGTCCTGCTTGGTCAGCCCCAAGGTCACGTAGGTGATGTTACCGACCGTCTCGCTATTGGTTTGCGGGGTGCTGCTTACCTCGCCGCTCCAGCCGAACCAGATGCCTCCGGCCTGGCGCAACGCATCATAAACGCCTACTGCAAGCCCGCCAGCAGCGACCTTCCCCGCCTTGATCGGCGCTACTCGGTTGGAAACCACTACTAGTCGGCTCATGGATGGATCTCTCAGTCTGGTTTTGTTGGATTGATCGGCTGTTCCGACAGTGCGTCGAGCAGGGTTCCAAGCCAGGCGCCGACCGCTTCTACCGAGTCCAGGCGTTGCATGGCCTCGGTTACGCCAGTACCGACCTTGATGCTCAGGCCGCCCAGCTCGTTGACGACCTTGAAACCCGCCTCGTCGGTCAAATCGTCGCCGATGAACACCGGCTTTCGACCCTTGAACGGCGCCTCCTGCATGAAGGTACGGATCACCTCGCCCTTGCTTGCGCCGCGCGGCTTAAGCTCGAACACGCACTTGCCTGGCTGCAGCGCCAGCACTTCGCCGTAGCGCTCGATAAAGTCTTCAGCCAGAGCACGCGCGGCATCTTCCATTTCCGGAGCCAGCCGGAAATGCAATGCGAAGGCGACATCCTTGTTTTCCAGTGATAGGCCCGGCAGCTCGGCACATGCTTGCACCAGCTCTTGATAAATGCGGCCGAACAACGCCTCGTCGAGCGACAGATTGCGTAACTGGCCGTCGGCGGTGCGCCGCTCGGCACCGTGCACACCGGCAGACGGCAGACGCAAGGGCGAGAGCAGATCGTCGAGCTGGCTGAGGGGGCGCCCCGAAATGACCGCGATGGGTATTTCGCTGACATGCAGGTGTTCGAGCGCCATCAATGAGCAAGGCGGGATGAAGACAAGTTCTGGGCGAGGCTGTATCTGGGCCAATGTGCCATCGACATCGAAGAAAAAAGCGCAGTGTCGGACGTCCAGCCCGGATAGATCATCAGATTCGTTCATGTTTTTGTGACTCTCGATCCTCGTCAGTGGTTCGCTCGTTTTGCAACGCTACAAGGCCCTAAGCGTCGAACCGAAGGGCTCTTGCAGCTTGGTTCATAAAGCCTGAACCAGCCAGCGGTCAGCCTGAATCTTCGCCGCGACACCGGGTCACAATCTGCAAGACCGCACTTTCGCAGGAGATTGTCATGAACGATCGCAAGCCCTACACACCCACTGAAATCGACGATACAGAAGACCGCATGGGCTCGATCGAGCAGCTCGATTTCGATCCCCGTCGGGACGAGCGCAAGGGCCGCATCGGCGATGAGGTCCCTGCACAAGAACTAGAGGATGAGTTCCCGCCGGAGCGAGTCGCCGAAGCCGGCATGTCCGGTGGTGAAGTGCTGGATAGCGAAGCGACCATGGACGATCTGTCACCGGAAACATTGATCAAGGAGGATGGCGCACGCTCGCCCCATGAACCTGGGCATGGCGGGCCGGCCGATCAGGATCTGAGTGAAGTGTCCGAGCATCGCATCGGTGCTGGCATGGATCTGGACGAGGCTGAAGAGGCCCGCTATGACCCGTTGGATGGCAAGGACTGGGATGGTCCCGCCGACGGCGACCCGGACACCGGCCTCGGTGGCGGCGATGCCGTTCTGCACGAAAACGATGACCTGATGGATGACAACGAACTGGGCGGCGACGCGCCGCTGGATTCGGGGCGGGACAAGGCGCCGGGGCAGTAATCTCGTCGAGCCAGACGCCTTCGGGCTCGGTAAGATCATTGAGCGAAAAAGGCCGGATTCATTCACGTCCGGCCTTTTCGTCGAGAACTTTCGCGATCAGTCGATCAGAGTGCAGGCCATCACCAAGGCATCTTCGCGTCCATCCGCCGAGGGGTAATAGCCTCGGCGTCGCCCGACTTCATTGAAGCCGTAGCGCTCGTATAGCCGGTAAGCCGGTGCGTTGCTGGCGCGCACTTCCAGAAAGCATTCTCGACCGCCACGCTCATGGGCCCGCTGCATCAGGTGTTCGAGTAGCCGCAAACCGAGGCCATGACCCTGGCTTTGCGGTTTGACGGTGATGTTCAGCAGATGCGCCTCATCGAGGATGACATTGATCACGCCATGCCCGACCTGCTGCTCCCCTTCGAACATGACCCAGCATTCATAAGCCGTCAGCGCATCGGTGAAGATGCCTCGGGTCCATGGATGGCTGAACGCGGCGTATTCGATTTTCAGGACCGTTTCGATATCCGCCGCAGTCATCGGGCGGAAACTGACTGCATCACTCATTCAGCACTACTCAAGAAGCCACTCATAAACCGGTCACCCAGCGCGGCATGCTACGGCGCATGGCTTTCCACAACTGCGCCTTGCTTTCCGGCTGCTCCATCAACTGTTCGAGCCCAGGCATGGTCAGCGCGAGGCCAAGACCTTCGATGGTGAGCTCGCGATAGCAGGCATCCGCCCCGACTTCCCCAGCAAAACGCAGCGCCGGCGAGCCGATCAGCCAGAGGCAGGCACAGCCCATTTCCTCCAATTCGGTGGCGATCACGCCTTGCACGTAATCGCGCGCGGCCTCGGCACTTTGATCGAAGTTGCCGCGCTGTAAAAACGGCCAGCGGATCGGCTCGCCGTCGCCAACCTGCTGGGGCTTGTCCGGCAGCCGGGCGGCACGCAGCAGGTCCTTGAGCAGGATGTAAGCCGGGTCGCGGCTCTGGAAGGATTCGCCCGTTGGCAATTCCACCAACAGCAACACGTTGCCGGCACGCAGCAGCTGCAAAGCGAAACGCGGCGGCGGTATCGAGGCCTTCTGCTCGACGGCGGCCGCTTGCGTCTCGTCGGCTTGTATGGACGGCTTTTTTGGCTCGGGCATGGTGATGCGCGGCATAACCGAGCGAACCGCATCGGCCGCAGGGCTCGCCGTAACAACCGGTGTTACCGGCAGCGGCATGGGCGCCGAAGGGGCCGGCTGCGCAGCCGGCCGCTCGAGCTCGATGACGGGCGCTGGCTCGGGCTCGATGAATTGCAGCAGCTCCGGCCGCGATGGCGCGGCAAAGGGCAGCTCGGTGCGTGGCAGCCAGCTGGCGACCTGCATGGCGTCGAGGTAGGCCCGACGCCGGACTTCAGTAATCAAACCCCTTCCACCTGCGGATGCGCCTTGGCGCCGACCTGCATCAGGTTCAGCGCGTTGAGATAAGCCTTGGCCGAGGCGACGACGATATCGGTGTCGGCGCCATTGCCATTGACGATGCGCCCGCCCTTCTCCAGTCGCACGGTCACCTCGCCCTGAGAATCGGTGCCCTGGGTGATGGCGTTGACCGAATACAGCTGCAGGGTGGCGCCAGATGCAGCAATGCTCTCGATGGCCTTGAAGGTGGCGTCCACCGGCCCGGAGCCCTGGGCGATCGCGCTACGTTCGGCGCCATCGATGCTCAGCACCAGCTGCGCCTGCGGCACCACGCCGGTCTTGCTTGCCACGTCCAGGCTGGCCAGCTTGTAGTGCTCCGGTGCCTCGTCGGCCAGGGTGTCGGAGACCAGCGCCTGCAGGTCTTCGTCGAAGATTTCGTGCTTCTTGTCGGCCAGCGCCTTGAAGCGGCCGAAGGCGGCGTTCAGCTCGTCGCCTTCCAGCACGATGCCCAGCTCTTCCAGGCGCGAACGAAACGCGGCGCGGCCGGAGTGCTTGCCCATGACCATCTTGTTGGCGTTCCAGCCGACCGACTGCGCGGACATGATCTCGTAGGTCTCGCGGTGCTTGAGCACGCCGTCCTGGTGGATGCCCGACTCATGGGCGAAGGCGTTGGCACCGACGATGGCCTTGTTCGGCTGCACCGGGAAGCCGGTGATACCGGAGACCAGACGCGAGGCAGCGAGGATGTTTTCCGTTTCGATGCGGGTGTGCACGCCGAGCAGGTCCTGGCGGGTCTTGATCGCCATGACGATCTCTTCCAGCGCGGCGTTGCCGGCCCGCTCACCGAGGCCGTTGATGGTGCATTCGACCTGGCGCGCGCCAGCGACCACGGCAGCCAGCGAGTTGGACACGGCCAGGCCCAGGTCGTTGTGGCAGTGCACGGAAAACACCGCCTTGTCGGCGTTCGGGATGCGTTCGAGCAGCTGGCGGATGGTATCGGCGTACTGGTGCGGGATCGCATAGCCGACGGTATCGGGGATGTTGATGGTGCGCGCGCCGGCATCGATGGCGGCCTCGATGATGCGGCAGAGGAAGTCGATATCCGAGCGACCGGCGTCCTCGCAGGAAAACTCCACATCGGCGCACAGGCTGCGCGCCTTCTTCACCGCACGCACGGCCTGCTCCACCACCTGATCCGGCTGCATGCGCAGCTTGTACTGCATGTGGATCGGGCTGGTGGCGATAAAGGTGTGGATACGCCCGGAATTGGCTCCGGCCAGCGCTTCGGCAGCGCGCTCGATATCGGCATCTACCGCACGCGCCAGGCTGCACACGGTGCTGTCCTTGATGTTGTCGGCCACCAGCTTCACCGCGGCGAAGTCGCCGGGGCTGGCGATGGCGAAGCCGGCCTCGATCACGTCCACCTTCAACCGCTCCAGCGCGCGGGCGATGCGCAGCTTCTCCTCGCCGGTCATGGACGCGCCAGGGCTCTGCTCGCCGTCGCGCAGAGTGGTGTCGAAGATGATGACGCGATCGTTGCTGCTCATAGGGGGTTCCTCACGGCTGTGCGCAAGCACGGGCCCGACGTTGGGGCCGGTGTCGATAGGCTGGTGATTGTCGCGTGAAAAGCGCGGGGCGGGAAGCATGGCCGTTTACGTGTATAGAACGGACACAGCCGTACGGCGAAACCTTGATAGCGATGCCTCCGATCAGAAGCTTCGCGCCGTGGGCGGTGCTCCCACACGTCGGCGGCCATTGGCACTGTTCCGTAGGGTGGAAAACGCCGAAGGCTCTCCTCCACCATTAGAGGAGCGCTGTGGAAAACGCTTCGCGATTTTTTTCCAGCCTACGACTGTAGGAGCGAGCTTGCTCGCGAAGCTTTTTGCGTGGCAGATTCGCGAGCAAGCTCGCTCCTACAAACTTGCTTTTGCAAACGAAAAAGGCCCCGCTGCCGAAGCAGAGGGGCCTTTTGGTTTTCACGGGAGGCTTATGCCTTATTCATTCCACGAGCGGTCGCCGTGTTCGTCCTTGATCCGGGTCGGCAAGCCCATCGCATCAAGTAGGGTGAGGAACGGCTCGGGCGACAGTTCTTCGACGTTGACCATGCGTTTGGCATCCCACTCGCCACGGGCGACCAGCAGCGCGGCGGCTACCGGCGGGACGCCGGCAGTATAGGAAATGCCCTGACTGTCGGTCTCGGCGTAGGCTTCTTCGTGGTCAGCCACGTTGTAGATGAACAGCTCGCGCGGCTGGCCATCCTTGGTGCCCTTGACCAGATCGCCGATGCAGGTCTTGCCGGCATAGCTCGGCGCCAGCGAGGCGGGATCGGGCAGCACGGCCTTGACCACCTTGAGCGGCACCACTTCCAGGCCCTCGGCGGT
Organism: Pseudomonas sp.; assembly: GCA_031988485.1. Taxonomy (GTDB): domain Bacteria; phylum Pseudomonadota; class Gammaproteobacteria; order Pseudomonadales; family Pseudomonadaceae; genus Stutzerimonas. The sequence goes on from DALZYJ010000001.1 coordinate 511,248, forward strand.
TTTCACCGGCTGTTCGGAGAGCAGACCGAGGTTGTTCAGCACGGTGAAGACATTGATGTAATGCTCGCCGAAGCTCATCCAGAAGCGGATGTTCGGCACGTCGAGGTGCCTGGACAGCGAGTGCACCTCGTCATGGCCGGTCAGGTAGAGGCTCTGCTCACCGACCACGGGCAGGTCGTCGGTGCGTTTGACCTCGAACATCCTGTTGGTGGTCCACTGAGCGTTCTGCCAGCTGTAGACCTGACCGGTGAATTCGCGGAAGTTGATTTCCGGGTCGAAATTGGTGGCGAAGTACTTGCCGTGGGAGCCGGCGTTGACGTCGAGGATGTCGATCGACTCGATCTTGTCGAAATACCTGCGTTGCGCCAATGCGGCATACGCATTGACCACGCCCGGATCGAAGCCGATGCCGAGGATGGCGGTCACGCCCTTCTCCTCACACTCGGCCAGGTGTTTCCATTCGTAGTTGCCATACCACGGCGGGGTTTCGCAGATCTTGCCCGGCTCTTCGTGGATGGCGGTATCCAAATACGCGGCGCCGGTATCCATGCAGGCGCGCAGCACCGACATGTTGAGGAAGGCGGAGCCGACGTTGATGACGATCTGCGATTCGGTCTCGCGGATCAGTGCCTTGGTCGCTTCCACGTCCAGGGCGTCCAGGGCATAGGCCCTGATTTCGGCGGGCTGTTTGAGGCTGCCCCTGGCCTGCACGCTATCAATGATGGCCTGGCATTTGGAGATGCTGCGCGACGCGATAGCAATACGACCGAGTTCGTCGTTGTGCTGCGCGCACTTATGGGCCACCACCTTGGCGACACCTCCTGCACCAATGATAAGAACGTTCTTCTTCAATTTTTTTAACTCTCCTTACTACCGCCAGCTGATAAAAACCTGTTCACAATCTTGCGAGCTAGAGATAAACGGTGGCGGAAATAGCCGAGGAAGCGGAGTTTACGAGCTGTAAATGAGCATTCCGAGGCCGTTTCCAACGCCGTTTAGCCGACGCGCAGCTGATCGTGGGCAGGTTTTCACGAGAGGCTGGACAGGTAATCCTCAAAAGTGAATTCGCGAACCACCTCGACGCTGCCGTCGAGCTGCTTCACCACGATGGACGGCATTTTCAGGCCGTTGAACCAGTTTTTCTTGACCATGGTGTAACCGGCTGCGTCGATGAACGACAGACGATCGCCGATGGTCAGCGGGCGATCGAATTGGTATTCGCCGAAGATGTCGCCGGCCAGACAGGATTTGCCGCACACCATCCAGGTGTGCTCGCCGTCGTTGGGCGCCATCTTGGCGTTGAGGCGATAGATCAGCAGATCGAGCATGTGCGCTTCGATGGAGCTGTCGACCACCGCCAGATTCTTGCCGTTGTAGAGGGTGTCGAGCACCGTGACTTCCAGTGAGGCACTCATGGTGATCGCCGCCTCGCCCGGTTCCAGGTAGACCTGCACGCCGTACTTCTCGGAGAAAGCCTTGAGCCGCGCGCAGAAGGCATCGATCGGGTAGCCCTCGCCGGTGAAGTGGATGCCGCCACCCAGGCTGATCCACTCGACCTGCGCGATCAGATGGCCGAAGCGTTCCTCGATGCTGGTCAGCATCTCGTCGAACAGCTCGAAGCGGCCGTTCTCGCAGTTGTTGTGGAACATGAAGCCGCTGACCTTGCCGATCACCGCTTCGATCTTCGCCGGATCGTGCTCGCCCAGGCGGCTGAACGGGCGTGCCGGGTCGGCCAGCAGGTAGTCGGAGCTGCTCACCTGCGGGTTGACGCGCAGGCCGCGAATGGTGCCCTCAGTCTGCGCCTCGAAGCGTTCCAACTGGCCGATGGAGTTGAAGAGGATCTTGTCGCAGTTGGCGACCATCTCATCGATTTCGTCGTCGGCCCAGGCCACGCTGTAGGCATGAGCCTCGCCGACGAACTTCTGCCGGCCCAGCTTGAGTTCATAAAGGGACGACGAGGTGGTGCCGTCCATGTACTGCTGCATCAGGTCAAACACCGACCAGGTGGCGAAACACTTGAGCGCCAGCAGTGCCTTGGCACCGGAGCGTTCGCGCACGTAGGCGATCTTTTCCAGGTTGCCCAGCAGCTTCTGTTTGTCGATGAGGTAATACGGCGTCTTGATCATTTATAGGTGCCCATGCGTGTCGCCCGGCGGGAAGCTGGCGGCTCCCCGTTTGCAAAAGGGCGGATTCTGCCGACAATCGCCACATATCGAAAGGCCATCGGGGCATTTCGTCCGACAGAATGCGTCACCACCAACCCGTGGTGGCCGAACCTGTTCGGCCGTAGAGCCCGCCGTAGCCGGACAAGTTCGGCCCTACGAGCACGTGGCGGACGCTACCCCAAGGCTGATGACAATTCGGTTACCGCGCCCCCTGGGCGAACGGCAACCGCTCATCCGATCGCAAATACCGGCGCGCCGATGCAGTACAATTCGCCCCTTTTTCACTGGCTGGAACCAGCGCCTCGATGATCGAACCCAAGCGCGTACTGCGTGCCCTCGCCGAACACTGGACCCTGCTCGAACCGCTGTGCGAGCGCTTCGATGCCGGCACCCTGAGCCTGGTGGAACTGCGCCACCAGCTCGCGGCGCAACTGCCCGAAGGCACGCCCACCGATATCACCGCCCTGCTCGACCAGTGGATTCGCCTGGACATCCTGGTGCCGGTGGCCAAGAGCCCCAACCGCTTCGAGCTGAACGCGCAGATCCACGATTTCCTCGCCTACCTGCGCCGCGAGCACCGCCTCGGCCTGTGCCTGGAGATCGAAGCCTACCTGCGTCACCTGGAACGTCTGGCCGGGCATATTCTCGACGCCTTCGAAATCCGCGACGGCAACGACCTCGCCCGCCAGCTGCGCCTGCTCGACATGCGCGTGCGCGACGTACTGAAGAAACTCGACAACGACGAGCAGGCGCTGGTCGCCGTGGCTGACCGGGCCAAGACCAGCGACCGGCAGATCCCGCTGCGCCAGCGCTACGCCGAGGTGCTTTCCACCTGGGACGAATACGTCGAGCCGATGATCCAGCTGGTCTCCGCCGATGGCGCCTTCGAGCAGGGCGTGCACCGCGTCGAGCAGGTGCTGATGAAGCTGCTCGGCGAGCAGCAGCGCCTCGGCCAGCTGGTGGACGACGACCTGCTGCTACGCACCCATGCGCGCATCCTGGAGATGCAGACCACCGCCCAGCTGACTCTGCGCAAGGCCCGCGAGCTGCTGCTGCCGCTGCGCGAAGAAGCGCGCCGGCACAACGCCGTGACCCGCGGCGCCGCTCTGGCGCTGTCGGCGATCCGCAAGAAAGGCCTGGACGCCGCAGGCCTCGTTGCCGCTGTTCACCCGTCCGCAGAGCACCTTCCTCGGTACCGCCAGCCAGGTCGAGGCCTACGTCTATGCGCTGGCGCGCTTCGAGCCCAAGCCGGCGCAGTTCCCCCGCGCCGGCAGCAAGCGCAAGGGCGACCAGCCGCGCGCGCCACGCACCGCCCGCGAGATGATCGAGCGCTGCCAGCAGGCGCTGCCGCTGCCGGACCTGATGGCCTGGCTGCTGGAACAGGAACCCGAGGGCGCCACCGACGAACTGCTGTACTGGTTCTCGCGCCTCTCGCGCGACGCCCGCTTCCAGCGCGACCGCCTGGAACGCCGCGAGTACCTGACCCGTGAACACCGCGTCAGCCTCAGCTCCTTCGCGCTGGTGGCCAATGCGAATGGCTGAGCCAAGCGTATGGCCTACGGGGGCCGGTGGAAAATGCTTCGCAGTTTTCCACGGGGCGGCCTACCGCACTACGGCCACCCCCACCTTGGCGGCCAAGCCTGACGTAGGGTGGACAACGCGAAGCTTGTCCACCATTCGCCCATCCAAACACCACGATGGAAAAGGCTTCGCCGTTTTCCACCCTACGATTGCCTGTGAGCCACGTCCATGAACATCGACCTCAAGGAAATGACCCAGCTGGCGCCGATCTTCCGCGAGCTGTTCAAGGGCTACCACCTGTCGCGCAGCGAGCCTGAGCCCTACGCCCAACTGTCCAACCTGCAGGATCAGTACCGCGCGCTGTTCAAGGCGCTCGGTTTCGAGCTGGTCTGCGACCCGCGCGGCTTCTACTACTTCGTACCCGAGCAGATGGGCGCGCAGGTCAACAAGACCGCCCAGCGCCTGGCGCTGTTCACCTTTATCCTCGTTGAACATTTAGCGGATCAGGGCCGCGACCCGCTGGCCGTGCTCGACGGCGGCAGCCTCGGCCGCGACGAGCTGCCGGCGCTGCTGGACAAGTACCGCGACCTGTTCCTGCAGGCCGAAGTCACCACCCAGGACGAGCTGGAAGAAAAGGTCATCCGCCGCCTCACCCAGCTCGGTTTCGCCGAGGACAGCAACGGCGTCTACCGCTTCCTGCCGCCGATGCACCGTTTCCTCGACGTCTGCCTGTCGGTGCAGCAGGACCGCGACCTGGCCGCCAGCCTGCACAGCAGCGACCTGCCGCTGCCAGCCCCGGAGCTGATCGCCGAGGACGAGAGCGAGGACGACATCATCCTCATCGACGAACCCGCCGAGCAATCCGAAGAAGACGCCCTGGCGCGCGCCATCGCCGAAGAAAAGGAGCTTGAAGCATGAGCCAGGAACGCTACGGCATCCGCCGCTTCGCCCTGCTGAACACCGCCGGCTACAGCCTCGGCATCTTCCCGCTGGAAAACCCGCTGTCGGTCTACGGCGCCAACAACCTGGGCAAGTCGGCCTCGATCAACGCCTTGCAGTTCCCGATCCTGGCGCGCATGTCGGACATGAGCTTCGGCAAGTACAGCCTGGAGCAGTCGCGCAAGTTCTACTTCGCCTCGGACACCAGCTACATCCTCGTCGAGGTGATGCTGCCCCACGGTCCGCACGTGATCGGCGTGGCCGGGCGCGGGCCGGGCGGCGGCTTCGGCCACCAGTTCTTCGTCTACGCAGGCTCGCTGGATCTGGATCACTACCAGCAGAACGGCACCTGCCTGCGCCAGCGCGAGCTGTTCGCCAACCTCGAGCGCGCCGGCATCAAGGCCTACGAGGCCAAGCCGGATGAGCTGCGCCGGCTGCTGGTGGGCGGCCACACCTCGATCCCGCTGGACATGACGCTGATTCCGCTGCGTTCGACCAGCGAGCAGAGCCTGAAGACCTTCCGCGCGCTGTTTATCAACCTTCTCCATATGAGGGAGATTACGGCTGCCAAATTGAAGCAGCTGTTCCTCGACGCTTTCGAGCACAGCCTGCGTTCAGGCAGCGTCGACTACATCGCCGCGACGGAAGAGGCGTTTCGCGACGTGCGGCGCATGGAGCAGGACTATCAGGCGCTGGTGGCCGCAGGCCCCTTGGTCGAGGCGCTGGCCGCCGGCGTCGCCCAGCGCGAGGCGCTGCGCGGCAAGCTGCATCGCCTGTCGCCGCTGCTGGACAACCTGCTGGGCACCTGGCACGACTACGCCGACGCGCGCAAGGAAGAGCTGGTGATCCAGGCCGAGCACTACCGTCGCGAGCAGGACGGCCTACAGAACGAACAGCGCGGCAGCACCGGCGAGCTGATGCGTCTGGAACGCGAGATCAGCGAAACCCAGCGCTGGCTGGGTGAGCTGGCGGTGCTGAAGAACCGCTTCGCCCTAGTCGAGGATGCCCATGTGCTGGAGCAGCAACTGCTCGCCGCCAAGGACGCCCACGACGAACTGGCCGGCGCCCTGGCGCAGTCGCGGCAGTTCTCCAGCGAGGATCTGGACGAACGCCTGCGCGATCTGGAAAAGCGCCTGAAATCGGTGAAACAGCAGCTCGACCACGCCGACAACAACAGCTATTCGCGGCTGCGCGAGGAGTTCTCCCAGGCCGACGTCGACCGCCTGATGCGCCTGTTCAACGGCCAGCTGTTCAGCCTGCCGCTGGGTGAAAAGGGCATCAGCGCCGAAGGCGACGACTGGGTCAAGGCCGTGGAAGCCGTGCTGGATCGCTTCAAGGGCGATACATTCTCGGTGCCGGGCCTGTCCATCGACCTCTCGCAGATCGAGCCGCCAGCGTTGCAAGCGCTGGCCGACCGCGCCGCCCTGCGCGACCAGAAGGATCGTCTGGAGCGCGAACTCAAGCAGCTCAGGACCCAGCACGCGGTAGCCGTCGACCGTAACGCCAGCAAGGCCCAGGCCGAGGCGCTGTATCAGGCCGTGCTGGATGCGCAGAAAGCACTGGAAGACTTCCGCCGCAGCCAGACCCTGGCCGCCGAGGAGCCGGCGAAGCTGGAACAGCTGGCCCAGGCCGAAGCCGCCCAGGACGAACTCAAGCGCACCAGCGATGCCTTCGCCGAACGCGTGCAGCAGATTTCCGCCAGGCTGCAACTGGTCGGCCGCCAGCTGGCCGATCTGGAAGCCAAGGAACGCACCCTGGAAGACGCCCTGCGCCGCCGCCAGTTGCTGCCAGCCAACCTGCCCTTCGGCACGCCGTTCATGGACCCGGTGGACGATTCGCTGGACAACCTGCTGCCGCTGCTCAACGACTATCAGGACAGTTGGCAGGCGCTACAGCGCGTCGACGGCCAGATCGAGGCGCTCTACGCCCAGGTGCGCCTGAAGGGCGTGGCCAAGTTCGACAGCGAGGAAGACCCCGAGCGTCGCCTGCAGTTGCTGGTCAACGCCTACGCCCACCGCCAGGACGAAGCGCTGACCCTGGCCAAGGCGCGCCGCGCGGCGGTCACCGATATCGCCCGCACGCTGCGCAATATCCGCAGCGACTACGAGAGCCTGGAACACCAGCTGGCGCTGTTCAACCGCGAGATCAACAAGCGCCAGGTGTCCAACCTGGAAAGCTTCCGCATCGTGCTGGCGCCGAACAAGGATGCGCTGCGGCACATCGACCAGATCATCCACAGCGCCGGCCAGTACGAGGAAGGCGAGACCCTGTCGGTGTTCGACCTGTCGCAATCGGCCGAGCAGGACGCCAGGAACGAGGAAGCCAAGGAATACCTGGCGCGCCTGGTGGCGGCGAACAACAACCAGCTAGGGCTGAAGGACCTGTTCGAGCTGGCGTTCGAGATCACCAAGGTCGGTGGCCAGCCGGTGATCCATACCGACATCGACGGCGCCGCATCCAACGGCACCACCATGACCATCAAGGCGCTGACCAACATGTACCTGCTGCTGCACCTGATGGACCGCGAGCAGGCCGGGCGCATCCGCCTGCCCTACTACCTCGACGAGGCGGCGGACATCGACGAGCGCAACCAGCAGGCGCTGATCGAAACCAGCCTGCAGCTGGGCTTCGTGCCGATCCTCGCCTCGGTGAAACCCCAGGTCTCGGCGCACGTCGCAATCGACCTGGAGGGCGGCAGCGGCCCGGCCGGCATCTATATCGACGAGGCGGACTGGAAATATATCGAGCGCCGAGAGCCTTCCGAACCCACCATCCCGAACGCCACTGATCAAGAAACGAATAAGATGGCCGAGCCGGTCTAATCACGTTTCGCCGCTCCCCCTCAGGCAAGCTCAGCCTGGTTAAAGGGCTGGGCTTGAACCTCTCTCGGAACGCCAAAGGTTTTCCCTTGTTTGAGGCCACGCGTTATCGCTGCTCTAAATATTATTCAGTGGTCTGGCCCGGGCGGGGTCTCACAGACTTAAGGTGGGTAACGTCCGCCGCAAGGAGTGTTCATGAACAGACCGGATGACGTTTCTCGAGTCGTTCAAACGCGAGGCGATCACCATCCTCTTGCAGCCTGCGAACTGAGGGTCCCCGCCCTTGAGGCGTTGCCGGTCGCTATCCCGTAGCACCGATGTACCAGCTTCCGGTATCTCGCAGCAGTGCCTATGCCAGCCAGCGACGGCCTTCTTTGGCGAGAGAGATGGCCAATCGTCACATGAGTAAAGAGATTCGCACCCCCACCATGAGGTGAAGGATCATAGTCATCGCTCACCAAGGCTGCTTTGACAGCCATGGGCATGGGCATGCGTGTGGTCGGCACGGGTCCGCTCGGCTTACGCGTGAATCCGGTCCGCGTGTTCGTTTGCGCAAGCGCTGGCGGCTGGCTTCCGGCAGTCGTCACGATCTGCCCATTGCGCCGAAATATCTGAATCGCCAGTTCGCTTCAGATCGCGCCACCAGACATGCCCTACGTACGGACAGCCCAAGGCCGGTTGTATCTGCTGTTGTGCTTGATATGTATTCACATGGTCTGTCCCGGGCTGAGTGGACACTGGCTTAAGGTGGATAATGTCCACCGCAAGGAGTGCTCATGACCCAGACCAGACGACGTTTTCCCGAATCCTTCAAACGCGAGGCGGTAGATCAGGTGTTGCCAGCACAACGCTTCGTCATGTGGCCCAAACACTGGTATCGCTGAAAACCTGCTGGGCAAATGGGAGCGCCAGTACGAGCAGCAAGGTGGTGATGCTTTTCCGGGTAACGGCAAGCAGCGTGGCGAGAGCGCGGAATTGCGCCGGCTACGCCAGCAACTGGCCCAGGTCACCATGGAGCGCGATGTTTTAAAACAGGCGCTCGGCATCTTCTCGCAGCCCACGAAGTGACATTCCGCGCCATCGAGGCGTTGGCCGGTCGTTACCCCGTAGCCCCAATGTGCCGGCTGCTACGGGTATCGCGCAGCGGTTTCTATGCCTGGCAGCAGCGGCCCCCTTCGGCGAGAGAGATGGCGAATCGACGCCTGAGTAAGGAAATCCGCACCATCCACCACGAGGTAAATGGAATCTATGGCCATCGCCGCATCTAGGCCGAGTTGGCGACAATGGGACGGCACCGGGTCGATCGGCTGATGCGTGAAGCCGGTCTGCGTGTTCGTTTGCGCGCCGCCGTCGGCTGGGCGATGCACCACGTTATGTAGCAGGCTTTGGTACATGCCGCGCTGGAGATGGCCGTTGCACACCGACAGCCACAAGCGGAAGTGCTGCTGCACTCGGATCGTGGCAGCCAATATTGCGTTTATGACTACTAGGCACTGCTGCGGCGGCATCGCATCGCGCCTAGTCATTCGCGACGGGGAAACTTGGGATAATGTGGCGATGGAGAGTTTCTTCCGCTCGCTGAAGGCCGAACGGGTGTACCTGACGCGCTATGCCAGCTACTAGGAGGCGAAAGCCGACCTGTTCGACTACATCCCCTTTTACAATTACCGCCGTCGCTACTCGACGCTGGGCTACCTCAGCCCGATGGAATTTAAGCGGCGAAAAGCGAGCAGTAACTCTTAAATACCTGTCCACCAGCCCCGGGACAGACCATCGCTCGGCCAGCACCTAAAAGAACGCTGAGGCTGTTGTAGGATCGACTTGTTTGGCGCCTACTTCTCGCTCATTGCTCGCTCAGCGGCCTAGACCGCTGAGCGTTATGTTCAGCGAAGTCGCCGGTTCGCAGGAGAGCCGCTTATAAAAGTTGCTTTCCCGCGCGCAAAGACAAACCCCCGGCCTTCTTTCGAGGGTCGAGGGTTTGGTGTAGAAGCTTGACGATGACCTACTCTCA
>DALZYJ010000002.1:0-387139 GCA_031988485.1 Pseudomonas sp.
CAGCCTCCAGCCTCCAGCCTCCAGCCTCCAGCCTCCAGCCTCCAGCCTCCAGCCTCAGCCGCTGATCCTGCTGATCCGTAGCATATGCACCCGGCGGCTGTCGGCGTTCAGCACCCGGAAGCGGAAACCGTCGATCTCGGTAACCTCGTTACGCTTGGGCAGATGCCCGAAAGTGCTCATGACCAGGCCGGCAACGGTGTCGAACTCTTCGTCGGGGAATTCGCTCTCGAAGAATTCGTTGAAGCTGTCGATCGGCGTCAGCGCCTTGACCAGGAAGTCGCCGCTGGGCAGCGGGCGGATATAGCTGTCTTCCTCGATGTCATGCTCGTCTTCGATGTCGCCAACGATCTGCTCCAGCACATCCTCGATGGTCACCAAGCCGGCGACTCCGCCGTATTCATCGATGACGATGGCCATATGGCTGTGGTTGGCGCGGAATTCGCGCAGCAGCACGTTGAGGCGCTTGGATTCCGGCACGAAGGTGGCGGGGCGGAGCAGGTCCTTGATATCGAAATTGTGCTGTTCTTCCCGCAGGATCAGCGGCAGCAGATCCTTGGCCAGCAGTACGCCGATCACTTCGTCGAGGCTGTCGCCAACGACCGGATAACGCGAATGCGCGGCGGATATGATCGCCGGCAGAAACTCCCTCGGTGATTGGTCCGCGCGGATGCTGATCACCTGCGAACGCGGCACCATGATGTCGCGCACCTGCAGGTCGGCGACCTGAATGGCACCTTCGACGATGGCCAGGGCTTCGTTATCCAACAGTTTGTTCTGGTGGGCGCCGCGCAGAACGTCCAGCAGTTCTTCACGGGTTTTCGGCTCGTGGGCAAAAGCCTGGGTGATTTTCCCAAACCAGGACTTCTGCCCGTTGCTCGATTGGTCTTCGCTCATGTCTTTGACTCGATGGTCCTTGCAGTTGCCCGTTTCGGGCTATTCGGTGGCGTAGGGGTCGGCATGACCCAGTTCGGCCAGTAATTGACGTTCGAGGCTTTCCATTTCTTCGGCTTCGTCGTCCTCGATGTGGTCGTAGCCAAGCAGATGCAGGCAGCCGTGAATGACGAGATGCGCCCAATGCGCCTGCGGCGTCTTGCCCTGTTCGGTTGCTTCATGCTCGACCACCGGTACGCAGATCACCAGATCGCCCAGCAACGGGATATCCAGCAAATCGTCCGGCACATCGGCGGGAAAGGACAGCACGTTGGTGGCGTAATCTTTTTGCCGCCAGGTGCGATTCAGCTCGCGGCCCTCGGGTTCGTCGACCAGGCGGATGGTCAGCTCCGAGTCCCCGCTGCGCTGGCGCAGCGCCAGCTCACACCAGCGGCGCAGGTTTGCTTCGTCGGGCACCGCGCCGCTGCTGGCGCATTGCACGTCGAGCTCAATCACTGTCGCGGTCCTGGGCGTTGCGTCTGCCCGGCTGGGGCTGCTTGTCCTCGAAGGCCTCGTATGCCTCGACGATGCGCTGCACCAGCGGGTGACGCACCACGTCCTTGGGCTTGAAGTGCGTGAAGCTGATGCCGTTGACGTCCTTGAGCACCTCGATCACATGCGCCAGCCCGCTCTTGGTGCCGCGCGGCAGATCGACCTGGGTGATGTCCCCGGTGATAACGGCGGTCGAGCCGAAGCCAATTCGCGTCAGGAACATCTTCATCTGTTCCAGCGTGGTGTTCTGGCTTTCGTCGAGGATGATGAAGCTGTTGTTCAGCGTCCGGCCGCGCATATATGCCAGCGGAGCAATCTCGATAACCTGTTTCTCGATCAGCCGCGCCACGTGCTCGAAGCCGAGCATTTCGTAGAGCGCGTCGTACAGCGGGCGCAGATAGGGGTCGATCTTCTGCGCCAGATCGCCCGGCAGGAAGCCCAGCTTTTCACCAGCCTCGACCGCCGGACGCACCAGCAGGATGCGGCGAATCTGCTCGCGCTCCAGAGCATCGACGGCGCAGGCGACGGCCAGATAGGTCTTGCCGGTACCGGCCGGGCCGATGCCGAAGTTGATGTCGTTGTCTAGGATCGACTGCACATAACGCTGCTGATTGGCACCGCGTGGGCGGATGTTGCCCTTGCGCGTGCGCAGCGAGATGTTCGGCGTGGTGGATGGATTGGCAAACTCCTCCATGCCCGATTCCTGCAGGAACAGATGAACCATGTCTGGCGAGAGCTCGGTGCTCTTGGTCTCGCGATACAGGCGTCGCAGGAGGTTTTCGGCGGATTTCGCCACATCGGCTGGCCCGATCAGTTCGAACTGATCGCCACGGTTGCGGATCTCCAGCTCGAGGCGTTGCTCGATCAGCCGCAGATGCTCGTCGAACTGACCGCATAAATTGGCGAAGCGGTTGGCTTCAAAGGGCTCGAGGGTAAAACGATGAGGCTCTGTAGGGGCGTTCAAGGGCTTTTGATTGACCTGCTTTGATAAGGGGTTGGGTGAGAATAGCGCCGCGCAGTGAAAAAAGCAGCGGCCGAAAGCAGCTGTAATAAAGTCGAAAGATGATTGAAAACGCTGGAAGCTGGCGGGCTCGACAAAAAAATCGCGGTGGCCCAGAGCGGTGAAATCCGCCGAACGGAGCTGGCTTCGCGCATGCCTGGCGGGTTTATCGGCCCTCCGGTTTTTCCCGTAGGGCCGACACGCAATAGCGCCGAATCGGTCCGGATTCAGCCGATCAAACTACCGCGCAATGAATGCGGCAGGGCATCGTCGATGTAAACGTCGACGAACTGACCGATCAGGCGGGGGTTGTCGCAGCGAAAGTTAACGATGCGGTTGTGCTCGGTACGGCCCTGGAGCATGCCGGGGTCTTTCTTGGAATAGTCCGTAACCAGGATGCGCTGGGTGGTGCCAGCCATCCGTCGGCTGTTTTCGAAGCCCTGCTGGTTGATGCGCTGTTGCAGGATTGCCAGGCGCTGCTTCTTCACGTCTTCCGGGGTCTCGTCGACCAGATCCGCCGCCGGTGTGCCAGGCCGCGAGCTGTAGACGAAGGAGTAGGAGAAGTCGAAGCCGACATCCTCGATCAGCTTCATGGTCTGCTCGAAGTCCTTGTCCGTCTCGCCCGGAAAGCCAACGATGAAATCCGAGCTGATCAGGATGTCCGGAACGGCGGCCTTGAGCTTGCGGATGCGCGATTTGTATTCGAGCGCGGTGTGGTTGCGTTTCATGCCGGCGAGCACGCGGTCCGAGCCGGACTGCACAGGCAGGTGTAGGTATTTGACCAGCTCCGGTACTTCGGCATGGGCCTGGATCAGTGAGTCGGAAAATTCCAGCGGATGGCTGGTGGTGTAGCGAATGCGGTCGATGCCATCGATAGCGGCCACCACGCGGATCAGCTCGGCCAGATCGGCGATTTGTCCGTCGTGAGTGGCACCACGGTAACCGTTGACGTTCTGGCCGAGCAGCGTCACTTCGCGGACGCCGTTCTCGGCCAGGTGGATCACCTCGGCGATCACGTCGTCGAAGGGGCGGCTGACTTCCTCGCCACGGGTGTAGGGCACCACGCAGAAGGTGCAGTATTTGCTGCAGCCTTCCATGACCGAGACGAAGGCGGTCGGGCCGTCAACGCGCGGTTCGGGCAGGCGGTCGAATTTTTCGATTTCAGGGAAGGAAATATCGACCTGAGGCTGTTTCGTCGTGCGCGCCGCGTCGATCATCTCCGGCAGGCGATGCAGGGTTTGCGGGCCGAATACCACATCGACATAGGGCGCGCGGTCGCGGATCGCCGCGCCTTCCTGGCTCGCCACGCAGCCGCCGACACCAATCACCAGCTGCGGATTTTCAAGTTTCAGCTCACGCCAGCGACCCAGCTGGGAGAACACCTTCTCCTGCGCCTTTTCGCGAATCGAGCAGGTATTGAGCAGAATTACGTCGGCATCCGCCGGATTCGCAGTGATTTCGAGGGGTTGCTGCTCACCCAGCAGGTCGACCATGCGCGAGCTGTCGTACTCGTTCATCTGGCAGCCGTGGGTTTCGATATAGAGCTTGCGGGTCATGTTACGGGCCGGCGTTGTGCAAAAAATGACCGGCGATTATAGGCGCAGGAGGGGGGCGAGAAAAGCAGAAGCCGGTAAAAGCCGAAAGACGATAAAAGCGCTGGAGGCTGGAAAGCTGGACGATGAGAAAGCAGCCGGAAGCTTGATGCTGAAGGAAAGCTTGACGGTATATAGGACGGGCCGAGCGTTCTCCAGCCTCCAGCCTCCAGCCTTATTCCCCCGCCGTTTGCAGATCCATCAGATAGTCGCGAAAGATCTGCCCCAGAACCTGGGTGGCGATTTCCAGTTCGTCGCGGCGCATCTGGGCGGACACGCGATCAGCGGTGTCCAGCGCGTCTTCCGCGCCATTGACCGCCGACATCTTCAGCACCACATAGGCCTGTACGTTGTTGGCCGGCACGCCTTCGCCGCGAAAGAACATCACGCCGAGCCGGTGCTGGGCCAAGGCGTGTCCCTGCAGCGATGCCTGTTCGAACCAGTGCAGCGCCTTGGCCAGATCGCGCGGTGCGCGGCGGCCGTCGTAGTGGTACTCGCCGAGCTCGTATGCCGCCTGCAGATCCCCTTCGCCGGCGGCCCGCTCGCACGCGCGCAGGGCTTCATGAATTTCTTCCGGCACGGTATTGAGGGCGCAGCGTGAGGTTGCGGGAATCAGCAGCGAATTGCCTCCCGCCATGGCTACCAGGGGCGAGAGAAGCAGCAGGCAGCCAAGGGCAAGGCTGCGGCCGGTGCGAGTCATGGATCAAAGCGCCTCGGATATCAGGGCGGTGATTGAAGGGCCGGCGTGAAACGAGCCGGCTGTCACATTATGGATAAGCCGTTGCCGGCTTACAAAGGCTTTGATCGCGCCTGTCGGGCTTTTTACGCGGGCGCGCTGTGTATCTCGCGAGGTTTGCCGGGGAGATTGAGCAGCAGCCAGGCCATGATCGGGCAGGCCAGTGCGAGCCCGAGCTGCAGATAAGCGCCGAGCGGGTTGGGGCCGATCGACAGTCCGGTCCAAGGCAGTGCGATCACGAGCAGGGCGCCGCTGAGCACGCCAGCGCTGGCCTGCAGGCGCGCAGGCCATTGCAACAGGCCCGCGTACAGCACCAGCAATGCACTGATCAGGCCCAGCGCGAGTTGATAAGGCGCGCTCCAGCCGAGCTGCCTGGCGAGTTCGAAAAAGGCGCACAGCCCCAATACGATTCGGCCCCAGTTCGGGCGGCTCCAACGCCATTTGCGACTCAGGGTCAGCGCTGCCACGCCGACCAGCGGTAGCCCGAGCAGCAGCGTCGCCTGCAATAACCAGCGCTCTGCTTCGAGGGTGTCGTGACCGAACGCCAACCTCGCTACAGTACAGGCGCCGGTTCCGGCGGCGAGGCTGAAGGCGAGCAGGGCGCAGAACAGCGCGGGCTGCTCCGGCTCGTCGTAACCACGGCGGGCCGTACCGATCCAGATCGCGCTGGCCAGCGCGGCCAGCGTCAGCAGGCTGGCTTGCAGCAGCTCGGGCATCGGGCTCACTTCAGCCGGGCGAAGGCGCGTTCGGCGGCGTCGAGGGTGATCTGCAATTCCTTGTCGCCATGAGCGATGGAAGTGAAGCCGGCTTCGAACGCGCTGGGCGCCAGGTACACGCCGCCTTCCAGCATGAAGTGGAAAAACTGCTTGAAGCGCTCGGCGTCGCTGGCCATCACGTCATCGAAAGTGACGATGTCGTTGGCCTCGCTGAAGTACAGACCGAACATGCCGCCCACCTGTGTGGTGACAAAGGGAATCCCGGCCGCCACTGCGCGTTCCTTCAGACCTTGCAGCATGCGAGTGGTGTAGTCGGTGAGCTCGGCATGGAAGCCCGGACGGCTGATCAATTTCAATGTAGTCAGACCGGCCGCCATCGCCAATGGGTTACCAGAGAGCGTGCCGGCCTGATAGACCGGACCCAGCGGGGCGATGCGTTCCATGATTGCGCGCTTGCCGCCAAAGCAGCCGACCGGCATGCCGCCGCCGATAATCTTGCCGAAGGTGGTCAGGTCCGGGGTGACGCCATAGTGAGCCTGCGCGCCACCGAGGGCGACGCGGAATCCCGTCATCACCTCGTCGAAAATCAGTACCACTCCATGCTTGTCGCACTGCTCGCGCAGCCCCTGTAGATAGCCGGGGGCCGGAGGCACGCAGTTCATGTTGCCGGCAACCGGCTCGACGATGATGCAGGCGACCTCGCTGCCGACCTCTGCGAGCATTTGCTCGACGGCGGCCAGGTCATTGAACGGCAGCGTCAGGGTGTGCTTGGCGAATGCCGGCGGCACGCCTGCGGAGCTGGGTACGCCCTGGGTCAGCGCGCCCGAACCGGCCTTGACCAGCAGGCTATCGGAATGACCGTGGTAGCAGCCCTCGAATTTGATGATGCTGTCGCGGCCGGTATAGCCGCGAGCCAGGCGGATGGCGCTCATCGTCGCCTCGGTGCCCGAACTGACCATGCGCACCATCTCCATCGACGGCACCAGGCTGCAGACCCGTTCGGCCATCTCGGTTTCCATGGCCGTCGGTGCGCCATACGACAGGCCGTGCTGCAACTGGTTACGAACCGCGTCGAGTACTTCCGGGTGGCTATGGCCGAGAATCATCGGGCCCCAGGAGCCGACATAATCGACATAGCGCTTGTCGTCCTCGTCCGTGACGTAGGCACCTTCGGCGTGCTTGAGAAACAGCGGCGTGCCGCCGACGCTGCGGAATGCGCGCACTGGCGAGTTAACGCCGCCCGGGATGTGATTTTGAGCGCTGGCGAAGAGGGTTTCGGAACGGGACATGCGTGGCCTCTCGATACAGAAAAATAGGAATAAGGAACGCTGTAAATACAGGTCAGCTGTCGGCGAACAGCCCACTGAACGCCCGCGCGCGGCGTTCGACTTCGCTGGGCGAGTCGGCTGCGAACAGCGCATGCACCACGGCTACCAGGCTGGCGCCGCAAGCGATCAGCTCTGGCGCGTTTTCCAGTGTCACGCCGCCGATCACGGTGATCGGTTGGCTGAAACGCTGGCGTGCCTGTTCGAGCATATCGACCGTGGCGGCGGGCGCGCCGGGTTTGGTGTTCGAGTCGAAGAATCTGCCGAAGGCGACATAGCTCGCGCCTTCGTCTATCGCCTGTTCGGCCAGGTCCAGCCGCGCATGGCAGGTCGCGCCGATGATCGCCTGAGGGCCGAGCAGGGCGCGGGCAGCGGACAGCGAGCCGTCTCCCTGGCCCAGATGCAAGCCGACGCCGAGGCGGGCGGCCAGTTCGGCGTCGTCATTGATGATCAGCTGCGCGTCGTGGCGATGGCAGAGTTCACGCAATGCCTCGGCTTCACGCAGGCGGCGGGCCTCGTCATCGGATTTGTCGCGGTATTGCAGCAGGCGCGCACCGCCTTTCAGGGCCGCTTCGGCGTAGGGCAGCAGGCGCCCGTCGGCCAGCAGCGTGCTGTCGGTGATGGCGTAGAGGCCGCGTAGCTTGGTGCCTGTCATGGCAGTTTCTCCAATCAGGCCAGATCCAGCGGCAGGCGACGGGGAATGTATTGGCCGCGGCCCGGCGCTTCGGCATCGCGCAGTGTGCGCCAGGTATAGTCCAGCGCGGACTTCACGGCGCTGGCAATATTTTCGCCAAGGGCCAGACGGCCGGCGAGCGCGCTGGCCAGGGTGCAGCCGGAACCGTGGTAGCTGCCTGGAAGGCGCTGACAGCTGAAGTCGTGCCGAGCGCCGTCGCGTGAATACAGGCGGTTGTGCACTTCGGTTTCATCGCCATGCCCACCGGTGATGAGCAGGTAACGGATGTAGGGCAGCAGTTTCTCGGCGCATTCGTCGGCGCTGCCTTCGGGCAGTCCGGCGAGAATGCGCGCCTCCGGCAGGTTTGGGGTGGCGATGGTCGATACGGGGAAAAGACGCTCGCGCATGGCGTAGCCGACTTCGTCCTTGCCCAGCGCGCCGCCGCCGCCGGCACGCAGCACCGGGTCGCAAACCAATGGCACGCCGGGCAGTTTTTGCATGATCTCAATGACGGTCTCAACCATTTGCACCGAGCCGAGCATGCCCAGCTTGACGGCCGCGACCGGCAGATCGGCGATGACTGCATTGGTTTGCGCCAATACCCAGTCGCGGTCGAGCACGCGAAAGTCGGACACATCGACGGTGTCTTGCACGGTCAGCGCGGTAACGGCCGGGGCTGCGTGGCAACCCTGGGCGATCAGCGCTTCGATATCTGCCTGCAACCCGGCGCCACCGCTCGGGTCGTGGCCGGAAAGGCAGAGAACGACAGGACGGGAGCAAGGGCCGGACATCGATGGGTTCCCCGAATAAATGGTGTGATGAGGCACGGTCTGGCGTTTCGGCGTGGTCACGCGCGAGCGCTGGCAGACTCTATGCACGGCGAATTTGAGGCGAGCGAGCTTATCACCAATCGGCCCGCACAGCTTGCCGGGCGCAGCGTGACACCAGCAGAACGGGGCGTGCCGCTCAGCCGATCATGCTAAAGTGCCACCTATTTCGAGTCGCGCAGGTAATAGGGGAGCCGGGTCTCCTGGCGCGGCTCGACGGGGCGTCCGCAGTTATGCGCCAAATATTGTTGTTTCTATTCTGTCTGCTGCCAGCATTGGCCGGTGCCGTCGACTTCGATGATGGGGCTCGGCGTGTACCGCTGGGTCAGGTCATGGCCGTGCTGGAAGATCCTGAGCGGGACGCCAGTCTCGAAGAGGTGCGCGCGCGCGATGCGGCCGGGCAGTTCACCCGTCATGGCGAAGAGGTATTCAACGCCGGTTATTCGCGCTCGGCGTTCTGGCTGCGCGTCGACCTGCATTACCGCGCCGATCAG
This sequence comes from Pseudomonas sp., assembly GCA_031988485.1. Taxonomy (GTDB): domain Bacteria; phylum Pseudomonadota; class Gammaproteobacteria; order Pseudomonadales; family Pseudomonadaceae; genus Stutzerimonas. The sequence continues at coordinate 8,786 of DALZYJ010000002.1, forward strand.
TCCCTCGGGCCTGGCCGGTGGTGGCTGGAACTGGCCTATCCGCCGCTCGATCATCTGGATCTGTATCTGCCCGACGGCCAGGGCGGTTACCGCTTGGCCCAGCAAAGCGGCGACGCGCTGCCTTTCAACGAACGGCAAATCCAGCACCGCAACCATTTATTCGAGCTGGAGCTGCCACCCAACGAGCCGCAGCGTGTCTACCTGCGGCTGGAAAGTCAGGGGTCGATTCAGGTTCCGTTGAATCTGTGGGCGCCGGCTGCGTATCTGGAGAAGCAGTCGGCACATATCTATATGCTGGCGATCATCTACGGCGCGCTGCTGGTGATGCTGTTCTACAACCTGTTCATCTTCCTCAGCGTGCGTGATCGCAGCTATCTCTACTACATCCTCTATATCGCCTCGTTCGGCCTGTATCAGGTGTCGGTCAACGGTCTGGGCGTGCAGTTCTTGTGGCCCGATTCGCCGTGGTGGGCCAATGCTTCGACACCGTTTCTGATCGGTGCCGCGGGCGTCTTCGGCTGCCAGTTCGCCCGCTGTTTTCTGCATACACGCGAACACAGCCCGTGGATCGACAACGCGCTGCTGCTACTGGCGGGGCTCGGCGCGCTGACCATGGTGCTGTCGCTGTTTGCCAGCTATGCGTTGGCGCTGCGGTTGGCGACGTTCGTGGCGCTCTGGTTCATCGTGATCATCCTCATCGCCGGTAGCGTCGCCTGGTATCGCGGCATGCGGGTGGCGCGCTATTTCATGATCGCCTGGACTACGTTTCTGATTGGCGCGCAGATCAACACCCTGATGGTTCTGGGCTATCTTCCGCACAACTTCTTCACCATGTACGCAGGGCAGATCGGCTCGGCACTCGAGGTGGCGCTGCTCTCGTTGGCGCTGGCCGACCGCATCAACGCGATGAAGGAGGAGCGCGCCGAGATGCTGCGGGAAACAAGCCGCAAGCTGGAAGAAATGAACCGGGAACTGGCCGAAAGCAACCGCCTCAAGGATCAATTCCTGGCCAACGTCACCCATGAATTGCGTACGCCAATGCACGGCGTGCTCGGCAGTCTCGACCTGATGCGCACGCTGGAGCTGAGCGGCGAACTGAAGCAGTACCAGCGCATTGCGACCGGCTCGGCCCGCGACATGATGAAGCTGGTCAACGACATTCTCGCGCTGACCGAGCTGCAAGCCGGCAAGTTGCAATTGCGCAACGAGCCGTTTGGCCTGCGCGCCTTGGTCGATGAGCTGCAGGTGATCTACGGCTCCCGCGCGACGAAGCACGGGCTGGCTTTCGTCATCGAAGCCGGCAATGAGCTGCCCCGCATCCTGATGGGCGATGCCGGCAAGCTGAAACAGAGCCTCGGCTATCTGCTCGACAACGCCATCAAGTTCACCATGACAGGCAGCGTGACGCTGGCGCTGAGCGGACATGACGACGCGCAATCGGGGTTCATACTCAGAGTGGATGTGGTCGATACCGGCGTGGGCTTCGACGCACCCGCCGATGGCTCGCTTTATCAATATTTCCGTCAGCTCGATGGCAGCATGACGCGGCCATACGGCGGCCTGGGCATTGGCCTTGCGCTATGCCAGCAATTGGTCGAACTGCAGGGCGGCAACATTTCCTGCCAATCGACACCGGGTGTCGGCACCCATTTCCAGGTACGTCTGCCGCTGCAAGTGGTCTGACGGCCCGCGAGCGCCACGTCGGGCTGCCGCGTGGTTTGGCTGAAACCCCGCTTTTTCGCCACAGGCATGCGTGCTTCACTTCTTCTCGCGGGCCGGCACGACGGCGGCTCGCATCGACCCGGCGAACATGAATGGCTGCGAATGCATCTTCAGGTCGCCGTCCAGTTTGCCCGCCGAGGAGATCGCCATGAGCCTGCACCAGTACGCCGAAACCCACGAGGTGCTTAACCAGGTGCCGCCACTCGATGGCGCCAACCTGTATCGCCTTGACCTGCCATTGCAGCAATGGGTGCATCGCTATCAAGGCGGCTGGGCCGAGTCACGACTGGATGCCTACGGCGCGCTGGCCGGCGGGCCGCTAATGGCTGCAGGCTTTCTTGCCAACGAGAACAAGCCGGTATTCAAGAGCCATGACCGCTATGGTCATCGCATCGATCTGGTGGAGTTTCATCCGGCCTATCACGAACTGATGCGCACGGCCGTCGCCCACGGCATTCCGTCGCTGCCCTGGAGCGATCCGCAGCCCGGCGCCCAGGTGGCCCGTGCGGCGCTGATGTACCTGCACAACCAGGCCGAAGCCGGCAGCAGCTGCCCATTGACCATGACCTACGCCAGCGTGCCCGCGCTGCGCCTGCAGCCCGATATCGGCGATCTGTGGTTGCCGAAAATCCTCAGCCTGGAATACGACCCCCGCAACCTGCCGATGGAGCAGAAGGCCGGCGTCACCATCGGCATGGCCATGACCGAGAAGCAGGGCGGCACCGACGTACGCGCCAACACCACGCGCGCCTACCCGGTCGGTTCCGGCGGCCCGGGCCAGGCCTACGAATTGATCGGGCATAAATGGTTCTGCTCGGCACCCATGTGCGATGCCTTCCTCACCCTGGCGCAGACCGACAAGGGGCTGTCCTGTTTTCTGCTGCCTCGCCACCGTCCCGACGGCAGTCGCAACCAGTTCTACATTCAGCGCCTGAAAAACAAGCTCGGCAACTGGGCAAACGCGTCCAGCGAAGTCGAATACCGCGGCGCACTGGCCTGGATGATCGGCGAGGAGGGGCGCGGCGTGCCGACCATCATCGAGATGGTGTCCTCGACCCGCTTCGACTGCATGATCGGTTCCAGTTCCCTCATGCGCCAGGCGCTGACCCAGGCCATACACCACTGCACCCATCGCCACGTCGGCGGGCGAGCGCTGATCGAACAACCGCTGATGCAGAACGTGCTGGCCGACCTGGCATTGGAAAGCGAGGCGGCGCTGGCGTTGACCATGCGCATGGGCCGCGCCCAGGACAACCGCCAGGATGAGCAGGAAGACAAATTCGCCCGCCTGGTGACCGCCGTCGGCAAATACTGGATCTGCAAGCGCGCGCCGGAAATGATCGCCGAAGCCAGCGAATGCCTCGGCGGCGCCGGTTACGTCGAGGACACCATCCTGCCGCGGCTGTACCGCGAAGCGCCGGTCAACTCCATCTGGGAAGGCTCCGGCAACGTGCAATGCCTGGACGTGCTGCGTGCCCTGTCGAAAGAGCCGGGCGTTCTTGAAGCGCTGTTCACCGAACTCGGCAACGGCCACGGCGATGCGCGACTCAAGGCGCATATCGGCCAGCTGCAGGCCGCATTCAGCGACACCACCGACATCCAATACCGCGCCCGCCAGCTCACCGAAGATGTGGCGGTCGCGCTGCAGGCCAAGTTGCTGCTAGAGGCCGGTAACACTGCAGTGTCGGATGCGTTCATCGCCAGTCGGCTGGAGGGGCGCGGGCGGGTGTTCGGTACGTTGCCGAGAGGGCTGGATGTCACGGCGCTGCTGGCGCGTAGCGCGCCGTTTATTGATTAGCTCACCGTAGCTGCGCATAAGCCGGCGAGCGCTACCAACCCGCCAAATTTGCGCAAGCTAACCGACCATCGCACTTCAACATTCCCATTCTTCATGCCGCACAGGCAGGCGGTTCAGTGCGTCTTTAAGCTGCCGCCAGTTCGGCATGAGCTTATCCATCAAACTCAGAAAACGAGCGTTATGAGTCGGTTCGATCAGATGCGCAAGCTCATGCACCAGTATGTATTCCAGATTCTCTGAAGGTTTTTTTGCTAAGTCAGTATTCAGCCGAATGCTGCCCGCAGCCGAGTTGCAGCTACCCCAGCGGGTTTTCATGCGCTGCACGAAAATGCGTCTGACCTCGACTCCCATCAACGGCTGCCATTTGGCCAGAAGAGCGGGCAGCTTCGCCCGCAGCTGTTCGCGATACCAGCTTTCAAGTAATGCCTGTCGGCGAGCATCGTCACTTCCCGGCCGGACGTACAAGATCAGCGTGGAATGCTTCAGCTCGACGGCCGGCGCAGCATCCACTTCGATCACCTTCAGCAAATATCGCCGGCCCCACACCTGATGGCTTTCTCGGTTCAGGTACTCGTGCTCCGGCTCGCGCAGTTGCGTGCGCATCTGGTGTTGTTGCGCCTTGATCCAGCTCAGTCGGGAAATGGCGAACGCACGCAGCGCATCCAGCCCCATGTGCATCGGCGCGGAAATATGCACCCGACCTTCGGGCGGATACACGTATAGATGCGCGTGCTTGTTGTTCTTTCGCTGAACCTCGACCCGGATGCCGCCGAGGTCAATATGCTCGGCCATCAGTATTCCTGCTGGGCAACGACGACAGGGAACAGTCGCTCGACTTCTTCCACGCTGTTCAACACCTGATACATCGCTTGTTTGACAATCATTTCCTTGGCCTGCACGCCTCGCCAGCCATCCGGCCGCGCCTGTTTCACCGCGCTGTCGATCTTCAACGCCAGCTCAAGCACAGCGTCCTCCGCGGGCGCACCGTAAGGTGCTCTTGTTTCTGCGGTTTCGTTCTGCCCCAGGTTGTTGTACAGCGCCAGCTTGCCAGCTGTATTCAGCGCTGGTGGCGTGTCTTCAGCCTTGCCGGCCTGCACTCGGGTCGCCAGCTCGCCGATGCGCTTGAGGTATTCCTCGTATTCGATCGCCCTTTCCTTGCGCAGCTTGATTATTTCATCGAGCAGAGCGGACATCTTCTCGAAGTAGGCGGGGTCGGTCAGGTTTTCCTTGATGATCTTGCTGCGCACGTTGTTCTCGATGGTTTCGGCAACGGCGCTCGGATTGCCTTTCATCTCGCCCAGTTTCTGAGCGATGGCCTCGGCGATCCCGGTGTTCACGATCAGTTCCAGCAGCCCGATGTTGTCGAAGGGGGAAATCTTGCGCGGTTCGCTGGCCTCGATATAGGTATCGATCAGATGCCGCATGTCCGCCTCGAACGGCTTGATATCGAGTGTCTCGCCGCTGGCCTTGCGGATGATTTCACGCAGCGCCAGATACCGCTCCAGCGTCCGCTTGATCTGCTCGACTTGCGCCGGGCTGTAGCCTGCCGCTTCCATTTCGTCGGCTACGTTCGCATAGGCACGCAGCAGCGCCACCACCGCCCTGTATAGCGCGACGCGCTGTGGTTCGTGGTTGCGCAGGTCGTCGGCTATCTCGGTATTGCCGCAAAAGTAATGGATATATGCCAACTCATCCTTTGGCGGAGCCACCGGTTCGCATAGCAGCTCCAGCGCTTCGAGGGCATCGTCCAGGCGTTCCTTGCTCTGCTTCAGACGATCATGCAACAGCACGTCCGGATCGGCGCCGCCGGCGCTGAGATCGAGTTCCGATGTGTAGACCGCAATGGCGTTTTCGACGCGCTTGAACAGATCCTTGTAGTCGACGATGTAACCGAAGTCTTTGTCTTCACCATCCAGGCGGTTGGTCCGGCAGATGGCCTGGAACAGGCCGTGGTCCTGCATCGACTTGTCGATATACAAGTAGCTGCAAGGCGGTGCGTCGAAACCGGTGAGCAGCTTGTCCACCACCACCAGCAACTTCATGTTGGCCGGCTCCTTGATGAACAGCGCCTTCGCGCGTTCCTCATAGGTTTCGGTTTTGGACATGCCCGGCTTGGCTTGCAGGTTCTCCAGCAGCTCGGTGTAGGTGTTGTAGATGAACTGCTTGTCGGTTTCGGTATTGGCGCCGGTTTCCTCCAGAGTTACATCCTTGGCCAGCGGGTTGTAGGAGGTGATGACCGCACACTTGCCCTTGAACATCGTCTTGTTGAACAGGGTGAAGTACTTGCAGGCTTCATAAATGCTGGACGCCACCAGAATCGCGTTGCCACGCTGGCTGGAAAGACGCGGTTTATCGTGGAAGTCAAAGATGATGTCCGCCACCACACGGTCCATCCGCGACTTGGAGCTGAGCACGTTCTGCATGGTACCCCATTGTTTCTTCAGCTCGTCCTTCTGCCAGCTGTTCAACCCCTTGGTCCTGTTTTCGAACCATTGGTCGATCCTGTCCGAGGAGCCCAGTCGGGTATCGATGTCCCGCGCCTCATAGAGCAGGTCGAGCACCACGCCATCTTCCACCGCTTCGCTGAATTTGTAGGTGTGGATGTAGCCACCGAACACCTCCAGGCTGGTGGCCTTGTCCTTTTTCAGCAGCGGCGTCCCGGTAAAGCCGATGAATACCGCGTTGGGCATCAGTGCTTTCATCACCCGGTTGAGCCGGCCGCTTTGCGTTCGGTGGCATTCGTCGACAAACACAAACACCTCGCCCACGGTCGGGCTGGGCTGGGCCTGCAATTCCTCGATGAAGGCCTCGAAGGCCTTGTCATCCTTGCCTTTGGCCGAGCCGCCGAACTTGTGCACCAGCGAGCACAGCAGGCGTGGCCTGGGTTGACTGAGCTGACGCATCAGCTCCCGTCCGCTACCGGTGCGGCAGATGGCTTCACCGGCATCGTTGAACACCCGTTCGATCTGTTTATCCAGTTCGTCGCGGTCAGTGATGATGGCCACGCGCGCGTTCGGGTTGTTTTCCAGAATCCACTTGGCCAGCAACACCATCAGGATGCTTTTGCCGGCACCCTGGGTGTGCCAGATGATGCCGCCCTGGCGCTGCTGGACATGCGCCTGCGCCGCCTTGATGCCGAAGTATTGATGCACGCGTGGTAGCTTTTTCACGCCGCCGTCGAACAGCACGAAATCGTGAATCAGCTCGATCAGGCGAGTCTTTCCACACATCTTCAGCAGGTACTTGTCCAGCTTGTAGCGGCTGTTGTCCGCCTCGTCTTCCTTCCAGGTCAGGAAGTACTTTTCCTGCGTGCCGGTGGTGCCGTACTGCAAACCTTCGGAATCGTTGCCAGCAAAAACGAACTGCACGGTACTGAAGAACCAGGCGTTAAACTCCGGCTGCTGGTTGGACAGGCTCTGGCGAATGCCGTCGCCCAGGCTGACGCGGCTGTTCTTGAGTTCCAAGACACCGATGGCGATGCCGTTGACGTACAGCACGATATCCGGCCGCCGCTCCAACTTGCCCTCGAGGGTGACCTCCTCGGCAATAGCGAAATGGTTGTTCAGGGGTTCGGCCCAGTTGATCAGGTGTACCGTCTCGGTCACCTTGCCGGCCTCGATCTTTACCGGCACGCCGTAACGCAACAACTGATAAACCGCCTGATTGTTGCCGTATGGGCTGCGCTCGGGGTGGCCTGCTTCGGTCTTCAGCTTGTACAGCGCGGCATTGATTTGCCCGGAACTGTAGCCCGCACCGCTCAGGTAGCCGCGCAATGAATCCACTTCGATATTGCTGTTGTTGGCCCGCTCGGACCAGTCACCGAGGTGCGTATAGCCCAGCTCCTCGGTAAACAGCTTGGCTACGCGGTTTTGTGTCACGCGTTCGGCTTTGCCTATGTCGGTCATTTGAGTACTTCCCAGCGGCCTGTTTTGCGTGGGCCGACAAACCTCAAACGACCCTCCTTGACCAGTTTGGCCGCCGCGCGCTCGACCGCGCTGGTGGACTTACCGATGGCTTGTGCCACAACCTCTAGCGTCCATTCCGGGTTGGCGCCAAGTACCGCCAGAATACGTTCCGGAGTTTTGACGGGTGTTTCTACCGGCGTTTCTGCCTGCGTTTCTACCGGCGTTTCTACCAGCGCTTCCCCCAGCAAGGGCCGCGCCGCATTCCCCAACGCCTCGGCCAGCTGCGCCGGGTGGGCGTGGAAGGTCAGCATCAGCCCCGAAAGGCTGGTATCGAACAGCGGCGGCGGAATGTCGTGTTTACGGCACTCGCTCAGGATCTTCTCGATGCCCCGGCCCCAGGACTCCACATAACCGGCACGAAAGAATGCCGAAGCCAGCAGCGGGTTGAAGGGGTGCGATGGATGCTTGGCCAGCAATTGCTGCTGCGTCCAGTGCTCCGGCAACTGGCCGGGGTTCCAGATGACGATCTGATGCTCATAGACGCTGATCTGGATCGGAATGCCGCTGGCGTAATCCTTGTGGATTACCGCGTTGAGCAGTGCCTCGCGCAGGGCCTGCAAGGGGAACAGATAGCGCTCCACGCGCTGGATGCCTTCATAGCGGATATACGCCTTGAGGTATTTGCTATGCAGCAACTCAAGTGCCTTTTCAACCTGGGTGAACAGGTCGCCGTGGATTTCATCCTGATAGCGCAGGTCATCATCGGTGATGAAAAAACCCAGCTTGATATAGGCGCCGGGCACGTAACGCTCCGGCTCGGCGCCGAACAGCAGCGCCGTGGCGCGCTTAAGATACTGTCCTTCTTCGAGTTGCAGGCTGGCCAGCAACGCGGCATCGCTGTCTTCGAGTACCGCTTCGTCCACACGCCCACTTCTGGCGGCGCGGTTGCGAAACCCTTGCAGCGCTGCCGGTTGGCATTCTTCGAGCGTCAGCCCCGGCAGCGGCACACCATCCCAGTGCAAACCCTGTTTGCGCAGCAAGAAGCGCGACAGCGCCGCGCCCTTCAGCTCCTGCTTGGTACTGCCACTGCGGTAGTGGTATTCGCCCTTGTAGCTGACCGGACTGGGGTAGGCCGGTACGACAATTTCCAGCAGCGCCTTGCCTGCTTCTTCGCACAGGTTTACGTCGACCATGATGCCCAGCACGTCGCGCACCTTGTTTGGGATTTCCTCCAGCAGCCGGGCCGCATCGGCCACGCCGACCGACGCGCCGTCATCGCTGCGACCGATTTCCAGCACGCCGCCCTCGGCATTGGCGAAACCGCATATCCACTTCAGATACTCGTCGCGCCACGCGGCCTTCCATTCCCGCTGCTGGTGCTCGCTCATACCAATCGAATCCTTCCGGTGAGGAGTTCCTGCATCATGGCTTGTTTGAGCTGGCGGGCTTTTTGGAGTTGGGTTTCGAGGGCGGTGATTTCGGAGTCCATCCAGGAAAAAAAGGAGGCGATGGCAGACTGTTCGCTCAGCTCTGGAAGTTTGATTCGTATGCGGCCAAGCATACCGCGCGATATGCGCTTGTGAGTAGTTCCTCCGCTTCTATCACTAACAGCTTGGAACCAGCTGGGCATCGAAAGAAGATTTACTAAGAACGCTCGATCAACAACGTTTAGCGGTGGGCGGAAAATAGTGACATCAACTGATGTCACTATTTTCTCCTCCCCAATATTCGGAAGAAGGCAAGCGCGCCCAGCTGGTTCCGCCAATCGGCAGATGAGCAAATCACCTTCATTTACTTCCTTGCAATGCAAGGAAGTAAATGAAGTTTCGTAAATATATTTCTTGTCAGATTTGTCGACATATTTTCCAATGCCAATATTTCCAGTCTGAACGAGACGAACGCCATCTGAAGTAATATGTTCTGATTCGATCCAATCGCCGTCATCAAAAAGATCCTTACGGCCGCCTGCAAGTTCCAGAAGTGAACTATCCATCCATTCTCCACTAAAGCCCGGCAGCCGACGCTCGCCTGTAAGCAGTTCCCGCATTGCCCCTTTCTTGATCTGGCGCTTTTTGGTCAGCAGTTGTTCCAGCGATTCGATCAACCCATCCGCATCGCTCAGCGCTTCGGCGATGGCTTGCTGCTCTGCAGGGGAAGGTACAGGAATAGGAAGGGTTTCAAATTTGTCTTTTGGAAGGTGCGCGATACTTGTTTGGGTTACATAGTTCTGAAGCGCTCCTTCTTCAGAGTACTTATGCAATAAGTTCTGCATGAGAGGAATATTAAAGCCTTTCTTCGGCCGAAGGCGGTGCAAGGCTTTCTGGTAATAGCACTCATCTAAAGGCTGGCGCCAAATCGCTGAACGGCCAACTTCGCCACCCTCACAAACTAACAAATCACCATCACGAAGTCGGAAGCGCGAAAGATCAGAGGGGGTGAGCTTGATAAAGCCAATATCTGCGAGGTCAATCCACCCCCACTGCACTGCCCGGTTTCCCAAGAATGGCTTTGGCGTTCCAATGTTCTTTTCCGCGTCGAGCATTTTGCCAAGTTGGATATGAAACTCCTCACCGACGGTAGAGACATTCCAATCCTCTGGAATCACCCCCACCTCAGTCTGCTTGTACCCCGCCTTCAGCTCCATACAAACCCCATCTTCTGCAAATGGGCCGCCACCTTGGCTTCCAGTTCGATGACGCGACTGGCCAACTGCGGCAACGGGGTTTCATAGCGCTCGGCCAACTCCTTCACGCGCCGGGTCAGGGTCTGGCTGACGCGTTCCATCTCGCCGCTGACGGAAGCTTGCAGGGTGGTTAGCCATTTGGCGTCCACCGCCAGGGTCCTGATTTCGTCCTCGTTCAGATGCGGATATTGGGCGTAGGCCTTGGCGTCCAGTTCGGCTTCCAGCTCCCGGAGCTGCTTTTTCAGCGCGACTTCTTTGGTGGCCAGCGTTTGCCATTGTGTGAGTACGGCCCGTTCTTCGGCGGCGTCCGCATCCTTGCCAATTTCCTTGATGCGTGCCTTTACGGCCGCAGCGTTGATCCTGTCGAAGTCGGCGAAGGCTGCATCTTCGCCGCTGTGTTCTTCCTCCAGCTCGGCCAGGGCGGCGCTGGCGGCTTCCAGGTCGGCGCGGGTCTGGTCGATGACAGCCTGCTCGGCGGTAAAGTAGTGGGCGATAATCAGCGGTTTGGGCAGCAGATCGCAGGCCCAGCCCTTGTCCTTTTCCTTGCCCTTCTTGTCCTTTTCGATGATGCGATAGGTTTCAGCCTTCCAGCCGTCGGCGGCGATCAGGTAGGCATCGTCTTGCATCACATCGGCCCAGTAATCCAGCAAATGCTGGTACACATCGTAGGCGTCGATCAGCGGTTTGCCGCGAAAGTGCTGCAGCAGACCTTCAGCAATTTCATGGATCAGTTGCTTGGGATGAAAGCCAGGCTGCAACGCTTTGAGCTTCTTCGCCGTCTGTTCGCGCCACCCGGCGAAATGCTCAGCCATGCCATCGATGAAATGGGTGAACTCTGGATGTCCATAAATGACGGTCTTGATCGCTGCCTTGTCCACGGCCAGGTCGAAATAGCCGGGACGGTTGGGGCTGAACAGCGCTGTTTTCAGCTGCGGGCAAACCTCCCAGTAACGATCCAGCGCCTCGATATCGGCGGCGGGAATGCCGCCTCTCAGATGGCCTTCAATATCCTGCCGGTCCTCGGCCTGGCTGCTGTCGATATAGCGCGGCAGGTTGAGGTTGAAGTCGTTCTTCTCGATTTCCTCATAACCCACCATGCGCGCGTAGGACGGCTCGCTGTCGTCCTGGCGGGTGAAGGCATCGACGATGCGGTGAACATCCTGCTCGCGCAGGCGGTTCTTGGGGCCGTCCTTGATGAAGCCGGCGCTGGCGTCGAGCATGAAGATGCCTTTTCGCCCGGCGGCGTTGGCCTTGTCGATAACGATGACGCAAGCGGGGATACCTGTGCCGTAGAACAGGTTGGCCGGCAGGCCGATGATGCCCTTGATATAGCCGTGGCGGATCAGGTTGCGGCGAATCTCGGCCTCGGCGTTGCCGCGAAACAGCACGCCGTGGGGCAGGATGCAGGCGGCGGTGCCGGTGCTTTTCAGCGAGCGGATGATATGCAGCAGATAGGCGTAGTCGCCCTGTTTGGCGGGCGGTGCGCCGAAGGTCTCGAAGCGCCCGTGCGGGTCGTTCAGCGGATCGAGGCCGGTGCTCCAGCGCTTGTCGGAAAAGGGCGGATTGGCCACCACATAGTCGAAGGTCTTGAGCAGGTCATGCCCACCCGCACTCACCGTGAACCTGGGGTCGGTCAGGGTATTGCCCTGGGCGATCAGCGCGGTGGGGTTGTTGTGCAGGATCATGTTCATGCGCGCCAGGCTGCTGGTGGCCGAATCCTTCTCCTGGCCGTAAATCGAGACCGGCGTTCCGGCCTCATCGGCGACCTTGAGTAGCAACGATCCCGATCCGCAGGTCGGGTCATACACGCTGGTTTCAGCGCTGGTCTGCGCCGCACCGATACCGATGATGCTGGCGACCACGCGGCTGACTTCGGACGGAGTGTAGAACTGCCCCTTGCTCTTGCCCGAATCCTTGGCGAAGTGTTGCATCAGGAACTCGTAGGCGTCGCCGAGGATGTCGTCATGCTCGGCGCGGTTCTTCGAGAAATCCAGCGCAGGGTTCTGGAAAATGGCGATCAGGTTGGTGAGGCGCTCAACCATCTCTTTGCCGGTGCCGAGCTTGTTAGCATCGTTGAAGTCCGGCAGGTCAGCGAGTTTATTGGCCTCGGCCAGTGGCGCAATGATCTTCTTGTTGATCTGGTCGCCGATATCGCTCTTGCCCTTGAGCGCCACCATGTCGGCAAAGCCCGCACCCGCCGGGATGGTGATGGGGGCGAAAGGCTGGCCGGCGTACTTGTCGCTGATGTACTTGATGAACAGCAGTACCAGTACGTAATCCTTGTACTGGCTGGCATCCATGCCGCCGCGCAGCTCGTCGCAGGATGCCCAGAGGGATGAATAGAGTTCGGATTTCTTGATGGCCATGCCTGGGGATTTTCCGTCGTACCGGGTGCAGCGATGACGCATGCACAATTGCAGAATGTTTGTGCGCACATGGGCTGCGCAGCGGTCGTGCCGCCCATGTTCGGGGGCTGGACATTGTCTCTAGCTACTTAGCGTACCGCTAGGTTTCATTGGTCATGGAATCGCTTTTCTAGCCATGCCTTCGCAATCAAAACGAGGCAAGATGAGGGAAAGCAAAAGCAAGGGCTCTGATATGAATGACAACTCTGAACGTTTCGCCATTGCCACCAGCGCCGAAGCGGCCGTGGACCACCTTGCCGAACTGCACGAGTATGCCACCGCGTCGTTGCACCAGGCGCTGAAGCGCTACGTGGCTAATCGCAGTGAGCCGAGTGCGGCCGAGCGCGCACTGTTTCGCTATCCCGAGCTGCGTCTGACGTACGAATGCCACGGTGAGGTGCCGGCTTCCACCCGCGCCTATGCCAAGGTGCAGGCGCCGGGCGTTTACAGCGTTACGGTGACGCATCCAGCCGCGTTTCGCGGTTATCTGCTCGATCAGTTGCAGCCGCTGATGCATGACTTTGGCGTAAAGGTGGAAGTTGGTATCAGCGACCGCAACATTCCCTATCCCTACGTGATCGAGCAGGGCGACGAGCTGGCCGGCTCCGGCGTGACTGCGGCCGAGCTGGCGCGGGTCTTTCCCAGCACCGATCTGGCCGCCGCCACCGACGACATCGCCGATGGGCTCTATGACTGGGAGCACGCCGACCCTTATCCGCTGGCGCTGTTCGACGGGGCGCGGATGGATTTCTCGCTGCGTCGGCTGGTGCATTACACCGGCAGCGACTGGCGGCATGTGCAGCCCTGGATACTGCTGACCAACTATCACCGGTACGTCGATCAGTTCATCCGCCACGGCCTCGACATGCTGCGCGACGACACCCGCTTCGTGCGCATGGTGCTGCCGGGCAACATCATCATCGAGCGCGGCATGGAAGAGGGCGAGGCCCAGGCGATCATCGGCGGCGTGCTCTGGCATCGCTACCAGATGCCGGCCTACCACCTGATCGCCGAGGATGGCGACGGCGTAACGCTGGTCAACATCGGCGTCGGCCCTTCGAACGCCAAGAACATCACCGATCACCTGGCCGTGCTGCGCCCCCATTGCTGGCTGATGATCGGCCACTGCGGCGGCCTGCGGCAGTCGCAGTCGATCGGTGACTACGTGCTGGCCCACGCCTATATGCGCCGCGATGGCATCCTCGACCGGGTGCTGCCGCCGCATATTCCATTGCCGGCACTGGCCGAGGTGCAGCAGGCGTTGCAGGAGGCCGCCGCGCAGGTCACCGGCGACAAGGGTGAGGCGCTGAAGCGGCGTTTGCGCACCGGCACCGTATTGACTTACGACGACCGCAACTGGGAGCTGCGCTGGGCGCAGGAACGGCCGCTGATCAATCTGTCGCGCGCCGTGGCGGTGGATATGGAAAGCGGCACCATCGCGGCCCAGGGCTATCGCCTGCGGGTGCCCTACGGCACCTTGCTGTGCGTCTCGGACAAGCCGCTGCACAGCGAAATCAAGTTGCCGGGCTCGGCCAATGCCTTCTACGAGCGCGCCGTCACCCAGCACCTGAAGATCGGCATCGCCGCGCTCGACTTGCTGCGTAATCAGCTCAACTCGCTGCACTCGCGCAAATTGCGCAGCTTCGACGAACCGCCGTTCCGTTAGGGTCAGCGGCAAGTTTCAAGCGGCAAGCCATAAGTAAGAAGCCCGAGGTCAGCTCAGGCTTCTGCTTTTGCTTCTACTTGCCGCTTCGCTCAATGCAGCGCGCGCACCATGTACACGGCGGGTATTTGGTAGCTGGCCAGGTTGCTGGCCTGCGGTTGATCCAGTTCATCATGCGCGGCGTAGCCGAGGCGGCTCCAGAACGCTTCTGAATCCTGTACCGAAACCAGTGCCGAATAACGCAGCTGCTGGGTACGCGCCTGTTCGAGATTTTTCTGCACCAGCGCCGGGCCGATGCCACGTCCGCTGGCGCGGCGGGACACAGCGAGGTCGTGCAGGTAGAGGCAATCGGCTTCGGCGTGCGGCTGGAATTCACCGTCCAGCGGCGTCACCTTGCCGACGCGCGAATGGTAGGCGAAGAGGTAGGCGCAGACGCCAAGTGCATCCTCGGCTACCCAGGCCAGCTGCGGGCACGCGGTGAGGCGGGTGCGGATCACCGCTTCGTCTTCAAGGACTTCGGCGGCATAGGATTCTTCCTGAATCGACATCACTGCAGGTATATCGCGCACCTGCATCGCTCGTAACTTGAACATCGAAAAAACACTCGAACGGACTCGGGCCAGCAGCGCTGCCGCGAAAGGCCGGCGATCATACGCGATTGGATACCCAAGGGTGAGCCAGCCGACGGAGGGCACTCAGCGCGCGGAGCGGAACCGGCAGGTCAGGTAGCGGTTGCTGAAGCCGTAACGCAGCATGGAGGCGAGCCGCTTGAGCAGGTACAGCGGATGCTGACGGTAGTACGCCAGCACCGCGTTTCCGACGCCTTCGGAGCGGTGTTGCCGGGTGGCATCGCGGCGAAACAGTCCCTTGAATTGCCACCACTGGATCTGCTCGAAACGTTCCGCCGGTGCCAGCCCGTGCGGTTGGAGCAGGGCGAGAAAACTACGCACGCTGAAGTCGTGCATGTGGTGCGGGTTGCCATCGAGCGTGGGCGTGATGGGCACCGAAGCGATGATCTGCCCGCCTTCGGCGAGCAACGCTGCGCAGTTTGCGATCAGTTGCCGCGGGCGAGGCAGGTGCTCGATGGTTTCAAGGCTGACGATGGTGTGAAAGCGCTCCTCGCTGCTGAAGCTTTCCGCGTCGGCGCAGTGATAGCTGAGGTTCGGGCGCTGATAATGCAACCTGGCGAAGGCGATCGCGGCGGGGTCGATATCCACCCCGATTACCGTCTTGTCTGGGTTCAGTTCCGCCAGTCGGTCGCTGCCATAACCGCAGCCGCAGGCCATATCCAGCACGCGCGAGCCGATCAATCTCGCGGCGGCAAAGTCGTAGC
This sequence comes from Pseudomonas sp., assembly GCA_031988485.1. Taxonomy (GTDB): domain Bacteria; phylum Pseudomonadota; class Gammaproteobacteria; order Pseudomonadales; family Pseudomonadaceae; genus Stutzerimonas. The sequence goes on from DALZYJ010000002.1 coordinate 24,295, forward strand.
GTTCGAGGTGGATGCGCAGCGTCTCGCAGTCGTCCTGATTGTTGATGTCCAGATGAGGCGGATAGATGCGTTCGAGCGTCAGCGCGGGTGCTTGCATTGGAGGGACGTCCTTGAACCGGGCTGGCGACTATAAATCAGGTGCCTGCTCAAGTGATGGCTTGTCGGACAATCGAACGTGGTGACTGACGAACACACGTTTCGCGGGCATAATTTCTTAGTTAGCTACCTATCTTCGCGGTTACTCTCTTGAACAACTCTCACCATCCGTTGCTCGGCGTCCTGCTCATTCTCGTTTCGTGCCTGGTCCTCGCTACGCACGACGGGCTGTCCAAGCATCTGACGCTGCTTTATCCGGTGTTCCTGGTCATCTGGGCGCGCTATATGGCGCAGACGGTGTTGATGGTCGCGCTGTTCGCGCCGCGCATGGGGCGCCGTGTGTTCCATACGCTGCGGCCCGGATTGCAGCTATGTCGTGGCTTGAGCCTGGTCGGGGTGAGCATGCTGTTCATCAGCGGTCTGAGCGTCATCCCGCTGGCCGAGGCCACGGCGGTGATCTTTCTGACGCCATTGCTGGTGACCATCGCCTCGGCGCTGCTTGGCGAGCGGGTCAGCCGCAGCCAGTGGCTGGCGGTGGGTTGCGGGTTGATCGGCGTGATGATCATCGTGCGGCCGGGCGGGGCGCTGTTCACCCCGGCGATCCTGCTGCCGTTCGGTGCGGCGCTCAGTTTCACGCTCTACCAGTTGGTCACCCGCCGGCTTAGCGCCACCGATCATCCGGTGACCAGCAATTTCCTCACTAGCGTGGTCGGAAGTGTGGTGATGAGCGTGCTGGTGATTTTCAACTGGCAGACACCGACCCTGTCTGACGCGTTGCTGATGGCGGCGCTCGGGGCGATGGCGATGAGCGGGCATCTGTTGCTGACCAACGCGTTCCGTTTCGCCAGCGCCGCGACACTGGCGCCGTTTACCTATGCACAGATCATCTTCGCCGGGGTGGTAGGGTTCTTCGTCTTCGATCACGTGCCGGATATCGGCGCGATTCTGGGCATGGCTATCATCATTGCCAGCGGCCTGTGCATGGCCTGGGTGCAGGGGCGCGCACCGCGTCCCCGGCTTTGATTTACGTAGCGGAGCTGCCGTAGAGCGCTCCGCGTGGCTTCCAACATCGATCAACAAGGGCGACTCGACCCTTGCGTGTGCTTATTCAGGAAAACTCATGCAAAGAATTTCTCATCACACCTTGCGCAACGAATTCCGCCAGTTGCTGGCCTCCGACCGCTGCTATCACACCGCATCGGTGTTTGATCCGATGTCGGCGCGCATCGCCGCCGATCTCCAATTCGAAGTGGGCATCCTCGGCGGCTCGGTCGCCTCTTTGCAGGTATTGGCGGCGCCGGACTTCGCGCTGATCACCCTGAGTGAGTTCGTCGAGCAGGCCACGCGCATTGGCCGCGTGTCGCGCCTGCCGATCATCGCCGACGCCGATCACGGCTACGGCAACGCGCTCAACGTGATGCGTACGGTGGTCGAGCTGGAGCGTGCCGGGATCGCCGCGCTGACCATCGAAGATACCCTGCTGCCGGCCAAATTCGGCCGCAAGTCCACCGACCTGATCGGCATGTTCGAGGCGGTCGGCAAGATTCAGGCGGCGCTCGAAGCGCGTGTTGACCCGGAACTCGCCATCATTGCCCGTACTAACGCCGGCGTGATCGGCCTGGAAGAAGTTATCGCTCGGGTACAGGCCTACGAGGCGGCGGGCGCCGACGGCATCTGCCTGGTCGGCATCGAGGATTTCGAGCAGCTCGAGCAGGTTGCCGAAAAACTCAGCGTACCGTTGATGCTGGTGACCTATGGCAACCCGCGCCTGCGCGACAACGAGCGGCTGGCTGCGCTCGGCGTGCGCATCGTGGTCAACGGTCACGCCGCCTACTTCGCGGCGATCAAGGCGACCTACGATTGCCTGCGCGAGCAACGCCAGATCAACGCATCGGACCTCAACGCCTCGCAGCTCTCGGTTAAATATTCGACGGCCGATGAATACATGGCCTGGGCCGAAGACTTCATGCAGGTCAAAGAATAACCGCCGCGCGCGGTCATCTTTCGTCATGAGAAATTCGATGAGTCCACGCCTGCTGACCTTCATGGTGGCCTTCGCCGCGTTCCTTGGGCCGTTCACCCAGACCGTCTATGCGCCCATTCTGCCGGAGCTGGGCGCGGCGCTGGCGACCACGCCGCTGATGATCAATCTCAGCATCTCGATCTTCACCTTCGTGCTGGCATTCATGCAGATCGTCTACGGCCCGCTGGTCGACCGTCGCGGTCGCAAACGCACGCTGTTGGTAGGGCTGGCGATCTATGTCGGCGCTTCGCTGGGCTGCTTCCTGGCGCCGAATATCGAGACGCTGCTGGTGTTTCGCGCCCTGCAGGCGGTGGGTATCGCCGCCGGTGCGGTGGTGGCGGTCACGGTCATCGGCGATCGTTTCGACGGGGCGGAGCGTGGCCGGGCGATGGGCTCGTTTCAGATGATGGTGGCGCTGGGGCCTGTGCTCGGTCCGGTGGTGGGCGGCTTCGTCGGCGAGCATCTGGATTTCCACTTCGTGTTTCTGCTGCTAGCGGTGGTCGGCGCCGTCGCGTTGCTGAGCAATGCCTTCTGGCTGCAGGAAACGCGCCCCGCCGGGAGCGCGCCCAAGGCCTTTCATCCCGCCGACTATCTGGATGTGCTGCGCAACTCTCAGGGGCTGGCGATCATGCTGCTGAGCTTCGTGCAGTACTACGCTTTCTACAATTACTTGGTGTTCATGCCGCGTGTGCTGGATAGCACCTATGCCCTCAGTGCCAGTGAGAAGGGCCTGGTTTTCCTGCCGCTGTCGATTGCCGTGGTGATCGGCAGCTTCATCGGCGGTCGGTTGCTCGGACGCTGGCAGCCACGCCCGACATTGCTGGTGACAGCCGGATTGAATGCCCTGAGCGTGCTGCTGTTTCTCGCCGTTGCGCAGTGGTCGCTGGTGGCGCTGGTGATGGCGGTGAGTGCCTTTGGGCTGTTTCTCGGGCTGTCGCTGCCGGTGCAGACCAGCCTGCTGATGGATCTCTACCCGCACAACCGTGCTACCGCCGTTGGCAGCTACAACTTCTTCCGGTTCATGGGCATGGCCACCGGACCGGTGCTGGGGTCCTGGCTGTTTCAGGATGGCAATCTGGCACTGCTCTATGGCTTTGCGGCAACGGTGTTTCTACTGGCGGTGTTGCACGCGCAAAGACGCTTTCGCTAGTCGTCAGAACAACTGCCGCTCGGCCTTGAACATGAAATAGCCCTCGCAGTGCGCGTTCAGTCCCGAATACACGCCGCATTGCTCGCCCCTCAGGTTGGAGTCGGTATAGGACAGGTCCAGGTGCATGCCGAGCAGCGGGCGGGACAGGTTCAGCGACCAGTCGTTGAATACCCGCACGCTGCCGCCGGGGTGATACATGGGGCTGTCCATCGAGTGGCTGGCGTATTTCAGGCGAACCCCGACATCGAATGGCCGGACCGATCCCAGCTCCAGGAACAGCGTCCCGTCGGTGCGTCCCGGCGCGTTGCTTAGCGCGCCTCCCAGGCGGCTTCCGGCCAGGTTGATGCCGGCGTAGTACTCGTGGCGATCGTGGTTTTCCAGTTCCGGAAAGCTGTAGCGGATCACGCCCAACTCATAGCCGGGCGTCTCGTCAATATAGGGCTGGGCATAGCCGACATAGCTATTCAGCTCCAGTGGCCTGCCGTCCAGAAGGCCCATGCTCGGCGCCCATTGCCCCACATACATGCCGCTGGCGTGGGTCAGGTCCAGGCCTCCGCGAAAGGTGCTGGCGGCGGTCGGGCTGACCAGGCCCTGCGCCATGCTCCGGGTCGGGGCCGTGCCGAGCTTGAGATCGAACTGCCCGACCTCGTGTTCGACGACTTCGGGTTGGCTGGCGCAGCCACTCAACGCGAGCGCCAGCGCCATCAGGAGTTTTCTGTTCATACACCGTTTCGCAGGTGGATAGTGGTACCGGCCGACTGTCACGAGCACGCGTTGTAGAGCGGGTGTGAGGTTCGGCCTGGCCGTCGATCGGCTGGAAAGGGTAGTGCATGCATTCGCGGCTCAAGTCCCGCTCGTCGTTTTGACGCCAGGCAAACGACAGGCGGTGCCGAGAAGCTGGCGGCCTTTGAGCACAAGCGCCGGGCTTGGTGTGCTGAACCGCCGACGCTGTCGCGGCTCGAATAGTTGAAGAGGATTGATTGCTCGAAGCAGGCAGGAGGTTGCAATGGCCACCGGTTGGGCGAACGAAGGCGCCGTGCAGGACCAGATCGACAGCACCATCGAAGATGCCGTTCAACGTGCGCGCAGCAAGCTGGGACGAGGTGAAAGCCTGACCCATTGCGAAGAATGCGGCGCGAAGATTCCCGAGGCGCGGCGGCAGGCGGTTCAAGGCGTACGGCTGTGCGTGAAATGCCAGACCGAACAGGACAAGCAGGAAGCCGCTTTCAGCGGCTATAACCGACGCGGCAGCAAGGACAGCCAGCTGCGTTGAGCGCAGTGGAGGCGCCTGAATGTGCAGGCAGACTCAGCGTCTGCGGTGGGTTTTAACGGGAAAAACTTCGGCGTTGCCGGCCTGGACCGATCACGGATTGGCCACCCGGCGCAGGGTCAGCTGCATGACCGTCAGGTCCAGCCAGCGACCGAACTTGCAGCCGACCTGCCGCATCTGCCCGACGTGGATGAAACCCAGTTGCTGATGCATATGGATCGAGGCGCGGTTCTCGCTCTCGATGGCCGCGACCATCACGTGTTTATCCAGTTGCCGGGCGCGCTGGATCAGCGCCTGCATCAGGCTGCGCCCGATCCCGCTGCCACGCTGGCCAGGCCCCACGTAGACCGAGTTCTCCACCGTGTGGCGAAAACCATCGTGCGGGCGCCAGGGGCCGAAGGATGCATAACCTGCGACCCGCTGCTCGTCGTCGATGGCAATCAGCACTGGATAGCCTTGCTCGTGCCGTTCGGCCAGCCACGCGCGGCGGTCGTCGAGGTCGACAAGCCGGTCATTCCAGATCGCCGTGCTGTTCTGCACCGCGTCGTTGTAGATCTGCAGGATGCCGTCGAGGTCGGCGTCCAGGGCGTCACGTATCTGCACGTTGAAGTCCTTCAAAGCGGTTCTGAATGATGACGGCGTTGGCCGCAACAGACATTGACTCATTCTGGCGGGATTGGTTGATGCCTGGCAGAACTCAGGGGGCTATTGTGCCTTGGCGGATGCAACCAGAGCGCTAGTGATATTCCGAACGAGCCATTCGTCGATCTAACAGCTGACCGGTGCCATATCCGGTGTTGCTTCGGCCGCTACTCCGCTCGGCTAGGATATCGTCTGTGTGGGCGCAGGGAGGCCAGCGAATCCATATCGAAAGAGAAATATCGCAACGGCTGGCTGGAGCCGTTGGCCCATAGACACCGAGCTGGCCTTCGTCATCGGGCGTCCCGAGCTAGACGGGCGATAGCTTGCTAGCTCGGGAGAGCCGCCCTAGCATGGCCGCCCCGATCTGGAGCCTCTCGTCATGCGACGTCCTTTCACTCCGCGCCCGCAGCGTCCGACCCGCAAGGCTCAGCCTCGTCGCGTGGCCAAGGCGCCGCCAACCGAGCCGCGTCTGCTACTGCTGAACAAACCCTTCGATGTACTGACCCAGTTCAACGATGCCGATGGGCGCGCCACCCTGAAGGAATTCGTTCCGGTAGTGGGCGTCTATCCCGCCGGTCGCCTGGATCGCGACAGTGAGGGCCTGTTGCTGCTGACCAATGACGGGCGGCTGCAGGCGCGTATCGCCGATCCCAGGCACAAGCTGGCCAAAACCTACTGGGTGCAGGTCGAAGGCGAGGCGAGCGAGGATCAGCTGGCGAGGCTGCGCGAAGGCGTCGAACTCAACGACGGAATGACGCTGCCTGCCGAAGCCCGCGCGCTCGACGAACCGGCGCTGTGGCCGCGCAACCCGCCGGTGCGTTTTCGCAAGAATGTGCCCACCAGCTGGCTGGAACTGGTGATTCGCGAGGGCCGCAACCGTCAGGTACGGCGCATGACGGCGGCGGTCGGGCTGCCGACGTTGCGGCTGGTGCGGGTCAGGATCGGGCCTTGGTCGCTGGATGGCTTGCAGCCGGGCGAATGGCGGGAAGTGCCCGCGCAGTTGTAACGCGCCGGCGCTGAAGTCGACTCAGTGCGGAATGCCCTGCGTCACTTCGATGACGTAGCCGATGATCGGTTTGGCAAGAAACGCGAACAGGCACAGGCCCAATCCCAGGAACAGAATGCTCGTGCCGAGGCGGCCGGCTTTGGATTTCTTGGCCAGGTCCCAGATGATGAATGCCATGAAGGCCATCAGGCCGCCGACCAGGACGATCATCATCCACTTTTCGAAAACTTCGGGCTCCATCGATTACTCCGCTTGGTTAGGTCTGGGTGAAAACGCAGCGAGTGCAGTGGTTCACACAGCCTGAGTCGAAACAGCTATGACAGCGGGCGAACGTTTATCAGCGAGCGAGGCGCTTTTTCTATGGGAGTGCGCGCGGGGGCATAGCAAGGCGGCGGCAATTATACGCCAAGTCCGACAGCGACGAGCTCCGGCGCGGCAATGGGTCTCAGCCGCGCAAGTGTTCCAGGGGCAGTTCGGTACTGGACGACACCTGTCGCAGCACGAAACTGGAGCGCACGCTGGAGACGCCTTCGATGCGGGTCAGGGTGCCCAGCAGAAAGGCCTGATAGTGCTCCATGTCGGGCACCACGACCTTGAGCTGGTAATCGGCATCCATCCCGGTGACCAAGCTGCATTCCAGCACTTCCGCGCATTTGCCAATCACCCCTTCGAAGTGTTCGAAGCGTTCCGGTGTGTGTCGGTCCATGCCGATCAGGACGTAGGCGGTGAGGGTCAGGCCGAGTTTCTTGCGGTCCAGCAGGGCGACCTGACGCGCGATATAGCCGTCGTCCTCGAGCTGTTTGACCCGGCGTGAGCAGGGCGAGGGCGATAGGCCGATTCGCTCGGCCAGGTCTTGATTGGAGATGCGCGCGTCGTGCTGCAATTCGGCGAGTATGCGCAGATCATGACGGTCGAGTTTGCTCATTTCGAAGGGGTCTCGTGGCTGGATTGCGTGAAACTATGCTCCGTTGCCAAACAATTGCGCAACCCATGATGATTTGAGCAATCTTCGCAAACATCTGCCGCAGGGCGAGGCGTAAGCTTTTATCCAACTTCAGCCCCCGGCAGAACTGACGCGGCACGTTATCCCGCCGCGCCAACCGCCGACCTTATCGAGGTCATCGGTCCGGGCCAGCACCGCCCACAAGGCGCTGCCGAAGAACCCGCCACAAGCGGTCAGCGAATTCAGAGCAGTATTCGAAAAAGACCACGTCTCGCCGCGTGGTCTTTTTTTTATGGCTTGCCGGTCGGCTCTGGCGAGGACCTGATGCACAGGACCCGTGGGAGGCGCGCCCTCGCGGCGATGCAGGCTATCGGCAGCCTGCGCGAGTCGTGCCCACTTTCAGGGAACAATTACGGAGAGAGGCGTGGCCTCACCACTTCCAGCGGATCGGCATGGACCAGCACCTCGGCCCGCGGATAGCGGTTGTGAATGGCCGACTCGACCGCTTCGCACAGTGCGTGGGCCTCGATCAGCGGCAACTCGCCGGGCAGCTCCAGGTGCAGCTGTACGAACCAGCGGGTGCCAGACACGCGGGTGCGCAGGTCATGACAGCCAACCACGCCGGGCACGGCGCAGGCCAGCCGATGCATATCCTCGCTGACGTCTGGCGGCAGTTCGGTATCCATCAGCACCGCGCCGGCTTCGCGCACGATGCTCAGCGCGCTCCAGAAGATGTATATCGAGATGGCGATGCCGAAGATTGCATCCAGACGATCCCAGCCGTATCCGGCAAGAACCAGTGCAACGAGGATGCTGCTGTTGAGTAGCAGGTCGGAACGGTAGTGCAGCGAGTCGGCGCGGATCGCCGTGGAGCCGGTTTCGCGCACCACGTGTCGCTGATAGGCCAGCAGCGCCACGGTCAGCGCCAATGACAGCACCATCACCGCGATGCCCAGAGTCGGCGCGCCCAGCGGCTGCGGATGCAACATGCGGTCGACACCCTGGACGCAGACCAGAATCGCACTCACCGAAATGAAGGCGCCCTGGCCAAGCCCGGCCAGCGCTTCGGCCTTGCCGTGGCCGTAACGATGGTCGTCATCGGCGGGGCGCAGCGAGTAGTGCACCGCTAGCAAATTGAGCAGCGAGGCGGCGCCGTCCAGTAGCGAATCGGTAAGACCGGCGAGCAGGCTGACCGAGCCGCTGAGCCACCAGGCCAGCGCCTTGCTCGCGGCCAGCGTCAGCGCCACCACCAACGCCAGACGCGTGGCCCGGCGCATCAACCTGGCGTGTTCGGCGCTGACGCCCTTGCGCCGCTCGCTGGTGTGTTGCATCAGGCGGCCGGACGCAGTCCGAAGGCGGCCAGCTGCTCGGTGCTGCCGTTGTGCTGAATCAGCCGCGGATCATCCAGCGGCAGGCTGCGGCCAGTTTCCGCTTCGATGATTGCCTTGAGCCGGGCCTGGTCGATCACGCCGTCCGCGCCGATGGCTTCCTGGAGTTTTTCCGGGGCCATGGAGTATTCGTTGTCGGGTAGATAGATCGCACCGGTGGCGAAGTCGATGCCGAATGCGATCAGCCCGGGGATGACATAGAACAGCAGGCCGACGGCATTGGCTATTGCGATGGCCGGATCGATCTTGCCGTCGATCTGCCCGCGCCGGTCGGGGTAGAACAGCGTGCCGCAGGCGGTCAGCTGGGTGAACAGGGAGACGGCCAGCACGCCGCCGATGACACGGGAACGAGTACGCATAAGGACCTCCGGGAAAAGTGGCGCAACTATACAAGGGCCGCATGATGTTTTCTCGACATCAGACTGTCTTGCCTGGGTGACCGTTCGCCACGTCCTGTACTGGAGGCTGGAGCTGAAGGAAAAGGCAACCGAGTTGCCTTGTCGTCCAGCTTTCCAGCCTCCAGCGTTTTCTCCTTCTTTACCTTTACAATCCGCCCCTTCACGCGGAGTACCCATGATTTCCCTGCCCATCGATCATGCTTTACCGGCCTTGCGCCAGGCCCTGCTAACCCGCGACGAAGCGGTGCTTGAAGCACCGCCCGGCGCTGGCAAAACCACTCGCGTGCCGCTGGCGCTGCTGAACGAGCCGTGGCTGGATGAACAAACCATCCTGATGCTCGAACCCCGGCGGCTGGCCGCGCGTGCGGCAGCCGAGCGCCTGGCCAGCGAGCTGGGCGAAAAGGTCGGTGAAACCGTCGGCTATCGCATCCGCCTGGAGAGCAAGGTCGGGCCGAATACCCGTATCGAGGTGGTCACCGAAGGCATTCTGGCGCGCCGACTGCAGGACGATCCGGCCCTCGACGGCGTGGGGCTGGTGATCTTCGATGAATTCCACGTTTTGCCATTTGCACCGAAATAGTGGCATTTCTTGTCAAAATCATCCTGCCCTTCCTCCCTGGGCTCTCTCCCGCCTCTGGACGCTTACGGCGGCCAGCGTGGCCAATGACACCCAGGCCGGCAAACTTCTGTATGGCGAGGAAACCGTAGTGTGTACAGATGCCACCTACATCGGGGTCTAGAAGCGCAACGAACATGCGAGGTGCCAGGTGATCTTGAATATCTCAGCCCGGCGCAATACCTACCAGCGACACGACAAGCACAGTGTCCTCTACAAACAGTCCAGTCCGGCTGCTACACGAGGTTGATCAGGGTGATCAGAAGCTTCCCGTCCGACGTGAGCTTCTCAACTTGCTCAGTAAGTGACCAGGGCTCTGGGCTCTGGGCTTCTTGAACCGCGAATATTCCTTTGGCCTGGGTTCGCGCGTAGATCGGGCGAGCCAAAGTCTTATCTATCAGATTTGATTATTGCCTGCCTTGTTTGAGTCTGAGCGAAAAGCGTCCTCGTCTAAAGTCTTTAGAATGGTTAGCTGGAGTTGAGGTGGAAGATTGAGGTATTCAAGTATTGCGGGATTCAGTTTTTCATGAATTTCTATCTCCGCTTGACCAAAGAATTCATTGATATAGAAATATAGATCTCTAATAACTTCGTATGGTTTTGCGTGATGGGTCCGTAGAATTGATTTTGATTTAAGGCTATTGTTAAAGGTTGTCGAGGTGGCTGTTTTTATTGATTCTTCGTCAAAGGCTACGCTCTGGCAAAGTTTTCTGTGTATTTTAAGAAGCTTGGAGAGGTGCTTTTCAAGTTTTGATAAGGGGTTGCAAAGTTCGTCAGTGGTGCTGGTGGCGTTTTGCAGTGTTATTGAGTTGATTAGCGAGATGGCTTCAAAAACAAGCTTGGTCGAATCTGTCACCTGCGGGTTCTTAGAGAATGTCCAAAATGGGGTTGGCATGGGGATTTCAATTGATACGTTTTGCTGTTTATTTTGAGCTAAACAAATTATAAATGGATCTAGGCTGTTATTTATCCATCTCCCGGGTTTCTTCAATTCCAAGGTAATGGCATAACTTGCTGCAATAACTGCAATTTCACCTAGCTGTTGCTTCTTGCTGCAGTTCAGTATGTCCTTAAGATTCAGCAGCGCACTCGTATTGTCGCCCTCAATTATCTGAAGGCGTGCCTTTAGATAATGGTGTACTGGCTTGAAAATCTCGAAATCTTCGTCTTGCTCAAGAAGGGCGATAGCTTCTCTGACTGGGGTGGTATCCGAGGCCGCTCTGTCGATAATCTCTAGTGCATATGCTAGAGGTGCGCACTCTTCAATAGTCCTGGTGGCTACAAATCTCTCATAACAATTAAAGATTTCCATAATCGATGTGTCGAGATCTGGCTCGGGGAAACAGTTTGAACTTCCTATCATGTCATGATGCAAGATTATGTGAGACTGATGGAAATTGTCTTGAGTTTTTTTCTGGGCTTGGTTGGTGAACTCGTTAATGTAATACTTAAGGATTCCAAGGAGGCTGGCAGAGTGAATGTCTGGTGTGCCGTTGGATAAATGGCCAATGAATCTTTGAATTGCGGTCCCGGCTATATAGGCGGCGCGAACATTTTTGACTTTATCAGGTAGTTCTTCTTTGCAATCGCGACTGCTGAAATTTTGGTTCAGTTTACCAATTTTATCTTCTATTGTTTTTAACTTGATGTCAGATTTTGTTGTGATCTTATTTAGCGAACTCCTGAAGTCCGCAGTGTTTGCCTCGGTTATTTTGTCAAGCTGTTGTCTCACTGCGTTGCGGGTGTTTTTTGCGCAGTCATATTCCGTCATATGAATATCGGGAAGTAGGTCGAAGAGGTAATATAGAGGTGTTGATTCTGGAAGGCGCGCACGGATATGGCATAAAAATAGTGCCAGTTGGGGGAATGCAATTATTGATAAAAATGCTCCCAAACCAGTTCGGTATGACGTTCTGGTGAAAACAGCCCTTGAGCGAATAAATGACAGGAGAGTCTCTGCAGTGTCCAGGAACTCAGAAAGCTCGTCGGCAATATTTTGATCGTCGCCAGACAAGAGCATTAGCAACTCGCCGATTCGACCTTGGTTGGCACTTCGCCACGGTTTGGTTGCATTGGGACCAAAACGAGACTGTCTTCCATGCCACGAGCGCTGGAACGTCAATTTTTGCTCGTTCGCTTCTATCAGGCCGAATCCACTTGCTAGTGCGTCTATGGTTTCTGCGTAGGTTGGAATCCTTGCCCAGCCGAGGCCTGTTGCGTCCTTCATCGATTCTCGCCCTTTCCGGTACCTAGAAAATGCAGAGTCACCATAGCCTGCTTCCCATCGCATCGCGATAGCCCCTGACAGGGTTCGGAATTTCAGAAGGAAAAATCACATGTTCAACTACTACCACCCGCTGACCATTCGAGACGTCGTCAACGCGCTAGAGGCGCTACGCCACGTACAGCGTCCCTACGGCGACAACGAAGGGGATGCGATTAATCATCCTGACGTATACGCCGATCTGCCTACTCACACTCAACAGGCTGTTGATCTCGCCTGGCGTTACGTGCGCGAGTACTGCTGCCACATTGATGGTGCGATCAACTCGCGCTCGGTGACCTTGCTAAAGAAGCATGGCTATCAGATCCATCTCGGCCCTAATCAGTATGACCCGATGCTAATTGCTGGCGTGATCACGGTTGGCGACTGGAACCTCGATCTGAGCGACGAGACCGCGGACTAAGAAAACGTCGTATAGCCGAATGGCACTGAATTAAACCCAAGCCATTGATTTTTATGGGAAAGTAGAGGGCTGGCCGCCCCGGATAGTAGGCTGGAGGTTGCGAAATCCACAGCAACCACCCGAGGAGCCAGCCCACATGCATCCTAGCCACCGCCCAACAACGGGGCAACAACAGCGTGTACGCCACTATGCAAGCAACGCGGACAGCTATTTCCTGTTCAATCTGCTGACCAGCCCAAAGCTGTTCGACCGTGTTGGGGCGTTGCTACCGGAGCACCGCGAGCGGTTGTTTCCGCCGGCGGAAACCTTGTCGATGTTTCTCGCCCAGGTGTTGTCGGCTGACGGCAGCTGCCAAGCGGCGGTCAACGACGCCATGGTCAAGCGGGTGATCGGTGGGCTCAAGCCGGGCAGTACGGATTCCGGTGGGTACTGCAAGGCGCGCTCGCGTCTGCCGCAGTCAATGATCTCGGCGCTGGCACGCCAAACCGGGGGGATCATCGCCGAAGGTGCTGCCTCCTGGTGGCATTGGCGGGGTCGGCGGGTGCGCCTGGTCGACGGGGTCACGGTTACCTTGGCGGACACCGAAGAGAATCAGGCCGCCTATCCGCAGCTCGTAATCTTCGATGAGTTCCATTAATTACTAAATGCACTAAAATTCATAATTCTTGTCAAAAACGAGAGCTTCATCACGTTGTTTATATGGGCAGGTGAGCGCCGCTAGCCCTCACAAGCTCACCACGGTCAACGTAAAGCAACTGCACGAGAGCCAGTGGCGTGATGATTCGCTTGGTGGTCGTGAAAGGGTACGTATCCCGGTTACTAATGAACGAGGCAATAGCAGCCTACATACGGCTCGTGCGGCCCGAGCTGGGAGCCGATTTAAAGGGAGTTTTAGAGGCTATTAGTGTTGACGTGCGAAGTATGGAGCGGGAATGAAAGGCATCCTCCAGCGGAGTGCTGAATCGTCCCGGCTTTTGTGGAGGCCGTTTCGTTTAAGTCAGGCCGCAATGGCCACACCAGCTTGTTGCCGGTAGAAGTTTGCCTCAGCCTCCGCAGGCGGGATATACCCGATTGAACTCAGCAGGCGCTCATTGTTGTACCAGTGTTGTACCAGTGCACCCACCTGGTCTGGCTCAGCTAGTTCCGTGATCAGAAAACATCGGATCATTTAACAGCCAGCTGACTAACACCGGATGTAGAGGTCCATGCTTGTCGGCCAATAGGGAAAGTTCCTGCTTGGATCGCTCTTCCGCTCGCCCAGCCAACGAGATGGTCTCCGCTGTCGGGTAATGCCGTAGTAGATTTTTTGCTTGGTACCGTACGCTTTCAGGAAGGCTCGTGTCCCTGGCCAGTTCCTGTAGGAAGTCCCGTGTTTGCACAACGCTACGGGTGCGCTCATGGGCCATCGTCATGGCATTGCTCCTGAAATGTCCGCAGGGGGAGACGGCTTCCCGTCAACATGTCCCACGGCCCGTGGGGGCATTTTACTGTATGAAGCTTGATCTGCCAAAAAGGGTGGAGCCTCAATCATCAGTCTCCTGTGATCCGCTCCGCACCGCTATTGCCCGCAAAACAGCATTCGAAGGTGGCAGAGTAACGGTGCGGCCAGGCCTGGGGGCATATCACTCATCGTGGTGCAGCCATGGTCGACGAAGCTTCAAGTGCGCTGGTTAGCAACCTATGTGAGCAGAGCGGCCGAGAAACTGCGTGGCCAGGGCTCGTTGTGCAGCACTATGTTGGCGCTGATGGAAAATTGACCCACCCTGCCGATTGAAATTTGACCCAGGGCGGATTGCTGATTTTGTTACCAGCAACTGTGGATAAGTCTACCAGCGCAGCTGCTTTTGAACCCACTCCCTCGCTGTCCCAGTTCAGCTGTTGAAGACCTGCCACATGCAGCCATGCAGCAGGCCGTCGTCACCATGAAATCAGAACGACTCATCGTCCTCCGGTTCCTGGCCGCCCTTACGCTTTCGCTCCCGTGATTTGATCTTGGCCTGGGCCGCCAAGCTACTGTGTTGCAGGCGATAGGACTCGTTACCGGTTTCGACGATGTGGCAGTGGTGGGTCAGCCGATCCAGCAGGGCGGTGGTCATCTTGGCGTCGCCGAACACGCTCGACCATTCGGCGAAGCTCAGGTTGGTGGTGATCACCACGCTGGTGTGTTCGTACAGCTTGGACAGCAGGTGAAACAGCAACGCACCGCCAGCCTGGCTGAACGGCAGATAACCCAGTTCGTCGAGGATGACCAGATCCATGCGCAGCAGTGCCTGGGCGATCCGCCCGGCTTTGCCGTCGTGTTTTTCGCGCTCCAGCAGATTGACCAGATCGACCGTGGAGTAGAAGCGCACGCGCTTGCCATGCCGGGTGATGCCGGACACGGCCAGCGCGGTGGCTAGGTGGGTTTTACCGGTGCCTGGCCCACCGATCAGCACCACGTTCTGCGCGGTGTCGGTAAAGGCCAGGCTGGCCAGCTCGCTGATCAGGCGTGCGTCGGCGCTAGAGGCGTTGAAATCGAAGCTGGCCAGATCGCGGTGCATCGGCAGCTTGGCCATGTTCATCTGGTGGCTCACCGAGCGCATGGCGCGATCTGTGTGCTCTTGTTCCAGCAGGTGTTCGAGCAGCCACTTGGACGAGGCTGTGTTCGACTCACCCTGTGCAGTTAACTCCGCCCAGGCCGTGGCCATGCCGTGCAGGCGCAGCTCCTTGAGTTCCGCCATCAAATCACGCATGACCGACCTCCTCGGCCTGGCCACGCAGGCGGTCGTAGCGTGCCGTGTTAGCGACGGGGGCTTCCTTGAGCGACAAGTGGGTTTCGACGCTGGGTGGTGGTTCGGATGCTGTCAGCCGTGCCACGACATTGAGGATGTGTTCGGCGCTCAGGCTGCCGCTTTCCAGTACCAGCTCAACAGCCACCAGCACCGCATCGAGCCCGGCGACCGGTACGGCAGCCAGAACTTGCGCCATGATCCGGTCACCGCCGGCATGACGCCCCAGACCGTGCTTAAGCTGACGCAGCGGCGCCGGCAGATCAGCAAAGGGCGCGCCGTTGCGCAGCGCACCGGGCTTGCGTTCGATCAGCGGGAGGTAGTGCTGCCAGTCATAGCTGACCTGGTCGCGATCCAGCAAGCGGACATGGCTGGCGATCAGCGCGTCGTCAGCCACCACCTCGATTCGCGTCGGATACAAACGGCTGCTGACCCACTTACCCGCGTACTCACACGGCACCGAGTAGCGGTTGCGCCCGACGCTGACCAGGCAGGTGCTGGAGACCCGCGCAGGCCGCTCGACGTAACCGTCGAATGGCGCTGGCACAGGCATCAGTTCAGCGCGCTCCAACTCCAGCACTTCGGCCACACTCAGCCCGCTGTATTGAGGGTGCGTCAGCTCGTTCCAAAGCGCGCGGCAGCGCTGGCCCAGCCAGGCATTGAGTTCCTCGAAGGAGTGAAACTGGCAGTCCTGGGCGTCTAGCCAGATACGCCTGCGGCTGTCTTGCACGTTCTTTTCAACGATGCCCTTTTCCCAACCAGCGGCGACGTTGCAGAAGTCCGGATCGAACAGGTAATGCGCGCACATCACCGCAAAGCGCGCATTCACCGCCCGGCCTTTGCCCTTATTGACCTTGTCGACGGCGGTCTTCATGTTGTCGTAGATGCCCCGGCGCGGCACGCCGCCCAAGGCGCCGAACGAGCGTGTATGGGCGTCAAATAACATCTCATGGCCCTGGCTCGGATACGCCACAAGCCAGAACGCACGGCTGGCACACAGCTTCAGATGTGCCACCTGCATACGCCGGTAAATGCCGCCGACCAGCAAGCCTTCCTCGCTCCAGTCAAACTGAAACGCCTCGCCAAGAGCAAAGGTCAGCGGCACAAAGGCCTGCGACGCCTTGCCCTGTCCCCCTCGCCAGGCACGGATAAACGCGGTGAGCTGGCTGTAGCCACCGTCATAACCTTCGGCTTTGATTTGCGCCAACAGCGCCTTGGCAGCGAATCGGCTTTTAGCGCCTGCTCTAGCGTGGCGTGAAAAGGGCTGAGTTTGTTAAAGATCGCGCGGCGTTGGTACACCGGCTGCTTGGCCTCAGGTGCTCTGACCCACTTGCGAATCGTGTTGCGCGCCAGCCCGGTGCGCTTGGCTATCTCATGCAGCGACAGCTTGTCGCGGAAATACATCCGCCGAATTTTGCCCATCATTTCCATACTGATCACCCTGTGTTCTCCTGCTCAAAAATTGAGCAGAAGCAGTTGAACACCTGGGTCAGTTTTCAGTCGGCAGAACAGCCTCTACTGGGTCAGTTTTCGGTCAGCGGCAACAAACCTGCTGGCCGGCTATCATTTCCGCTACCGCAAGATGGGTGCCGTGGCCTATCGGCACGTGGCCAACAACTACATCGCTGTGTTCCAGCACTTCATCCCACCAGGCATCTGGGAGGCGATTTACGTAATTGAGGGGCTGCTTAAGGCTGATCTCAGTGTCGAGGCAGACACTGTGTATTCAGATACTCAGGGGCAATCGGCGACAGTCTTTGCCTTCACCCATCTGCTGGGCATCAACTTGATGCCACGTATCCGCAACTGGCGTGACCTGGTGATGTGCCGGCCGGATCGCGGCGCGTCGTACAAGCATATCAACCGCCTGTTCACCGACACTGCCGACTGGCACTTGATCGAAACTCACTGGCAAGATCTGATGCAGGTCGCGCTGTCCATCCAGGCCGGCAAAATCTCCTCGCCTATGCTGCTGCGAAAACTCGGCTCCTATAGTCGGCGCAACAAGCTCTACCATGCGGCCCAGGCACTGGGCAGCGTGATCCGCACGATCTTCCTGCTCAACTGGATCGGCAGCCGCGAGCTGCGCCAGGAAGTTACCGCCAACACCAACAAAATCGAGTCCTACAATGGTTTCTCGAAGTGGCTTTCGTTCGGTGGCGACGTGATTGCCGAGAACGATCCGGACGAACAGCAAAAACGTCTGCGCTACAACGACATGGTGGCCTCATCGGTGATCCTGCAGAACACTGTAGATATGATGCGCATCCTGCAGAAATTGGCCCGAGAGGGTTGGCAGTTCACCGACGAGGATGTGTCCTTCCTCAGCCCCTACCTGACCAGCAACGTCAAACGCTTCGGCGAATTCAACCTAAAGCTCAACCGGCCACCGGAGCCCTGGATTAAGGACTCGGTGTTCCAACAAGCTGCCGGCTCGCTGCGGGTGATCACACCTCGCCAGCTAGATACCGAGAAAACGACATGATCAATGTTCCTCCCGCAGCCTTTCGCGTTACACCGTACGGCGAAGTCGATGCGGTGGCGTTGGAAAACCTACGCGACGGCTTCGACGCCTCTCAACTGCTCCGGCTGGTTGATCGATTGGACGCCTGCTTGCTGCAACTGGGCGGAACCACCGCCATTCGCGACGAGCTGCTGAGATTGCATGCGATGGCTCTGACGATAATTGAGGGCATCGCCCTTACGGTGCCTGCCGAGAGTGCTTGTATCTGGGCAGAAGCCGAATCTCTGCAGACGGATCTTGAGGCGCTGGTTTCCTGGGCTCGCACTGCTCAGCTCATCATTGCGCCGCTGATCAATCTTGCTCCACAGCACGAGGCATGAGCGCTCTCGCCGATTTCGACCAGGCTCAGCGGTTTTTGATCATGGCTGGAATCGCCCTTAAGTAGATCAACTCACCAATCAATTCTACGAGTGTCTGAGTGATCACAGCCGCCGCAGCCAGCCCGCGAATGGACTCCGGGAGCGCTAGGGCCAGGGGAAGCACTACAAGCGAGTTGCGAGTGCCTGAGCTAAATGCCACTGCCCGTGCGGCAGATACCTCCAAACCAAATAGCCGGGAGCTGAGTACGCCGAGGGCGGGAGCGAGTAATAGAAACGCTCCGTATACCGGAAGCAACGGCGCCAGGATGTCGAGTTGGTACACGACGGCCGCGATCTGCGAACCTACCACCACGATTAGAACCAGGGCCATTGCAGGTACTGGCAGCCAAGCCCAGCCTGCGCTCCATGCACGAACCAGCAGAGATCGGCGCCCGCCAAATTCGGTGAGCACAGCCGCTACCAAGGGTAGGACGATCAGTAACAGGAAAGCTTCTGCGAAGGGCCACAGCTTGATCACTGTGCCAGCTTCGGAACCAAGGATTAGCTGCAAGTAGAGGGGCAGCAGCAAAAGCTGAAGCAACAGCAGCAATGGCGTCGCCGCGAGCACCAGACGAGAGTCCCCTTTGCCCAGGTGGGTGAAGACCACCACGTAATCGATACAAGGCGTCAGCAGGACAAGTAGCGCGCCGACCAACAAGGCCTTGTTCGATGAGAGCGGCCACGTCACTAGCCACACCATCAATGGCATTAACAGGAAGTTGGCCAGTAACAGGGCACCGACGAAGCGGCGGTTGGCAAAAGCTGCTCGCAGTTCCAGAAAAGGAATCTGCAGAAACATGGCATACATCAGCACGGCAATCGCCGGTGTGATGGCCATGGCCGTCAGTCCGGTGAATTGCGCAGAGCTCAAACCTGCAATGGCAGCGGCCACCACCGCCGCGAAATAAAATGCTATCTGATGTTCTTCCAGCCAGTCCCGCGACATCTGATATCTTCTCTTGCTGCGCAAGGGCGACATTCTCGCACTGGCATCGGATTTAACCCAGCGTTGAGGCTGGTTGCGCAGCGGGCTGCCTGGTTGCTTTTCGCTTGTGCCGGTGGGCGAAGGTTTACAACGCTCCAACAAGTCTTGCCGACAAGAGGAAGCATGGTGTTTCGAAATAACCGGATGGCGGGTCTGACGCAAGTGTTCGTCACCGCCAGGAGCTAACCGCAATGAATCCTCAACGTTCAGGCATGACCTGGAACCTGCTGCTGCTAACCTGGCTGGTCGCACTGGTATCGACCCTATCCGCGCTGTACATTGGCGAGGTGATGGGCCAGGCACCCTGTGTTTTGTGCTGGTTCCAGCGCGCCTTTATGTTTCCGCTGGCGGTGATCCTGGCCATCGCCTGCTACCGCTCGGATTTCACAGTCTGGCGTTACGCCCTACCGCTGACCGCTATCGGTGCGGCTCTGGCATTTGTTCACACGCTGCTCTATGCAGGGCTGATTCCACAGCCGATCCAGCCCTGCACGGCCACCGGTCCATCCTGCTCAGGCGCCGGAATGACCCTCTTCGGCGTGGTGCCCCTGCCGGCACTCGCCTTGTTCGCCTTTATCCTGATCGCCATCCTGCTCATTCTCATCCGTCGGAGAACAACTCCATGAATCGCCGTTCCGTGGTCCTGATCATCAGTGCCGTGATCCTGGCCGTTTTTGCCGCCGCCGCATTCTTCTATTCCCCCTCGCAGTCGCCTCAACAGGCCCAGGCTCCCAGTTCGACAGCCCAAGAGACCGCGACACAACCCAAACAGAACGGAGGCCAACTGGTTCGCTTCCACTCGCCGGTGTTCGGCCCGGCGCAAGCGCCAGTAACCATTGTCGAGTTCTTCGATCCTTCATGCGAGGCATGCCGCGCCTTCCATCCCTTTGTGAAGCAGATCCTCGCCGAGAACCCGGAAGATGTACGTCTGGTGCTGCGCTATGTACTGTTTCATCAAGGTTCGGAAGAAGTGGCGCGGATGCTTGAGGCGGCGCGCAAGCAAAATCTCCATGAACAAGTGCTGGAGGCTGTGCTGGAGACCCAGCCCGGTTGGCACGACGACCCCAAGGTAACGCAGGCATGGGCTGCTGCCGAGCGCGTCGGTTTGAACTTGGAGCAGGCCCGCCAGGACATGCATACGCCTAGCGTCAACGCCGTGCTTGAAACGGACATGCAGGACGTCAAGGCCGTTGGGATTCGTGGCACCCCGACCTTTTTTGTCAATGGTCGAGCGCTCAGCGAGTTCGGCCCGGAGCCGCTGCGCCGATTAGTGAGCAGCGAAGTGGCCAAGGCACGGGAATGACACTATGAGCGCGCTGGAGAACCGCGTGCCACCGCTGCTCGTAGCTGGCCTGATCGCTCTGCTGATGGGTTTGTCGGGGCCCAGATTACCGAGCATCGAACTGGCATGGACCGCGCGGCTGACCTTCGCTTTGCCGGTACTGTTCCTGGGGCTCGGCGTGTGTTTCGCCGGCGTACTGTCGTTTCGCCGCGCACGTACTACTGTCAATCCATTGCAGCCGCAGCAGGCTTCGGTGTTGGTGGAGGCTGGCATCTATCAGTACAGCCGCAACCCCATGTATTTGGGCTTCGCCATCAGCCTGACGGCCTGCGCGCTGGCCCTGGCCTCGCCTTTTACCCTGCTGGGCGTGGTTGCCTTCGTGCTTTACATGAATCGTTTCCAAATCGAACCCGAAGAGTCGGCGCTGGAAGCGCTGTTCGGCGAATCATTCGCTCGCTACCGCGCACGAGTCCGCCGCTGGCTCTGAGCGTCCGCGGCGGTAGCGACTGGCGGGGCTTGCTCGTCGCGGCAGCCTGCCGAAGGTGCCACGACCTAGCCTGATCTCCTCGTGACGAGCTGCTTTGGCCACATGCCGCTAGCATGTCTCTGGTCGAAGACATAGCGCCAACGAGTGATGTCGCAAGTTCACTCCGTTGATATCGAGATAACTGTCTAGCAACAGCGGTGAGCGCAAAGCAGGCTTATGCTTCGCTGCGATGACTGTCGGCCTGCCTGGTGTCGATACAAACACTGCCGTCTAGCTCCATTTCAAGTGTCGAGTGGCTGACTTTGAATCGCTCATGAAGTACACGTTTTAAATCAGTCTTCACTCGTTCAATTTCGGGCAGGCTAGCCTTCTTGATGACAACGTGAGCTTCCAATGCAGTTGAATGTTCGGCAATTTCCCAGACATGTACGTGGTGAACACTCACAACGTCGTCCACTTGCTCCATGACATTGATTATATCAGTGATGGAAACTCCTTCTGGTGCGCCCTCCATTAACAAGTGAATGGTTTTAGGTAGCATGCTAAAGCCCTGCCATAGCACGTAACCAGCAATCATCAGCGTCAGTACAGTATCTGTCCAATACCAGTCATACAGAAGGATTAATGTTCCGGCAATAATAACACCGACGGAGGCCAGCGCATCCGACACATTGTGCAAGAATGCCGCCTTTATATTCATGCTATTCTTAGACATTGTGTAGGTGAGCAAGGCCGTGACGACATCTACAATCAAGGCTATTCCCGCCACCACGACCACTGTCCATCCTTCAATGGGCTGTGGGGCAAAAAACCGACCTATAGCTTCGTAGATGAGGTAGAGACCAACGATAATCAGCGTGACCAAGTTAATCAAAGCCGCTATGGTTTCACTGCGTCGGTAGCCGAAGGTTTTAAAAGCATCTGGCGGTTTGCGACCGATTTTACGTGCGATGAGCGCAATAACCAGTGATGCGGCATCGCTCAAGTTATGTAGCGCGTCAGCTATGAGCGATAAACTGCCAGAAAGTATTCCTCCAACAACTTGTGCCAGAGTTAGCACAGTATTAACGCCAATGGCAGCGATTAAACGCTTATCGCCTATGGCTTCGGTGTTATGGTTATGTTCGTGAGCCATTGGTTTTTAACCGTCCTTAAATAACATAAGACAAGGATAGGGAGCCCAAAAAAGTAATAGATAATACTAGCACCAATACCATCTGGCCTTCCAAACCACACTGACAGAAATGCGACCACTCTCAAGCGAGTTCGTGCATTATCGTCTGAAACTTGCCGATAACTGGCCGATCCCTCTCAAACGTTAAACGACGTTGCTCGCTAATGATAGATGATGCGGCGTCAATCCGAAGATGACAAAATTGTAATCTTCCAATCATTCTTTTCGTAGGATAGGCCCTTGCAGATTGGTGCGCCTCGGTGCTGACATGACGAAGCAAGGCGCTCATGTCACCGCGCAATGGAAGCATTACATTTCAATAATGTAATGCTTGGCTCATGCTGCTGTTAACTTCAATCACGCAAAATTCATTCGAACCTGCAGGGCTCAGCGAGAAAGCTCAGCAAGCCACCTTTGAATTTAGCGAGGACTGCCCTATGAATCTGTTGAAAGCTATTGTTGTTGGTTTGGTAATCTGCGGCTCCGCATTGTCTTATGCAGAAGATGGTTACGACCGCTCAATTAAATTTAATGAAAAATTCCGAGCAGATCAAAAACGAATTCACGGAACCGAATCCGCCAAACGAAAAATAGACGAATTACAGATTAAGGATACCCGCCAAGATCAGAACAATACGGAAAGCAAGAAAGAAACCAAAGCTGACTAACCGCTTCATATCTGAACGATATTCGCCTCCGGCAGCTTCCAATCTCCTTTGGAAGCAGTTGCACTCTAAGCGCCCTTCGGGGCGCTTTTTTGTTTCCATAACTTGCCCGCAACATCGCTACCAGCGAATCGCCCGGAATTTATATAAGCCGTTTCGTTTAAGTCAGGCCGCCATTGCCTGATCTGTTGTTATTAGCCTTCGCAAGGATCATGTCCGAGTGAGCTGAACAGACGCTGTGGCGTACAGCGCACCCATGTCTGGGTCGCTATCTCAAAGGCCTCACGGTTCGCCCATGATTGACGGTGTCAGCTCGGCCTTGCACAGCCCGCTGATCGTT
The DNA here is from genome assembly GCA_031988485.1 of Pseudomonas sp. Lineage (GTDB taxonomy): Bacteria > Pseudomonadota > Gammaproteobacteria > Pseudomonadales > Pseudomonadaceae > Stutzerimonas. The sequence continues at coordinate 47,098 of DALZYJ010000002.1, forward strand.
CCAGCCAGGGCTTTGTCGTAGCTATCGCCCTTTGCTGCCGACCGGGGCAGGTCAGTCGCTGTTTGCATAATCCTTCGTCAGCTCACCGTGGGTGAAAGCCATCAGGTCAAGGACGCGTATGTAGCGAAAGTCATACGCACTAAGCGCTGAGCAATTTTTTATTTACCGCTTAGATGCATCAGACTGCGCCACAAAGGCTGTGCTGTCCGCTGCGCCGCTAATGAAACTGCGCTCCGATAATTAACGCGCCCCGTTCTCGCTAGCTAGCAAGAACGGGGCGTTGTGTGCCGCCATCCAATCTCTAGCTTGTTCTGTCAGCGGCCAACGCGATTTCTTGCTCCTCCAATTCGTCTTCGCGTCGATGAGCCATCTGGTAGAGCAACGGCAAAACTAATAGCGTTAGCACCGTTGAGGAGAGAATCCCCCCGATCACCACCGTCGCAAGGGGACGTTGTACCTCTGCACCGGTACCCACATTCAAGGCCATTGGAACGAACCCGAGTGAAGCCACTAAGGCTGTCATCAATACCGGTCGTAGCCGGGTAAGGGCACCTTCGCGGATCGCAGTGTCCAGAGGTAAACCTTGCTCCCGTAGGCTACGGATGAAGGAGATCATTACCAGGCCATTTAGAACGGCGACGCCTGACAGAGCAATAAAGCCAACACCTGCTGAAATGGACAATGGGATATCTCTGAGCCACAGCGCAACAATGCCTCCGGTGAGCGCAAATGGAATCCCTGTAAAGACCAACAAACCGTCTTTGACATTGTTGAACATCATGAAAAGCAGAATGAAGACCAGGAGCAGCGCCACGGGGACGACAATCTGCAGCCGCTTCGTTGCCGATTCAAGCTGCTCAAAGGTACCGCCCCAGTCGATCCAATAACCTGCCGGGATATCTACCTGGGCCTGGATTTTCTGTTCTGCCTCAGATACGAATGATCCAATGTCACGACCACGGACGTTTGCACTGACGACAATTCGCCGTTTCCCTTCTTCTCTACTGATCTGATTCGGACCGGGGGCCAAATCCAGGGTGGCCACCTCGCCGAGGGGGATATAACTTATGGTGCTGTTTAATTCCCTTGGAAGGGCAATTGGAAGCCGCTCAATTGCGGCGAGATCGCTGCGTATCTCGTCCGGTAAACGAACCACGATATCGAAACGCCGATCTCCTTGAAACAAGGTGCCTGCCTCTCGGCCACCGATAGCTACTGCAACCGCTTGCTGGACGGTATCTAGACTCAGGCCGTATCGTGCGATCTGATCGCGATCGATATCAATCGTGAGCATGGGAAGGCCAGTCGTCTGCTCGACCGTAACCTCTGAAGCGCCTGGTACTTGTCCTAGCACCTCGGATACTTCCGCCGCCGTGCTGTTAAGAACGTCCATGTCATCACCATAGATTTTCACGGCTACCGCGGCACGAACTCCGGAAATCAGCTCGTTGAAACGCAGCTGAATCGGCTGGGAAAACTCGTAGTTATTGCCCGGCAACTCAGCGGCGGATGCTTGCACCTCGCTTAAGAGCTGATTACGCGACTTGCCTGGATCCGGCCACTGTTCTTGTGGCTTCAGCATGACGTACCCGTCAGAGATATTTGGAGGCATAGCATCCGATGCCACTTCCGCAGTGCCAGTTCGCGCAAATATGCGTTCAATCTCCGGAAACTCATCCATAAGCTTTCGCTCCAGCTGCTGCTGCATCTCTACAGACTGACTAAGACTGGTAGCTGGTACACGAAGGGCTTGGATAGCGAAGTCTCCCTCGTTGAGGCTAGGCACGAATTCACTGCCCATACGTGACCCTACGAGGCCAGAAAGTATGACTACAACTACCGCAAAGGTGAGCACTGCTGGCTTGTTGGCCATTACCGCATCGAGCGCAGGTGCGTAGGCCCGTTTAGCATTGCGGATTAGAAAGTTTTCCTTTTCCGTAACCCGCTTACCGATAAAGAGCGCAACGGCCGCCGGGACGAACGTCACCGAAAGGATTATCGCCCCGAATAGCGCTGTCACTACGGTAAACGCCATGGGCGTGAACATCTTACCTTCTACCCCTGTAAGGGCGAATATCGGCAGATACACGATCATAATGATCAGCTGCCCATACAATAGAGGCCGACGCACTTCCTTTGCCGCAGCGAATACTTCATGAAGCCGTTCGGACAGTGTTAATGCCCGTCCGTGATGGGACTGAGCGTGTGCAAGTCGACGCACGCAGTTCTCAACAATCACCACGGCTCCATCGATAATGATGCCGAAATCCAATGCGCCTAGGCTCATCAGGTTGGCGCTGACCTGATTGGCTACCATGCCGGTGAACGTGAAGAGCATAGAAAGCGGTATCACAAGCGCGGTTAGGATCGCCGCCCGGATATTGCCTAAGAAGAGAAAAAGTATAACCACAACAAGAATGGCACCCTCAGTGAGGTTCTTCTTAACGGTGGATATAGCTTTGTCTACGAGTACAGTTCGATCGTAGACAGTAATTGCCTTTACGCCTTCCGGAAGCGAAAGGTTTATCTCTTTCATCTTGTCGTCGACAGCCCTTGAAACTACTCGGCTATTTTCACCGATAAGCATGAAGGCCGTACCTAGTACCACTTCGCGGCCATTCTCGGTGGCTGCGCCAGTGCGGAGCTCCTTTCCAACCTCGACCGTCGCAACGTCGCGGATACGCACTGGGGTACCGTCAACGTTGCTAATAAGGGTATCGCGGATGTCCTCCACAGACTGCATTTGCCCTGGAGCGCGAACAAGATACTGCTCGCCGCGCTTTTCAATATATCCGGCACCTAGATTGTTATTGTTTTGCTCAACCGCCTCGATCAAATCTTGTAGTGTTAGTCCAAACGACCGCAAAGTGTCTGGGTTGGGGGCGATCTGATATTCCTTTGCATATCCTCCGATCGTATTGATCTCAGTAACACCAGGTACATTTCGGACTTGCGGTTTGATGATCCAATCTTGAATCTCACGCAAGTCAGCAGGGGTATACGGCGTACCGTCCGATTTGGTGGCACCTTCCTCAGCTTCAACCGTCCAAAAATAGATTTCGCCAAGCCCAGTGGAAATAGGGCCAAGTGTTGGAGTGACGCCATCTGGGAGCTGATCTTTGGCCCCTCCCAGGCGCTCGTTCACAAGTTGGCGGGCAAAATAGATGTCAGTGCCTTCCTCAAAAATAACTGTGATCTGAGAAAGTCCATATCGAGACAAGGATCGTGTCTGCTCGAGCTTGGGCAGCCCAGCCATTACCGTCTCGAGCGGGTAGGTAATACGCTGCTCCACTTCCAGCGGGGAATAACCTGGCGCCGCAGTGTTGATTTGCACCTGTACGTTGGTGATATCCGGGACAGCATCGATAGGCAGCTTTTGGTAGCTGTAAGCTCCTAACGCTGCCATGCCAAGCACGGCTAGCATAACCAACCAGCGATGCTCGATAGAAAAACGAATGATACGTTCGAACACGATTCTATAACTCCGTATCAGTGAGCATGCGAGGCGCTGGCTTTGCCAAGCTCGGACTTGATGATGAAGCTGTTATCCAAGGCATAGCGCGCTCCGGGCTGGAGGCCTTCCTTGATTTCGACCGCGTCACTATCGCTGCGGCCACTCACGATTGGCTGAGCAGCAAAGCCATGGTCGGTCCGTACAAACACCACCGGCTTTTCTTCCAATGTGTGGATCGCATCAGGACTTACTGCGACTGGCACGGATGCTTCGCCAGCGCCTACCTGCACTTTGACGAACAGGCCGGGGCGCCAAACCCCTTCAGGGTTGGGAAGTGTGACCCGGGCGGTAGCGGCGCGGCTTTGCTGACCAACAAGTGAGCCGACATAAGAAACGGTTCCATTGGCACTGGACTCGAATGCTGTGGCCTCGATAACGGCATTGCTGCCTACTCGTACCGCGCTGAGTGCATTGGCAGGAACGCTGATATCTGCCCACACGGTGGAGAGATCGGAAATGATGAATATCTGGTCATCGGTATTGACTGACTCACCGAGCGTGATGTCCTTCTCAACGATCATCCCATCGAACGGCGCCCTGAGTTCGTAGCGGCTCAATGCGTCTGGCTTGCCAGCATCACTGCCAAGCGCTTGTAGCTGTGCGTTTGCATTCGCAACAGTCAGCTCTGCTTCCCGTAAAGCCTGTTGTGCCTGTAAATAATCCTGTTCCGCAGAAATACGCTCTTCCCATAGCTCCTTTTCGCGTCGATAGGTTTTTTGAGCCAATGCAAGACGTTTTTGCGCCGCGTAGAACTCGCTTCTACGTTCCGACAGGTCTGTACTCGCGATCACAGCAAGTACTTGCCCCTGTTTCACCTGTTCGCCCAAATCGACTTTGACCGCTTCAACGACACCTGAGAGACGAGGCACAACTTGCGCTGTGCGGTCTTGGTTGAATGTAATTTCGCCAGGCAGCTCAATTGCGCTTTTTATCTTTGCGGGCTGAGCAGTTGCCAGTGAGATGCCGGCGGCTAGGATTTGTGTCTCTGAGAGTTCTACCTCTGCTGTTTCAGTATGCTCCGCTCCCTCGGGCTCATCTTCATGCTCATCTTTCTCTGCCGCACCGACCTCGTGATCGCTATCGGCGCCTCCTTCATCATGGCCATGATCTCCTTCGGCTTCTGCATCCTCATCCGAATGCCCTTCATCCTCATGCTCCGATTCGTCACCATGCTCGCTATGTGCGTCGCCCGCATCGGGCACAGCTGGACTACTGCGAAGAAGCAATCCGCCAAGCATAAGTGCCACGCTTAATATGACGACGATCCAAAAAATCTGCTTCTTGTGACCAGCCAAGGAAGATGTATTCGATTTACTTTTCATATGGATTCCTATGGCTGAGTGGCCGAGGTGATAACGGCCGACCCATCTCCGACAATTCGCGAGATTTCTGCCGCCGCCTGGTTAGCTTGTGATAGCGCAGACAGATACTGAGATCGGGCTTGGAAAAGCGTGCGTTGAGCATCCAGTACGTCAAGGAACGTGAATTTTCCAAGTTCGAACCCCTTGCTGGCAGCTTCATAAGCGCTTTGGGCACTGGGGAGCATATCGTTGCGCAACAGTTCAAACTGCTGGCGAGCAGTGCGCAGCCGCATGTGCGCTTGGGAAAGTTCGCTTTTCAGGCGTATATGGACGGCGTTGAGCTCGTCCTGCGCCTGGTAGGCCCGTTCCTGCGCTGCTCCGATGTTGCCTTGGTTTCGATCAAACAACGGCAGGGGCATCGAGATACTCACCAATCCCAGCGTGCCGTTATATTCATCTGAGCGTTGGGCACCTACGCTAACCGTCACGTTAGAAAAGCGATTCGTCCTTTCCAGCTTTAACGCAGCCCGACGTCTTTCAGCCTCCCGACGCGCGCGGGTTAGTTGGGCGGAATCGTTCAAACGGCTATAAAGCTCAGCTAGCTCGGGAAGAGGAGGCACTGCCTCTGCCGGCTCTTTTACTCGCTCAAAGCGTGGCTGTGGATTTCCCCAGTTGGCCGCCAGCCGAGTGCGCGCAGCTTCGAGTTCAGCTGTGGCCTGGGCAAGCTCTACTTGCACTCCAGTAGCCGCAACCCGCGCCCGGGTTTCCTCTACGGGAGAAACCATGCCGGCCCTCACACGTCGATTGGCCACGTTCACTGCTTGCTTCGCAAGCTTTGAAGCAGCCTGAGCGAGGTCCAGCCGTTCTTGAGCAGTAAGCACATCGTAGTACGCGCCCATCACTGCCCCCCTCAGTCGAGCTTGGGCGTCCTGTAGGTCAGCAGCTGCTACGTCCAAGGCTCGTTGCGCCGCCTCAATACGAGCCGAACGTTTACCACCCAGCTCTATTTCTTGGCTCAGTTCAAGCGTGGTCTCCGGGGCATCGCCCCGGATTCCCTCCTGGCTAGCGGACAATATTGGATTCGGACGTGCTCCGGCTTGGCTAATTAATGCGCGAGAAGCAGCCAGCTCACGTCTTGCAACAGCCAGTTCAGGGCTTGCAGAGCTAGCGAGTTCCAAGGCGCGTAGAAAGCTTATGGATTCGACAGACTCAACGGGGAATGTATTTGACACACCGACAGGTAAGGTCTGTGTGAAGGTCGGCAACTCTAAGGGTTGCGCAAAGGCGAGATTGCACGACAACGTCGTCAACCCCAGCGAGAAAAGAGCTTTTCGCACCGAAATCTCCTAAAAAAAGGGAAGGTTCGGTGAGACGTCAGATACAGATAAATGGCGCTTACTGGTTACTTTGGCGTCCCACCGGTTTTGCACCGATGCGCCAATTAGGTTTCTCAGGACGCCCCGCTTCAGCCGATGCGTAGCTAGCAGAAGGAAACGGTTTCAAGCTCATTGATAATACCGAACCAGGACAGATCCCTTTCGTTATAAGCGGCTTGATATGGTCGCCATGAAAGACACAGTCTCCATCCAGACTGATTTTTTTTGCGGCTTTTGACGATCCTTCCTCGTCAGTACCCAGAGACTCGTGCGGATGTTCGTGATGTCCAAGATGATTTGCTGCCGAACCATCCTCATGACTGCAGCTCGTGCTAACAACTGCCCATGATGATTGCAATGGGAACAAGGCTAGCAACATCAGCAAAACTATTTTTCTCATCCAAGGCAAAACGATGACTTCCTGGTTTAGATGTCGAATCCAATCATAAGAACTACCCCCGCCAAGACGCGAAACACATGCGCCTCTACTGCGATAGTGATTCGCCCTGAATTTAGTAGACAAATACACGAAAGCGTTTTTATCAGCCTTGCCAAGCCGGCGAGATAGCTGATGGCTATGGGGTGGTGACTTTAAATAAGTGTGGATAACGACCTGGTGACCGCAACATTACAAATCTGTAATCGAAGGAGTGCGCGATTGGGCTTCCTCAGATTACAAAATAGTCATTTGCCGCTAATCCTGCCGTCATCTCTAGGGGAAGAACATGGCCAAGCGCTAAAAACAAAAAGGCGAAAGGCGTCATTCGAGCACTGACCTGCCGTACATAAGGAGCATCATCATGAGCAAAAAGGCCGTTTTTTCGCTGACAGCCCTTTCACTGGCATTGGGCAGCGCCCCGGTCTTTGCCCAATCGGAAACAGCCGAGGGCTTCATCGAAGGCAGCACGCTATCGCTGATAAATCGCAACTTCTATTTCAATCGGGATTTTCGCGACGGTGAGAGTGCCGCCGGCAATGGCTACTCCGAGGAATGGGCCCACGGATTGATGGCCTTCTTCGAGTCCGGATATACCCAAGGCTCGGTAGGGATTGGCTTCGACGCTTTCGCCATGCTCGGCCTCAAGCTCGACTCCGGTTCGGGGCGCTCCGGTGTGGGCGGCAGCATCGACCTGCTTCCCCACGACAGCGCTGGCGATCCTGAGGATGACTTCACACGGGTGGGGGGCGCGGTGAAAGCACGCTTGCTGGACACCGAGATCAAGGCCGGCGATGTATTTCCCACTACACCTGTCGTGCACTTCGGCGACTCTCGGCTGCTGCCGGAGTCTTTCAAGGGTGTCACCGTTGTGAACAACTCGCTGGACGACCTCACCCTTCAGGGAGGCCGCTTGCACGCGATGAGCCAGCCCAACACCAGTAACATGAACGAAGACTTCGTCACCTTCTACGGCGGGGGCGTAGACGCGCCTTGGCTCGGCTACGCAGGCGGTGACTACAGCGTGAATGAAAATATCAGTCTTAGCCTGTACACCAGCCGCCTCAAAGATGCCTGGAACCAGCATTACTTCGGTGCGTCGGCCACCTATCCGCTCTCCGATATCGTCGCGCTGCTGGCCAGCTTCAACTATTACAAGGCAACCGACGAAGGCCGTGAGTTGCTGGGCGAGTTCAACAACAACATCTGGAGCTCCAGCCTGGGTGTCGCCTTCGGCGCGCACACCGTCACGGCGTCGTATCAGCGAAACAACGGTAACAACGACTTTGACTACTTGCGCCAGGCGGACTCGATCTACCTGAACAACTCCATTCAGTACAGTGATTTCAACTCACCTAAAGAGCAGTCCTGGATGCTGCGCTACGACCTGAACATGGCGGAGTACGGCATACCCGGGCTTACTTTCATGACCCGCTACGCCCGCGGTTGGGGCGCCGATTACAGCAACGCGAACGAGGTGTACATGCGCCAAGACGATAACGGTGCGCCGCTGACGGGACAGAACCGCTGGGAACGCGACGTCGAAGCCCGCTACGTTGTACAGACTGGCTCTCTCAAGGATTTGTCTCTGCGGGTGCGCCAGGCTACCACGCGGGCGACTGCTTTCGAGTCCGACCTCGATGAGGTCCGATTCATCGCCGAGTACCCTCTCTCGATCTTGTGAAACACCATGAGCAACACCACATCTTCTTTAGTTTTGCTCCCTTGGTTTGAAGATGTGTTTCAGGCGCCCATCAGGGCGCCTTTTTTCGTTTGGTGCACCCGCTCGCGCTGCGGGTCAACCAAATGACCGGTAGATTACAAATTCGCAAGATAGCCCTCACAGGGCTTTTACCGCGTTAAAGTGCTTCCCGCTTCCCTGGGCAGATCTTTTCGCCTCTGCCTTTCACGCTAGAGCCAAGCCGCTTTCGTCTTGACCTAGTTACTACATGGATTTTTTTGGTTCCGCTTACCGCGCACCTCCTTGCCGAGTTACCTCAAAACATGCGCATCCTGGTTGTCGAAGACGAGATCAAAGCTGCGGAATACTTGCAGCAGGGTCTTATCGAATGTGGTTACTTGGTCGATTGCGTAAGTGATGGCCTCGATGGGTTTCACCTGGCACTGCAGAACGACTATGACATCGTGCTGCTAGATGTGAATCTGCCAACCATGGATGGGTGGGAGGTTCTCGAACTCATCAGGCGGCGTAAGCAGACACGCGTCATCATGCTGACTGCCAATGGCCGCTTAGAGCAAAAAGTCCGCGGCTTGGAATCGGGCGCCGACGACTATCTGGTCAAGCCGTTCCAGTTCCCCGAGCTGCTTGCCCGTATCCGGACACTGTTGCGGCGAGGCGAGGCAGTCACACTTCCGAGCAACCTGCGTGTAGCCGACCTCGAACTGGACCCGGCCCGGCATAGGGCTTACCGGAGCGGTCAGCGTATCGACCTCACCAGCAAAGAATTTGCGTTATTGCATCTGCTCATGCGCCGGACTGGCGAAGTCCTCACGCGTACGGAAATAACTGCCATGGTGTGGGACATCAATTTCGACTGCGATACCAATGTGGTGGATGTTGCGATTCGTCGCCTGCGGATGAAAGTGGACGAACCCTTCGGCGATCGCCTGATACACACCATCCGGGGTGTGGGCTACGTGCTGGAGGCGCGGCCTTGAAGCCACTCAGCCTCGCATCGCGTCTCGCGCTTCAAATCACACTGACCGGCGCCGCTTTGGTCGCGCTGCTGATTGCACTGAGCTACTGGGTACTGGTGCGCCAACTGGAACTGCGCGCCCAGGAGGAAGTGACGGCCAAGCTCTCTCAGATCGATCATGGACTCCTCGAAGACACCAAAGCCCGTATGGGCCGCTCCTGGCAACACGCATTGAGCGATACCGTACTCGGCCATGACAACCTTTCGATTACGGTCATCGGCGATACAGCGAAATCACCCATTTTCAGTATCGGCCGATTCGCCAATGCGCCGCAGCAGCTGGATCTCGTGAGCAGGGACGGCGACTATCTTGGCTGGACAACGAAAGATGGCGTGCAGATGCTAACCGGGCGCAAGCAAATCCAAGTCCCGGGACTGGCTCCAATGACGCTTTTACTTTCGCAAGATCGCAGTGCCGATCAACGGCTGGTGGCTGCATTCCTGCGCTCGGCCTTAGTGACCGTGCCGATGCTACTGATATTGATCGGATTGGCTGGATGGCTAATCGCCCAAAATGGCTTGCGGCCGCTTCGCAAGTTCCGGGCCTTGGCGACTAAGGTATCTACACAGGATCTATCACCTCGAATCCGCACCGATCGGCTTCCGCAAGAGCTCCAGGCATTGGCGCACAGCCTCAACGTAATGCTTCATCGACTCGATGACGGCGTTCAGCAACTGTCACAATTCTCGGACGATGTGGCTCATGAGTTAAAAACTCCGCTGAACAACCTGATAGGCAAGGCGCAGGTGACTTTGGTGCGTGAGCGAAGCAAGGAGCATTATCGGGAGGTGATCGAGTCGTCGGTTGAAGAACTCGAACGCATGGATCGAATCGTGTCAGACATGCTGTTTCTCGCCCAGGCCAGCCACGCCAGCCCAGCACTGAAGCTCGAACAATTATCTTTAGGAAGCGAGGCGAGGCGCGTATGTGAATACTTCGAAGTCCTTGCCGAAGAAGCGGGAGTCGCTACGACAGTAACGGGCGATGCCATGATTTTGGGAAATCGACTTATGGTCCAGCGGGCCATTTCCAACCTGCTATCCAACGCGCTGCGGCATTCAAATACTGGCAGTACGGTCGAACTTAAGATCCTTGAGGAGGACGTAGACATCGTCTCGCTGGCTGTCACCAATCATGGCGCGACTATCGAATCGGATCATCTCCCACATCTGTTCGACCGCTTTTACCGCGTTAACGGCATACAACCTCGCGGGGCAGGATTGGGGCTAGCGATTGTCCGCTCAGTGATGAACCTCCACAAAGGCCACGTGGCCGTCGCCAGCAAAGACGGTCGGACCACGTTTGAACTCACGTTTCCTCGGCAGGCCTGACTCAAAGTGATACCGCACGGAGACAGCCATCACTACGAAGGGGCAAAAACCACAGGGACAAACAACCATTTCGAGGGCATGCGCGTTGGCCGGGTAACCAGGCCCGCAAGCCCCAACGCCGTTCATTTAATGCATGCGTCCTCGCTAATTCCGGCGAGAATGCCGCAAGCCTCAACTTCCCGCCCATCGTTGCAATTAGCCCGCAGTGAAACGAGTTGTCGTTCGAGTGATTGCAGAGCGGTTATCTGGGATCTGACTTGAGAAATGTGATCATCGAGTAAGGCATTGACGGCCGTACAAGGCTGGCGAGGGTCATCCTGGTAGCTTTGGAGTGCGTGAATCTCTGGAAGTGACAGATTCAAGATTCGGCAGCGCCGGATGAAAGCTAGCCGCTCGCCATGCTTCTCGGTGTAGACACGATAGCCGTTCGCCTGGCGATCAGGCGGTGGCAACAAGCCCTGCTGCTCATAGAAGCGGATCGTCTGTGTATCAATCCCTATTAGCCTTGCTAACTGACCAATGCGCATCGTGTGAATCCTCATCGGCTCTGCGTTATTGACCTTATAGTAGCTATAAGGCTTTTAATGATCCCATCTTCGATTTCAAGTGGAGCCGTATCATGAGCAAGTCCGATGGTCCCTGCGGCTGCGATGCGACGCCAGCCGCTGATGCCGATGTGCAAAACCCTTCCGATACGACGGGGCAATGGGTCAGTGTTTACGCCGTGCCCAAGATGGATTGTCCATCAGAAGAGCGAATGATCCGCTTGGCGCTGAATGGTTTGGACGGAGTTCGGAAGCTGACTTTTGATCTGTCGGACCGTCGGTTAGATGTCATGCATGACAGTGCCGTTGAGCCCATAACCAAAAAGCTGGCGACGTTAGGGCTAGGCGCCACTCTTCAGAAAACTGTCGCGGCAGACCCAGAGATGATCAAAGCCGCCGAGAATCCGGCGAACTCTACACAGGAATCCCGCTCCCTACGTTTACTGCTAGGCATCAACGCCTTCATGTTCGTGGTAGAGATGACTGCTGGCCTGATCGCCAGGTCCGCAGGTCTGATTGCCGATTCGCTCGACATGTTCGCTGACGCGGCAGTGTACGGCCTGGCCCTTTATGCGGTTGGGCGCAGCGTCAATCTGCAGGTGCGTGCTGCACACCTTGCTGGTGTGCTCCAGCTGATTTTGGCCCTCGGCGTGCTCGTAGAGGTGGTCAGACGCTTTATATTCGGCAGCGAGCCCGAGTCGCTGATAATGATGGCCGTCGCGTTCCTGGCATTGCTCGCCAACACGGGTTGTTTGCTGCTGATTTCCAAACACCGGGAAGGTGGTGCTCACATGAAAGCGAGCTGGATATTCTCCGCCAATGATGTGGTCATCAACATGGGGGTTATAGTCGCCGGAGCGCTCGTCGCTTGGACTGGGTCAAACTACCCAGACCTGATTATCGGTACCGTTGTGGGATTCATCGTTCTAAACGGCGCTCGGCGTATTCTGGCGCTCAAGAGCTAAAGAAGCTCCCGTTACAGAAAAAGGCGTCGTCATGCCTCTAAGCCATCCGGGTCTAGCGGCGTCAGCTAAAACTGGCGACGCAGCTTTAGCCGTTAGCGGATGGTGGGTATTGTAGAACGTGGGCTGCAAAGTCCATCAGCGAGACGAAGCCGCACTGATCGGCTTTCCTTCACGCTGTTGGTGGTAGCCCCGCTTAACCAATCAGCTCTACGAATGCCTGAGTGATCACAACCGCTGCGGCCAATGCGCGAACGGACTTTGGGAGCGCCATCGTCAGGAAAAGCACTACAAGCGAGTTGTGAGTGCTTGAACTGAAGGCCGATAGCTGGAGGCGACCTCGATGTGCGCTAGTGCTACGTTCTAGTGACAGTCCCCGTGCCCAAAATGTGGTCTGCAAATTCGATCAGGCTAGCTAATCGGTCAGGACCACGGATGGCATCGCGCTGGAGGTGGAAGCCATGCATTCCCAGCCTTTCGGGACCGAACACATCGGCCTCCAATGTATCGCCGATCATTGCAATGGAAGACGCTTTGCAACCCAACCGCTTTAGCAGATGTTCGTAGATCGCTGGCTCCGGTTTGATCGCGCCCACCTCGAAGCTCCAGGCATAGGCGTCAAACTCAGGCAGTAGCAACTTGGCAGGTATGGCATAGGGGGTAGCCAAGTTGGAGCACAGCGCCACTTTCAGCCCCGCTCTCTTAAGGCTTTCCAGTGCCCGCAGGGCATCATCATAGGGACGCACGCTGGCCAGTTCCGCGTAGAGATCAAGCTCCAAAATAGCAAGCTCATCGTTACCTAGTTGTGTACCAAACAGGTCGGCGGCGCCGGCCAGCCCCAAGTTTCGTGTCATCAATGTCCTGGCATCATCGGCCCTAGGTTGACGACCTTGGCTGCGTACCTGTTTTAAGAGCTTGCGAAATGGCCGCCGTCGTTCACTGATTTGCAGGAGTGTGCCATAGACATCAAAAATTACGGCTTCTATCAAAACAGAGCACCTGCGCTTAGGCTTTGCACGGTTCGGTATTCATTAAAAGAAAGCGGCCGGGCTTCGGATAAGGGAGGCATAGGCTAGGCCAGCAAGCGGTATTCGCGCGAGCTACTTTTTTCAGCAGCTCGCTTCAGCATTCGTACGACCTGACATACCGGAGAACCTGACAGAAATGTAATGGTTACTTCAGCCTTTGGTCAGGACGCTTTGCATATATTGGTTGTCGGACGCTGTAAGCATCGGAAAAACCACAAACGTCCCCGCAGTAGGCTGTTCGTTGCTAACCAATCCATAAGGAGCCCGCATGACCTCCTCGCATTGCCATCATCAGCCTGACCAAACGAAAGGCTCTGCAGGACTCACAGACCCCGTCTGCGGGATGAAGGTGAAAGAGGACAGCGAGCATCAAGAGCACTATCAGGGAAGCACTTACCGCTTCTGCAGCCAGGGTTGCCAGACCAAGTTTCGTTCTGATCCTGCTAGATATCTCACTGCACAGCAGGATCATAGGGCGTCGTCTCAGGCTTCTACGTCGGCGGCACAGAAGGCACCCGACGGTGATGTAACGACCGAGTACACCTGTCCAATGCACCCTGAGATTCGCCAAATGGGGCCAGGTGATTGCCCTATCTGCGGGATGTCATTAGAACCGCTGATCCCTGAACTCGACGAGGAGGAGAATCCCGAACTCAAGGACTTCTCGAAGCGATTCTGGTGGTCTCTGCCCCTGACCGTAGCAGTAACCCTGTTGGCAATGGCGGGACATGCGATACCGCTGTTTCACGGCGCTAGCCAGAACTGGGTTGAACTAGCCCTTACGACCCCGGTTGTCTTGTGGGCAGGTTGGCCATTTTTCGTGCGCGGTTTCGCATCAGTTAAGCATCGCAGCCCAAACATGTGGACGTTGATCGGGCTTGGCACAGGGGCTGCGTATATTTACAGCATCGTAGCAACCGTCTTACCGAGCATATTTCCAGAGTCATTCACTGTGGGCGGCCGGATAGGCGTTTACTACGAAGCCGCAGCGGTCATCATTTCACTGACGCTTTTAGGTCAGCTGCTCGAACTGAAGGCCCGCTCTCAGACATCTTCCGCAATCAAGTCCCTGCTTGGCTTATCACCCAAAACAGCTCGCCGTATCGCCAAGGATGGTTCCGAGGAGGACATCCCGCTCACACATGTTCACGAGGGCGACCATCTGCGCGTTCGTCCTGGTGAAAAGGTACCCGTTGATGGAGAGGTGTTAGAGGGCGAGAGCGCCGTCGACGAATCCATGCTAACGGGCGAGCCGGTTCCGGTGACGAAGCGGACAGGCGATTCGCTTATCGGCGCGACGATGAACACGAGCGGCTCGCTTGTCATGCGAGCCACCAGGGTTGGCTCCGGGACTATGCTTTCACAAATCGTCCAGATGGTTGCGAATGCGCAACGCTCCAAAGCACCCATGCAGCGAATGGCGGACACGGTTGCGGGTTATTTCGTGCTGACGGTCATTGGTATCGCCTTGCTGACATTCTTTGCATGGGGCCTGTTTGGACCCGAGCAGGGCTGGGTATTCGGCCTGATCAATGCAGTTGCGGTTCTGATCATTGCTTGCCCTTGCGCACTTGGCCTTGCAACGCCTATGTCGATCATGGTTGCCACAGGCAAAGCGGCTGGAAGCGGAGTGCTTTTCAGAGACGCAGGCGCCATCGAGAACGTCCGTAAGGTAGACACGCTGATTGTCGATAAAACAGGAACCTTGACCGAGGGCCGACCTGTCTTCGATCGGGCCATAGGCGTCACGCCGTTTGACTCGCAGGAAGTCATCCGTTTGTCTGCCAGCTTGGATCAAGGTAGTGAGCATCCCCTAGCCCTCGCGATCGTAGACCATGCCAGAAGCGAAGGTATCCAGCTGGCGAAGCCAGAGACCTTCGAGTCAGGGTCAGGTATCGGAGTCCGTGGTCTGGTGGAAGGCAAGCAGCTACAACTAGGCAACACCGCGCTTATGGAAGATGCGGGTGTGAGCGTCGAGCCGTTGAGAGATCAGGCAGAAAAAATGCGCGAGAGCGGTACCAGCATTGTGTACCTGGCTGTTGATGGGGCACTTGCCGGCTTGCTGGCCGTATCGGACCCAATCAAACCGACTTCCAAGGAAGCTGTAGCGCGGCTCCAAGCGGAGGGCGTGCAAGTCATCATGGCCACCGGCGACGGGCTTACCACTGCCCGCGCGGTGGCTCGTGAGCTATCGATCGATGAGGTGCATGGCGAAGTGAAGCCGCAGGACAAGGAGGCGCTGGTGGTTAAGCTACAAGCCCTAGGTAAAGTAGTCGCCATGGCAGGCGACGGAATAAATGATGCGCCGGCGCTCGCCAGGGCTGATGTCGGCATAGCGATGGGCACGGGCACTGACGTCGCCATGAACAGCGCCCAAGTTACGCTCGTTAAAGGTGACCTGATGGGGATACTGCGCGCGCGCACGCTTTCGGTGGCGACGGTTCGCAATATGCGTCAGAACCTTCTGTTTGCCTTTATGTACAACGGGTTGAGCATCCCGATTGCCGCAGGTCTGCTCTATCCGTTCTTCGGACTGTTGCTGTCTCCGATGATTGCTGCCCTGGCCATGAGCCTCAGCTCAGCATCGGTTGTGTTCAACGCACTCCGGCTCCGTCAAACGCGTGTAGTTTGAAGCCTGTCGGCTTAGGCTTAGGCTTAGGCTTCGGTTGCGAAGCGACCGAAGCCTCATTGATTGCTCATGAATTGCCCCGTAAGCTGGAAATATGAAGTCCTACATGCGCTCCTTCCTTGTCCTGCTGCTAGTGCTCGCGCTTCCGATCAACGGGATGGCGCAATTGCTCATGCCGGTTGGGTCGTCAGCGCATCACGTAATGCCTGATAGGGTAGGCATAGAGGCTATGGCAGCCAGCCACGCGTCGATGGCTGGCGTCAGCGGCGCTGAGCCCGAGTGCTGTGAAGCGAATGAGCATGGAACGGCGACCGTCTGCAAGACGGGCCAAGAATGCAAAACTGCAAGTATCCTTCAGCTTGTCTCAATAAAAGCCCAGCTGATGCCTGCTGCTAAACCCGTGACCACTCCCTATAACGGCCTGATCCCCTCTAGCCTTTTAGACGCCGTCTGGCATCCACCCCGCGTCTAATTCCGATCAAATTATAGGAACCGCCCGAGTGAGCATTCGGGCCGGCTACCGCGCGCCTTTGGCTCGCATGAAAGATCAGGAATCCTTCGCAAATGAAACCCCGTATTTATTGGGCGCCGCCGTACGTGGCCGCCTTGATCATGGGCGCGCTCTCGTTTCCAGGGTTAGCGTCCGCTTTGACCTTAGAACAAGCTCTGAGCGTGGCCGAGCAAGACGCGCCTTCGCTGCATGCGCAAGCCGCCAACCTGGTGGCCGCACGCAGCGCTGCAATCCCTGCCGGCGAGCTTCCTGACCCTAAACTTAAGCTTGGACTGCAAAGCGTGCCCATCGAAGGTGACGCTCGCTGGCAGTTGGAGCAAGAGGCCATGACCATGCAAATGGTTGGGGTCATGCAAGATGTGCCAAACCGAGCGAAAAGGCGCGCTCGTGTCGAGGCCGCGCAGGCTAGTGTTGCGCTCGCAAACGCCCAGCAAACGGTTGAACGTCTCGGTGTGCGCCAAGCAACCGCCGAGGCATGGATCGCTAGCTTCGCGGTCGAGCAGAAGCTAAGCCTTTTCAAGCAGCTTTACAGCGAGAATCAGCTCCTTTCGCGGGCTGTTCAGGCCCGCATTGCTGGCGGCAGTGGCCAAACCGCAGACAGCGTACTTCCGAGGCAAGAGGCAGCATTGCTGGCTGAACAAGAGGATGAGCTGCTGCGTAACCAGGCTGTTGCGCGGGCCGGCCTCCGGCGCTGGATAGGCGAGCTAGCAGGCCAGCCGCTTACAGGTGACTGGCCGCAATGGCTTGCCGCCGTTGATAACTATCAGCACAACCTGAACCGGCACCCGGCGTTACTCGCCTTCGACCCGATGACTCGTGAAGCGGAGGCAAAGGTTCACCAGGCCATCGCAGAGAAAACACCGGATTGGAGTTGGGGGGTCGACTACCTGCGACGTGGCCGTGAGTACGGCGACATGGTGAACCTCAGCGTCAGCTTCGACCTGCCGCTGTTTACCAGCTCTCGGCAGGATCCGAAGATCGCGGCCGAACGAGCTCGCCTTGCCCAGATCGAGGCTCAGCGCCAAGCGACCTTGCGCCTGTACAACCAAGAGCTGAGTACTGACCTCGCTGAGTATCAGCGTCTGGACCGCGCACTCATCCGCCTCGACAAAACCTTACTACCCCTCGCTGAAGAGAAGGTCCGCCTTGCCATGGCCGATTACCGCTCCGGAAGCGGTGAGCTGACCGCTGTGATCGAAGCGCGACGACAGCTTGTGGAGACCCGGCTACGGCGTATTGACGTCGCCCGCGATCGATCGTTGAGCAATGCCCGCCTGCATTTCGCCTTTGGAGATACCCGACCATGACATTCCAACACAAGCGGCTGGTACTCGCCTTCAGTCTGCCTCTGATGATTAGCGCTGCAGCGCTAATCGGTCTGCCTACCGCAGCCTTCGGACAATCGCCTGCAGAAGAAGACAAGGAAGTGCTCTATTGGTATGACCCTATGGTACCCCAGCAAAAGTTCGATAAGCCGGGCAAGTCGCCATTCATGGATATGGAATTGATTCCACGCTATGCAGATGAGGGAAGCGACGGGGCATCGATCAGTATCGACCCGAGCGTGACGCAGAATCTCGGCGTGCGCTTGGCAACCGTAACGCGTGAATCGATCAGCCAGTCGCTCGAAGCGACAGGCGCGTTGATGTTTGACGAGCGAGACGTGGCGGTTGTGCAGGCGCGTGCCGGTGGCTTTGTCGAGCGCGTTTACGACCGAGCACCGGAGGATGTCATCGAAAAAGGCGCGCCGTTAGCCGATCTTTTGGTTCCCGAATGGGCTGCCGCACAGGAAGAGTACCTGGCGCTCAAAGGGGTCGGCCAACCCCAGCTGCTCGCAGCGGCTCGCCAGCGGTTGCGCCTTGCTGGCATGCCGCCAGAAGTCATAGTGCAGCTAGAACGAACTGGTAAAGCGCGCCCCGTTTGGACAGTGACGAGTCCAATAGGCGGCGTGCTGAACAGCCTCGACGTTCGCGAGGGCATGACCGTACCCGCCGGCGCTACTCTTGCGCGCGTCAACGGGCTGGACACGGTTTGGCTAGAAGTTGCAGTACCAGAGGCGCGGATCGCAAATTTAGCGCCAGGGCAATCAGTAACAACGCGCCTGCCCGCTTTTGCGGGTGAAACGCTGGAAGGAACGATCCAGACGGTACTATCGCAGGCCAACCTGGATAGCCGCACTGTGCGTGTCCGGGTCGAGCTACCTAACCCGCAACAACGGCTTCGTCCCGGCATGACGGCCGAGGTGACGTTGAGTCGCAACGTCGAAGATGTCTTGGTCATCCCGTCCGAGGCGGTCATTCGCACCGGTCGGCGCGCATTGGTGATGCTGGCTGAGAATGAAGGCCGTTACCGCCCAGTTGAGGTCCGCATCGGTCGAGAGTTCGATGACAAAACAGAGGTGCTCGACGGGCTGGAAGCCGGTCAGCAGGTCGTGGCGTCCGGTCAGTTCCTCCTGGATTCAGAGGCGAGCCTACGCGGGCTGACCGCTCGGGGTCTGGAGCAGACGGCACCGCCTGTCAAACCTGCTTTGCACGAGGCTGAAGGTACGATCGTCAGCCTGGAAGATGGCCTGGTTGGCCTGTCGCATGGGCCGTTCAAGACGCTGAACATGCCTGGGATGACCATGTCCTTTCCGGTTGCCGATCAATCTCTGCTGTCAGGCTTGCAAGTGGACGACCGTGTCCGTGTTGGCGTGCGTGAAAGCGACGAAGGCCTGGTCATCGAGCGCATCGAGAAGCTCGGGGGCCAACAATGATCGCAGCCATAATCCGCTGGTCAGTGGCCAACCGCTTTCTGATCCTACTGGCTACTGTGTTCGCGGTGGCTTGGGGTGTCTGGTCGGTCAAGAACACCGCTGTTGATGCGTTGCCTGACCTTTCCGACGTTCAGGTCATCATCCGCACGCCATACCCGGGGCAGGCGCCTCAGATCGTTGAAAACCAGGTCACCTACCCACTGACGACGACCATGCTGTCTGTCCCCGGCGCGAAGACAGTCCGCGGCTACTCCTTCTTCGGGGATAGCTACGTGTACGTCCTGTTCGAGGACGGCACCGACCTCTATTGGGCCCGTTCGCGGGTGCTGGAGTACCTGAGCCAGGTGCAGAGTCGGCTTCCCGCCGCCGCCAAACCCGCCTTGGGACCTGACGCCACGGGTGTCGGTTGGATCTACCAATATGCTTTGGTAGACCGAACGGGCAAACATGACCTCTCGCAGCTGCGCTCTGTGCAAGATTGGTTCCTGCGCTATGAACTCAAGACACTGCCCAACGTGGCGGAAGTCGCGCCCATAGGCGGGATGGTCAAGCAGTACCAGGTGGTACTCGATCCCGTACGCATGGCCAGCAGAGGCGTTACGCAGCAGCAGATCGCAAAGGCGATCGATGAGGCCAACCGTGAAACCGGCGGGAGTGTTCTGGAACTCGCCGAAACCGAGTTCATGGTCCGTGCGACCGGGTATCTCAAGACACTCAAGGACTTTCGAGCCATTCCTTTGCGTCTCGAAGGCGGCGTGCCTGTGACGCTAGGGGACGTTGCGCATATCCAGCTCGGCCCGGAAATGCGCCGGGGTATTGCCGAGCTTGATGGCGAAGGTGAGGTAGTCGGTGGAGTCGTGATCCTGCGTAGCGGCAAGAACGCTCGGGAAACCATCGCTGCCGTTCAAACCAAGCTCGATGAGCTCAAAGCGAGCCTTCCCGAAGGCGTCGAAATCGTCACGACGTACGACCGTAGCAAGCTGATCGACAGTGCCGTTGAAAACCTCACGCACAAGCTCATCGAGGAGTTCATTGTCGTTGCGTTGGTTTGCGCGATTTTTCTGTGGCATCTGCGCTCGTCGTTGGTCGCCATCGTGTCGTTGCCGATCGGCATCCTGATTGCTTTTGTGATCATGCAGCGGCAAGGCATCAACGCCAACATCATGTCGTTGGGTGGCATCGCGATCGCCATCGGAGCGATGGTCGATGCAGCAATCGTCATGATCGAAAACGCCCACAAGCACATTGAGGCCTGGCACAAGCGGCATCCTGACTCCACCTTGAAGGGCCAGGAGCACTGGAAGGTCATTACTGACGCGGCTGTTGAAGTGGGGCCGGCATTGTTCTTCAGCCTGCTGATCATCACGCTGTCGTTCATTCCAGTGTTCACCCTGGAGGCGCAGGAAGGCCGGCTGTTCGGTCCACTGGCGTTCACCAAAACCTATGCAATGGCAGCGGCCGCGGGTCTGTCGGTAACACTGGTTCCGGTGCTCATGGGGTATTGGATACGGGGCAGGATTCCGGATGAACACCGCAATCCACTCAACCGTGGCCTCATCTGGATCTACAAGCCGGCCCTGGACGCGGTACTGCGCTGGCCCAAGATGACTCTGCTGGTGGCTGTTCTGGTCTTCCTGACAGGCTTGTGGCCGGCCTCTCGCCTTGGTGGGGAGTTCTTGCCCCCGCTGGATGAAGGTGACCTCCTTTATATGCCCACTGCGCTTCCAGGCCTCTCCTCTCAGAAGGCTTCTGAGCTACTGCAGCAGACGGACCGGCTCATAAAAACGGTTCCAGAAGTTGCACACGTGTTCGGTAAGGCTGGTCGAGCCGACACCGCTACAGATCCCGCCCCGCTGGAAATGTTCGAGACGACCATTCAGTTCAAGCCGAAGGATCAATGGCGCCCTGGGATGACGCCTGACAAGCTGGTTGAGGAGTTGGATCGCACCGTACAGGTACCTGGATTAGCCAATCTGTGGATCCCGCCGATTCGAAACCGTATCGATATGCTGGCGACGGGTATCAAGAGCCCGATCGGGGTGAAAGTGTATGGCACTGACTTGGCACAGATCGACAAAGCCACCCAGGCAGTGGAAAAAATCGCCAAAACGGTGCCTGGGGTCAGTTCGGCGCTTGCTGAGAGACTGACCGGCGGCAGGTATATCGATGTGGATATCGATCGTGTCGCCGCCGCACGCTACGGCCTGAATATCGCGGACGTGCAATCGATCGTGGCCGGTGCCATCGGTGGTCAAACCATTGGTGAAACCGTGGAAGGGCTCGCCAGGTATCCGATCAACCTCCGCTATGGCCGCGAGTGGCGCGACTCGATATCCGATCTGCGCAACCTACCGATCTACACGCCGCAAGGCAGCCAGATCACGTTGGGGACCGTGGCCAAAGTACAGGTGACAGACGGACCGCCCATGCTTAAAAGCGAAAACGCAAGGCTGTCGGGCTGGGTTTACGTCGATGTTCGTGGCCGCGACATGGCGGCTGTGGTGGGCGATCTGAGGGAAAAGATCAGCAAAGGGGTCCAGCTCGAATCCGGCATGAGCATCAGCTATTCCGGCCAATTCGAATTCATGGAGCGCGCTAACGCGAAGCTGAAGCTCGTCGTTCCGGCTACCTTGCTGATCATTTTTGTATTGCTCTACCTAACGTTTGCCCGCTTTGGCGAGGCGCTGCTCATCATGGCTACGCTGCCATTCGCTCTGACCGGGGGCGTCTGGTTCCTATATCTGCTCGGGTACAACCTATCCGTAGCGACAGGAATCGGATTCATCGCACTGGCAGGCGTTTCTGCTGAGTTCGGCGTCATTATGCTGCTGTATTTGAAGAACGCCTGGACGGATCGGGTTAACGCTGGAGCCCATGGCGAAGGCGTCCTGCTCGACGCCATTCGTGAAGGTGCTGTCCAGCGAGTGCGCCCCAAGGCCATGACCGTCGCCGTGATCATCGCTGGCCTGCTGCCCATCCTTTGGGGCGGCGGGACCGGCAGCGAAATCATGAGCCGTATTGCCGCGCCCATGGTGGGCGGGATGATCACCGCGCCGTTGCTCTCCCTGTTCGTTCTGCCGGCAGCCTACCTGCTGATGCGCCGCCGACAATTGCAGGCCCAGCACGCAACCAAACCCACTGGAGAACATCCATGAATATCAAGCACATCACTCTCGCCACACTGTTTCTGGTACCGGCCGCCTATGCTGCTGACAAAGAGCCTATGCAGGGTATGCCGATGGATCACAAAAGCATGAACATGCCGATGGATCACAAAAGCATGAACATGCCGATGGATCATAAAGACATGGATATGCAGATGGGCCAGAAACCAGCCGGACAGACGGCCACTGCGACCGGCACGGTCAAGAAGGTAGATACGGAAAAGGGAACCGTCACTATTGCCCACGGC
This sequence comes from Pseudomonas sp., assembly GCA_031988485.1. Classification (GTDB taxonomy): domain Bacteria; phylum Pseudomonadota; class Gammaproteobacteria; order Pseudomonadales; family Pseudomonadaceae; genus Stutzerimonas. The sequence goes on from DALZYJ010000002.1 coordinate 69,616, forward strand.
CCGGTCGAGGCGCTGGGTTGGCCATCTATGACGATGGGTTTCAAAGCGAAGCCTGATCAGCTCCAAAAGTTAAGAGAAGGAGACCAGGTCGAATTCGAGTTCACCTCGAAAGGCATGGATTCCACCATTACGCGTATCGAAAAACGGTAAGCACAGAAAGCGACCGCCGCAGACGCGGCGGTCGTACCAACAAAAAAATGAGCGATTACAGCTTTGTAACCTTGGCAACAGCTTCTTGTAAGTAGCAAGCCTTTAATCTACAGGCATCAACTAACCAAGAGGTGCAAACCATGAACCGTATAACCAAAGTAATCGTTCCTTTTATTCTGACCGTTGCGTCTTCTCTTGCAATGGCCGAAGGCGGAAGCGATCGGACAATGCATCGCCTAAATGATCCTGCAGGATCCAATCTCACTCTTAAAGAGCTTGTCAAAGAAGGCAAAGTGCTGAGCATCGCACCTGCAGGGGCGACCGGTACGACTGAAATGATTCAGAACTATCGGACTACTGCAAAAGTTCAGACATATGAAATGAAGGTAAAGACCCCAGACGGGGAGATTCATACGGTGGAATTTTTGAGCGCACCGGTAGGCGTAAACAACGGCTAACCTGCAAATTAAATATTCGAGGGTAATGATATGAGCAGCCTGTTTTCGAGAATGAAAAGTGTACTGCAGCGCAATCCGATCGTGACCGGTCTAACCGTAGCTGTGGTTGGCTACATGCTCCTGAACCAAAGCACTGGGGCGTTGGCAACGACGCTGCCAAGCCTGCTCTTTCTCTTGCCCTGCTTGTTGATGATGGTCGTATGCATGAAGCATATGTCTAGCGGTAAGTGCGACAAGCCCAAGGAGCCCAACGTTGGCGAAAGCACCTTGTTAAGCAAGAGCGAATAACCCACTGAACTTGGAGATTTAACATGCGAAACACCATTTCAGTAACAGCAATTGCAATCACCCTGGCGAGCGGACTGAGTTTCGCAGCGGCAGATAAAGCGGACCAAAGCCATTCAGAAACCGGCATGATGAGCGGCGACAAGCATATGGAAATGATGGGCGACATGCGTGGAATGATGAAAGAGTGTCGTGAAATGATGGAGGCGGCCAAAGCCGGCCACTCGCAAAATGGGGAAAACCCAGACGCTGCCTAGGATACGAGAGTGCGAGCAACTATGATCGAAGCAGGTCGGGCACCTTTTCTGGGTGCCCACCTGCTTTTTTGTGCGTGATGGCCTAACCAGGACCGTACTGATGGGAAAAGTGTCACTGACGAGCAGAATGGCGATAGCTTTCATGCTCGTGGTTACGGTTGTGCTGTTGGCCGCCGCAATCAGCTTCAATTATTTTTGCCAGCTCCATTTCGAACGCAAAGACGCACAGGTGCTGAATGAAAAGGCTGCTGCAGTAGAGCGTATGCTACGCGGCAGTTCAGAATTCGGGCCTGAGACCGCTTCAAGGATCGATGCTGTTATTGAGCACTCCTTTGGCTTCGCAACTGCGGTTGTAGTAGACGGTAAGACGGTTTACTCCCATCACAATCTGTCTGAGAGCTTGCTACCTCTTGTCACGGACATCCAAGAGGAACGCTGGACGGTAAGTTTCGGTGGCCACCAGTACAGCGGCATCACTAGAAAAGTAAACCGGTGGGTAGAAGGGCAGGACACTGTTATCTATTTGGCATTGGATGTAACGCACCGAATCCACTTCTTCGATATGATTCAGCAGTGGTTTGCTTATACGCTTGTCGTTAGTGCACTTCTGAGTGGCGCGTTAGGTGTTGTTCTGATCAGGAAGGGTTTAAAACCGATTGATGAGCTCTCTAAGACCTCTTCTACAGTAACTGCCAATTGTTTGGATACCAGAATTCCAACCGAATCAGTGCCAGGCGAGCTTCATGAACTCGTAGACAACTTCAATGAAATGCTCTCGCGCTTGGATGACTCTTTCCTCAGGTTGTCAGGTTTCTCAGCGGACATCGCGCATGAGCTAAGAACGCCGCTGAACAGCATGCTGACCCAAATGGAGGTCGCGCTCTTGCGCGACCGAGAAAATACCGACTACAAGGATATCTTGTATTCCGCCCTCGAAGAACTTAGGCGCATGTCCAAGATGGTCGATGACATGCTGTTTCTCGCCAAAGCGGACAATGGGAAGATTACACCCAGTGCCGAAGGGGCCAGCATGGCTGAGATTACCACGAGCGTTATCGAATATTACGAGCTCGCAGCCGAGGACAAAAAAGTTGAAATCGAGCTTTCAGGCGATGGGTCGGTACATGGCGATAAATCAATGCTAAGACGGGCCATCTCAAACATAGTCTCGAACGCAGTTCGGTATGCAGAGGAAGGCAGCATTATCAGCGTTGAAATAAGCGAGAGTGGTAACTCGGTTTCTACAGCTATATCCAACCGCGGCATTACTATTCCAGCCGAGCTGCACACCCGAATATTCGACAGGTTCTACAGGGTGGATACCGCAAGGCGCGAAGGTACTACCTTGAATGCGGGCCTCGGCATGGCTATCACACGGTCGATTGTGGAGGCCCACAAAGGGCGCATCGCTTGCGAATCAGCTGAGGGGCACACGACTTTCACACTGACGCTTCCAAGGCTGATGTCTAGTTAACGGCGCATTGGCCGACAACGGCCCTGACCTAAGCTTATCGAAATGCCCTGCTGAACCGAAAGAGGCCAAGGCTTTCGAAACTGTATGTTTGGTTCTGGAGGTTCCCGTGCAAGCGACCTCATCAACAAAATGCGGTTCGACAGCCGCAGCGCTTAACGAAGCGTGCTTCTGCGTAAGCCTAGATCAAGCTGCGCTCGTAAACGCATTGACCGAACAGCTTGGGGATTCAGAGCTTTCGGAGCTATTGAAGTCACGTTGCCCCCATCTGTTTGCTGCACGACCGGTCTTTGTTTCGTCCTTGCGGCTGCGCCAGGTTAGTGAGGTTATTCAGGCCATCGAGCAGACCGTGAGCTCGCCCGGTTGGCGTGAGCATGCTCTGGATTATGCCCCACCTATTGCGCGACACAATCCGCGTGGCTCGCATGGCGTCTTCTTCGGCTACGATTTTCATCTGGATGAGGACAAGCTTGGTCTTATCGAAATAAACACAAATGCGGGCGGAGCGATGCTGAACGTATTGCTCGCCCGCGCTCAGCGCAGTTGTTGCAGCGGCGTAGTCGGGCTATCGCCGGGGCAGGAAGGGCCCGGCGGCTTCGAGCAGTCGATACTGCATATGTTCGCCCAGGAATGGTCTGCAAGCGGCGAGAAACGACCGCTCACGCGCGTGGTGATCTTGGATGAAAGCCCACAAGCCCAGTACCTGTATCCGGAGTTTCTTCTTTTTCAGCGGTTATTCGAGTCAGCAGGAATCGACTGCATAATTGCAGACCCAGCCGATCTGGCCTTTCACAACGATTGCCTCTTGGTCGACGAAAATCCTGTGGATCTCGTCTACAACCGACTCACCGATTTCTATCTGGAAGGTGACAATTGCAGCGCGCTGCGCAGCGCTTATATGGCTGATGTCGTGACGGTAACGCCACACCCTCAGGCCTATGCCCTTTACGCCGACAAACGCCGGTTGGTTGACCTAACCAACGCACGTTTTTTGGAAGAGATTGGCGTCGATCAGCAAGTCCGAGCCGTGTTGGCCCAATACGTCCCGCTTACTGTCCCGGTCGAGCATCGCAATGCGGAGCAACTCTGGGAGAGACGCCGCAGCCTCTTTTTCAAGCCTGTTAGCGGTTTTGGTAGTCGCGGGGCATACCGAGGAGACAAGCTCACCAAGCGTGTGTGGGAAGAAATCGTTGGCGGAAACTACGTGGCCCAGTCCCTCTTGGCTCCTGGCGAGCGTAGAACTATCGCTGACCCTCAGGTACGACCAATGAAGTTTGACCTGCGCGCATACGCTTATGCTGGCAAGGTGCAGTGGAACGCTGCCAGGGTCTACCAAGGCCAGACAACCAACTTCCGAACAGAGGGGGGCGGTTTTGCTCCTGTGTTTACCTTAGGTGAGGAAGAGGAGCGAACCGGTTCCACAGAGCAGCGGTCGCACGCCTCGTTCACGTTCTTGCTTGACGAAACCGGCGCCGTAGATGAACTGCCGCACCCACAATATCTGGCGTTGGTTCGAGCTGAAAAGGCTACCTCAACGCTTGCCGGTAAACGTTTCCGATTGGCCGACTGGTATGTGGCAATAGAAGATGGCCGTCCTTCCAAAGTCATCCGAGAATGGTACGGCTGGGTAGCGTTCGACGAAGCTGGTGGTTACCACCCTGAAGCTGATTCGCCGAACTGCAAGTCAGACAGTGCAGGCAATATAGACTCATCCGCACTACCGACACCGGAAGAGCACGATCGAATCGAGAGATTGTTGTTTCAAGCGAATAATGGCCTGTCTTGCAAGCCCCTGAGATAGGCCTAGGGCGCTCGTCTCAGCGAGCAGGCCCATCAGAATTGTACCGTCCAATGATTCATGCCGCTCAGGCCGGTCAGACTCGACTCCATGCCCATGTTTCGTCTGCTTTCTTATAATTAATTTAACGCCCTATTGGTTCATTCTTCGATAGCGTCAGCGCGTCAAGTCCACTTATCAAACCCGCGCTACCTAATGGGCGCTTAAGCTGGGTGATGATTACATTTCTGTAAGCTTCCAAAAAAATCGAAACCTCACAACTCTCGACTTGTCCTTTTTAAGTGACACCGCAGGCTGGTTTCTCTTCCTCAAACAAACCAATGGGCGAGGTACACAGTGAGGTCGAACAAGAAATGTATAGCTACTGGTGTAGCCGCTGGGATCGCTGGAACCCTGTTGCTGGGTGCTATTGTCGGGATTACCGTTGTTTACACGGGGGCCTATAACGTCGCAGCGACGGAAGACCATCAACCATTAGTGCGCTGGGCTTTGGACACGACTATGAAATCGTCGGTTGCGGATGGTGCATCTTCCATTAAACCGCCCGCGCAATTCAGTGCAAAAACGGTTTCTGAAGGTGGCAGTGCTTATCAAGCCATGTGCCAGCATTGCCATGGGGCACCCGGTGTTGAGAAAAGCGAGTGGGCTCGGGGAATGCTGCCGCAGCCCCCACACCTTCCCGACGTAGTTCCTGAATGGAAAGCCAATGAGGTGTTCTGGCTGGTGAAGCACGGCGTTCGAATGAGCGCAATGCCCGCGTTCGGCCCGACCCACAACGACGACGAAATCTGGGCGATAACAGCATTCGTGATGCAGCTTCCAGGCATGACTGCGCAAAAATACGCTGAGTTTGGAAAAAACGATTCGGCCGTAGCCCCCCATTAAAGAGGAACTAGTTCATGCAAATGTCTTACTGGCGCTTTGCAGCGATGATAGCAACTTCGACCCTCATCATGTATGGCGTTATGTATTTAAATACATACGCATTTGAACATGTTCTATGGAGCGAGACCCGCGTTTGGATGGCGTTAGTGATGGGCGCGGTGATGGCCGTAGTTATGCTCGCATTCATGCTTAATATGTATAAACGAAAATCGGTTAATATTGCCATATTCGCAGGCAGTGCAGCGGCCTTTGCTATTGCGCTGTGGCTTGTTCGTAGCCAGGCAACGGTAGGCGACACGGAATACATGAAGGCGATGGTTCCCCACCATTCCATAGCTATCATGACAAGCGAGCGCGCTCAGATTTCAGACCCTCGGGTCCGCAAACTGGCTGACGAAATCATTGAGGCTCAGCGCCGAGAAATAGCTGAGATGAAGTTTCTCATCCATGATCTAGAGAGGGCTAACTGATGCAACTGTATCGAGCACCCGCTATAGCCCGGGCCATTCTTCCCAAGACCATCATGACGACCTTCGCTCTGGCACTCACTGCTTGTGGTGACCCGGCTCCTGGTGAAGGCCTGGATAAGCCAACAATGCGGCCCCCCCTACCTGAAGTGGTAAGCGCCCGTGACGCTATAGGAAGTCCCGACATTCCGTCTATTGACCCGCAAACCCTTGATCAAGCGGAAGTAGACAAGGTACTCGGCTCAGGCCCTTACTGCACTTTCGTTTATACCGCGGAAAGCCCACCCGTAGTCGCGATCAAGCATGATGGGGAAAGCGGGGGCGCCAAGGGGGTTATAAAAATTCATGGCAAGTTGGTACAGCTGTCCAGCGAACCAACTCAAGGCTATTCTGCGCTCTTTGGCGGGGCCTCCCTCGCCGCCGAAAGCATCAACGTCAATGTAGCGTTGGGGAAAGACGGGGCCGTGCAAAAGCCTACAGGCGAAAAATCTATCGCAGATCTGAATTTTGAGCTTGATCAGGGCCTGATGATTGGCTATCGCGGATGGTACGCCTGCGAGAAACCGCCGCGGAGTTAAGTACTAACGCGTCACGCAGGTCGACGGGCTCCACATGGAGGCGCAGCCGGCTCTCCACGCCCGTTTCATCCCCATAGACCCGAAGCAAAGACCACCCATCGCGGCATAGCAAGGCTGAAAAAAACGCGACGTTGCGCTACCGGCGGTTGTAGGACATAGCTGGCTCGATCCTCCTCAAGGGGAATGCCTTGCGCTTTGAGGGTGAGCAAGTCTATCTGCTAAACGAAATGCTGCTGGACACAGATCGATTCGATCTTGGCTATTGCGAGTTTCGTATGCGCTTTTTTGATAAGCCTTGTACGTCTGATATCAAGCGCGCGAAGTTTCTTATTGTTCTCCCCAAGCGGCTCTGGCACACCAATCTCGGTTGTGCCAGAGCAGGAGTAGATAGGTGTTACGCAGCCATGCGCTCGCATTCTTCAGCGCACTTCATACACGCTTTGGCACACTCTTGGCAGTGATCCACTTGATGTTTTGCGCATTCCTCTCCGCATGCACGGCAGATCTTGGCGCAAAGAGCACAAAATTCTTTAGCGTACTCACTTTCGCGACTCATCAGTGTGGCGGCCAACCTACAAATGTCCGCGCAATCGCGGTCAAGCTCGATGCAGCGAGCCATCATTTTTACGTCATCCTCACGCAGGCAAGCAGAGGCGCACGTTTCGCATACTAGGGCACAGTTCGAACAAGCTTGGATACAGGAAGCGAACATTGAGTTTGTCATTGTGTTCTCCAGGTTTCGAAAGTTGTATGTCGCCGGTGCCTACTAGCCGAATACACCCATAAGCGTATTAAGCAGGCACAAAAAATACGACAGGCTCCTATCTAACCCGTTTCGACCAACTTCATTACAATGCTGTAAGGTTCGTCCAACCGCACCGGGGATCTATGCGGGCGCGGTTGGGGGCGACAAGCCAATAGATTGCCTGGCCGGCTTCGCTAGCCTGTTCTAGATGATGAGTGGGGTATGGCAAGCTCCCTGTCGCCACGACTGGGAGCCCTTACTGGGGAACCGCCGGAGCGAAAGCCGCTTAACTACGTGAGTTACTAGCCCTGCGGCCTAGCGTCTTGGGAATCAATCGCAGAGCCCTCCGGTACCGTTGCGTCGACTAGGATGGCCTAGGGCCGCCCCCTCTGCTTGTGCTGAGGCGCCTTTCTAAGAGCCTGGTCAGAACCGCGTAGGCACACATACCGGATGTTAGTGCTCGTGTTGCTTCCCGTCTGCGTGCACATGGTTTTCTGAAGGGGATTTGCCTTCGGCATCGGCATCGGCACTGTCACTGCCATTGCTGTGCTCTACCGCCTGGGGCTCGTCGGAAGCGTGATGGTCATCGCTTTCGCTATCACCATGATGCCCGGAGCCTGATTGGCCGGTTGCTCCACCCGAGCTGCTAGAGCCATGGTGATCCGAGCTGCTACTGTTGTCCTGATGATGATCGTCCGTGGTCATCTCACCATGTTGATCACCGTGCCCAGCTGGGGTCTCCCCACCACCATGCTGATGACCACCGCTAGACGCAACGAGCGCTCGATACGCTCCTTCATCTAGCTCAGGAAGCTTCTGCAGGAAAGCCACCATCCCCCATATGTACGGGTCAGCCATGCTTTTACCCCACGCAGGCATACCAGTGGCCTTGATGCCATGCTTGATGACCCAAAACGTCTTTGCTGGGTCATCGTATAGCCCTGCTTCAGCCAAGCTGGGTGGAGCGGGATAGAGGCCTTTGCTTAACTCGGTCTCAGCCATGCCTGGCGCCAAATGACAACCCACACACATCGAGTCGTAGTTCCCCGCCCCGGCGCTGATTTGGCCTTCATCGTCAAGGGCTGGCACGGCTATGTCTTCGGAGCGAACCACAATCGAGCGATTGCGAGCAGTTTCCAGGAAAGCGTGAACCGCTCCGGTATGGGGATCATCCGCTGCAACATTAACCAGTCCTGTAAAAACAACGCCGGCCACTATCAACAGGCCTAATGTGCAGAAGGCACCGAAGCTAATAATTATTCTTTTCATCGAAGGTCCTTAAAACCAGAGCCTAACGCCAGCAACGAACCGCGCTTCATCTGCATCTTCGTCTTCATCTCTCGCCATATCAGCGGTATTGCCGTATGCCCGGCTCCAGGTGACACCGATGTACGGTGCGAACTCACGAACGACTTCGTATCGTAGGCGGAGCCCCACCTCTGTGTTTGCAAGACCAGCGCCTACTCCGCGAGCTGGGTCGTCCTTGCCATAGAAATTAAATTCGGCAGTCGGTTGGAGGATGAGCCTGTTCGTTAGAAGGATGTCGTATTCGCCTTCTAAGCGTGCTGCTGTCTGCCCGCCTTCACCGACGAAGGCGGTGGCTTCCGCCTCAAATCCATACAGAGCCATCCCCTGAAGGCCGAACGCCGCCCACGTTTGCGGAGACTCGGGCTTAAAGTCCCGGCGAACACCCGCTACCACATCCCACCAAGGGCTTATTGCGCGCCCGAAGAGCGCCTGGATCTCGGCGTCTTCAGTAACGCCATTCGTTCGCTCACCTTCCGAGCGAAACCAGAACCGATTGATATCGCCACCAACCCAGGCGGTAGCTTCCCAACTAAGAGTGCTACCTTCATCTGCGTCCTGGTACTCAAGTTGATCTAGCAGAAGGAACCAGGCCAGATACTTGTCATGGACCGTATGACCCTGAAGACCAGGGAAAGCCGCTTCTCTATCCGCATCGGTCAATATTGGAATGAACGAGGGATGAACCATGCCAGGCATTTCGAGCGTATCGTCATGCTTCATTTCGCCATGGTTCATCTTGCTATGATCGATCGCACCATGACCCATTGCGGAGTGGTCCATTTGCCCACCGGAGCCATGATTCATAGCTGCGGGCCTGGCTGAAGATGCAGGGGCTTGAGCTGCCTCAGTAGGAGAGGCTTGATGCATCGAGTGATCCATCATCTCGGCGGCGTTGGCTGTCCCTGCAGCCGCTGCGCTCAACGAAACTCCGAGCGCAATCAGAGCAAAGCGACAAGATCTAATGGTCATGGTGTGAATCCACCTTAGCACCAGTAGCCTTCGGGTCATGACCCATTTTGCCGTGGTCCATATCACCATGGTCCATCGAGCCATGATCCATGTCGCCGTGGTTCATTTCGGAATCAGAAGTTTCTGGTGCCTGAGATGCCGGCTTGTTGACCGGGTTTTGCGACGAAGCCGATGATTGCTTGTGTTGATCATGTTTTTGATCTGCAAACGCAGCTGACATATTCATTATGCCCAGCAAACTGAATATAAACGCGCTGCCGATAAGAGTCTTACGCTTCATAAAATTTCCCATATAAAGTTCCTCTTACTCATCCACTCGGACTTCACGAAACATGCCCATTTCCATGTGAAGCAGTAGGTGACAGTGATAAGCCCAACGCCCGAGTGCATCAGCTGTCACGCGGTAGCTGCGCTTTGAACCTGGAGGCATGTCGATCGTGTGCTTGCGAACCATGAAGTTTCCGTTCTCATCTTCAAGATCGCTCCACATACCATGCAGATGAATCGGATGGGTCATCATGGTGTCGTTAACCAACGTGATGCGTACTCGCTCGCCATATTTGAGCCGCAGGGGCTCCGAATCAGAGAACTCTATGCCGTCAAATGACCAGGAGAACTTCTCCATGTGGCCGGTGAGATGGAGTTCGATCGTCCGACTTGGCTCGCGGCCGTCCGGATCCGGGAAAGTGCTGCTCAAGTCGCCATAGGTCAGGACTCGGCGGCCGTTGTCTCGTAAGCCAATACCGGGATCGTTTAGCCTATGAGTCGGGCTCATGGTCTGCATATCCACCAGTGGGTTATTGGACTCTGAGGGCGGGTGCGATTGCATACCTCCGCTCATACCCGCCATCCCAGAGTGGTCCATCCCTGACATCCCAGCCATTTTGCTGTGATCCATTCCGGACATTGCGCCCATGCCGCCCATTCCCTGCATGTCACCGTGGTTCATACCGGACATGTTGCTATGGTCCATCGCACCCATGTCGCCCTGCATGCCGCCGCCATGGTCCATGCCCGCCATACCGCCCATACTGCCGTGATCCATCCCCATATCGTCCATGGTGATTAGCGGTCGAGGATCGGTTTCTGGAACAGGAGCGCTCAGCCCTTCGGCAACCGCTAGCGTGCCACGGGCGTACCCTGTGCGGTCCATCGATTGGGCGAAGATCGTGTAAGCCTGCTCGGTTGCAGGCTCGACAATCACATCGTAGGTCTCTGCCACGGCAATGCGGAATTCGTCGACGCTAACGGGGTTGACGTATTGGCCGTCGGCTGCGACTACAGTCATCTTCAGCCCTGGAATGCGGACATCGAAATAGCTCATGGCCGAGCCGTTGATGAACCGCAGACGAAGCTTCTCGCCGGGCTTAAAGATACCGGTCCAGTTCCCGTCGGGTGCTTGGCCGTTCATTAAGTAGGTATAGGTGTAGCCACTTACGTCGGCGAGGTCGGTGGGGCTCATCTTCATCTGAGCCCACATCTTCCGATTTGCAATCGTTGCGGCCCACCCGTCTTCGCTCACATCGTTAATGAAGTCTCCGACAGTGCGCTTATGGAAGTTGTAATAATCGGACTGCTTCTTGAGCTTAGAAAGGATTCGAGCAGGATCCTCATCGGACCAATCAGTCAACATCACCACATAGTCGCGGTCATAGCTGAACGGTTCGGGATCCTTCGCATCGATGACCAACGGACCATAGACACCAAGCTGCTCTTGTAGGCCTGAATGACTGTGGTACCAATAGGTACCGTTCTGTTTAACCTGAAACTTGTAGACATACATGCCATCGGGAGCGATGCCGTGGAAGCTCAGTCCAGGCACGCCATCCATGTTGGCCGGCAGGATCATGCCGTGCCAGTGAATGGATGTATCTTCGCTCAGCTTATTCCTGACCCGCAGCGTGACCGTATCCCCTTCACGCCAACGAAGAAGCGGTCCTGGAATAGTGCCGTTGATGGTCATTGCCGTCCGAGCCGCGCCGGTGATGTTGACCGGCGTCTCCCCAATCAGTAGATCGAACTCCGTGCCGGTTAGTACGCTGGGCTGGCCGGGGCTACTCACTGCCCAGACCGGAGCTCTCCACAAACCAAGACCGCCAAGGAGGCCTGCGGCAGTCAAGCCTTTAACAAAGGTTCGCCTAGAGGTTTTACGTTGCATGTGTACGTTCCAATCAAGCTAAGGAGCCAAGCCGAAACCAGCCCTGAGGGTTGATGTTGCCAGCGTTAATTGATCTTAAAAGCTCGGGCACGGTGTCTTATCAAGCGACTCGCCTTTATTCGTAAATATGGCATGCCTGAGAAAGATGCGTGATTACATTTTTGTAAGCTTAAAACGCATCAAAAGCGATCAAGAAATCACCTGACCACGTCGATTTCTGTATGGAGGCTGCGCAATAGCTTTACCTTGGGACGGAACTTTTGATTTATTTGAAGGATGTGGCTGCAATGATGCTCATTGAAAGTCGAACATCAGAAATCTAATAGCGGCTGCCTTCCAATCACTATATTTCGACCACGCTTCTATTGTTTCCAATTTATGTCGCATAGTTGGCGATGCCGCTTAAAAATGTGAGCGGCTAATACGACTTCGCTAGTTCTTCCAACTGAGGCTGCAAGTGGCAACACCATGGCAGCTACAACGTTCGTAGAAGCTGCCATAGTTACCAGAGCCGCATGGTTAAATTTGCATAAGGCTTCGCATTAGCAGTTAGCGTGAGCGTGCTTCGTTGAAGCTGCCTTTGAGACTACCTCCTGAGATTGGTCCTTCTTGTCAGCCTGATAACTAGCGATCGCTAGCTGGCGAGCCTGCTCCAGACGAGCAAAGGTACGATCACCACCACCCTCTGCCATCGCATAGGTAGAGCTTGCCGCGATGGCGAGCAGTACGGAAAGAAATCTGAAAAGTTTCATCGCTTGTTACCTCGTTGAAAGACATGAACTACCCAGCACCGCTCTAAGCAGAGTCTTGGGCTAGGGCTTGTGTCTAAGCTAACCGAGCGTTCCTGTCAGATCCCTGATCTAGACATTACGGTTTCGTCAGTAATGCAGGCAAGCAGTTAGCGAAAGCGAAAGCGTGTATGCGCTTTTCGTTCTGACAATAGGCCTTGTTTCCTGCCGGCAAAAAAAAGGCGCCATCTAGGCGCCGATAGGCCAAAGGAGCATGGAAAAGGCCAAAAAGCAGAGTGTGGGAGCAACTGCTGATGTAGACGTTAGCGCTACAAGCTGTCAGACAGATGATGCGGGCATTACGTTTCTGTAAGGTACTGGCTGCAAGATCTGAGAGTCGGCACACTGTGATCTCAATGCAGGCGGAGTACTTTCAATGAAGCTTCTTGTTGCTGAAGATGAGCCGAAAACGGGCACCTACCTACAGCAGGGGCTCACTGAGGCGGGCTTCACTGTCGATCGGGTTCTGAATGGGACCGATGCTGCTCAGCATGCGCTTAATGCGGCATACGACCTGCTCATCTTAGATGTGATGATGCCTGGTTTGGATGGGTGGCAGGTTTTACAGAAAGTCCGCGCGGCCGGTAATGAGGTCCCCGTGCTTTTCCTCACCGCCAGAGATGGGGTACAGGATCGCGTAAAGGGGTTGGAGCTGGGCGCTGATGATTATCTTATCAAGCCGTTTGCATTCTCCGAATTGCTCGCCAGGATCCGTACGTTGCTTCGCCGCGGCAACCATGCTCCCAACCAAACGATACTCAAGCTCCTCGACCTTGAGATGGATCTGCTGAGACGTCGGGTTACGCGCTCGGGGAAACGCATAGACCTAACCGCCAAGGAATTCGCACTTCTTGAGCTATTGCTTAGGCGTCGCGGGGAAGTCCTGTCCAAATCGCTCATTGCCTCCCAGGTATGGGACATGAACTTCGATAGCGACACCAATGTGATCGAGGTGGCGGTACGGCGGCTGAGAGCGAAAATTGATGATGAATTCGAGCCGAAGCTCATACAAACAGCTCGTGGGATGGGCTATTTGATCGACGCGCCAGACGCCTAGAGTGTAATAGCAGCTATCTTCTCTCGATGGGCCAACTACTCTACCTGGTCTGTCCCGGGCCGAGCCTAGCCTTCTGAGTTATACTTATTCAGTGGCGGCAGGAAGAAGATGGGTCGCTGCGGGGGCGCTATCAAAATGTCAGTAGATTTGATGCTTGTGCCCTTGCGGCGCTTAGTTTTGCCATCTTTGCCGATCGCCAGCAGATCACCGGTCGCGACAGCCATACCGAGCGCCTGCTTTACACGAAGCTCGTCAGCCATGGTGTAATTGGTCAATCCACTCATCAGGCCCAGAAAAGGTTGCCGTTCAACCTCGTAGACCTGCTTAGGCAAGAGCTCTGAAAGCTCGCCACGGATGCGGTCATCCGTGGCATCGTCGAAGTGGTGCTCATCCAGCAGCAAATCGTGCTGACCTGTCACGGCGATATCCCGATTGGCGTCGTAACCAAAAAAGCTGGAAGGCGACAGCATATGGGAAAAGTTGTTGCCGTATTTCCAGTGGATCTTCTTCATCACATCATTAGCGCGGTAGTTGTTCGCCAGATGGATAAACCAATAGGCCATCGGGTTGCTGCCGGCCGGACGAATGAAGAAGACGGTCATGTACTGGGCACCGCTTTCCTGCTTGATCCCCTCGGACAGATGGCGTTGGATCAGGTATTGCCAGTTTCGCGGCTGATGGGCCTTCAGCTGTTTAAGCATGTCCCATGGCACATGCTGATCCAAGCCGATATTTGCAATGGCTTTCCGGTTCGCTTGGCGGTCGGCTAGATACGTAACTGTTGCCGCCGATGATTTTTTGACCCGGGTGCCGACGCTATGCAGACCCAACCCAGCAGTCTTAAAAGTTGAAATGCAACAGCGAGTTCAGCGTTCGAAACTGGGGCAATGAAATACCGGCATGTGGGTCAAAAATGCATCGGCAGCAACAGATACAGTATTTTTGAAGCCGTCATCATGAGTTTGACACCGCTCGGCCCGCTGCGCGCGTCCATCCAGCGGCTGCCCCTGTTCCTGAGTCCGATCGCCTCTGGCTTCCCCTCGCCGGCCGAGGATCACATCGAGGTCACCCTGTCTCTGGACGACCCGTGCGTCGCTACACCGCCAGTGACTGCCGAGCGGGTGATGGGCGTGATGGATGCGATCAATGCGCGATGGGGACGGGGAACCATGCGATCTGCAGGGGTGCCGGTGAAACCGGACTGAGGGCATGCGGCGGGAGATGATGAGCCCGAGCAATACGACGCGGATTGATCAGTTATGGACGGTAACGTAAGCGCTTGAGGCAGCCTACCCTGGAAGAAACAGGTATAAGCCAAGAGCTGCCCGAGTGCGAATTGATTCGCTCTAGTTGATTCAGGCGTTCATTGCCCCAGAGCAGTCAGCGAGATTGGCCTGACTGGCGACTGTTTCAGTTCTATGATGAAACCTGCCTGATATCCAACACGACCCAGACTTCATACCCTTTCTCTCGAGCCGCTTTCTCGGCCTCGAGTTGGGCAGCGAGTGTACTGATGGAGCGGGAGCTGTGCTCGAAGCGGAATGGCGAGCCACCGTTCTTGCGCACGCTCAATTCAACGAGTGTGAAGGTGGAGTGCTGTTTGGGTATTGGCTGCTTCGATTTCGAAGGAGCGGGGTCTAGGCCAAGTGCGCGCCGCATCTCGGCTTCAATGAGTTTTGCGTCAGTCAAGCGAGATCCCTAGAGCGATTGCGGGTGACGCCATTGTAGCGAGGAGTGGTGCTGACATGGCCTGAGTTCGATGCTGGCGAGCCAACAACCTCATCTCTGCGATATGGCTACGAATCACCAAAGTAGTCATCACAGGCGACTAGTCCGAATGGGCGTTCCTCGCAGGGCTGCTCATCGCTGAACAGATTCTGCGTGCGGCGCTCCTGCTTCAAAAACGCTAGCGCCGCGAAAAAGCAACTTTCGCATAGATTGACTCGATAGCGCTCGCCATCATGCCCTGCGCCATAGCCCCAGAGCGCCTGGAGCGTCCCGAACTGCTCGCCGTATCCCGGCACCCTCGTACTGGTAGCGCATACATCGCAAATGGTGTCTTTATGGGGCTCTGTCATCGGGCAGTTCTCGTGTTCGTATTAAAGAGGGCGGCGGGGGGGCACTGCACAACGGAGTGCCTTTTGCCAATTTGCAAGCGCCGCTGCGTCAGCTCAAGCATGGTCTGGTGCACCATGCCAGCGGTGGATGTGGCAGGTCTTCGACAACTGAACTGGGCTATCGAAGGGAGGATTCAAAAGCAACTGCGCTGATAAACTTATCGACAGTTGCAGATGCAGAAATCAGCAATCCGACTGGGTCAATTTCCCATCAGCGCCAACACTTCAAGCTGTCCATCGACGACCTGTGCCATGATTGGAAATGCGACGAGTGTCTGGAGATGCGGTTGGCTTTGGTTTGTCAAGGTTGTCCCCTGCACGTTTCTTGCGTTGCCGGCGGCGACCACTCCATTCCCTCTTCGAGGATCGGATGGCTTTCGCTCACGACGATCAACGGTTTGTTCCGATTCTCCAGCGCGAACATGGCGATGGAGCCTCCGGCGTCCGCCACCGGCACCGCCCCCTGTGGCTCAAGCCTGCCAACCCAGACATATTGCCGGGTCTCCAAACATGCAAGGTAATACGAAATACCCATGTTTCCTCCGAATTCGAATCAAGTCTTTTGCTGCGCCAATCCGGAACGGGAGGCGGTACTGCCGCAATCATCAAAGGCAGCATGACACGCTCACACGACAACTATCCTGACGCGGCGGGGTTCCTCTTTCACTGATCAGCACTTGCTTTGTTGCTGACCACCGTTTGCATTCGACCTATCCCCTCTTGGTTAAGCTCACCAGCCCTACAAAGGGCGTCAATCCCCTTGTAAGTCTCGAACAGGGACATGAGGTCGCCCTGCGCCATGATTTCCAACGGTTTACGGCCATTAAAGAAATCGTTGTGGTTTTCCTTGCCCGCAAAACCGTAGACGTTCTCAGGGTTATCAAAGACCAGTCGCAAGCTGGCGTGGCAGTTCAATACGATGCTGGCCCGCTCCAGTTGATCGAAGTCGAGTTCCACGCCCTTGCCCTGCTGAGCATGGGAAATGCTGCTGCGCGAGACACGAAGAATACTGCACACCTGCTCAGTAGTAGACTTCCATTTCTCTAGGATTCTCAGTGCCGTTCGGAGAATCACGCTGCCCTGATCCTTTGAGAATGCAAGGGTTTTGGATGCTGCATGCATGGTGGTAGCTCCTGTATCTACGCAACATGGCGGTCGAGTCAGGTCATGCGCAACGGGGGGAAGTATTTCGCTAAACCGTGACCGCCTGTTTCGAAGTAGGCTGGAAATTGGTCACGTTGTTAGCGAAATGAGTGGTCATGCGTTAGCGAAAAGGCCGGTCACGATGGGCCGAAATACGCACCTAGCCTCGCAGATGCAATGCCGCAGAGAAGATCACGTGGGTACTCATCCGAGTATCGAGAGGCTGACTCGCTGAGGTTGAGTACGTGCGATCGCCTTCCACTCTGTACTGATGCCCAAGCACATTACCTTGAGCGTCTCGAATGGAGCTAATCTCCAGCAATGGCTCCATCATCCAACGACCAGCCTTGTTCATGTGCCCTGGATTCACAAGATACGCCTGCTCCAGCCAGGCGTGCTCAGTCTGCGCAGCTATGACCTGTTCCAGCAATGGAACCGACGGGACCATTAGCATGCTTCGAAAGGCCTCGTTTCCATCGTCCTCAACGATCTGCAAATAGAACCAGAGCCAGGTCACCTCTAGCTCGACATATGACCAGAACTGGACGCCATCTGGCGCTGTTGAGAGTCCGGGGAGCAGCTCCGCATTTCGGCTGGTCTTGAACACGCGGCAATCACCTAATGAGAATTGTGTTTGATTGGTGCACAATATATTTTGTAGTCATATATTGTTCAATCGCGCTTCATCTTTCCATTTTGCGGAGCAGCAAAATGGAAGTCCGGGATTCGTTCGGGAAAGCGTTGAGATTCGTGCGGCACCGTAGGGGGCTGGCGCAGGAAGATTTCTCGCTCGTTAGCAGCCGTACCTTCGTCAGCATGCTGGAGCGCGGGGCAACGAGCCCGACTCTCGAAAAGCTCGATAGCCTCTGCACGGTGCTCGACACTCATCCGGTCACCCTCTTGGCCCTGACCTACTTGCTTGGATCCGAAGCTCCTGAAAGTTTTGAGCAGCTCCTGGAGAAGGTTGGTGAGGAGTTGAGAGCTCTAGTCGAACCTGACTGATTACTCAGCGAGGCTGTGTGAGGGACCGGTTCCGTGGCCGCACAGTGAGTGTTGACCTTGCTGTCCCTCTGTGCCCTGTGGCTGGCCTGGAGGTCCCGTTTTTGGCAGGGCTTATAGTTTTTGTGGGCGTCAGAAAATATGTGGATTCTGACTTTTTGGGGCTCATATGTCCGTCGCACAAGCTATTTTAAATCGAGTCAAGCACATGCCAAAGGGGAGGCCCTTTGCCGGCGCGGTGTTCGCGCAGATCGGTTCCCGTGCGTCGATTGATAAAGCGCTTTCTAGGCTGGTGCAATCAGGCACGCTGGAGCGAGTAGCTCGCGGTGTCTACATGCGCCCCAAAATGAGCAAGTACACCGGCAGGGTGGTGCGCCCGAGTCCGCTGGCTGTCATGGAGGTCATCACGAAGGCGAGCGGCGAGACGATCCAGATACACGGCGCGGAGGCTGTTCGGAGGTTGGGCCTCAGCACACAGATGCAGGTGTTGCCGACCTTTTACACCAGCGGATCTACTCGCGAGATCAAGGTTGGCAATGCGGTGGTTCGCCTCCGCCACGTATCCAAGGATCGCTTGCAGCACGCCGGCACGACGGTAGGTGTGGCGCTTACTGCTCTCTACTACATCGGGAAAGAAGGGCTGTCCGCTAATGTGGTTTCCAAGATTGTTAGAGCGCTGAGCGGCGAAGAGCTGATGAAGCTCCGGGCCTGCAAGATGCCGGCATGGATGCGGTCGACATTGAGCCTTGTGTGAGCGTACGTGGATGCGACTTGCGTACTCGATCACTCGGCCTCGATGGTGATGATGTGTGTGGCGATCAGACCTTCCAGCACTTTTCACAAGAAAGGAGCCATTCGCTCTGATATGCGTGATCATCTCTGTCAGTCCTCCTTGTGTACTGTAAAATTCGTATGAGCTTTCTCCCTATCGACGTTGCTCTGCCTGCCCTTCGCTCAGCATTGGCAGAGCGAAATGAAGCTGTCCTTGAAGCTCCTCCAGGAGCGGGTAAGACAACCCGAGTTCCCCTCGCTCTATTGAATGAGGCATGGCTTGGAACCCAAACCATCTTGATGCTCGAGCCGAGGCGTCTTGCTGCTCGAGCTGCGGCTGAGCGTCTAGCTAGCGAATTGGGTGAGAGAGTAGGTGAAACCATCGGGTACCGGATTCGCTTGGAAAGCAAAGTCGGTCCGAAAACCCGAGTTGAAGTCGTCACCGAGGGCATCCTGTCCCGTCGTTTACAAGAGGATCCTGCCCTCGACGGTGTTGGGGTTGTCATCTTCGATGAATACCATCTTCGTACGCTCGACGCAGATTTAGCCTTAGCACTTTGCCTTAACGGCCGTGAGCTTCTGAGGGACGAAAGCCAACCTCTTAAGATCCTTCTCATGTCTGCAACGCTTGAGGGGGATCGCCTTTCTAAGCTCCTGAACGACGCTCCAATAGTGACGAGCGACGGTCGTATGTTCCCGGTCACCACGTATTGGGGGAGACCTTATCAACTCGGTGAGTTCGTCGAGCCACGCGTGATTCAGATCTGCCTGCAGGCCCTATCTGAACAAAGCGGGAGCATCCTTGTATTCCTTCCCGGTCAGGCTGAAATACGCCGGGTTAACGAGCAGTTGAAAGATCAACTGAAGGGCCAAGAGAACATTATGCTTTGTCCGCTCCATGGCGAACTTGACCTATCGTCCCAGCGAGCTGCTATCGAACCCGCGCCACAAGGCAAACGCAAAGTGGTGCTTGCCACCAACATAGCCGAAACAAGCTTAACCATCGACGGCGTTCGCGTCGTAGTGGACGCTGGACTGGCCCGCGTGCCGCGCTTTGACCCTGTCAGTGGTATGACTCGCCTGGATACGCAACGTGTTTCTCGAGCGGCAGCTACGCAACGTGCTGGCCGCGCAGGACGCCTCGAACCAGGTGTTTGCTATCGACTCTGGTCGGAATCGCAACATGACCAGCTTGCTGCATACGACGCTGCCGAAATTTTGCAGGCAGACCTATCTGGACTCGCGCTGCAGCTAGCACGATGGGGCGTGCAGCCTGACGATTTGGCTTGGTTAGATTCGCCTCCTGTAGCAGCTTATGCGCAAGCTCGTGACCTGCTCATCCGGCTAGGAGCATTAGATGAGCGTGGTGTTATTACTGCCCATGGCCAAGCTATGGCTGAGTTACCTGCACATCCTCGAATCGCGCATCTGTTGCTCCGTGGCCAAGCATTCGGACTTGGTAACCTCGCCTGTGACATCGCGGCGCTGCTTGGAGAAAAGGATATCCTCCGCGGTACCGGCGCCGACCTTCATGATCGTATTAGTGTATTGGGTAATGAAGCGTCCTCACGCGCTAGTCGAGGGGCTGTTCAACGAACCCGTCAGCTAGCGAGACAGTTCAGGGGATATCTACGCGGTCCGGTATCTGAGCCTGTGGCAGACCCTGATCATCCACGGTGGCAAGGGGGGCTCTTGGCCTTCGCTTATCCCGACCGAGTTGCTCGTCAGCGACGCGATGGTGGAGCTGAGTACCGATTGGCAAATGGTCGTGCCGCTCAGTTTGGCGAGCCTGACGCACTGATGAAAGAACCTTGGCTAGTCATTGCAGATCTTGGGAGCAGACAAGGTCAGAGAGAGGAGCGCATCTACATTGCCGCAGCACTTGATCCCCAGCTATTCGACACTCTGCTTGCCGAGCAGGTAAGCCAGCGTGATGAACTCGAGTGGGATGAACGCGAAGGTGTATTGAAAGCCGAGCGTCAGCAGCGTGTGGGTGAGCTGGTACTGAGTCGAGCGGCCATTCCTGGGCTTGATGAAGAGGCTCGTTCTAAGGCCTTGGTCGGCCTCGTACGTCGCAAGGGCATGGAGCTGCTACCGTGGACACCGGATCTTCGTCAGTGGCAGGCACGAGTGTCTCTTCTTCGTGGTCTGGATCTCGAGCAAAAGGGTGAAAGTGAGTGGCCTGATCTGTCAGATACCGCACTCCTGAGCTCA
Source organism: Pseudomonas sp. (assembly GCA_031988485.1). Lineage (GTDB taxonomy): Bacteria > Pseudomonadota > Gammaproteobacteria > Pseudomonadales > Pseudomonadaceae > Stutzerimonas. The sequence goes on from DALZYJ010000002.1 coordinate 90,234, forward strand.
CTTGAAGAGTGGCTGGGACCGTATCTGGATAAAGTCAGCCGACTCAGTCATTTCGCCGACTTGGATCTCCGAAGCATCCTTTTTGGTTTACTGCCTTGGCCGTTACCTGCACGCCTCGATGAACTTGCCCCCAAAGCGCTGCAGGTGCCTTCTGGCTCGCGCATTGCGATTGATTACTCAGAACACCCACCCGTGCTTGCTGTGAGGCTACAGGAGCTGTTTGGCCTGGCTGACACTCCACGTGTAGCAGGAGGCCGTCAGGGGGTGCTACTGCATCTACTGTCTCCAGCCCGCAGACCCGTACAGGTTACTCAAGATCTCGCCAGCTTTTGGGCCAACACTTACATTGAAGTAAAGAAAGATCTAAAGGGTCGATACCCCAAACACTGGTGGCCTGATAACCCTATGGAAGCAGAACCAACCGCTAGGAGTAAGCCTAGAAAGCAATGACTGCCGCCCGAGCGAAGCCAAGAAAAATCTAGAGATCGAGATAAGAAGCGACCAAGTTTACGTGGCGCGTGCCTTGGCAATTTCAAAGTCTTCATTACGAAACTTCTTGAGCTTTGCAAGCTTTGTTGCGTACTCGGCAACAGGCATTCCTGCCTTCAAGTCGTTCAGAAGTTTCTCTTGGCTTTGGTCAAAGACTTCAATCGCCTTGATCATGTAAACCGAGGAAACCGTAGTGTGATAGTTCGATACCTTCTCGAAGGCTAGGTGAATGTAGCGCTCTACAGAGTCAGGACAACCCCCTGGCCCTGTTGGCCGGTGACGACAAGGCCGCGCGCGGCGCTCGTGGCGGCGTGCAGCGCGCCCGCCAGCTGGCGCGGCAGTTCCGCTCCTAGCTGCGCGGCCCGGCCAGCGAGCCGGTGGCCGATCCGGATTACCCGCGCTGGCTCGGCTGCCTGCTGGCCTTCGCCTACCCGGACCGCATCGCCCAGCAACGCAGCGCGGGCGGTGCCGATTACCGCCTGGCCAACGGCAGCGCGGCGACCTTTGGCGAGCCGGATGCGTTGATGAAACAGCCCTGGCTGGTGATCGCCGACCTCGGCAGTCGCCAGGGCCAGCGCGAGGAGCGCATCTACCTCGCCGCCGACCTCGACCCGGCGCTGTTCGAGGGGCCGCTGGCCGAACTGGCGCCGCGTACGCTGGAAGTGCCGTCCGGTTCCCGTATCCGCCTGGACTACAGCGACGAGATGCCGGTACTCGCCGTGCGCCTGCAGGAGCTGTTCGGCCTGGCCGATACCCCGCGCATCGCCAACGGTCGCCAGGCGTCAAGCTGCACCTGCTGTGCAGGTCACCCAGGACCTGGCGAGCTTCTGGCGCAATACCTACGCGGAAGTGAAGAAAGATTTACGAGGTAGGTACCCCAAGCATTACTGGCCTGAGGATCCACTTGTGGCCGAGGCTACTGCAAGAGCTAAGCCGAGAAAGCCATAGGTATTGCCTTAATGTTAATGCTGGTGAATTAAAAAAGTAAGTTACTTTGTTGGGTACTGCAAGCAAAAGATTAGAAATAGAACAACTGGCTCATGCTAGGCTGCGTGCGATTCTAGAAATTTATACCATCCTTCAACGCTCCGATTAGACCTTACGAAAAGCGCAACCGTGCATGACAGAACTGGCGTAGATCCCACGGCCCGCCCCTCATGTGCGAGTGAGTGAAGACTCCCGCTGGCGAGCAATCTCAAAGTCCTTATTCGCCATCTTCTGCAGCACTTTGAGTCGCTGAATGTACTCGGTGACCGGCATACCTTCTTCAAGGAGGGCGAGCAATTCGTTCTCCTCTGAGAAGTACTTGTCCATCGCCATGACCAGGTGAACTGAACTTACTGTTTCCGTGTATCCAGCCAAATCGCGGAAGGCCAAGTTGATGTAGTACTCGGCCGATTGTGATGTGAGATGACCTGTCCAACTGATTACCTCAGCCAGGAATGTCTGGCTATCAAGTAGCGCACGCCGGAAGTCGTCTTCATTGGTGAGTTGGTGGCGTTTGATGAAGCGAATGAAGAGATTGGTGATGAAGGCATGACGGAACATGTGCGCGCAGACTTGGGACTCGATGCCGGCTACTTTGCGCAGATGATTGATCTCGTTTGATATTGCGCCGCTTGTGAGCGGGCGACCCGTTGTCGCAGAGACGAAGAAATACCCATGATCCTTTACGCCTTTGTACACAGTGCGCATGATTTTGCGTCGCTCCACTTCTATGTACTGTTTGAGTTTTTTTAGCGCAGTAGAAAAGACGGGAACGTAGCGCTCGGCTCCCTCGGCCTGTTTGAGCGTGTCCAGGCGTAGTACGGGATGTTCCATTTCCAATGCTCTCAGTACATCATCCACCTTAAGGTTTGCAACTTCGGTGCGCCTTCCACCTGTATCGCTGAAAAGTTCAATCATGCAGGCACGTCTTACCTTCACAAACGCAGGGCTCTTATCCTTCCGGATGGCGGCTTTCAGTTGCTGAATCTGCTCTTTCGTGATCGGGTTTCTGCGGTGTTCTCTGTGCGACTCTCCGAACGAGTGATGCGTCAAGTAAGTCCGATAGATATTTCTCCCATTTCGGGACGCGGCGACATACTTTTCCTCCCTGGCCCGTATTGACCCTTCAGGAGAAACAAAGTTAGGAATGCCATATAATCGGCCAACGAAGCCTAGAAAATCTAGCCAAACTTTTCCCGTGGCAACTACTGAGGTCTCCGATTTCTTTGTTACCGCCGGATTGAAACTCGAGGTCTCCTTTCGAATCTCATCAATGTAATCAGTAAACTTTCCATCTTGCAGGGTGATGGGGTCGAGACTATCTCGATAGCACTTTCGTAGCAGTTGACTCAATTTTGAGGCGTACTCTCCCATTGATCCGCCTTTCTGTCCCTTTCGCGATAGCCCTTGCTTTCCACGTCCCTTGCGACTCAACAGGGATTGCATATACAGGTTGCCAATTAAACAGGGCGAACCGTTTGGCCAGATCATAAACGGCATGTTAGTGGCATCACGGGTACTCAAGCGGTCGACCGAAAAGTGGCTGAATGTCTTGAATTCGCCCAAGAGGCTGTAAAGCTTACGGGTTAATCGACTATTCATGCGCTAGCCTTTGCGGTAGTCCGAGATATTGGCAACGTCCGCTATCGGAGCGTGAGCTTCGGAATAATTTTCTACTTGATTGAACGGTGGCATGCCCATGCTCAATATGGCCCGTAAAGTGTGGAGGGCATCGTGGGTCCGCTTTGCTCGGATCTTGTCGTCCGCTGCGTCGCGTATGTTGGTGAGCTGAGTCATTGACTCGGATAGTGCGCGAAGCAATATCACATTCGTCTGCCGCTGCATCTCCAGTTCCTGTTCCAGCTGCTCGACCTTTCTTGTTAACCCTGACTTGCTTCGTTTATTGGCGTGTTGCTGCCGTTTCTCCGCAAATTCAAGCGCCTCGAGAGCTTTGAGGCGTAGATCATTTAGTGCTTTGAAGCCACCAACTAGGTTTTCATTAGCATGTGTCTTCAGGCTGTTCAAGCTCATAGGGTAAGTTATTAGTGGCTCGTCTTTCTCGCTCGCTATAGATCGCTCGAGTTTTGCGAGACTTCCTTGGCTTTTTAGGGCGAGGTGGAGATCGGCATCCTTACTGAATTGCACTGGCCGTTGAATGATCTGCACAAGCAGAACATGAAGCGCCTTGACGCCGGCAGCCACTAGGCTTGCTCGCGACGCCCTGCTCATGCTGTTTCCTCAGTTAAAATCAGGCGGGCCACTACCTTGAACTTGTGGCCCTGGTGATCCGTGAAGAATTCCGGCTCGATTTCCACCCAGCCCTCAACTAGCAAGTCTTGAATCTGGTCTTCTAGATCATGGGTATCTATCAGATTGAAGTCTTCTGTCCCGTGCCGTTTCTTGAGTAATTCGGCGAGGGCGAGGTAATTCTCAACATTGCCCATATGCAGTTGTTCGGCTACATAGTGTGCCTTGGCACTGGCTAACACGGATCCGTCGGTTGATTCGGTAATGTAATGGTAGACATGCTTTGGATCCGCATGTCCCAGCATCCATTGCAGCGTGTCGAGTTTGGCGAAACTGCCGCAGTAAAAGAACAACATTGCAAAAAAACGACGCATTTGGTGCTGGCGGAAATAGTATCGCTCACCAGCTGCGTTTAGAGGTGTTTCGAAATAGTCACAGAACATGTCGAGGTTGCGGTTGTACACGGTAACGGACGATTCCGTGAGATTCGGTGCGCCTGTTACAGTAGGAACGGCGAAAAGGGTTTTAAGCTTACGGATGTAACCTATCCGTTGCAGAACCTTCTGCATCCTAATGAGAGTCTTTACCATGTCTACGGCTATGGGTTCGATGGGGCGCGCTTGCCTGCGACGATGACCGAAGAGGTGGCGAGTGCTCTTTGCGTTTTTAAACATGAGCCACGTCTCAGTTTCGTCAAGGCAATCGGCTGCTTTTAATTCATACAACTCGCTAGCGCGTCGGGCCATAAGCACGCCAATAGTCAACTGTATGCACCCGATGTAAACCATTATGAGTTCATATAGACCAGAATTGCGTCTTAGGTTTTCGAAATACTCGTTTTTTTTACCCTTCACGTTGGAGCGAGTTTTGGACTTGGCTGAACCACGCACACGAGTCGAAAGACATAGTCTATTTACTCCCAGAGATGCCAGTTTTTGACCAACTAGATATTGTACCTCTTCATGCGTAAGAGAGCTTGGAGATATGTTGCGCTTGCGGCACTCGAGTGCAACTCGACAGAAAGCTTTAGTGATTTCTTGTCCGTGATCGAGGTGGAACTCTATCGCTTGACGTACAGCCTTGAATACGATGTCGGACGGAACAGTGCGAAACCTACCCAGGGTCGACAAATCAGGCATATAGCGTTCAGCCTCAATTAGGGCCTCTAGGGGAGGGCTTGGAAGCGGGATTTCATGTAACAACCCAAGGCTGTATAAAGTTGAACGATAGAAATAGTAGGTATTGTCTATCATTCTCTCATGCTGCCCACTTTTTACGGGCGCACTTCGGTATTTCTTTTTAAAAGTACTGGTGTCACTGTTGAAGCAGAGGATTGGGTGAACGGGCTTGGCGAGGCTCTTGCCTCGTAGGGTATCATGGTAAATATCCTGGGCGAGCAAAAAGGTATTCGGCTGTTTGCCATAGGGAACTTGGTTGTGATAGAAATTTCTTAAGTATAGAGCCGCCCGTACCTGAGGAATTAGGTCATAAGATATTCCTAGTATGTCATCGTCCAATTGCTCATTAGTGATCAATCCAATTTCTGGAAGGCTCTTCAGTACGATTGAGATCTCGTTGGAATCGGTGCGTTTAACTAAATCAAGGCAGTATTCGCGTGCTCGATTAGTCCAATTGTATATTGACTCTGTAGTATGTGGGGTTGATGCTATCGTCTCTAGAATTTCAATTAAGTTACCACTCGTAAGCCCGCCAAGTCCATGAGAGGATAGCTTGTAGCGTTTGCTATTTATGAGCAGTAAGTCAATGATATGACAAGCAGCGCGAAAGCGCTTGTGCTGCTGTCGCTGACCTTTCGCTTCTGCAAGAAAACTGGAAGAAATGCGTGTGCAAGACGTCAAGTAATACTTGAAGCTGTCGAGCAGTTGTTTGTGTCTGGATTCCGTAAGAGTGCTTCCGTCATCCAATACTACCCTCCAGTCAAGCTCTTTATATGTTTTGAATTCAAAGCTAATCCTCCACACTGGATCATCGAAGTCGCTGAGAAGCCAACAGGCCGATCGATATTCTTCTTTAGCCTTGATTAGAAAAGGCGAAAGAAAATCGAGTTCAGGGGGTAGATGCATAGATCAGATTCTCCATGTGTGAAGCGCTGACGTGCTTTCGCGCGATGTGTAGGTGATCTTGAAGGTCACTGTTGTAGCCATCTTCAATCTCTCGTACTACCAAGTCGGTGAAATTCGACCAGTAAATAGCTTTAGAGCACAGTTTGGACGGGGTGCTAGCGCTGCAAACGGCTTCTTTTAATGAAAGGAGGGCAGTAAGCACTCCGCTGTCGATCGAGATAAGTACACGATCAGCCTGGTCAATATGCTGGATGTCCCGCTGTTTTGAATCCGCCATTTTCATGTGCTCGGGGTTCCGGATATGATCTGGAATTTCTCGTAGAGCATGGTGTTTTAGGAACTCATGAAGTTCCTCCATGTTTTGGAATCTTGCGACTTCTAGTAAGCGAGGGCTGTCCTTCATGGCTTCGCAAATAATGCCGCGCTGGAAAATTCGAATCCATCGGGTCTGGAAAAATGCAAGGATAGGTTCCGGTAGGTAACTACTCAGCAAAGAAGAGTTATATCCAGTATGCCCGATAGCCTTAGCCATAGTTTCTACGCTGTTAGTCTTTAGGTAAACTTCAACTCCACTGGATGCTCGCAGCGATGTCACCGAAACACGTGAAATAAACTCTCGGATGGTGTTTTCGTCTCGGCCAGAAATAGTTGAAAATTCGTCAATTATCTGCTGGTGACGATCTATCATGCATGGCTTGATCTTGAATATCTTCGGCTTTTTTGGATAACAGATGGCTCGCTGGCAGTGAATAAATAAATACCGCCATGCATTATCGTCTGCATTGCGAAGTTCTTCCCGAAGGGGTTCAGTTAGTGAAATTACTCGGCGAACCCATACGGCCTGCCGAGGAGTAAGGTCGATTTTTTGCTCACTCAATTTGCCTCCTTTGCGATCTTTGTATCCAATAAGTTGATAGCCGCTGTCTGTCTTCAGGAATCCAGAAAGATTTCCCCGTTTGTCGTAGAGCTCGAGGTTATCGAAGAAGCTTTCTGTCAAGCAGGGATGATGGTAAGTGAGTAGCAACTGCAGGGCGAAGAAGTCGCTGGGTTTGGGGAGGGCAAATAATTTGGCTGCATCATCTTTCGTTGTTTGCCAAAGAATCTTGTTTGCATGCTCTCTAAGATAAGCTAGCCCAAATTTTTTGAATGTTGCACATAAGTTGTTCTCTCCGACTTCATTGATGCTTGCAAGTCGTCGGCTTATTTTTGTGATTGGTGTCCCTGTGAGCGAAAGTTGATCTCGATTGATTTGTTTCTTGCGGATGCTAAAGAGTCGTTTTTCAGCCCATTTCACTACTATCTGGTTATCTTCTAGGATTCTTTTAAATATTATTTCTATTGCTTCGGAGTCGGTTAGCTGCAGCGGTACGGAAGTTATGAGCTTGTCTTTAACAATGGTGCCATCAGCTGTCGTTCTGAGATTGGTATGGGAGCCAGGCGTAGAGGCGGAAGTCGGGCGCGGTAACTCACCAGCGAATGGCCGGGTCCAAATTCCCGATTGGATGAACGCCTCATCTATAGTATGGATGAACTTCGCATAGGAACGCGTCCGATTTGCGATGTCAGTACCTACTTCCAGTGCTTGCTTGAAGTTGAAGAGTAAGTAATCGATGAAGAGATTCTTGATCTGCATAGGGTGCTGGAAACTGGTACTGGGCCAGCGCTCAGCATTTTGTGAGAGAAAGAGCAAAAACAAATTGAAGTCAGAGTGCGCAGGTGCAAGATGTTTTTGCGCATTCTGGCGATAGTTCTTATAAATCTCTTCGGCAAACTCCTCGCCGTGGGAGTTCCAGATTAGGTTGATCGGAATGAAGCTGATTGCTTCTTTGCGGCCTTGAACAGGCCAGCCATTCCAGTAGCGAACTGACTTTGCGTCGAGGTGCTGCTTTTCCTGCTCCCAAACGTGCTGGTTGTAACGGGGATAAACCTCCATTCGAGATAAGGAGGGCAAAAGTGGGATCTCCTTACGCATTTCATCCAACAGCATGACGAATCCCCTGGCGTAGCGCTGTCTGCTCGTACCGTTTAGGACGAGCAGAGATTGGTCGGCTAACGATCCGAGAAAGCCTTTCATGACATTAAGAAATGATGGGGAGGAGAGAGACAGATAAGTGATCACGGTGCCGGTGACTTGGCAGTAGGCTTCGAAGACCTTCACGAGGTGAGTAGCTTTTTCCGCAGCGTTGATCGCGGCGCAACGCTGCATGAGGTCCACGACATCTGGAGGTATGACGCTAAAGCGATAGTTCACCAACGACTGCATATGTTTGATGACTGTCAAAGATTTATCCTTGAGATTATTTCCATGAAATGCCCGGAATAGAAGGATACTGGAAGAGTTTGACAACATCTGGCAAGTGGCAAAGTGCTTGAACGCAGTCTCGATGCCGATCTGGCCCTGGCGCTGACCCTCAACGCCCGCCTGCTGCTGCGCGATGAGCCCCTCAAGCTGCTGCTGATGTCCGCCACGCTGGAAGGCTCGCGGCTGTCCAGCCTGCTCGACGATGCCCCGGTGGTGCGTAGCGAAGGGCGCATGTATCCGGTCGCTCAGTGTTGGGGGCGGTCGTTCCAGCCTGGCGAGCGTATCGAACCGAGGGTCGTGCACACCGTCGTGCAGGCGCTGGATGAAGAATCCGGCAGCGTGCTGGTCTTCCTTCCGGGGCAGGCCGAAATTCGCCGCGTGAATGATGCCTTGGCCGAGCAGCTGGCGGAGCGGGACGAGGTGATGCTGTGCCCGCTGCATGGCGAACTGGAGCTGGGTGCCCAACGTGCCGCTATCGAGCCGGCACCGGCCGGCAAGCGCAAGGTGGTGCTAGCGACCAATATCGCCGAGACCAGCCTGACCATCGAAGGCGTGCGGGTAGTGGTCGATGCCGGATTGGCGCGGGTGCCGCGTTTCGATCCCGGTAGCGGCATGACCCGCCTGGAAACCCGCCGCATCTCCCGTGCCTCGGCGACGCAGCGGGCCGGCCGCGCCGGGCGTCTGGAAGCGGGGGTCTGCTATCGGCTGTGGTCGGAAGATCAGCATGCGCAGCTGGCGGCCTACGGCGAAGCGGAAATCCTCCAGGCCGATCTGGCTGGGGTGGCGTTGCAGCTGGCGCGCTGGGGCGTCGAGCCGGATGAATTGAACTGGCTGGACGCACCGCCTGCGGCTGCCTATGCGCAGGCGCAGGATTTGCTGCAGCGCCTCGGCGCGCTCGGCCGTAACGCCCGCGGTGGCTGGCAACTGACCGCTCATGGCCAGGCCATGGCTGAACTGCCGGCGCATCCGCGTATCGCCCATATGTTGCTGCGCGGCCAGGCGCTGGGGCTTGCTCCGCTGGCGGCTGATCTCGCCGCATTGCTGGTGGAGCGCGATATTCAGCGCGGCGGCCAGCGCGGCGGCAGTGATATTTCTACCCGCCTCGGAATGCTCGCAGGCGGCGCGGGAAGACATGCGGGCGCGCAGCGGGTGAGGCAGCTGGCCCGGCAGTTTCGCGGCCTGCTGCGCGGGCCGGCAGGTACCGTTCCGAGCGATGCGGATGATCCGCGCTGGCACGGTGCACTGCTGGCGTTCGCCTATCCCGACCGGATCGCCCGGCAGCGCCGTGAGGGTGGCGGCGAGTACCGTTTGGCCAACGGGCGGGCGGCAGTATTTGGCGAGCCGGACGCGCTGATGAAGGAACCCTGGCTGGTGATTGCCGAGCTGGGCAGTCGTCAGGGGCAGCGTGAGGAGCGCATCTATCGTGCCGCGGCGCTGGACGCGACGCTGTTCGACGAGGTGCTGGCTGAGCTGGTCAGCCAATACGACGCGCTGGAATGGGACGAACGCGAAGGCGTGCTGCGGGCTGAGCGGCAGCGGCGGATCGGTGAGCTGGTGCTCAGCCGTGAATCCCTGCCGGGGTTGGATGAAGAGGCGCGCGGCCACGCGCTGCTCGGGCTGGTCCGTCGCAAGGGACTGGAGCTGTTGCCCTGGACGCCAGAGCTGCGCCAGTGGCAGGCGCGCATCGCCTTGCTCAGGCAGCTCGATCTGGATGTCGGTGCCGCCAGTGAATGGCCGGATGTCAGTGACGATGCGTTGCTCGACCGTCTGGACGATTGGCTGCTGCCCTATGTGGGCAAGGTGTCACGGCTGGCCCACTTCGCCCAGCTGGACCTGAAAAACATGCTGGCGACACTGCTGCCCTGGCCGATGCCGCAGCGGCTCGATGAGCTGGCGCCGGTCGCCATCGCCGTGCCTTCCGGTTCGCGGGTGCGGCTCGATTACAGCGAGTCGCCGCCGGTGCTGGCGGTGCGTCTGCAGGAGCTGTTCGGCCTGGCCGACACGCCGCGCATCGCCGGCGGGCGGCAGGCGGTGAAGCTGCACCTGCTGTCACCGGCGCGCCGCCCGGTGCAGGTAACGCAGGATCTGGCTAGCTTCTGGGCCACTACCTATGGCGAGGTGAAAAAGGACCTGAAGGGGCGCTATCCCAAACATTACTGGCCGGATGACCCGCTGGTCGCCGAACCTACGGCGCGCGCCAAGCCGCGTGGAACGTAAAAAAAGCAGCTTGAAGCCGGAAGCAAAAGCTAGAAGCGCCATGCTTGCCGCTTCCCAGGGGACAGTCAGGCTTTCCAGCTTTCCTTCCTATTCCCCTGGCAGGCTTAAATCTTCGCCTGCGGCGGCCATCTCGGCGTAGGCGCGATCCAGTGCGTCGAGAACTGCCTGACTGTCACTCAACCGACGCGAAGCGATGAAGCGGATCGGCACCTTGTGAATATTCACGAAGGGCAGAGCCGGCATGCCGAGGCGCTGTAGCGTCTGGCTCACCGGGATTTGATAGTCGAGCAGGTAGTCGGCGCGGCGGAGCCGCAGCATCTCGAGCGCTGAAGCATGGCTGCTAGTGCGATGCAGGCGAATATCCAGCTGCGGGTCATTCAGCATCTGGTTCACCTGCGGCCAGTAGTTGTAACCGCCGATGATGATGACACCCTGTTCGCTCAGGCTCTCCGGCACGTTCGGCGGCGGCGTATCGGATCGGTGATAGAGGTTGAGGCTGATGTGCGTCAGGGTTTCACGGCCTTCCAGCGTGTCAGCGACCAGCTCCGGTTTGCCCGGCGCGCCTGGCCACAGGTCCACGGTGCCGTTCTTCAAGGCCGCATACAGGCGTGCGCTGGGAAATGCACGAAACTCGGCTTGGTAGCCGGCGTGTTCGAATACCCGACGGGTGAGATCGACCAGCGGCCCGCGCGGTCGCCCCTGCGGATCGCTGTAGATGGCTGGCGGAAAGTCGTAGAAACCCACCGTCAGGGTGCGCAGCGGCTCGGCTTTGGACGCGCCGAAGCAGGGCCCCGCCAGGCAGGTTGCTAGCAGTATGCAGAGAAGAGCTTTCAAGGTAATTCACCGACCCTTGTGGTTGCATGAGCAAGCATGGTTCCACTGTGCCTTCATGTCCAGAATGGAGACGGCGGGATGTCGAGTGGGTGGCAAAGGTGATCGTGGGTCGCTGGCGTCTTGCCGACGCAGCCGAGGCGTAGCCGGTTTGGGCTGGCTATGCTGAAACCGGAGATGGTCGTCTTCGCTTGTGAGGCGGCCCCGTTCACCGTCGGATGGAGTGGTCATGTATCGCAAGGTATTCGCCAATAAGGTTTTCGATCGCAAGGTGGTGCTGATCACTGGCGGTTGCGCCGGGATAGGGCGGGCACTGGCCGAGCGGATGGCGCAGGCCGGTGCGCGGCTGGTGGTTTTCGATCTGGAGCAGAACGCGCTCGATGGGCTGGTCCAGCATCTGGTCGATCATCACAACGCCGATGCCCTGGGTCTGCGTTGCGATGTGTCGGATGCTGCGGCGGTGCAAAAGGCCGTGGCACTGGTGGTGGAGCGCTTCGGCGGTATCGACGTACTGATCAACAACGCCGGTATCACTCATCGCAGCGGCGTGGCCGACACCAGCCTGGCGGTGTTCGAGCGGATCATGGCGGTGAATTTCTATGGTGCTCTGCACTGCACCCAGGCGGCGTTGCCCAGCCTGAGGGCGCGTTGCGGGCAGATCATCGTGCTCAGCTCGCTTTCGCAATACGCGCCAGTGCCCGACCGCGGCGCCTACAACGCCAGCAAGCATGCGTTGCACGGGCTGTTCGAGACCTTGCGTGGCGAGCTGGACGGCAGCGGCGTCAACGTGATGCTGGTGTGCCCCGGTTATACCGCCACCGACCTGCGCAAGAACGTGCTGATCGGCGATGGCTCCACCGCGCCGCAACCGGCTTTGACGGTTGGGCGGGTGGCGTCGCCGCAGGACGTGGCCGAGGCCATCTTCCAGGGCGCGCTGAAACGGCGCCGGCTGCTGGTGCTGTCGAATCTGGACTGGCGCGCGCGGATGGTGGCGCGCTGCTTTCCTCGGTTGTTCGAGCAGCGACTGTTGCCGCGGCTGGTGGGCAATCGGTTATCGAGGAGCGCCAACTGAGGCGGTGACGATCGCTTTTTAGCACGACCGCCCCGGCGCGATAATGCCGTTCACGCTGCCCTGAAGAACGCAGGCCGCAAACTTCGCGAGCAAGCTCGCTCTTACAGGCGGGGCCATTGCCGGGGTGCGAGCCTGAACGCCGTACGTTCGCGTCGCGGCTCCAATCGCTTCGATGACAGCTCGAAGCAGTCAGCTCGGCTGCGCATCGCCATAAAGCTTTTGCACCAGCTCCATGTCCCAGTACGCCGCTTCGATCTTGTGGCCGTCGAGGTCGCGCACGAAGCAGCCATAATAAGGCTCGCCGTATTCCTCTCGCGGTCCCGGCGCGCCTTCGTCCGTTGCGCCTGCGGCTAGCGCGGCGCGATGAAAGGCATCCACGGAAGCTTTGTCCGCTGCGAAGAAGCCGACATGCGTGCCGTTGCCAAGGCTGGCCGGCTGGCCATCGATGGGCGTCTGCAACCAGAACTCCGGATAATCCCGCCCCCAGGCCACCGCGCCGGGGTGAGCCAGGATGCGTTTGCAGCCCAGGGTAACGAGCACCTGATCATAGAACGTTGCGGCTTGCTCGAAGCGGTTGGTGCCCAGGGAAATGTGGGACAGGATGCTGGGGTTCTGGTCGGTCATGGCTTGGTGCTCCAGGAGATGAGAGCAACCAAGCCTAGCCCGCCGAATCGCTATTCGCCGTCCGGCTGCTCGCTTTTTGCGTCGCGGCCGATGGTTGGCTCACTGCAAAGCATGAAGCAGCGGAACAGCACCACGGTGGCCAGCAACTGCAGCATCCCGACGGCGCTGTCGACCAGAACGGCGATCAGTCCGGGCGGCGCCTCACCGGCCCAGAGTTGGGCGGCCAGCCAGGCTTCGAGCAGCCACAACGGCAGCAGCACCGCGAGGACGCAGCCGAGTATCAGCAGAAAGTGGCCGCGTGTCTGCAGGAAGCTTTCCTTCAGCGCCGCCAATGGCGTCAGGCCGCGCAGGACCAGCAAATACTCGGCGAAGGCGATCTTGACCATCACCCACAGCCCCGGCAGCACGAACAGCGAGGCGCCGAGCATGATCAGCAGCGTGCCCAGTCCGGCCAGCACCGCCATCGACGGCCATAGCGGCACGGCGCGCGCCAGCACCTCGCGCAGGGGCGGCGCATGGCCACGGCTGCGGGCGTCGAGAAAGAGGATCAGCGCGCCGATGTACAGCGGGTAGAACACCATGCCGACCAGCAACTCCTGCGCCGGCCCCGCGTCCTTGCCGAACAGATGCTCGACGGCCAGCCTGGCGCAACTCTCTAGCGCGATCAGCGGCAGGCACAGGCGCGTAATCGATGCCAGGTTGCGGGAATAGAAGTACCAGGCGTCACGGAGGATGGTCAGTACGTTCATCGCGGTCGGAGCGGTCTCGGGAAAACAGGCGCGCACTTTAGTCCAAAAAATCGGGCAGCGACATGCGCGATATTGCCGTTCAAGCAGGCTGTGTGAAAACTGTTGCGCTCGGTTATGCGGCGTTAAAAACAGGCTCGGATGCGAGCCCAGTCGGAATGCTCATTACAACTTGTAAACTCGAGTGCGAGTCCAGTCCGCTTTCTCGCCTGTTTTTGTGCGAATGCCTAGTTCTTGCCTGGGCGGCCCCGCCTAACCTTCGCTCGCTACGTTTTCACACAGTCTGCATACTGGCCCGCCTTTCTCGATTCGGGTCGCTGCGTGAAGAAGATCGCCCTGTTTGCCGATGTGCAGAACCTTTATTACACGGTGCGCCAGGCTCATGGCTGCCATTTCAACTATGCCGCCCTGTGGGGTGAGGTCAGCGCGGGTGGCGAGATTGTCGAGGCCTATGCTTACGCCATCGACCGTGGCGATGCCAAACAGCAGCAGTTTCAGCAGATCCTGCGTAACCTGGGCTTCACGGTAAAGCTCAAGCCCTACATCCAGCGCAGCGACGGCTCGGCCAAGGGCGACTGGGATGTGGGCATCACCATCGACGTGCTGGACGCCTCGGCACGTGTCGACGAAGTGGTGCTGGCCTCCGGCGATGGCGATTTCGACCTGCTGCTCGACCGGGTACGCGCCGGCGGCGTTGAGGCTACGGCGTATGGTGCGCCGGGACTGACGGCGAACTCGCTGATCCGCGCCGCCACGCGGTATGTGCCCATCGAGGGCAAGCTGCTGCTGAAATCATAGAAGCCGAAAGAGTGCCGGCAGGCCGGCACGTTACTCGGCGGGTTGTGCCCTCGGAAACCCGGATTACGCCTTCGGCTAATCCAGGCTACGGTCTGCGGCCTCGTAGGACGGAGTTGCCGAAGGCGCTTGCGTCGTTTACCTGATCCACCAGCTTCCAAACTGTTTTATGCGTTGCATTCGCTGCGGAGGCGCGGCTCCCACGGTGCGGTGCGGTGCGGTGCGGTGCGGTGCGGTATGGGCAGGCTGCTTTGTGGGAGGCCCACCCACGGAGCGAAGCTTTACCGATCCAGCGAGCGCAGGAGAGGGCACCCGCAGGTCGCCCTGCTTCCCGGCTGTTTTGCGCGTAAACTTCCCACCTCGTTTTCCCTGCCGGTTTTCACCATGACTTTCGCCTCCCTGGGCCTGATCGATCCGTTGCTGCGCACGCTCGAAGCGCTCGACTACACCACGCCGACGCCGGTTCAGGCCAAGGCGATTCCCGTCGTGCTCAAGGGGCGCGACCTGATGGCCGCCGCGCAGACCGGCACTGGCAAGACCGCCGGGTTCGCGCTACCGCTCTTGCAGCGGCTAAGCCAGGAAGGCGCCAAGGTCGCCAGCAACTCGATACGTGGTCTGGTGCTTGTGCCGACCCGCGAACTGGCCGAGCAGGTGCATGAAAGCTTCCGTGCCTACGGTCAGAACCTGCCGTTGCGTACTTATGCGGTGTATGGCGGCGTCAGTATCAACCCGCAGATGATGGCGCTGCGCAAGGGCATCGATGTGTTGGTAGCCACGCCTGGCCGGCTGCTCGACCTGTACCGGCAGAACGCGGTGAAGTTCGGTCAGGTGCAGGCGCTGGTGCTGGACGAAGCCGACCGAATGCTCGACCTGGGCTTCGCCCAGGAGCTGGACGATCTGTTCAGTGCGCTGCCGAAAAAGCGCCAGACGCTGCTGTTCTCCGCAACCTTCTCCGATGCCATCCGCCAGATGGCGAGCGAGCTGCTGCGCGACCCGCTGTCCCTCGAGGTCAGCCCGCGCAACGCCGCCGCCAAAACCGTCAAGCAGTGGCTGGTGCCGGTGGACAAGAAGCGCAAGAGCGAACTCCTCCTGTATCTGCTGGCGGAAAAGCGCTGGGGGCAGGTGCTGGTGTTCGCCAAGACGCGCAAGGGCGTCGATCAGTTGGTTGAGGAGCTGCAGGCCGAAGGAATTTCCAGCGATGCGATTCACGGCGACCGACCGCAAGCGAGCCGCCTGCGTGCGCTGGAACGCTTCAAGGCCGGCGAAGTACAGGTGCTGGTGGCCACCGACGTGGCCGCGCGAGGCCTGGATATTCATGACCTGCCGCAGGTGGTCAATTTCGACCTGCCGATCGTCGCCGAAGATTACGTGCACCGCATCGGCCGCACTGGCCGGGCCGGTGCCACAGGTGAAGCCATCTCGCTGGTGGCAGCCGACGAGGTCGACCAGCTCGCCGCCATCGAAACCCTGATCAGCCAGGTGCTGCCGCGTCATGACGAGCCCGGCTTCGTTCCCGATCACCGCGTGCCGACTACCCAGCCCGGCGGGCAGGTCATCAAGAAGCCGAAGAAACCGAAAAAGCCCAAGGATGCCGCTGGCAAAGGTCGTGTCCATCTGGGCAACTGGTTCGACGAGAGCGAGAAACCCAACGCCAAAGCGATCCGCAAAGTGCCGAGCCTGGGTGGGGCGAAGCCGGGCAAGAAGCGCTGACGGAAGATGATGTTGCCCGTGGCGCGCCTTGAGGGTGCGTCAGCTCCTGCACAGGGCGTTGTGGTGAAAAGCATCGTAAGGACCCACGGGACGTGGACTTCGCAGTGCCGACTATCCGGTTCGACGCCTGGCTTGGGCGCATTTGCGCGGCGATTACTGACAAGAGAACCAGAGGTGACCTTTGGCAAGTACTGATACAACGCTTCATGAGCTCAGTCGAGATAGCGTATGGGCTGGCTTCAAGCAATTGACGCCGATCTCGCTGTTCGTTGTGGTGTTTGGGCTGGCCTTTGGCCTGGCGGCGGCGCAGGCGGGTCTGGATGACTATTCCATTTTGATCATGAGCACGCTGGTGTTCGCCGGCGCTTCGCAATTCGCGTCTCTAGAGCTCTGGGGCACCCATGTTCCCGTCGTACCGCTGGTCGTGACGGTGTTTGCCGTTAACGCTCGGCATCTGTTGATGGGGGCAACGCTCTATCCATGGCTGTGCCATCTGCCGCCATCCAAGCGCTACGCCGTCATGTTCGTCGTTTCGGATGCCAACTGGGCGATGTCCATGCAGGCATTCAGCCTCGGCAAGCCAGGGCTGGGAATCCTGTTTGGCGGTGGCTTGGCGCTCTGGACGTTCTGGGTGCTGGGCACCTGGCTCGGTCTTTATTTCGGCAGCGCCATCCATGACCCGGTCAGCTGGGGCCTGGATATGGTCATGGGATGTTTCCTCCTTGCGATGGTTGTCGGCGGGAAGAAAGATCTGCGAATGACCGTTATCTGGATCATCGCCGGCTGCGCATCGATGCTGGCGTACTGGTATCTGCCCGCCAATAGTCATGTCGTGGCGGGCGCGCTCGCTGGCGGTCTATTGGGCGCGCTGTGGATGGAGAAACAAACGTGACGTTAGAAACGGCGGGATCCGGCGCGCTGGTCATCATCCTGATCATGGCTGTAGTGACCTTGGCGACTCGCTGGGGCGGTGTGTTTGCCATGTCGTTCGTGCCCATCAATCGCAGGACGGAGCAATTCATCAGCGCCATGTCGGGCTCGGTGCTGGTGGCGCTGCTTACGCCGATGGCGGTCAACGGAGACAACGGTGCCCGGCTGGCTTTTCTGGTAACGGCCGTGACGATGCTCCTGCTCAAGAAGCCGTTGCCTGCGATCGCGGCCGGTGTGATCGCCGTTGCGCTGTTCAGGCAGTTCTGAGCGCCGGCCGGGGACGGGCGTTACAGCTACCTTGCGCCTGTGTCGGCTGGGTTGCCAGTCCGTAGCCAGCGCAACAGCCCTTGCGCCGCCGCGCGCCCGCTCGCAAAGCAGGCCGTCAGCAGATAACCCCCGGTCGGCGCTTCCCAGTCGAGCATTTCCCCGGCGCAGAACACGCCGGGTAGCTGGCGCAGCATCAGATTCTCGTCCAATTCCTCGAAGGGCACGCCGCCGGCGCTGCTGATGGCTTCATCCAGCGTGCGCGGGCGTAGCAGGGGGATCGGCAGGACCTTGATCGCGGCGGCCAGTGCTTGCGGGCTCTGGAATGTTTCGACATCGGTGAGTTCGCGCAGCAGGGCGGCCTTGACGCCGTCCAGCTTCAACTGACGATGCAGATGCTTGGCCATGGATTGCGAGCCGCGCGGTTTGGCCAGAGCGCTGGCGATCTGTTGCAGCGAGCGATCCGGCAACAGGTCGAGCTGCACCGTTGCCGAGCCGTTGACGTTGATCCGCTCGCGGATTTCAGCGGACAGCGCATAGACCAGGCTGCCTTCGATGCCGCTTGCGGTGAGCACGAATTCGCCCTTGCGCGGGGCTTGGTCGGGGAGCGCAAGGGTGACGGTCTTCAGCGGCGCACCGGCGAATTTGTCGACCAGATGGGCGCTCCAGCCCGCCACTTCGAATCCGCAATTAGCCGGTTGCAGCGGGGCGATGGCGATCCCTTTTGCTTGTAGCAGCGGCACCCAGGCGCCGTCGGAGCCCAGTCGTGCCCAGCTGCCGCCGCCGAGGGCGAGCAGGGTGGCTGTCGGGTTCTGCAACGATTCGCCTTCCGGTCCGGCGATACGCAGCTGGCCATCCTCGCTCCAACCCAGCCAGCGACGGCGGGTGTGGATTTGCACGCCGCTGTCGCGCAGGCGCTTGAGCCAGGCGCGCAGCAGCGGTGCGGCTTTCATGTCGGTGGGGAAGATGCGGCCGGAGCTGCCGACAAAGGTGTCGATGCCCAGGCCGTGAATCCATTCGCGCAACCTGTTCGGATCGAAGGCTTCGAGCAATGGGCGGAGCTGATCGGCGCGCTGGCGATAACGCCCGACGAAGGCGGCGAAATCCTCGGCATGGGTGATATTCATGCCGCCGACGCCGGCCAGCAGGAACTTGCGGCCGACCGAAGGCATGGCGTCGTAGAGGTCGACCGCGAGGCCGGCCTGGCTCAGCACTTCGGCGGCCATCAGTCCGGCGGGGCCACCGCCGATGATGGCGATACGGGAAGGCGTGGCGGTCGTGAGCATGATGCGGGCCTGGCGGTGCGGGGCGCGCATTGTAACGGCTGTTCAGCCCAGCCCGTAGCGCTGCCAGGCCGCGATGGCGCTGAAATGCAGGCGCGCATGGCGGCGGGCGAGCAGGGCGCGGTCCTTGTCGTAACCGCCGCCGATCAGCCCGACCACCGGAATGTCGCGCCCCAGGCATTGCTCGATGACCGCGCTATCGCGCATTGCCAGCCCCTCGTCGCTGAGGTTCAGCAGCCCTAGCGCGTCGTCGCGATGAACGTCGACGCCGGCGTCGTAGATCACCAGATCCGGCTGGTATAGAGGCAGCAGATAATCCAGCGTGTCGTTCACCGTCTTGAGGTAATCGGCATCGCCCAGCCCCGGCGCCAGGCCAATGTCCCAGTCGCTCCGCGCCTTGCGCGCCGGAAAATTCTTCTCGCAATGCAGCGACACGGTTATCGCATCCGGTACCTGTTCGAGAATGCGCGCGGTGCCGTCGCCCTGATGCACATCGCAGTCGAAGATCAGCACACGGCCGACCCGGCCGCTCTCCAGCAGCGACAGGGCGATCACCGCCAGATCGTTGAAAATGCAGAAGCCCGAGGCGTGGTCGTGGTGCGCATGATGCGTGCCGCCCGCCAAGTGACAGGCCAACCCGTATTCCAGTGCCTGCTCGGCAGCTAGCAGCGAGCCACCCACCGCGCGTAGCGTGCGCTGCGCCAGTTGCGGGCTCCAGGGCAGGCCGAGGCGGCGCAGCTCCTCGCGGCTCATGTCGCCCGTGCAGTAACGCTCGACGTAAGCGCTGTCATGAGCGAGGGCGAGAATGTCGTGCGGGCAAATCTCCGGGCGTAATAGCGCTTCGTCCGTTGTCACACCGCTGGCTACCAGGTGGTCGCGCAGCAGCCGGAACTTTTCCATCGGAAAGCGATGCCCAGGTGGCAGCGGCGGGCTGTAGTCGTCATGAAAGATCAGCGGTAGAGACATCGTTCGGCGCCCGAGTGGTCAGCCGCAAGTATGCCGACCCGGCAACGGCCGCCTCAAGGAAACGGCATGGAAGACGCGACATCACGTATCGAACTGGAAACACCCCGCCTGCGCCTGCGCGGCTGGCAGGACAAAGACCTCACCCCCTTGGCGCAGATGTGCGCCGACCCGCAGGTCATGCGCTTTTTCCCGGCTTTGCTCTCACGCGACGACTGCGCGGCGGCGATGGCGCGCTGCCGGATTCATTTCGCGCGGCACGGCTTCGGTTTCTGGGCGTTGGAACGCAAGGACACAGGTCGCTTCATTGGGATGGCCGGTCTGGCCTGGAGCCCGTTGCAACTACCGTTCAGCCCCGTCGTGGAGATCGGCTGGCGGCTCGCCAGCGATCAATGGCGTCAAGGCCTGGCCCGCGAAGCGGCAGAAGCGGCCCTGGACTGTGCCTTCCAGCGTCTGCAGCTGACGGAAGTGGTGGCTTACACCGCTGCGCTCAATGAGCCGTCCCGCGGCTTGATGGCGGCGCTTGGCATGCGGCATGAGCCGCAGGAAGACTTCGAACACCCCGGCCTAGCCGAAGGGCATCCGCTGCGCCCACACGTGTTGTACCGGCTGAATAACCGGGCCGTTACCCGACGATAAGCACAATTACTGGAGCGAATCCTGCCGAATCCGTAATATTGCGCGCCTTGCCCGTGGCGCATAGAAGAACATAAGGACGACATCATGACCGACACCCTGGATACGCTGGTAAACCTGCTGTCGCTGGAGCGAATCGAGGAAAACCTGTTTCGCGGCGCCAGTCAGGATCTGGGTTTCCCGCAGCTGTTCGGCGGTCAGGTGGTCGGTCAGGCATTGTCCGCGGCGAGCCAGACCGTCGGCGCCGAGCGGCATATGCATTCCATGCATGGCTATTTCCTGCGCCCCGGCGATTCACACCAGCCAGTGGTCTATAGCGTCGACCGCGTGCGTGATGGCGGTAGCTTCAACACCCGGCGCGTCAGTGCGATCCAGAAAGGGCAAACGATCTTCACCTGCAGCGCCTCGTTCCAGACGGACGAGACCGGTTACGAGCACCAGCTGCCGATGCCCGAGGTGGCCGGACCGGAAAATCTGCTCAGCGAGTGGGAGCTACTGCATCAACTGACGCCGCTGGTGCCGCCGCGCGTGGCTGAAAAGTTGCGCCGCCCCAAGCCCATCGAGATCCGCCCCGTGACGCTGCAGGACCCGCTCAATCCCGAGCCGATCGAGCCGATCCGGCACATCTGGTTCCGTGCCGACGGCTCGCTGCCCGACAACGCCGCGCTGCACAAATATCTGGTCGCCTATGCGTCGGATTTCAGCTTCATCGGCACCGCGTTGCAGCCGCATGGCGTCACTTCCTGGAGCAAATTCATTCAGCTGGCGAGTCTCGACCACGCCATTTGGTTCCACCGCGACGTGCGTGCGGACGAGTGGCTGCTGTACTCCATGGACAGCCCCTGGGCCGGTAATGCACGCGGCTTCGCCCGTGGCAGCATCTTCAACCGCGCCGGCGAGCTGGTCGCTTCGGTGGCGCAGGAAGGCTTGATCCGCGTGCGTGAGGACTGGAAGTGAAACTGGCTGATGCGCGGCACTGGGTGTTCGACATGGACGGCACCCTGACCATCGCCGTGCATGACTTCCCGGCGATCAAGCGGGCGCTGGATATTCCGCTGGAAGACGACATCCTCCATCACCTCGCCGCGCTGCCGGCCGACGAGGCGGCAAGCAAGCGCGCCTGGCTGCTGGAGCACGAACGCGAGCTGGCCTACGCCGCGACGCCTGCGCCGGGTGCGCTGGAGTTGCTGCACGAATTGCGTGACCGTGGTTGCCGGATGGGCGTGCTGACGCGCAATGCCCATGAGCTGGCGCTGGTGACTTTGCAAGCGGTGGGGATGGGCGACTGCTTTGCGCCGGACGACATTCTCGGTCGCGACGAGGCCCCGCCCAAGCCCGATCCGGGAGGCTTGCTGCATCTGGCGGACAAGTGGCAGGTTGCGCCGCAGATGCTGGTGATGGTTGGCGACTACCGCTTCGATCTCGAGTGCGCTAAGGCGGCCGGCGCGCGCGGGGTGCTGGTCAATCTGCCGGAAAATCTCTGGCCCGAGCTGACCGATCTGCATGCGCGTGATTGCGGCGAGCTGAGCCGGATGCTGAGTTAGTCGGATTACGCCTTCGGCTAATCCAACCTACAAAAAAATCGGGACTGTGAGTCTGTAGGACGGAATCGCCGAAGGCGCTTCCGTCGTTTACCGCGAAGCTTTGTTTTACATCTCAATAGATCGCCTGATACAGCTTGCGCCGGTAGGTCGTGACCAGCGGGTGGTCGTTGCCCAGCAGGTCGAACACCTGCAACAGCGTCTTGTGCGGCTGGCCGTCGGCATAATTGCGGTTGCGCACGAATAGTTTGAGCAAACCATCCAGAGCCGCTTCGTGCTGCTGGCGTGCCAGTTGCTGGATCGCCAGCTGGTAGGCCGCTTCGTCATCCTCGGCGTTTTGTGCAAGGCGGCTCTTGAGGTCGGCGACTTCCGGCAGGTCGTTGGCCAGGCGCAGGAAGGTCAGCTGAGCCCGAGCACCGGCTAACGCCTGCTTATGCTCGTCGCCCTTGACCGCGCCGAGCACCGTTTCGGCCTCGCTCAGTTCGCCGCGTTCGGCCAGGCAGCGTGCGTAAAGAATCAGCGCCGCGGCGTTTTCATTGTCCTCACTTAGCAACTGCTTGAGCTGGTTTTCCGCCTCGCCGATACGGCCCTCGGCGAACAGCGCCTGCGCGCTCGAGAGCAGATCCGCATCCGGCGCGGCGGGAGCCGGCACGTGGGGCTCGAGCATGGCGCGAATCGCCGATTCCGGTTGGGCACCGGCAAAGCCGTCGACCGGCTGGCCGTCCTTGAACAGCACCACGGTGGGCAGGCTGCGCACGCCGAAGCGCGCCACCACTTCCTGCTCGATATCGCAGTTGACCTTGGCCAACAGCAACTCGCCCTGATACTCCTCGGTGATCTTCGCCAGCAGCGGCATCAGCGCCTTGCACGGTGCGCACCACTCGGCCCAGAAGTCCACCAGCACCGGTTTGTGAAAGGAGTTTTCCAGCACCAGTTGCTCGAAGTTGGCGGCGGTGACGTCGAAGATGAAAGGAGTCTGGCTCATCAGGGTTCTCGAATGGGCGCGTGTGAAGGGTGCCATGTTAAGTGGGGGCGGCGGCTACGGGAAGCAAGGTGAAGGCGACTCTGCATCAATGGAATGTCCACGCAAAGCGCGCTGTAGAGGGCTAGAATCCGCATCACCTTTTCTCGGTGCGGCGATTGCAGTCGCGCAAAAGGAGTCAATGATGTCCGTTCTGTCCGATTTCCGGGCGCGCTACCTCGTGCGCTTCTGGTCACCTATCCCTGCGCTCGTCGCGCTGGGTGTCGCTTCCGCCTACTACTTCGCGATCACCGGAACCTTCTGGGCCGTGACCGGCGAGTTCACCCGTTGGGGTGGGCACGTGCTGGCCTGGTTCGGGTTCCAGTCGCAGCAGTGGAGCTATTTCAAACTGATTGGCTTGCAGGGCACGCCGCTGGATCGCAT
This sequence comes from Pseudomonas sp., assembly GCA_031988485.1. Classification (GTDB taxonomy): domain Bacteria; phylum Pseudomonadota; class Gammaproteobacteria; order Pseudomonadales; family Pseudomonadaceae; genus Stutzerimonas. The sequence continues at coordinate 113,360 of DALZYJ010000002.1, forward strand.
CGATGGGGTGATGATCATCGGCATGCTGCTCGGCGCGCTGTGCACGGCGCTCTGGGCGAACAACGTCAGCCTGCGTTGGCCCACCAGCAAGCGGCGCCTGGCGCAGGGGCTGATAGGTGGGATCATCGCCGGTTTCGGCGCCCGCCTGGCCATGGGCTGCAACCTGGCGGCGTTCTTCACCGGCATTCCGATGTTCTCGCTGCACGCCTGGGCGTTCATGCTGGCCACGGTCGGCGGCGCCTGGGTCGGGGTGAAGATCTGCCTGCTGCCGTTCCTGCGCGTACCGCTCAAGGTGGGGAGCCAAGCCAGTTCGCTGTTCGCCGATTCGCAGGCGCGGGAAAAGCGCAACCGCTTGCAGGTGCGCCTGGGCGTGGCGGTGGCGTTGGTTGCCGTGGCATTCGCCTGCTGGCGTTTCGGCGTGTCCATCGCGCTGGGCATGGCGGTGTTGTTCGGCGTGGTGTTCGGCGGCCTGATCGAGCGTGCGCAGATCTGCTTTACGAGCGCTGCGCGTGATCTCTGGACCACGGGGCGTACCCAGATCGCCTACGGCATCCTGCTGGGCATGGCCGTGGCCTGCGTCGGCACCTTCGGCGCCATCATGCTGGGGGCCGATGCGAAGATCTTCTGGATGGGGCCGAATTCGGTGATCGGCGGCCTGCTGTTCGGGATCGGCATCGTTCTGGCCGGTGGCTGCGAAACCGGCTGGATGTACCGGGCGATGGAAGGCCAGGTGCATTTCTGGGTGGTCGGCATCGGCAACGTGATCGGCGGCACGCTGGTGGCGGTGTACTGGGACGAGCTGGGCACCCCGCTGGCGCTGCCCTATCCGAAGATCGATCTGCTGGAAAGCATGGGGCCGGGCACCGGCCTGCTATTCAGCTTCGCCGGCCTGGCGCTGGCCATGTTGCTGGTCCACCTCAACGCCCGTCGTTTCCAACCCAAGAGGAGTGCTGCCCGTGAGCCAGCCCAAACCGAATCTCTCGCTTGATCTGCGGGGCGAACACTGCCCCTACAACGCCATCGCCACGCTGGAGACCCTGGACACCATGCTGCCGGGGCAGTTGCTGGAGGTGGTGACCGACTGCTCGCAATCGGTACAGGGCATTCCCGAGGACGCCAAGCTCAAGGGCTACAACTGCCTGGCCGTGGAGCAGCACGGTCCTCTGTTCCGCTTCCTGATCGAAGTGCCGGCCTGATCCGGCCTCAGCTCGAGGCGATTCCTGCAGTTGCCTCGGGCGCTCGCATTGGCCAGCTGCCCAGCTCCTGATAACGCACGCCGTCTGCAGTGTTCTGCGACTGATACAACACGAAGCGCTCGGCCCTCCAGCTGAAGGTCGCGGCGGCGCATTGCGCCTGCACATGGGCCTGGCGCGCCAACGTCATATGCGGCAGGTAAGGGCGGCTGTCGAGCACGATGCCCAGCGCGTTCAGCCGCTCGGCAAGGCTGCCGGCCAGTTGCAGCAGGGCGGGCGGTGCCTCGGTTGGTGCGAGACAGACGAAACCATGGCTGAGGGTGATCAGGCGATTCAGGGTCAGTTCGAACTCGTCGCATACGACGCCGTCTGCCAGTTGCCGGAGCGCATCCAGGTGTTCCGCCGACTGCGCGCCGAGGAAGGCCAAGGTCAGGTGCAGATTTTCTAGCGCCACCGGCCGCCCTCCCAACGCCTGCCGATCCCGCCAGCTGCAAATGGCCGCCGCCTGCTCCGGCGGGCAGGGCAGGGCGAAGAACAGGCGCAGACCGTCACTGGTACTCATATGTTCACCTCGGTTTTCTGAAGCTACCAGCACACATTCGTCCAGCTTCCAGCCTTTTTACCGTCTTCACGCCCTTACCGCATGATAGAGGCTGACCCGGCGGAATTCGGCGGGTTCGGCCAGATCCGGCCAGGTGCAGGCGTCGAGGATGTCGAGGCGCTGGTACAGCGGATGCTGGAAATCGCGCACCCGCGAGTCGGCCACCAGCACCTCGCGACCACGGCTGAGGAACTGGTCCAGCAATGGCAGGTTGGCGCGGTCGTAGAGCACGTCGGCGACGATGATCAAGTCGAAGCGATCGTCCTCTGCGAAGAAGTCTTCCGAATAGTCCAGCGCCACCCCGTTGAGTGCGGCGTTGGCACGACAGGCCTGCAGGGCCAGCGGGTCGAGATCGCAGGCTACCACTTCCGCGGCGCCGGCCTTGGCCGCCGCGATGGCCGCCACACCCGAGCCTGCACCGAAATCCAGCACGCGCTTGCCGCGTACCCACTCTGGGCGCTCGGCCAGCCAGCGCGCCAGGACCAGGCCGCTGGCCCAGCAGAAGCACCAATAAGGCGGTTCTTCGAGAATCCGCCGGGTTTCCTCGGGGCTGAACGCGCGGTCCATGTTGTCCGCATCGATCAGCCAAAGACGGATGTCGGTATCGGGCAGGGTTGCGACGCTCAGGCGCGCATCGCCAAGCAGGTCGGCCAATGCCGCCTGCAAGGCAGCGGGCGGGATCAAGGCGCAGGGACCAGGCGCAGCGGCCCTAGTGATTGGCTGGCCGGACTGCTGATCCGCACGGCTGGCAGGCGCATGATCAGCTGTCCCGAACGGGTGACGCGTCCGCGCAGTTCGACCTGCTGGTCCTTGGGGAAATTCTCGGCGTTGAACTTGAGAATGAACGGCAACTCACCGCCACGGCCTTTCAAACTCACGTTGCTCAACAAACGATCGGGCTGGTCCCGGCGGTTGACTTCCAGCAGGGCCAAATCGACTTCGCTATCGGCAGGGACGCCGATCAGGCTGCCATGCAGCTCGTGCAGCGGCGTGGTCGCCTGAGGTGGTTCCTCGAAAATGACGGGGGCGACGGGGCGCTGGGACTCCTGGCTTGAACAGCCGGCCAGGGCCAGGAGCAAGGCGGGCAACATAAGGGGGCGTAACTGCACGGACGGCTCCAGAACGTGACGTTAATGCGCGCCTGTATAGCAACAATCGGCTCGACTTGTCTTGCCGACGCGATGCGCTACCATGGCTCTCCGACGTCTGACAGCTTGAAACCATGCATTGTCCCTTCTGCGTTGCACATGACACCAAAGTCATCGACTCGCGCCTGGTTGCCGAGGGCGATCAGGTCCGTCGCCGCCGCGAATGCCTCGCCTGCGGCGAACGTTTCACCACCTTCGAAACCGCCGAGCTGGTCATGCCGCGGTTGATCAAGCAGGACGGCAGCCGCCAGCCGTTCGACGAAGAGAAATTGCGCGCCGGTATGCAACGCGCGCTGGAAAAACGTCCGGTCAGCGTCGAGCGGCTGGAAGAAGCCATCGCCCACATCAAGCACAGACTGAGAGCCACCGGCGAGCGCGAAATCAAATCGCGGGTGCTCGGCGAGCTGGTGATGGCCGAGCTGCAGAAGCTCGATGAGGTGGCCTATATCCGCTTTGCTTCCGTTTATCGCCGCTTCCAGGATCTCAACGAGTTCCGCGAGGAAATCGAACGTCTGTCGCGCGAACCTGCAAAAACCGAATGAACAGCAATGATCACGCCTGGATGGCCCGCGCGCTTCAGCTGGCGCGCAAAGGCTTGTATTCGACACATCCCAACCCGCGAGTCGGCTGCGTCATCGTCAAGAACGGCGAGTTGATCGGCGAAGGCTGGCATGTGCGTGCCGGCGAGCCGCATGCTGAAGTCCATGCGCTGCGTCAGGCTGGTGAGCGCGCGCGCGGTGCGACCGCCTACGTTACGCTCGAACCCTGTAGCCATCACGGACGAACGCCGCCCTGTGCCGAAGCGCTGGTCGAGGCGGGTGTCGGGCGTGTGGTCGCGGCCATGCAGGACCCCAATCCGCAGGTCGCCGGTCGGGGGCTGGCACGCCTGCGCAGCGTTGGCATCGAAGTCACCAGCGGCGTATTGGAAAGCGAAGCGCGGGCGCTGAACGCCGGCTTCGTCAAACGCATGGAAACCGGCCTGCCACTGCTGCGCGCGAAACTTGCGATGAGCCTCGACGGCCGCACTGCCATGGCCAGCGGCGAAAGCCAATGGATCACCGGCCCGGCGGCACGCGCGGAAGTGCAGCGCCTGCGCGCGCAATCCAGCGTGGTGCTGACCGGCGCGGATACAGTGCTGATGGACAATGCGCGGCTGACGGTACGCCCCACTGAGCTGGGGCTGGATGACGAACTGGCCGCGCTGGCCATGCAGCGTCCACCGCTGCGCGTGTTGGTCGATGGACGTTTGCGCGTAACGCTGGATGCGCCGTTTTTTCAGGCTGGCTCGGCATTGGTGGCCAGCACTGGCGATGAGCAGGCGGCAAGCTATCAGGCGGCAGGTCATGAATTATTGGCGCTAGCCAGCGATGTGGGTCGTGTCGATCTGCGTGGTCTGCTGGTCGAACTCGCCAATCGTGGCGCCAACGAAGTGCTGCTCGAAGCCGGTCCGCGCCTTGCCGGTGCCTTCGCCGCGCTGGGGCTGATCGACGAATACCAGATATTCGTCGCCGCGAAATTCCTTGGTTCCTCGGCTCGCCCGTTGCTTGATCTGCCGCTGGCGCGCATGAGCGAAGCGCCCGAATTGAAAATCGAGGATATCCGGGCGGTCGGCGAGGACTGGCGCATCGTCGCTCGTCCGGTCGGCTGATCTGCTCTCGACCAGACGGATCAGCTTGCTATAGCTCGCTCAGTTCACCGGCTTGAGCCCATTGTGATCGAGTTTCGCCCGGCGCTTGTTGGCGCCCAGCAGGAACCGCGCCAGCAGGCTGTCATGGTGAGGGTTGCCAAAGTGGAACAGCGCCGTGGCGCGCAGCATGGCCGGGTCGCATTGATCGTTGGCATGCAGGCTGCGATAGCCTGAAAACAGATAAAGGTTACCGGGCACCAGCTTCAGGCGGATCGGCCGCAGCCAGCCGCGCCGCACCGCGAAGGCGACCAGCTTCTGGCTGAGGGTGTTATGCAGCACCGCCTTCTCGATTACGTTGCGCAGGGCATTGAAGCGAACGCGCCGCAGGTTGGGAAAGATGATCAGGTCACCGCAGTTCTCGCCCTCGGTCGGGATGAACAGCGGGAGCAGCGCAGTGACCGCAGTGGCATCGAAGTGATAGAAGTGCGACTGCTTGAGCCCGCTGCGGCCCTGCAGGCAGCGGATCACCGGGAAGATCTGCTCCGTTGCGGCCGGCTCCCGTCCTGTCTGGAGGCGATACAGCTCCGCCAGGGTCTCCTTGAAAGGAGGCGAGAGTGCGAGTCCCGCGACCATGCTGCCCCCCAACGCCTCGATGCCGTGGACGGCAAAGTATTCGCCGTCATGGCTGGCTGCTTGCTGCTCGATAAAGGCGCGGCCCAGCTCAAGTTGTTCGGGCGAAATGTAATGCTCGATGACCGCAAACCCAATGCGGTCAATTTCGGCAGCCTGAGCGGCGGCCGACATATCCATAGCCGTAACCTTTGACATACCCATCCCTCGTGGCACATGTGAAGGTCCGGAGCGTTCTTCCTGATCGTGTCCTGATCTGCGCGGGGGATCGCCAAAAGTGCGAGCTGATCCTGGCTCGGCGTCGGTACGACGTAATACGGGAGTGACGTTCCATCCTGATCGTCTTGCTTTGCATCGGCATGGGCTTGCAGCACGCGCGCCCGGCCGATTCGATGCGTATGGACAAACAAGCGAAGCGCTAGTTGCTTGAGGCGGGAAAAATTGTTTTTGGACCCTGCAACGGCGGGCATGCGGTCGTCTGCTGGCTGCAGAACGGGCGCATCTGTGGTAAAAACTGCGCCGGGCTTTAACCGGCCCACGTTCTCAGGGCGGGGTGAGATTCCCCACCGGCGGTAATGGCGCAGCTACAAAGGTTGAAAGCGTAGCGAGCGCAGGGCAGGCAGGCGTGATTCGATGAATTACAACGCAGCATGCCCTGGGCGCAGTAGCTTTCAATCGCGTCTAGCCCGCGAGCGCTTGCCTCCCGGCAAGGTCAGCAGACCCGGTGTGATTCCGGGGCCGACGGTATAGTCCGGATGAGAGAGAGCGGGATGCCTCGACGGGCGCCGTTCGTGCGCGCGTCTACTCCCTATCGATCTGCAGCGCCCTGTTTTGTCTAAAACAGGAGTTCGTCATATGCATCGTTTTACACGCCTTCTGCGGGAGGCCACATGTTCACAGGAATAATCGAGTCCATCGGCACCATTCGCGCGATGACCCCGAAGGGCGGCGACGTCCGCCTGCTGGTCGAGACCGGCAAGCTGGACCTGGCCGACGTCAAACTCGGCGACAGCATCGCGGTCAATGGCGTTTGTTTGACCGCCGTGGAGCTGCCGGGTGACGGCTTCTGGGCCGACGTCAGCCGCGAAACCCTGGCCCGTACGGCCTTCGTCGATCTCAAGGCTGGCAGCCGGGTGAATCTGGAAAAGGCGCTGACGCCATCCAGCCGTCTCGGCGGGCATTTGGTCAGCGGTCACGTCGATGGTGTCGGCGAGGTGGTGGCGCGCGAGGAAAATGCCCGCGCCGTGCAGTTCCGCATCCGCGCGCCGCGCGAGCTGGCCAAGTACATCGCGCTCAAGGGCTCGATCACGGTCGACGGCACCAGCCTGACGGTAAACACCGTGAACGGCGCGGAGTTCGAGCTCACCATTGTCCCGCACACCCTGGCCGAAACCATCATGGTCGACTACCGCCCCGGGCGGCAGGTGAATCTGGAAGTTGATCTGCTGGCGCGTTACCTGGAGCGCCTGCTAATGGGCGATAAGGCGGCCGAGCCGAACGCCTCGGGCCTGACCGAAAGCTTCCTGGCTGAACACGGCTACCTGAACCCGGCTCGTTAAAAAAATAGAAGGATTCGGCCACATGGCTCTGAACACCGCTGAAGAACTGATCGAAGACATCCGCGCCGGCAAGATGGTCATCCTCATGGATGACGAGGACCGCGAGAACGAGGGCGACATCATCGTCGCCTCCGAATGCGTGACCGCCGAGCACATCAACTTCATGGCCCGTTTCGCGCGTGGCCTGATCTGCATGCCGATGACCCGCGAGCGCTGTGAAACGTTGCAGCTGCCGCTGATGGCGCCGCGCAATGGCTCTGGGTTCGGCACCAAATTCACCGTTTCCATCGAGGCGGCCGAAGGCGTCACCACCGGCATTTCTGCCGCCGACCGCGCCCGCACCGTCCAGGCGGCAGTAGCGAAAGAGGCCAAGGCCGAGGACATCGTCAGCCCTGGTCACATCTTTCCGCTGATGGCCCAGCCCGGCGGCGTCCTGGCGCGTGCCGGTCACACCGAGGCGGCCTGCGATCTGGCGCGGATGGCCGGTTTCGAGCCGTCCGGCGTGATCTGCGAAATCATGAACGACGACGGCACCATGGCCCGCCGTCCGGAGCTGGAGCTGTTCGCTGAACAGCATGGCCTGAAGATCGGCACCATCGCCGACCTGATCCACTACCGGATGATCCACGAGCGCACCGTCGAGCGCGTTTCCGAACAGCCACTGGACACCGAGCTGGGACAGTTCAAGCTGGTCACCTACCGCGACGGTGTGGAAGACACCGTGCACATGGCGCTGACCCGTGGCGAGATATCGCCGGAAGAGCCAACGCTGGTGCGCGTACATAACATGGAGCCGCTGCGCGATCTGCTGTTGGTCACCGTGCCGGGGCGCTGGAGCCTGCGCGCGGCGATGAGCGAAGTGGCCAAGGCCGGCAGCGGTGTGGTGCTGTTGCTGGGCAATCCGTTGACCGGGCCGCAGTTGCTGGCGCAGCTGAACCGTCAGCAGCCACCGGCTCCGGCGACCTATAGCACCGTTGGTGCCGGCTCGCAGATTCTGCGCGACCTCGGTGTGCGCAAGATGCGCCTGATGAGTTCGCCGATGAAGTTCAATGCGATATCCGGCTTCGATCTGGAAGTTGTAGAATACCTGCCCGCTGAGTAGGACTGCCGCGCTACTGCGCTTGGACATACTGCGTGAAAACAGGCTCGGCTTGCTCATTTACGGTTAGTAAACTCCGCCGCCTCGCCTGTTCTCGCCTTGTCTGTCCTGCGCTCGTGACGCGCTACCCTGTTCGGGCTGCTATTTTCGAGCCAGCCATTGCTGGCTGACCCAAGCTCTTTAACGTATACGAGACCTGTTCCATGACCCTGAAGACCATCGAAGGTACCTTCATCGCCCCGCAAGGCAAGTTCGCCCTGGTCGTTGGCCGTTTCAACAGCTTTGTCGTCGAAAGCCTGGTAAGCGGCGCCGTCGATACGCTGGTACGCCACGGTATCCCGGAAGATGCCATTACCATCATTCGCGCGCCGGGCGCCTTCGAGATCCCACTGGTGGCACAAAAAGTCGCTCAGCAGGGTGAATACGACGCCATCGTCGCCCTCGGTGCGGTCATTCGTGGCGGTACTCCGCACTTCGAATACGTCGCCGGCGAATGCACCAAAGGCCTGGCCCAGGTTTCCATGGAGTTCGGCGTGCCGGTCGCGTTTGGCGTACTGACCGTCGACTCCATCGAACAGGCCATCGAGCGCTCCGGCACCAAAGCCGGCAACAAGGGCGCCGAAGCCGCACTTTCAGCCCTGGAAATGGTGAGCCTGCTGGCGCAGCTGGAGGCCAAGTGAGCCTGAATCACGACGACAGCCAGGAGCCCCAGCCGAAGGCCAAGGGCAAGATCGCGACGCGCCGTGTGGCGCGTAGCCTGGCGATGCAGGCGCTGTATCAGTGGCATATGGCGGGTCAGAGCCTGAACGAAATCGAGGCGCAGTTTCGCGTCGACAATGATTTTTCGGGCGTCGACGGCACCTACTTTCATGAGCTGCTGACCGGCGTGGCGCGCGCCAAGACAGAAGTCGACGGCGCCATCGTGCCGCATCTTGATCGTCCGCTCGAAGAGCTCGATCCGGTGGAGTTGGCCGTCCTGCGCCTGTCCACCTACGAGCTGATGCACCGCATCGATGTACCGTACCGCGTGGTGATCAACGAAGGCATCGAGCTGGCCAAGGTGTTCGGCGCCACCGACGGACACAAGTTCGTCAACGGTGTGCTGGACAAGCTGGCGCCCAGTCTTCGCAGTGCCGAGGTCGGCGCTCACAAGCGCTGAGCCTGATCCGCTTGATGGGTGAGTTCGAGCTGATCCGCCATTACTTCGCCGCCGCCGCTTGTGCCAGGGCTGGCGGCGAAGTCGCGTTGGGCATCGGTGATGATTGCGCCCTGCTGGCGTTGCCAGCGGGGGAGCAACTGGCGGTGTCCACCGACACGCTGGTAGCCGGCGTGCATTTCCCTGATCCCTGCGACCCCTACCTGCTCGGCCAGCGCGCGCTTGCGGTATCGACCAGCGATCTGGCTGGCATGGGCGCGACCCCGATTGGTTTTACCCTGGCGCTGACGCTTCCGGCGGCCGATGCGGGCTGGCTTTCCGAGTTCGCTCGCGGTCTCGATGCGATGGCGGCGGGCTGCAACATGCGCCTGATCGGCGGCGATACCACGCGCGGTCCGCTGAGCATGACGCTAACGGTGTTCGGAAGCGTGCCGACAGGCCAGGCATTGCTGCGTAGCGGCGCGCAACCGGGTGATCTGCTCTGTGTTGGCGGTGCGCTGGGCGATGCAGCAGGTGCATTGCCGATCGTGCTGGGCGAACGTGAGAACGATACGGTCCAGGCGGCGGCGCTATTGCGGCGCTACTGGACACCGCAACCACAGCTCGCGCTAGGGCGAGCGTTGCGTGGCAGGGCCACGGCCGCGATGGATATATCCGATGGCTTGCTGGCCGATTGCGCGCACATCGCCAAGGCATCGGGCGTTTCGCTGTGCGTGGAGCAGTCCAGGTTGCCGCTTTCGAAAGTGCTGCTGGACTTCGCTGGCGCCGAACAGGCCCTGCGCTGCGGATTGACCGGCGGTGATGATTATCTGCTGGCGTTCACCTTGCCCGCCGAGGCGTTGCCGGCCCTGCGGGATGAAGGTTGGCCAATCCACGTGATCGGCCATGTGGCGTCGGGCGAAGGCGTGCAGTTGCTGGGCGCTGACGGCCACGCCATCGAGGTCGGGCTTCGTGGCTACAATCATTTCGAGAACTGACCGGCGCATCCCGCTGGCCTGAACGAGAGGACAACCCCTTGACCGATTCCCTGCAGCCTGACACCCAAACAATGCCCGTGTCGGTCTGGAGCAATCCGTGGCACAACCTTGCCTTCGGTTTCGGCTCCGGCACGCTGCCGAAAGCGCCGGGCACCTGGGGTTCGCTGCTGGCGCTGGCCTTCGTCCCGCTGTGGCAAACCCTGCCGGGCTGGGCTTATGGATTGGTGATCGTCGCCAGCATGCTGTTCGGCATCTGGCTGTGCGGCAAGGTGGCTCAGGACCTGGGCGTGCACGACCATGAAGGCATCGTCTGGGATGAGTTTGCGGGAATCTGGATCACCTTCTGGCTGGTGCCTGCCGGCTGGCCATGGCTGCTGCTGGGTTTCGTCGTGTTTCGCGTGCTGGATATCGTCAAGCCCTGGCCGCTGAGCTGGATTGATCGAAACGTGACCGGTGGCCTCGGGATCATGCTCGACGACATCCTCGCCGGCTTCGCCGCCTGTGCGCTGGTGCATCTGGTCGTGCTGCTGCTCGGCTGAGTCCGGACTGTGCGGCGGGTCGCCGTACGCGCGCATGGCTCATGGAAGAATGCCGTTCTGCCTGTTTTCAAGGAAGTCGCCACGATGCGTTCCGTTGTTTTGCTGCTAGCCGCCACGCTGTCGTTGATCGCCTCCACTGTTACCGCCGCGCCGCGCATACAGGTGGTGGGCCTCTTCCCTGGCGCTGCAGTGCTGAATGTCGACGGCCAGCGCAAGCTGGTGCGAGTGGGGCAGACCGGCCCGAGCGGTGTCCAGGTGGTCAGCGCCGATGCGAAGGGCGCACTGCTGCGCGTGGAGGGCGTCGAGCGCCGCTATGGCCTCAGCCGCGAGTTGAGCTCCGGCTTTGCCGAACCCGAGCGCAAGCACCTGAGCATCGCCAAGGGGCAGGGTGGTCATTACTGGATTGCCGGCTCGATCAACGGCCAACCGGTGCAATTCCTCGTCGATACCGGCGCGACCTCAGTGGCGATCAACGAAAACCAGGCTCGCCGGTTGGGCATCGACTATCGCGTCGACGGCAAGCAGATCGTGGTCGGCACCGCCAGCGGCACGGCCAAGGCCTGGCGGGTCCACCTCAACAGCGTCAAGGTCGGCGCCATCGATGTGATGGGCGTGGAGGCGGTGGTGGTGGAAGGCTCATCGCCCACCGAGGCGCTGCTGGGTATGAGCTTTCTCGGCCGCGTCAGCTGGCGCGAAGATCAAGGTGTTTTAAGGATCGAGTCGAAGATCTGAATGGCGGAAAGCCGATAAGGAGCGCTTGAGGCTGGACGGAGAAACGAGCGCACCGTCCAGCCTCCAGCCTCCAGCCTCCAGCCTGCGGTTGCTGTTACAATGCCCGCCTTTCCCCTTCTGGAGTCTCTCCGGTGTCTGTCGTCTTCGTCGCCGCTTCCCAACTGCCGACGCCGTTCGGTGTGTTCACCATGCATGGTTTTCTTGATCAGGACACTGGCAAGGAACATGTCGTACTGACGATGGGTGATGTCGCCGATGGCAAGCCGGTACTGGGGCGTCTGCATTCTGAGTGTCTGACCGGCGATGCGCTGTTCAGCCTGCGTTGCGACTGCGGCTTCCAGCTGGAGGCTGCGCTGAAGGCGATTGCCGATGAGGGGCGCGGCGCGCTGCTCTATCTGCGGCAGGAAGGTCGCGGTATCGGGCTGCTGAACAAGATCCGCGCTTACGAGCTGCAGGACCAGGGCGCTGATACCGTGGAGGCCAACGAGCGCCTCGGTTTCGCGCCCGACATGCGCGATTACGCGATCTGTCTGCCCATGCTCGAGCACCTGGGCATCTCCGAAATCAAGCTGATGACCAACAACCCGCGCAAGGTCAAGGCATTGCAGGGCTTCGGCATTCGTATCGCCGAGCGCAAGCCATTGCAGATCGCGCACAATCCGCACAACCGCAAGTACCTCGCTACCAAGGCCGGCAAGCTCGGCCATATGCTGGGCGAGATTCACCAGGGCGAAGCCGAGCAGTCGTGAACCGCGGAGCCGCTCGCCGCCAATTGTCTCGCGACGGTTGGGTGTATCTGCTGCTGATCGTGGTGCCGGTGCTCGTCAGCCGGCAACTGCCCGAGCTGGCCGGCGGCTTAGCCGAGCATCTCGCCTTGCCGCTGTTCGGCATCGGTCTCGCTGCGCTGTTTCTCAATCTGCCTCGCTTCACCTCTTACAAGCACACCCTGATCGCCACCGAAAAAGCCCTGGGCACCAATGCCGAGCCCTCGGCCTGGACAACCTTGCGCGCCATTCGGCTGCGCGCACTGCGGACCGCGGCGCTGCCGGCCTGGCTGGCGGCATTCGGCGCACCGCTGGGGCTGGAGTCCATCGCTCAGTTGCTGCTGGTGTGCGGCAGCCTGGTCCTGCTGATGCTCTATCGCGTGCCGCGACAGCTGCAATGAAGCCGATCCTGCTGCTGTTGGTCGCGTTGCTGAGTTCGCCTGCGCTTGGGGCGACGGAACGGGTGGTCAGCCTGGCGCCTTCGCTGAGCGAAATCATGCTGGAACTGGACGCAGCCGATCTGCTGGTCGGTGTGCTCGATGGTGGCGATCGGCCTGCGGCGCTGACTGAAGTGCCGTCGGTGGGATGGATGGGACAGCTGGAAATGGAAAGCTTGCTCGCCTTGCAGCCGACGCTGGTACTGCTCTGGCCGGACAGCATCAGCCGGGCGCAGCACGAGCAGCTCAAGCAATTCGGCGTTCCTGTGCTGGTGGCGCAACCGTTCACGCTCGAACAGCTGGCCGAGCAATTCGCGCTGATCGGTGAGCGCATCGGTCGGCGCGAGCAGGGGCGCCAGTTGCAGAAACGGTTCACCGAGGGCCTGGGGCAGCTGCACCGACGCTACCACCGCGAGCAACCGCTGGCGGTTTTCTATCAGATATGGAATCGACCGCTGTATACCCTCGGCGGACGGCAGATCATCAGCGAGGCCATTGAAGTCTGTGGCGGTCGCAACGTGTTCGCCGATCTACGCCTACCCGCGCCACAGGTCAGCATCGAGTCGGTGCTTTCGAGGAATCCGGATGTGATCCTGGCAGGCAGTGGCGCGCAGCTCGCCGAGTGGAAGAGTTGGTCGCAGCTCGCCGCGGTGCGTAAGGATCAGCTGTGGGAAGTGCCCGACAAAGGGCTTGAGCGCCCGAGCTTCCAGATGCTCGGGGCGATCGGAAAGCTCTGCGAGGTGATGGCTCGGGCGGCGCCTTGAGGGCGCTCCCCGTTTTTGCCGCTTAGAGCGAGGGCGTCCAGGTCACGGCGAACAGGGCGGTGCGGCCTGCTTCGCGATAACCATAGTTTTCTATCGGGTCGCTCCATGACGGTCCGGTTGGACGGCCATAAGTTGCCAGGGCGTAATCACGATCGAACAGGTTGCTGACCTTGGCCTCCCAGCGCAGCTCGGGATGGCTCTGCCAGCCCGCACGCAGATCGAAAACGCCATAGCCGGACAGTTCGCGGGTATTGGCGGCATCATCGTAGCGGGCGCTCGAAGCATGCCAGCTGGCACCGACTGAAAGCGTGTCGAAGGTACGGTCAAGATCGAAGCTCAGCGTGCGCTTGGCACGACGAGGCAGCACGCGTCCGCTTTCCCGGTCACGCGGGTCGATGATGCTCAAGCCAAGATTGGCCTGCCAACCCAGCAGTTCACGGGCAATACTGGCTTCGAAGCCGTTGATCCGTGCTTGGCTGATGTTTTCGGGGCGATTGGCGGCGCTGTCCCAGGCAATCATGTCCTCGGCATCGGTGCGATAGACCGAGGCTTCCAGTTGCGTGCCGTCGAAATCGGCGCGCCATTGCAGCTCGTAGGTTTTCGAGGTTTCCGGGCTCAGGTCGGGATTGCCGGCTCCCGGGTAATAGAGATCGGAAAAAGAGGGCGCGCGGAAGCCCTCGCCGTAACTCAGTATCCAGCGCTGCGACTGGCCCACCGGCAGGCTGAAGGCGGCGTTCCAGCTGTTGTGGATGCCGAACTGTTCGTTGTCGTCGTGGCGTAGGCCTAGTTCGGTGCCGAAGCCTCTGCCCTGGTAGCTGTGCTGGGCGAAGAAGGCCAGGTTATCGCGGCTGTCCTCTTGGTAGGCCGTGGTGGCATCCAGACGGTCTTCGTACCAGTCGCCGCCCAGGCTCAGCTGATGGTCCTGGCTCAGTTGCAGACGATTAAGCCAGGCGGCTGAATGGCGCGTGGTTTCCAGCACACCGTTATTCCAGCCGCTGCCGGCTCCGACCACCTTGTTGCGGTCGAAACTGCGGCCCAGTTCCAGGCGGCTGTTCCAGCTCTCGCTCAGCTGCCCGTCCAGATAGCCGCTGTAGCTGCTGAGGCGAAACTCGTCCTGCGGGATACCGGGCGCGAACTCGTAAGCGTCGTCGTATTCGTTGTCGCCGCGCTGGTCGTTAAGGCTCAGCCCAGCGGTCCAGTCGGCGTTGAGCTGATGATCCAGCTTCAGGTGCAGCGCTTTGGAGCGCTGGCCATCATCGTCGCTATCGGCGCCACGATTGTCACGGGTCATGTCGAAGCCGTTGCGTTCATCGAGGCTGGCGCCGAGATGGACGCGTGTTTGCTGAGTGCCGGCCGATAGATTCAGGCTGCGCTGAAAATTCTGGTCGCTGCCGGTGGCCAGCCGTACTTCCGGATGCAGGCCCGGCTTGCCGCTACGCGTGAATATCTGGATGACGCCGCCAATGGCGTCGGCGCCATAGAGCGACGAGCGTGGGCCGCGGATGATTTCGACGCGCTCGATGTTATCGATGGCAAGATAGTCGAGGCGGGCGAAACCGCTGGTTGCCGACGCGATACGCTGGCCGTCGAGCAACACCAGCGTCTGTGCCGTACCGGTGCCGCGTAACGACAGGGAGGGCAGGCCGCCAGCGCTGCTGATTTGCACACCGGGAACGCGGCGCAACAGCTCAGGCACGCTGCGGGCTTGCAGGCGCTCGATGTCGGCACGGGTGAACAGGGTATTGGCAGCGGTAGCCTGCGCACGGGGTTCGGCCTGGCGCGCCGAGGTGATCAGCATGTTCGGCAGTTCATGCTCGATCTCGGCAGCAAACGCAGATACGCCGGGCAACAGCGCGACGGCCAACGCAATACGGGACAGGTTCATTTTTGAATTCCTCAAAAGATCACAGCTTTTGAGGAGGGCAGGAACAAGCGAGGGGCATGATGGCAGGCGGCCGCGCTTGACGGTGCTGCCCTCCGCAACACCAGTCGAATCCGTCAGGCCGGTCTCCGGGCTTTCGACGCGCACCTCGCTCGCCTTCCCATGCTGGGCACAGTGGCGGTTGAGCGGGCGGTGATCCGAGGATCACGGTCGATTACCGTTGCGGGGGCAGCGCCGGTCTTGCTCATCGAGCGCACCGGCTTCCCGTTTAATGCGAACCTTGCGGTCGTGCACACCTGGGCGGATTGAAAATCGCGGGAACCTTACGGCCTGGGGTGAGGAAAGACAAGCGATAGAACGAGGTGCCACAAAGCCAGACCTTGATGATCAGACTGATCGTTTGGGTCTGGATGCGGCTTTCGGCGCTAGTGGGTTGGCCCGTTTGGTCAGGGAGAGCGTAGGGCGGGTTAGCGGCGTATCGCATGTTTCCAGGACCACCGCAGGGCGGGCGCCATATAACCCGCCACTGTGATGGTTCGGTTGGCTGTCATGGTGGGTTACGGCGCCATCGACTCCGTGTCGAGCTATACATCGATGGATGGGCGCCTAACCCACCCTACAGGGCTGCTTTCTTCCCCTTGCGCTGGCATCGATTGCCGCCCTTACAGCTGCGCCAGCCTCCGCCGTACCGCCGCCTCGATCCCCGTTGCGTCCAGGCCGCATTCGGCGAGCATTTCGGCGGGTTTGGCGTGTTCGACGTAGTAGTCGGGCAGGCCGAGGTTGAGGATCGGGTGGAGCATGCCTTCGCGTACCAAAAACTCATTCACCGCGCTGCCGGCGCCGCCCATGATGCTGTTTTCTTCGATAGTCACCAGCAGCTCATGGGAGTCGGCCAGCTGGCGCACTAGATCTTCGTCCAGCGGTTTGACGAAGCGCATGTCGACGACCGTGGCATCGAGCGCTTCGCCCACCTGCAGCGCTTCGGCCAGCTGTACGCCGAACACCAGCAACGCCACCTTCGAGCCCTGGCGGCGCACTACGCCCTTGCCGATTTCCAGCGGTTCGAGGCCGGGCTCGATGGTCGCATTCGGGCCGGTGCCGCGCGGATAGCGCACCGCCGCCGGACCTTCGAAGTGGTAGCCGGTGGTCAGCATGCGGCGCATTTCGTTCTCGTCGCTCGGCGTCATGACCAGCATGCCGGGGATGCAGCGCAGGTAGGAAAGATCGAAGCTGCCGGCATGGGTCGGACCGTCTTCGCCGACCAGGCCGGCGCGGTCGATGGCGAACAGTACGTCGAGGTTCTGCACGGCGACGTCATGGATCAGCTGGTCATAGGCGCGTTGCAGGAAGGTCGAGTAGATCGCGACCACCGGCTTGGCGCCTTCACAGGCCATGCCGGCCGCCAGCGTCACGGCGTGCTGTTCGGCGATGGCAACGTCGAAATAGCGCTCGGGGAAACGCTCGCTGAAATCGACCAGGTCGGAGCCTTCCTTCATCGCCGGCGTGATGCCGGTAAGGCGCGGGTCGGCGGCGGCCATGTCGCACAGCCACTGGCCGAACACGTTGGAGTATTTCGGGCCGCTGGGCTTCTTCGGCACAACCGGACCGCCGACGGGCTCCAGCTTGCTGATGGCATGCCAGGTGATGGGATCGACTTCCGCCGGGGCGAAGCCTTTGCCCTTCTTGGTCACTACGTGCAGGAACTGCGGACCGGACAGGTCGCGCATGTTGCGCAGGGTGGCGATCAACGTCGGCAGGTCGTGGCCGTCGATGGGGCCGATATAGTTCCAGCCCAGCTCCTCGAACAGGGTGCCGGGAACCAGCATGCCCTTGGCATATTCCTCGGTGCGGCGGGCGATTTCCCAGGCGCCGGGCAGGCGCGACAGCACCTTCTTGCTGCCTTCGCGCATGCTGGTGTAGGTCCGGCTGGAAAGAATCTTCGCCAGATAGTTGGACATGCCGCCGACGTTGCGCGAGATCGACATATCGTTGTCGTTGAGCACCACCAGCATGTCGGCGCCGACTTCCGGGGCGTGGTTCAGAGCCTCGAAAGCCATGCCGGCAGTGAGCGCGCCGTCGCCGATCACGGCGATGGATTTGCGCTTCTTGCCCTGCAGGCGTGCAGCGATGGCCATGCCCAGTGCGGCACCGATCGAGGTGCTGGAGTGGCCGACACCAAAGGTGTCGTACTCGCTTTCGCAGCGACGCGGGAAGGCGGCCAGGCCGTCCTTCTGGCGTAGACTCGCCATTTGCTCGCGGCGGCCGGTAAGGATCTTGTGCGGATAGGCCTGATGGCCGACATCCCACACCAGACGGTCGTCCGGCGTGTCGTAGACATAGTGCAGGGCAATGGTCAGCTCGATCACGCCGAGCCCGGCGCCGAAGTGCCCGCCCGTCCGGCCGACGCTATAAAGCAGATCCTGCCGCAGTTCGTTGGCGAGTTCTTCAAGTTCCGCTTCGCTCAGTCGGCGCAGCTGCTCGGGGGTGGCCGCGCGGTCTAGAACGGGCGTCGCAGGGCGGACCCGAGGAATCTCATGGAACGTCTTGGGCATCGGGCGGATCGTTTTTGGCTGAAAAAAGAGCCGCAGTTTACCCGATGGTTACAGTGAGAAGAATGACCCAGGCATCAACGGTCACCTCAGGCTCCGTCGGCGACGTGCTGACTCAGCTGCGGCGCTCGACGATGAAGCGGGCCAACTGGCGCAGCGGCTCGGCGGCGGCCCCGAAGGGCGCGACGGCATCGAGCGCTTGGTCACGCAGCTCCAGTGCATAGGCTTTTGCCACGTCCATGCCCAGCAGAGCCGGATAAGTCGGCTTGTCGCGGGCGATATCGGCACCCTGATGCTTGCCGAGCGTGAGGGTGTCGCTTTCCACGTCGAGGATGTCGTCCTGCACCTGGAAGGCCAGACCGACAGCCTCTGCGTATCGTTGCAGAGCGGCCAGCTTGTCGGCATCGGCATGTCCGCTGGCGAGGGCGCCGAGGCGCACGCTGGCTTCGATCAAAGCACCGGTCTTGTGGCGGTGCATCAGTTCCAGTGCCGTGCGGTCAAGTTTCAGGCCGACCGATCCGAGATCGATCGCTTGCCCGCCGACCATTCCGGCCGGGCCTGCCGCGCGTGCGAGGCTGGTGAACATTTCCAGGCGCAGCGCAGGATCGCTCGGGTTGTGCGCCGCAGCCGCCAGCGCTTCGAAGGCCAGGCTCTGCAGGCCATCGCCGGCGAGTATCGCGCAGGCTTCGTCGAAGGCTTTGTGGGTGGTCGGTTGGCCACGGCGCAGGTCGTCGTCATCCATGGCCGGCAGGTCGTCATGCACCAGGGAATAAGCGTGGATCAGTTCGACGGCGCAGGCGGCACCATCGGCTTGCGTGCTGTCGCCTTCGAGCGCCTCGCAGGCGGCATAGACCAGCAGCGGGCGCACACGCTTGCCGCCGTTCATCACGCTGTAGCGCATGGCCTGATAAAGACGTTCGAGTTGCGGGCGGGGTGGGGTGAAGAGTGCCTCAAGGCAGTGGTCGACGCGCTTCTGGCAGCGTTGCTGGTACTCGTCGATCATGCTTCGGGGTCCACCTCGAAGGGGGCTTCCTGCAGCTTGCCGTCACGCTCCAGCAGGATCTGCACCTTTTGCTCGGCCTGGCTCAGGGCGGCCTGGCAGTCGCGGGTCAGACCGATGCCCTGTTCGAAGCAGGTCAGCGAGTCTTCCAGCGACAGCTCGCCGCTTTCCAGACGCTCGACCAGCTGTTGCAGCTCGGCGAGGGATTGTTCGAAATCGAGGGCGACTTTCTTGCGGGCCATGGCGAAACCTGTTCTCTGCGGCTGCTGTGAAACGGGCGCGACACTAGCAGAGCTGGGCGGAAAAAGCAGCGGCCAACGGCAAGCTGAAAGAAAACGAGCGCTGGAAGCCGGACGGCGTGGGGATTTGCATCAGCCCGTCGAACTACCTCAGACCGTAGCCTGGATTAGCCGAAGGCGTAATCCGGGTTCCGAAGCGTAATCCGGGTCTCCGAAGACGTCAGCCGGCATCAGGCTATTGCCCGTAAATCGTCCAGAAGTAATAGACGCTCATGGCGCTGCCGACCCCAATGACAAACACGCGCAGCCACTTGGCTGGCAGTTTCTTGCTCAGCGCACCGCCGGCATAGCCACCGAGCGTGGTGCCGATCAGCAGGATCGCCAGCTCGTACCCGCTCACGCGCCCGGCGATGATGAAGGTGGCTGTGGCGACGCTATAGATGACGGCGGAAATCAGATTCTTCAGCGCGTTGGCGCGAACCAGTTGATGACCTTCGATGGAAAAGGCCGCGAGCTGCAGGATGCCCATGCCCGCGCCGAAATAGCCGCCGTAGATGGACACCAGCCCGTGCGCCGCGAGCGATGCCGGTGCGTGCGGTGGTACCGCGCTTTCTTCTTTTCGGCGTGCCGCGAGCCAGCGGCTCAGCCAGGGACTTGCGGCGAACAGCGCGGTGGCGAGCAGCAACAGCCATGGAATGAGCAGACTGAAAAGATCGTCGCCACTGGCCAGCAGCAGAAGGCCGCCCAGCAGACCGCCGATCAGACCGGCCAGCAACAGCGGTATCAGATAGCGTCCCAGCGGCTGCAGGGCCGAGCGCGCCGCCCAGGCGCCGGCAAGGCTGGCGGGCCAGAGCGCCACCGCGTTGGTCGCGTTGGCAGTAACCGGCGGCAGACCGGTGGCCAGCAGTGCCGGAAACGAAAAGAAGGTGCCGCCCCCGGCGAGCGCGTTCATGCCACCTGCGGCAAAGCCGGCAGCGATCAGGAGCAACATGTCGAACAGGGACATCGGAACGGCTCGCGGCAAAAGGACGCAGATTATCGCTGCCGCTACGCTTCGCCAAGCGACGTGCGCACCTAGCCGAAAATGCTGCGCCCACGAGCGATCCGTGGATTGCTCGCTAGTGATTGGAAGGCTGCCGAGCCTCGTCCTGTCGCGTGCTGGTCAGCTCGTTGAGAATGCCGCAGCCTTGCATCGGACGACCGCCAGTGCAGCAGCTGCGCAACGCCTGCAACTGACGCTCCAGGGCGCGGAGGCTTTCCAGCCGCGTCCGGACGCGCTCCAGCTGCTCGTCGATCAGCAGGTTGATGTCGCCGCAGCTGGCGTCCGGCTGATTGGAAAACTCCAGTAGCCGGCGGATGTCGGCCAGCCCGATGTCCAGCGCGCGGCAGTGGCGGATGAATACGAGGTGCGCCAGCTGCTTGGTCGAATAAGAGCGGTAGCCGTTGGCGCCACGCTCCGGCACGGGCATCAAGCCAATCTTCTCGTAATAGCGAATGGTCTCGACGTCCACGTCGGCCGCCGTGCTCAGCTCGCCTATGCGCATCATGGTCTCCTTCGTCTCGCCGTGAACGTGCTCACGACAGGCTTGACCCTGGAGTTGCTCCAGGGTGTGCAATGGCTGTGAATATAGTTCAGGAGGCTTTCCGATGTCGTCTCGATGCTGTGATTCCGGCTGCTCAACCCCGGCGGTCAACCCACGCTTTCGCAAGGCGCTATGGGTCGCGCTGGCAATCAATCTGGTCATGTTCGTCGTGGAAATCATCAGCGGGCTGCGTTCCGGTTCGGTCGCGCTGCTGGCCGACGCCATCGATTTCGCCGGTGACGCCGCCAACTACGGCATTACGCTCGTGGTGTTGTCCATGGGACTGGTCTGGCGCTCGCGCGCGGCCATGGTGAAAGGCTTGTCGATGCTGATGTTCGGCGTGTTCGTGCTGGGCCGCGCCGGCTGGGCGATCTATACCGGCGAGGTGCCGGAGCCTGTGACCATGGGCGTCATCGGCGCGCTGGCGCTGATAGCCAACGTCACCGTGGCACTGATGCTCTATGCGTTTCGCGAGGGCGACTCGAACATGCGCTCGGTCTGGTTATGCAGCCGCAACGACGCCCTGGGCAATATCGCGGTGATGGTCGCGGCGGCGGGCGTGTTCGGCACCGGTTCCGGCTGGCCGGACTTCGTCGTGGCGCTGATCATGGCCGGGCTGGCCCTTTCAGCCGGCTTTTCAGTGGTGCGTCAGGCGCGGCAGGAGCTGCGCGCTGCGCCTTAACGTCTTCCTCGACCCGAAGCGATGGAGGCGACCAGCGCCACCGCGCCCACGGTCACTGCCGCCAGTCCCGCCACGGCCAATTTGCCCACGGTCTCGCTGCTCAGGGCAACGGCGTGGTCTTGAGTCCGGTCGCCGAAGCGGCCATCGATGCGGTGCAGGCCGTCGACCGGTTCGAAGAGGTTGTCCGGCTGCCCGGCATCGACCGGCTCGTCGGTCATCTGGCCGCTCCAGGCCTGCTTGGCCATCATCCGGTCGAGCAGGCCTGGCATGAACATAGTGCCGATGATCGCCTGGAGCGAGGCACGCCCCAGCCAGAGTTCACGCGGTGCTTCGAGGGCGGCACGAAGGATGGCGCGTGCCGCGACCTCGGGTGTGTGAATCGGTGGTACCGGCTGGGCACGGTTGCGCATCTTGTTACGCGACCAGTCGAACTGCGGTGTGTTGTGTGCCGGCAGCTGGACCATGGTCAGGCGGATTCGGCTCTTGGTGTGGATCAGCTCGCAGCGCAGCGAGTCGGTGAAGCCGCGAAGGGCGAACTTCGCGGCGCAATAAGCCGATTGCAGCGGAATGGCGCGATAGGAGAGGGCTGAGCCTACCTGCACGATGGTCCCGCGATTGCGAGTTTGCATGTGCCGCAGCGCGGCCAGCGTGCCATGGACGGAACCCAGATAGGTCACTTCGGTGACCCGCTTGTATTCCGCCGGGGTGATCTTTTCGACTGGGGCGAAAACCGTAGCCATGGCCGCGTTGATCCAGATTTCGATCGGTCCCAGCTCTGCCTCGATCCGCTCGGCGGCGCGGTCGATCGCCTCGGCATCGGCGACGTCGGCGGCAATCGTCAGCACCTTGGCACCGGACGCTTCGAGCGCCTGGCGCGTGTCGGACAGGCCCTGCTCGCCACGCGCGATCACGGCCACGCGAAAGCCGGCCTGCGCCAGTGCATGGGCGGTCGCGCGGCCCACGCCGGCGGTTCCGCCGCAGATCACGGCAGTCTGGTCGCGGTTGGTCATCTCAAGCTCCTGTTTCGGGGAACGGGGTGAAGTCGCGAGCCAGCGCTGCCTGATGCTCTCCATGCCCGGCATGAAATGCCCGTCGCCGGGCGCAACGATGGCGCTTTCAGTTGACCGGAGGGGCATTGGGTGAGTTGCACCCAAGCGATGAGCTGTGGACCGGTGCGGTCATTCGAGCGTGTGGTGCGGTCAGCTACTGGCGTCGGCGCAGCTGGGTTTGATGGTGAACGACTTGGACGAATCCACCAGGCCAGCCTTTTCCAGGGTGCGGCGACCAATCAGCACGGGATAGTTCATGTCGTCGCGGTCGTTCAGCGAGAATTGTTCCTCGTAGGTTTGATCACCCAAGCAGACCTTCATCAGCACGACTGGACGATCCTCGACACCGCCCGCGCCGCGCACCGTGACGTCCCGGATCATCTCGCGCTCCAGGCGCGTCCGTACCAGCTTTTCGGTGTTGATGTCTTCCAGCTCGACGGTGAAGCGTATCCAGTCTTCGCCGTCCTTCTCGAAGCGCTCGATATTTTCCGCATGCATCGAGGAGGTCAAGGCACCGGTGTCGAGCTTGAACTTCACCGCCACTTTCTCCGGAAGAATCAGCCCTTGCTCGACCCAGCCGAGCACCTGTGGCGAGTCGGCTGCTGTGGCAATGCCTGGCGACAACAGCAGCGCTGCCAGCGTTATCGGGACGAGTCGGTTGCGGATGAAACGTGTCGGATGGCGCATCTATCACCTCGAAATCAGCAGAAGCCGTGATTTCGATAGAGTCGGCGGGTCCGAATCCGTTCAGGTTTCGTTGGTCATCGCCCAGCGACCCGGGCCGGAAACGCACACTTCAACGACGGTTGTGCAGCGGCACCACCACACGCGAATTCGGACGCCCCAGCGTGTCGCCGATCGCTGCGCTGAGCGTGAGCTGCGTGAACGGCTTGGCCAGCGTGTGCAGGGGGCGACCGTCCTCGACCAGCTCCGCATAGCCGCTGACCAGCAGGACGGGCAGGTTGGGCCTTTCCTCTTTGACGATCTTGGCCAGTTGGGTGCCGGTCATGCCGGGCATCATCTGATCGGTGACCAGAATATCGAAAGCCTCCTGCCGGCGAAGCACGGCCAGCGCCGCCTCGCCATCGCTGACGGCGATGACCCGGTGCCCCAGGTCCTCGAGCAGTTCGGCGGTATTGGCGAGCACGAGCGGGTCGTCGTCCACCACGAGAATCGACAACGTGGCGACGGGGCCTGCGTGGGGTTCGTCCGCATGCTCAGACGCCGGTTCGGCCGCGGGCGTGCGGATGCCCAGCGGTAGCCACAGCTCGACGGTCGTTCCCTTGCCCGGCTGGCTCGACATTTCCAGTCGACCGCCCGATTGCTCGGCCAGGCCATGCGCCATCGAGAGGCCGAGCCCGGTGCCCTTGCCCGGCCCCTTGGTGGTGAAGAAGGGTTCGGTTGCCCGGGCCAGCGTCTCAGGGCTCATGCCGATGCCGTCGTCGCGCACGATCAGCGCGATGAATTCCTGCGTCGAATGTTCCGTTGGCGCCTTGAAGGAGCGCGGCTGGCCTTCGATATAGATCGTGCCGCCTGCCGGCATGGCGTCTCGGGCGTTGACCACCAGATTGATCAGCACCATTTCGAGCTGATTCGCATCGACATAAGCTGGCGACAGACTCAGGGGGAAGCGCGTTTCGATGGCGATGTTGGTCCCGACCGAGCGTTGCAGCAGCTCGCGCATGCTCAGCACCACGTCCGGCAGCACGACGGAGCTGGGGTTCAGATCCTGCTTGCGGGCGAATGCCAGCATGCGCTGAACCAGACTGGCACCGCGCTGGGTCGCCAGCAGCGCGTTTTCGATCAGAGTGCCGGTACGGGACGTGTCGTCCGGCAATCGCTTGCGCAGCAGTTCGAGATTGCCACCGACCACGGCAAGCAGGTTGTTGAAGTCGTGAGCGATGCCGCCGGTAAGCTTGCCGATCGCCTCCATCTTCTGCGCCTGCCGCAGCGCCGCCTCGGCGTGCCGGCGTTCGGTGATGTTCACCAGGCCGCGATGATGAGCGCGCCGCGTGCGGTCTGCTCGAGCCGAGTGGAGGCCAGCACATCGATGAACATGCCGGCCCTGGCCACCAGGCGATACTCGGCATTCAGGCATTCCCCCGTTTCGAGCAGCACCGGCCAGTCCTGGCTGAGCATCTGGCGCGCCGAGCTTTCAGTCATGAAGTTGATCAGCGGTCGACCGATCACGTCGCCTCGGCGATAGCCCATCAGCACGAGCCAGGCATCGCTGACCGATTCGATCCGGCCTTCTTCGTCCAGCGAATGCAGCGGCAGTGGCGTCTTGCTATAGAGCTCGCGGAAGCGTTCCTCACTTTGGCGCAAGGCCGCCGATTCTCGCTCGCTGATGACCGCCATGCGCCGGTCATGCATCGAGGCGGCCAGGCCAAAGAACAGGACGATGAAGGTCGAGCCTGCGACCGATAGCGCCAGGGTCAGCAGGTCCAGACCGCTATCATATGGCGCGGGCATCGCATCGTGCAGCGGCGTGAAGCGCGCGCCGGCCATGGCCGTGTAGTGCATGCCCGCCACGGCAAAGCCCATCGCCACGGCTGAGACGGCCTGCAACATCAGACGCCGCCCCCGCGCAGAGAGCCAGAGCGCCACGGTGGCAGCACCGATCGCGATGATGAAGGAAGCGATCACCCACAACGGGTCATAGGACAGCTCGGCATGCATCGTCATGGCCGCCATGCCCATGTAGTGCATGGCGCCGATACCGAGGCCCATGAACAGGCCTCCGATCCCGAGCGTTGCGCGCCCCAGCCCACGAACGCCGACGGCGAAAAAGCTGATCGCCGTCACCGCAATCGGCACGACCAGTGACCAGAGCGTGAGCGCCAGATCGTACTGGATCTCCATGCCGGGCATGCCGAACGCAAGCATGCCGACGAAGTGCATCGACCAGATGCTGCCGCCCATGCAAAAGGCCGCTGCGCACAGCCAGGCATGTCGCATCCAATCGGCCGAAGCGCGGGCACGGCTGGCCAGGTCGAGCGCCGTGAAGGAGCCGGCAATGGCAATCAGGATGGACAGGCTTACCAATGCGGTGTTGTAGGTGGTTAGCATCGCAGGCTCCGTCAGACTTCGAGGCGTCGCTCTGTATGTATTGCACGGAGCTTCGATGTACGCCAGGTCGCTGGTCTGGAGGGGTGATCGACTACTACCGAAACGTGATTTCGTAGGTGTTTTCGCGACGATCGGTATGGGTGGTCAGCGAAGTGGCTGGCCGAAGGGGAGGGCTGCTTCAGGCGGACAAAAGCCTGAAGCATAAAAAAAGCCGGCTTGTGGCCGGCTTTCCGTTAACGGCATTGGCTTATTTTTGGTAAGCCGCAACCGCCTTGGTGATCGCGGCGCGGGCGGCTTCGGCGCCTTCCCAGCCTTCGACCTTGACCCACTTGCCCTTCTCCAAATCCTTGTAGTTCTCGAAGAAGTGCTTGATCTGCTCGATCAGCAGCGGGGGCAGGTCGGTGTATTCCTTAACGTCCACGTACAGCTGGCTCAGCTTGTCGTGGGGGACGGCGATCAGCTTGGCGTCGCCACCGGCTTCGTCGGTCATGTTCAGCACGCCGACCGGGCGGCAGCGGATGACCGAGCCCGGCGCGACCGGGTAGGGCGTCACGACCAGCACGTCCAGCGGGTCGCCGTCGTCGGCTAGGGTGTGCGGGATGAAGCCGTAGTTGGCCGGGTAGAACATCGGGGTGGCCATGAAGCGGTCGACGAACAGGCAGTCGGTGTCGTGATCGATTTCATATTTGATCGGCGCGTGGTTGGCCGGGATTTCGATGGCGACGTAGATGTCGTTGGGCAGGTCTTTGCCGGCCGGGACTTTGCTGTAGCTCATGAAGATTGCTCCGTGGTCGGCCAACGCGGCCTGGGACGAAAAAAAAGTGGGCGCGATTATAGGCGCACTGTCGGGCGTTTTGCCATGCCGGTCGTGTGAGCCCCTTGCTGGCAAAATGCGCGCATTCGACGGCCCGAAATCAATGAGGTTCCGCGTACTGTGGATGACTGCGCTGCAGTTGCTGCAGGCGCGCCAGCGGGTCTTGTCGGTAGAAAGCCGCCAGCTGCGTGTAGACCTCGGGAAAGGCCTGATGCAGCACATCCGGCGCGCTGAAAAAGTACTCGCTGGTGACGGCGAAGAACTCCGCCGGGTTTTCCGCGGCGTAGGGATCGATCGGCGACTCGGCCTCCGGGTCGGCATCCAGCGCGGCGTCGAGCTGGTCATAGGCGCTCTGCATCGCCGCCGCCCAAACCTCGATGCGCATGTCGCGGTGCAGCGGCGGCAGGCCGTTGGCGTCGCCGTTGAGCATGTCCAGCTTATGTGCCAGTTCGTGGATCACCAGGTTGTAACCCTCCCAGCCGCCGCTTTGCTGCACGCCGGGCCAGGCGAGGATGACCGGGCCCTGCAGCCAGGCTTCGCCGCTGTGTTCGCCGTCCCACTCATGCTCGACGCCGGCCGGGTCGCGGTATTTCTGCGGGCTGAGGAAGTCGTCGGGATAAAGCACGATCTCGTGAAAGCCGCGATACCAGCCGAGTTCGTCCAGGCTGAGCAACGGCAGCTGGGCCTGCAATGCCAGGCGCAGGCGATCCTCGGCTTGCAGTTCGACGCCCGGCAGCGCGGTGAGACGTTTTTCATGCAGGAACAGCACGGCGCGCTCGCGCAGGCGCGTCAGCTCCTTATCGCTCAGTCCGTCGAGTATCGGCAGACTGTCGAGCACGCGTTGCCAGAGCTCCGGGCTGAGCGGATTGCGGGCAAGGATGCGTTTGCGCTGCCAGGCGCGAAATGACCACATGCAGAGGTTCCAGCGGGAGGGCGCTCAACCATAAGCGGGGTGGCGATGGGCGGCAAGATGCCCGGCGGTGGATGTCATCCCGGCTCGGGTGGGGCTGCTTGTGCAGATTGAGTAGATACCGCACCAGCACGCCGGATCCGTACGATCCGGCGCCAACTATCCAGGTAGCGCTACGAAAAGCGTTCGAATTAGCCGAGCAGGAAGTTGCCGGCGCGGGACGTGCCGTCCAGCGTCGGTACCTCGGCTTCGTCCTTCAGTTGCACGCCGGAGAGCTGGCGGCGGCAGGCTTCGCGCATCAGATACAGCAGACGGTGCGCGGCCAGGTTGTAGGCGAGACCTTCGGGGCGGATGTTGGAGATGCAGTTGCGCTGGGCGTCGTGGCGGCCGACTTGTGGCGCCCAGGTGAAGTAGAGGCCCAGGCTGTCCGGCGAGCTGAGGCCGGGGCGTTCGCCCAGCAGGATCACCGTCATGCGCGCCTTGAGTCGCTGGCCGATCTCGTCGGCAATGGCCACGCGGCCCTGTTCGACGACACTGATCGGGCCCAGCGACCAGCCTTCGCTGTGGCAGTGCTCTGCGATCTTCAGCGCCATCGGCAGGGCGTGGCGCTGCACGGCCAGCGCCGAGAGGCCGTCGGCGATCGCCAGGGCGAGGTCGCAACCCTCTCCTGTTCGCTCATCGAGCTGCGCCGCGCTGGTTTCGTCCAGGCGCCGGCCCAGGTCCGGGCGTTGCAGATAGACCTGACGATCCGCAGCGGCGCTATGCAACTGCAGGCAGTCCAGCTGATGTTTTTGCAGATCGCCCATCAGCGCTTCGCTGTCCAGCGGCAGGTGCACGGCATCGCGCGTCTGGGCGTGGGCGAACTGGAAATCCAGCTGCGCGCCGGTGGGCAGGCTGGTACCGGCGCGGCCGAGGGCGATGCGCGCCGGGGTGAGCTGGCGCAGATGCTGCCAAGGATTGTCGATGGTGGGCGAGTGGTCAGGCATGGCTACCTCGGCTGGTCGGGCGTGGGTGTGAAACGGTGGAAAGATCTGCGCTCGTTTTCCCGCCTGTGACTACGAAGCGTGGCTCACCAACCGTAGGGTGCGCTTCAGCGCACCAGCAAACCTCCAGGCATCTTGGAGCGCCCCGGCTATCCCCTGCATGGAATGCAATTCTCACGATAGCTGCGCCAGCGCACGGCGGAATGGCTCGGGCAGTTCCCGGCTCAGCTGCAGCTGGTTACCGTCCTGCCGAAGAATCTGCATCTTCGCCAGCCAGTCCTCGAACTCGGGCGCGGCCCTGAGGCCCAGCACTTGCCGCACGTAAAGCGCGTCGTGGAAGGAGGTGGTCTGGTAATTGAGCATCACGTCGTCCGAACCCGGGATGCCCATGATGAAGTTGATGCCGGCCGCTCCGAGCAGGGTCAGCAACATGTCCATGTCGTCCTGATCGGCTTCGGCGTGATTGGTGTAGCAGATGTCGCAACCCATGGGCACGCCCAGCAGCTTGCCGCAGAAGTGGTCCTCCAGTCCGGCGCGGATGATCTGTTTGCCGTCGAACAGGTATTCAGGACCGATGAAGCCGACCACAGTGTTGACCAGCAGCGGCTTGAAGCGGCGTGCCACGGCGTAGGCGCGGGCTTCGCAGGTCTGCTGATCGATGCCGTGATGAGCGCCCGCCGACAGCGCGCTGCCCTGGCCGGTCTCGAAGTACATGAGGTTGTCGCCCAGCGTGCCGCGATTCTGCGAAAGCCCGGCTTCGTAACCTTCCTGCAGGGTCGCCAGGTTGATGCCGAAACTGGCATTGGCCGCCTCGGTGCCGGCGATGGACTGGAACACCAGATCCACCGGCGCGCCGCGTTCTATGGCCTCGATGGAGGTGGTGACGTGGGTCAGGATGCAGCCCTGGGTCGGGATCTCGTAGCGCTGGATGATGGCGTCGAGCATCTTTAGCAGCTCGCAGATGCCGTTGGTGCTGTCGGTGGCCGGGTTGATGCCGATCACCGCGTCGCCGTTGCCGTAGAGCAGACCGTCTAGGATGCTCGCGGCGATGCCGGCGCCGTCGTCGGTGGGGTGGTTGGGTTGCAGGCGGGTAGACATCCGCCCCGGCAGGCCGATGGTGTTGCGAAAGCGCGTCACCACGCGCGGCTTCTGCGCCACCAGGATCAGGTCCTGCACGCGCATGATCTTCGATGCCGCCGCCACCATCTCCGGCGTCAGGCCCGGCGCCAGGGCTGCCAGCGTGGCGCCGTCGACCTCATCGCCGAGCAGCCAGTTACGGAAGTCGCCTACGGTGAGAGGGCTGACCGGCGCGAAGGCAGCCGCGTCGTGGCTGTCGATGATCAGCCGGGTGACTTCGTCCTCTTCGTAGGGGATCAGCGCCTCGTCGAGAAAACGCCTGAGCGGCACCTCGGCCAGGCACATCTGCGCCGCCACGCGCTCGGCATCGCTGCCCGCCGCGACTCCGGCGAGCAGGTCGCCGGAGCGCGCCGGGCTGGCCTTGGCCAGCAGCTCGCGCAGGTCGTCGAAGCGCCAGGTGGTGCCGCCCACGCTGTGCGAGTAGGTCATGGCGTTCTCCTTACTTCAGCGTTGCCTCGGCTTTTTCGATCGCCGCGAACTCTTCCTCCGGCGTACCTGCGACCAGGTGATGACGGCTGTAGAAGGTGAAGTAGGCGATGAAAATGCCGTAGATGATCGCCGCGCCGACCACCACGCGCGGGTCCACCAGGAAGCCCGCGACCACCGCAATGCACGCCAGTACCAGGGCGACGCCCGAGGTGAAGATGCCGCCGGGTGTCCTGTACGGGCGATGCATGTCCGGGCGGCGCAGGCGTAGGGTGATGTGCGAGGCCATCATCAATACATAGGAGATGGTCGCGCCGAACACCGCTACCAGAATCAGCAGGTCACCCTGGCCGGTCAGCGACAGGGCGAAGCCGACCAGGCCGGGAATCACCAGCGCCAGCACCGGTACCTTGTTGCGGTTGGTCAGCGACAGCTTGCGCGGCAGGTAGCCGGCCCGCGACAGCGCGAAGATCTGCCGCGAGTAGGCGAAGATGATCGAGAAGAAACTGGCGATCAGCCCGGCCAGGCCGACCAGGTTGACGAAGCCGCTCATCCAGGTGGACGAGCCATAGGCGGTGGTCAGCGCTTCCACCAGCGGGTTGCCCGATTCCACCAGCGTGCTGGAGCCGGCGCCGCCCGGTCCGACCAGCAGGATCAGCCCGGCGAAGGCCAGCAGCACCAGCATGGCGCCGATCAGCCCGCGCGGCATGTCGCGCTGCGGATTCTTGGTTTCCTCGGCAGCCAGCGGCACGCCCTCGACGGCGAGGAAGAACCAGATGGCATAGGGAATAGCCGCCCAGATGCCGACGTAGCCGAACGGCAGGAAGGCGCTGGCACCCGCCGCTGTGGTGGGTGCAATGTCCAGCAGGTTGGCCACCGAGAAGTGCGGCACCATCGCCACGATGAACACGCCGAGCGCCAGCGCGGCGACGGCGGTGATGATGAACATCAGCTTGAGCGCCTCGCCGACGCCGAAGATGTGGATGCCGATGAAGACGATGTAGAAGGCGAGGTAGACCATCCAGCCGCCGATACCGAACAGCGATTCGCAGTAGGCGCCGATGAATACCGCGATGGCCGCCGGCGCGATGGCGTATTCGATGAGGATCGCCGTGCCGGTGAGAAAGCCGCCCAGCGGGCCGAACGCGGTGCGGGCGAAGCCGTAGCCGCCGCCTGCCGTGGGCACCATCGACGACAACTCGGCCAGCGAGAAGCACATGCATAGGTACATGGTTGCCATCAGCAGCGTGGCGATGAACAACCCGCCCCAACCGCCTTGGGCCAGACCGAAGTTCCAGCCGGCATAGTCGCCAGAGATCACGTAAGCGACGCCGAGGCCGACCAGCAGCACCCAGCCGGCGGCGCCTTTCTTCAATTCACGTTCCTGGAAGTAGCTGCTGCCGACTGCTTCGAAATCGATCGCATGTTGCGGTGGCGTTGAACTGCTTTGTTCGAGAGCCATGGGAAATCCTCGTAGGTGGATTGGCGTCTCCCTAGCAAGCGTCATGCCTTGCGCCGCAAACCTTGCGTTCGCAGCGTTTTGTCAGCCAAGTTCCGGCAGGAACGCACCTTTTGCGAGCTCAACAGCACCACGACAGAGCTGGCAGGCGTCTTGTTCGAGCGCGGGCGGCATCAGCTACCCGCGCCAGCCTCAAAAGAAGCCCAGCGGGTTAATGTCGTAGCTGACCAGCAGATTCTTGGTCTGCTGGTAGTGATCGAGGATCATCTTGTGAGTTTCGCGACCGACGCCGGATTTCTTGTAGCCGCCGAACGCGGCATGCGCCGGGTACAGGTGGTAGCAGTTGGTCCACACCCGTCCGGCCTTAATACTACGCCCCATGCGGTAGGCGCGGTTGATGTCGCGGGTCCAGACGCCGGCGCCCAGGCCGAACTCGGTGTCGTTGGCGATGGCCAGCGCCTCGGCCTCGTCCTTGAAGGTAGTCACGCCGATCACCGGGCCGAAGATTTCTTCCTGGAAGACGCGCATCTTGTTGTGGCCCTTGAGCAGCGTCGGCTGGATGTAATAACCGGTCGCCAGTGAGCCTTCGAGTTTCTCCACGCCGCCGCCGGTCAGCACTTCGGCGCCTTCCTGGCGGGCGATGTCCAGGTAGCCGACGATTTTGTCGAACTGCTGCTGGCTGGCCTGGGCGCCGACCATGGTGTCGGTGTCCAGTGGGTCGCCACGCTTGATCTGCGCGACCTTTTTCATCACCGCGTCCATGAACGGCGCGTAGATCGATTCCTGCACTAGCGCTCGCGACGGACAGGTACAGACCTCGCCCTGGTTGAAGAAGCCCAGCACCAGCCCTTCGGCGGCCTTCTCGATGAAGGTCGGTTCGGCCTGCATGATGTCTTCGAAGTAGATGTTTGGGCTCTTGCCGCCCAGCTCGACGGTGCTTGGGATGATGTTCTCGGCCGCCAGCTTCATGATGTGCGAGCCCACCGGGGTGGAGCCGGTAAAGGCGATCTTGGCGATGCGCTTGTTGCTGGCCAGTGCCTCGCCCGCTTCCTTGCCGAAGCCCTGGACGATGTTGAGTACGCCCGGCGGCAGCAGGTCGCCGATCAATTCGACTAGCACGGTGATCCCCAGTGGCGTCTGCTCGGCAGGTTTCAGGATCACGCAGTTGCCGGCGGCCAGGGCTGGTGCAAGTTTCCAGCAGGCCATCAGGATCGGGAAATTCCACGGGATGATCTGCCCGACCACGCCCAGCGGCTCATGGAGGTGGTAGGCGGCGGTGTGTTCGTCGATCTCGGCGCTGGTGCCTTCCTGGGCGCGGATGCAACCGGCGAAGTAGCGGAAGTGATCGGCGGCCAGCGGGATGTCGGCGTTCAGTGTTTCGCGCACCGCCTTGCCGTTGTCCCAGGTTTCGGTGATGGCGAGTTTTTCCAG
The DNA here is from genome assembly GCA_031988485.1 of Pseudomonas sp. Lineage (GTDB taxonomy): Bacteria > Pseudomonadota > Gammaproteobacteria > Pseudomonadales > Pseudomonadaceae > Stutzerimonas. The sequence goes on from DALZYJ010000002.1 coordinate 145,799, forward strand.
GTTGGCCTCGATGCGGTCGGCGATTTTCAACAGGATCAGCGAGCGCGCCTGCACGCTGGTCTTGCCCCAGGCGTCGGCAGCAGAGTGGGCGGCGTCCAGCGCCTTCTCGATATCGGCAGCGTCGGAGCGGGGGAATTCGGCGATGGGCTGGCCGTTTACAGGAGAGGTATTGGTGAAGTACTGACCGTTGACCGGCTCGACGAATTGACCGTTGATGTAGTTGCCGTAGCGGGATTGGAAGGAAACGACGGCCCCTTCGGTGCCGGGATGGGCGTAGCGCATGATGCGTCTCCGGATCTTGTCATTGTCGGATGGACTGCTGTGATTCAGCGTAGATCAAGGCCTGGCGGTCGGCGAGCGAGGCGACATGTGGTGTAGGTTCGCCGGTTGTAGGCGGCAGGCTGTGCCGGGCCGCCTGTGCTAATCTGCGGCGCAATTTTTTGCGCCCGGCGCTCCGTGAATCCAGAGCCCGGCGTGGCCAATTCAGAGGTCAGTCATGCATATCCATATTCTCGGCATCTGCGGCACCTTTATGGGCTCGCTGGCCGTTCTCGCCAAGGAGCTGGGCCATCGGGTCACCGGTTCCGATGCCAACGTCTATCCGCCCATGAGTACCCAGCTTGAGGCTCAGGGCATCGAACTGACCCAGGGCTATGAGCCGAGCCAGCTCGATCCGGCGCCGGACCTGGTGGTGATCGGCAATGCACTGTCGCGCGGCAACTCGGCGGTGGAATACGTGCTGAACAAGGGGCTGCCCTACGTTTCCGGCCCGCAATGGCTGGCTGACCATGTGCTGCAGGGCCGCTGGGTGCTGGCTGCGGCGGGCACTCACGGCAAAACCACCACCAGCAGCATGCTGGCCTGGGTGTTGGAGCATGCCGGCATGAGCCCGGGCTTTCTCATCGGTGGCGTACCGCAGAACTTCGGTATCTCGGCGCGCCTGGGCGGCACCCCGTTCTTCGTGGTCGAGGCGGACGAATACGACAGTGCCTTTTTCGACAAGCGCAGCAAGTTCGTCCATTACCGACCGCGTACCGCGATCCTGAACAACCTTGAATTCGACCACGCCGATATCTTCCCGGACCTCGCTGCGATCGAGAGGCAGTTCCACCACCTGGTACGCACCGTGCCCAGCGAGGGGCTGATCATTCATCCGCAATCGGAAGAGGCGCTCAAGCGCGTGGTCGGCCTGGGCTGCTGGACGCCGGTGCAGACCACGGGTGAGGGCGGCCAATGGCAAGCCAATCTGCTCAGCGCCGATGGCTCGCGTTTCGAGGTGATCTTCGACGGCACTGTGCAAGGCGTGGTGGACTGGGAGCTGACCGGTCAGCACAACGTCAACAACGCCTTGGCCACGCTCGCGGCGGCGCGTCACGTCGGCGTATTGCCGAAGCAGGGAGCCGAAGCGTTGAGTGAATTCCGCAGCGTCAAGCGACGCATGGAAAAGGTCGCAGACGTTAATGGCGTGACCATTTACGACGACTTCGCCCATCACCCGACCGCCATCGCCACTACTCTCGATGGCCTGCGCAAGCGCGTCGGCGATGCGCCGATTATTGCCGTGATCGAGCCGCGCTCCAACTCGATGAAGCTTGGCGCGCATCGCGATGGCCTGGCCGAGTCAGTGGCGCTGGCGAACCAGGCGATCTGGTACGCGCCGCCAAATCTCGGCTGGGACCTGGCCGCGACGGTCGCCGGCTCGCCCGTCGAGACGACCGTATGCGACTCGCTGGAAGCGATCATCGCCAAGGTCAAGGTCGACGCCACGCCGGGCACTCAGGTGGTGGTCATGAGCAACGGCGGTTTTGGAGGGCTGCACGGCAAATTGGCTAAGGCGCTGGAATAGGGCCTTACTGGTGGGCTGAGGCGGAACGCCGCCCGGCCCACTCTACCCAGCCTCCGTAGGGTGGGCTTCAGCCCACCAAAAACAACGCAATAGTGCGAGAACAAAACGAATGAGCGGCCCCGAACGCATCACCCTGGCGATGACCGGCGCTTCAGGCGCGCAGTACGGCTTACGCCTGTTGGATTGCCTGATCCAGGAGGACCGCGAGGTGCACTTCTTGATCTCCAAGGCCGCGCAGCTGGTGATGGCCACCGAGACCGACGTCGTGCTGCCGGCCAAGCCCCAGGCGATGCAGGCATTTCTCTCCGAATACACCGGCGCGGCGGCGGGGCAAATCCGGGTGTTCGCAAAGGAAGACTGGATGGCCCCACCGGCCTCAGGTTCCGGCGCGCCGACGGCTATGGTGGTGGTGCCCTGCTCGACTGGCACGCTCTCGGCGATTGCCACCGGCGCCTGCAACAACCTGATCGAGCGCGCGGCGGATGTGACGCTCAAGGAGCGCCGCCAGCTCATTCTGGTGCCGCGAGAGGCGCCGTATTCAAGCATTCACCTTGAGAACATGCTCAAGCTGTCGAATCTGGGCGCGGTGATCCTGCCGGCATCACCGGGCTTCTACCATCAGCCGCAGACGATCGATGACCTGGTGGATTTCGTCGTCGCGCGCATCCTCAATTTGCTACAGATTCCCCAGGACATGCTGCCGCGCTGGGGTGAGCACCATTTTGTCAGCGACGAGTGAAGCGCGCCGAGGATGGCATTATTCGCAGCGATACCCATATTCAGGAGCTGCAGGTGAAACACAAGGCTATCCTCGGGCCGACTCTGCTTGCCGTCCTTCTGCTATCTGGCTGCGCCACGGTCCGCACCCTCGATGCGGCCAAGCCCGGCGCGCCGATCATCTATTCCGGTACGCGCCTCGACTGGTACAGCCTCAACGGCGGCTGCTGTCCTCAGGAGCGCTTCGGTGCCACCGCGCCGAAGCATGCTGCTGTGGACCTGCCGGCCAGTCTGCTGCTCGATACGCTGTTATTGCCATTCGCCGTGGCGGCGGAGCTCGGTATCGGGTTGGGCGTGAGTGGCGGGCTATAGAGGGTTGCCGTGCTGGGCCAATGCCCATTCCACATGCTCACGCACCAGTTCCGAGGGATCGTCACGGCGCGTCTGCAGGGCTTCTAGCACTGGAATGCTCGACGGTGCGTTACCCAGCCCCACCGCCAGATTGCGCAGCCAACGCTCGTAGCCGGCGCGGCGTAACGGCGAGCCTTCGGTACGGCTGAGAAATTCCTCTTCGCTCCAGCGGAACAGTTCTGCCAGCTCGGCGTTGTCCAGGCTGTGACGCGGCTGGAAGTCGATCTGCTCGGTCGGCTTGGCGAAGCGGTTCCAGGGACAGACGATCTGGCAATCGTCGCAACCGAACACGCGGTTGCCGATTTTCGACCGCAGCTCAACGGGAATCGAGCCCTTGAGCTCAATAGTCAGATAGGAAATGCAACGCCGCGCATCGAGTATCCGTTCGCCGACGAAGGCTTCGGTGGGGCAGATATCCAGGCAGGCCTGGCAACTGCCGCAATGCTGGTTGGTAACGGGCTCGTCGACGGGCAGGGCGATATCGACGAACAGCTCGCCGAGAAAGAACCAACTGCCGGCCTTGCGGTTGAGCAGCAAGGTGTTTTTGCCGATCCAGCCGAGCCCAGCCTGCTGCGCCGTGGCCTTTTCCAGCACCGGCGCGCTGTCGACGAAGGCGCGAAAGCCGAACGGGCCGACCACCTGCTGGATACGCTCGGCCAATTGCTGGATACGCTTGCGGATCAGCTTGTGGTAATCGCGGCCCAGCGCGTAACGCGAAACGTAGGCTTTTTCCGGCTCGGCCAGGCGCTGGCTCATGCGCGTGTCGCCGGGCAGGTAATCCATGCGCAGCGAGATTACCCGCAGCGTGCCGGGTACCAGTTCCCCGGGTCGCGAGCGCTTGTTGCCGTGGGCGGCCATGTAATCCATTTCGCCTTGGTAGCCCTCGGCGAGCCAGCGCTGCAGATGCGCCTCGTGCTCGGCCAGGTCGACGCCGGTGATGCCGACCTGCTGAAAACCCAGCTCGCGCCCCCATTCTTTGATGGATTGAGCGAGAGTAATGGGGTCGAGGGCTTGGCTGGACATTGGATCGGGTCTTCGAGATTTCGGCGCGTTGAGCGGGGTTCGTGTGGTTCGGCGCAATATAAAAGAGAGTGAATGCATCGGCTGGCCGCCCGTTGCGCTTGAGCGACTGCGATGAAACTCGATGCACCGCGGGCGAGCCGTAGGGCGCGTGCGTATAATTCTGCCAGATATTCATTCGGGTGATTCATGTCCCAGACCACCGATACCCTGCCCACTTCTCTCTACACCGCCGCTCAGGTGCGGGAAATCGACGCGCGCCTGATCGCGGTGGGAACTCCCGGTTTCGAGCTGATGCAGCGCGCGGCACATGCTGTCTGGCGGTCGTTGCGTCGACGCTGGCCCGACGAGCAGAGCGTCACCGTGATGGCTGGACGTGGCAACAATGCCGGTGACGGCTATCTGATCGCTGCGTTGGCTCAGCGTGGCGGCCGTCAGGTTCAGGTGCTCGCGATGGGCGATCCGCAGCAACTTCAGGGCGATGCCGCGCAGGCTTTTGCCGTGGCCCGTGAGGCGGGCGTCAATGTGCTGCAATGGACGGCGGATGCAAGTCTGCACGGTGTGTTGGTCGATGCGCTGCTGGGCACCGGGGTCTCCGGAGAGGTCCGCGAGCCGTACGCCAGTGCCATTCGCGCAATGAACGATAGCCCTCAGCCGGTGCTTGCTGTGGACCTGCCGTCCGGTCTTTGTGCCGATACCGGGCGCGTACTCGGACAAGCGGTATCCGCGAATCTCACGGTGTCGTTTATCGGCCTGAAGGTCGGGTTGTTCACGGGTGAGGGGCCGGATCGGCTCGGAGAGCTGGTCTTCGATGACTTGCAGGCTGACCGGACTGTCCTCGATCAAATCCAGCCCGGCATCGAACTTCTGTGCGCGGCGAACCTTCCGACCTTGGCGCCTCGCAAACCGACGGTGCACAAGGGCAGCTTTGGTCAGGTCCTGGTGATCGGTGGTGATCTGGGTACTGGCGGCGCGGCGTTGCTCAGCGCCGAAGCGGCGTTGCGCTGCGGTGCCGGCATGGTGACGCTGGCGACGCGCCCCGAGAACGTAACCGCCTCGCTGGTGCGGCGGCCGGAAATCATGTGCAGCGGCGTCGAATCGACCTACGCGATGGCTACGCTGATTCAGCGTGCCGACGTTCTGGTGATTGGGCCAGGGTTGGGTCAAGCGCCTTGGGGGCGTAGCCTGCTGTCGCTTGCGCCGGAGTGTCGGGTGCCTCAGGTATGGGACGCCGATGCGCTGAATCTGCTGGCCGCCGGTGCGGTCGAATTACCCGCCGATTGCTTGCTGACGCCGCACCCGGGCGAGGCCGCGAGGTTGCTGGGTATCACGGTTGGCGAAGTGCAGGCCGATCGTCCCGCGGCGACCCGAGCGCTCGCGAGCCGCTACGGTTGCACCGTATTGCTCAAGGGCGCGGGAACGCTGATCTCCGATTTCGATGGCCGACTGGCGTTGTGTGACCGCGGTCATCCGGCCATGGCCAGCGCGGGGCTTGGCGACGTTTTGGCGGGTGTCGCCGGTGCTCTGTTGGCCCAGGGGCTGGAGCCGTTCGACGCCGCATGTTTGGCGGTATGGCTGCATGCCGTAGCCGGCGAACGTCTCGGCCAGCAAGGGCGCGGGCTGGCTGCCGCCGATCTGATTCCCGTCATCCGCCAATTGCTCGAGGAGTGCTCGCCATGCCGGGCGTGACGCTGTTTGCCGCAGACGAAGAGGCGATGCTGGCGCTCGGCGCACGCATCGCCCAGACGACCGGCGGTCGGGGCGTGATCTATCTGCACGGTGACCTCGGCGCGGGCAAGACGACGCTGTCGCGTGGGCTGATTCGCGGTTTCGGCCATGAAGGCAAGGTCAAGAGTCCGACCTTCACTCTCGTCGAACCCTACGAAACGCCGGCCGCGCGGGTCTTCCACTTCGATCTGTATCGGCTCGTCGATCCGGAAGAGCTGGAATTTCTCGGCATTCGCGACTATTTCGAAGGGGACGCACTGTGCCTGATAGAGTGGCCAGAACGTGGCGCCGGCATTTTGCCAAAGGCCGACCTGGACATTACCATTGCGCCCCAGGGCGCGGGCCGGTCGCTGCGCCTGACGCCACGAGGCGAGCGTGGTGAAAACTGGTGTTCCGTCCTGGCCGTCGGTGATCAATGAACAACATGGGGTTGGGTATGCGCATGCGCGCGCTGGTGAGTGGTTTGGCATTGATGCTCGCGGCCGTGCAGGCGCTGGCGGCTTCCGATGTGCAGAGCGTGCGGCTGTGGCGTGCGCCGGATAACACGCGTCTGGTTTTCGATCTGTCCGGTCCGGTACGGCACAACGTATTCACCCTGACGGCACCGAACCGCATTGTTATCGACGTCGATGGCGGCAATCTACCCAAACCGTTCGAGCCTTTGCCGTTGAAGAACACGCCGATTTCCGGGCTGCGTGCGGCCAAGTTCGACGCCGATACGTTGCGCGTGGTCATCGATCTTTCCGCCCAGGTCACGCCCAAGAGTTTCAGCCTGACGCCCAATCAGCAATACGGTCATCGGCTCGTGGTCGATCTGTACGATGAGGGTGCCGATGCGTCCGTTGCAGCGGATGTACCGGCAACGACCACGCCGAGCACACCTGCCGCGCCCGTATCACCGACCCTGCCTGCGCTGAAACTGCCACCGCTGCCCAGTAGCAAGCGTGACATCATTATCGCCATCGATGCTGGCCATGGTGGCGAGGACCCAGGCGCGATCGGTCCGGGCAAGGCGTACGAAAAGAACGTGGTACTGCAAATTTCAAAAGAGCTGCAGCGCCAGATCAATGCTGAAAAGGGCTTCCGCGCCGAGCTGGTCCGAACCGGTGATTACTTCATTCCGTTGCGCAAACGCACCGAAATCGCCCGCAAGAAGGGCGCGGATCTATTCGTGTCGATACACGCTGACGCGGCGCCGCGCTCCTCCGCTTATGGCGCCTCGGTGTTTGCCTTGTCCGACCGCGGCGCTACCTCGGAAACTGCACGGTGGTTGGCCGATAGCGAGAACCGCTCTGACCTGATCGGCGGTGCCGGCAGCGTCAACCTTGGCGAGGACCAGATGCTTGCCGGTGTGCTGCTGGACCTGTCCATGACGGCGTCGCTGGCGTCCAGTCTGAACGTAGGGCAGAAGGTGCTGAGCAACATGGGTCGGATGACGCGTCTGCACAAGAGTCGGGTCGAGCAAGCCGGATTCATGGTGCTGAAGTCTCCGGATATCCCGTCGATCCTGGTGGAGACCGGCTTTATCTCTAACCCGTCCGAAGCGCGCAAATTACAAACCGCTTCCCACCAGCAGTCCCTGGCCCGCTCGATTCACAGCGGTGTGCGGCAGTTCTTCCACGAAAACCCGCCGCCTGGCACCTATGTCGCCTGGCTGCGTGATTCCGGCAAGATCGCCAGCGCGCCCCGCGAGCATGTGGTGCGCTCCGGCGAAAGTCTGGCACTGCTTGCTCAGCGCTATCAGGTCACCCTACCCGCGCTGCGCAATGCCAATAGCCTGAAAAACGATGTGATCAAGGTTGGTCAAACCCTGAATATTCCGGCTACCACGCTGGCATCGCAGCCATGACGGACGCCGCGCGCATCCAGCTGCTCAGTCCGCGGCTGGCGAACCAGATCGCCGCGGGAGAAGTGGTCGAGCGTCCCGCTTCGGTCATCAAGGAATTGCTGGAAAACAGCCTCGATTCGGGTGCTACCCGCATCGAGGTGGATGTCGAGCAGGGTGGGGTGAAGCTGTTGCGCGTGCGCGACGATGGCTGCGGTATTCCGGCCGACGACCTGCCGCTGGCCTTGGCACGGCACGCGACCAGCAAGATTCGTGACCTGGAAGATCTCGAGCGCGTGATGAGCCTGGGCTTTCGCGGCGAGGCGCTGGCGTCGATCAGCTCGGTATCGCGTCTGACCCTCACCTCGCGCACCGCCGAGGCCGCCGAGGCCTGGCAGGTGGAAACCGAAGGCCGGGACATGGAGGCGCGCGTCCAGCCGGCTGCGCATCCGGTCGGCACCTCGGTGGAGGTGCGTGATTTGTTCTTCAACACACCGGCACGCCGCAAGTTTCTGCGCACCGAGAAAACCGAATTCGATCATTTGCAGGAAGTAATCAAGCGCTTGGCGCTGGCGCGCTTCGATGTGGCCTTTCATTTGCGGCACAACGGCAAGGTCGTGCTCGCCTTGCATCAGGCCGGCGATGCCGCGTCGCGGGCACGGCGGGTGGCCTCGGTGTGCGGTCCAGCCTTTCTGGAACAGGCACTGCCGGTGGAAATCGAGCGCAACGGCCTGCATCTCTGGGGTTGGGTCGGTCTGCCGACCTTCTCCCGCAGCCAGGCGGACCTGCAGTATTTCTACGTGAACGGGCGCATGGTCCGCGACAAGCTGGTGGCCCATGCGGTGCGGCAGGCGTACCGGGATGTGCTGTTCAATGGGCGCCACCCGACCTTCGTGCTGTTCCTGGATGTGGATCCGGCGGTGGTCGACGTCAACGTCCATCCGACCAAGCACGAGGTACGTTTCCGCGACAATCGCATGGTGCATGACTTTTTGTACGGCACGCTGCACCGCGCCCTCGGAGATGTACGTCCAGAAGATCAATTATCCGCTCCGGCTAGCGTGACGCCGATGACCCAGGTCACGGGCCTCGCTGCGGGCGAGTTCGCCGGGCAGAACGAGATGAGCCTTGCTGCCAGCGTTCTCGAACAGCCACAAACTCAACAATCCCCCTGGCGCGGAGCGGGAGCTGGCTATCAGGCGCCTCGGCCAATGCCGACCGGCAATGTTGCGGAAACGCAGGGCGCCTATCGCGAATTTTTTTCGCCGTTGGCTGAGGTGAGCCCGGCGGCCTTGCCGGAGAGCCAGGACGACATTCCACCGCTCGGCTATGCGCTGGCCCAGCTCAAAGGCATCTACATCCTCGCGGAAAACGCCTTGGGGCTGGTGCTTGTGGATATGCATGCGGCGCACGAGCGGATCATGTACGAGCGGCTGAAAACGGCGATGGCCAGCGAAGGGTTGCGCGGCCAGCCGCTGCTGGTGCCCGAATCGATCGCGGTCGCTCAGCGCGAGGCGGATTGCGCCGAGGAGCATGCGCACTGGTTCCAGATGCTCGGTTTCGAACTGCAGCGGCTTGGCCCCGAGAGTCTGGCGATTCGTCAGATTCCCTCCCTGCTCAAGCAGGCTGAGGCGACGCGACTGGTGCAGGACGTGCTCGCCGACCTACTGGAATACGGCACTAGTGACCGCATCCAGGCCCATCTCAACGAACTGCTGGGCACCATGGCATGCCACGGAGCGGTTCGTGCCAATCGGCGCCTGACCCTACCGGAAATGAACGGACTGTTACGTGACATGGAGCAGACCGAGCGCAGCGGCCAATGCAACCATGGCCGGCCAACCTGGACCCAGTTGGGTATGGGAGAGCTGGACAAGCTGTTTTTGCGTGGACGATAAGCGATAAGACGATAAAAGCGCCGGAGGCCCAAGGCTGGACCTATACGCCGCCAATCCGCTTTTCGTTCAGCCTTCAGCCTTCTTTTACGGATTCTACCGATGCCCCCGTTACCCCCCGCCATCTTCCTCATGGGTCCTACCGCCGCCGGCAAGACCGATCTGGCGCTGGAGCTGGCGCGCGTGCTGCCCTGTGATCTGATCAGCGTCGATTCGGCCTTGGTATATCGGGGCATGGACATCGGCACCGCCAAGCCTTCGGCCGAAGTGCTTCGGGAGTTTCCGCATCGGCTGATCAATGTTCGCGATCCGGCGCAGAGCTACTCGGCCGCTGACTTTGTGGACGATGCGCTGGCAGCGATGGCGGAAAGTACCGCCGCGGGGCGCATCCCGCTACTGGTTGGCGGGACCATGCTTTATTTCAAGGCGTTGAGCGAGGGGCTCGCCGATATGCCAGCGGCCGATCCCGCTGTGCGTGCGGAGTTGGAGGCGCAGGCGCAGCTCGAGGGGCTGACGGCGCTGCATCGGCAGCTGGCCGAGGTCGACCCGGAGTCCGCTGCGCGGATTCACCCCAACGATCCCCAGCGCCTGGTCAGGGCACTGGAAGTTTTCCGGGTCAGCGGCGTCAGCATGACCGAACACCGTGCCCGACAAAGGTCGCAAAAAGCCGGAGCGGGCACGCCAGACGGCGGCGTCTTGCCTTATACTGTCGCGCAGTTGTCCGTCGCGCCTGCGCAGCGGCAAGTCCTTCATCGACGTATCGAGCAACGCTTCGTCGCCATGGTTGAACAGGGCTTTGTCGAAGAGGTCGAAACGCTTCGTAGACGTGACGATCTGCATCCCGAGCTACCCTCCATGCGTGCCGTAGGCTATCGCCAGGTCTGGAATTACCTGGACGGCGGCTATTCGCACGATGAGATGGTTCAGCGCGGCGTCATCGCCACCCGGCAGCTGGCCAAGCGTCAGCTGACCTGGCTACGGGGTTGGGAGGACGTTCAGTGGCTGGAAAGCTCGGCTTGCGACAATCTGCCGCGAGCATTGAAATACTTGGAGAGGCTCACCATATTGAGCTGACACTGCAATTTGACCGGCTATCCTCACATGAGTGGCCAGCCGTTTTTTAAAACTAATCAAAAAGATCCTTTAAGGAGTGCGGCACATGTCAAAAGGGCATTCGCTACAAGACCCTTACCTCAACACACTGCGTAAGGAACGCGTTCCGGTCTCCATCTACCTGGTCAACGGCATCAAGCTCCAGGGACAGATCGAGTCATTCGACCAGTTCGTCATCCTCTTGAAAAACACAGTCAGCCAGATGGTCTACAAGCACGCCATCTCGACGGTCGTCCCGGGGCGTCCTGTGCGTTTGCCAGCCGCTGGCGACGCCGAGCAGTCCGAGTCGGGTAACGATTAAAGGGGGCCTTCTTTGTTCTTCGAACGTCCCGGTGGTGGGGAGCGGGCTATCCTGGTTCATCTGGATGGTCAGGATCCAGCGGCGCGTGAAGACCCTCAGGAGTTTCAGGAGCTGGCGCGGTCAGCCGGCGCTGAAACTGTTGGCTTCGTCAACGTGGCAAGGCATCAGCCCTCCGCCAAGTTTCTGATTGGCAGTGGCAAAGTCGAAGAGCTACGTGACCTCGTCAAGGACGGCGAGGTCGAGCTGGTCATTTTCAACCACACATTGACGCCCAGTCAGGAGCGCAACCTCGAGCGCGCCCTGGAATGTCGCGTGCTCGATCGAACCGGTCTGATTCTGGATATCTTCGCTCAGCGTGCACGTACGCACGAAGGCAAGCTGCAGGTCGAACTGGCCCAGTTGGAGTACATGAGCACTCGTCTGGTGCGTGGCTGGACCCACCTTGAGCGGCAGAAAGGCGGTATCGGCTTGCGTGGTCCCGGTGAAACCCAGTTGGAAACGGACCGGCGGCTTTTACGTGTGCGGGTTCGTCAGATCAAGCAGCGACTGGAGAAGGTTCGAGGTCAGCGCGAGCAGGCGCGTCGGGGACGACGCCGGGCTGATATTCCTCTGATCTCTCTGGTCGGCTATACCAACGCGGGCAAGTCCACGTTGTTCAACGCGCTGACCGAGTCCGACGTCTACGCAGCTAATCAGTTGTTCGCGACGCTCGATCCGACGCTGCGTCGCCTGGAGCTGACTGATCTGGGGCCGGTGGTGCTCGCCGATACGGTGGGTTTCATTCGTCACCTGCCGCACAAACTCGTCGAATCCTTCCGCGCTACGCTCGAAGAGTCCAGTAATGCCGATCTGCTGCTGCATGTCATTGATGCGCATGAGCCCGAGCGCGATCAGCAGATCGAACAGGTGTTAGCGGTGTTGACCGAAATCGGTGCTCATGAGCTGCCGATTCTCGAGGTATACAACAAGGTGGATCTGCTGGAGGGTATCGAGCCGCAGATCCAGCGCAACGCTGACGGTGTGCCGCAGCGCGTCTGGGTTTCGGCACAACAGGGGCTTGGGCTCGACCTGTTGAAACAGGCCGTGGCCGAATTGCTGGGCAACGATTTGTTCGTGGGGACGCTCAGGCTTCCGCAGAGTCTCAGCCGGCTGCGGGCGCAGCTTTTCGAGCTGGGCGCTGTGCAGGCAGAATCGCACGATGACGACGGCGAGAGCCTGCTCGATGTGCGTGTACAGCGTGTCGAGCTGCATCGGCTCATCAGCCGCGCAGGCCTGGAGGCGGAGCGGTTTTTCGATCAACACACTTTGCAATAAAGCTCGAAGGGCTTTTAAGCCGTTCGTTTCGGGCTTTCGGTAGCATTGGCGGGCGTGCCGTTGGCGCGCCTTTAGCTTTATTTGAATGGAGAGCGCTATGGCTTGGAATGAGCCGGGTGGCAACTCGAACAACCAGGATCCCTGGGGTAGCGGTGGCGGTGGTCGTCGCGGTGGTGGCGATCAGAAAGGTCCGCCGGATCTGGATGAGGCTTTCCGTAAACTACAGGACAGCCTCAATGGCATGTTCGGCAATAAAAAGCGCGGCAGCGGCGGCTCGTCGAGTGGTGGCACGGGTCGGCGTGGCGGCTTTGTGCTGCTCTGGATCGGCCTGGTGGTGCTGCTGGCCGTGTGGCTGTCCAATGCGATCTATATCGTCGATGAGCAAGAGCAAGCCGTTGTGCTGCGTTTCGGCAAATATCATGAAACCGTCGGTCCCGGTCTGAATATTTATTTCCCGCCGTTCGATCGTAAGTTCCAGGCCAACGTCACCCGAGAGCGCTCTTATAGCAAGCAAGGGCAAATGCTGACCGAGGACGAGAACATCATCGAGGTGCCGCTGACGGTCCAGTACAAGATCAACGACCTGCAGGCCTTCGTGCTCAACGTGGAGGAGCCGGAAGTGTCCTTGCAGCACGCGACCGACAGCGCTGTTCGTCACGTTGTGGGTTCAACCGCAATGGATCAGGTGCTGACCGAGGGTCGTGAGGTCATGGCCGCCGAGGTCAAGGAGCGTCTGCAGCGCTTCCTCGACAATTACGGCACTGGCATTCTCGTCACTCAGGTCAACCTTCAGAGTGCTGCCGCACCGCGTGAGGTCCAGGAAGCCTTCGATGACGTGATTCGTGCGCGCGAAGACGAACAGCGCGAAAAGAACCAGGCCGAGTCTTACGCCAACGGCGTCATTCCCGAGGCGCGTGGTCAGGCCCAGCGCATGCTGGAAGAGGCGAGTGGTTATCGCGATGCGGTGATATCCCGTGCTCAGGGTGAGGCGGACCGCTTCTCCAAGCTGGTTGCCGAATACCGAAAGGCGCCTGACGTGACGCGAGAGCGTCTGTATCTGGAAACCATGCAGGAAGTCCTGACTAACACCAGTAAGGTGCTGGTGACCGGTGAAGACGGGCAGAACAACCTGCTTTATCTGCCGCTGGACAAGATGATCAACAGTCGAGGCACTTCCGCCGAGCGTTCTGCCGCAGCATCCGTTTCGGGCGCTTCGACTCAGACAACGCGCATGCCTCCAGAGCTGGATCCGCGTGAAGTGCGTACAAGGGAGGTCCGCTAATGAGCAATAAATCCCTGACCGCCCTGATTGTGGGTGTGGTGCTGGCGATCGTCCTGTGGAACAGCTTCTATATCGTCTCGCAGACGGAACGCGCGGTGATGTTGCGTTTCGGTCGTATCGTCGAGCCCGATGTGAAGCCTGGTCTGCATTTCAAGATTCCTTATGTGAACAGCGTGCGGAAGTTTGATGCGCGTCTAATGACGCTCGATAGCACTACGTCGCGATTCCTCACTCTGGAAAAGAAGGCGCTGATGGTCGACTCCTACGCTAAGTGGCGGGTGGATGACGCCGAGCGTTTCTATACCGCGACGTCTGGTATGAAGCAGATCGCGGACGAGCGCCTTGCGCGCCGCCTCGAGGCCGCGCTACGAGACCAGTTCGGTAAGCGGACCCTGCACGAGTCGGTGTCGGGACAGCGTGACGAACTAATGGCTGTGGTAACCAATAGCCTGAATCGGGCTGCGCAGCAGGAGTTGGGTATCGAAGTGGTCGATGTTCGGGTCAAGGGCATCGACCTTCCTCGCGAAGTGAATCGCAGCGTATTCGAGCGCATGAGTTCCGAACGCGAGCGGGAAGCGCGTGAGCACAGAGCAAAAGGTAAGGAGCTGGCCGAAGGTATCCGCGCGGATGCCGACCGTCAGCGGCGCGTTCTGTTGGCTGAAGCCTTCCGTGAAGCCGAGGAGTTGCGCGGTGATGGTGATGCCCAGGCGGCGGCTATCTATGCGCAAGCCTATGGGCAGGATCGGGAGTTCTACTCCTTCCACCGCAGCCTGCAGGCCTACCGCGACAGCTTTGCCAGCAAGGAAGATGTGCTGGTGCTGGATCCCAAAAGCGACTTCTTCCGCTATTTGGAATCCGCGACGGCGCAGTGACCGCAAGGGTCATCCGGCCGGACGATGTCGTCCACCGGGTGACCCATCGGAGAAACATTGTTATGATCCGCGAGCCGGGAAACCCCGGCTTTTTTGCGTCTGCACCTTAGTGGAAACAGACTGACCCGGGCATGGCCAGCCATGCTGATCCCCTTTTTGGGGCATGGCGCTGTCGCCATGGTTCGAACAAAATCGCACGCGACCGATGGGCTCTCATGCCGGAGCCCCGGTGTTCGTCTGCTTGACTAGGCTTGCCGTATCGAGAGGTGATTGGCGAAATGGCAACGGTAGACCGCTGGCTACTGCCAGATGGCATCGAAGAGGTGCTGCCGCCCGATGCGGCGCGTATCGAAACCGCACGGCGTCGTGTGCTGGACCTGTTCCAGTGCTGGGGTTATGAGTTGGTCATCACTCCCCATGTTGAGTTTCTTGAGTCGCTGCTGACGGGAGCGGGGCAGGATCTGGATCTGAAAACGTTCAAGGTCATCGATCCCTTGTCTGGCAGGCAGATGGGGCTGCGTGCGGATATCACACCACAGGTCGCACGAGTGGACGCGCATACGCTGCGCCGGGAAGGCCCAAGTCGCCTGTGCTATGCCGGTAGCGTGCTGCACGCCAAACCTCAGGCGCTCGCGACTTCACGCAGTCCGATCCAGCTGGGCGCCGAGCTTTATGGCGACAGCAGCACCTCGAGTGATCTCGAAGTGATCAGTCTCATGCTGGAAACTCTTGGTCTTGCCAGCGTACCTGATCTGCATATGGATCTCGGTCATGTCGGCATTTATCGCGGGCTGGCGCGTGCGGCAGGTTTGTCTGGCGATGCCGAGCAGCGTCTGTTCGACGCGTTGCAGCGTAAGGCGATGGATGAAATCGCGGCCTTGACCGCCGATGTCGAACCGTCGCTGGCGAGCATGCTGCGCGCGCTGGCGCGGCTCTGTGGCGGGCGCGAGACGCTGGATGCGGCGAAACTCGTCCTGGCTGACGCTCCGTCGGCAGTGCGAGAAGCGCTTGATGGCTTGATGCATATCGCCGATCAACTGGCGGCGCGGTATCCGGCTCTGCCGCTGTATTTCGATCTAGGCGAGCTGCGCGGCTATCACTACCACACCGGCGTCGTATTCGCGGTGTTCGTGCCGGGCGTTGGGCAATCGATTGCGCAGGGTGGTCGTTATGACGATATCGGTGCGGATTTCGGGCGCGCGCGTCCGGCGACCGGTTTCTCTACGGATCTGAAGACGCTGGTCAGTCTGGGTAACGCTGAATTGGTGGCCCCAATCGTGGGTATCTGGGCGCCTTATGACACCGACCCTGCGTTATGGCAGGCGATCTGCCGGCTGCGTGCGCAGGGCGAGCGTGTGGTACAGGCTCTGGATGGGCAGCAGGGTGATGCGGCGCTAAGTGTTGGCTGCGATCGGCAATTGCTGCTGCAAGAAGGGTCCTGGGCCGTAACGCCGCTGGTCCGCTGATGCGGGCTGGATCGTAAGCGCCAGGCTGGTTTTCCAGAATTTCGCCGGTCGTGACCGGTAATGCTTCGCCAAGAGGACAAGGTTTATGGGTAAGAATGTCGTGGTCCTGGGCACCCAGTGGGGTGATGAGGGCAAGGGCAAGATCGTCGATCTGCTGACCGACCAGGCGGCGGCTGTAGTCCGTTTCCAGGGCGGCCACAATGCCGGTCATACGCTGGTTATCGATGGCGAAAAAACGGTGCTGCACCTGATTCCGTCCGGCATTCTGCGTGAAAACGTGGAGTGTCTGATCGGTAACGGCGTAGTCGTAGCGCCGGATGCGCTGATGCGCGAGATCACTAAGCTGGAAGAAAAGGGCGTGCCGGTGCGCGAACGCCTGCGTATCAGTCCGGCCTGTACCCTGATCCTGCCGTATCACGTGGCGCTGGATCAGGCGCGCGAGGCGGCGCGTTCCGAAGGCAAAATCGGTACGACGGGTCGTGGCATCGGGCCGGCGTACGAAGACAAGGTCGCGCGCCGCGGCCTGCGCATCGGCGATCTGTTCAACTCTGAGCGGTTTACCGTCAAGCTGCGTGAGTTGCTCGAATACCACAACTTCATTCTGCAGAATTTCTACAAGGTCGAGCCGGTCGATTTCCAGAATACGCTGGACGAGGCGCTGGGTTACGCCGAAATTCTCAAGCCGATGATGGCTGATGTGTCGGCCCGTCTGCACGAGCTGCGCAAGCAGGGCGCGCGTATCATGTTCGAAGGCGCCCAAGGCTCCTTGCTGGACATCGATCACGGCACCTATCCGTATGTCACCAGTTCCAGTACCACTGCTGGCGGCACGGCTACCGGTTCCGGTTTCGGACCGCTGTATCTGGACTACATCCTGGGTATCACCAAAGCCTACACGACGCGTGTCGGTTCCGGTCCGTTCCCTACCGAGTTGTTCGACGAGTCCGGTGCGCGTTTGGCCGAACGCGGTCACGAATTCGGCGCCACCACCGGGCGCGCTCGCCGCTGTGGTTGGTTCGATGCAGTGGTGCTGCGTCGTGCCATCGAAATCAACAGTGTGTCGGGCATCTGCCTGACCAAGCTGGATGTGCTCGACGGGATGGAAATCATCCGTATCTGTGTCGCTTACAAGGATCGCAACGGTGAAGTGCTTGTCGATGCGCCGACCGATGCCGATAGCTACCAGGGCCTGCAGCCGGTCTACGAAGATATGCCGGGCTGGACTGAGTCAACCGTCGGTGCCAAGTCGCTCGATGCGCTGCCGGCTAATGCTCGCGCTTACATCAAGCGTCTGGAAGAGCTGATCGAGGCGCCTATCGATATCGTCTCGACCGGGCCGGATCGCAACGAGACTATCGTGCTGCGACATCCTTATGCCTGATTGCGCGTCGCCGCCTATGCAGAGACCGCCTTCGGGCGGTCTCTTGCTGTCGGGGATATGAGAAGAAGTCGGCCCGCCGTGGCAGGCGGCAGGGCGCAGGAACGAAGATGATATGTCTGCGTTAATGTCGGGTTGGTGCAAAGGGGCTTGTAGGGTGAGCTTCAGCCCATCGGCAGCAATCAGCGCGGGCTAAAGCCCACCCTACAGCGCTGGAATGCGATTCGATTCGTCGTCAGTAGAAACGAAAAAACCGAGCCATTGGCTCGGTTTTTTCTGAAGAGTGGTGCCCAGGAGAAGACTCGAACTTCCACGATGTTGCCATCGCTAGGACCTGAACCTAGTGCGTCTACCAATTCCGCCACCTGGGCACATTGCGATGATTGCTCATCGACTTTTTGTCGATTACTGGTCGAGGCCGACAAACCTCGTGTCTATGAAATCTCGCCAAGGCAAGAGTTCATCGAATAATGGTGCCCAGGAGAAGACTCGAACTTCCACGGTGTTGCCACCGCTAGGACCTGAACCTAGTGCGTCTACCAATTCCGCCACCTGGGCACTGCAAACGATGATACTTCATCGTTTCCGTGTTACAACGTCTACCAGACATTGTGGGCGCGAACTATACGGGCGAGGTTATGCCTTGTAAAGCCCCGTCCAGGAAAAATAATTCGCTCGAAAGCTGCCGCCGGCATGCGTTTCGCGCTTCAATAGATAGGGGCGTTCTGCCTCTAAAAATGAATGAAAGGTGACATCTCTTAATGGCCGATTGGCAATCCCTCGATCCCGAGGCCGCACGTGAAGCGGAAAAGTACGAAAACCCCATTCCCAGCCGCGAGCTGATTCTCCAGCACCTGAGCGAGCGCGGCTCGCCGGCAGCACGTGAGGAGCTGGTGGAAGAGTTCGGATTATCCTCCGAAGACGATATCGAAGCTCTACGCCGCCGCTTGCGTGCGATGGAGCGTGACGGTCAGTTGATCTATACCCGGCGTGGCACCTATGCCCCGGTGGACAAGCTTGATCTGGTTTGCGGACGTGTCAGTGGCCATCGCGATGGCTTTGGATTTCTGATTCCGGACGACGGCAGCGATGACCTCTTCCTGAGTCCTGCCCAGATGCGTCTGGTGTTCGATGGCGACCGCTGCCTGGCTCGAGTAGCCGGGCTCGACCGCCGCGGTCGTCGCGAAGGTGCGATCGTCGAGGTGATCAGCCGCGCGCATGAAACCATCGTCGGTCGTTATCAGGAAGAAAGCGGCATTGGCTTCGTCATGGCCGACAACCCGAAGATCCAGCAAGAAGTGCTGGTGACGCCGGGCCGCTCCATGGATGCCAAGCCGGGACAGTTCGTTGAGATCAAGATCACCCACTGGCCGACCCAGCGCTTCCAGCCCCAAGGCGACGTGGTCGAAGTGATCGGCAACTACATGGCGCCGGGCATGGAAATCGACGTTGCGCTGCGCAGCTTCGACATCCCACATGTCTGGCCGGATGCGGTGAAGCGTGAAGCGGCCAAGCTCAAGTCAGAGGTCGAGGAGAAGGACAAGCAGAAGCGCGTCGATCTGCGCCATCTGCCCTTCGTCACCATCGACGGCGAAGACGCGCGCGACTTCGACGATGCGGTCTATTGCGAAAAGCTGCGTGGCTGGAAAATGTTTACCGGTGGCTTCCGCCTGTACGTCGCGATTGCAGACGTCTCGCATTATGTGAAGCTCGGGTCGGCGCTGGACAAAGAGGCGGAGCTGCGTGGCACCTCGGTGTATTTCCCCGAGCGGGTCGTACCGATGCTTCCTGAAGAGCTTTCCAATGGGCTCTGCTCGCTGAATCCGCACGTCGATCGGTTGGCCATGGTCTGCGAAATCACCCTGAACAAATCGGGGAAGATGACCGACTACCAGTTCTACGAAGCCGTTATCCACTCCCATGCGCGGCTGACCTATAACAAGGTCAGTAGCATGCTCGAACAGCCATCTTCGACCGAAGGCAAGCAGTTGGCTGGCGAATACGCGCAAGTGTTACCGCATCTCAAACAGTTGCATGCGCTGTACAAGGTGTTGCTCAAGGCACGCCACATGCGTGGTGCGATCGATTTCGAAACTCAGGAGACGCGCATCGTCTTCGGGGCGGAGCGCAAGATCGCAGCCATCAAGCCGACCGAGCGCAACGATGCACACAAGCTGATCGAGGAATGCATGCTGTGCGCCAACGTGGCTACGGCGAGCTTCCTTCAGGATCACGACATACCCGGCCTGTACCGTGTTCACGATGGCCCGCCGTTGGAGCGTCAGGAAAAGTTGCGGGCCTTTCTCGGCGAGTTGGGGCTGACGCTGCACAAGGGCAAGGAAGGGCCTACGCCGAAGGATTATCAGGCGCTGCTGGAGCGAATCCAGGGGCGGCCCGATTTCAACGTGATCCAAACGGTGATGCTGCGGTCGTTGAGCCAGGCGGTTTATAGCCCGGATAACAACGGTCATTTCGGCCTGAACTACGAAGCCTATGCGCACTTCACCTCGCCTATCCGCCGCTATCCGGATTTGTTGATTCACCGTGCGATCCGCAGTGTGATCCGCTCACGTCGAGACACGGAGCATGTGCGTCGCGAGGGCGCGACCAGTATGCCCAAGGCGCGTATCTATCCCTATGACGAGGCCGCGCTGGAGCAGCTCGGCGAGCAATGCTCGATGGCCGAGCGGCGTGCCGACGAGGCGACGCGGGATGTGGTGAATTGGCTCAAGTGCGAATTCATGAAGGATCGCGTCGGCGAAACCTTCCCCGGCGTGATCACTGCGGTGACCGGCTTCGGTTTGTTCGTCGAACTGACCGATATTTACGTCGAAGGCCTGGTGCATGTCACCGCAATGCCGGGTGACTACTACCACTTCGACCCGTTGCACCACCGGCTTTCCGGCGAACGCAGTGGGCGTAGTTTCCGCCTGGGCGATAGCGTGGAAGTGCGGGTGATGCGTGTCGATCTCGATGAGCGCAAGATCGACTTCGAGCTGATCGGCGGCGGCAGCAAGACTGGCGCGGGCGAGCGTGACTCGGCGGGCGCCAAGAGCGGGGCTCGCAAGGAAGGGCGCGGCAGAAAAGGCGCCGAACATTCCGCCAAAGATCGGGAGCCGGTCAGCGCCGAGGTTCGCAAGAGCCGGGAAATCAAGAAAGCGCTGCTCGCGGATTCGAAAGCGGGCAAGTCGACTGCGAGCAAGCCCAAACGCAGCTCATCGAAGCCCAAGGCTGGCAGCAAATCGCCCGCCAATGCTGAAGGCGGCGCGCCGCGCAAGCGTAAGGCCAAGTCATGAGTGATCTGGAAAAAATCTATGGCCTTCATGCCGTGGAGGCCTTGCTGCGTCACCATCCGAAGCGGGTCAAGCAGGTCTGGCTGGCCGAAGGGCGTGATGATCCGCGAGTACAAGCGTTGGTCCAGCTGGCTGCTCAATCGAAGGTCCGCGTCGGTCAGTGTGAGCGTCGTGAAATGGATGCCTGGGTCGAAGGCGTGCATCAGGGCGTGGTGGCGGATGTCAGCCCTAGTCAGGTCTGGGGCGATGCCATGCTCGACGAGTTGCTGGATCGGACCGAGGGTGCACCGTTGCTGCTCGTGCTCGATGGTGTAACCGATCCGCACAACCTTGGTGCCTGCCTGCGCACCGCCGATGCTGCCGGCGCGCTGGCGGTGATCATTCCCAAAGACAAGTCCGCAACCCTCAATGCCACGGTGCGCAAGGTGGCTTGCGGCGCAGCGGAGGTCATTCCGCTGGTGGCGGTGACCAATCTGGCGCGAACGCTGGAAAAACTGCAGCAGCGGGGGCTGTGGATCGTCGGCACGGCAGGCGAAGCCGAGCAGGAAATCTACGATCAGGACCTCAGCGGCCCCATCGTTCTGGTGATGGGCGCGGAAGGCAAGGGTATGCGCCGCCTGACTCGCGAGCACTGTGATTTCCTGGTTCGCCTGCCGATGGGCGGGAGCGTCAGCAGTCTCAACGTATCGGTCGCCACGGGTGTTTGTCTGTTCGAGGCACTGCGCCAGCGTCGTTCGGCACGATAAGCCCTCCTGGCAATCCGCTGTTGAGTTGCCGTATGCGGAAACGGATCGCGCGTGTCGCGGTCCATTGACCGTTCTATAGGCTCTGTCGATCATTGATTTGGTCATGCATCTGACGGCCGCTATCGATGGCGGTCGAATCAGGCGCGTTTCATGGAGGTTGTATGCCGCAGCGCCCGCCTTTCGAGGCATTGTTCAGGAAGGCTCCGAATGCTTACCTGCTGCTCGATCGCGAGTTAACTATCCTGGATGCCAACGAGGCATACCTGAAGCTCACCGCGCGCGAGCTGGATGACATTGTCGGGCGCCGCATACACGACGCGTTCGCCGCTGATCCGCAAGCGCCGGAAACGACCCATGTCGAGGAGCTGCTGGAATCGTTTGCCCGTGTGCTGCGCACTGGCGCTGTGGATACGCTGCCGATCATTCGCTACTCCATCGCCGTGAGCGCCGATAACGGTGCGGCCTACGAGGACCGCTACTGGAGTGCGACGCACACACCCCTGCTGGATGAGCGGGGCGAGGTGACCGCGATTCTGCAGCACACCATGGATATCACCGAGATGCAGACGCTGAAGGCTTCGCTGCGCTCGGCCGAAAGCTGGGGGCCGTCGTGGCAGCAGATCGGGGCGGCGATCATGTCTCGCGCTGGACTGATCCAGGACGAGGGCAACCAGTTGCGCCAGTTGTTCGAGCAAGCTCCCGGTTTCGTCTGCTTCCTGCGCGGACCGGAGCACGTATACGAGATGGTCAATGAGGCCTATCAACAAGTCACCGGTAACCGTCATCTAATCGGCAAGCGCGTGACTGACGGCGTGCCTGAGCTGGCGGAGCAAGGCTTCACCGATTTGCTCGATCAGGTTTATCGCACGGGCGAGCCTTATCGCGGGACAGGAATGCAAGCGCTGCTGCAGCGCCGTCCCGGTGCCGAGCCGGAGGAGGTCTACCTCGATCTGGTGTTCCAGCCGATCATCGGGCGTGACGGGCGAACGTCTGGCATTTTTGTGCAAGGCAGCGATGTGACCGAGCAGCATCGCAGCCAGCAAGAGCTGCGTGAACACCGCGAACATCTTGAAGAGCTGGTTCGCGAGCGAACGCGTGAGCTGCTGCATAGCGAGTCTGAACGCCGAGTTGCAGAAGCGGCGCTCATGCAATCGCAGAAGCTCGAAGCAGTCGGCAAGTTGACCGGCGGCATCGCCCATGACTTCAACAACATGCTGCAGATCATCGGCGGCAATTTGCAGCTGCTGCGCCGCAACCTGAGTGGCGACGAGACGGCACAGCGACGTTTGGAATCGGCTGTCGGTGGCGTTGAAAAGGGCGCGCGTCTGGCCTCTCAGTTGCTTGCATTCGCCAGTCGTCAGCCGCTTCAGCCACAGGCGGTCGACTTGGGTGAACTGCTGGGGCAGATGAGTGAGTTATTGAATGGCGCGCTGGGGCGGGCCGTACAGGTGCAGGTGGATATCCAGCCGGAGCTGTGGCCGGTTTTCGCCGATGTCGGCAACCTGCAGGCGGCGATCCTCAATCTCGCGTCCAATGCACGGGATGCGATGGTTGGTGGCGGTGCGCTGTCCATTCAATTGCGTAACCGTTCTCTGAGTGCTGCGCAGCTGGCCGAGCAGCCAGGTGTCGCAGCGGGGTCGTACGTAGAGCTGAGCGTTATCGACGAAGGCGAGGGCATGCATTCCGACGTGCTGGGGCGTGCTTTCGAACCCTTTTTCACCACACGCCAGGATGCCAACGCGTCCGGGCTCGGCTTGAGCATGGTGTATGGTTTCGTTCGGCAGAGCGGAGGTTTTGTCGTGCTGGAAAGCGAGGAGGGCAAAGGCACGACCGTGCGGGTCTACCTACCAAAAGCAGTCGCTGAAGGTCTTGCAGGGGGCGAAGCAGGCGGCAACGGTGGGCGCGATCCGGTTTCGGCACCTCCTGTCGGCACGCCCGAAGCGGCATCGGAGCAGGCTGAAGGCTTGAATATTCTCTTCGTCGAGGACGACCCTACGCTGCGGATGCTCACGGGCGAAGTGATGGAGGAACTCGGGCATCAGGTCAGTGCCTGCGAATCGGCTGAGGCGGCATTGGAAATGCTGGAGCAGCGTCGCTTCGACGTGCTGCTGACGGATGTGGGGCTGGCCGGCATGAGTGGCATTGAGCTGGTGCGCCAGGCGCGGTCGCGCGATGCTGCGCTGAGTGTCGTGATCGCTTCCGGATATGCCATCAATGCGCGGGACGAAGGGCTGGAAAATCTACGTACCATGCTCAAGCCCTACGACATTCATCAGGTCAGAACCCTGCTTGAAAGCATTCGTGCCGAGCGGGCGGCCGCCGCGCGCGGCTGACCTTGGTTGGTTAAATAATCGCCAGGCGCCTTGCGCGGTTGGGCGGGCTTCTCTAGAATTGCGCCCCTTGCCCGGATGGCAGGCGTTTGCGCGCCTCTCTGGCAGGCAAGAAACTACTCATTCACTCCTTGCCTGATCCGCGTTTAGCGGCAGGCTGCAACCCGTAAGGAGCAACAATGCGTCATTACGAAATCATCTTTCTGGTCCACCCCGACCAGAGCGAGCAGGTTGGCGGCATGGTGGAGCGTTACACCAAGCTGATCGAAGAAGACGGTGGCAAGATCCATCGCCTGGAAGACTGGGGCCGTCGTCAGCTGGCTTACGCCATCGACAACGTGCACAAGGCTCACTACGTGATGCTGAACGTCGAGTGCAGTGGCAAGGCCCTGGCCGAGCTGGAAGACAACTTCCGCTACAACGACGCCGTCATCCGTAATCTGGTCATTCGTCGCGATGAAGCCGAGACCGAGCAGTCCGAAATGCTCAAGGCTGAGGAAAACCGTAGCGAGCGCCGTGAGCGTCGTGATCGCCCTGAATCTGACTCTGTCGACAATGACAGCGACAGCGACAGCCGCGACAACAACGCTGACGAGTAATCCACGGACCTATTGAGGAGCCTATTTCATGGCACGTTTTTTCCGTCGTCGTAAGTTCTGCCGTTTCACCGCAGAAAACGTGAAAGAGATCGACTACAAAGATCTCAACACACTGAAAGCCTACATTTCCGAAACCGGCAAGATCGTTCCTAGCCGTATCACCGGAACCAAAGCACGCTATCAGCGCCAGCTGGCTACCGCTATCAAGCGCGCCCGCTTCCTGGCCCTGCTTCCCTACACCGACAGCCACGGCCGTTGATCGAGCTGTTCGACAGAAAGTAAAGGATAGATCGCATGCGTGCCCTGGCTGACTTCATCATGCGCGGCCGTATGCAAGCGATTGTTGTAGTGGCTGGTTCTGCGGCGTTGCCGATGTTGTTCTGGCTATGTGCTGCAGCGGGAAGTCTGGTGTTGTTGCGTCGCGGTCTGAATGACGCGCTGGGTGTTTTGGTCTGGGCTGTATTGCCCGCACTGGCCTGGTGGTATTTCGGAGATCCGCGGACGCTGCTGGTATTGCTGGGTTCGTTCGGGCTGGCGCTGTTGTTGCGCAACCGGAGTTCCTGGCCCCGAGTGATGTTGTGCAGTGTAGGGCTCGGGGTGTTGTATGCCTGGGCGCTTGGAGTGGTGTTCGGCGAGCCGATCGCGGCGCTCGCCACCGAGTTGCAGAAAGTGCTACCCGACATGCTGTCGGAGGCCTATCAGCAACTTTCGGTGGAAGAGCAGACCCGTTTGGGCGCTTTGCTGATACCGGTTCTAACCGGATTGTTGGCGGCGCTATTGCAGATCGTCACCCTGCTCAGCCTGATGCTCGGACGGTATTGGCAGGCATCGCTGTACAACCCGGGCGGCTTCGGGCTCGAATTTCGGGCACTGCGTTTCACGCCGTTGCCGGCCATGGTGCTTCTTGCAGGCATGCTGCTTGGGCCAAGCCTGGGTATACAGATGGCGATGCTGGCTCCGCTGTGCAGTGTTCCACTCGTGTTTGCCGGTATTGCGTTGGTGCACGGGCTGGTGGCGAAGAATCGGATGTCGCGGTTCTGGCTGGTGGGGCTTTACGTCACGCTGGTGCTGTTCATGCAGTTGATTTATCCGTTACTGGCCGTCATGGCTATTGTCGACAGTTTGTTTGATTTTCGCGGTCGGGCATCTCGTGATGACGATGCGGGGCCTGCGAACGGTGAAGGTTAAAAGTTAAGAGGTAAGACTCAAATGGAAGTCATCCTGCTAGAAAAAGTCGCAAACCTGGGCAACCTGGGCGACAAGGTAAACGTCAAGTCTGGTTACGGCCGCAATTACCTGCTGCCGCAGCGCAAGGCTACCGCTGCAACCCCAGCCAACATCGCCGAGTTCGAAGCTCGTCGTGCCGAGCTGGAAAAAGCCGCTGCCGAGCGCAAGGTCTCCGCCGAAACTCGTGCTGCTCAGTTGGCCGAACTGGAAGTCACCATCACCGCTACCGCTGGCGATGAGGGCAAACTGTTCGGTTCCATCGGTACGCACGACATCGCCGACGCACTGACCGCCTCCGGCGTTGAAGTGGCCAAGAGCGAAATCCGTCTGCCGAACGGCACCATCCGTCAGGTTGGTGAGTACGACGTAGCCGTGCACCTGCACACCGACGTCGAAGCGACCGTGAAGCTGATCGTGATTGCTGGCTGAGACCAGCCGTCGTCTGGTACCTCTGGTGCCTGACGCGTAACATCGGGCACGTTTCCATGCGAGTGGAACGTGCCCTTTGTCATTTCTGAACATGAGGATCTGTTGATATTCGCGGCAAACCGCAACGAAACATCAGCAGGCCATGAGAACACCGAGTGCCATGAACGACATCAGCATCCCCCAACAGTACGATCTGGAAACTGCCGCACTCAAAGTGCCGCCGCATTCCATCGAGGCCGAGCAGGCCGTTCTTGGCGGGCTGATGCTGGACAACAACGCCTGGGAACGCGTGCTTGACCAGGTGTCCGACGGTGACTTCTACCGTCACGACCATCGGTTGATCTTCCGCGCCATCTTCGCCTTGGCTGAGCGCAACTCGCCGTTCGACGTAGTGACCCTGTCCGAGCAGTTGGACAAAGAAGGTCATCTGTTGCAGGTGGGTGGCTTGGCCTATCTGGGTGAACTGGCGAAGAACACGCCCTCCGTTGCGAACATCAAGGCATATGCGCAGATCATCCGGGAGCGGGCGACACTACGGCAGCTGATCGGTATCAGCAACGAGATCGCTGACAGCGCCTATGCACCACAGGGCCGAACCGGCGAAGAGATTCTCGATGAGGCCGAACGGCTGATCTTCCAGATCGCCGAAGCACGCCCCAAGACGGGCGGACCGATCGGCATTAACGACATCCTCGTCAAGGCCATCGACCGCATCGATTCGTTATTCAACGCGGGCGAGGCGATCACGGGCATTTCCACTGGATTTACCGACCTCGACGAACAAACAAGCGGTCTGCAGCCGGCGGACCTGATCATCGTCGCGGGCCGTCCCTCGATGGGTAAGACCACCTTTGCGATGAACTTGGTGGAGAACGCCGTACTGCGCTCCGACAAGGCGATCCTCGTCTACTCGCTGGAAATGCCTGCCGACTCCATCGTAATTCGTATGTTGGCCTCGCTCGGGCGTATCGATCAGACCAAGGTGCGGACCGGCAAGCTCAGCGATGATGACTGGCCGCGACTGACTTCGGCGGTCAACCTGCTCAACGACCGCAAGCTGTTCATCGACGACACCGCTGGCATTTCCCCCTCGGAAATGCGCGCCCGCACGCGGCGCCTTGCCCGCGAGCACGGCGAGATCGGCATGATCATGGTCGACTACTTGCAGCTGATGCAGATTCCCGGTTCCAGCGGTGACAACCGCACCAACGAGATTTCCGAAATTTCCCGCTCGCTCAAGGGCCTGGCCAAGGAATTCAATTGCCCGGTGATCGCGTTGTCGCAGCTCAACCGCTCGCTGGAACAACGTCCGAATAAGCGACCGGTGAACTCCGACCTTCGTGAATCGGGCGCCATCGAGCAGGACGCCGACATCATCATGTTCGTCTACCGGGACGAGGTCTATCACCCCGAAACCGAGTACAAGGGCGTAGCTGAAATCATCATCGGCAAGCAGCGGAACGGCCCCATCGGCACCACGCGGCTGGCGTTCCTCGGCAAGTATTCGCGCTTCGAGAACCTGGCGCCGGGCAGTTACCAGTTCGATGATGAGTAAAATTAAAAGCCGATAAAAGCGCTGAAGGCGAGACGCTGGACGAAAACGAAGCCTGAAGTTGAAAGGAAGGCTTGCGAGGCCAACAGTGAATGCACATCCATTCGCTTTCCAGCTTTCCAGCTTTCCAGCTTCCAGCGGATCAGCCTAAGATTCCACCTTCTCCTCGATGCCAGGAATCCTTACATGCGCCCCCTCGTTGCCACGGTCGATCTGGCCGCCATCCGTCACAACTATGCCCTTGCCAAACGTTGCGCGCCGGGGCGGCGAGCTTTTGCGGTGGTCAAGGCCGATGCCTATGGGCATGGCGCGGCGGCGGTCGTGGCCGCTTTGCGCACTGAAGCCGATGGTTTTGCGGTGTGCAGCGTCGAGGAGGCGCGCGTGGTGCGTGAGCAGGCACCTGAGGCCCGCCTGCTGCTACTCGAAGGTTGTTTCGATGCCGAAGATTGTCGGGCTGCCATGGAGTTGGGGCTGGATATCTCGGTGCAGGGCGCCGAGCAGGCGCAGCGGCTTCTGGACTGCGCGACGACGCGGCCGCTTAACGTCTGGCTCAAGCTGGACTCGGGTATGCACCGGCTGGGCTTCGATGCGGCTGAGTTGAGACTCTGGGCCGAGCGTTTGCACGCCGCGCCGCAGGTGGCGGAGCTGAATCTGATGAGCCACTTCGCTTGCGCTGATGAACACATGCATCAGTTGACGGAATGCCAGCTGGAAAGATGCCAAGGGCTGCAGGACATCGCCTTCGATCAGCGCAGCTTTGCCAACTCCGCGGCGGTATTGACGCTGGCGCCGGCTCACATGGATTGGCTGCGCCCCGGCATCATGCTCTACGGCGCCTCGCCGTTTGCCGAGCGCAGCGCCACCGAACTGGGATTGCAGCCGGCGATGACGCTGACCGCTGAAGTAATCGCCATGCACGAAGTGCCGGCGGGCGAGAGCGTCGGTTATGGTGCAACCTGGGTGGCGCAGCGCCCGTCGCGTATTGGCACCGTCAGTTGTGGCTATGCTGACGGCTATCCGCGCCACGCTCCGTCGGGTACATCGGTGGTCGTTCGCGGGCAACGCGTACCGCTGGCAGGACGGGTATCGATGGATATGCTGGCTATCGATTTGACGGACGTTCCCGGCGCAGCCCTCGGCGATGCGGTCGAACTCTGGGGCGCGCAGATGCCTGTCGACCAGCTGGCTCATGCCTGCGGCACCATCGGTTACGAGTTGCTCACCAAGGTGACGCAGCGGGTGCCACGGCGATATATCGGGTAGAAGCAGCTGGAAGCCTGAAGCTTGAAGCAAGAGCGAATAGCTTGACGACGTAGCTGCGGATCTCACACTGGCTTCCAGCTCAAAGACCGAGGTATTTACTCGGCCTTCCTGATCATTTTTTGTGCTATATTCCGCGCCCGTTTTCGTTGCCCCGGTTTCTAGCCATGCACGCAGCCAAGCCTCTGTTCGACTATCCCAAGTACTGGGCCGAGTGTTTCGGCCCGGCGCCGTTCCTGCCGATGAGCAGGGAGGAGATGGATCAGCTCGGCTGGGATTCGTGCGATGTGATCATCGTCACCGGTGACGCCTACGTCGACCATCCGTCGTTCGGCATGGCGATCATCGGACGGCTGTTGGAAGCCCAGGGCTTTCGCGTCGGCATCATCAGCCAGCCGGACTGGCAGAGCAAAGACGACTTCATGAAGCTCGGCGAGCCGAACCTGTTCTTCGGCATCGCCGCAGGCAACATGGACTCGATGATCAACCGCTACACGGCCGACCGGAAAATCCGTTCGGACGACGCCTACACCGCCGGTGGTGTGGCCGGCAAACGTCCGGATCGTGCCAGCCTGGTCTACAGCCAGCGGTGCAAGGAGGCCTACAGGCACGTACCGGTTGTGCTGGGCGGCATCGAGGCCTCGCTGCGGCGTATCGCGCATTACGATTACTGGTCCGACAAGGTGCGCCGGTCGATCCTGATGGACGCGACTGCCGACATCCTGCTCTACGGCAATGCCGAACGCGCTATCGTCGAAGTGGCCCAGCGTATCGCGCGAGGCGAGGCGGTCGAGCAGATCACCGACGTTCGCGGTACCGCCTTCATTCGCAAGAGTCCGGCGCCGGACTGGTACGAGATCGATTCGACCCGCATCGACCGACCGGGCAAGGTCGACCAGATCATCAATCCCTACGTCAACACCCAGGACCTGCAGGCCTGCGCCATCGAGAAGGACAAAGGCCTCGCCGAGGACCCGAACGAGGCAAAGGTCGTCCAGTTGCTGCCCCATCCGAAGATCGAGCGCGACAGAACGGTGATCCGCCTGCCTTCGTTCGAGAAAGTGCGCAACGACCCGGCGCTGTATGCCCACGCCAACCGCGTCTTGCACCTGGAGACCAACCCGGGCAACGCCCGTGCGCTGGTGCAACGTCACGGCGATCACGACATTTGGCTGAATCCGCCGCCGATACCGCTGACCACCGAAGAGATGGACTACGTCTTCGCTTCGCCGTATGCGCGTGTTCCGCATCCGGCCTATGGCGGTGAGAAGATTCCCGCCTACGAGATGATTCGTTTCTCGGTGAACATCATGCGTGGCTGCTTCGGCGGCTGCACCTTCTGCTCGATCACCGAGCATGAGGGACGCATCATCCAGAGCCGCTCGCACGAATCGATCCTGCACGAGATCGAGGAAATGAGGAACGTACCGGGCTTTACCGGCGTGGTCTCGGACCTCGGCGGTCCGACCGCCAACATGTACCGGCTGGCCTGCAAGAGCCACGAAATCGAAAAGCACTGCCGCAAGCCGTCCTGCGTATTCCCAGGCATCTGCGAGAACCTCGATACCGACCACAGCTCGCTCATCGAGCTGTACCGCAAGGCCCGTTCGCTGCCCGGCGTGAAGAAGATCCTGATCGCCTCGGGTCTGCGTTACGACCTGGCGGTTGAGTCGCCGGAATACGTCAAGGAACTGGTCACTCACCACGTCGGCGGCTATCTGAAGATCGCTCCTGAGCACACCGAGCGCGGCCCGCTGGACAAGATGATGAAGCCGGGTATCGGCGCCTACGACAAGTTCAAGCGGATGTTCGAGAAGTATTCGAAGGAGGCGGGCAAGGAGCAGTACCTGATCCCGTACTTCATCGCCGCGCATCCGGGCACCACCGACGAGGACATGATGAACCTCGCCCTGTGGCTAAAAGCCAACGGCTTCCGCGCGGATCAGGTGCAGGCTTTTTACCCCTCACCGATGGCCTCGGCCACTGCGATGTACCACAGCGGCAAGAACCCGTTGCGTAAGGTGACCTACAAGAGCGAGGGCGTCACCATCGTCAAGAGCGAGGAGCAGCGCCGTTTGCACAAGGCCTTCCTGCGCTACCACGATCCCAAGGGTTGGCCGCTGTTGCGCGAGGCGCTGATCCGCATGGGGCGTGGCGACTTGATCGGGTCTGGCAAGCATCAGCTGATTCCGGCGCACCAGCCGGCGGCGGATGGCTACCAGAGCGCACGGCGCAAGAACTCCACGCCGGCCGGCAGCAAGAAGGCCGGACAGGGCGGCAAGATTCTTACCCAGCACAATGGTCTACCGCCGCGCAGCCACGACGGCAATGCCTGGGACAAGCGCGAGGAGGCCAAGGCCGCCGCCGAAGCTCGGCGCAAGGCCGCAGCCGGCGCGGGCAAGCCATCCGGCAAGGGGCGCAAACCCTCCCAGCGTCCCGCCGCGCCGCGTTGAGGTGGCTGCTGTCCTCCTCGGCTTGGATGTCGGTGGCGGCTTTCAGCTCTTGAATGCAAGCGTCGCCTGGTTCAGCTCGCTGGCCAGGCGCAACATCTGTTCACTTTGCTCGCGACCGCGGTCGATGTGCGTCAGGTTGCTATCGCCCAGTTGATGGATGCGTTCGCTGTGACTACGGATTTCGCTCACCGCCTCGCTTTGCTGGGCAGTGGCATGGGCGATCTGCGCCGCCATATGCTCGATTGAGCCAATGGTAACGACGATCTGATCCAGTGCCGAGTCAGCTGTTTCGGCCAGCCGGGCGGTTGCTTCGGCATGATCGACCTGTGTGCGCATGGCTTCTACGGACTGACGGGCTGCTTTCTGCAGGTTGCCGATCAGCAGTTGGATTTCTTCGGTAGCGTCGCTGGTGCGCTGCGCCAGGGTACGGACTTCATCGGCGACTACGGCGAAGCCTAGACCCTGCTCGCCTGCTCTGGCCGCCTCGATTGCAGCGTTCAGCGCGAGCAGGTTGGTTTGTTCGGCGATCGAGCGAATCACGATCAATACCTTACCGATGGTGCCCGTCTCGTCAGCGAGGTGTTCGATGGCGCGGGCATTGCTCTGCACTTCACTGACCAGCCCATGCAGGCCCGTCAGGCTCTTGCCGATGACGACCTGGCCCTGATTGACGGCCAGGCTGGCGGCGCGGCCGGCTTCGGCTGTCTGTCCGGCACCGTTGGCGACTTCCTGGATGGTGGCTTCCAGTTCGCCGAGCGCGTCTCGAATCTGGGCGGTGTCACTGCTCTGGCGGCCGGCACTGCGGTGCAGGTCGCTGCTCATTTCCGCCAGGCTGCGGCTGTTGCCGGTGACCTCGTGCGCATGCTGACGTAGCGTTCCGACCAGCGTGAGCAAGTAGTTGCGCAGTTGGTTGAGCGACGAGCCGATCTCGATCAGTTCCGGGGTTCTGGTGTGGAGCTCGACGGGCTTTTCGAAGTCGCCCTCGGCCCATGCCGAGAGCGCGGGTGCGAGCTGCCCCAATGAGCGCGTCAGCTGGCGCTGCAGACGATCAATGGCGAGCGCGATCAGCAATATCAGACCAATGATGGTGCCTTGGATGACGCGGACTTCCGATTGGATGCGTCCATGCTCGGCGCGAATCACCGGCTCCAGTGCGGCCAGTGCTTGCTGCAGCGCTGCGATCTTCTGCGCGCTGCTGGCCATCAGTTCGCTGCGTTGCCGGATCTGTTGCCGCGTGCGTTGAAGCTCGGCAGGGTAGCGCTTGATCAGCCCGAGCAGCTCGCGCTTGAGTGCGATGCCCTGATCCTCGCTGGCCTGATCGGACTGATCATGTTCGAGGTTCAGCAGTGCGGCGAAGGCGCTGGCACCGGTGCGCTGTTCGGTTGCGATACCGAGCAAGGGCAGTGCATCGAGCCTGTCCGCCTCTTTGCCCAGCGCCTGCAATGCCTGGTTCACTTCTTCCGCCAAGTCGTCCTGACCACTGCTTACGAGCTTGTCGCGCGCGTGGCTGAGGCGCAGCAGTTGGCGGCTGGCCTCGAACAGCGGGGAGTGGTAGGGCTGCGCCGTCGCCTGGGTGCTCTGTGCCGCGTATCGATGCAGCTGAACCAGTGCACCGGCAATCTCCCGTTCGGCTTGTAACAGCAGGCCCTGGGGATCACCGGCGAGCTTTCCTGCGGCCAATAGCTCGCTGGCAGCGAACTGCCCGAGCAGCTCCAGGCTGGGGCGTAAGCGGTCGGCAAACTGGCTCGGTAACGCCTCTATATCCGTCGAGAAGCCTTGCAGCGCTTGCATCGCCGCGCTGTGGCTGAGCGCATTGCCGCTGGCCAGATAGTCATGGATGTTGCTAGAGGCCTGATGCTCGAAGCGCTGAGAAAGGCCCAGGTAGCGATCCATCAGCTGGTAAGGCCGCTGCAGCTCGCGTTCAGACCACCAGAGCGTCATGCCCAAGGCGAGGCAGATCGCAACGAGCAGGCTTGTATTGACTGTGGTGAGCGACTTCAAACGCATCCCGACCTCCGGCTGGTAAAGGAGGTCGGCAATGTATGGCTATTTGATGTCAGGCTTGTGACACGGCGAACCGCTCGACTCGGTTACGACCGCCGTTCTTGGCGCGGTAGAGCGCTTCGTCGGCTTGCTGGGTAAGCGACCGCGTGTCGGTGCCCGCAGTCAGTTCGGCAATGCCACAGCTGAACGTGCAGGACAGATCGGCCGGCTGTGCCGGGTAGCGAATCTCGGCGAAGCGCAGGCGAATTTCATCTAGCACCTTCAGCGCGTTTTCAATATCGGTGTTCGGCAACACCACCGCGAACTCCTCCCCGCCATAGCGGCCGATATGGTCGGACTTGCGCAAACGCTGCTTCAGGAACAGGGCAAGGCTTTTGATGACCCTGTCGCCCATCGGGTGCCCATAGGTGTCGTTGACCCTTTTGAAATGGTCGATATCGATCATGGCGAAACACAGCGGCTGACCATCCCGGCGGGCGCGGGAAGCGGCGTCTTCGAGCAGCTGCAGGCTATGCGTGTGGTTGTACAGCCCGGTCAGGCTGTCGCGAACGATCCGGGCCTTGAGGTTGCGTGCCCGCTCGGCGCGGGTCCGCACGGTAGCGATCAGATGGCTGGGCTTGATCGGTTTGGTCAGGAAGTCATCACCGCCTTCGTTCATCGCATCGAGCTGTTTTTCGAGGTCGTCCTCGGCCGACAGATAGATGATCGGCACGCTCACGTAGCGTTCGTGCTGACGAATGACCTTGGCCAGTTCGGTGCCCTGGCACTCGGGCATGTACATGTCCAGGATGATCAGGTCGGGCTGGAATTCGGCCAGATAGGTAAAAGCCTGAATGGGTTCGTTGAGCGTCTGGGTGATGATTCCGGCGTTGTTCAGTACGCGTTCGGTATGGGTCGCCTGAGCGCGCGAGTCGTCGATGATGAGCACGCGGAAGGGCTCGTAGTGAGCGGTACGGGTCAGCACTTCGACCTTCTCCAGCAGGCTCGACGCATCGATGGTGCCGGTGAAGAACTCCAGACCGCCAGCGCGCACAGCAGCCAGGCGCATGGGCGTGTCGGTTTCCTCGTGGCTGAAGAAGATCAATGGCAGTTTCTCTTCCAGGCCCTGTTGCACGCGCTCGGCGAGCTTCAGGCCTTCGCCCGGGCCATTGAAGTCGACATCCATGATCAGGGCTGCGGGATGACGCTCATGCATGGCGGCACGAAACGCTTCGTCGCTGGCGAAAGCCTGGGCGGCCATGCTGAAGAATTCGAGCTGGCGGACCACGTGATTGGCGCGTTCGTTGTCTTCCAGGGCGATGTAAATGGGCTTGCTCAGCGCCGGGATATAGCCGGACTGCCCACGCGGATCAGTGTGGCGCAGGCCGGTGCGGGCTAGGCGATAGATCAGTTGGCTGAGGGTGGCGATGGTGTCGCTCGACAAGCGCCCGCGGTTTTCCTTGATGTCGCCCAGGCACTCTTCGATGCCGAGTGCGAGTTGTCGGTGCTCGGTCTGGTCGAAGCGTTCGGCGAATCGCCGCAGGCGTTGACTGGCATCGGCAAGAGCGATTCGGTAGTGATCGTTCCATTCGCTGCGTTGCAGCTGCTGCCAGACTTCGAGGACCTCTCGTGCCTGATGGATGACCCGTTGCGCGAAGTGCTGTTTAAGTTCGTCTTGGTCCGACATTTTCGGTTCCTGGCCCACTGCGGCAAATCTTTTGAGAGGGCGCGATGATGGCCGCATGCTACCACTGATCCGGCCCATCGATAGGGTCGATGTAGGTGGCTTGGTTCTCATTATGAGGTTTGGGTGGACCGGCTGCGCTATAGTGGTTTGCCTTGCCGCAACGCTCATGGCGACTGGCGGTCGAATCTTTGAATTTCGAAAAGAAGGACAGACGCCCATGTTCGATTGGAAGAACCGCTTCGGCCGCTTCGGCTCGTCGGCAAGCACAGCCAGGACGGATGGGGCGACTCGCAATCCTCTGGTGTTGGTGCTCGTCGCATTGATTGCAGCCTATTTGCTGATTGCATTGCTAGTGGGCTGGTACTGGAGTTCCGAGCCTGATCGTTTCTCTGTACAGCAGCACGTGCAACAGGCAGCCGATGCTTCGCAGCAACAGATCGTCAATGGCTATACCACGGTCGAGACGCTCAAGCGGGTGGCCAGTACCTTGCTGGACAAACCCGGCGGTTATTTGACCAACGACGTCGCTCCGCCCGGCTTGTGGCTAGACAACATGCCGAGCTGGGAATACGGGGTTTTGGTGCAGGTGCGCGATCTCAGCCGAGCGTTGCGCAAGGACTTTGCGCGATCACAGTCCCAATCGACCGAAGATGCGGACCTGTCGAAAGCCGAGCCGTTGTTCAACTTCGACAATCGCAGTTGGGCCCTGCCGGCCAGTGAATCGGAATACCGTAATGGCATCCGTTATCTGGATCGTTACCTGGCGCGCTTGAGCGACCCGGCGCCCAAGGCGCAGTTCTATTCGCGTGCCGATAATCTGAATAACTGGCTGGGGGATGTCGGTACTCGATTGGGCTCGCTGTCCCAGCGGCTCTCGGCCAGCGTCGGCCGAGTACGTCTGGACGCCCAGGTGGCGCCAGAACTGGAGCGTGAAGGCGTGCAGCAGGTGCTCGAGGAGGAACGCGTCGAAACTGCCTGGTTGCAGATCGACAACGTGTTCTACGAGGCGCGTGGACAGGCCTGGGCGCTGTCGCATCTGCTGCGCGCCATCGAGGTGGATTTCGCCGACGTGCTGGCCAAGAAGAACGCGACGATCAGCGTAAGGCAGATCATCCGCGAGCTCGAGGCGGCGCAGGAACCGCTCTGGAGCCCGATGGTGCTCAATGGCAGCGGCTATGGCGTGCTGGCCAATCATTCGCTGGTGATGGCGAACTATATCTCGCGTGCCAATGCGGCGATCATCGATCTGCGTATGTTGCTGTCGCAGGGATAAAAGCTAAAAGACGATAAAGGCGCTGGAGGCTGGACGGAAAAGCTTGACGTGAGCTTGATCCGAAACCGCCTCTGTCCAGCCTCCAGCCTCCAGCCTCCAGCCTCCAGCCTCCAGCCTCTAGTCTGTACTAATCCAATCCGAGTTTCTTCAACCGATAACGCATCGAGCGGAAAGACAGCCCGAGCCGTTGCGCGGCTGCGGTGCGGTTCCAGCGGGTTTCTTCCAGTGCCTGCATGATCAGCTTGCGTTCGACATCCTCGAGATGGTCTTCGAGGTTGTCGATTTGAGCGAGGTTCGCTTCGCCGTTTTCCGAGAGGCCCGGCGCATCGGCCAAACGCAGATCGCTGGGTTTGATTTCTTCGCCTTCGCAAAGCGTGTAAGCGCGTTCCAGCATATTTTCCAGTTCGCGAACGTTGCCGGGAAACCGATAGCTCTGGAGTTTAGCCAGTGCGTCGGGATGCAGCCGCGCCGGCGTGTCGCTGCATGCACGAGCGAGGCGGTCGAGCATGGCCTCGGACAGCTGCGATATGTCTTCGCGGCGCTCTCGCAGCGGGGGTACGCGCAATTCGATAACGTTGAGCCGGTAGTAGAGGTCCTGACGAAAGCGGCCGGCTGTTACTTCGCCGGCAAGATCCTTGTGGGTGGCGCAAAGAATCCGCACATCCACCACGACCTCTTTTGCGCCGCCGACCGAGCGGACGGCTTTTTCCTGGATCGCGCGCAATAGTTTCACTTGCATCGCAAGCGGCAGGTCGGCCACTTCGTCGAGAAACAGAGTGCCACCATTAGCGGCCTGGAACAGGCCCGGTTTGTCTTCCACGGCGCCAGTGAAGCTGCCCTTCTTGTGGCCGAAGAATTCGCTTTCCATCAGTTCCGATGGAATCGCGCCACAGTTGACCGGAACGAACGGACGCTCGTGACGTGCGCCTTGCTCGTGGATCAGTCGCGCCACAAGCTCTTTGCCGCTACCGGACTCGCCGCTGATATAGACCGGCGCCTGGCTGCGAGCCAGTTTGCCGATCTGTTTGCGCAGCACGTTCATTGGCGGCGAGGCGCCGAGCAAACGGCTATCGACACTGAGATCGTCAGGGTTCGGTGCACGCAGCCGTAGCGCCGTGTTGACCAGTTCCCGTAGTCGGGCAAGGTCGACCGGTTTGGTGAGAAAGTCGAAAGCGCCGGCCTTGAGCGCGCTAATGGCCGTATCGAGGCTGCCGTAGGCTGTGATCATCGCCACCGGCAGTTGCGGATACTGTTGCTGAATGAATTGCACCATCTCCAGCCCGCAACCGTCGGGCAGGCGCATGTCGGTCAGGCAGAGGTCGTAATGTTCGCGCGCCAGGCATTCACGAGCTTCCTTGAGATTGCGGGCGCTGCGGGTGTCCAGTTTCATTCGCCCGAGGGTGATCTCCAGGAGTTCCCGGATGTCGGGTTCATCATCGATGATCAGCGCTTTCTGGCGGGCGGTCATGGTCTCGGTCTTTCGGTTGGCGCGGAGTCGCAATGGTAACGCTACAGCGCGTGCTTTGTACCGCGACCTGGCTGATGTGTGACCCGTGCCGCCTCGTCAGCTCAGCTTGCGCGGGTGGGCGAAGACGATACGGAAACAGCTACCGCCCTCGGCTCGCTCTCGGTAGTCCAGACGAGCCTGGTTGCTTTCGCATAGCTCCCGGGAGATATAGAGGCCCAGCCCCGTGCCCTTGTTCTCTGTGGTGAAAAAAGGCTCGAAAATATTCTGCAGCTGATCGGTCGGTACGCCTGGGCCGTCATCGAGCACTTCGAGTACCGGCAGATCGCTGGATTCGTCTCTGAATAACTGCAGCCACACCTGCGCCCGGGTGTTCGCCTGGCCGCTGTAGCGCAGGCCGTTCTGCACGAGATTGGTCAGTACCTGGATCAGCTGGTTTGGGTCCATGCGGGTCTGCAGCGAGCTGCCTTGCGTTTCCACGTGCACGCTCTGATGGGGCGGCAAGTTCTCACGAAATTCGCTGGCGAACCGATGCACCCAATATTTCAGATCCAGCAGTTGCGGCTCGGCTTGGCGCCGACGCGACAGTTGCAGCACGTTTTCAATGACCAGATTCATGCGCCGTGAATGATCCTGAATGATCTGCGTGAGCCGCAGATCGGCCGCGTCCAGGACTTCTGATTCCTGCAATAGCTGAGCGGCGTGGCTGATGGCGCCGAGCGGGTTGCGGATCTCATGGGCGATGCTTGCCGTCAAGCGGCCAAGGGATGCGAGCTTGAGCTGCTGGGCTTTCTGCGCGATCTGGGAAATATCCTCTAGAAACACCAGGGTGTCCTGCTTCACTCCGTGCTGCAGCATGGCGAAGCTTGGTTGCAGCACGGCGCCATTGGGCGTTGCCTTTAAATTGCGCGGGCGCAGGGTGGGGTTGTCGCGCCATTGTTGCAGAGCCTCGATCAGGCCGGGGCAGTGCGTTGCCAGTCGCTCTCCAGTCAATGCCTGCTGGTCTAGCAGGTCGAGTGCGCCTTGATTGGCCAGCAGCACGCGCTCGGCCTGATCGAGTACGAGTATCCCGGTGCGCATGCGTTGGAGGATCTGCGCGTTCAGCGCCTCGAGGTTGGCGACTTCCTCTGCACGTTGGCGTGCCAGGCTTTCGCTGTCCTGCAATCGTCGCGTCAGGCCTTGCACCAGCAGCGCGGCGGCGAAGCAGAGCGTGCCCAGCGCTGCAGCCTGTATGTACTGGCTGCCTGTGGAGGGATCGCTGAGGCTGAGGTAGAAGGTCAGGTAAATCAGCCCGGTTGCGGCAACCGCTGCGATGAAGAAGCCGATGCGCCCGTGCAGCAGGATGTTGGCGATGGCGACCGCGACAATCAGCAGGTTGCCGATCC
Organism: Pseudomonas sp.; assembly: GCA_031988485.1. Lineage (GTDB taxonomy): Bacteria > Pseudomonadota > Gammaproteobacteria > Pseudomonadales > Pseudomonadaceae > Stutzerimonas. The sequence continues at coordinate 184,649 of DALZYJ010000002.1, forward strand.
CGCTGGGCGTGCCGCCGGCAAAGTAGAACAATCCTGTGAGCAGCACGACGTCCAGCAGGGCGAGGCCCAGAACCGGCAGCTCCCGCTTCGGGCTTTGCAGCAGCACGGCGATGAGGATGTTGAGAATCAGGTAGGCCCAGGCGCCATAGTGAAATGCCGCCGGGTTGATCATGCGCATCAGATCGCTGTGCAGATCGCTGCTGATGAGCAGCACCAGCACGAGGCCGATCGCGACGCGATAGAGATGATAGAGGCGAAGGATTCTCTGGCCTTGGTGGCCCAGAAACGTCAGGCGCTCAATGCCCACCTGGCGTCTTGTCCTGTTCCAGGTGCCCCTGGCTGCAGTACCAGCGATCAAGATTCTGCAGCGCTTGCTCACGTGGAAGGTGCACGCCGCAGTGGGCGCAGCGAACCATCGTTACCGTAGTCTGTTGCGCTTTGCCGGTCGTCTTCGGCTTGCTGGTCAGACGGCGCCAGAGCCAGAACGCCGCCGCAATCAGAATGATCCAGAACAACAGACGAAACAGGCCCATATGGCTACTTCCTGGCTAGGCGTGCGGACCTGCCGTCTGGCAGGTTCTGTGGTCTTGTACGGGGGTGCTCTGGTGTCGAGCTTGTCTTAGTCGAACAAGCCAAAGGTCAGGTAGCTCCACCAGGAGCGGCCTTTTCCTTCTTGCTCGTTTTCCGCTTCGGCTTCCGCCTCCCGCAGGACGGGGCGCAGCTCGTCAGGCAAGTCCTGCGCAGCGTTCTCGTACTGACGCACGACGTCGCGGTTGGATTGCGAGCTGTCCGGAGTCTCGTTTTCCGTTTCGATCAGGCCAAGCGTGGCGCGAGACAACCAGCTGCGGGTGTCGGCCTCCTCTTCGCGCGGCACGAACTCGCCGTCTTCCAGGCTTGGATGCTGCGGGTAGTTGAGTTTCAGCGTTTCCAGGCTGGCGCTGGCGAGGTCGTCGAGTCCCAGGCGCTGGTAGGCTTCCGTCATGACGGCCAGGCCATCGCCTACAGCGGGCGTGCCCTGGAAGTTTTCCACCACGTAGCGGCCGCGGTTTGCCGCGGCGACATAGGCCTGGCGACGCAGGTAGTAGTCGGCGACATGGATTTCGTTTGCCGCCAGCAAGTTACGCAGATAGACCATGCGTGCCTTTGCGTCCGGGGCGTAGCGGCTACTCGGGAAGCGGGTGGTCAGTTGGGCGAATTCGTTGAAGGAATCACGCGCGGCACCCGGATCGCGCTTGGTCATGTCCAGCGGCAGAAAGCGCGCAAGCAGCCCGCGATCCTGGTCGAAAGACGCCAGGCCCTTCAGGTAGTAGGCGTAATCGACGCTAGGGTGCTGTGGGTGCAGACGAATGAAGCGTTCGGCCGAGGAGCGCGCGGCTTCGGGCTCGGTATTACGATAGTAGGCGTAGATCAGTTCCAGCTGCGCCTGCTCGGCGAAGCGGCCGAAAGGATAGCGGGATTCGAGGGCCTTCAGTTTGGTGATGGCGCTGGTATAGCTTTTGTTGTCCAGGTCGGCCTGTGCCTGCCGGTACAGTTCCGCTTCGCCGAGGTTTTCGCTGATGGTTTCGTTCGATGAGCAGGCAGCGGTAAGGGCGAAAATGGCGATCAGCAGCAGGTGTTTCACTTGCATGGCGGCTTGCGTCCCTGTGACGGCTGGCTGTCTCGCGCTGAGCCGTCCTGTTATGATGAGCGCCCCGGCTGACCGGGACAAAGACGCCGTATTTAAACACAAGCATGTTGCCGAAACCAAAGGCTCCGCCTGTGTCGCTATCACAGGTCGTTCATCCAGCCTGTCAGCCAACTTTGGCATTGGTTGCTTGGCGGCACGCAGTCGTCAGGCTGACTAAAGCAGAGCCCTTGCCTCTTTCCTCATTTATGAAGCGCCCTTAATTATGTCCACGATCTCGACTCAGGCCATTCAACTTCGCGCCGAGGTGCCGTTCGACCTCGGTGGGCAGCGCCTCGATCAGGTCGCCGCGCAGCTGTTTTCGGAACATTCCCGTTCGCGCCTCGCAGCCTGGATCAAGGATGGCCGGCTGACGGTGGACGGCGCCGCGTTGCGCCCTCGCGACACGGTGCATGCGGGCGCGGTTCTGGAGCTTTCTGCCGAGCAGCAGGCGCAGGGCGAGTGGGTAGCGCAGGATATTCCGCTGGATATCGTCTTCGAGGACGAGCACATCCTGGTGCTGAACAAGCCATCCGGTCTGGTGGTGCATCCGGCGGCGGGGCATGCCGATGGCACGCTGCTCAATGCGCTGTTGCACCACGTGCCGGATCTGATCAATGTGCCGCGCGCCGGCATCGTGCATCGTCTGGACAAGGACACGACGGGGCTGATGGTAGTGGCCAAGACGCTGCAGGCACAGACGCGCCTGGTCGAGCAGTTGCAAGCGCGCAGCGTCAGCCGAATCTATGAAGCCATCGTCATTGGCGTGATCATCACTGGCGGTACGGTCGATGCGCCCATTGGGCGACACGGCCAGCAGCGTCAACGCATGGCGGTGGCCGAAGGCGGCAAGCCCGCTGTCAGCCACTATCGAGTGCTGGAGCGCTTCCGCTCGCACACTCATGTCCGGGTCAAGCTGGAAACCGGCCGCACTCACCAGATTCGCGTACACATGACCCATCTCGGCTATCCGCTGGTGGGTGACCCGCTTTATAGCGGGCGCTTCCGTATTCCTCCGGCGGCGAACCCGACCATGGTGCAAACGCTGCGCGAATTCCCGCGTCAGGCCTTGCACGCGCGCTTTCTCGAGTTGGACCATCCGGTCAGCGGTGAGCGGCTGAAATGGGAGTCGCCGTTGCCGGACGATTTCGTCTGGCTGCTGACGCTGTTGCAGCAGGATCGCGAGGCGTTCGTCGGGTGACCGACTGGCCTGTCGACTGGATCGTCCCTGGCTGGCCTGCTCCGAAGCAGGTGCGGGCCTGCGTCACTACCCGCAAGGGTGGGACGAGTCAGGCGCCTTTCGACAGTTTCAATTTGGGCGATCACGTCGACGACGACCCCACCGCCGTAGCCGCGAATCGGCAGCGGTTGCAGAGTCTGCTCGGTTGCGAGCCGGCATGGATGAGCCAGGTGCATTCGAGCACTGTCGTCGAGGCGGATCCGAATGCCTGTCTTGTCGCCGATGCCAACTGGACGAGCGTGCCGGGTATCGCCAGTGCCGTATTGACCGCCGATTGTCTGCCGGTGTTGTTCTGCAGCCTCGACGGGTCTCAGGTGGCGGCTGCGCATGCGGGCTGGCGCGGGCTAGCCGACGGAGTGCTGGAGGCGACCGTAGCGGCGATGGATAACTCAGGAACGCAGCTGATGGTCTGGCTCGGACCTGCGATCGGACCCGATGCATTCGAGGTCGGCGCCGAGGTGCGCGAAGCGTTCGTGTCGCGGCACGCAATCGCCGCCGAAGCCTTCGTACCCAGCCGCAACGCAGGTCGCTACATGGCCGATATCTATCAGCTCGCCCGCATCCGGCTCGCTGCCTGCGGTGTTACCGACGTGTTCGGTGGCGGTTTCTGCACCGTCACTGATCCGCGCTTCTACTCCTATCGCCGAGCCGCTCGTACCGGGCGCTTTGCCAGTCTGGTCTGGATAGACGGTTAAAAGCCGACAAGAGCGCTGAAGGCTGAAAAGCTGGACGATGAAAGCAGCTCGAGGCTGCAGTAAAGTTTGACGTGAACTTGATCTAAATCCGCACGCTGTCCAGCCTCCAGCCTCCAGCCTCCAGCCTCCAGCTTTCACACGCATCAGCCCCATCCGGCTTGAATCTCTCACAATCAACCTCATCTAAGTTTCATCTCGCAGGCTTTCGTTCGAGGTGCGATTGAGTGCGCCGGCCTGCCTTACTGAAAGGTGACTACATGCGTATCGATCGTTTAACCAGCAAGCTGCAGCTTGCCCTCTCCGACGCCCAATCCATCGCCGTCGGACTTGATCATCCTTCTATCGAGCCACTGCATCTGATGCAGGCATTGCTCGATCAGCAGGGTGGCTCTATCAGGTCGTTGCTGATGCAGGTGGGCTTCGACATCAACGGCTTGCGCCAGGCCTTGACCAGGGAATTGGATCAGCTACCCAAACTGCAGAACCCTACGGGCGACATGAACATGTCGCAGGATCTGGCGCGCCTACTCAATCAGGCCGACCGCTTGGCGCAGCAGAAGGGCGACCAGTTCATCTCCAGTGAATTGGTGCTGCTCGCCGCGCTCGACGCCAATACCCGCCTGGGCAAGTTGCTGCTGGCCCAGGGTGTGAGCAAGAAGGCCTTGGAAAACGCCATCGCCAACCTGCGCGGTGGCGATGCGGTCAACGACCCCAACGTCGAGGAATCGCGCCAGGCGCTGGACAAGTACACCGTGGACATGACCAAGCGTGCCGAAGACGGCAAGCTGGACCCGGTGATTGGTCGCGACGACGAAATTCGCCGGACCATTCAAGTGCTGCAGCGGCGGACCAAGAACAATCCGGTGCTCATTGGGGAACCAGGCGTAGGCAAGACCGCGATTGTCGAGGGGCTGGCCCAGCGCATCGTCAATGGCGAGGTGCCCGATGGCCTCAAGGATAAGCGCCTGCTGGCCTTGGATATGGGCTCGCTGATCGCTGGCGCCAAGTTCCGCGGCGAGTTCGAGGAGCGCCTCAAGGCGGTGCTCAACGAGCTCTCCAAGCAGGAGGGGCGGGTCATCCTGTTTATCGACGAGCTCCACACCATGGTCGGTGCGGGCAAAGCCGAAGGCGCCATGGATGCCGGCAACATGCTCAAGCCGGCGCTGGCTCGCGGCGAGCTGCATTGCGTTGGTGCCACCACGCTGGACGAGTATCGCCAGTACATCGAGAAGGATGCGGCACTTGAGCGGCGTTTCCAGCGCGTTCAAGTCGATGAGCCGAGTGAAGAGGACACCATCGCCATCCTGCGTGGCCTGAAGGAGCGCTACGAGGTGCATCACGGGGTATCCATCACCGACGGCGCAATCATTGCCGCGGCGAAGCTGTCGCACCGCTATATCACCGACCGGCAATTGCCGGACAAGGCCATCGACCTGATCGACGAGGCGGCCAGCCGCATCCGCATGGAGATCGATTCCAAGCCCGAGGAGCTGGATCGCCTCGATCGACGTTTGATCCAACTGAAGATCGAGCGCGAGGCGCTGAAGAACGAAGACGACGAGGCGACCCGCAAGCGCCTGGCCAAGCTCGACGAGGAAATCGTCAAGCTGGAGCGCGAATACGCCGATCTCGAAGAGATCTGGAAGTCGGAGAAGGCCGAGGTGCAGGGCTCGGCTCAGATGCAACAGAAAATCGAGCAGGCCAAGGCTGATCTCGAAGCGGCGCGGCGCAAGGGCGACCTGGCGCGAATGGCTGAGCTGCAATACGGCGTCATCCCTGATCTGGAGCGCAGCCTGCAAATGGTCGACCAGCACGGCAAGTCGGAAAACCAGTTGCTACGCAACCGCGTGACCGATGAGGAGATCGCCGAGGTCGTCTCGAAATGGACGGGTATCCCGGTCTCGAAGATGCTCGAAGGCGAGCGCGAAAAGCTGCTGAAGATGGAAGACCTGCTGCACCAGCGTGTGATCGGCCAGCACGAGGCGGTGGTTTCGGTCGCCAATGCGGTGCGCCGCTCGCGTGCCGGGCTGGCCGATCCGAATCGCCCCAGTGGTTCCTTCCTGTTCCTCGGCCCGACCGGCGTGGGCAAGACCGAATTGTGCAAGGCGCTGGCCGAATTCCTCTTCGATACCGAGGAGGCGATGATCCGCATCGACATGTCCGAGTTCATGGAAAAACATTCGGTGGCGCGGCTGATCGGCGCCCCGCCGGGCTATGTGGGCTACGAGGAGGGCGGTTACCTGACCGAGGCGGTCCGCCGCAAGCCATATTCGGTGGTGCTGCTGGACGAGGTCGAAAAGGCTCACCCGGACGTCTTCAACATTCTTCTGCAAGTGCTTGAGGATGGGCGTCTGACCGACAGCCACGGGCGTACGGTGGACTTCCGCAACACGGTAATCGTGATGACTTCGAACCTGGGGTCGGGCCAGATCCAGGATCTGGTGGGCGACCCCGATGCGCAGCGCGCGGCGGTCATGGATGCGGTAAGCAACCACTTCCGGCCAGAATTCATCAACCGTATCGATGAAGTGGTGGTGTTCGACCCTCTGGCGCGCGAGCAGATCGCCGGTATCGCTCAAATCCAGTTGAGCCGCTTGCGGCAGCGTCTGGCGGAGCGTGAGCTGAGCCTGGATCTCAGTGAAGAGGCGATCGACAAGCTGGTCGCGGTTGGCTACGACCCGGTTTACGGTGCGCGACCTCTGAAGCGCGCTATTCAGCGCTGGATCGAAAATCCGCTTGCCCAGGACATACTGTCGGGCGCATTTGAGCCGGGGGCGACGATTGTCGGCAAGGTGGAGGGCGACCAGATTCGCTTTGCCAGGGCTTGAGCGTGGTGCCTCTGCCGGCGCTTCGGTGGGGCGCACCTGCGTCTCTCGGCGTCCGGCTGGAGTGACTCGCAACGCATTGTAGTAAATCGCGTTTTTTCTGTTGACAGCCGCGTCGAGAACCGTAAAATGGCGCGCCTCTGAGGGGGGTTTGCAAGGCGGTACAGCAGGCCACCCAACGAGCTGGAAGAAGTAGTTCCGCGATAGCTCAGTCGGTAGAGCAAATGACTGTTAATCATTGGGTCCCAGGTTCGAGTCCTGGTCGCGGAGCCAAATTCCAATCGGGGTATAGCGCAGTCCGGTAGCGCGCCTGCTTTGGGAGCAGGATGTCGGGAGTTCGAATCCCCCTACCCCGACCATTTTTGGGTCGTTAGCTCAGTTGGTAGAGCAGTTGGCTTTTAACCAATTGGTCGTAGGTTCGAATCCCACACGACCCACCAAAATCGCTTCGCAAGAAGCGTAAGAAGCCGGAAGGCCCGCGAGGGCCTTCCGGTTTTTTCTTGTCTGCGTTTTTAGGCGTTCGTGTTGCGCCGCCATCGATCTTTCTACTGCCGCGCCAGCGTCTTTCCCGATACAGGCGCGGCGGCAGCAATCAGTGCAGCTTTAGACGCGGTACGGTGCTGGTGCTGAGTTTGTCGCCGATCATCATCAACGTGGTGCGGGCAATTCCATACAATGCGATCTGATGCATTCGGTATAGCGAGACATAGAACATCCTTGCCAGCCAGCCTTCGAGCATGACGTTGCCTGTGAGGTTGCCCATCAGATTGCCGACTGCGGAGAAGCTTGAGAGCGAAATCAGCGAGCCGTAATCGCGGTAACGGTAGTTCGGCAGGCTTTGGCCTTCGAGACGTCGAGCGATTGATTTGGCGAGCAGCGAGGCCTGCTGGTGCGCGGCTTGGGCTCGCGGTGGCACGTTGCGGTCGCTGTCCGGTTGCGGGCATGCGGCGCAGTCGCCGAAGGCGAATATGTTGTCGTCTCGAGTGGTTTGCAGCGTCGGCAGCACCTGCAATTGATTGATCCGGTTGGTTTCCAAGCCGTCGATTTCATGCAGGAAGCTCGGCGCCCGAATACCGGCCGCCCAGACTTTCAGGGTCGCTGGCACGAATTCGCCATTGCTGGTGTGCAGTCCTTCCTCGGTGACCTCGCTCACGGCGGCATTAGTCAGTACCGTCACGCCCAGGTTTTGTAGCGTCTGATGCACGGGTTGGCTGATGCGCTCTGGCAGCGCCGGCAAAACCCTCGGGCCAGCCTCGATGAGCGTGATATGGACGTTTTCCGGTTTGATGCCATTCAGGCCGTATGCAGCGAGTTCACGCGCGGCATGGTGGAGTTCGGCGGCGAGTTCGACCCCGGTAGCGCCGGCGCCGACGATCGCCATGTTGATCGTACCGTGGCGGCCTTCGCTGGCGTGAGCATGCATGTAATGGCCGAGCAGGCGGCGGTGAAAGCGCTCAGCCTGCTCGCGGGTGTCGAGGAAGATGCAATGTTCAGCCGCGCCTTTGGTGCCGAAGTCGTTGGTGGTGCTGCCGACCGCGATCACCAGGGTGTCGTAGCTGAGCGTGCGGGCCGGTACCAGTTCGGCGCCGTGCTCGTCGAGCGAGGCGGCAAGGTGCACGCATTTGCGCTCGCGCTCCAGCCCGCTCATACGGCCCAGCTGAAACTCGAAATGGTTCCATTTGGCCTGGGCGACATAATTGAGCTCATCGGCGGACGAGTTCAGCGAACCGGCAGCGACCTCGTGCAGCAGGGGCTTCCAGATGTGCGTCAGATTGGCGTCGATCAGGGTGATACGCGCCTTGCGGCGCTTACCCAGGGTTTTACCCAGGCGGGTAGCAAGCTCCAGACCGCCGGCGCCGCCGCCGACGATTACGATGCGATGTGTCATGGAATGAACTCATAAGGCTTTGCGGAATTTGGTCGCTCATCTGGGATATCTCATAACACCAGGCGGCTGAGGAGGCGGCTCAACAGGCCCAGACCGATTACCGTCACGAGTATCAGCCCAAGGAGCAGCCACGGCCGAAAGGGGCGGCGCTCGACTTGGTGCTGTGGCGCGCTGAGGTATTGGTCAACGCGCTTTTGATCGTCGGGGTTCAGGCGGCTGGGCATAGGCACCTCGAAGGATATGCAGGCATTCTAACGGCGCGTCGACAAATGCCAAGCGCGACGGCAGATGACATGGGTATTGGGCAGAGGCAAAAACTATGCGGAGCGGCGCGGGGTGAGGTCAAGGATAAGGCGAGGCATGCCGGCTCAGCCGACATGCTGGTTGCATCTAGCGTCCGTTGCCCTTCAGGCTGCGCAGGTTTCCGATCACAGATTCCAGTGCGCGATCAAAAAGCAGAGCGTCGTTGAGGAGCCGGATTGCGCCGCGGCGAAACTCCGTGGCAAGTCCCATGCGAGTCTTCTCCAGCACCTTCATGCCGGTGCGGTTGACGAAAATGTACTTGCCGGTGGGCTTGATAACCGCAGCCAGCTTGCAGCGAAGCTTATGCTCCTCGTCTTCCTGGAATTCGACCCAGCTACCGACACGCAGGTTGTCGACCTGTATCAGCGCCTCATCATTGTCGGCCAGATTGATCTCGGGCTCCTTTTCCCGGCTTTCACCGGGCGCCAGCAGCACGATTTCCTCGCTGACTTCGACCATCGCCGGGATGGGAGCTTCGGCGGTGTCTTCATCGCGCGGGGGTAGTTCCAGCTTCGCTTCGGTGATGATTTCGCCATGCGCGAGCGGATTGTTGGCCGGAGTCGGCTGAGCCGCAGGCTGATTCAGCTGCTGCAAGGTCTGGACATGCAGCGCTTCGAGTTGGGTGAAAAAGTCGCTGGTGGAGAAGGGGTCGAATGCAGCGCTGACAAGTCCTTCCCGAAGGTTCTTTAGAAGACTCGGAACCAGCTGGAGCAGTCTCTGCCGGGAAGCCGAATCATCATGAGGGGTGACGCTCCAGATCAGGTCGTCCATTGTCGCCACGGCGTCCTGCCATTGTTCGGATTGGGTACCGTTTTTCAGGCACGTCAGTAGCAGAACTTTGCTCCATGCTTCCTGCAGCAGCCGGACGACTACCTCAGGCAGCGTTTTACCGAGCAGGCGTTCGTTGAGTGCGTGCTCCACTTCCTGGCGAGCCATTTCGGCTTTGGCGCGACCTTCTTCTGCATCACGTGTGCGCTGTTCAAGCAGCTCGCTGCGACGGCGCTCGTCTCCTGTGAAGGCGAGGAAGTCAGCAAGCAGTTCAGAGAAAATGGTGGGGTCGTCGACGAAGTCATTCAGCAGGCGAGCCACGACCTGCTCGATCTTCTGATACAGGCTGTCGCGTTGGGCTTCGTCCTGATCGCCCCAGCCCATGGCGGCCGAGGCGATTTCGTTGAGTAGGCGGCGGGCGGGGTGGCTGCCACGGCTGAAGAACGTCTTGTCCAGAACGGCGACTTTCAGGACAGGGATCTGCAGTCGACCGATCAGTGCTTTGAGCGAGTCGGGCAGGGTGCGGTCGTCGAGAATGAACTCGAACAACATCGACACCAGATTGATGACGTCTTCGTCGACCTCTCCGACAACGCGAGATTTGCCGCTCTTGGCGCTGACGCGGTGCAAGAGCTGCTCGAGCTGCCCCTGCAGGTCGTATACCTCGATCTGCTGTGGTGCACGCGACTGGAGATGCGAGAGCAGCCGCATCAAGTCATTGCTGGAAATCGGTATAGCGTCGCTAGGCAAATTACGGGCGGGCAGTGCGCTTCCGCGCAATTCCGAAAGCAGTGCCTGGAGCGCGCCGAATGCTTCGTGGGAGCCGTCGTCGGAATAAGTGGGCGACGGACTGAAGCCTGAGCCCAATAATGACTGTGTACTGCCTTCCGGTGCGCTCGGGCGACTGGGCGAGCGGCGCGACGGGCTGGATTGCAGCTCCGGAAGAACGCCTGCTGCGATCAATGTCTGGTTCGATTCGGCGTAAAGCTGTTCGAGGTCCGTTAGCACGTAACGCTCGAACAGTTTGAGAATGATGAGCTTGACCTTGATCTCGACGCCCAGGTTGCGGCAGGCCTCGAGAAAGTATTCGCACAGCTGTTGCGGGCCAAGCGGATTGTTCTTGTCGTCCAGCTTTTTGCTTGCCAGAACATTCAGGCGGGTGGTGAGGTGGCTGAGCGGCTGGGTGGCGCGATTCATCACCTTGGCGACCATGGTGTCGATCGCAACCGACTCTTCCAGTTCGTCATTCTGCACCAGCGCCAGGCTTTCGAAAGACGCTTCCTGCGACACGGGTTTGCCGATTTCGTACTGATTGAGCTGGGCGAAGGATTCGAACACCTGCTGCAGGAAGCTGCGCTCGATGCCGCGGCGCTTCATTCGCAGATCGCGCATGGCTTCGAAGAAGGCGTTCTGTTCGGCATTGCTGGTAGCGCGATCCGCGATCTCGAAGAGCGAGTCGTCAGCGTTGTCGAACAGCGTCTGCAAGGCCAAACGTAGTTGCTGTGCGGCTTTATCGCGGACGCTGATGAGCGCGACTGGCAGCCTGCCTGTCGGTGAGGTCTGCTTTTGCTCAGGGGTGGCCTTCAGCTGCACCACTTTCGCATCGGTTCGCATCGAGACTCTCCGGTCGCCTGCTGATGCAAGCGCTCAACAACGCGTATGTGCCGCTGTTCATAGGCAGGGCAACGATTTGTCAGTCATGGCAAATGGCCGCCATTTTGGTGGCGCCAATTAATAGAGACATTACATGCATCTTATCTATTAGCCTAGCGCGGTTTTGCCTTGGACATGATCCGGCTCACAGATACTCCGATAATTCGCTACAAGCCGTCGGAAAGCCAGTGCGTGCTCCACGCGGCATCGTTTCCGAACGGCTCTGTGCTGCGCCCTGACGAGGTGACGCCGTATACTCTTGGCGAATTGAATGGGAGCCCGTCGTGACCAATATCACTCTTGCGGACCTTTCCGCCGAAATCGAAACCAATGTGCGTAAAGCGCTGACAGAAGATGTCGGGACTGGTGACATCACGGCTCAATTGATCCCTTCCGAACGGCTCGCATATGCCTCGGTCATCACGCGTGAAGCCGCGGTCATCAGTGGTACCGCCTGGGTGGACGCCGTGTTTCGGCAGCTGGATCCACGAGTGGCGGTGCATTGGCATGTGACGGATGGCGAGCAGGTCGCGGCCGATCAGGTCCTTTTTCATCTCGAGGGGCCTGCGCGCGCCTTGCTCAGTGGCGAGCGCACGGCGCTGAATTTCCTTCAGACACTGTCCGGTGTCGCGACTCGGTGTCGACATTACGCGGATTTGGTGGAAGGCACCGGCGTCCGGCTGCTCGATACGCGCAAAACCCTTCCTGGGCTGAGACTGGCTCAGAAATATGCGGTGACCTGTGGCGGCTGCCACAACCATCGAATCGGCCTATACGACGCTTTCCTGATCAAGGAAAACCACATCGCCGCCTGTGGCGGGATTGGCGAAGCCGTTACTGCGGCTCATCGTATTGCGCCGGGCAAGCCGGTAGAGGTAGAGGTAGAAAGCCTTGAAGAGCTGGAGCAGGCATTGCGCGCAGGTGCCGATGTCGTGATGCTCGACGAGTTGAGCCTGGCTGATATGCGAACTGCCGTGAGCATCGCGGCGGGGCGAGCAAAGCTGGAGGCCTCAGGCGGTATCGATGACGAGACGCTACGCGCGATTGCAGAAACCGGTGTGGACTATATTTCGATTGGAGCGTTGACCAAGCATGTTCGGGCGATCGATCTGTCGATGCGTCTGAAGCAATAGCATGAGAGGCGGCACGCGCGGCGTGCCGCCTTCGGATCAATAGCGGCTTTTCAGTCCGAAGTTTTCGTTCAGCGTGCCGGGTGTGTCGCCATCCTTGGGCGCGTAGTCCTTCGGCGGCTCGGTGAACGCCGGCGAGCTCAGGCGCTCCCGATGGCTGTGGCTATCGTCGCTGTGCAACGCGGCTAGCAGACGCTGACGGGTTTGTTCGTCGAGGGCGAGTTTGTCGGCGCCTTCGGAGAGATGATTCTGCATGTCCTGGTAGCTGTTGGTCAGCTTGCGCAGCAGGCTGGCAGTCGTATTGAAATGCGTGACCACTTCGCTCTGATAGGTATCGAGGCGCTCCTGCAATTCGTCCACCTGACGCTGCGTGCTGTTCGGTGCGCTGTTGCGCGCGATCAGATATCCAATGACGATGCCGGCGATCACGCCAACGATCGGGAGCAACCAGGTCGCGAGGGTCTGTTCCACGAGTACTTCCTCTATATAAACGGCTGTGCTGTTCGGCAGCGCCAAACTTTGTGGCGGTGGGAGGCGGGCGCAGCTGACATCCGGCGCTCTGCACCGCGCTATCGACTGCTGTGCGGTGGTGTTCCCACGGCCTGATACGTTAACGTCTCGTACCTGCCCTGTATACCGCGACACGATGCGGCGATCGCGACGCGGGTGCAAGCAAGACGAATCGACACGCCCCAAGGTCACGGAGTTATTTTGTTGAAACGCGAGAACCCCATTTCCATCGAGGGTCCGGCCGGCGTGCTGGAGGGCCTGTATTTCGATCAGCCGGATGCCCGCGGGCTGGCGTTGATCTGTCATCCCAACCCGGTGAAGGGCGGGACCATGCTCAATAAAGTGGTTTCGACGCTGCAGCGCTCCGCCCGCGATGCTGGTTATGTCACGCTGCGCTTCAACTTCCGTGGCGTTGGCGGTAGCGCCGGTAGTCATGACATGAATACCGGCGAAGTTGACGACGCTGAAGCGGCCCTGCGCTGGCTTCGCGCTCGGCATCCGGACCTGCCTGTGACGCTGCTGGGCTTCTCGTTCGGCGGTTTCGTTGCGGCTACGCTGGCTGGCCGGATCGAGGCCCGTGGCGAGTCGCTGGAACGGTTGTTCATGGTCGCGCCGGCGGTTTCGCGACTAGCGGATCAGCCATTGGCCGAACGCTGCGAGTTGGTGGTTATCCAGCCAGACGATGACGAAGTCATCGATCCGGCGTCGGTGCATGCGTTCTCGGCCGATCTCCAGCACTCCCACGAGCTGCTGAAAGTGGCAGAATGCGGCCACTTTTTTCACGGCAAACTGGTCGAGCTGAAAGAGCTGGTAGCACCGCGGCTAGCCTGAGTCGCTACTGCTTGAACTGCTTTAAAAATGGCTTCCCAGCGGCCCGCCGTATGGCTGACTGAATCGAGATGATCGTATGAAAACCCGAATCCTTACCGGCATCACCACCACCGGTACGCCCCATCTGGGCAACTATGCCGGCGCCATTCGGCCGGCTATCGTGGCCAGTCGCGAAGCTGATGCCGATTCCTTCTACTTCCTTGCCGACTATCACGCACTGATCAAGTGTGACGATCCGCTGCGCATCCAGCAGTCGCGCCTGGAGATCGCCGCCACCTGGCTGGCCTGTGGTCTGGATGCGGATCGGGTGACCTTCTATCGGCAGTCCGACATCCCGGAAATCCCGGAGTTGACCTGGCTGCTGACCTGCGTCGCTGGCAAGGGACTGCTGAACCGCGCGCATGCCTACAAGGCGTCGGTGGACAAGAACGTCGAGCAGGGCGAGGACCCGGACGCCGGCATCACCATGGGGCTGTTCAGCTATCCAGTGCTGATGGCGGCAGACATTCTCATGTTCAATGCGCACAAGGTGCCGGTCGGGCGCGATCAGATTCAGCATGTTGAGATGGCGCGCGACATCGGCCAGCGCTTCAACCATCTGTTCGGCAACGGCAAGGAGTTATTCGCCCTACCGTCCGCGGTGATCGAGGAAGGCGTGGCGACCCTGCCGGGGCTCGACGGTCGCAAGATGTCAAAGAGCTACGACAACACCATCCCGTTGTTCGCCAGCGCCAAGGCGTTGAAGAGCACCATTGCACGCATCGTCACCGACTCGAAACTCCCGGGCGAGCCGAAAAACCCGGACGATTCCCATCTGTTCACCATTTATCAGGCGTTTGCCACGGCGGCGCAACAGGCCGAGTTCCGCGCCGAGCTGATTGGCGGATTGGCCTGGGGCGAGGCCAAACAGCGCTTGTTCGACTTGCTCGACAGCGAGCTGGGCGAGGCGCGCGAGCGTTATCACGCGTTGATGCAGCGCCCCGGCGATCTCGAAGACATCTTGCAGGCCGGCGCCGTCAAGGCGCGCAAGATCGCTACGCCGTTCCTCGGTGAGCTGCGTGAATCGGTGGGGCTGCGTAATTTCCGCAGTGAAGTGGCAAGCGCCGCGCCAGCCAAGAAAAAAGGCGGAAAGGCCGCGCGCTTCGCCAGTTTCCGCGAGAACGATGGCAGCTTCCGTTTCCGCTTTTTCGCAGCCGATGGCGAAGAACTGTTGTTGTCGCGGCCGTTCGACGACCCCAAAGCGATTGGCATGACCAGCCAACGCCTAATCGCGCAGGGCGTGGACGCGCTGGAATTGCGTGCCGACGAGGGCAACCAGTTCACGCTATGGCTGGATGGCGAATGCATCGCCGACAGCCCGGACTACGCCGATGAAGAGACGCTGGAAGCCGCCATGCTGCGCCTGCGTCAGGCATTGGCGACACTCGCCGTGTAGCGCCTGGTGGCCGCCTGCCGTTCGTTGCTCGAACGGCATTGCTGCCGAAGATATTTTCTCGAGGCCCAAGCGCTTGAACGATCTGCGTAAATTGCCAACTACCGAGGGCGCGGCTAAAGTGTCGGCCCCGTTTCACTACCCAGACCCCGCCATGACCCCTCTTGAGCGCTATCAGGCAGACCTGAAACGTCCTGACTTCTTCCACGATGCCGCCCAGGAAACTGCCGTGCGTCATCTGCAGCGTCTGTATGACGATCTGCTTGCCGATGACCGCAACAAATCCGGACTGTTCGGCAAGCTGTTCGGCAAGAAGCAGCAGGACCCGGTACAGGGCCTGTATTTCTGGGGTGGTGTCGGGCGCGGCAAGACCTATCTGGTCGACACCTTCTTCGATGCGCTGCCCTTCGAACAAAAGACGCGCACCCACTTCCACCGTTTCATGAAGCGCGTGCATGAAGAAATGCGCACCCTTAAGGGCGAGAAGAACCCGCTGACGATCATCGGCAAGCGTTTCGCCGACGAGTCGCGCGTGATCTGCTTCGACGAATTCTTCGTCTCGGATATTACCGACGCGATGATCCTCGCGACCCTGCTCGAAGAGCTGTTCAAGAACGGCGTGAGCCTGGTGGCCACCTCCAACATCGTGCCGGACGGTCTGTACAAGGACGGTCTGCAGCGGGCCCGTTTCCTGCCGGCGATCGAGTTGCTGAAGAAGCACACCGAAATCGTCAACGTCGACAGCGGCATCGACTATCGCCTGCGCGCGCTCGAGCAGGCCGAGCTGTACCATTTTCCGCTTGACGCCGAGGCGGAGCTGAGCCTTGAGAAGAGCTTTCGCAGCCTGTTGCCGGAGCAATGCCGGGTGCAGGAAAACGAAGCGCTGATGATCGAAAACCGCGAGATCGTTGCGCGCAAGACGGCAGGCGGCGTGGCCTGGTTCGAATTTCGCGAGCTTTGCGATGGTCCGCGTAGCCAGAACGACTACATCGAACTGGGCAAGATCTTCGATGCGGTGTTGGTCTCTAACATCGAGCGGATGGATGTTTCCAAGGACGACATGGCGCGGCGCTTCATCAACATGGTCGACGAATTCTACGACCGCAACGTCAAGCTGATCCTCTCGGCCGAAGTCGAGCTCAAGGACCTGTACGCCGGCGGCCGTCTGGAATTCGAATTCCAGCGCACCTTAAGCCGTTTGCTGGAGATGCAGTCGCATGAGTATCTGGCGCGGCCGCATAAACCCTAAGAGCCGATAAAAGCGCTGGAGGCTGGAAAGCGGGACGAAAAGCTTGACGGATTCTGTGGTGGGTTCGTCAGCCTCCAGCCTCCTAGCCGCTCTTATACCGATACTGCTGCCGATACCGATTCGGCGATAGTTCGGTGTGCTGGCGGAACAGGCGAGCAAAGAAGCTGGCGTCGTCGTAGCCCACTTCGTAACTGATGGTCTTGATGCTCTTGCGGGTGGTAGAAAGCAGGTTCTTTGCCGTTTCGATGCGCAGTCGCTGCAGATAGTGCAGCGGTTTGTCGCCCGTAGCCGCCTGAAACCGCCGCATGAAGTTGCGGATGCTCATGCCGTGGTCCCGCGCCACGTCCTCGAAGCGGAATTTCTCCGCGAAATGTTCCTCGAGCCACTCCTGAATCTGTAGCACTCGCGTGTCCAGATGAAGTTTCTGGCCGCCAAAGCCGATGCGTCCCGGGCTGTAGTTACGTTGCACTTCGAACAGCACATCGCGCGCCATGCCTTGTGCGATATGCGCGCCGCAGAAGCGTTCGACCAGATGCATGTAGAGGTCGCAAGCCGACGTGGTGCCGCCGGCGCAGTACAGATTGTCACTGTCGGTCAGGTGCTTCTCCTGGGTGAAGAGCACCCGCGGAAAGCGCTCGACGAACTCGCGTGCGAAGCGCCAGTGGGTTGTGGCTTCACGTTCGTCGAGCAATCCCGCCGCTGCCATCCAGAATGCGCCAGTGGCTTCGCCGCAGATGCTGCTACCGGCCGCGTGTCGCTCCGTCAGCCAGGGCGTCACCTGCGGATACTGCTGGCTAAGCGCATCGAAGTCGCCCCAGAACGCCGGCAGTATCACTGCATCGGCGCCATCCAGGGCTCCGTCCACCGCAATGCTGGCACCGCTGAATGTAGTGACCGGCTGGCCATCAGGGCTGACCAGTATCGTCTCGAAGGCTGGCGTCAGATCCATGCCCAGCTGCTTGCCGTAGCGCAGACTGGCCATATGGAAAAAATCCTTGGCGTGCATCAGGGTGGATGCAAACACCCCGTCGGTAGCAAGAATGCTGATACGTTTCAACGGTCGGGCGGTGGGTATAGACATGGTTTCTGCGTGTTTCGGTTGTTTTTGTGGGGGCTTTATAGCGGGGCGATGCAGGGTAAAACTGCCGCAGTTCGGCAGGAGCGTCCTCGTTTTTGTGCTGACTGTCTAGTCGCAATCAGTCTCGAATAGCGGAACCGTTCGCCGCACCGCCAATCTGATCAGCAAAGAGGATTCCTATGACAGCCAATACAACACCCCCTCGGCCCGACGCGTTCGGTGGCTGGGATGGCAGTCCCGGCGCTGCCCGGGAAATGCAGAAAGAGCTGGCCGGCAAGGTCGTGCTGGAGGATGACTTCGGGCCGCTGCGGCTGATCGCCGGTGTCGATGTCGGCTTCGAAGAAGGCGGCCAGATCACCCGCGCCGCAGTGGTGCTGCTCGATGCCGAAACGCTCGAACCGCTGGCGCAGACCCTGGCACGGATACCTACCTGCATGCCGTACATCCCTGGGTTGCTGTCGTTTCGCGAGCTGCCGGCGGTGTTGCAGGCGCTCGATGCGCTCGGTCAGACGCCTGACCTGATCTTCTCCGACGGGCATGGCATTGCGCATCCGCGTGGCCTCGGCATCGCTGCGCATCTGGGCGTCATCACCGGACTGCCGACGATCGGAGTGGCGAAGAAAATCCTCACCGGCCAGCATGAGCCGCTCGGCGAGCGGCGCGGCGATCAGGTCGATCTGCTGGACAAGCACGGCAAGGTGATCGGCACGGTGCTGCGCAGCAAGGACAAGGTTCGGCCACTGATCATTTCGCCCGGCAACCGGGTCAGCCTGGCGACCGCTCCGCAACTGGTGATGCGCTATGTCACCCGCTATCGGCTACCGGAGCCGACGCGGTTGGCCGACCGTCTGGCCTCGCGCCGTGACGAAAAACGTGCGGGTGGGCAGCAGGTCATCGATCTCGAATAGCGCCAACGAGTTGCGGCCTGCAGCGTGCAGGCGCTAGCCTGCAGACCCGCAGCCAACCCAGGTTCCGCTTCGATGCAGCTGGATCATGCGACAGGCTGGTGCCGAGGCGTTCGCCATTGCCCCTCGCCCAACTTCAACAAGCGTCCGGATGACGAGATTTCGTTGCTGGTCATCCACAACATCAGCCTGCCGCCGGGTTGCTTCGGGACGGGCAAGGTCCAGCAGTTTTTCCAAAATTGCCTGCCCACTGACGAGCATCCTTTCTTCGAAGAAATCGCCACCCTGCAGGTTTCGGCGCATTTTCTCATCGAGCGTGATGGGGCGATCACGCAGTTCGTCTCCTGTCTGGATCGCGCCTGGCACGCCGGCATTTCCTGCTTCGATGGGCGAGAAAGCTGCAATGACTTTTCCCTCGGCATCGAGCTGGAAGGCACCGATGACGCGGCCTTTAGCGAGGCCCAGTACGACAGCCTGATCCGCCTTTGCCTGCTGCTGCAGCAGGCGTACCCGGCGATCACGCCGGAGCGGGTCTGCGGTCACAGCGACATCGCACCGGGGCGCAAGACCGATCCCGGCCCGGCATTCGACTGGCTGCGTTTGCGCGCAGCCTCGATCGTGGCCTGAGAACGCCGCATAGGATTCGATATGATTTTTCTCGTGGTGCTGCTGGTTCTGCTCATCGACAAACTCACCGACTGGCGGCGTGACGTGCAGCACGATGGCCCCTGGTTGCAGCTGCTGCGGCGGGTTGAAAGGAATGCGGGCACGGCACCCAGGCCGTGGCTGAGTCTCTCGCTTCTGGTGCTGCTGCCAGTGCTGGTGCTCGGTCTGTTACTGATGGCACTCAAGCCGCTGGCCTACGGTTGGCTCAGCCTGCCGCTGCATCTACTGGTGCTGCTCTATAGCCTGGGACGAGGGCAGGGCAAGCGTGAATTCGGGGCGTTCCGCGACGCCTGGCGTCGGGGTGATGACAGTGCCGCCGTTCTGGTGGCCGAGCGCGACCTGGACATCAGCGCGCCGGATGCGCCGAGCCTGTTGCGCGCCGTCGAGGCCCAGCTGCTCTGGCGCAGCCATCAGGGCTTCTTTGCGGTGATCTTCTGGTACGTGCTGCTCGGCCCCATGGCTGCATTAGCCTACCGGCTGCTTGCGCTGACGATCGAACACGCGGGGAGCGAAGGCATGCGCGAGCGGGCAGGGCAGTTAAAGCACGCCTTCGACTGGCTGCCGGTGCGGCTTCTGCTGGTCAGCTTCGGGCTGGTCGGCAACTTCGTCGCGATGAATCGCGCCCTGCTGCAGGAGCTGCTGCGCTGGGAAACGCCGGCGCCGCGGCTGCTGAGCGACGTCGGTCCGGCTGCGGCGGACCTGTGTGACTCGTACGAAGGTGAGGCTGGCATATCACGGCTCGACAGTCTCGCCGCGCTGTTGGTGAGAACGCGCCTGCTCTGGTATGCCGCCATCGCGCTTTGGACGCTTTTCATTTAGCTGTCCGAGCGATCATGCCGGGCGCGTCCTGCAGGCACCGTCCGTCGTCCAGCGCCCTTGAATAAGCGGCATAGATAACCCGGGATCGGCGGATCTTCTGTCGCTTGCGGGGATGTCAGAGGGCCATTACCTTAAGTTACATAACCCGCGACCGATATCCCGTATAAGTTCCTCACACTCTGACGAGCCCTGCTGCAGCCTTGATGCTGTTGGCAACAATAAAAATTGGGAGACGTCTTTTGAAAGGTCTTTTGTATCCCGCCATCGCATTGATGAATCGCCTGAGCTTCGGCATGAAGTTCAGCCTGATCAGCGTGCTCTTCTTCGTCCCCATGTTGCTGACCAACTTTTATCTGGTGCGCGATTCCTACCGAGAATTCGAGGGCACTCGCACCGAGTTACAGAGCCTTGAGCTGCTGGGTACGGCATTGCAGCTACGCCGTGAGATGGAAGACTGGAAAGACCTTGTGGAAATTGAGGGCATCATCGGCCAGACCGGTGAGGTTCAGGCGCTAGTGACCCGACTGGCAGATGCCGAACGAGGCTTGTCGGCGCGGATGCAAAGCCTGGTGCCGGTTAGCGACAATCCCGAACAGGTCGCCGAATTCAATACCCGCCGGGACGAACTCGACGCCGCCCTGCGCGAGGCGCAGGCGCAGCAATCACTGCAAACCAAGGTCGTCATGGCGCGTGCGCTACTGGGCAAGGCGCAGGTGATGATCAAACTGATCGCCAGCCAGTCGGGTCTAAGCCAGGATGGCCAACGCGATGTCCGCATGCTGGCGGAACTGCTGACCTCAGTCACGCCCTCGATCACAGCCATCCTCGGCGAAGGCCGCGCGGTCGGCTCCTATACTTTCGGCCAGGGCTATCTGAATTCCGATGCCAGCAATCAGCTGGATAACCTGCTGCTCGAATTGGAGAAGCAGCAGGCTCAATACGGCGCTCAGCTGCAGGATGTACTGGCCAGTAGCCCTTCCGCGCTGCGCCAGCTCGACAGCTACACCGCCGCCAGCCGCGATTCTCTGAAGATCAGCAGCGATATCTTCCAGGACCAGGTGATCATGGCCGAAGCGCTGGATCAGCCGTGGGACGCGTTCTACGACCTGGTCAGCGCTGAGATGGCGAAGACCTACGCGCTCAACGACGCGATTCTGGGCTTCCTCGACGAACAGCTCGAACAGCGTCTGGAGCAGAAGCGCTTGCTGATGACCCTGTTGCTGGCCGCGCTGGTGCTGGTGTTCGTGCTCGTGGTCTATCTCTACAGCGCGTTTTACATGTCCACTCGCGCGACGTTGAAGAGCCTCGGCGCAACCATGGACCGCGTCGCCGCCGGTGACATGACTGCGCGTTTCAAGGTGCAAAGCCGCGATGAACTGGGTGAGCTGGGGCAGGTGTTCAACGAGACCGTGGCCAAGATACGTGAGCTGATCGAGCGGGTCGGGCAGACAGTCGGCGAGGTGGAGCGTCAGGCTTCGCGGGTTGAGACCGTTTCGGGCGAAAGCAATCAGACGGTAACCGAGCAACGCGGGCAGATCGAACAGGTCGCCACCGCGATGAACCAAATGTCGGCCACCGCGCAGGGCGTCGCGTCCAGCGCAGAAGCGGCGGTCGGCAGTGCGCAAAGCGTCAATGAAGAAACGGTTAGCGGGCGCGGTCTGGTCGAGGCGCAGGTCAGCGGTATCGAGCGGCTGGCCGCGGAGATCGAGCAGTCGGTCACCGTGATCAATCAGCTGGCCAGCGACAGCAAGGCCATCAGCCAAGTGCTGGACGTCATCAAAGGGGTTGCCGAGCAGACCAATCTGCTGGCGCTCAATGCCGCGATTGAAGCGGCGCGTGCCGGCGAGCAGGGACGTGGTTTCGCGGTGGTCGCCGACGAAGTGCGCAACCTGGCCAGACGCACCCAGCAGTCCACCGAAGAAATCGAGCAGATGATTGCGCGACTTCAGGGCGGTGTCGGCGCTGCGGTAAAGACCATGCATGCCAGCCATTCGATGGCCGATGCGACAGTCAATCAGTCGGCCCAGGTTCGTCAGGCGCTGGAAAACATCCTCGGTGCGGTCGGCGTCATCGTCGACCAGAACCAGCAGATCGCCGCCGCCGCTGAAGAGCAGACCGCCGTCGCGCACGACATCGATCGCAATATCGTCGCGATCAACGAAGCCGGGCAGCGTACCGCTGCAGGCGCAGGGCATACCGAGCAGGCCAGCCGCGAGCTCAGCGTGCTGGTTGGCCAGTTGCAGCAACTTATTGGCGCGTTCCGCGTATAGCGCTCAGCGCCAGCCGAACAGCTCGCAGCTGTTGCGATAGCTGGCCTCGGCCAACTCTTCGGGGGCGATGCCGCGCAGTTCCGCCAGCTCGCGACAGATATCGGGAAGAAATTCCGGGCTGTTGCGCTGGCCGGCATGGCTGTGGGGCGTGATGTCGGGCGCGTCGGTTTCCAGCACGATGCTGTCCAGCGGTAGCTGCTGCAGCACGCGGTGCATGCGGTGCGCCTGTGGCCAGGTACCGGCGCCGCCCAGGCCGAGCTTGTAGCCAAGCTTGATGTACTCGCGGGCTTCTTCCCAACTGCCGCTGAAGGCATGGGCGATGCCGGCGCGCTTGAGCTTGCGCTGTTTCAGCGTTGCGATCATCGCTGCATGGGCGCGGCGTACGTGCAGCAACACCGGCAGTTCGAATTCGTCCGCCAGGTCCAGCTGGGCTTCGAGAATCTGCTGCTGGCGCTCCTTGTCCGGATCTTCGATGTAATAGTCCAGGCCGATCTCGCCAATGGCGCAGAGCTTTTCTTCCCCTCGCAGCCGTTGCAGCCAATCGCGCAGCGCGTCCATGTGCTCCGCTCGATGATCCTGCAGAAAGACCGGATGCAGCCCCAGCGCGGCATATACAGCGGGCTCGTCCAGCGCCATCTGCCAAACCCTTTCCCAGTTCGCCTGATGCACGCCGAGCACCAGAATGCGCTCGACGCCCACACGGGCGCAGCGGGTCAGCACCTCGCCGCGGTCGGTATCGAAGGGGTCGAAGTC
This sequence comes from Pseudomonas sp., assembly GCA_031988485.1. Taxonomy (GTDB): domain Bacteria; phylum Pseudomonadota; class Gammaproteobacteria; order Pseudomonadales; family Pseudomonadaceae; genus Stutzerimonas. Next base: position 207,327 of record DALZYJ010000002.1, read on the forward strand.
GAGGTGCGTGTGGGTGTCGATCAGGCGCACGGCGGGCGTCTCCTTACGTGTTAACGGGCATAAGCGGCGTTTAGCGCCTTTCTTCTTCGATCTGGATGTCGCTGACGCCCAGTTCGGCCATGCGGCTGTGCTCGCTGGCGCGCTCCGGAATTTCCCAGGGCGCATCGGTGGCCGCGCGCGGTTCCCTGACGTGGTGCAGAAGAATCTCCAGCTCGGCCTGCTCGATGGCGGGCTCCTCGAAGGCGTCCAGCGTCAGCGACGCCGGGTTACCGTTGATCAGGTAATGGATACGGTAACGTTTCAGTTCGGTCATGGCGGCGGCTCTTTTCCGGTGGCGTGGAATATCCGACCGCCAGATCGCCGTCAGGCTCCCGGTTTTTCTCGCTCCGATTCGAGCAGCGCGGTCTTGCGTTCGATACCCCAGCGGTAACCAGTCAGCGCCTGGTTGGCTCCTACGACGCGGTGGCAGGGCACCAGCAGCCCTATCGGATTGCTGGCGCAGGCGCGGGCCACGGCGCGCGCATGGGTGCCCAGGCTCGCGGCGAGTTCGCCGTAACGGCGGGTCTCGCCGGGCGGGATGTTCTGCAAGGCCTGCCAGACGCGTTGCTGAAATGCCGTGCCGCGTAGATCCAGCGGCAACAACGCGGCGCGGGTTGGCTCCTCCAACTGCTCCAAAATCGAGCGCAGCCACTCGCCAAGTCCGGCCTGATCGCATGTCAGTTCCGCCGCGGCGAAGCGTGACCGGAGCTCGTCGAGCAAAGCCTGCTCCTCGTCGGCGAACAACAGGGCGCAGATGCCCTTGTCGCTGGCGGCCACTAGCAGCAAGCCCAGAGGGCACGGGCTGATTGAATAACGCAGGGCTTCACCGGCGCCCTTGCGCCGACGCTGTGCCGGGCTGAGCGCAGCGCTGTGCTGATAGGCGCCACGCATGCTGCTGTAGCCGGATTCCAGCGCCGCGCCGAGTACCGATTCCGCGCCCGGCAGCTGCGCCTCCAGCCGCTCGCGTCGGCGCGCCGCCGCCCATGCGTGGGGCGTGAGGCCGGTTCGGGCCTTGAACGCGCGGGCCAGATGCGAGGCGGACAAGCCGATTCGAGCAGCCAGTTGCTCCAGCGTCATCGGCTCGGGGCTTTCATCGAGCAGGCGGCAGGCGGCGACTACCAGCGCATCCAGCTGTTCGGTCGGACTCTGGCCATGCGGCGCGCAGCGCTTGCAGGCGCGATATCCGGCGGCTTCGGCGTCGGCGGCACCGTCGAAGAAGCTGACGCCGTCTCGCCGCGGACGACGCGCCGGACAGCTTGGGCGGCAGAAAATACCGGTTGAGTGAACAGCGAACACGAAGCGGCCATCGAAGCCTGCATCGCGTTCGTAGAGGGCTTGCCAGCAGCGGTCGAAATCGATCATTGCGCGGCTCCTTGGGTGGTCAATTTCGATTGTCCGTCCTGCTCGCCTTCGATGCCAATCCGCAATGCGCTTTCAAACTTGCGGGCGAGCATGGAAGCGTGCTGACGATTACCGTAACCTGCGGGTCTGCATAGTCGAATAGGGTCTGTAAGCCACTGATGAAAACGCCAAAACGACTCGAGCCGCTGGTCGAGGATGGGCTGATCGACGAAGTGCTGCGGCCGCTGATGAGCGGCAAGGAAGCAGCTGTATATGTGGTGCGCTGCGGTGAAGAGCTGCGTTGCGCAAAGGTCTACAAAGAAGCCAACAACCGCAGTTTTCGTCAGGCTGTGAAGTATCAGGAAGGTCGCAAGGTGCGCAGCAGTCGCGACGCCCGGGCCATGGCCAAGGGCTCCAAGCACGGACGCAAGGAAAAGGAAGAAAACTGGCAGAACGCTGAAGTCGCCGCTTTGTTCCGTCTGGCCGATGCCGGTGTGCGCGTACCCAAGCCGTATGACTTTCTCGACGGCGTATTGCTGATGGAAATGATCAGTGGTGAGGACGGCGATGCCGCACCGCGCCTCAATGACGTTGATCTACACCCCGACGATGCGCGTGAGTTCCACGCCTTCATGATCGGCGAAGTGGTGAAGATGCTTTGTGCCGGCCTGGTGCACGGCGACCTGTCCGAATTCAACGTGCTGCTCGACGAGCACGGCCCGGTGATCATCGATTTGCCGCAAGCCGTGGACGCCGCGGGCAACAACCATGCGTTCGAGATGCTCGAGCGCGACGTCAGCAACATGTCGGCCTACTTCGGCCAGTTCGCGCCGGAGCTCAAGTTCACCCGTTATGCCAAGGAAATGTGGGCGCTGTATGAGGACGGCAAGCTGACGCCGGATACCGAGCTGACCGGTGAATTTGCTGAGCCGGAAGACGCAGCGGACCTTGATGCAGTGATGCGCGAGATCAAAGCCACTCTGGCCGAACAGGCGCGCAAGGAAGCCCTGCGCAACGCGACGGACGAACCTAGCGACGAGCCGCCGACACCACCGTGGATGCGTAGCTGATCGAAAGTAAGCGGAACCTGGTTCGCCCTGCGCGTTTTTCGTAGGAGCGAGGGGGGCGCCGAGTCCTTGCTCGCGAACCGCGGACGGTTGTGGGGATTCAGGAAGCGCTTCGCCAGGTAGGAAACAGCACCCCCTGACGCCTGCGAGTGGGGGCTGTGACGTCCGACTTTGACATGGCTCGGTAGCGACATCACCACGCCGAACGCCTGGCCCAGCCACTCGAAGAGGCTTACATCTGGAGGTGCTTTTCCTGGCGAGCTCGATGCCGGCCGTTGTTCAGGCGTACTGGTTCGCTGTAAAAGATGCCTTGTTGCCCGGTCTCCAGTACTCCGGGCGGCTTACAGACCTGACCCGCCGATGCTCTGCGTGGCATTCGGATCCATTTCCCAGCCGCCGCCCAGCGCCACGAACAGCGCGACCTGCGCCGTCGCCAGCGCGGTGCGGCCCTGCAGGACTTGCTGTCTTGCCTGCAGCGAGCCGCGCTGGGCATCGAGCACTTCGTTGAGGTTCGCCTCGCCCAGCCGATGGCTTTTCTGCGCGAGTTCATAGGCGAGCTGGCGATGGCGCAGGGTGGTGCGCAGCGAAGTCAGGCGGCGCTGTTGTCCATCGATGCGGACCAGTGATCGCTCGACTTCCTCCAGGGCTTCGGCCAGGGCCTGCTGGAAGCCGAGATACGCGCTTTCGCCCTCGACATCGGCCAGCTCGATGGCCGCGCCGCGGCGCCGATAATCGAGGAAAGGCAGGCCGAAGGTGGCGCCGAGGCGGGCAAAGTTCGAGGCCGAAGAAAAGGCATCGCCCAGTGCCAGCCCGGAGCGCCCGACCGCTGCCTGTACCGCCAGTGTCGGAAACATATCTCGGCGAGCGGCCAGCGACTGCAGTTGTGCGGCCTCTAGCTGCGCTGCTTCGGCGATCAGATCGGGGCGGCGGCGCAGCAAGTCCAACGGTTGCCCCGCTGGAATGGCCTGCTCTGCCAGTGGCACCCGTGCCGAGGTCGTGAGCTGGTGCGCGGTGCTGCCTGGCGGTTCGGCGAGCAGCGTATCCAATGCCAGCCGTGCTTCGGCCAGATTGATGTCCAGTTCATCGAGGTCCGCTTCCAGCGAAGCCCGTTCGGCGGCGCTGGCCTCGACATCCAGACGGGTAACCTCGCCGGCCTCGAACAGTGCGCGGGCGATACGTTCGAGCCCCGCCGCCAGTTCGATGCCTTCGACCAGCAGCGCACGCTGGCCTTCCAGTGCGCGCAGCTGCACGTAACCTTGCGCGGTGTTCGAGGCGACCGCCAGCCGCGCGGCGATGGCTTGTGCCTGGGCCGAGCGAATCTGCTGCCGTGCGCTGTCGGTCCGCGCCCGGGTGGAGCCGAAGATGTCCAGCTCCCACGTGGCCTGCAGCGCCAATTCCCAGCTGTCGAAGGTGATCACGTCATCATCCGGGACGAACTCGCCGATGGGGCTGTCGGGATTCGGCTCGTTGTTGTTTTCGATCCACTGACGGCTGGCCGAACCTGGTAGATCGAAGGTCGGGAACAGCCCGGCGCGGGCCTGACGCAGCTGCGCCCGCGCGGTGTCCACGCGCAGCATTGCCAGGCGGATGTCGCGGTTGTTTTCCAGCGCCCGGCGCACCAGTTGGGTCAATGCCGGATCGTCGAATTGCTGCCACCAATCGGCTAGTGCCTCAGCGTCTGCCGGTTGCTCGCGCACGGCATGAAACCAGGATTCCGGCACGTCGGGCGCGGGCCGCTCCGGCACGCTGGAGCATGCGCTGAGCATCAGCGTCAAAGCCCAGGCCAGGGGCGTACGCGGCAATCGGCTCGGCATCAGGTTTCCTCCGGCTTGACGCGCATGAACACCAGGTACAGACACGGCACAGCCAGCAAGGTGAGCAGCGTGGCGAAACCCAGCCCGCCCATGATGGTCACCGCCATGTTGGCGAAAAACGGATCGAACAGCAGCGGCACCATGCCCAGCACCGTGGTGCCCGCGGCCATGACCACAGGCCGCAGGCGCGAGGCGGAGGCCTCGATGATGGCGGTCAGCCGCGGGACCTCGTCGGCGATCTGTCGGTCGATTTCGTCCACCAGCACCACGGCATTCTTGATCAGCATGCCGGTCAGGCTGAGCAGCCCGAGCAGCGCCATGAAGCCGAATGGCTGACCGGTCAGCAGCAGGCCGAGGGTGACGCCGCACAATGCCATGGGCACTACCAGCCAGATCATCAGCGGCTGGCGAACCTTGGCGAACAGCAGCACCGTGACCAGGACCATTGCCAGGTAGGGCAGCGCCAGCGTGCTGGCCAGCGCCTGCTGGGCGTCGGAGGACTGTTCGTGATCGCCGCCCCATTCCAGCGAGTAACCGACCGGCAATTCGATGCCCTCGATCAGCGGACGAATCCGCTGGAAGGCTACGTTGGTGTTTTCTCCGTCGCGTGGCTCGGCGCGGATGGCGATGGTGCGCTCACGGCCGTAGCGGCGAATCATCGACTCCTCGAACGTCGCCTCGATGCCATCGGCCACCTGCGCCAGCGGCACGTAGCGACCGCTCGCCGGGCTCCAGATCAGCCTTTGCAAGAGGTCGCCCGGCGTCACTCGATCTTCGGGCGGGGCGCGGAGCAGGATCGGGATCAGCTCGTCACCGTCACGGAAGACGCTTGCCTGCTGCCCTTCGCTGGCCGCCGCCAAAGCCTGCGCCACCTGCTGGCGAGTCAGGCCGGCATCGGCCAGGCGGTCCAGATCCAGTTGCGGGCGCAGCACCGGTACCGGGGCGCGCCAGTCGTCGCGGATATTGAAAACCTGTCCCTGTTCTTGAAGGATGCGCTGACCTTCAGCGGACAGCCGGCGCAGTTCGTCCAGCTCGGGACCGCTGATGCGCGCTTCGAGCTTGGCCTCGGCGTTGGGGCCGAACATGAATTGCGCGGCGGCGACATCGGCAGAAGGGTAGCGGCCCGGCAATGTCTGATTCACTTCCCCAACCAGCTCGGCAATCACCTCGGCGTCTTCGGTGCGTACCAGAAAGTGCATCAGCGCCGGATTGGGTTGCTCCGGCGCATAGGTCAGCATGAAGCGCGACGCGCCCGCGCCGACGAAGGTGGACACATCGGTGACGCCGTCGAGCCCCTTCAGGTAGCCCTCGACATCTTCTGCGGTGCGGCTGGTTTCGCGAATATGCGTGCCCTGCGGCAGGAACAGGTTGACGTAGAACAGCGGCGTGCTCGACGGCGGGAAGAAGCTCTGCGGCACGCGGCTGAAGCCCAGCACGCTGAGCACGGTAAGTACCACCAGTACCCCAAGCGTCAACCAGGGGCGCGCCAGCACTGTGCCGGCCATGCGACGGTAACGGTTGTAGATCGGTCCGCTGTAAGCCTCGTCGGCGCCTTTCGCGTCGTCCGCTTGCCGATCGCCTTTGCGCTCCAGGAGGTAGTGGCCGAACAGCGGCACCACCAGCAGCGCTAGCAGCCAGCTCAGCAACAGCGAGACGGCGATGACGAAGAACAGCGAGAACAGGAATTCGCCGGTGGTGTCGTGGGACAGGCCAATGCCGGCGAACGCCAGAATGCCGATGATGGTCGCGCCCAGCAGCGGCCATTGCGTCTGCTGCAAGGTCTGGCGTGAAGCGTCGAGGATATTCATGCCACGCTGCTTCTGGATCAGCATGCCGTCGCAGATCACCACGGCGTTGTCCACCAGCATGCCCATGGCGATGATCAGTGCCCCGAGGGAGATGCGCTCCAGCTCGATTCCGGCCAGCCACATCAGCAGCAGCGTGCCGAGTACCGTCAGGAACAGCACCGCGCCGATGATCACCCCGGCACGCAGGCCCATCGCCAGGCAGAGCACGCCGACGACGATGGCCACCGAAAGAAAGACATTGAGCGCGAAACTGTTGACCGAGTCGTTGACGATGCGGTGCTGCTGGTAGAGCGGATGCAGCTCGGCCCCCAGCGGCATAAGGTGCTGCATGGCTTGCAACGCCGCTTCGACGCTGTCACCGACCTCGACGATATTGCTGCCGGAAATGCCGCTGGTCCCAAGGGTCAGCGCCGGCTCGCCGTTATGGCGGATGATCTGGACAGGACGCTCGGCGTACTCGCGTTTCAATGTGGCGATGGAGCCCAGATCGACGCTTTGCTGGCCCTGGCCGACCGGTAGCGCACGCAGGGCATCCAGCGATTCGAAGGCGCCGGTGGGGCGAATGTGCACGAAGAACTCGCCTGCGCGCACACCGCCGGCCTCCACCGCGGCATCGGCGTCGCCGAGCGCCGCAACCAGTTCTTCCGGGGACAGACGCAGCGCGGCCAGGCGCGCCTGATCGACTTCCACCAGAATCCGCTCTTCGCGCACCCCGGCGATCTCCACCTGGCCGACGCCTTCGGCCGTGATCAGGCCGCGGCGCAGGTCCTTGGCTACTTCGTGCAGTTCCTGCAAGGTCAAGCCTTCGCCGGTCAGGGCGAAGAAAATTCCGTAGACGTCGCCGAAATCATCATTGACCAACGGCGGGTCGATGCCTGGCGGCAACTCCTGTCGGGCATCGTCGAGCTTGTTGCGCAGCTTGTCCCAGATCTGTTCGAGCTGATCGCCGGTATAGCGGTCCTGGATTTCCACGCGGATTTCGGCCTGGCCGATCATCGAGCGCGAGCGGATTTCCTTGATCTCGGCGAGCTCCTGGATGGCGCTTTCCAACGGCTCGGTGACTTCCTGCTCGACCTCGATGGCGGTCGCGCCGGGGTATTGCACCGTGACGATGGCTTCCTTGATGGTGAATTCGGGGTCTTCCAGGCGGCCCATCTCGAAGAACGCGACGGCGCCGCCGATCAGGCAGATCAGCAGCAACACCCAGATATTGACCGGCTTGCAAATGGCGTAACGGGCTACATCCATCTGCCTATTTCCGCCGTTCGGCTTTGACCGGCTGGTCTTCGGACAGCTTGCTGCCGCCGGCCACCACCACCAGCATCTGCTCGTTCAGCTCGCCACTGACCACCGCGTGGTCCGCTTCGATACGCTCGAGGTGCAAGTCGCGGCGCTGGGCGTGACCGTCCACAACCAGCCACAGGTAATGGACGCCGTTCGGTGCCGTTTGTACCGCGGTGAGCGGCAGGCGAAAACGTGGCGGCGCATCCTCCTGCGCGGTAGGCGGGCGCTGCAGGCGAACCCGCATGGCCATTCCCGGCAGCAGGTTGTAGTCCGCCGGCGGATCGCCCTGCAGGGTCAGGCGATAGGTGCGCGAGCCTTCACGTGGCTGGGTGCTGTGTTCCTTGTAGATCAACGGCAGTGTCAGGTCGGCGATGATCAGCTCGCCCTCGGCCTGCAAGGTGGCGTTCAGCGGAATGTTCAGAGCGGCGGTCTCGGGCAGGTCGACCCTGACCTCGATGTGCTGGTTGTTCTGCAGTTCGAGCACCGGCGAGCCGGTGGCGACCACCATGTCCGGCTCGACCAGACGCCGCGCGACGACGCCGTCGAAGGGCGCATGCAGCGTGCTGTGGCCGATGTCGCGTCGGGCACTGTCACGTGCCACGCGCGCCGCCACCACGTTGGCCTGCAACGGTTCGACCGCCGCCGGCGCGAGAATCCCTTCGGCCAGCAAGGTGCGCTTGCGTGTCAGGTCCGCCTCCAGTTGACGCAGCCGCGCTTCGGCCTCGCGTAGTTGCAGCTGGTAATCGGTGGGGTCGAGCTTGGCCAGCGGCTGGCCCTTTTTCACTCGCGTGCCTTCGTCGACGAGGATGCGTTCGACGCGCCCGGGTACCTGAAAAGCCAGTTGTGTGGTGGTCACGCTCTCGACCACGCCTGGAAAGCGCAGGGTCTGCGGGCCGTGATCGATTCGTTGCAGCGGCTCGACGAAGGCCATGCGCGGTGGGACCTGGGCGGGCTTCTCGTCTTCGGCACAGCCGGACAGGCCCAGCAATGCGCACAAGGCTACGGTGATATGGAAATGCGATAACGGGCCTCGGGGCGTTCGCGATGGCTGCGGCATCCATACTCCTGGCGATAGGGGAGAGTTTGGCGTCGCGACGTACGAAACGCGGCGACAGCTCAGTAGAGCCCCGCTCCGGCTCGGGAGTTCGACCTATGCTGTAGTGACCGGCTGGTCAATCGTTTCTACCCGCGACAATGGGGTAGCGGTTCGCCTCATAGCGTTTGGGCGTATCATTGCCGGGGTTTCAGTAGGTCAGCGCAGGAGAACAGTCGCATGCAAGGTCAGCCACAGATCATCGAATATCTGAAAGAACTGCTACGTGGAGAGTTGGCAGCGCGCGATCAGTATTTCCTGCATTCGCGCATGTACGCCGACTGGGGCTTTTCCAAGCTCTACGAGCGGATCAACCACGAGATGGAAGAGGAAACCCAGCACGCCGATGCGCTGCTCAAACGCATCCTTTTCCTCGAAGGCACGCCTGACATGACGCCCGATGCGATAAACGCCGGCCATACTGTGCCCGAGATGCTGCGCAGCGATCTGGCGCTGGAGTACAAGGTTCGTGAAGCCCTGGCCAAGGGCATCACGCTGGCCGAGCAGCACGGCGACTACCAGACGCGCGACATCCTGGCGCTGCAGTTGATGGATACCGAAGAAGACCATGCGTATTGGCTCGAACAGCAGCTCGGGCTGATCGATCGCGTTGGGCTGCAGAATTATCTGCAGACGCAGGCGGGTTAAGAGCAGTCTTGAGCTTGAGCTTGAAGCAAAAACGAAGCGCTTGGCGCTCGCAAGCATAGGCCTCGGCGTCGTTCCAGCTTCCAGCTCAACAGCACCCGCCCGATTCCAGGTCCTTGAGGATCGGGCAGTCGGGGCGGTCGTCGCCGTGGCAGCCGTCGACCAGCTCTTGCAGCGTGTCGCGCAGGCCCACCAGTTCGGCGATTTTCTGATTCAGCTCGTCGATGTGCGCGCCGGCCAGCGCTTTTACGTCTGCACTGGCTCGTTGGCGGTCCTGCCAGAGTGTCAGCAACCGACCCACTTCTTCCAGCGAGAAGCCCAGATCCCGCGAGCGCTTGATGAAGGCGAGGCGGTGAAGATCGTCCTCACCGTAGTAGCGGTAGCCGTTGGCGCTACGTCCGGCAGGCGAGATCAGATCGATGGATTCGTAATAGCGAATCATCTTTGCCGAGAGACCGGTTTTCTTCGCGGCTTGGCCGATGTTCATGTGGCTTCCCTCGTTTGAAGGTCTATTCGATTCCCGAGTCGCAGCCCCAGGGCATACGTGCTCATTCCCCAGGCTTCCAGCGTTTGAGCAGCAGCGCATTGCTGACCACGCTGACGCTGGATAGCGCCATCGCCGCGCCTGCCACCACCGGGCTGAGAAAGCCCAAGGCTGCCAGCGGAATGCCCACCAGGTTGTAGAAAAACGCCCAGAACAGGTTCTGCTGGATCTTGCGGTAGGTGCGTCGGCTGATCTCCAGTGCCGCCGGCACCAGGCGGGGGTCGCCGCGCATCAGGGTGATGCCGGCCGCATGCATCGCCACGTCAGTGCCGCCGCCCATGGCGATGCCGACGTCGGCTGCCGCCAGCGCCGGCGCATCGTTGATGCCGTCACCGACCATCGCCACCACCGCGCCGCCTTTCTTCAAGTCGGCCACCGTGGCGGCCTTGTCTGCCGGCAGCACCTCGGCATGCACGCTGTCGATGTGCAGCGCCTCGGCCACCACACGGGCACTGCCGCGGTTGTCACCGGTGATCAGGTGGCTGCGGATATGTCGGGCGTTGAGTTGGGCGATGGCCTCGGCTGCGCCTTCCTTGAGGCTGTCGCCAAAGGCGAACAGGCCGAGCACGCGCGGTTGCGGTGCTGTTTCGATCAGCCACGACAGGGTGCGTCCTTCGGCTTCCCAGGCCTTGGCCTTGTCGGCTAGATCCCCCGGCTGCAGACCGCTGTCATCGAGCATGCGGCGGTTGCCCAGCGCCAGCGAACGGCCGTCAAGCTCACCGGCGATGCCGCGACCGGTCAGCGACTGGCTGCGGCTCACGTCCGCGACCGTCAGTGCTCGCTCCGCGCAACGATCCAGTACCGCCCGCGCCAATGGGTGCTCGCTGCCGCGTTGCAGGGCACCGGCCTGTCGCAGCAGTGCGGATTCATCGCCGTCGATGGCGTGCAGATGGACAATCCGCGGCTCGCCGGACGTCAGGGTTCCGGTCTTGTCGAAAGCCACCGCCGTGACCGCGTGCGCGACTTCCAGCGCCTCGGCGTCCTTGATCAGAATGCCGTGACGCGCGGCCACGCCCGTGCCGGCCATGATTGCCGCTGGCGTCGCCAGCCCGAGGGCGCAAGGGCAGGCGATCACCAGCACGGCGACAGCGTTGATCAGCGCAACTTCCGCCGATGCGCCGCTTAGCAGCCAGCCGGCCAGGGTGCACAGCGCAATGAGCAGAACGGCCGGGACGAACACCCGGCTGACCTTGTCGACCAGTTTCTGGATCGGCGCCTTGGCGGCCTGGGCATCCTCGACCAGGCGGATGATGCGCGCCAGCACTGTCTCGCCGCCGAGCGCCGTGGTGCGCACCAGCAACCGGCCTTCGCCATTGATCGCGCCGCCGGTGATGCGATCGCCGGGGGCTTTGGCGACGGGCAGGCTCTCGCCGCTGATCAAGGCTTCGTCGGCCTGACTTTCGCCTTCGACCACCTCGCCATCGACCGGGAATCGTTCACCGGGCTTGACCAGCACCTGATCATCCAGCCGCAACGCGGCGATGGCGACTTCCTCTTCGCGGCCATCGACAACCCGTACCGCACGCTCGGGCCGCAGCGCCTCAAGCGCTCGGATGGCCGCGCTGGTCTGACGCTTGGCGCGGCTTTCCAGGTATTTGCCCAGCAGCACCAGCGCGATGACCACGGCCGAGGCTTCGAAATACAGATGCGGCATCTGTCCCGCGGGCGCCGCCCACCACTGATAAAGGCTCAGGCCATAACCGGCGCTGGTGCCGATCGCCACCAGCAGGTCCATGTTGCCCGCGCCGGCGCGCACGGCCTTCCAGCCGGCTATATAGAAACGCGCACCGAGGATGAATTGCACCGGCGTGGCGAGCAGGAACTGCGCCCACGGCGGCAGCATCCAGTGCAGGCCGAACGGCTCGGCCAACATCGGAACCACCAATGGCGTAGCCAGCAACAGTGCGGCGATCAGCGCGACGCGCTCACGCAGCAGACGACGCTTGCCATCATCGGTCTTCGTTTGCGCGGTATCGCCGGCCCCGGCCTGATACCCGGCGGCCTCGATGGCCTGTATCAATACTGTCGGATCGACTGCACCAAGCGTCTCGACCCGAGCGCGCTCGCTGGCCAGGTTCACCGAGGCGCTGCTGACGCCGGGCACCTTGAGCAGCGCGCGCTCGACACGTCCGACGCAACTGGCACAGGTCATACCCTCGATGGTCAACTCTTGCGTGCTCGTCGGCACGCCATAGCCGGCTTTTTCCACGGCCTGGATCAGCTCGGCGGCGCTGCCTTCGGTAGCTTCGATACGGACTTGTTCGGCGGCCAGATTCACGGCTGCGTTCTGTACGCCGGGTACTTTCAGCAAAGCGCGTTCGACGCGTCCGGCACAGCTGGCGCAGGTCATGCCGCTGACGGGCAGGGTGTAGGTTGAACTGGTCACGGTTCGCTCCCGAATGTTCTGATGCCAGCCATGTTCAACCTTTACCTTGTGGAAAGGTCAAGTCCAGTAATGAGCTTTGAAACAGGCATTGACCTTACCTTCATGGCAAGGCTGATGATCCGCGTCGGACAGAGACAGGAGTTATCTATGCAAACGTTCAACGTACAAGGTATGACCTGCGCTCATTGCGAGCGCGCCGTGACCAATGCGATCCAGTCGCTCGACGCTCAGGCCAGGGTTCGAGTCGATCGCCAGAGCGGTGTGGTGGAGGTCGAGGGCGATCTGGGCGAAGCGGCGATCCGTAAGGCTATCGAGCAGGAGGGTTATCAGGTCGGCTGATCGTCGCGACAGCCGGACGTTGCCTTAGCGGAGCATCGCCTCAGCCTGTCGCCTGGGCTGCATTGTCCCAATCGCGGACCAGCCCCCGGAAAAGCGGGTCGATCAACGCCGGGCCATCGAGCTCGGGATCGAACAGATCCGGATCGCGCGTCCAGTCGCTGAACAGGCCGACGATCAACGCGTGGAGCGTGCGCGCGGCGAGCTGCGGTGTGACGTCTGGATAAAGAGCGTCGGCGGCGTGCTCAAGCAATTTTTCGCAGAGATCGATAAACATGTTGATGAACGCCTGATGACGCTCTTCGGCTTCGCGCAGTTCCTCGGTGAACTCGCAGCGGTGCAGCAGAATGGTCATCACACGGCGTTTCTGTTCGTCACGACCCAGCGCACCGAGACCCTCGATACAAAGCTCGCGTAGTGCCTGCAACGGCTGCTGTTGCGTGCAACTGCAGAGCCGCTCGGTCATCTGTTCCGGCGGCAGTCGCACCTGATTCAGCATTTCGTGGAACAGATGAGCCTTGTTCTGGAAGTGCCAGTACACCGCGCCGCGGGTAACGCCAGCGTCGCGGGCAATCTGATCGAGACTGGTATGCGCCACACCCTTGTCCAGAAACAACCGCTCGGCGGAGGCGAGCAGGGCGATACGGGTTTTTTCGGCGTCTTCTTTGGTTCTTCGCATGTCTGAACTACGGCAGCGGCGAGGCTGCGGTGGGCTCCTGTAAGCGGAAGGTGCGGGAGTTGATTTTCTCGAAAACCCTGCAACCTTGGCTGTTTACAAACGTTTGTGTATGTAACAGCATCTTACCGTTCCTGTAAACGTACATATCAGCCATGACGCTGTCCCGCGCTGGCGAGTCGGCTTTTGCTCTGCGAGTTTCTCGATGCCTCTTACGCTTCTCCTGATTCTGGGTGCGCTCAGCGCCTTCGGCCCGCTGGCCATCGACTTCTATCTGCCTGCATTCCCGGCCATGGCGCAGGCGTTCTCCACCGACGTTGAGCATGTGCAACTGTCACTGGCCGCTTATTTCATCGGCCTCGCGGTCGGCCAGTTGATCTACGGGCCGCTCGCCGATCGCTACGGGCGGCGCTGGCCGCTGTTGATCGGTGTGACGTTGTTCACCCTGGCGTCGCTGGCGTGTTCCTTCGCGCCGACGCTGGACTGGCTGATCGCCGCACGCGTGGTCCAGGCGCTCGGCGGTTGTGCCGGCATCGTGGTGACGCGCGCGGTGGTGCGCGACAGTTGCGATCCGGTGCAGGGCGCCAAGGTGTTCTCCCAGTTGATGCTGGTGATGGGCGTGGCGCCGATTCTCGCGCCACTGGCCGGCGGGTTGCTGATGAGTCTGTATGGCTGGCAGTCGATCTTCGTCGCGCTGACGGTTTTCAGCGCACTGTGCGGTCTCGCGGTTGCCCTGCGGTTGCCTGAAACGCTGCCGGCCGATGCGCCGAAACACCCGCTCGGCGGCACGCTGGGGCGTTATTTCGGGCTGTTCCGCGATCGCGAATTCATCGCCTTCGCGCTTTGCGGTGGGGTGTCGATGGCGGGCATGTTTGCCTACATTGCCGGTTCACCGTTCATCTTCATCGAGCTGTATGGCGTTCCCGCCGAGCATTACGGTTGGCTGTTCGGCTGCAATGCGGCGGGGTTCATCGTGGTGTCGCAGATCAATGCGCGGCTGCTGCGGCTTCGCGGGCCGGGATTCTGGTTGCGGCGTTTCGTCTGGTTCTACTTCGCCTGCGGCGCCACGCTGCTGGTGATTGCTTGGAGCCAGCCGGAGTCGCTCTGGCCGTTGCTGATTCCGTTGTTCATGGGCTTGGGCAGTCTCGGCAGCATCCTGCCGAATGCGACCGCTTGTGCGATGGCGAATCAAGGGCAGCAGGCGGGGCTGGCCTCGGCGCTGATGGGTAGCCTGCAATTCGGAGTCGCGGCCGGCGCATCGGCGGCGGTCGGCGCGCTGCACAACGGTACGGCGGTGCCGATGGCGGTAGTGATTACGGGATGCGCATTGGCGGCTGCCTGTCTGGCCTGGTACACCGGCCAGATCAATGCGCAACGTGATTCGCAGTCCTGATCAGCGAGCAGGGTGGGGTCGGCGGCATGCCTAGCCCACGCTCCGCATTGGTGGGCTGAAGCCCACCCTACTTTATTGAAGCGGAGGCGGCGTTCCGCTTTAGCCCACCGGATACACCTATCCTCATCACCGAAACGGAGCTGGTGTCCTGCGATTGATGGCAAGGCCACCGGCACGGTTTCGTTCGGCAGTAGGGTGGGCTTCAGCCCACCATCGCAGTCAATGTGGGCTGAAGCCCACCCTACTCGTACGGCCCACCCGGCCCGCTTTCGCTCAGTTGGCCAGGCGTGCGTCGAGGCTGTTCTGCGCCAGACGCCGTGCCTGGTCCTCGGTCATGCCCAGGCTCTCATGCAGCGCCATGAAGTTCTCTGTCACGTAACCGCCGAAATAGGCCGGATCGTCGGAATTCACAGTGACCTTCACGCCCTGCTCCAGCAGCTGCAAGATGTTGTGCTGGCTCATGTCGTCGAACACGCAGAGTTTGGTGTTTGACAGCGGGCAGACCGTCAATGGAATCTGCTCCTCGATCAGGCGTTCGATCAGCTTCGGATCTTCGGCGGCGCGAACGCCGTGGTCGATGCGGCTGACTTTCAGCAGGTCCAGCGCTTCCCAGATGTATTGCGGCGGGCCTTCCTCGCCGGCATGGGCGACGGCGAGAAAACCCTCCGCGCGGGCCTTGGCGAAGACGCGTTCGAACTTGCTCGGCGGATGGCCCATTTCGGAACTGTCCAGGCCGACCGCGAAGAAAGCATCACGGAAGGGCATCGCCTGTTCCAGGGTCTTGAAGGCCGCTTCCTCGGGTAAATGGCGCAGAAAGCTGAGGATGAGGCCACTGCTGATACCCAGCAGTTCGCGCCCATCGGCCAGCGCCCCGCTGATACCGCGCATCGCCACTTCGAAAGGAATGCCGCGATCAGTGTGCGTCTGCGGATCGAAGAACGGCTCGGTGTGGACTACGTTCTGCTCTTCGCACTTCTGCAGATAGGCCCAGGTCAGGTCATAGAAATCCTGCTCGGTACGCAGCACGTCGGCGCCCGCATAGTAGAGATCGAGAAATTCCTGAAGGTTGCCGAACGCGTAGGCGCTGCGCAGCGCATCGACGTCGTTCCAAGGTAGGGCGATCTTGTTGCGTTCGGCCAGACGAAACAGCAACTCGGGCTCGAGAGAACCTTCGAGATGCAGGTGCAACTCGGCTTTAGGCAAGGCGTTGAGCCAGTCGTACATAAGGAAACCCCGTCCGGAAGGAAAGCGCCATTCTAACCACAACGACATGCGGAGCTGACCCCAAGGTCAGCGAAAAGCAAGCGGGTCGCCGTCCTGCTCAAAAATTGACCAACACACTGCGAACGAGCGCAGCCGCGCTTGGCGTCAGACCATTCAGTGTTTATCCACAATGTTTTCCACGCAAATTGCGCATAACAGCTACCCAATAGAGGCGTTTTGATGTCGCAGCTGACAAGCAGGCTGAAACACCAAAAATCGCTTGAAAATCAAGGACTCTTTTAGTGGTAGAGATAGGTAGACGTAGTTTGGTGAAAAAATGAACAGACGCCTCGAATGCCCATTGCTGCTGGCGTAGCGCGCTTCTTCCCGATGTTATCCACAAGTCCATGCACACCAACCGTGGAAAACTTTCGGCCAAAAAAAGCCATGCCTTGAGGTGGGCATGGCTTGGACCTGCTTAGGCTGTCAGCCGCTAGTTCTGAGGAGTCGACTCGGTTGTGGGGGCCGGAACGTTGGGTTCGACGGGTTCGCCCACATCCGGCTCGTCATCTTTCGGCATGTCGACATCGACATCAGGCACCGTGATGGTCTTTTCCTTGGTGCCCACATCCACATCCGGCGCATCCACATCGTATTCAGGCATGTTGCCGCCTTCGACGTTCACCTCCGGCAGCGAGCCTTCTTCGGTCTTTTCCACATCGCAGCCGGCGAGCCCCAGGGAGGCGAGCAACACGGCGCCCGGGATGACCCACTTGTAATTGCTTTTCATGGTTGACTCCTTCTATCGCAACGGGAAGCGTGCTTCGGCACTTCCACAATCATCACATCGGTGGGACAAGGCGCGCGGTGGGGCGCTGACCCAACTAAGTGCCGTTGTAATAGCGACTTCCTCGTGTGGCGTGCAGTTCCCTTGCGGTCGAGTAGTCAGGCGTCCAGCTGGTGCAATTGGCTGCGACCACGGCTGATGTCGGCGAGTGTTCGTTGCAGCTGTGTCCGCTGCTCCGGGGGCAACGCCAGCACCAGTTCGGCGCCCTCTGCATCGAACGTCTCGCTTTCGATCAGCGCGTCGTATTCGTGCAGGCGCGCTTTGAACAACGCCAGTTCGGCAAAGCGGCAATGGCAGCCGTAGCGCTCGCGACGGATCAACTCGACAAGCGTGCCGGCCTGCAGGCATTTCGCGGCCGAGCCGCCATAGGCGCGGGCCAGGCCCCCGGTGCCGAGCTGGATGCCGCCGTACCAGCGGATCACCACCACCACGACGCGATCGCAATCCTGACCCTCGATTGCCGTCAGCATGGGCCGGCCTGCCGTTCCGCCGGGCTCGCCGTCATCGCTGAAGCGGTACTGATTGCCGATCTTCCAAGCCCAGCAATTGTGCGTAGCGGTGGCATCGCTGACGGCCTGGATGAACGCCTGGGCGTCTTCCGGGCTGGATACCGGGGCGGCCAAAGCCAGGAAGCGGCTCTTGCGGATGGTCTCCTGGAATTCACAGGGGGCGGCGAGGGTGAACGTCATCGGTGTACTGGCGCGGTGGAGTGGACGGGCATTGTACCGACCCGTACAGCCGGCGCCTGGATACCGCTCGGTGGATCGGGCTGAACTTCGGACGCTCGGGTCCCCCAAACGAAATAGCGGGTCGCCGGGCTGGCGACCCACGCAACAGGACTACCGAGGAGAACAGCAATGCTCAATTCCAAGTATCAGGCCTGTATCCAGGCGTGCTCCAACTGCGCGCTCGTCTGCGAGAACTGCGCGTCTTCCTGCCTACGCGAGGAAGACGTGAAGATGATGGCCGGCTGCATCACGTTAGACCGCGACTGCGCCGATCTCTGTGCGCTTGCCGCGGTGCTGATGACACGCGACAGCACCTTGTCGCAAGAGATGTGCCGGATCTGCGCGCAAGCTTGCCGCGCCTGTGCCGAGGAATGCGGCAAACATCAGGCGGACCACTGCCGGGCCTGCGCCGAGGCCTGCCGCGCATGCGCGGAGGAATGCGAAAAGATGGCGGCGTGACGGCAGCGCAAATCACTGCGCTTCGGCGGCATGCCTGCGCTTAGCGGTTAGCTCAACCAGTCGAGCGTCAGGATCAGCCGCCGCTCGCCGTCCATCGGCTGAGGCGAGCGATGGACGATTCCCGCCCCTTCGTTACTGCTCCATTTCTCGCCCTTGAACAAGGCGACCGAACCGGTATCGAGCTGTTCGATGTTGCTTCGCAGCTGCGGTTCGGCGCCGGCTTCACCCAGCCGGCTACGCGGCATCGCGTCCTCTTTTAACCACTGGCTGGCAGCGCCTGCGTAGGTGGTGATCAGCCGTAACGGCACTTGGTCGACGTGGAAACGCGGGCACATGGCCTTGTCCAATATTCTCAGCCGCAAGCCGACGCGGCGCGCTCCGATCAGGCAGGCGAAGGCGCTGATCAACCAGCTGACATCGGCAATGAAATCTGCGTAGCCGGTGAGCGCGCAATAAGCCGCCGCGATGGGCAGTGGTTGCGGCGCGCCGTGTTCCTCGATATCCACGGTCAGCGATTCGGCGAGTGGCTTGTTCAGGCGTACCAGGGTCTGCGCAAACGCTGCGACAGGCGACGCCAGCCGCCGCTGCCACACCACCAGGTTGGTGCCGTCGGTAAGCGCTTCGGCCAGGATTGCGGGCGTTTCGCCGAACACTTGCTGCGGCGCAGCGCCGCCGAATTCCCGCGCGAGCATCACGCTACATCCTGATGCCAAGCGCCGAATGGGTCGGGCAGACGCAGCCAATGCTCCGGCCCGAGGCTCCATTCGATGTCGCTGAGCAGGCAGCGGTCGAGGTCCGCACGGAGCTGGTCGAAGTCGATGTTCTGCCCGATGAATACCAACTCCTGTCGGCAATCGCCGCTGTCGTCATTCCATTTCATGCGAATGGCGGCGAGCGAGTCATCGTCGGTCGGCCATTGCGCTTGGGGTGTGAAACGCCACCAGCGGCCGGCATATTCGTAGCGCATCAGCCCGCCGGCCTGCGACCAGCTGCCGGCTTCGTGCGGGCGGCTCGCCAGCCAGAAGTAGCCCTTGGAGCGCAGCAAGCGTCCGTTGGTCCATTCGCGGTTGAGAAAGGCGTGGAATCGTTGCGGATGGAAGGGGCGCCGAGCCAGGTAGGCGGTGGACGCGATGCCGTATTCCTCGGTTTCCGGCACATGCTCGCCACGCATTTCCTTGAGCCAGCCCGGGGCCTCGGCCGCGCGCTCGAAATCGAAGCGGCCGGTGTCGAGGATCTTCCCCAGCGGCACCTGGCCCATGCTCATCGGCACGATTTCGGCCTCGGTATTCAAACGTCCAAGGATCGCGGCGAGCTCTTCACGCTCGGCGCTGGAGATCAGATCGATCTTGCTGATCAGGATGATGTCGGCGAATTCGACCTGCTCGATCAACAGGTCGGTGATCGAGCGTTCATCGGCTGCACCGAGTGTTTCGCCGCGGCTCGCCAGGCTCTGCGCCGCATGGAAGTCCCGCAGGAAATTAACGCCATCGACCACCGTGACCATGGTATCGAGCCGCGCCAGATCGGCCAGGCATTGGCCCCGCTCGTCGCGGAAGGTGAAGGTTTCGGCCACCGGCAGGGGTTCGGAAATGCCGGTGGATTCGATCAGCAGATAGTCGAAGCGACCTTCGCGGGCCAGCTTGCCGACTTCTTCGAGCAGGTCCTCGCGCAGGGTGCAGCAAATGCAGCCGTTGCTCATCTCCACGAGCTTCTCTTCGGCGCGGTTGAGGCTGACGTCGCGCTGGACCTCGCCGCCGTCGATATTGATTTCACTCATATCGTTGACGATGACCGCCACGCGGCGACCCTCGCGATTCTTCAAGATGTGGTTGAGCAGCGTGCTCTTGCCGGCACCGAGAAAGCCGGACAGCACGGTTACAGGGAGGCGGTTCATGGTGGTCTCTCAGGCGGTTCGTTGGTGTTTTTCGCGCTGTTCCTGACGCTCTTTCGCTTCGATGCACAGCGTGGTGGTGGGGCGCAGCAGCAGCCTTCTCAGGCCGATGGGCTCGCCGGTTTCGGCGCACCAGCCGTATTCGTCGCGAGCGAGGCTGTCGAGTGAGTCGTCAATCTTGTCGAGCAGCTTCTTTTCCCGCTCCAGCAGCCTCAGCTGCCAGTTGCGATGCTCTTCGGCTGTGCCGACATCGGACGGATCGCTGCTCGGCTCCTGCTCGCGCAGCAACCGGAATTCCTCCGCTATTTGCTTTTGCAACTCCGCGCGCTGGTGCAGCAGCAGATCGCGAAAGAAGCTGCGCTGAGCTTCGTTCATGTAGGCGTCGGCGGGTTGGGCGAGAAGTTCGGCTTCGGTCATGAGGGCTGCTCAACAATGAGTTGCTATAGCTATAACATAACATTTAGCGAGCCTGCCAAGCGGTATCGATCAGGCACGGAAAGCCGTCACGGCGCATTTATGCCGGGAGCGAGCGTGCCCTCGAACGGACATCGGAACGGTAGCGGTAGGGCGTGCTACTCATCGGGGAGCCGGTTGCGCGAGCGATGCAGCTCGCGCCCGGCTCGTGAATGACACAGCGTCAGCCAGACTGGGCTCGGTCACATCTCGTGCGAATCCGCCGCCATTGTCGTTACTGAGGAGGCGTGCCTCTGACCCGCAGCCGATACTGGCCCGGCGTCATGCCCACCACGCTTTTGAAGTCGTGAATGAAATGAGCCTGATCGCTATAGCCGCACGCCAACGCCGTCTCCAGCAATGTCTGCTCGGCTCGGAGTTCACGGCGCACCAGCGCCACGCGTTGGATGCGGCTGTATTGTTTTGGCGTCAGCCCAACTTGATGTCGGAATAGCCGTTCCAGCTGTCGCTGCCCCAGCGGCACGGCCTGCATCATTTGGCTCAGGCGTGCGCGGCCCTCACTGGCGGCGATCTGCTGCAGCAACTGTTGCACCGGCCAGCGGCGCTCTTGCGCGCCGTTCAGTCGTCCCAGCAGCTCTCTCTCGACCAGCGCCTGCTGTGCGGACTGGTCGAGTTCAGCAAGCTGATCCACCAGTCCCGACAGCCCAAGCCGGGGCCAGTCTGATTCGTTGAAACCGCACAGCTCATCCAGGCCCAGCCCAAAGAAGGCAGCACCCATGCCAGGGTAAAAGCGCACGCCCATGAGCTTCACCTGGCCGATCAGTTGCAACCGCACACTGGCGAGCTGCGGCCCGGCGACCAGGGCGCGAGGCTTGAGCGCGGCGCCATCGAAATTCAGGGGCTCGGCGAAATTGAAGATGACACCGCTACCGCCGTCCGGATGCAGCATCTGTTCGTCATAGACCCGCGTCGCATCGCCCTCCAGCCACCAGAAGTGCTGCACATAGCCCGCAAGCGCGGGGCTGGGAGGGCGGGTACGAAAGCCCCGAATGCGTGGCAAATGCTGAGGCACAGAGGACATGGGGAACGGCCGAAGAATGTCGAAAATCTACAATAGCCCAGTTCGGCGGCGACGTAGTCTGAGCTCCACAGTCAAAACCGAGGAGACACCACCATGCGCATGAACTACCAGGCGGCCGCACCCGAGGCGGTCAAAGCGATGATCGGGCTGGAAACTTATCTGGCGCGCCAGAGCCGCGGCGAAGAGGGCGTCGATAAAGCGCTCATGGAACTGGTGAAAATCCGTGTTTCGCAGATCAACCACTGCGCCTTCTGCATCGATATGCACACCAAGGACGCGCGCGCCTTGGGCGAAACCGAACAGCGCATCTATGCGCTGAGCGCCTGGCGCGAGACGCCGTTCTTCACCGACCGCGAGCGCGCTGCCCTGGCTTGGGCCGAAGCCAACACGCTGTTGCCGCAAGGCGTCTCGCAGGAGCTGTTCGACGACGCGCGACGGCACTTCTCCGAGGCCCAGCTCACCAACCTGACCCTGGCCATCGCGACCATCAATGCCTGGAATCGCTTTGGCGTGTCCTTTGCGCCGGTGCCCGGCAGTTATCAGCCCGCCTGATAGGAACGGCTCCATGGCTCCGATGCCGAGCCGGTAAAACAGGCTTGCTGGCGAATGCTAAAAGCTTCGCCAGCAAGCTGGTTTTTACAACACAAGGCGTTGGTGAAGAGAACGCTTGAGCGCTTCAGCGCTTGACCGTGCCAAGCCGCATGAAGCGCGTTTCGCCGCTGGCGTCCTCCACACCATCGTTGTCGGTCACGACGAACAGGCGGCCCTGCTTGTCGACCGCAGCGCCTTCGACCTTATCCAACACCCAGCCGCCAGTACCCTGCAAATCAGGCAACAGGTCGCGTTCCAGACGCTTGGTCACCAACGGGAAGATCTGACCTTCAGCGGCGGGCCGCATGCCGCTCAGATCGATGCGATAGAGGCGTTTGATCTCGGCTGCAGGTCCCTGCTGATTGTCGCGCTCGATGACCAGGAACTGGCCGTTGCCGATCGAGGTTAGTTCGGACAACCCGACCCAGCCGCCCTCGACAGCTGGGTCGAGCGGGTAGTGATAGAAGCCCCATTCGCCACTGTTCGGATTGAACACGCCGATGCGCACCTTGCCGGCCGGGTCGTTCTTCCACTCCCGCTGGAAGGCCACATACACGCGGGTGCCAGCGCCTTCGCCGACCACCGCAACGCCCTCGAAACCGTTGCTGGTCTGCTGCGCCGCCACATCCGCGGGCAGGGCATGTTCTTCGAGCACCTCGCCTTGTGCGTTGGCGCGAATTAGCAGGTTCGGCTTGGCCTTGCCGTTGCCTTCCGACGCCAGCCAGAAATCGCCATCGGCCGCCTGGGCGATGCCTTCGAGATCGTAATCGACGGTCTTGCCTGCCTTATGCAGTTCGATCTGCGCATCGATGACCGCTGGCGTTTTGAGGGTATCGATGCCGAAGATGCGCGAAGCCTTGTAATAGCTGTCCGGCACGGCGTACAAGCGGTTGTCTCGCGTACGGTCCGCGACCAGGCCGCTCAATGCGCCCCAGGGAATCAGCTCGCCATCGGCCGAGCGAATCTCTGGATACGAGGCCGTCCTGGCGCCGAATTGATAGATCGAAAGGGTGGAGCGATAGCCGTCCTCGGCCGAATCTTCCTCACTGCTGACTACCAACAAATTGCGCGACGGAATTGGCAACAGCCCCTCCGGCCCCATGCCTGTCGGCAGAATCTGATGCAACACCGGCGCCCATGGGCGCGCCACGTCATAGACGGCCACCGCATTGCCGCGCTCGCTACCGACGAACAGGAAGTCCTGCTTGCGAAAACTGGCCGAGGCGATGCCTTCGGGCTCGATGCCCTTGTTCTCCGAGCGGCTTTCCGGGTAATGGCCCGCGCGGATGAAGGCGTGCTCCATCGAGGCGCCGGCTTCATGCCAGACACTGCCGTTGTAGTCGAATAAGGTGAAGCTGCGGCTGCCACCTTCCGCGCCGTCCGCGTCCGTGTAATCGCCCTCGTTGGCGGTCGCCAGCAACGGCCCGACCCAGGCGATGGCGTCCGGCTCGCGGCGTTTTCCAGCGAGCACGCCGACGGGTTCGATGCGATCGTTCTCTTCCACATCCACACCTTCGAGATCGACCTGACCGGCGCTGAAGTGCCGCAACACACGACCACGACGCAGGTCGACGAGCACAATGTGGTTGTTCTCCTGCAGCGTGACGGCGGCGACATCCTGGTCATTGATCGTGATGTACTCCGGCTCCGGATCACTTGGGGCCACATCGGCAAGTCCGGTCAGGTCCACATCCCGAGTGCTCCAGCGCGACGGCTGGCCCTTGAGGTCGACGATGCGCAAAAAGCCGGCCGGCAATTGCGGGATCAGCCCGTCGTTGAGGTCTTCGTCACGCTCGTTCTCGATCGCCACCGCGGCGTATCGACCCCTCGGGCTGATGGCGATAGAGTCCGGCTGTCCGCCCATGGGCAGCGTGGCGACGCGCTTGGGCTGCGCGCGATTGCGAATGTCGAACACCGCCAACACGCCATCGGGCTGGGCAAAACTGAGCGAGGTGTTCACCGCGACGAGCACATAGTGCTGGTGCACGGCCACGGAAGTCGGCTCGCCTTCGAGCTGCACGAAGCCCGCCGGCTTCGGTGATTTCGGATCACGTATGTCCACCAAACCAATCCGCTTGCCAGGACTGTCGGTGTAAATCAACGTCCGGCCATCGCGGCTCACGGCGGTTATTTCAGCGACGGTCTGGTTTGACGCGTCTTCATCGGCGCCAAGATTGCGATACACCGGAAAGGTCGCAACCCGCTCGAAATACTCCGCAGCCCGCGAAGGCCCGGCCTGAGCGGCCAACGGCAGCAGAGCCAGTGTCAGCGCGGTCGACAGCGCAGTGCGGGTCAGGCGGGTCGGGTTTCTCATGCAGGCCTCGGCGTTCGGTTATTGGGGTTAGCCAACGCACGCTATGCCGGGTTTCTTACGGGACGATGACCGACGCTCGTTGCGCCCGCCGCGCTCAGATGAGTGGTTATGTTCTGGACATTTCAGGCAGGGGAGAGATCGCGGCTTTGGCGAAGCGTATGAACGCCGTCGTCTCGTCTGCGCGAGCCGCCAGATTATCCATTCCGCCATTGAGGTAGGCGTGCCGAGCCTCGTGCAGTACCGGCTGATGCTCACGAGGCAAGCGATCCAGCAGCCAGGCCGCCGCGACATCTTTCGGCGCGATCCGGCCGGTCGAAGCGCTGTACCAGATGCGAGCCAACGCGAGCACGACGTTTCGCTCATCGCCGGCCCAATACTCGGGCGCGTTCCACTATTTAATGGTGTCGGCGAGCGCAGCGTAAAAGTCTTGCTTGCACGTGATGACTGATTCTCCCCGCTGTATGCCTGTGGTTGCCAGCCAAAAGGTTGGACGACTACGACGACGCGCCAATTGACAACGCGACTGATGCGGATTGAAAGAAGAGCGGACGACCACAAAACAAACTTCCATGTATGCGGGGGCTTAGAAAAAAATGTCGCCTAGCGCTTGAATTAAGCCGAGCCGAGCCGAGCCGCGAAGCGGCTTCGGCTTGAGCGATTGTTAGTACCGAACTTACGTCATTTCACTTGCTGCCTCCGGGCGCTGTCGATTGACACGAATCAAGGTCATTGACACCGCTTTCAGACACGGTTACTTTGCGCGCACAGACACCTAGATGAGAGTTTGACATGGTCAAGGACTACTCGCTTGATGCCCTGAACAGGTTCCTCGACTACGCGCTGGAAAAAGGGCTGCTCAAGGCGGAGACGGCGAAGAGCCGGCGGACGGCGGTAAATAAGATCCTGGAAAAGATCACCGACGAGCAACGGTCCGATGTTCGCAAGGTGGACCTTGACCTTGAGGCCGAGCACTTCGCGAACCGACAGGGTGCAGGGTACATCCCGTCTAGCCTGCTCACGTACAAGTCGCGGGCGAAAACGGCTTTGGCCGACTTCGTGAATTGGGTGGATAACCCGATGGGTTTTCGGCCTTTGGGGAGCGGGAACGGCAAGGCAGCGAACAAGACCAACGGCGGCAGCGCGCCGAAGAGGGTAAAGCCCACAGCTAAAGCAGAGCCGCCTGAAGTACCAGCTCGCGAAGCGACCGGTGCTACTCAAGCAGCGCCGGTTGAGCAACCGGCAGGTTTGACATTTCCCGTACCCATCCGTGCTGGGCTGATCGTCCAGCTTTGTGGCATTCCGTTCGATCTCACTGTAGGGGAGGCCGAAAAGATCGCTCAGGTGGTCAAGGCTTTGGCTAGCCAGCAATAAAAAAAAGGGGTTGCATTGGCGTGCAACCCCACAATGGAGAGCCCACTCCGCACTGACTAGCAGCGGCAGCGTAGTGGATTCCCAACCGAGTGACAACTCGCGCGCGCTCTCCAGCGCGAGGGGAGTAATGCTATGCGCGAAATCAAGCCGGCGCCGCCGGGTTTTCGTTGGGTGTTTTGCCGCTACCGGCGTGTCAAGGGCAGTGACAAGGTCCTTGATGCTCACGAATACGGGCACGAGTGCTGGTGTTTCCTCGTGCGGTGTTGACGTAGCGAGGCGGGGGCAGCAATGCCCCCGTTTTCTCCATGAGCGCTTACATCTTGCCGTTCGCCGTGATGTCTCGGCTTCGACGCGGAAACCAGGCGCTCAGTGAGCTGTTTGTTTACAAACAAGTCCTTAAGCAAGACCTGCCGTGGTTGGGCGAAGTCGTGCACGCCAGGAAGCCGGTCCGGATACCTGTGGTGCTTTCAATGGAGGAGGGAGCGACTAATTCGGTCTTGTGTTTGCGGCCGAATAAATTCGCCCTACAGAGCTGGGTATTTCAGATCAAAGCGTCTGCAAACTTCGATGAAGCCAACAACCCCATCGGTCGTTGGCTTCTCAATTGACCGGCACAGCTCACTGCGTGCGCGTCACCCGCCACACGGTGTTGGCCAAATCGTCAGCAACGATCAGCGCGCCGCTGGGATCGACGGTCACACCGACGGGTCTGCCACGCGTCTTACCATCTTCCGTGCGGAAGCCGGTCACGAAGTCGACAGGCGGTCCCGAGGGGCGGCCGTTGCTGAATGGCACAAAGATGACTTTGTAGCCGACCGGATTCTTGCGGTTCCAGCTGCCGTGCTCACCAACGAATACGCCTTCGGCGAACTGTTCGCCCATGGACGCTTCGGAGAAGTCCAGGCCGAGGGCCGCGACGTGGGAGCCCAGGGCGTAGTCGGGCCTGATCGTGGCGGCGACCTTTTCCGGGTCCTGCGGTCGCACGCGATCATCGACGTTCTGGCCCCAGTAGCTGTAGGGCCAGCCGTAGAAGCCGCCTTCTTGCACGGATGTGAGGTAGTCCGGTACTAGGTCCTCGCCCAGTTCGTCGCGCTCGTTTACCACTGCCCAGAGTTGCCCGGAGCCGGGCTGGATTGCCAGTGCCGTCGGATTGCGCAGGCCGGTCGCGTAGGGCTTGTAGGCGCCGGTTTCGGCGTCGATCTGCCAGACCAGGGCGCGGTCGACTTCGGCTTCCATCCCGCGCTCGGTGATATTGCTGTTGGAGCCGATGCCTACATAAAGGAAACGGCCGTCGGGGCTGATGGTGAGTGCCTTGGTCCAGTGGTGGTTGATCTCGGAGGGGAGGTCGACGACCTTGGTTGGCGGACCACTGGCTTCGGTCTGGCCTTCCTGATAATCGAAGCGTACTAGCGCGTCCTGGTTGGCCACGTACAGAGTGCCGTCGTGGAACGCCAGCCCGTACGGCGCGTTGAGATCTTCGGCGAACACGGTCTGGAGCTCATAGCTGCCGTCGCCGTCCGCATCACGTAACAAGGTCAGACGATTACCGCTTTCGACCGAGGTATTGCCCTGCGCCTTGATGTAGCCGGCGATCACATCCTTGGGCTTGAGCTTCGGCGCATTGCCGCCTCGGCCTTCGGCTACGAGGATGTCGCCATTGGGCAGCACGAGGGTCTGGCGCGGGATCTTTAGATCGGTGGCAATTGCCTGGACGCTGAAACCCTGCGGCACCGTCGGCAGTTGATCGCCCCACGGCGTGGGCTCGGCGATCTTCATGCTGGGCAAGATTCCCCGTTCGGGTTCGGGCAGATTCGGGGTGGCGCCATACTCCTGATCAGTGTCTTCACCCCCGATGCCGCAACCGGCAAGCAGTACGGCCAGCGACAACGCGGTCAGTGCGTTCGGATGTTTCATCGTGCACCTCCGGCGCGCAGGTTGGTTAGGCCGATCCAGGTCGCAATGCAGGCCAGCACGGTGACAATCACAGAGAGAACCAGGCCGATGGGCATGGCGGCCCAGGCGTCCATGGCATGCTCCAAGGCATTGATGAAGCCCAGCACCCAGGTCGCCAGCAGCAACAGGAAGTACACCAGTGGCCGCCCCTTGTTGTGATGGGCTCGTATCAGATTGACTAGTGCGAACAGAAGCGCCAGGCCGCAGAAAACCAGGCCCCCGGCAATCAGCCAGGAGGCGAAGTTGCTCCACTGGATCTGATAGCTGCGAAAGTAGGCGATGTCGCTCAGCAGGGCGCCGAGAAAGAGGGGGACGGTTCCGGCAAGCAAGGTCGCGTGCAACGGGTTTGGCCTGCTTCGGTAGGTGCGCTGGGTGGTAGCGGTCACGGCGGACTCCTCTTCGCTGGGCGACCCTGGCCTGACTCGGTGCGGATGCTCTGGCCCGCCAGGCTCGCTTTGGCTGGTATAAAAGGGGAACGTACCGCCAGCGTATAGTTCACTCCGAACCGCAGGGGTCAAAGGCTTACCGGGTACCGTCAGCGCGCGGTCAAGCACACAAACCACATGGGGCCGCACCGTCAAGAGCTTGGCCCTTGCCGTCGGATCGCCATGGTGGGTGGCTGATGAAATCCAGCGTGCAGGCCGTTATTGGCCGGAGCTGCGCACTGCGGAGCGACAGGTGATTTCGGCGTAGGGCTCGCCCAGCGAGTATTCGCCCGGGACGCGCTCCACGGCCTGGCTGTTTGGCGCAACGGTGAAAACCGGCGCCGCCGAGGTGTCCGAACGCGCGTCGTCCGGGACCTGGAATTCGCAGGTCACTTGCCCGCTGGTATGGTTGAACACCTTCACGGCGCGCACGCCCAGCAGTTCGCCGTCGACACCTGCCGCTCGGGTGGGTACGCCCATAGGGCTGACATCGATCTTCAGGCCGTTCAGGTGGGCGATGATTTCCGGCGGCGGCGTCTGGGCCAAAGCGATCGGAGCGCAAAGTGCGAGGCCGCAGGCGGCGAGCAGGTGCTTGGTCATGGATACCTCCTTGAGTCGATGCCTGCTTAGAAGGGCTTGTACGCCGAGGGTTCGCTTTTGTGTTCCTGCCTTTTATGCAAAACGTTTACAGCCGCCGGGTGCGCCATTTACTTGAGCGTCTTGCGAATTCTTACGTACAGGTCCTTGCCGCCCGTCGAGGTGCTGCCTCGTGTTTCCAGGTCGAAGTGCTTCGGTTGGGACTTGATCAGGTCGCTGAGCTTCTTGAAACCGTACAGGCGCGGGTCGAAAGCCGGGCGGAGTTTGCTGATGTTCTGTCCGAGCATGCCGAGCTGAATCCAGTCGTCTTCATCTGATATGTCGTCGAGCACTTTGGCGATGAAATCCACCGGGACTTTCTGCGATTTGACCTGCGCGCTCTTGGGAGTGGCTCTGCTCTCGTCCTCGGATTTCTCGACGATAGCCGTCGGTTTTTCGGTAGCCGGAGGTTCCGGCGAGGGCTTGGGCGCGTCGGCGCGGAGGATTTCGGTATAGATGAACTTGTCGCAGGCGGAGACGAAAGGCGAGGGCGTCTTCTGTTCGCCGAAGCCGTAGACGGTTAGTCCCTCCTCGCGAAGACGGGCGGCCAGCCGAGTGAAATCGCTGTCGCTGGAGATCAGGCAAAAGCCGTCGAAACGCCGCGTATAGAGCAGGTCCATGGCGTCGATGATCAGGGTGCTGTCGGTGGCGTTCTTGCCCGTGGTGTAGGCGAACTGCTGGATTGGCTGGATCGAATAGTCGAGCAGCACCTTCTTCCAGCTGCCCAGGTTGGGTTTGGTCCAGTCGCCGTAGATGCGCTTGACGCTGGCGACACCGTATTTGGCAATCTCCTCGAATAGCCCTTCGACGATGGCGGCGGGTGCGTTGTCGGCATCGATGAGCACCGCGAGGTGGGTCTGTTGACGGGTGCTGCTGAGCTTGGCGGCCATGGTTCGCTCCCGGATGGATAGGTGCCGACCATAACGCCAGGACAACTGCAGGGCCAGACTACCGTGGGTGCGAAAACCCTGATGCGCAAAAATACAGGCGATGCGGGGTCAGATCGGGTTCACCCCGAATCCCCGCGCCATCAGGGCTGCCAGCAGCGGAATCAGTAACAGGGCGAGCAGTTCGATGCGGATGACCAGCTTGACCCAGCGCGCCTTGGTTGGGCTGATAGAGGGAACCTGGCCGGCCTTTAGCGCGGGGCGCCATTTTAGAAAGGTCACGGTGGGAAAGATCGACAACAAGGCGATCACCACGAACAACCCGATCTTGGCGTGAAAGAAGCTGTTATTGAGGTAGTAGTCCAGGCCCTTACCAAAATGCATGGCGCGCGCGGCACCGGTGATCAACACCAGGCCGGCGACGATGCCGAAGGCCAGATCGACGCGGAACAGGCTGCGCGCGCGTTTGAAGTTCAGCGGCAGGCGAAACAGCTGGTGTTCGAGCACCAGCAAGGCAAACAGCAGGAAGATCGCCACGAAGTGCAGGTAGGCGGCGACGGCGTAGGCCATTTTTCAGCGTCCTTTGGAGTTGTTTGCTGTAGGGGTTTCGGCCACGGTGGGCGCCGCGTGGACCGTGGCGAACCACTGATGCTGACGTTGCAGGTGCCGGGCCATGCTGCCCAGGCAAATGCCGCGCACCAGCATGAAGGTGAGAAAGGCCAACCACAATCCATGATTGCCCAGCCCGCGCAACAGCAAGCCCAATGGTAATGAAATCGCCACGGCAATCAGCATCGCATTACGCATTTCCCGTGCGCGGGTGGCGCCGATGAACAGACCATCCAGCAGATAGCTCCAGACGGCGATCAGCGGCAGCGCGGCGAGATAGGGCAGGTAGGTGAGGGCCGTTTCGCGTACGGCCGGGATGTCGGTCTGAAAGTCGATGAACAGCTCGCCGCCGAGCAGGAAGAACAGCCCGAAGGCGAGACTGGCGAGCAGCGACCAGCCGCCCGCCACGGTCAGGATACGGCGCAGCTCGGTGCGGTCCTGCGCGCCGATGGCGTGGCCGCTGAGCGCTTCGACCGCATGCGCCAGCCCATCGAGCGCATGAGCGGTCAGCATCAAGCCGTTGAGCAGCAGCGCGTTGGCCGCCACCGTGGCATCGCCCAGCCGCGTCCCTTGCACGGTGACCAGAAAGAACACGAGCTGGAGCGCTAATGAGCGTATGAAGATGTCGCGGTTGACCGACATCAGCGGTCGCCAGCTGGCCCAGCGGCGCAGGATGCGACTGTTCAGCTGTCCCGGATAGCGCAGCAAGGCGCCGCGCGTGAGCGCCAGGCCGACCAGCACGCCGCACCATTCGGCGATCACCGAGGCGCGTGCCGCGCCGGCCACGCCCCAGTCGAGGCCGAGCACGAACCAGAGATCCAGTACGACGTTGACAAGGTTGGTGGTCAGTAGGATGGCCAAGGGCGCGCGGGCGTTCTGAGTGCCGAGGAACCAGCCGATCAGCGCCATGCTCGCCAGTGCGGCGGGCAAGCCGAACAGCCTTGTGTAGAAATACTGCTGGGTGAGCGCGTCGAGCTCGGCCGAGGGTTGCATCAGCTGCAGGGCGAAGCCTTTGAGCGGCAACGCGACCACGCTCAATAGCAGAGCGAAGCCCAGCGCCAGCAACAAACCCTGCAGGAGGACCTGGCGCAGCGCGCCGCCGTCTTTGCGCCCGGCGGCCTGCGCGGCGAAACCGGTGGTGCCCATGCGCAGAAAGCCCATCACCCACACCAGAAGGGTGTACAAACTGCCGCCCACCGCCACCGAAGCCAGCTGATGCGCGTGCGGCAAATGGCCGATCACGGCGCTGTCGACCAGCGCTACCATCGGCACGGAAACGTTGGACAGAATCATCGGTGCAGCCAGCGCCCAGACCCGTTTATGGGTGGGGGCGTGCTGCCAGGCGGTCAACAACATGAAGGGCTCCAGAACAGCCCGAATGATACGTCGGCACGACGAAAGCGACCAGCGAGCGGGCTCTGGCGAAAAAGACGAAGAGCCGAAAAGAGCGCTAGAAGCTTGACGATGAAGGCAGCATCCGGTGCTTCCAGCCTCTAGCTTTCCAGCCTTCAGCCTTCTTTTTGCATCAGTGGATCAGCCAGCTCAACAGCCAGAGACCCAGGAACAGGTAAATCACGCCGGCAATGAACGAGCGCCGGAAGAAGGCGCGGAATGCGCCCACGAGCAACATCAGGCCGATTGCCAGTGCGATCAGGCTGATCAGCGAGCGATCCAGGCCCAGCGTTCTTGATAGCCCTTCGAGGAAGTTGGCCCCTGCTTCGGCGAACAGGTAGAAGATGCCGCTGAGCGCATCGACGATGTAGCGAATCACCGTGCCGAGCGCCTGGCCCAGCCATTCGAAAAAGCTTTCCACCTGCATGCTGCTCTCCTGACCTACGATCGTCGGCCGCAAGCGCAACCGTTCCATGGGGCATTGGGCTATCAATCCGCGTGGCAGTTCCCAGCGGATTGAACCGACCGCTTGATGATGGGTCAGTAGCCGGTTGATCCGCCTTCCGTTGCGCTGTCATGCAACTGCAACCCTTTCCGAGCAGGCTGTTCGCTGTCGCTCCGACGAGACAAACACATGCCGATTGTTACCAATGTACGACCGCAGTGGCTGCCGGGCGCGCGCCCCCGGGCCTGGGCCCTGGGGATGCTGGCCGCCGCTTCGCTCTATTGCGCCACGGCCTTTCATCTGGATGAGCGGCTGTACTACGGGTTGAAATCGGCCTGGCACGAGAACCGCTGGGAAGCGCGCAGCCTGTGGCTGCCCGAATACATGGTGCGTGTCGATGCGCTGCCCGTGGCCTCGGTCGCCAACAACCTCTCCGGGCTGACCTTCGACGAGCGCCGCAATCACCTGTGGGCCGTGGTGAACAATCCCGAAGAGCTGGTCGCACTGGATCGCGATGGCACCTTCATCGCGCGCTATCCACTGAAGGGTTTCACCGATGTCGAGGGCGTCACCTACCTGGGCGACAACTTGCTGGCGGTCGCAGAAGAGCGCAGCCAGACGCTGGTGATCTTTCCGGTGCCCGAGCGCCCCGGCGCCCTGCGGCGTGAAGACTACGCATCGATCTCGTTGGGGCTGAGTGACGGCGAGAACGCCGGTTTCGAGGGGCTTGGCTACGATCGTGCCGGCGACCGGCTGTTCGTGGTCAAAGAACATTCGCCGCGCAAGCTTTACGAAATTCATGGCATCAAGGGCAGCCTGAACGGTCAGCTGAACCTGAGCATCATCGACCGTCAGGCCTGGATCGAAGACAAGGACATGGCCAGCGACCTGGCCTCGGTGCACTACGACGAGCGCACCGGGCATCTGGTGCTGCTTAGCGACGAGGCAAAGATGATGCTGGAGCTCGACCGCGAGGGTGAACTGGTCAGCTACCGCTCGCTATGGAGCGGTTTTGCCGGGCTGAAAGACAGCGTGCCCCAGGCCGAGGGCATGACCTTCGATGACAAGGGCGAGCTGTACCTGGTCAGCGAACCCAACCTGTTCTACGCCTTCGAGCGCAAATAGCTGCGCTCTGTCCCGCCGCTATCAGCCGCGGCGGATCACCCAGACCCCCGCGACGACCAACAGCAGGCCGACGATCTTTCCAATGCTGATCGAGGATTGCCGATATCCCGCCCAGCCAAAGTGATCGAGCAGCAGCGCCATGGCCAGCTGCCCCGCCAGTATCAGCGCCATGAGCAGCAGAGCGCCGATGCGCGGGCCGGCGAAAGCCGCCGTGGCGATCAAGACGCAGCCCATCAAACCGGTGGTCCAATGCCACCAGTTCAAGCTTTTCAGCGCCTGAAGCGACGGCACGTCCCGCTGGATCAGAACGACGAGAATCAGCGCCACGGTGCCGACGGCAAAGGACAGCAGCGCAGCGCCCATGACGCTGTTCAGGTGTTTGGCGACCTGCCCGTTGATGCCAGCCTGCAGGGGCAGAAATGCGCCGGCGATAAAGGGCAAAACAATAAGCCACCAGGCAACGACCGGCATTCGAATCTCTCCATTAATAGACAAAGCGAGTTCAGCCCCCGCCGGGATCGGCAAGGGCTGGGGTATCAGGGGCACTAGTGCGGCGGGTATTGGGACAGAACTTTCATGACCGTCTCGCGAAACATTCCGGCGCGTTCCTGCGGGCTGCCGGGATTATCGCGTAGAACCTGCTCGGCGCTGCCGCGCCAGATCAGCTTGCCGTCATCGGCATCGTAGAAGTCGATTTGCAGCGTGCCGACCTGGTAATGGATGGTACGCGTATCGGTGTACATTGGCCCGCCCCAGAAGCCGTGCCAAGGGCTACCCCAGGCGCCCATCGAGGCGGAAGTGTATTGCTGGGAGCGCTCGTCGACGATGAACCAGGCCTGGATCAGCACATCGGCGGGATTGGCGCCCTGGACCTGGCGCAGGCCACGCTGATCGAGCTGCTCGCTGACCGCGCTGCGGATGCGCTGCTCGGTAAGGTCGCTCTTGATGCGCGGATCATCCGGGCGGTACTGCAGCGCCGGCTCCTGCCAGCTCCAGGTCCGATAGGCGGAAAAGTCGCGCTGCGGGTCGAAGTCGCGTTGCACCTGGGTGCTCTGGCAGGCGGCCAGCAACAGGAGCAGGGGAAGCATCAGCAAAGAACGGATCATTTCGGTTCTCCTCGATTTGGCCGGCACGGGTTCAGCGCGGTGGATAGTCGGCCAGGGCGCGGTTCACGGCGTCGCGTGCCGCGTCCTTGCGCTCGGCCTGTTTGTCACCGCTGCGGGCTTCGGCGCGGTTGCTCCAGATGGACTGGCCGGAACTCGCGTCGAACATCTCGATGCGCACCGATACCACCTCTTCTTCATAGTTGCGCACGATGGGCGCGCTCGTTCCGATGCCGTAGCC
This sequence comes from Pseudomonas sp., assembly GCA_031988485.1. Lineage (GTDB taxonomy): Bacteria > Pseudomonadota > Gammaproteobacteria > Pseudomonadales > Pseudomonadaceae > Stutzerimonas. Next base: position 241,468 of record DALZYJ010000002.1, read on the forward strand.
GCTACCGTATCCATACCCACCGCCATAGCTACCCACGCCGACGCGCGGGCCGTAGTCATCGTAGGTTTGTCTTACCCGTGTCTCCATCTGGGCGCTGGCGCTGATTTGTACATCGCCCTGACTGTTGTTCGGCGCCGGCCGCAATCCGCGCTGATCAAGGGCTCCGGCCACCATTTCCTGTAACTCTTCACCGGCAAGCGAGGCCGTGCCGGCTGGCGGCGTGCGCCAGCTCCAGCTCTGGTAACTGGAAAAATCCCGGGGCGCGGCCGGGTAGAGCGGCGACTGGATCTGCTCCACCGGCGGTGCGGGTGGAATGGGCGCGGACTCCTCGGTGTACGGATTGCTGCTCTGACAGCCGGCGAGGCTTAGGCCGAGTAGGGGGCCAAGCAAGGAATAGGGCAGCGGCAACGTAGCGCGCATCGACATCGGGACCTCCCTGCCGGCACTCAGCAGGGCCGACACAACCAGTGCAGGTAGCGCCCGAGGCCGGCGAAGGCGGGATGGCGGCGGTACGCCAGTTCCATCTCGATCAGGTCGGCAGGCTCGGTGCGGGCCTGGAAATCGGCGGGCATGTAGTCATGGAATACGCGCACGCCACTGGTTGATTCGACCCGCCAGTGCGGCGCGAGTTGCGCAGCCAGCTCGCGTGGATCGAGCGGCTGTTGTGGTGTCAGGCTCTGCCGTTCACCGGCGAAGCTCTGGCTGCGAAGCTTTTTGAAATGACCTTTGAGCAGGTTGCGGTAGATCAGCGCGTCGCGGTTGTAGAAGGCCAGCGACAGCCAGCCATCGGCGGCGACCAGGCGATGCAGCACCGGTAGGATCGCCTGCGGTTCGGCCAGCCATTCCAGCACCGCGTGGCAGATCACCAGATCGAAGCGCCCCTCGACATGGTTTTCGACCTCCTGCCAGGACGCCTGAATAAAGGTGGCCGATTGACCGGCGGCGGCGAAGCGCTCGCGAGCACCGTCGAGCATCGGCTCGGCCGGTTCGGCTAGGGTCACCTGATGGCCTTGCTGCGCCAACCAAAGGCTCATGTGGCCAAGCCCGGCACCGATATCGAGCACGCGCAGCGGGCGTTGCGGCAGCGCTTCGGCAAGGTCGGCCTGCAGCACGGCCAGGCGGATCGCACCCTTGGCGCCGCCGTAGATCTTCTCGGCGAAGCGCGTGGCCAGCTCGTCGAAATGGCGATCACTCATCGGGCGAACCGCCGTTCGTTGTCGGCCAGCTTGGCCAGCAGCGCCTGTTCCATGTCGATGCCCAGTTCGCCGCACATCAGCAGCAGGTACATCAGGATGTCGCCGACTTCCTGCCCGGCATGTTCGAGCTTGTCGGCTGGCAGCTGGCGCGACTCGTCCTCCGTCAGCCACTGGAAGATTTCCACCAGCTCGGCCATTTCCACACTGGCGGCCATGGCCAGATTTTTCGGGCTGTGGAAGGGCTGCCAGTGATTCTGGTCGCGGATGGCGTGTAGGCGTTGGGTGATTTGTTCGATGTTCATCTGGGGCGGGGCGGCTCGTTCGAAGGCCGCTAGCTTCCGCCAGCGCGGCGATGGCCGCAAGAGGCAGCTTGCTGCGGCCCGGTACTGTGCCTGGTTCGCTGGTGGCCCGGTCATCAGAGCTCGAAAGGCTGAACTAAAAGCGCCGCTACCGTATCCACTGAACGCTGTTCGAGCATTTGTTTCTGAAGATTTCGCCAGTTTCGCCCCGAAACGAATCGACTGGAGCGTCCCGGATGAGTACCGATTACGAGCCCCGCCCCCTGCGGATCACACTGACTGCCCTGTTCATGCTGGTGCTGGGTGCACTGATGACCATCGGCGGCGCCTATCTCGCGCTGCTGGGTGGCTCCTGGTATTACCTGGTCGCCGGGGTCGGGCTGCTTGTCGCGGCCGCGCTGGTGTTCGCCCGGCACCGCGCGGCCATCTGGCTGTATGCGGTGCTGCTGCTGGGGACGCTGCTGTGGACCCTTTACGAGGTACGTTTCGACTGGTGGCAGCTGGCGCCAAGGATCGACCTCTGGTGCCTGCTCGGGCTCTGGCTGATCCTGCCGTTCGTCAATCGGCACATCGGCGCGCGGCTGGCCTGGCGCGACGGTGCCAGCGGCCTGCTTGGCCTGGCACTGGTCGCCGGGGCGCTGATGGCCGGCTACTCGCTGACGCAGGACTATCACTCGATCAAGGGTGAGTTCAGCGACGCGCAGATGCAGGGCCTCGAACCGGACGGACAGGCGGGGCGCTCGGCAAGCGAGTGGCCAGCCTACGGTGGCTCCAGCAACGGCGATCGCTATTCGACAGCGGACCTGATTACTCCGGAAAACGTCGGGCGGTTGGAGAAGGCCTGGGAATATCACACCGGCGATTTGCCGGGTGAGGGCGATCCGGGTGAGTTGACCAATCAGGTGACGCCACTGAAAGTGGGCGACACGCTGTTCATCTGCACGCCGCACAGCGTCGCCATCGCGCTGGATGCCGATACCGGTGAAGAGCGTTGGCGCTTCGATCCGAGCATCAACCGTGATGCCGAGTACTACCAGCACATGACCTGCCGCGGCCTCGCGTTTCACGATGCCGGTTCCTATGGCCAGATCGCTACCAGTGTCCCGTCGCCGGGACAAGCTGCGGCCCGCTGCGAGCGCCGGCTGTTTCTGCCGACCAATGACGGCACGCTGATCGCGCTGGATACAGAAGACGGCAAGCCTTGCGAGGACTTCGGCGATGCCGGGGTGGTGGATCTGAAACGCGGTCTCGGCGAAGGCGCTCTGGGTGTCTATCTGCCAACGTCGCCTCCGGTGGTGACCGAGAAGCTGGTCATCGTCGGCGGCTCGATTACCGATAACGGCGCGGTGGATTCACCCGGCGGCGTCATTCGCGCCTACGACGTGCGCAACGGGCGACTGGTGTGGAATTTCGATCCAGGCAACCCGGATGCTACCGATCCGCTGGCACCGGGCGAGACCTACGTGCGCAGCACGCCGAACTCCTGGACCATCGCTACTGCAGACGAGGCGCTGGGGCTGGTCTATATCCCCACCGGCAACCAGACGCCGGACCAGTGGGCCGTACCGCGTACGGCCGAATCCGAGCGCTTTACCGACACCCTCGTCGCGCTCGATCTGGAGACCGGCAAAGTGCGCTGGGAATTCCAGACCGTGCATCACGACCTTTGGGACCGCGATTTGCCGTCCCAGCCCACGCTGGTGGATATCGATGGGCCGCAGGGCAAGGTGCCAGCCATCATCCAGCCGACCAAGCGTGGCGATCTCTACGTGCTGGATCGGCGAACGGGCGAGCCGATCGTTCCGGTGGAGGAGGTCCCGGTGCCCCAGGGCACGGTGGAAGGTGACTATGCGGCGCCGACCCAGCCGGTTTCTGCGCTCAGCTATGCGCCGGACGAGCCGCTGTACGAGAAAGACATGTGGGGCGGCACGCCGCTGGATCAGATGATGTGTCGCATTCAGTTCCGCAAGCTGCGCTACGACGGTGATTTCACGCCGCCGTCGGAGCAAGGCTCGCTGATCTATCCGGGCAATGTGGGCACTTTCAACTGGCCGTCCGTGGCGGTCGATCCGAGCCGGCAGCTGCTGTTCGGTGCGCCGAACTATCTGGCGTTCTTATCGACCATGGTCAAGCGCAGCGAAGTCGATCCGGAAGAGCGCACCGGTGGCGGCGAGACTGGTCTGCAACCGAACCTCGGCGCGCCTTATATGGTGCGGCTGGAGCCGTTCATGTCCGTGCTCGGTCTGCCGTGCCAGACGCCGCCATGGGGCTTCGTCACTGCAGTTGATCTGCGCAGCATGAAGAAAGTCTGGATGCACAAGAACGGCACCAGCCGCGACAGCGCACCGCTCGGCATCCCCCTCCCGGTGGGCACGCCAGCGCTAGGCGGACCGATCGTCACCGCTGGCGGTGTCGCCTTCATGAGCGGCACCCTGGATTACTACCTGCGTGCCTATGACCTGCAGAGCGGTAAAGAGCTATGGAAGGGGCGGCTGCCGGCGGGCGGCCAGGCAACCCCGATGACCTATGTGTCGGAGAAAACCGGCAAGCAGTACGTGGTGCAGATGGCTGGGGGGCATGGGTCGTTTGGGACGAAGATCGGGGATTCGGTGATTGCCTGGACGTTGGAGGAAGGGCAATAGGCGCTGATGTTCAGGTGTTGGGCTGCCTGGTGAGCGCTGTTGTCGGTCTAGCCGAAGGTGTACGGCGGCGCCACGTCCCCTCACCCTAGCCCTCTCCCCAGAGGGGAGAGGGGACTGTTCGAGTGGTAGCGATGTTTTGCGGCCGGCGCGGCATACGAGCTGAGCTAACCGCGATGATGCGGTGGCCTCAGTCCAGCCCCCTCTCTCCTTCGGGAAAAGGCTTGGGGTGAGGGGAAGCGATGTTTTTGTGGCCGGCGCGGCATATGAGTTGAGCTAACCGCGATGATGCGGTGACGGGCCGCTTCGGTGTAGCTTCGATTGCCGCTCTGCATGACCGCAGCCCCTCGCCCCAGCCCTCTCGCCCGAGGGGAGAGGGGGTTGGCCGGGTGGGATTGCTGTGCAGAGCTGATCAGAGAAAATGAGTCGTCGCTTGTTTTTATGAAGCGGATGGCTTTCACGTCGCAGCGGTGCCACGTTGACGAGCCCGCTGGGACGGCCGGGTTCATCGAGATGGTTACGCCAGCTTCAAACTGGCCCCCTCTCCCCCTCGGGGAGAGGGTTGGGGTGAGGGGAGCGGGCCTCGACCCAACGGAGTATTTCAGCCAGAACGCCTTCGAGATTCTGCAAGACATTCAGGTTGCTGAACCGCAGCACGTCCAGGCCTTTGCGCTTCAGATAGTCAGTCCTCAACCGGTCCTTCTCCAGGCCGGTTTCCTCATAGTGTTGCCCGCCGTCGAGTTCGACGGCCAGCATCCGTTTCGCACAATAGAAATCCAATACATACGGCGGGCAAGGATGCTGACGACGAAACTTCATGCCTGCCAGTTGACGATTACGCAACTGCCGCCACAGGAGGCGTTCGCAATCACTGAGCTGGCTGCGCAGGCGCTTGGCGAATAGTCGCTGCTCGGTTGAGGCGCGTTCGTTCGGCATTTCACAATCCTTGTGAAAATGGACAGGCCTAAATCAGCAGGGCCGCCCCTGGTGCTTGCGATCCCCGCTGGGCTCCACGCACTGCTGCTCCGTATGCTGCTCCATGCGTGGAGACTTGTCCCGCAGACTGGACGTCAGGCTGTTCAAGAACTTTGTCGCCTGGGTCTGATCATCGAAGCGTCGTGCGCCATTCAGCGAGCCGGTGTAGCTGCCGTTGCTGGCGGCATAGCATTCCTGATTATTGGCGCACGTCAGCGCGACGACCCAGAACGGACTGTTGATCAGCACCCCTGCCTGAGCGGCAGAGGTGGAAAGGGCAAGAGCGAGCAGAAGGTTCCGCATGATGTTGCTCCGATGTGTGGAACCGGAAACATATCCCATCGGCCAGATGCTGACTGCGGTGTTTCTCCCGGTTAGTGATGCTCGCGCGTCGCCCTAAATTTCACATCCGGCCAGCGTTCTTCCATGAGGCTCAGGTTGACTCGCGTTGGGGCCAGATAAGTCAGATGGCCGCCGCCGTCGATGGCCAGGTTTTCGTAGGCCTTGTCGGTGAATTCCTTGAGTTTCTTCTCGTCTTTGCATTCGATCCAGCGTGCGGACCAGACGTTGATCGCCTCGTAGGCACACTCGACCTTGTATTCCTCCTTCAGCCGGCTGGCGACGACATCGAACTGCAGCACACCGACCGCGCCGAGGATGATGTCGTTGTTGCGCTCGGGGAAGAACACCTGGGTGGCGCCTTCCTCGGCCAGTTCCTGCAGGCCCTGGCGTAGCTGCTTGGATTTCAGCGGGTCCTTCAGGCGGACGCGGCGGAACAGTTCCGGGGCGAAGTGCGGAATACCGGTGAAGCCCAAGTTCTCGCCTTCGGTGAAGGTGTCGCCGATCTGGATGGTGCCGTGGTTATGCAGGCCGATGATGTCGCCGGCCCAAGCCTCTTCCAGCTGCTCGCGCTCGCTGGAGAAAAAGGTCAGGGCATCGGCGATGCGGATGTCCTTGCCGATGCGCGCGTGGCGCAGCTTCATGCCTTTTTCGTACCTGCCCGAGCAGATGCGCATGAAGGCGATGCGGTCGCGGTGCTTGGGGTCCATGTTCGCCTGGATCTTGAACACGAAACCGGTGAACTTGTCCTCGACCGGCTCGACAACGCGCTCGTTGGCGGCGCGTGGCAGCGGGCGCGGCGCCCAGTCGACGACGGCGTCGAGCACATGGTCTACACCGAAGTTGCCCAATGCGGTGCCGAAAAAAACCGGGGTCAGCTGGCCCTTGATGAACTCGTCCTGGTCGAACTCATGGCAGGCGCCCTGGACCAGTTCCAGTTGTTCGACGAAGCGGTCGTACTCGTCGCCGATGTGCTGGCGCGCTTCGTCGGAGTCGAGTTTCTCGATGATTTTGACGTCGGTGCGCTCATGCCCGTGCCCCGGCGTATAGACGATGATGTAGTCGTCCTTGAGGTGGTAGACGCCCTTGAAGTCGCGGTAGCAGCCGATCGGCCAGGTGATGGGCGCAGCCTTTATCTTCAGTACCGCCTCGATCTCGTCGAGCAGTTCGATGGGATCGCGAATGTCGCGGTCGAGCTTGTTGATGAAGCTGACGATGGGCGTGTCGCGCAGACGGCAGACATCCATCAGGGCGATGGTGCGCGGCTCGACGCCCTTACCGCCGTCGAGGACCATCAGTGCGCTGTCCACGGCGGTCAGGGTGCGGTAGGTGTCTTCCGAGAAGTCTTCGTGGCCGGGGGTGTCGAGCAGGTTGATCATATGCTCGCGGTAGGGGAACTGCATCACCGAAGTGGTGATGGAAATGCCGCGCTGCTTTTCCATCTCCATCCAGTCGGACGTCGCGTGACGGTCGGATTTACGCGACTTCACGGTACCGGCGACGGCGATGGCCTTGCCCATCAGCAGCAGCTTTTCGGTGATGGTGGTCTTGCCCGCGTCGGGGTGGGAAATGATGGCGAAGGTGCGGCGCTTCGCGACTTCGGCGGCCTGAGAGGTCATGGCGGTCCCGGTATTGAAAGCGTGTCGGAAAAAGCCGGCGATTATAACGCAAAGGCTGTCCGTCAGCGTGGCGCGCGTCGCTGGGCGGGAACATCGCAGCGTCACATCTGTCGGTTTGAATAGGGTAGGTTCGCCGCCACGGGAAAAATGGAAGCGAGTACGGATTTTTCATTGATATCGAACAGCTGTGGTTCTAAAGTTCGCGCCCGAACGTCCATGCTGGCAACGATCCATCCGGCTCAAGTACTGACGACGAGAGATCAGTTTTTACCAAGGCAATTGACAACGTAGCGAGCGACCATCAGGCAAGGCGGGTTCTAACGCAGCCTGATTGAGCGCAGTAGTTGTCATTTGGCTTGGCTGTGATACTCGGCGACACTGCCTTGGGAAGTAGGCGAACCAAAGTGGGGAAACTGATCAGGCGTTCTTGCTCACCCCTTATCCGACTTTACGTTTCCCGATTTGGAGCCATGCATGTCGATCAAGATCGAAGACTACTATTCCCGTCCCACCTTCCAGAAGATGAAGGATTTCGCTGACCAGCACGAAACGCCGTTCGTGGTCATCGATACCCAGACCATCGACAAGGCGTACGACGACCTGCGCGCTGGTTTCGAATTTGCCAAGGTCTACTACGCGGTCAAGGCCAACCCGGCCGTCGAAATCATCGATCTGCTGCGCGACAAGGGCTCGAACTTCGATATCGCCTCGATCTACGAGCTGGACAAGGTGATGTCCCGCGGCGTCGGTCCGGAGCGCATCAGCTACGGCAACACCATCAAGAAAGCCAAGGACATCCGCTACTTCTACGACAAGGGCGTGCGCATGTTCGCCACCGACTCGGAAGCCGACCTGCGCAACATCGCCAAGGCCGCACCCGGTTCGAAAGTCTACGTGCGGATTCTCACGGAAGGCTCGACCACGGCCGATTGGCCTCTCTCGCGCAAGTTCGGCTGCCAGACCGACATGGCGATGGACCTGTTGATCCTTGCACGTCAATTGAAGCTCGAGCCTTACGGCCTCTCCTTCCATGTCGGCTCGCAGCAGCGTGACATTTCCGTCTGGGATGCCGCGATCGCCAAGGTCAAAGTGATTTTCGAGCGTCTGAGGGAAGAAGACGGCATTGAGCTGAAGATGATCAACATGGGGGGCGGCTTCCCAGCCAACTACATCACCCGCACCAACAGCTTGGAAACGTACGCCGAGGAAATCATCCGCTTCCTCAAGGAAGACTTCGGCGATGATCTGCCCGAAATTATCCTCGAGCCGGGTCGTTCGCTGATCGCCAACGCAGGCATCCTGGTCAGCGAAGTGGTGCTCGTGGCGCGCAAATCGCGTACTGCCGTCGAGCGTTGGGTCTACACCGACGTTGGCATGTTCTCCGGCCTGATCGAAACCATGGGTGAAGCCATCAAGTTCCCCATCTGGACGGAGAAGAAAGGTGAGATGGAAGAGGTGGTGATCGCCGGCCCGACCTGCGACAGCGCCGACATCATGTACGAGAACTACAAGTACGGCCTGCCGCTTAACCTGGCCATCGGCGACCGTATGTACTGGCTGTCCACCGGCGCCTACACGACCAGCTACAGCGCTGTGGAATTCAACGGTTTCCCGCCGCTGAAGGCTTATTACCTCTAAGCACCTTCAGCAATGCCGCGACAGCCGCGGCATCAGCCTGATGAACCCCGCCTGCTGGCGGGGTTTTGCGTTCTTGGCAGGCCATATCTGCGGCTCGCCGCTTGTGATCACAGCGGGTCAGGATCGGGTCGTGGCGAGCTGGCGGGCAACCAGCCGGTCACCCTGATCACCGATGTCGGCGCAGCGGGTGACATAGGCCATGGCGATATCGGTGATCGGTTCGATCCGCGCTGCCAGCAACTCGTCTCGCGCCTTGCGCAGAAACTTCAGGTGACCGAGCGCCAATGCCTGGATCAGCCAGTGCCGCGCCTCATCCCAACGCTGCTGGCTGATCAGCACCGCGGCGTAGCTGAACTGACCACGGAAATCGCCGGCTTCGGCGGAGCGTCGATACCAGTCCCAGGCGGCGTCAGGATCGGCCGGTATCACCAGGCCTTCTTCCAGATAGCGCCCCAGCAGATTCATCGACTTCGCATGACCCAGCTCCGCCGCTTGGCGATACAGCTGCAAGGCCCGCGCCTGATCCTGCGCGATCCCTCGGCCAGTAGCGAACAGGTTGGCGAGGTTGTACATGCCCCAGTCGAGGCCCTGTTCGGCCGCCTTGCGGTATTCGCGCGCTGCCGTCGAAAGGTCCGGGTTGCAACCCCAGCCATGCTCCAGGCAGCGGCCGAGCATGTTGTGCGCCATCGGGTTGCCTTGCGCCCGTGCAATGCGAAACCAGCGGACGGCCAACTCGGGGTCGCGCTCGATGCCACGGCCTTCCAGCAGGATCTGGCCGAGCATCACCTGGGCGTCCGCCAGGCCCGTTTCCGCCGCGGCGAGTATGGTCCGCGCGGCTTCTCGTGGCTCGCCCGCCAGCAGGTTGGGCAACTGGTCCGGGGAGGCTTCCTCACGACGAGGTAGAAAACGCATTCAGACGTCTGCCCAGCGACGCAGCAGGTTGTGGTAATTGCCGGTCAGCTGGACCAGCGATGGGTGGTCCGGCACGTCGCGGGTGAGTTGCTGGATGGCCTGATCCATCTCGTAGAGCAAGGTGCGCTGGCCGTCATCGCGGACCAGGCTCTGGGTCCAGAAGAACGAGGCGATGCGCGTCCCGCGGGTGACCGGCTCGACTTTGTGCAGGCTGGTCGCCGGATAGAGCACCAAATCGCCCGCGGCGAACTTGACCCGCTGGATGCCGTAGGTGTCCTGAATGACCAGTTCGCCGCCGTCGTAGCTAGCCGGATCGCTGAAGAACAGGGTCGAGGACACATCGGTACGGACGCGCTCGGGGCTGTTCCTCACCTGGCGGATGGCGTTGTCGATGTGATAACCGAACGAGCCGCCTTCTCTGTAGCAATTGAACAGAGGCGGAAACACCTTGTGCGGCAGTGCGGCGGACATGAACTGCGGGTTCTGCCAGAGGCGTTGCAGCATGGCTTCGGAGATTTCCCTCGCCAGCGGCGAATCCTCCGGCAATTGCAGGTTGTGCTTGGCCTTGGCCGATTGGTAGCCGGCGGTGACCTTGCCGTCAGCCCAAGGGGCTTGTTCCAGCGCACTGCGGATACGTTTGACTTCGTCGGAGCTGAAGATGGCGGGGATGTGCAGAAGCATGTTGAGGGCCGATTGGGGCTGGGTGGGCGCGATGGATGAAGCTCGGCGTACTGTTGCGGAGCCCCATAAGTATTTCAAGATTTTTCTGTTACATATTGATATCAATTATCGTTTGCTCTAGATTTCGCGTCTTCCGATTTCCCCCAACGAGAATAATGATGGCTTCCATGTCTTCGGATCGCCTTGCCTCCACTCCGCGTTTGCTTGCCACCGCCGTCGGTGTGGCCATTACCGGCATGTCCGCCGCGCAGCTGGCGCAAGCCGACCAGACCGAACCGCTCAGCTTGGGCACCACGACGGTGACGGGCGATGCCGTTGAAGGCGACTACAAAGTCGAGCAGGCGCAATCGTCCAAATACACCGCACCGCTGCGCGATACGCCGCGTTCGGTCACGGTCGTTCCTCAGCAAGTCCTGAAGGACACCAACTCGTTGAACCTGCAGGACGCGCTGCGCACTGTGCCGGGCATCACCATGGGTGCCGGCGAGGGTGGCAACCCCACTGGGGATCGCCCGTTCATTCGCGGCTTCGACTCACAAAGCAGCATGTACCTCGACGGCGTGCGTGACACTGGCGCGCAGACCCGCGAGCTTTTTGCCGTTGAGGCGGTGGAAGTGGTCAAGGGTTCCGACTCCGCCATGGGCGGTCGTAATTCCGCCGGCGGCAGCATCAATCTGGTCAGCAAGAAGGCGCATCTCGGCAATTCGCTGGACGGCGGCTTTACCTGGGGCTCGGACCAGACCCAGCGCTACACGCTCGATGGCAATTATCAATTCAACGAAACCACCGCGGGCCGGCTGAACCTGATGAGCCACGAGGACAACGTGGCGGGCCGCGATGCGGTGAACAATGACCGTTGGGGCCTTGCGGCTTCGCTCGCCTTCGGTCTGGGCACGCCCACTCGTATTTTCCTCGATTACTACCACATGGAAAACGACGATCTGCCAGATTCCGGCATTCCCTACAGCCTGAACACCGGTTCGTCCGGCACGCGCACGTCGGCCAATCCCGACAAGCCCACCGACGGTGGCGACAGCAGCAACTTCTACGGATTGAAGGGCCGCGACTTCTCCAAAGGCCGCGCGGATATCTCCACCATCGCCGTCGAGCATGACCTCAGCGATAACCTGACGGTCAAGAACACCCTGCGCCATGGCAGCTCCATGCAGGACTACCTCTGGAGCCAACCGGACGACAGCAAGGGCAACATTCTCAACGACCAGGTGTTCCGCCGCGCCAACCAGCGCGTCAGCAACACCACCAGCACCATCAACCAGACCGAGCTGTTCGGCGAAACCGTCATCGCCGGCTTCAAGAACAACTTCTCCTTTGGTGTTGAGTTGGGCCGCGAGAACGTGGACCGCTCCGGTTATACGCTGCCTGGCACTAGCGCAGGTACCTGTACGCCCACACTGGTTGCCTCCGGCGACTGCACATCGCTGTCCAATCCGAACCCCAACCAGCCCTATACCGGCACGATCACGCGCAACTACTACGGCACCGAGACCGATGCCGATACCCGTGCGCTCTGGGCGTTCGACACCCTTGAGCTGACTCAGCAGTGGCTGCTGAACATGGGTCTGCGCTACGACTACTTCGACACCAGCGCCAAGACCAGCGCCGCCACCGGCGTAACCAAGATCGAAGACACCAGTGAGTTCATCACCGGTCAGCTGGGCCTGGTCTACAAGCCGGTCGAGAATGGCAGCATCTACGTCTCCTATGCCACCTCGGCGACACCACCAGGATCAACCCTGGGCGAAGGCGCAGAGCCAAACGGGCTGAACGACGGCAACGGCACCTCCGGCAGCATCCGCAGCGACATGGAGCCGGAAGAAACCACCAACTACGAGATCGGTACGAAGTGGGATCTGCTCGATAACCGACTCTCGCTGGGTGCAGCGGTATTCCGGACCGAGAAAGACAATGCGCGTGTGCTGACCAGCAACTTCACTTACGAAAACGTCGGCAAGACCCGCGTGGACGGCTACGAGCTGACCGCGACCGGTCGCCTGACCAGCAAGTGGAACGTGTTCGCCGGCTACAGCTATCTGGACAGCGAGCTCGTGGAAGGTGGTGCGGTAGGCAATCGCGCAGGCGCAGTGACCAGCGCGGTGAACCCGGACAACGGCAACCAGCTGGCGAATACGCCCAACCACGCCTTCAGCCTCTGGACCACCTATGAGGTGACCGACAAGCTGGCCGTCGGTGGTGGGGCGTTCTATGTCGATGAGGTTTACGGCAACACCGCCAACACGCTGATGGTCGATTCCTACTGGCGCTACGATGCGATGGCCAGCTACAAGGTCAACAAGCACCTCGACTTCCAGATCAACGTGCAGAACTTGACCGACGAGACCTACTACGACAAGGCGTACGGCGCTCACTATGCCAACCAGGCCGCAGGCCGTACGGCATTGCTGAGCACCAACTTCCACTTCTGACCGAAGCTGAAGCAGAAGCCATTTCTGATGGTCTGGCAGTGATAACGACGAAACCCCGCGATGGCGGGGTTTCGTTTTTCCGGCATTCAGTTTGCGCCGATCTTGAATCTGCAGCGCACCGGCTCTCCGGTACATCGCGCCTCTGCAGACCAGTGTGGCGCGTCAGTAAAGATCCCGGCGATATCGACCTTGCTCGGCAAGCACCTGCAGCTGCGCTTCACCCAACACGCCGGCCAGAATTTGCTGCACCTCGCGGCCCATGCCTTCGAGGCTCCCGCATATGTAGAGGGCTGCACCGTCATTGATCCACCGGCGCAGCTCGTCCGCGGCATCGCGCAGCAGATGCTGGACATAGATTTTCTCTGCCTGGTCGCGGGAAAACGCCAAGTCGAGTCGCTGCAGGTGGCCGGCCTGCAGCCATTCTTGCAATTCGTCGTGCAGCAATTGATCGTGAGCGGCGCTGCGCTCCCCGAACAACAACCAGTTGCGCGGGCCCCGCGTAGCGGCACGTTCAACAAGATGCGCACGCAGGCCTGCGATGCCGGTGCCGTTGCCGATGAGGATCAGCGGGGTGCCGGCATCCGGGCCGTGAAAGCTGGGGTTGCTGCGGATGCGCAGGTCGATCAGGCTGCCCGGCATCGCATGCTGGCAGAGCCAGCCAGAGCCCAGGCCGAGGCGTCCATCGGCATGCCGGGCCTCGCGTATCAGTAACTGCACATGACCTTCGTCTGGAATCGAGGCGATGGAATATTCACGGTGAGGCAGGCGGGGCAGCGCCAGCAGCGTTTCGAGCTCGCATCCGCGCAGTTCGGTGGGATCCTGCGGCAAGCGGCGACAGGCGAGAGCTTCGGCCAGCGAACCTTCTCCCTCGACGGGAAGCGCCGGGTCGAAGCCGAGCTGCCGCAGCAGCTGCTCCACCTCCGGCGTGGCGTGGCGTGGACCGACTTCGGCGATGTCACCGGCCTGCCACTGCGGTGTTTCGCCAGTTGGACGAAGTGTCAGATGAAACACCGGCGCACCCTGACTGCCCGGGTTGAGCAGCACCCGGTTGTGCAATAGCCAGGGCTGATAGGGCGCGGGTTGCCAGTCGGTAAAGTCGCTGCGGCCGCTGATGTGGCCCAGTTGATGCTGCCAGTGCCGCAGCGCACCTGGATCGGCGCGATCAGCCTCCAGTCGATCAAACAATGGCAAGGCGCCGAGTTCGCGCAGCCGGGTATCGATCCGCTGACCGAAACCGCAAAAATGCGTGTATTGCCGGTCGCCGAGCGCGAGTACGGCAAATTCCAGGGAAGAAAGGTCGAGCGCTTCGTGTAGCAGGCGTCGCTCGAAGCGAGCGGCATTGTCCGGCGCTTCACCTTCGCCGTAGGTACTCAGGATGAACAAGACACGGCGCGGCCTGGTCAGCGTCGCGGTGTCGAGGGCGTTCAGCGGTCGGACGTCGACCGCCATGTTGGCAGCGCGCAACTGCTCTGCGCTGCGTTCGGCCAGCTCACGCGCCTGACCGCCCTGGCTGGCATAGGCGATGATCAGGGTATCGGTCGTGGGGTGAGTAAAAGGTTGCGCGTGCTTGCGGTGGTTGCGCCAGAGGTGCAGGCAGACGCCGAAATAAGCCGCTATCACCAGCGAGGCCGAGATGATTCGCGGAGGTTGCCACCAGAACAGCCATACGGCGAGCAACAGGCACGCCAGCAGCGGGGCGTAGCGCACGAGTACGAAAGTGCGAGCCAAGGTAGCCGTCTCCTGGAGTTTGGCCGTAAGCATGGTGGTTTGTCCGGCGCCATGCCGTTGCGGCTGCATGTGCGTGCTGGAGCGGCGCAGCCGTCTCGTCACAGCTTGTGGGAGACGGCAAATGGCGCGTTTACAGGCCGTAGCGAGGTTTCGGCGCCGCTACGGCAATCGCCATGTTACTGCGGAAGTACTTCCAGCGTGGCGCTGTAGCTGGCGCGGCGTTCAGTGGCCGGCTTGCTGACGCCCTTGTCGCTGGTCAGTTCGGCTTCCAGCCAGTACATACCGGCCTCTGGCCAGGTAATGCTGACCTTGCCCTGCGCATCGGTCTTGGCGTTGATCTCGCCGAGGTCATCGCGGTAGCGATTGCCGCCCGGGATCACGCTTATTTCTACGTCCGCGGCTGGCTTGCCGTCGAGCAGGAAGACGAACTCTGCCGCTTCGCCCGCATACAGGTCGTTGGGGTGGGTGACGGGCGACAGTTCCAGGCCTTTGCCGGTGGGCTCCAGCACTGTCTTGGTCGGCGCTCCGGACGTGGCGAAGACTTCCATGCGGCTGCTGTTCTGGCTCACTTGCAGATCCTCGGCCTTGGCCGGGACTTCCTTGGCGAAGGCGTCCGGGTTACCCATCCAGCGGCGGGTTTCGCCATTTTCTTTCCAGCGTGCGACCAAACCGCTGTTGGCGATCGCCAGCTTATAGGTGCCTTTCTGGGTCAGATGCACATCGAAGGTGCTGCGGTAACGGCCAATGCTGCCGTTCGCCGGTTGTACAGCGGAGCCATCCGGCGCGATCACTTGCAGTTGCGCGGCCGGGCGTGGGCGCATGCCGGGCGGGCCGCCAGCCGGAGCCTGATCGAGGTTACCGATGCCTTGCAGGCGCAAGGGGAAATGTTCGAAATAGAACAGGTCGTTCGACACGGCGGCGTCCACGGTGATCCACGGATCCTCGCCGGATAGCACGGTGGCCGAGGGCAGCATCCAGGCGCGATGGGCCTGGGCGGACAGTGGCAAGCAGACGGCCAGGGCCATCGCGGTCCATTTGATCATGGGTTTCATGCTGGGCTTCCTTGGGTCATTGAGTCAGTTCGAGGGTGACGGTGCCCAGTTCGCTTTCGCCCTGGGCCTGATGCGTTTCGGTCTTTTTCGGCGGCCAGCTGAATGGCAGGCGCAGCAGTTCGCGCCCGCCGACTTCACGCGCGGCTTCCACGACCAGGCGGTATTCGCCTGCAGGCAGTGTGCTGAACGGTGCGTTGTCGTCGCTGAACGTCAGGCTGTGCTTGCCGACCGCGCGTGTTGCGCCGCTGACGCCATCCACCGGCATGTCCAGGCTGCGACCGCTGCGTCGCCACCATTCGCGCATGTCCTTGAGCCATTTTTCGCCTTCGTTGTCCTTGAGCTTCAGGTCGTACCAGACGGCGAGGTTGGCGACATGGCTCTTGTCGGGCTGCTCCAGCCACAGCGCCACGTAGGGACGGTGATATTCGGCGACCTGCAGACGCGGGATATCCACCTCGATTTTCAGTTCGGCAGCCATCAGCGGTGCGCTGAGCAGGGCAAGGGGCAGCAGTAGGATTTTTCGCATAGGCAGATCCTTAATGAATGAACAGCAGCGCCAGCAACAACGGGATAACCAATCCGGCCCCGACCAGCGGCCAGGTTGTCGGCCGACCGCCAGCGTGACGCTGCAGCAGCAACAGGCCGGTGAGGCTGAAGATCACGCAGGCTGCGGCAAAAATGTCGATGAACCAGCTCCAGGCAGTGCCGGTGTTGCGGCCCTTGTGCAGGTCGTTGAGGTAGGAAATCCAGCCGCGATCAGTGGATTCGTACAACAGTTCGCCGCTGTCCAGCGCAAGGCTCAGCCAGGCGTCGCCGCCGGGGCGGGGCAGGGCGATATAGAGCTCGCCATCGGACCATTCAGCGTCGCGATCGGTCAGGTCGATCCGCAGTTCGTGCTCGATCCACTGGCGCAGCGTGTCGGGCAGCCCAGCTTCAGGCGTCTGGGACAGCAATTGACTTTGCAGCGCCGTCGGCAGCTCGGCTTGGCATTCGGTTACCCTCGGTTGCGCCTCAATCTGCGCGGCATGGTTGAGCGTGATCCCGGTAACCGCGAACAGCAGCATACCGACCAGGCACAGCGCAGAGCTGATCCAGTGCCATTGGCGGAGCGTGCCGAGCCAAAGGTGCATGGTGGTCCTTGAGGGTGTGAAAGGGTGACGATTCTAGGATGCTTTGACTCTCAAACGCCAAAGATTTACTAATGGCATACGTTCGCATTCTTGCAGGATAGCTCCTCCTGAAATGATGAAGCCGGAGTAAACCCCCGGCTTCATTGCATCACGCTCCTGGATCAGAAGGTGATGTTGGCAGACAGCCAGAGGCGGCGGCCTTCTTCGATAACGCCGTCGGTGCCGCGACCGATCTGTGCGTAGTCGGAAACCCAGCTCGTGCCGTTGTTGTAGTAGGTGCCTGTGGTGAAATCCTTGTCGAACAGGTTGTAGATGGTGGCGTTGAGCGTCAGGTTTTCCGTCGCTTTATACGAGCCTCCCAAATGGAAAACCTCATAGGCTTCAAGGTCGCCTGCGGCATCGATCACCTGCTTGTTGGCGTTAGTCAGGGTTGCATAGCGCTGGTTGAAGCGCGCCCGCTCGCCGCGGTATTCACCCTTGAACCACAGGTTCAGCTGATCGGTCGCCTGCCAGCTCAGTCGCGCAAACGCCATATGCATCGGCGTATTGGTCAGCCGCGCGCCCTTGTCTGCGCCCGTCGTCTGCTCGCTGTCGGTATAGGTGTAGTTGGCGCTCACGCTCCACATCGGCGCGAATGCCCACTTGCCGGCCAGCTCGAAGCCGCGAATGCGGGCTTCGCCTATGTTGATGTCCTGGGAAAAGAACTCCTGCTGGAAGCCCGGACCGTAGCTGACACAACCCGGCTGATTGGGTGAGCCGGGGAAAAAGCAGTTTGCCTGGCTTGGGCCGGTGTCGATCTTGTCTTTGAATTTCGTGTGGAACAGCGTCGCGTTGGCGTTGAAGTTCGAAAGGTTGTCGTAGTAAACGCCGAACTCGGTATTGGTCGATTCTTCAGGGTCCAGGTCCGGATTGCCGAACGAGATGTTCTGCCCCTGGCCACTGATCGAGCTGATGCCGTCATGCAACTGATTGAGCGTCGGTGTCTTGTAGCCTTTGCTGACCCCGCCTTTCATCGTCCAGCTGTCTGTCGTGTTCCAGACGAGATAGGCGCGCGGGCTGATGTGGCCACCGAAGGCTTCGTGATCCTCGTAACGTGCGCCGAGGGTAAGCGCCAGATCGTGGCGCAGCCGCCATTCGTCTTCGATGAACAGCGCCCAGGATTTCTGTTGGAAATCTTCACCTGCAACGCCATCGGTTACTTCGGCATCCCAGTACTGGCCGCCCAGGGTGAGGATATGGGCGTCGCCCAAAGGTGCGACGAGCTTGGTGTCGAAAACCAGATCGGTCGATTCGAGTTCGCGATCGTCGCCTCCGACGATGGCTTGGTAAGGCGCGTCGTACGGCAGGCCAAGGGTACCGGGAATGGTGCGCCCGATGGTTTCGGTCTGGTTGTAGGTGATGCTGCTGTCCAGCGTGCCGAAGCCCAGCCGTCCGGTGTGGCTGAGCGCGAATTGGTCACGCTCGAAACGCAGCTGATCCTGGTAGCCGCTGATGTTGGTCGGATCGTCTGCGGCGCAGCCCGCTACCGCATTGCTGCCGGTCGATGCCTTACCGTCCAGGGTGCCCAACTGGCAGTTGTCGTTCTCGTAGACCTGGCGGCCGCGCTCGAAGTCCAGCGCGAAATCGTGATCATCATGAGGTGTCAGGGTCAGGCGAGTGCCGATGTTGTAGTTGCGGCCCTCGACCGGGGAAGCGCCGCGCTTGCTGACGGTGGAGTCGTTATCGAAGGTCAGATTCGACTCTTCGCGATCGTAGAAGCTGCCGCGCACCGCCAGCCCGAGCAGACCTTCAGCGAGCGGGCCGCTGGCATAAACGCTGGTGCTGCTTGTATCGCCGTAGTCGCTGTCTTCCTGAAACGTATGATCCAGAGTGACCGCCGCGCCCCATTTGTCAGCGACCCTCCTGGTGATGATGTTGACCACGCCGCCCATGGCATCCGAACCGTAGAGCGTGGACATCGGGCCACGAATCACCTCGATGCGCTCGATAGCCGACAGAGGTGGCATGAAGCTAGTACGGGTTTCGTTGAAGCCGTTGGGGGTCACGTTACCGGCAGTGTTCTGACGGCGCCCATCAATGAGTATCAGGGTGTAGTCGCTGGGCATGCCGCGCATGCTGATGTCGAGGCCACCGGTCTTGCCGGTGCCCTGGCGAATATCCACACCTTCCACTTCATCCAGGGCCTGAGCGAGGTTGCTGTAACGCTTCTGCTGCAGATCTTCCTGACTGATCACGCTGATGCTCGCCGGAGCCTCGGTGATCTTCTGCTCGAAGCCCGAGGCGCTGACCACGGTGTCGCTCAGTGTGATTGGGCTGGTATCGGCGATGGTATGGAAGCTGCAGCCGAGCAGGGCCGCAGCCAGTGCCGAGCGAGTGAATGGAGCGTGCATGCGCGGATATCCTTGGTTGGAAGCATTGTCTGGCGCGCATGATAGTGATTCGCGATCACAGTATGGAATGAGACCGTCTGGCAAAACGCTGCGAAGTTCGAAGCTGCAAGGCTGCGCGCCTTGCGCCGTCAGGCTTTGCGACTGTGTATCAAATTATTTGGCAGGGTTGCGATTGAGGGCGCCGTACCGCCCCGTTTGCAACAGCCTCCTCGGCTGATTTGGCAGAGGAGACTGTATATCTGGCTCAGGGCATCTGAACTTCGATCACGCCGTCGGCGTTGATGCTGATCTGACGGGTTCCGGCCTCGACTTCCGGTGTCGGAGCGGAATCCATGCTCTTCATCGCGAAGCTGCGCATTTCCGGCTGGTAACCGCCCCCGCTGTTCAGATTGAGATTGACGATCTTGTAGTCGCTGCCGCCGAGCGCTTCGGTGGCCAGTTGTGCGCGGGCGCGGAAGGCCGCGATGGCATCCTTCAGCAGGGCGTCCTCGTTCTGTTTACGGATGGCGTCGGAGACGCTGAATTGCATGCTGCCCATCTTCAGATCTTGCATCAGCTCGCCGGTGAGCTTGGACAGGGCGGCAAAATCGCCACTTTCAAGACGCAGTTCGGCACGTTCGCGCCAGGCGGTAATCTGCTGGCCCTTTTCCTCGTAGACCGGATAACTGCTGCGGCTACCCTGGCTGACGACGATGCCTTTCTCCTGGCGCGCTCGCTGCAGGGCCTTGTTCAAGGCTTGAGTGGTCTGCGCGGCCAGTTGTGCCGGATCTTCGTGCTGGGCTTCGCTGTAAAGGGTGACATGCATGCGATCGTGCGCCACTTCGCTGGCCGCCTCGGCGCGCAGGGATACTTGGTTGTAGTGTTGCTCGTCGGCGACAGCGGACAAGCAGACGATGGAAGCCAGCAGCGCGAGGCTGCGGGAAACGGTTACGGACATTGAAGACTCCTGAGGTTCGATAGCACCAGCCAGCGACTTTAATCGTTCGGCAGGTGCTACGCAGTTTTTCGTGCGTCGCGTTGCCGCACAAGGGCTGTGTTTCGGGCGCCTTGGTTATACTCGCGCTTCCTTTGGAGAGCCCATGTACGCAACCGTTCACCTGCTTTCAGCCAGTCGCCAGAATCTGAGGCTGCTCACCCTGATCCGCACCCTCGTGCTTGCCGCACAGGCAGGCGCGGTGGGGCTTGCCTATGCCACTCAACTGTTCGAGCTGCCGTGGTTTCACCTGAGCGTTACGCTGGCCGTCTCGGCGCTGATCTGCCTGGGTACCGCCCTGCGGCTTCGCGGGCCATGGCCGGTGACCGAGTTCGAATATGCCGTGCATCTAGCAGCAGACCTGTTGATCCACAGTGCGCTGCTGTATTACTCCGGCGGGTCGACCAATCCGTTCGTTTCCTATTACCTGGTGCCGCTCACCATCGCCGCTGCAACGTTGCCGTGGCTGTATTCGGTAGTGCTGTCGGGTCTGGCGCTGGCGGGTTATACCCTGATGCTGGTGTGGTACGACCCGGTCATCACGCCGCCAGTCGATCGCACTACCTTGCTGGTTTACGGGATGTGGCTGAGCTTCGCGCTAGCCGCCGCCTTGATCACCTTTTTCGTTGCCCGTATGGCCGAGCAGCTGAGACGCCAGGAACAGCTCCAGGCTCAGCGCCGCGAAGAGAGTATGCGCGATCAGCAACTGCTCGCCGTGGCGACGCAGGCCGCTGGCGCGGCGCATGAGCTGGGAACGCCATTGGCGACCATGAGCGTGCTGCTCAAGGAGCTACGGCAGGACTATCGGCAACCTCAGTTGAACGAAGATCTGGCACTGCTGCAATCGCAGGTGCAGCTGTGCAAGGAAAGCCTGCGTCAGCTGGTGCGTGCCGCCGAGGCGGATCGCCGCCAGGCTGTCGTCGAGCAGACTGCGCGTGAGTGGGTCGAGTTAGTGTTGCAGCGCTGGCATCTGATGCATCCGGAGGCAACCTATCGCTTCCAGTGCCTGGGCAAGGGCACGCCTCCACGCCTGATGCCGCCGGCCGATCTGGGGCAATCACTGCTCAACCTGCTGAACAACGCCACCGATGCCAGCCCGGATAACTTGGACATTCGCC
Organism: Pseudomonas sp.; assembly: GCA_031988485.1. GTDB lineage: Bacteria > Pseudomonadota > Gammaproteobacteria > Pseudomonadales > Pseudomonadaceae > Stutzerimonas. Next base: position 262,601 of record DALZYJ010000002.1, read on the forward strand.
TGGATTGGGATGCGCAGTGGATCAAACTGACCATTCGCGATCATGGCGCCGGTGTACCCTTGGCGATTGCCGAGCAGATCGGGCGACCGTTCATCACGACCAAAGGCAAGGGATTCGGTCTCGGCCTGTTTCTGAGTCAGGCCAGCGTTACCCGCGCTGGCGGTACGGTGAAGCTCTACAATCACGAAGAAGGTGGCACCCTGACCGAGTTGCGTCTGCCGCATGGCTCGGTGCGGGCCTGAACCTGACGCGACCCTAACGCGAGGAATGTAAGCATGACCGAAGAGTTGCAGCACGAAGGCGAAGACCAGCCCCATCTGCTGCTGGTGGATGACGATCCGACCTTTACCCGTGTCATGGCGCGCGCCATGAGCCGCCGTGGTCTGCATGTCAGCATCGCCGGATCGGCCGAGGAAGGTCTCGAAATGGCGAAGCAGGAACTGCCCGACTATGCGGTGCTGGACCTGAAGATGGACGGCGATTCCGGCTTGGTGCTGCTGCCCAAGCTGCTCGAACTGGACCCGGAAATGAAGGTGCTCATCCTCACCGGCTATTCGAGCATCGCCACCGCTGTCGAAGCCATCAAACGTGGTGCTTGCAATTACCTCTGCAAGCCCGCCGATGCGGACGACGTGCTGGCCGCGCTGCTGTCCAAGCATGCCGACCTAGACACGCTGGTGCCGGAAAACCCGATGTCGGTGGATCGCCTGCAGTGGGAGCACATTCAGCGCGTACTGGCCGAACATGACGGCAATATCTCCGCCACGGCGCGCGCGCTAGGCATGCATAGGCGCACCTTGCAGCGCAAGCTGCAGAAGCGTCCGGTGAGGCGTTAGGTCGTAAAGCCGACAGCAGCGCTAAAGGCTGGAGGCGGAGCGAAGGGCGATGCAGCTTCCAGCGCTTAAGCGATTACCATAAGCGGCCTCTTCGCCATCGAGCCCATCCATGCTTTCCGTTGCCGTTCAGACCCTGGCCGTTACCGCCCCGGTGTTCGTCATGTTGTTCATCGGGATTGCGCTCAAGCGACTGGGCTGGATCGATGCGGCGTTTATTCAGACGGCGTCGGCGCTGGTGTTCAACGCCACCATGCCGACCCTGTTGTTCATCTCGATCATCAAGGCTGACCTCAACGCGGCGCTGCAGCCGAGCCTGCTGCTCTATTACGTCATCGCCACAGTCGCGACCTTTCTGCTCGCCTGGCTCTGGGCACACTGGCGCTGCTCGCCTGCTGATCGCGGGGTCTACGTTCAGGGCGCGTTTCGCGGCAATAACGGCATCGTCGGCCTGGCGCTGGCCACCAGTCTCTATGGCGATTACGGCCTGTCGCTGGGCGGGGTTCTGGCGGGTGTGGTGATACTGCTCTACAACAGCCTGTCGGCGCTGATTCTCGCCATATACAGCCCGGGCGGGCGCACCAGTGCCGGAGCGATCCTGCTCAGCATTTTGCGCAATCCGCTGATCATCGGCGTAACGGCAGCCATCCCCTTCGCCTATTGGCAGATCCCGTTGCCGGATTGGCTGATGACGTCCGGTCAGTATTTCGCGCAGATGACCCTGCCGCTGGCGCTCATCTGCATCGGCGGCACGCTGTCGCTTTCGGTCCTGCGCGAGAGCAGCCGTATGGCCATGAGCGCGAGCCTGATGAAAATGGTCTGGCTTCCCGCGCTGGCGACAGCCGGGGCCTGGCTGGCCGGTTTTCGCGGCGCGGAGCTGGGCATTCTGTTCTTGTACTTCGCCAGCCCCACGGCTTCGGCAAGCTTCGTCATGGCGCGGGCGGCCAACGCCAATCATCAACTGGCGGCGATTATCATCGTGATCACCACCTTGATGGCTGCGCTGAGCATCAACCTCGGGCTGTTGTTGCTTGGCTGGCTGGAATGGATCTGAGCGTCCGGTGTTGTGATCGATATCCCGCTTCCGGTTCAACGAAGTTCGCGATGGCCGTATTCGGACAATAGGCCTCAGAAAAAAACGGCTGCTTGCGGCACCTTGCCTCGGATTTTTTCCGAGGATTGATGATGGCGTTTTCTACCCCTTCAAGCCGTTCGTTGACGCGCGAAGCCAACCGCGTCGTCAATCAGCGCCGTCGATTTGGCCCGGCGCTGGCGTTGCTGGTGCTCCTCAATCTTGGCGCCTTTGCCGGTGGTGTCTGGGTTGGACGGGATCTGGATGCCCCGTACGAATCCGCTGGCCTGGACGAGCCGGCGCTTGCCGGCGAAGAGCGTTTCGCCATTGCACGCGTCGGTAAGGTGGTCGGACGGCTGAAATCACTGGAGGCCGATGTGCTCGCATTGCGCGACATGCTCGGTGAACAGCGCCTTCTGACTCAGCAGCTTTCGGCGCTCGATCCGACCCTGCTGCCCTTGCTGGCCCCACAGCCTGCTAAAGGGCAGGGCGGCGTGCTGCTACCGCCGCGAGGCTGTTCGAGCGAGCTGGCGAATACCGACAGCGTATCGCTCGACGACCTGGAGCGCAGCGAGACCTCGGCACACTGCATGCGTGTGTTGCTAGACGGCATGCTGCAGCGCGTCGCTGAACGCAACGCGGCGCTCATGGCGATTCCGTCCCGCCGTCCTGTCGGCGAAGCGCGTCTGGGATCGCCCTACGGCAACCGTATCGATCCGTTCAGAAAGCAACCGGCTTTCCATTCAGGTGTGGATTTTGCTCTGCGCTCCGGTTCCGACGTGCGCGCGGCAGCGGGAGGGCGGGTGAGCTTTGCTGGCTATCGCGGCGCTTACGGCAAGCTGGTGGAAATCGATCACGGCAATCGGCTGGTGACGCGCTACGCACACCTGTCGCGTCTCAATGTGCGCGCAGGCGATGTGGTGACACCCGATCAGCGGATCGGGGCCGTGGGCTCAACCGGACGCTCCACCGGTCCGCATCTTCATTTCGAGGTGCTGCACAAGGGACGATTCGTCGACCCGCAGCGCTTCCTGGCCCTTGGCGATCTGGAGCGGGACAGCGATGTTCGGGCTCAGGACTAGAGCGCTCGACACGCGTGTATTGCTGCGTTCCGAGCTTCGGTTACAGGCTCGTCGCAAGTCGCGCTCGTGGTCCTGGGTGATCATCGCAATGGCTTGCCTGATCAGCGCGTTGCTCTACTTACGCGTCCTTGAGCACGGCGCCTACGAGGAGCAAATCGCCGCGCTGGATACGGAAAACCAGGCGCTCCGGGACGCACTCGAGCAACGTCGGCTGCAACGCCAGGAAGCCGAAGCGACGCAGGAGCAGTTGCTCGGGCGCATCGCCAAGCTGTCGGCGCAGATCGAGCGTTTGCAAACGGACTTAGCTTTTTACCGCCAGCAGAAAAAAGCCCCTTGATACCTCTGGAGCAATACATGTTCGACAAGAAGAAACCGGTGCCGAAAGTCGCTATCGACCAGTTCTCCAGTCTGATTTCCGGCAATGTCTCGCTGGCCGGCGACATGGCCTTCGAGGAAGGGTTGAAGATCAGCGGCACGGTGACCGGCAACGTCTGCCACAAACCGGGCACACACAGCCTCCTGGCGCTGAGCGCCGATGGGCGGATCGAGGGTAACGTCAGCAGTTACGATGCCTTGATTGACGGTGTCATCGTTGGTGATCTGGTGGTCGAGCATCTGCTCGAGCTGCATTCCAATGCGCGGGTTTGCGGAAATATCCGCTACCGTCAGTTGAGCATGGAAAACGGCGCCGTGGTCGACGGCACACTCAGCCGGATGAGCGATGCAGAAGAGACCGCGCAGGTCTTGGAACTGCCGCGGTCGCAGGCGCGCGAAGGCTGAGTTAGAGAGCTCGGCCTGAAGCCCAGCTCCAGGCCGCCCCGCTAGCAGCTTGCGTAGCGCCGCATCGCATTATTGGCGCTGCTTCCTCCAGGCCCGGCTGGCGATCACTACCAGCGTTACCGCAGTCAGCGGCAAGGCATAGCCGAGCATCGCATGGCCAAAAGTTTCGGCGAACGGACGTCCCGTGCTGGCCATCACCAGATACACCGTATAAGCCACGTAATAGGCCAGGAACAGCAAGCCTTCCCAGCGGTTGATGGCATAGCCGGTGAAGAAGATCGGCAGACATGCCAGCGCCACCGCGATCATGACCGGGAAGTCGAAGGCCAGCGCGTTGGCTGCCACCGTGATCGCTTCCGGCGACACCAGCGAAGCCAGTCCCAGTACGCAGAGCAGGTTGAAGATATTGCTGCCGACGATATTACCTACGGCGATATCGCGTTCACCGCGGATGGCGGCCAGGATCGAGGTCGCCAGCTCGGGCAGCGAAGTACCGACGGCGATCACCGTCAAGCCGATCACCAGTTCCGACAGGCCCAACGCGCGGGCCAGGGACACGGCGCCCTCCACCAGGAAGTTGGAGCCCACCACCAACAGGACTAAGCCCGCAGCGACCAGGCCGGCATTGATCAGTCCCGCATGAGGTTTGGGTTGCGCGTCGAGGCCGAATTCCTGCGCGAACTCGTCATCGGCGCTTGCAGTTGCGCTGGCCTTGCGGCTGCTGATGATCAGGAAAGCCGTGTAGGTGACGACAGCAGCGAACAGCAGCGCACCATCGAGCCGGCTGAGCGAGCCGTCCCAGGCTAGGGCGTAGGTGACCAGGCTGGCGCCGATCATGATCGGCACATCGAGACGAATCAGCTGCCGGGAAACGATCAGTGGCGCAACCAGCGACGTCAGACCCAGAATCAGCAGCACGTTTGCGATGTTGCTGCCAAGCACGTTACCGATGGCGATATCGCCGCTTCCATTCAGCGAAGCCTGCACGCTCACCGCCGTTTCCGGCGCGCTGGTGCCGAACGCAACCACCGTCAGGCCGATGATCAATGGTGGGATGCCGAACTGTGCCGCCAGTTTGGCCGCGCCGCGTACCAGCACTTCGGCGCCAGCGACGAGAAGCACCAAGCCAGCTAACAAATAGACGAACGTCATCAGGGACACGAATGGTTGCTCCAGGGAAGAAGGGGGCTCAGCGCTGGTGTTTCCAGGCGCGCAGAAAGATCACGAAAAGCGTGATGGCGGTCAAGGGCAATACGTACCAAGTCATTGCATGGCGTAACAGATTGATGGACGGCAGCCCGGTGGAAAACATTACGAGATAGAGCGTGTACGCCAGGTAATAGCCGAAGAACATCGCCCCCTCCCAGCGATTGATCCGGTAGCCCGAGAAGAAGATAGGCAGGCAGGCAGCAAATACGGCGAGCATGACCGGAAAGTCGAAGGCCAGCGCGTTGGGTGAAATCGACAGGCCGTGAGCCGAAACCGCCGCCCCGGCGCCAAGGACCAACAGCAAATTGAAGATGCAGCTGCCTACCACATTGCCGACGGCGATATCCCGTTCTCCGCGATATACCGCCAGCAGCGAGGTCGCCAGCTCAGGCATGGATGTGCCAATCGCAACCACCGTGAGGCCAATTACCAGTTCTGACAGGCCCAGTGCCCGTGCCAGCGCCACCGCGCCCTCGATCAGCAGGTTCGAGCCAGCCACCAGCAGGCCCAGCCCGAGCACGATCATCGACAGCTGAAAGAGCCAGCCGAATGGTTTCGGTCGGTCAGCGGCGCCGTATTCGATCGCGAACTCGTCGCGCCGGTCGCTGGTTTTCTCGCGTTTGCTAACCATGACTAGAAATACCGTGTAGAACAGCAGAAACACCATCAGGATGCTGCCGTCCAGACGACTGACGTGGCCGTCCCAGGCTAGGGCGAAGGTCAGTATGCCGGCGCCGATCATCACCGGCACGTCAAGACGCACTAGTTGATGCGACACCAGCAGCGGAGCCACCAGCGCGGACAGCCCGAGAATCAGCAGGATGTTGGCGATGTTGCTGCCGATCACATTGCCGACCGCGATGTCGCCGCTGCCGTTCAAGGCGGCCTGGATGCTGACAGCCGTTTCCGGTGCGCTGGTGCCGAACGCGACGACGGTCAGGCCGATGATCAGCGGTGAGATACCCAAGCGTGCGGCAAGCTGCGTTGCGCCGCGCACCAGAGCCTCGGCGCCGAGCACCAGCAAGACCAATCCGCCAGCGAGATAGGCAAGGATCATCAAACTCATCCGAACTCCAGGACAGAGCCTGTGGGGTCGCTCAATCGAGCGTTTCAATTTCTACGTCGGCTACACCGTCTTCGAGCAGGTCGAGCTTGCTGGCCGCGACCCGTGACAGATCGATGATGCGTCCCGGCTTGAACGGACCCCGGTCGATGATGCGCACCGTGATCTGTTTGTCGTTTTCCAGATTGGTCACCTTCACTCGCGTACCGAATGGCAGGGTCTGATGCGCGGCGACCAGCTCGTTCTGATTGAAGATCTTGCCGCTGGCCGTCTGCTCGCCGTGAAAGCTGCGGGCGTAATAGGACGCCTTGCCTTGCTGAGTGAAGGTGCTTTCGATTTCCCGCTCGCTGTCCTGATCTTCGGCGCAGCCGCCGATCAGAGCGAGCAGCAATGAAACAAGCAGCGGTCTGGTACGCATGAGCGCAAACCTTTCGCGCGGAATCGGTCGATACCGGCCAGCGGACTGCTTCATGGCCTCGAAAGGCTTTGAGCGCGAAATGAAATAGCCGTTCAACGTTTCGGGGGCGGGCGCGGCAACGCGATCTGGCGTGGCGAAAACGCGGCGGGCCTGATGCAGGCCCGCCGCGTCGATCAGCCTTCCAGCTTGGCCTTGAGCAATTGATTCACCTGACCGGGGTTGGCCTTGCCCTTGGAAGCCTTCATGGCCTGGCCAACGAAGAAGCCGAACATCTTGCCGCGCTTGGCTTCGTCGCTGGCACGGTACTGTTCGACCTGCTCGGCGTTGGCTGCCAGCACTTCATCCAGCATGGCCTCGATGGCGCCCGAGTCAGTGACCTGCTTGAGGCCCTTCTTCTCGATGATCTCATCGGCGGAACCTTCGCCGGTAGCCATGGCCTCGAAGACCATCTTGGCGATCTTGCCGCTGATGGTGTTGTCCCTGATGCGCAGGATCATCCCGCCCAACTGCTCGGCGGTAACCGGCGACTGCTCGATCTCCAGGCCTTCCTTGTTGAGCAGGCTGGACAGTTCGCCCATCACCCAGTTGGCTGCCAGCTTGGCGTCGCCACAGGTGCTGTTGACCTGCTCGAAGTAATCAGCCAGTTCGCGGCTGGCCGAGAGCACACTGGCGTCGTAGGCGGACAGGCCGAACTCGCGCTCGAAACGCTCGCGCTTCTGCACCGGCAGCTCCGGCAGGCTGGCGCGCACTTCGTCGAGAAAGCTTTGTTCGATCACTACCGGCAGCAGGTCGGGGCAGGGGAAGTAGCGGTAGTCATTGGCTTCCTCCTTGCTGCGCATGGAGCGCGTCTCGTCCTTGTTGGGGTCGTACAGGCGGGTTTCCTGCACAACTTTGCCGCCGTCCTCGATCAGCTCGATCTGGCGTTGCACCTCGTGGTTGATGGCTTTTTCGATAAAGCGGAACGAGTTGACGTTCTTGATCTCGGCGCGGGTGCCGAATTCAGCCTGACCAACCGGGCGCACCGAGACGTTGCAGTCGCAGCGCAGCGAGCCCTCGGCCATGTTGCCGTCGCAGATGCCCAAGTACCGCACCAGCGAGTGCATGGCCTTGACGTAAGCGACGGCCTCTTTGGCAGAGCGGATGTCCGGCTCGGAGACGATTTCCAGCAGCGGCGTACCGGCGCGGTTCAGGTCGATGCCGCTCATGCCGTGGAAGTCTTCGTGCAGGCTCTTGCCGGCATCCTCTTCCAGATGCGCGCGGGTGATACCGATGCGCTTCTGCGAGCCATCTTCCAGGGTGATATCGAGAAAGCCCTTACCGACGATGGGGTGATCCATCTGGCTTGTCTGGTAGCCCTTGGGCAGGTCCGGGTAGAAGTAATTTTTACGGGCGAAGACGTTCTTCCCGGCGATTTCGGCGTCGATTGCCAGGCCGAACTTGCAGGCCATGCGCACGGCTTCGGCATTGAGCACCGGCAGGGTGCCTGGCATGCCCAGGTCGACCAGGCTGGCCTGGGTATTGGGCTCGGCGCCGAAGGTGGTGGCGCTGCCAGAGAAAATCTTCGATTGGGTGGAGAGCTGTGCGTGGATTTCCAGCCCGATCACGGTTTCCCATTGCATCTTCAATCTCCTCAGAATCCGGCCGGGGCGCGCAGGTGCCAGTCGCTGACCTGCTGATACTGGTGCGCCACGTTGAGCAGGCGCGCTTCTTGGAAGTAAGGTGCCAGCAGCTGTACACCCACCGGTAGGCCATCGATGAAACCGGCCGGCATGGATAGACCGGGGATGCCGGCCAGGTTGGCGGTGATGGTGTAGATATCTTCCAGATAGGCCGAGACCGGGTCGGCATTCTTCTCGCCGAGCTTCCAGGCCAGGTTCGGCGTGGTCGGGCCGAGAATCACGTCGACTTCCTCGAAGGCGCTGACGAAGTCGTTCTTGATCAGCCGGCGGATCTGCTGGGCCTTGATGTAATAGGCGTCGTAGTAGCCGGCGGACAAGGCATAGGTGCCGACCATGATGCGGCGCTTGACCTCGTCACCGAAGCCCTCGGCACGCGAGCGCTTGTAGAGGTCGGTGAGGTCCGCTGGATTCTCGCAGCGGTAACCGAAACGCACGCCATCGAAGCGCGACAGGTTGGAGCTGGCTTCGGCGGGCGCGATCACATAATAGGAAGGAATGGCGTGCTGCATGTTCGGCAGGCTGATGTCCTTTACCGTGGCGCCGAGTTTCTTTAGCTCTTCCACCGCCGCCATTACCGCAGTGGCGATCTTGGGATCGAGGCCTTCGCCAAAGTATTCCTTCGGCAGGCCGATGCGCAGGCCGGAGAGCGGCTGGCTAAGCGCGGCAAGGTAATCGTCCAGCGGCTGGTCGACACTGGTGGAATCCTTCGGGTCGAAACCGGCCATGGCGCCTAGCATCAGCGCGCAGTCCTCGGCGGTGCGGGCCAGCGGGCCGCCCTGATCGAGACTGGAGGCATAGGCGATCATGCCCCAGCGCGAGACGCGGCCATAGGTGGGTTTGATGCCGGTGAGGTTGGTCAGCGCGGCAGGCTGGCGGATCGAACCGCCCGTGTCGCTGCCGGTCGCGGCGGGAATCAGGCGCGCCGCCACCGCAGCGGCAGAGCCACCGGAGGAGCCGCCCGGCACGCGAGACAGATCCCAAGGGTTTTTCACCGCACCGTAAAAGCTCGATTCGTTGGCCGAACCCATGGCGAATTCGTCCATGTTCAGCTTGCCCAGCGAGACCGCGCCGGCTGCGGCGAGCCGCTCGACGACGGTGGCGTCATAGGGTGATTTGAAGCTGTCGAGGATTTTCGAGCCGCAGCTGGTGCGCACACCCTGGGTGCAGAACAGATCCTTGTGACCGATCGGCGCACCCAGCAGCGCGCCATTCTCGCCATTGGTGCGGCGTGTGTCGGCGGCTTGTGCCTGGGCGATGGCCTGCTCTTCGGTCACGGTGATGAAGCTGTTGAGCTGCGGATCGAGTTGCTGGATGCGGGTCAGCAGCGAGCGGGTCAGTTCTTCAGCGGAGAACTGTTTGTCGGCCAGCGCGCGGGCGATCTCGGCGAGGGTCAGTTGATGCATGTCGGCGTCCTTCATTACTCGATCACCCGCGGAACCAGATACAGCCCGTCTTCCACGGCCGGGGCGATGGCCTGATAGGCCTCGCGCTGATTGCGTTCGGTGACCTCGTCCGCACGCAGGCGCTGGCTGGTTTCCAGCGGATGAGCCAGCGGCTCGATGCCGCTGGTGTCGACGGCTTGCATGCGGTCGATCAGGCCCAGGATATTGTTCAGGGTCTCGGTGGTGCGGGGCAGGTCGTCTTCATTCAGACCCAGGCGGGCCAGATGAGCGATCTTTTCCACCTCGGAGCGTTCAAGCGCCATCGGGATTCTCCAGCGGGGAAGCGAGTCGGGCGTGCCTTCCGTCGGCGAGTACCGGCGCAAAAGCAGCAGGGTCGAGCCGCAGCGGTGGGCATTCGAGCCCGGAAAAGCCGTCAATCTTACATGTCTGCGACGCTTGCCGGTAGCGCGGCCGCGGCTCGCCGGCGGTCAGGCGGCTTTGCGACGTCGGTCGTTTTTCGCGCGTTGGCTCACGTCTGGCCCGCCAAGCGCGGACTCGCGCCTTGCCCTACGTACGCACCATTGTTAGAGTTTGCGGCACTTTTTTCCCCACGCGTTTGCCCCAGGGCCCTTTTCCCATGTTCAAGAAACTGCGTGGCATGTTTTCCAGCGATTTGTCGATCGACCTGGGCACTGCCAATACCCTTATTTATGTGCGCGATCGCGGCATCGTCCTGAACGAGCCGTCAGTGGTTGCCATTCGTTCTCACGGCAACCAGAAAAGCGTCGTCGCGGTGGGCACCGACGCCAAACGCATGCTCGGTCGTACCCCAGGCAACATCAACGCCATCCGCCCGATGAAAGACGGCGTGATCGCGGATTTCAGCGTTTGCGAAAAAATGCTGCAGTACTTCATCAACAAGGTTCACGAGAACAGCTTTCTGCAGCCCAGCCCGCGCGTGCTGATCTGCGTTCCCTGCAAGTCCACCCAGGTCGAGCGCCGCGCGATCCGTGAATCGGCGCTCGGTGCCGGCGCGCGCGAAGTGTTCCTGATCGAAGAACCCATGGCTGCGGCCATCGGTGCCGGCCTGCCGGTAGACGAGGCACGTGGTTCGATGGTCGTCGATATCGGCGGCGGTACCACCGAAATTGCGTTGATCTCCCTCAATGGCGTGGTTTACGCCGAATCCGTCCGTGTCGGCGGTGATCGTTTCGACGAGTCCATCGTCACCTATGTGCGCCGCAACTACGGCAGCCTGATCGGCGAATCCACCGCTGAGCGCATCAAGCAGGAAATCGGTGCCGCCTTCCCCAGCACCGATATCCGTGAAGTCGACGTTCGCGGTCGTAACCTGGCCGAAGGCGTGCCACGCAGCTTCACGCTCAACTCCAACGAGGTGCTCGAAGCCCTGCAGGAATCCCTGGCGACCATCGTTCAGGCGGTCAAGAGTGCATTGGAGCAATCGCCGCCGGAACTGGCTTCCGATATCGCCGAGCGCGGCCTGGTGCTGACTGGCGGTGGCGCGCTGCTACGCGATCTGGACAAGCTGCTGGCTCAAGAAACCGGCCTGCCGGTGATCGTCGCCGAAGAGCCGCTTACCTGCGTAGCGCGTGGCGGTGGCCGGGCATTGGAAATGATGGATCGTCACGCCATGGATCTTTTGTCCACGGAGTGATCCCGCAAGCCGGTAAGCTCCAAACGCAAGCCGAAAGCGGGGTTGGCCCTGCTCTCGGCTTGTCGCGTTCAGTCTGACCCGCAGCTGCGAGGACCCGTCGATCAAACCACTATTCGCCAAAGGACCCTTGCTCGGAGTTCGCCTGCTGGTGCTCTCCGTGCTTTGTGTCGTGCTGATGGTGGTGGATGCGCGCTTCGAGACGCTCAAGCCCTTGCGCAGCCAGATGGGGCTGGTGCTGACGCCGTTCTACTGGCTGGCCGATCTGCCGGTGCGGACCTGGCAGCGGGCCACGGAGCAGATCAGCAGCAGCACCAGCCTCGCTGCCGAAAACGAGAAACTCAAAGCCGAGGCGCTGTTGATGCAGCGTCGCCTGCAGAAGCTGGCGGCGCTGACCGAGCAGAACGTGCGGCTGCGCGAGTTGCTCAATTCCGCCGCACTGGTCGACGACAAGGTGATCGTCAGTGAGTTGATCGGGCTTGATCCCAATCCCTTCACGCATCGCATTTTGGTCGACAAGGGCGAACGTGACGGGGTGTTCCTTGGCCAGCCGGTACTCGACGCCAGCGGCTTGATGGGGCAAGTCGTCGAAGTGATGCCCTATGCCGCCAGGGTGCTGTTGCTGACGGATGTGACCCACAGTATTCCGGTGCAGGTCAACCGTAACGGTCTGCGGGCCATCGCGGTTGGTACCGGCAGCCCGGATTACCTGGAGCTTCGTCATGTCGCCGAGACGGCCGATATCCGAGAAGGCGATCTGCTGGTCAGTTCAGGGCTAGGTCAGCGCTTTCCCAGCGGCTATCCGGTCGCTCAGGTGACCGAAGTGGTGCGCGGCTCCGGCCAGCCGTTTCTGATCGTCCGTGCCATCCCGACCGCCATGCTCAACCGCAGCCGCTATCTGCTGCTGGTGTTCAGTGATTCGCGCACGCCGGAAGAACGTGCCACCGACGCCGCGCAGGCACAGGAAACGGCGGATCGTGCAGCGGCCGATCCAGGCGAATCAGCACCGACCGCACCTGCCGGATCCGGCACGCAAGCACCCGATGCCGCACCTGCTACGCCGAACGAAATCCCGCCGAATGGCGAGGTGCGTCCATGATCAGCGGCCGGTACAACAATGGTTGGGTCATCTGGCTGTCGCTGGCACTGGCGCTGCTGCTCAGCGTGGCGCCCATGCCGCAAAACCTCGCGTTGGCACGCCCGCTCTGGCTCGGCATGTTCATTGCCTACTGGGCCATCGCGCTGCCTCACCGTGGCGGCATGGCGGCGGCGTTCTTCTTCGGCTTGATGCTCGATGTGCTGTCCGGCACCTTGCTTGGGCAGAATGGCCTGCCGCTGATCCTGACTATTTTTCTGGTGCTGAGCCTGCAGCAACGCCTGCGGATGTTCCCGTTGCTGCAGCAAAGCTTGGTGCTGATGGTGATGTTGGGGATCGGGCAGCTGGTGCAGCTGTGGCTCAATACGCTGACGGGCAATCGTCCGCCGACGCTTTTGTTTCTCATACCCGTGCCGGTCAGTGCCTTGCTCTGGCCCTGGGTCTTCGTCGCCCTGCAATGGGCGCGGCGGCGATTCAACGTCTACTGAGCCGCAGTCGCCCGGGTTCGGCGGTTTTCGGCCAGCGTTGAATATGCGACTCTGCCCTGCTCGTAATAGGAGCTGGCATGCCGACCTTGTTTCTCGCCTCCGCCTCACCGCGCCGCCGTGAACTGCTGATGCAGATCGGCGTTCCGTTTTCCGTCCTCTCGGTCTCCATCGATGAAACGCCCGCTCAAGCAGAGCCGCCGGACGTCTATGTCCAGCGTCTGGCCCGGGAGAAAGCCATGGCGGGCCTGGCGCTGCTCGACGACGCCTCGGCCTGTGTGCTGGGCGCCGATACCACGGTCGTGCTGGACCGGCAGATTCTGGGCAAGCCGGCAGATAAGGCCGATGCGCTGAAAACACTGCTGATGCTATCTGGGCGCGAACATGAAGTGATGACTGCCGTCGCGCTGGCCTGTCCGTCGGGTTGCGTGGTGCGGCTGGTCACCAGCAAGGTGCGTTTTCGAACCATTCGTCCCGAGGAGGCCGAGGCTTATTGGGCCAGCGGTGAACCGCAGGACAAGGCGGGCAGCTATGCCATCCAGGGCTGGGGTGCGGTTTTCGTTAGCGCGCTGGAGGGCAGCTACTCCGGTGTTGTCGGGCTGCCGTTATGCGAAACGGCGCAGCTGCTCGGCGTACATGGGATCGAGTACTGGACCAAAAACTCCGCCTAGTGGCCTGTACAGCTAGTCGATCAACCCAGGTTCGATGGCTGAGGTTCTGAGACAAGGCGCTGCGACGAGTCATAACGGGCTATGGTGAGGAGCGGCAACGCAGCATCAGGCCCTCAGGAGCCGAAATTGACCAATTGAACTAGCCACACAGGCCACTACAGCTCTGTGGCTCGACGGCGTATGCCGTTAGAATCGAGCCAACTCGTCAGCTTCGGCTGGTTCACCTGTCCATCGGCCGAGAAAACAATGAGCGAAGAAATCCTGATGAACATCACCCCCATGGAATCCCGTGTGGCGGTGGTGGAGAACGGCGTCCTGCAAGAGGTGCATGTCGAGCGCACCCAGCGTCGTGGCATCGTCGGCAATATCTACAAGGGCAAGGTGGTCCGGGTGCTTCCCGGCATGCAAGCCGCCTTTGTCGATATCGGCCTCGAGCGTGCGGCGTTCATCCATGCATCTGAGATTTCCAGCCGGGAAGGCAACGCGGTCGAGCCCATCAGCGCGCTGGTGCACGAGGGGCAGGCGCTGGTCGTGCAGGTCACCAAGGACCCGATCGGTACCAAGGGCGCACGCCTGACCACGCAACTGTCGATACCTTCGCGCTACCTGGTCTACATGCCCAAGACCAGCCACGTCGGTATTTCCCTGCGCATCGAGGACGAGGCCGAGCGGGATCGCCTCAAGCAGGTGGTGGCCGAATGCGTCGCGGCTGAAGGCATCAAGGAAACCGGCGGCTTCATTCTGCGCACTGCCGCCGAAGGTGCCGGCAGCGATGAAATTCTGATGGACATCCGCTACCTGCGCCGCTTGTGGCAGCAGATAGACGGGCAGATGAAAACCGCCGGCGCGCCTTCGATGATTTACGAGGACCTGTCGCTGGCCATGCGTACCCTGCGCGATCTGGTCAATCCACGCATCGAGAAAATCCGCATCGACTCGCGCGAGAATTTTCAGAAGGTCAGCCAGTTCGTCGAAGAGTTGATGCCCGAGCTGAGCGAGCACTTGGAGCACTATCCCGGCGAGCGGCCGATCTTTGATCTGTACAGCGTCGAGGATGAAATCCAGAAGGCGCTCGAACGCAAGGTCATGCTCAAGTCCGGAGGCTATCTGATCATCGATCCGGCCGAGGCGATGACCACCATCGACGTGAATACCGGCGCCTTCGTCGGCCATCGCACGCTCGAAGAAACCATCTTCAAGACCAACCTCGAATCCGCTACTGCCATTGCCCGTCAGCTGCGGCTGCGCAATCTTGGCGGGATCATCATCATCGACTTCATCGACATGGAAGACGAAGAGCATCGTCGCCAGGTCCTGCGCACGCTGGAAAAGCAGCTCGAACGCGATCACGCCAAGACCAACATCATTGGTATCACCGAGCTTGGGTTGGTGCAGATGACGCGCAAGCGTACGCGTGAAAGCCTTGAGCAGGTGCTGTGCGAGCCATGCATGTGCTGCCAGGGTCGCGGCAAGTTAAAGACGCCGGAGACCGTCTGCTACGAGATTTTCCGCGAGATTCTGCGTGAGGCCCGCGCCTATCAGCCCGAAGGCTATCGAGTGTTGGCGAACCAGAAAGTCATCGACCGGCTGCTCGACGAGGAGTCGGGCAATGTCGCTGACCTCGAAGGCTTCATCGGTCGCTCGATCAAGTTCCAGGTTGAGACCATGTATTCCCAGGAACAGTACGACGTGGTGTTGCTCTGAATAGGGTCTGTTGCCGTTTCGCTGCGAGCCGCGCAACCCGAAGGGACGGGCCGGTTTTTGCGCGATACGGCGTTTCTCGTCGCTTATTTGGAACGACCAAACTGCGCGACTCGTGCGATCTCCATGGATGGAGTGAATGCCGCAAGCCCGCCGGGAGCGGGCGCGGCCTTGCCTCGCGCAAAAACCGGCTCCGTCGCGGCCGCGACGAAACGGGAACAGACCCTAGACGCAAACCTGGCCATACGGGCCCGGATGAGCGGAGCGTATCCGTATGAGTCGGCTGCTGGCGGTGGTTCTCGTCTTTTTACGCCGTTGCCTCTGGCTGGGCGCGATCGGCCTGATGCTGCTCGCGCTCTATGTGAGTCTCGGCCGCCAGCTGGTTCCGCTGGTGGCGGAGTACCGTCTGGAGGCGCAGCACAAGGCGCGCGAGTTGTTAGAGATGCCGGTGGCGCTCGGCAGGCTGGAGGGCCGCTGGGATGGTTTTGCGCCGCAGCTGCTGGCTCATGATGTGATGCTCGGTACAGGCGACGCGGCGGTGCGGCTGGACCGGCTGGCATTGGTGCCGGATGTGCTGGCGAGCCTTCTGTCCCGCCAGTTGCAGTTCAATGCAGTGGAGTTCACCGGCGTGCACCTGAGCCTGGTGCAGGGCGCCGACGGCAAATGGCGTGTCGATGGGCTGCCCGAGCGCGCCGAGCAAAGCCCCATGGACCCGCAAAAGCTTCTGGCCGAGCTGCAGAAGATTCGGCGTCTCCGGCTTCTCGACAGCCAGATAACGTTCGAGGCGCATGCCGAGGCGCCGCTGACCCTGACCTATGCCAACCTCGAATTGCGCACCGAGAACGAGACGCTGCGCCTGGACGGCCGCCTGCTGCTACCGGATGGCCAACCCTTGAGTCTGCGTGCCAAGGCGCGCGTCGCGACGAATGACTGGCGCGCCAGTGCGGCCGAGCTCTATCTCAGCCTGCCGCAAAGCGACTGGGCCGCCTGGATACCGGCGAGCATGACCGGGAATTGGAACCTCGAAGCGCTCCAGGCCGGCGGAGAGGTCTGGCTGGACTGGCGTGACCAGGGCATGACCCGCGCGGTCGCGCGTATCAATGCGCCGGTGCTACAGGCGGGCCAATCGCAACGCGAGCCGGTGCAGATACAGGATCTGGCGATAAACGCTTATCTCGACCGCGCCGAGGAAGGCTATCGTCTGCATCTCGATGGCCTGGCTTTCACCTTCGAAGAAACTCGCTGGCGGGAGACCGCCGTGGTGCTCCAGCAGAACTTTGCCGAGGATCGCTGGCGCCTGCAGGCCGATCACATCGCCATCGCGCCGGTGGCGGCGCTGATGCATGCCGGAATCGAGCTGCCGGCGGTCGCCTCCGAATACCTGCTAGGTCTGGCGCCCAGCGGAACGCTGCGCAACCTGCAGCTCGACTATCGCCCTGCCGCAGCAGGTGCCGAGCGGTTGGCCTTCAGCACCAATCTCGATGAAGTCAGCATCGCTGCGCACCATTGGATACCGGCTGCGCGCAACGTCAGTGGTGTAGCGCGGGGCAATCTCGCTGGCGGCGAGCTGCGTTTCGACAACCGCGACTTCGGTCTGCATCTGGCCGAACTGTTTCCGAAGCGCTGGGATTACACCCGTGCCCGCGGCAGCCTACGCTGGACGCTCGACGAGCAGGCGTTCACCCTGGTCGCTCCCTACCTGCAGGTCGACGGCGACGAAGGGCACATCGCCGGCGATTTTCTGATCCGCCTGATGCGTGATCCGGCTGCAGAAGACTATATGGATCTGCGGGTCGGCATCAGTGATGGCGATGCGCTTTACACGCCGAAATACTTGCCGACGCGCTCGCCCGCCATGAGTCCGGCATTGAGTGAATGGCTGCATGCGGCCATTCGCGGCGGCTCGGTAGAGCAGGGCTATTTCCAGTATCAGGGCGCGCTGGGCAAGAGTGCCGACGATAACGCTCGCAGCCTGAGCCTGTATTTCAAGGTGAAGGATGCCGCGTTTGCGTTCCAGCCCGGCTGGCCGATGTTGCGCGGGGGGCGTGGCGAGGTATTGATCGAGCCCAGTGGCGTGCGGGTACGGCTTGCCGAAGCGCGCATGCTCGACAGCCGTGTACATGACGCCATCGCCGACATCCCGTTGGGGCACGCCGCCCCGCTGCATTTGAATGTTCGCGGACGGGTGGATGGCCATCTGCGGGACGCGTTGAGTGTCATGCAGGTCGCGCCGATCGGCACCGCCGAGCTGTTCGCCGGCTGGCGCGGCGACGGACCGCTGCGTGGCGCGCTGCAATTGGACATCCCGCTGGGCGGAGGCAGGCGCCCCCACGTGATCGCGGATTTTTCCAGCACCGATGCATCGCTGTCGATCACGCAGGCAAAGCTGCAGCTCAACGCGCTAGCGGGCGAGTTTCGCTATGACAGCGAGCGCGGCTTCAGTGCAAAGACGTTCCGTGGGCGCACGCTGGGAAGTCAGGTGCAGGGCAAGGCTGTCGCCACTGGCGAGCCGGATAACCCGTCCACACGGATCGAAGCGTCGGGCACTGTGGCCGTCCAGCAGCTGCTGGAATGGGGTGGGATCGAGCAGCCCTTGCCGGTGTCCGGAGAATTGCCGCTCAGGCTGAATCTTTTCCTGGCGAGCGAAGGAAGCGAATTGCAGGTGGACTCTTCGCTGCTGGGTGCGGGGCTGGCGCTTCCCGCGCCGTTCGGCAAGACAGCCGAGCTGCGACGCGACACCACGCTGCGGATGACCTTCGGTGGTGAGCGTCAACAGTACACACTCAGGCACGACAACCTCGCGGCGCTGACCTTCGTCGCGCCGGGCAGCAACTGGGCCGAAGGTGGCGGTGAGCTGGTATTGGGCGGCGCTGCGGCAAACCTGCGCACCGATCGGGGCTTGCATGTGCGCGGCAGCGTGCCGCAACTGAACCTGGGCGAATGGCAGGCGCTACTGGATACCTACGGCGGTACGTCGGATAACCAGGCGGGCGTATCGATGCTGCGTTCGGTTCAGCTTGATATCGGCGCCTTTGAAGGTTTTGGTACACGCATCGACAACCTTGGCGTCGAGCTTCAGGCGACCGCCTCCGGCTGGTCGCTGGGCCTGGATAGCGAAACGGTGGCCGGAACCGTCCGCCTGCCGAATACCGATGGCGAGCCCATCGTGCTGGATCTCTCGCACTTGCGGTTTCCGGCCGCCGATCCGGAAACCGCACAGGAGCCGCCGCACGATCCGCTGGCTGACATTGATCCCAAAGCCCTGCCGGCTATGGATATCGCTGTGGCGAAAGTGCTGCGTGGCGAAGAAGCGCTGGGTGCCTGGTCTTTGAGGATGCGACCTGCCAACGACGGGGTGGCGTTCTCGGATGTCGACCTGAACCTCAAGGGGCTGAGGATCGGCGGAAATGGCGGCTGGAGTGGTTCGCGCACCTGGTACAAGGGCCGGCTGGAAGGCGAGAACCTCGCGGATGTGCTGCTGGCCTGGGGCTTCGCCCCCTCGACTACCAGCGAGGATTTTCGCCTCAACGTGGACGGCAATTGGCCGGGGTCGCCAGCCTTCTTCGGGCTGAATCGATTGTCCGGCAGGCTCGATGCCCGGATGCGCAACGGGCAGCTCCGCGAAGTGGACGGTGGCGCCCAGGCGCTGCGGATATTCGGCCTGCTCAACTTCAATTCGATCGGGCGGCGGCTGCGGCTGGACTTTTCCGATCTGTTCGGCAAGGGGCTGAGCTACGACCGGATCGAGGCTGAACTGCTCGCGGCCGATGGCATCTACACGACCTCGAAACCGCTGACGGTTACCGGGCCGTCCAGCAACCTGGAGCTCGATGGCCGGTTGGATCTGGTCAATGATCGGATCGACGCCAAGCTGCTGGTGACGCTCCCGGTCAGCAACAACCTGCCGCTGGCGGCGCTGATAGTCGGCGCACCGGCCATCGGCGGCGCGCTGTTCGTCGTCGACAAGCTGCTGGGCGACAAAGTTGCCCGCTTCGCCAGCGTTCAGTACAGGGTCGAGGGCCCGTGGCAATCGCCGAAGATTACCTTCGACAAGCCTTTCGAAAAGCCCAACTGAGCCTCCCTCAACCCGGCCAACTGCCAGAGTATCTCCATGACCTTTGCCGTGATCCAGATGACCAGTCAGGCCGATATCCAGGCGAATCTCGCTACTGCCAGACGGTTGCTGGAGCAGGCCGCCGAAGTCGGCGCCAAGCTTGCCGTGCTGCCGGAAAACTTTGCCGCCATGGGGCGCAACGATCTACCCGCAGTCGGAAGGGCCGAAGCCGAGGGTGCCGGCCCGATACTGCCGTGGTTGAAACAGACCGCACACGACCTCAAGTTATGGATAGTTGCCGGCACGCTGCCGTTGCCACCGGATGATCAACGGCAGGCGAAGGTCAGGGCCTGCTCGCTGCTCGTTGACGATCAGGGCCAGCGCGTTGCGCGTTACGACAAGTTGCATCTGTTCGACGTCGATGTCAGCGATGCGCGCGGCCGCTACCGCGAATCGGACGACTATGCGGCGGGGGATCGGTTGGTGGTGGTCGACACGCCCGTGGGCCGGCTGGGAATGACCGTCTGCTACGACCTGCGTTTCCCTGAGCTGTACTCGGCTTTGCGGCTGGCCGGCGCCGAGTTGATCAGTGCACCGTCGGCTTTCACCAGCGTGACCGGACAGGCTCATTGGGAGATGTTGATACGCGCGCGGGCCATCGAGACGCAATGCTATATGCTGGCCGCAGCCCAGGGTGGCGAACACCCTGGCGGACGCATGACCCACGGGCATTCGTCTATCGTAGATTTTTGGGGACGTGTTTTGAGCAAGCAGCCCACTGGCGAAGCGGCGTTGATTGTCACGCGGGATACCGCCGAACAGGCGGCGACACGCCAGCGCATGCCGGTACTGAACCACCGCCGATTCAGCACGCCCTGTATTGCCTCGGGCACTTTGGAGTAGATATGAGTGAACTGTTGTTACCCGTCACCGAGCGCCTGCTGACACCGGGTGGGCTGGGGCTCGATGATCTGCCGGGTCTGCTGGGCGAACTGGCCGGCCCCGGCATCGATTCTGCGGACCTGTATTTTCAGGATCAGGTGACCGAGTCCTGGGTGTTGGAGGACGGCATCGTCAAGGAAGGCAGTTTCCATATCGAGCAGGGTGTGGGTGTGCGTGCGTTGTCCGGTGAAAAGACCGGCTTCGCCTACAGCAACGCGATCACCGCCGATGCGCTGCGCCAGGCAGCCGAAGCGGCCCGCTCGATTTCTCGCAGTGGCCAGCAGGGCCGTGTCGAGGTGCTGTCGAAGGCGGCCTTTGCACCGTTATACGTTCAGGACAACCCGCTGGATGGGCTCGGCCGGGCGGAAAAGGTCGAGCTGCTCAAGCGCATCGACGTCGCCACGCGGGCGCTGGACCCGCGCATCAAGCAGGTGACGGTGAGCCTGGCCGGCGTCTGGGAGCATGTACTCGTGGCGGGGCTGGACGGCGCAATGGCAGCCGACATTCGCCCGCTGGTGCGCTTCAACGTCAGCGTCATCGTCGAACAGAATGGCCGTCGCGAACGTGGCGGGCAGGGCGGCGGCGGACGTACCGGCTACGACTACTTCCTCAACGAAGACCGCGCCATGGGCTATGCGCGCGAAGCGCTAAGGCAGGCGCTGGTGAATCTCGAGGCCGTGGCGGCGCCGGCCGGCACTCTGCCCGTCGTGCTTGGTCCGGGCTGGTCCGGCGTGCTGCTGCACGAGGCGGTCGGACACGGGCTGGAGGGCGATTTCAATCGCAAGGGCAGCTCGGCCTACAGCGGCCGGATTGGCCAGCAGGTCGCCTCCAAACTGTGCACCATCGTCGATGACGGCACCCTGACCGATCGCCGCGGCTCGCTGAGCGTCGACGACGAAGGCACGCCGACGCAGTGCACGACGCTGATCGAAAACGGCATTCTCAAGGGCTACATACAGGACAAGCTCAACGCGCGGCTGATGGGCGTTGCGCCAACCGGTAACGGCCGGCGCGAATCCTACGCGCACCTGCCCATGCCACGGATGACCAACACCTACATGCTGGCGGGCGAAAGCGACCCGGAAGAAATCATCCGCTCGGTGAAGAACGGCATCTACTGCGCGAGCCTTGGCGGCGGGCAGGTGGACATCACCAGCGGCAAATTCGTGTTCTCGACCAGCGAGGCCTATCTGATCGAGGACGGCAAAATCACCGCACCGGTGAAAGGCGCGACCCTGATCGGCAACGGTCCGGACGTGATGAACAAGGTTTCGATGGTCGGTACCGACCTGGAGTTGGACAGCGGTGTCGGCACCTGCGGCAAGGACGGCCAGTCGGTACCGGTGGGCGTCGGACAGCCAACGCTGAAGATCGACGGAATTACCGTGGGAGGGACAGGAGCCTAATGCCGATAAGAGCGCTGGAGGCTAGAGGCTGTACGAAGAGATGCGGCGTCCTTACGTCCAGCGTCGAGCCTTCAGCGCTTTTATCGGCTTTGGGTTTAACGTAAACCCCGCTGTGTCTCGTCCAGTCCGCGGATGTATTTGAAGATCTTGCGACTGGCCGCTGGCGGCTTGTTTCGCGCTGCTTCGTGCTGGGCATGGCGGATCAGGCTGCGCAGTTGCTGGCGGTCGGTTTCGGGATATTCGGTGACGAAGGCTTCGAGGGTTTCATCGTTGCCGGCGATCAGGCGATCGCGCCAGCGTTCCAAGGCGTGGAAGCGTTCGTTGTACTGGCGAGTGGAGGCGTCGAGCTGGTCGACCAGGGCCAGGATGCCTTCGATGTCCTGATCGCGCATCAGCTTGCCAATGTATTGCACGTGGCGTTTGCGCGCGATGTTTGCCGTGTGCTTGGGCGCATCGGCCAGCGCCTTACGCAGCGCATCGGTGAGCGGAAGGCGATCAAGCACGTCGGGCTTGAGTGTGGTGAGGCGTTCACCCAGCTCCTGAAGCGCATGCAGTTCGCGCTTGACCTGGGTTTTGCTTTTTTCCTCGAAGCCGTCGAGATCGGAAATATCAGACATGGGGCTGGTCCAGTAGGAAATGCCGCCATGATAACAGCAGCATTGCTGCGCAGCTCAGCCGAGCGCCGGCGGCTGCGCCTTGAACGAATCAATGGTTGGAGTGTTTATGAGTGAAGTTGAGGGGCTAGGCCCGCACGCGTTGCCCGGATTACGCGACAGGATTGCTCAGATCATCGAAGAGGCGAGCCGCCAGGGTGCCAGCGCCTGCGAGGTGTCGGTCTCGATGGAGCAGGGGCTGTCGACGACGGTCCGTCAGCGGGAGGTGGAAACAGTCGAATTCAACCGTGATCAGGGCTTCGGTATCACGCTGTACGCTGGTCAGCGCAAGGGTTCGGCAAGCACCACCGGCAGTGGTGACGAGGCAATTCGCGAAACCGTGGCGGCGGCGTTGGCAATCGCCAAGCATGCGTCGGAAGACGAATTCGCCGGGCTTGCCGATCCTGAGTTAATGGCGCGGGACGTCCCGGATCTCGATCTTTACCATCCCTGGGACATTGCGCCTGACGCGGCGGTGGAACTGGCCCTGAGCTGCGAGGCGGCTGCCTTCGCGGCTGATTCGCGAATTCGCAACGCCGATGGCACCAGCCTGAGCACCCACCAAGGGTGCCGCGGTTATGGCAACAGCAATGGCTTCATCGGCGCCTATTGCAGCACCCGCCACAGCCTGAGCAGTGTGATGATTGCCGAGGCCGATGGGCAGATGCAGCGTGATTACCACTATGACGTCAGCCGCATAGCCAGCGATCTGGCCTCTGCCGAGTCGATCGGTTGTCGTGCCGCGGAGCGCGCCGTTCGCCGTCTTGGCGCCCGTCCCGTGCCGACATGCGATGTTCCGGTGCTGTTCTCCTCGGAACTGGCCACCGGGCTGTTCGGGCATTTTCTCGCAGCGATTTCCGGAGGCAATATCTACCGCAAGTCGTCCTATCTGGAAGACGCGTTGGGACAGACGCTGTTCCCCGAGTGGCTGAGCCTCGACGAACGTCCGCACCTGCTGCGTGGGCTGGCCAGCACGGCTTATGACGGCGACGGCCTGGCGACCTACGCCAAACCTTTCGTGGAGAATGGCAAACTGCTTTCCTATGTGCTGGGCACCTATTCCGGACGTAAGCTGGGCATGCCCAGCACCGCCAATGCCGGCGGCGTGCACAACCTATTCGTCACCCACGGTGAGGAGGATCAGGCGGCACTGATTCGTCGTATGGGCCGTGGATTGTTGGTCACTGAATTGATGGGGCAGGGCTTGAATCTGGTCACCGGCGACTATTCGCGCGGTGCCGGCGGCTTCTGGGTCGAGAATGGCGAAATCCAGTTCCCGGTCCAGGAGGTCACCATCGCCGGCAATTTGCGCGACATGTTCCGCCAGATCGTTGCGGTCGGCTGCGATGTCGAAACACGAAGCAGCATTCACACAGGGTCGGTGCTGATCGAGCGAATGAAAGTAGCGGGGCGATAACGGCCGCAAGCTTCAAGCTTCAAGCTTCAAGCGACAAGTAGAAGCGTAAAGCGCTGACCGTATTCCGGCACCGGTCCACATGCTGATTTGCTTGCAGCTTGCAGCTTGCAGCTTGCAGCTTGCAGCTTGCAGCTTGCAGCTTGCAGCCTTGTTATTCCCCTTCCTCGAAATAATCTTCGATCAATGCGATCAGCGCATCGACCGCTTCCTGCTCCTGCTCGCCCTCGGTGTGCAGGTGCAGGCTGGTGCCCTTGCTGGCGGCGAGCATCATGACCGCCATGATGCTTTTGCCATCAACCAGCGTGGCAGGACAGCGGCCGACGCGGATGTCGCAGGGAAACCGGTTGGCGACACCGACGAACTTGGCGGCAGCGCGGGCATGCAGGCCCAGCTTGTTGATGATGGTGATTTCGCACGCGGGCATGTGGAGTCCTAAGCCAGGTCGCGGTGGCGGACCTGAACGTTCTTCAGAGGTTCGCGCAGGGCCTGACCGAGTCGCTCAGCCAAATACACCGAACGGTGATGTCCGCCGGTGCAGCCAATGGCGACCGTGACATAGGCGCGATTGCTGGCGGCGAAGCGTGGTAGCCATTTGCTCAGGTAGGCAAAGATGTCCTGAAACATTTCTTCGACATCCGCCTGTGTGGCGAGATAGTCGATGACGGGCTGGTCCAGTCCCGAAAAGTCGCGCAGATCGGCCTTCCAGTACGGGTTCGGCAGGCAGCGCACATCGAACACCAGGTCGGCATCGACCGGCATTCCACGCTTGAACCCAAAGGACTCGAAGAGAAACGCCGTACCCGGTTCCGGCTTGTTCAGCAGGCGCAGCTTTAGCGTATCCCGCAGCTGATAGAGGTTCAGATGCGTCGTGTCGATCTTGAGATCGGCGAGGTCGATGATGGGAGCCAGAAGCAGCTCCTCGTCACGGATAGCCTCGGCCAGCGAGCGATTCTGGTTGGTCAGCGGATGGCGCCGACGGGTTTCCGAGAAACGCTTTAGCAGCGTTTCGTCCGCCGCGTCGAGGTACAGCACGTCGCACTGGATATGTCTGGCTCGTGCTTCTTCGAGCAGTTCGGGAAAACGTTTCAGCTGGCTGGGCAGGTTGCGCGCATCGATGGACACGGCAACCTGCGGCTGTATCAATTCCGTGTGCAGCAACGCCCGTTCCGCCAGTTCTGGCAGCAGCCCGGCGGGCAGGTTGTCGATGCAGTAGAAACCGTTGTCCTCGAGCACATCGAGCGCGGTGCTCTTGCCGGAGCCTGAGCGGCCGCTGACGATGATCAAGCGCATGGCGGCGCGACGCCCGGCAGAGCGCGGGCGGGCGAACATGAGCCTGGCCGCACGCTGTGCTGTCGAGGTGGGTGAAGCAAGGCTAGGGACACGGCGCTTTCCTCACATCGCAGGGCCGGTGAGACGACTTCCGTTACTGGCCGCTCTGAATATCGACGACGGTCTGATACAGATCCTGTCCCGTTTTGGCTCGGCGCAGACGCTCACGAACGTCTTCACGGTCGAGCATGCTGGCAATCTGGCGAAGCAGTTCGAGGTGCTCGTCAGTTGCCGCTTCCGGCACGAGCAGGACGAACAGCAGATCGACCGGAGCACCGTCGATAGCGTCGAAGTCTACAGGATCATCCAGCCTCAGCACCGCACTGAGCGGCGAGGTGCAGCCGGTCATGCGGCAGTGCGGGATGGCGATCCCGTTGCCGAAGCCGGTCGAGCCGAGCTTTTCGCGGGCTATGAAGCTTTCGAAAATGGTTTGAGAATCCAAGTCTGGAAGGTCTCTGCCAAGCACCTTGGCGATCTGTTCCAGTACGCGCTTCTTGCTGCCGCCCGGCACGCTCACGAGGGAGCGTGCGGGGGTCAGGATGGTTTCTAGTCGGATCATGATGGGGTTAGCGAGCGATTGCACCCTGGTTATGGTCGAGCTGTTTTTCTTTGTGTTTGATGAGCTGCCGATCGAGCTTGTCGGCAAGCAGGTCGATGGCAGCGTACATGTCTTCGTGCTCGGCATTGGCGACGACTTCGCGACCGGCAACGTGCAGTGTGGCTTCGGCTTTCTGCTTGAGTTTTTCGACTTGGAGGATCACCTGAACGGCAATGATGCGATCGAAATGCCGTTCCAGTCGGCTGAACTTCTCTTCGATGTAGTTACGCAAGGCTTCGGTGATTTCCAGATGAAGTCCAGTAATGTTGGTTTGCATACTGCATCTCCTTTTTGCCACGTGCGATTGACGGGTTGAGCCGTCACTAGAAAAATCGACCTGACATTTACATCAACCGCTTACGTTCGCTAGATGGCGCGATACCGAGTGATTCGCGGTATTTGGCGACGGTGCGGCGTGCAACCTGAATCCCCTGTGCGTCCAGTAAACCAGCGATCTTGCTGTCACTCAATGGCTTTTTGGGGTTTTCCGCCGCCACCAGCTTTTTCAGGATCGCGCGTATAGCGGTGGAAGAGCATTCGCCGCCCTCCGCCGTGCTGACATGGCTGGAGAAAAAGTACTTCAGCTCGTAAATGCCACGTGGAGTATGCATGTACTTCTGCGTAGTGACCCGCGAGATCGTCGACTCATGCATGCCGACCGCCTCGGCGATGTCATGCAGCACCAGTGGCTTCATCGCTTCATCGCCATGCTCGAAGAAGCCGCGTTGATGCTCGACGATTTGCGTGGCGACCTTCATCAGCGTCTCGTTGCGGCTGAGCAGGCTCTTGATGAACCAGCGCGCCTCCTGCAGCTGGTTGCGCATGAAGGTATTGTCGGCACTGGCGTCGGCGCGTTTGACGAAGCCCGCATACTGGGCGTTTACACGCAGGCGGGGCATTGCTTCCTGGTTCAGTTCGACCAGCCAGCGGCCATTGTGCTTGCGCACGATCACGTCAGGCACGACGTACTCCGGCTCGCTCGCTTCGATCTGCGAACCGGGGCGCGGATTAAGGGTCTGGATCAGATCGATGATCTGGCGCAGCTCGTCTTCTTTGAGCTTCATGCGGCGCATCAGCAGGCTGTAGTCGCGACTGCCGAGGATGTCCAGGTGGTCGCTAACCAGCCGCGTCGCCTCGGCCAGCCATTGGGTTCGCTCAGGAAGCTGGCGCAGCTGCAGCAGCAGGCATTCGCGCAGGTCACGCGCGCCGATGCCGGCTGGTTCGAATTGCTGGATGCGGCGCAGTACCACCTCGATCTCGTCGAGCTCGATTTCCAGCTCAGGATCGAACGACTCGAGCACTTCCTCGAGTGTTTCGTCGAGGTAACCCTGGGGATTGATGCAGTCGATCAGCGTGGCTGCAATCAGGCGGTCAGTGTCGCTCATCGGTGCCAGATTGAGTTGCCAGAGCAGGTGGCTCTGCAGGCTTTCACCGGCCGAGGTGCGGGTGGTGAAATCCCATTCGTCATCGTCGCTGCTGGGTAGGCTGCTGGCGCTGGTCTGGTAGATGTCTTCCCAGGCGGTGTCCACCGGAAGTTCATCGGGGATGCGGTCGCCCCAATCGCCTTCCTCGAAGTTTTCCACCGTATTGATGGATTCCTCGTGGTGATTTTCGGGCTCGCTTTGTTCGGTCGGCGTGCTTTCGGGTTTTTTCTCGATCGACTCGGCCATCGGGTCGGAATGATCGAAATCGTCTCCGTCTTCCTCGCGCTCGAGCATGGGGTTGGAATCCAGCGCTTCCTGGATCTCCTGCTGGAGATCAAGCGTGGATAACTGGAGCAGTCGTATGGCTTGTTGCAGCTGCGGTGTCATCGTCAGCTGCTGGCCCATCTTCAGGACTAGCGATGGTTTCATGGCAGAGGACTTCGAACCTTGTTTGCCGGCGCAACCGCGCCTGTTCCGATTTCGCTGACGCTGGCGTGCGCCAATTAAGCAAATTATATGCCTGCCAAAGAAGCCTTTGCCTAGTCCTGGTTAGCCATCTCGGCGGAAAAAAGCATTATCAGAGACGGAATTCGTGCCCGAGGTAGACTTCCTTGACCAATTGATTGGCCAGGATCGTCTCGGCGTCACCTTCGGCTATCAATTGGCCATCGTTGACGATGTAGGCGGTTTCGCAGATGTCCAGCGTCTCGCGTACGTTGTGGTCGGTGATGAGCACGCCGATGCCCTTGGCCTTGAGATGATGGATGATCTGCTTTATGTCGCCGACCGATATCGGGTCGACGCCCGCGAAAGGCTCGTCGAGAAGAATGAACTTGGGTGCTGTGGCCAGGGCGCGTGCAATTTCGACTCGCCGCCGTTCGCCGCCCGAGAGGCTCATGCCAAGACTGTCGCGGATGTGGTGGATATGAAACTCCTGCAGGAGGCCTTCCAGTGCTTGCTGACGGCCGTTGCGATCCAGATCCTTGCGTGTCTCCAGAATCGCCATGATGTTGTCGGTCACCGACAGCTTGCGGAAGATGGATGCTTCCTGCGGCAAGTAACCGATGCCGGCGCGGGCGCGACCATGCATGGGCAGATGCGTGATGTCCTGTTCGTCGATCAGCACTCGACCCTGATCCGCCTTGACCAGGCCGACGATCATGTAGAAGCAGGTGGTCTTCCCAGCGCCGTTCGGCCCCAGCAGGCCGACGATTTGTCCGCTTCCGATGGACAGACTTACATCACGCACGACCTGGCGGCTCTTGTAGCTCTTCGCCAGATGCTGGGCCTTGAGAATTGCCATTACTCGGTCTGCTCCGCTGCCGGCTGCTCTTTCTTGCGCGGCTGGATGACCATGTCCACGCGTGGGCGCGGCGTGGTGACATCGGTATTGGTCGCGCGGCCGGCATTGACGATCTGCCGCTGGGTGTCATAGACGATCTTTTCGCCTTCGAAAGTGTTGCCCTCCTGAATGACTTTCGCTTGATCGATCAGGACGATGCGCTCGTTGGCTGCGAAATACTGGATGGTCAGGCCGTATGCCTTGACGATTTCCTTGTCCACTGCGGGCTTCTGCTCGTAGTAGGCGGGTTTGCCGATGGAGGTGAACACCTCTACATCGCCGTTTTCGTCCTGGGTGATCGTCACCGTATCGCCGGTGATCTTCATAGTGCCCTGAGTGATCACTACGTCGCCACGATATACGGCAACGCCCTGTCGATCATCGAGTTCCGCAGTATCCGCCTGGACGCGGATCGGCTGATTGCGGTCTTCGGGAAGCGCTTGTGCGGTCGCGCCAAGCAGGAATATGCTCAGGCCGATCAGGAGGGGGAGGGTCTTAACGCAGCTCATGCTGGCCTCTTACATTGGATAGCAGGAGCATCCTGCCTTCATTCAGATACGCTTTCATGCCCGTGGCGGTCGTCACGCCGTTAGCGGCGACGATTCTAACGGGTTGGCGGGTCTCGGCATAATCCTTCTCGGGGAACACCGTCATCCGGCTGGTGGTGACGATCGTCGGGCGCCCCTCGGCATCGTTGCGCTCGACTTTGACGTTATCGATCAGCTCGACTTCCTCGCCTTTCGGACCGACTTCGCCGCGCTCGCTGGTGACATGCCAGGGCAGTTCGGTACCGCGATAGGAGCGCAGATCGGGGTGGGTCAGCAAGCTGACATCACTGGCCTTGACGTGCTCGACCTTTTCGGAGAACAGCTCGTAATTGCGCTTGCCGTCCGGTTGATACTGCACGGTTCGCGAATTGATGACGTAGAAGTCGATTGGTGACGTCTCGCCCTGAGTGACGGGGGCCTGCTGCATGAAGCTTTCGGGGCGAATGTTCCAGTAACCGACTGCGACCAGTAGCAGCACAATCAGCAGCAGGACGGCAGGAAAGCGGATTCTGCTCAGCATTGAAACCTCTAGAGATAGGCATTCTGGGCGGCTTCGAGGCTGCCCTGGGCGCGCATGATCAGTTCGCAGAATTCGCGCGCAGCGCCTTCGCCACCGCGGGCGCTGGTCACGCCGTGGGCATGCTCGCGGACGAAGGCATCGGCGCTGGCGACGGCCATTCCAAGGCCGACCCGGCGTATGACCGGCAAATCTGGTAAATCATCGCCCAGATAGGCCACCTCAGCGTAGTCGAGTCCGAGCTCGGCGAGCAGTTCATCGAGAACCACCAGTTTGTCTTCGCGGCCCTGGTACAGGTGCTGAATGCCGAGGTTCTGTGCGCGACGCTCAACTACCGGCGTCTTGCGACCGCTGATGATCGCGGTGCGCACGCCCGAATTGATCAGCATCTTGATGCCATGCCCATCGAGCGTATTGAATGTCTTGAATTCGCTGCCGTCGACGAGGAAGTACAGCTTGCCGTCCGTGAGCACGCCATCGACATCGAAAATGGCCAGGCGAATGTCGCGGGCGCGCCGCAGTAGATCATTCACTTACATCACTCCTGCGCGTAGCAAATCATGCATGTTCAGCGCGCCGATTGGGCGGTCGTTTTCATCGACCACCACCAGCGCATTGATCTTGTTGTCTTCCATTATCTTCAGGGCTTCGGCAGCAAGCATGTCGGCGCTGGCGGTCTTGCCATGGACAGTCATGACTTGATCGATGCTGGCCTGGCGCACGTCGACGCCCTTGTCCAGCGTACGGCGCAGGTCGCCGTCAGTGAATATGCCGGCCAGGCCGCCATCGGCTTCCATCACTGCCGTCATGCCGAGCCCTTTCTGGGTCATTTCCAGCAGTGCTTCGCGCAGAGGCGTGCCGCGCTTGACCTGGGGCAATCGGTCGCCGACGTGCATGACATGTTCGACCTTGAGCAGCAGGCGTCTGCCGAGCGCGCCGCCCGGATGTGAGAAGGCAAAATCCTCGGCGGTGAATCCGCGCGCTTCGAGCAGGGCGATCGCCAAAGCGTCACCCAGTACCAGGCAGACAGTGGTCGAGGAAGTGGGTGCGAGATTCAACGGGCAGGCTTCGATAGAGACGCTCGCGTCGAGGTTCACCGCCGCCGCCTTGGCGAGCACCGACTGGGGGTTGCCGGTCATGCTGATCAACGTGATGCCGAGGCGTTTGATCAGCGGCAGCAAGGTCACGATTTCGTTGGTGGTGCCCGAGTTGGATAGAGCCAGAACGACGTCGTCGCGGGTGATCATGCCCATGTCGCCATGACTGGCTTCGGCCGGATGGACAAAGAACGCTGTGGTTCCGGTGCTGGCGAGCGTGGCGGCGATCTTGTTGCCGACGTGCCCGGACTTGCCCATGCCGACCACGACGACGCGCCCCTTGCACTGAAGTATGAGCTCGCATGCCTTGACGAACTGTGCATCGATGCGGGTCCTGAGTTGCTCGACCGCTTCAATTTCCATGCGGATGGTCCGCTGGGCAGTCTCGATCAGCTGGCTGCTCTGACTCATGTCTGTTTCATCGCCTGAATGAAAACGCGGGATTATAACGGCAAACCGATTGCTGCTCACCGAAAAGCTTTCGAGTGGATCGTCGCGTCTGAAGCTGAACTCAAGCTGAACGAATGTGCGCTCGCTCATGCGCCGATACAGACGCTGGCTTGGGAGGGCTACGGCGCAATGCTATAGTTCGCGCCGCCAAAAACGGCTTGCGAAGTATCCCCGAAAC
Source organism: Pseudomonas sp. (assembly GCA_031988485.1). GTDB lineage: Bacteria > Pseudomonadota > Gammaproteobacteria > Pseudomonadales > Pseudomonadaceae > Stutzerimonas. The sequence continues at coordinate 293,699 of DALZYJ010000002.1, forward strand.
ATCGGGGGGCGTCAGATTCGCAGGCTGTATCCGAGGAGATCCGATGAGCGCCGCCAACGCTAACGCCGTCGAGCTGAAGGGGGTTACCTTCAAGCGCGGCGAGCGGAGCATTTTCAATAATGTCGATATCGTCATACCGCGAGGCAAGGTGACGGCCATCATGGGGCCGTCCGGCTGCGGTAAGACCACGTTGCTGCGCCTGATCGCCGCCCAACTCAAGCCGACCAGCGGCGAAGTCTGGGTGGCCGGCACCAACCTGCCCACGCTGTCGCGTCGCGAGCTGTTCGACATGCGCAAGCAGATGGGCGTGCTGTTCCAGAGTGGCGCGCTGTTCACCGACCTCGACGTCTTCGAGAACGTGGCCTTTCCGCTGCGGGTACATACCAAGCTGCCGGAAGAGATGATCCGCGACATCGTCCTGATGAAGCTGCAGGCGGTGGGTTTGCGCGGTGCAGTGGAGCTGATGCCCGATGAGCTGTCGGGGGGCATGAAGCGTCGTGTGGCCTTGGCGCGGGCAATTGCACTGGATCCGCAAATCCTCATGTACGACGAACCCTTCGCCGGCCAAGACCCCATTGCCATGGGCGTGCTGGTGCAGCTGATTCGTCTGCTTACCGATGCGCTGGGCATCACCAGTATCGTCGTTTCCCACGACCTGGCCGAAACCTCCAGCATCGCCGATTACATTTATGTGGTCGGCGATGGTCAGGTGCTGGGGCAGGGAACGCCGACCGAGCTGCGCGATTCCACCAATCCGCGTATCCAGCAGTTCATGCGAGGCGCGGCGGACGGTCCGGTGCCTTTCCATTTTTCGGCGCCGGCTTATGCCGAGGATTTATTGCGAGGCTCCGATGCGTAAGCGTTCCTTGGTCGAACGAGTCCGGATGTTCGGCGAGGCCGGAATGAATGTGGTTGCCGCACAGGGGCGTGCCACCTTGTTCCTGTTTCATGCGCTGCTCGGTCCCAGCGGGCTGGACAATCGTTTCTCGCTGTTAATCCGGCAGCTTTATTCGGTTGGCGTGCTGTCGCTGGCGATCGTGGTGGTGTCCGGCATCTTCATTGGCATGGTGCTGGCGCTGCAGGGCTACAGCATTCTCAGTAACTACGGGTCCGAGCAGGCGGTGGGGCAGATGGTCGCCCTGACGTTGCTGCGCGAGCTGGGCCCGGTGGTCACCGCGCTGCTGTTCGCCGGTCGTGCCGGCTCTGCGTTGGCGGCCGAGATCGGCAACATGAAATCCACCGAGCAGCTGTCCAGCCTGGAAATGATCGGTGTCGATCCGCTCAAGTACATCATCGCGCCGCGCCTTTGGGCCGGTTTCATTTCGCTGCCGCTGCTGACCGTGATCTTCAACGTCGTCGGCATCTGGGGCGGCGCCATGGTGGCGGTGGACTGGCTGGGCGTTTATGAAGGCTCGTTCTGGGCCAATATGCAGAACAGCGTCATCTTTACCTCGGACGTGCTCAACGGCGTCATCAAGAGCTTGGTGTTCGCCGTCGTGGTGACCTGGATTGCGGTGTTCCAGGGCTATGACTGCGAGCCCACCTCCGAAGGTATCAGCCGTGCCACCACCCGAACGGTGGTTTACGCCTCGCTGGCCGTGCTCGGCCTCGACTTTATTCTGACCGCCTTGATGTTTGGAGATTTTTGATGCGTATCCGCACCCTGGAAATCGGTGTTGGCCTGTTCCTGCTGGCGGGCGTTCTGGCGCTGCTGCTGCTGTCGCTACGGGTCAGCGGACTGAGTGTCGATAACACCGACACCTACAAGCTGTACGCCTATTTCGACAATATTGCCGGTCTGAGTGTCAGATCCAAGGTCACCATGGCCGGCGTAACGATCGGCAAGGTGACCGCGATCGATCTGGATCGTGAAAGTTATACCGGCCGCGTCACGCTGGAGATTCAGCAGGACGTCGATATCCTGCCGATCGATTCCACCGCGTCGATTCTGACCGCTGGCCTGCTGGGCGAAAAATACATCGGTATCAGCGTTGGCGGAGAAGAGGAGACCCTGGGTGACGGCGATACGATTCGCGACACTCAGTCGTCCCTGGTGCTGGAAGATCTGATCGGTAAGTTTTTGCTCAATTCGGTCAATAAAGAGTGAGGAATATCCCCATGATGAATGCCCTGCGTCGCAGCTTGCTGGTGTTGCTGGCCGCCCTGCCCATGCTGGCTCTGGCGGCCCCAAGCGCTCATGACGTGATCCAGAAGACCACCGACGAGCTGCTCGCCGACCTCAAGGCCAACAAGGATCAGTACCGGCAGGACCCGAACGCTTTTTACGAATCGCTCAACGACATTCTTGGTCCGGTCGTTGATGCCGAAGGCATTTCCCGCAGCATCATGACCGTGAAGTACTCGCGCAGCGCCAGCCCGGAGCAGATGACCCGCTTCCAGGAAAACTTCAAGCGTAGCCTCATGCAGTTCTATGGCAACGCCTTGCTGGAATACAACAACCAACAGATTCGGGTGCTCCCGGCCAGTGGCAAGCAGGACGCCGAGCGCACCAGCGTGGGCATGGAAGTGACCGGCCGTCAGGGCGAGATCTATCCGGTGTCGTACACCATGGTCAATCAGGGTGGCGAATGGCGGGTGCGCAACGTGATCATCAACGGCATCAACATCGGCAAGCTGTTCCGTGACCAATTCGCCGACACCATGCAGAAAAATGGTGGCGATCTGGACAAGACCATCGAGGGTTGGGGTGAGGTCGTCGCGCGCGCCAAGGATACCGAGGCGGGCCAGCAGGCGACGGGCGATGAGTGACGGACGTGTCGAAAGCGGCGCTCGCGGCGAGTTGCGGCTTTCCGGTGTGCTCGACTACCAGTCTGGGCCAGCCCTGCGTCGGGACGGTCAGGCGCTGATACGTGGCGGCAAAGGTCAGCCGCTACGGATCGATTGCTCGTCAGTGGAGAAATCCAGCAGCGTGGGGCTTTCCCTGCTGCTGGCCTATACCCGCGATGCAATTGCGTTCGGGCGTGAGGTGACCATTGTCGGCATGCCAAGCGACATGCGTGAAATCGCGCGTGTGTCAGGTCTGCTGGATGTGCTGTCGTTGGCAGACGAAACGCGAGGAACGGTCTGATGTCAATGCGCTGGGCAGAAACGGCTCGCAGCAAGGTGCATGCCGTTGCCGAGTCGCTGGGTAATCTTCTGGTCGAGACCTTTCACTACTTGGCATTGTTCGCCATCGGTGCGGTCACCGCCTGGGCTGGGCTGGTGGCCTTCCTGGGCATGGTCGAGAAGGGCAGTATCAGCGTTGATGACATCCTGTTGCTGTTCATCTACCTCGAGCTCGGCGCGATGGTTGGTATTTACTTCAAGACCAATCACATGCCGGTGCGCTTCCTAATCTATGTGGCGATCACCGCCCTGACTCGCTTGCTCATCTCGGACGTTTCGCATCATCACCGTCCGGACATGGGCGTCGTCTATATTTCCGGAGCCATTCTGCTGCTGGCGGTGGCGATTCTCGTTGTGCGCTTTGCGTCTGCGAGATTTCCAGCGGTAGAGGCAGGTAGTCGTCACCGGCATCCGCAGGGCAGCGAGGCGGAGACGCTGGACTAGGCGAGCTTCGTCAGCCCGAAAGGCTTCGGGGTTCGCAGCCTTCGGGCTTTTTTGTATGATGGCCGGCCGCGCGCGTCCGGCGCCGATAGAGGTTCAACATGCAGGCCGTAGAAGTTAAGAATTTTCTGGAAGAAAAACTTCCGGGCGCTCAGGTGGAAGTCGAAGGTGAAGGCTGCAACTTCCAGCTGAACGTGATCAGCGACGAGTTGGCCGGATTGAGTCCGGTCAAGCGCCAGCAGCAGATTTACGCTCATCTGAACCCATGGATAGCCGATGGCAGCATTCATGCCGTCACGATGAAGTTCTTCAGCCGTACCGACTGGTCGGCGCGCAGCTGATACCGGACACGACAGACACTCAGGCCGCGCGCAGTATCGACCGGGCGCGGCTCCTCTTCGCAAGCGCTTCGAGCCGGCGGGTTACGGAAATCTCATGGATAAATTGATCATTACCGGCGGTGCCCGCCTCAACGGCGAGATTCGCATCTCCGGTGCCAAAAACTCGGCTCTGCCCATTCTGGCGGCCACCTTGCTTGCCGATACTCCGGTAACCGTTTGCAACCTGCCGCACCTACACGACATCACTACGATGATCGAGCTGTTCGGCCGCATGGGCGTGCAACCGGTCATTGATGAAAAGCTCAGCGTCGAAGTCGACGCCAGTAGCATCCAGACGCTGGTCGCTCCATACGAGCTGGTCAAGACGATGCGTGCATCGATCCTGGTGCTCGGGCCTATGGTTGCGCGCTTCGGCGAGGCGGAGGTTGCCCTTCCAGGCGGTTGCGCCATCGGCTCGCGCCCGGTCGACCTGCACATTCGCGGCCTGGAAGCGATGGGTGCGCAGATCGATGTCGAAGGCGGCTATATCAAGGCGCGGGCTCCGGCTGGCGGTTTGCGCGGCGCGCACTTCTTCTTCGATATCGTCAGCGTGACGGGCACCGAGAACATCATGATGGCCGCGGCGCTGGCCAACGGCCGCAGCGTGCTTGAAAACGCCGCGCGCGAGCCGGAAGTCGTCGATCTGGCGAACTTCCTCAATGCCATGGGTGCGCAGATTTCCGGCGCCGGCACCGACACCATCGTCATCGACGGCGTCAAACGTCTGGGTGGCGGTCGTTACAGCGTGATGCCGGACCGCATCGAGACGGGCACCTATCTGGTCGCAGCCGCCGCAACGGGCGGGCGCGTGAAGCTCAAGGACACCGACGCCACCCTGCTCGAAGCTGTGCTGCACAAGCTCGAAGAGGCCGGCGCCTATATCGATACCGGTAGCAACTGGATCGAGCTGGACATGAAGGGCAATCGGCCAAAAGCGGTGAACATCCGTACTGCGCCGTACCCTGCATTCCCCACCGATATGCAGGCGCAGTTCATTGCGCTGAACGCCGTTGCCGAAGGCACTGGTACGGTGATCGAGACGGTATTCGAGAACCGCTTCATGCATGTCTACGAAATGAACCGCATGGGCTCGCAGATCCTCGTCGAGGGCAACACCGCCATCGTGACCGGCGTGCCGAAGCTCAAGGGCGCGCCCGTCATGGCGACCGATCTGCGTGCCTCGGCGAGTCTGGTGATCGCCGGCCTAGTGGCCGAAGGCGATACGCTGATCGATCGCATCTACCACATCGATCGTGGTTACGAGTGCATCGAAGAGAAGCTGCAATTGCTAGGCGCCAAGATTCGCCGCGTGCCGGGCTAGTTATCGGCAATGCTCGCAGCCGCCACCGATGAGGTGGCGGCTCTGGCTGAGACTGACGCACACTCGCCACTGCCTGCGCCAAGGCCGCCATCATCAGGCTTCAAGGAATAACCGTCCATGCTCACCATTGCCCTTTCCAAAGGCCGCATCCTCGACGACACCCTGCCGCTGCTGGCGGCGGCCGGTATCGTTCCCACCGAGAATCCGGAAAAAAGCCGCAAGCTGATCATCCCGACCACGCAGGATGACGTGCGTCTGTTGATCGTGCGCGCCACGGACGTGCCGACCTATGTCGAGCATGGCGCGGCAGATCTCGGCGTGGCCGGCAAGGATGTGCTGATGGAATACGGCGGACAAGGCCTGTACGAGCCGCTCGATCTGCAAATCGCCAACTGTAAGCTGATGACGGCCGGCAAGGTCGGCGCGCCGGAGCCCAAGGGGCGACTGCGCGTCGCCACTAAATTCGTCAATGTAGCCAAGCGTTACTACGCCGAGCAGGGCCGTCAGGTCGACATCATCAAGCTCTATGGTTCGATGGAGCTGGCGCCGCTGGTGGGGCTGGCCGACAAGATCATCGATGTGGTCGACACTGGCAATACGTTGCGTGCCAACGGGCTGGAGCCGCAAGAGTTGATCGCCATGATCAGTTCACGCCTGGTGGTCAACAAGGCGTCGATGAAGATGCAGCATGCGCGTATCCAGAAGCTGATCGATGCGTTGCAGCACGCAATCGAACAGCAGGGCTGATCTTCCGCCGGGCTGCTACAACCGGTTCGCCCATTCGTGTCATAGCCTAAATTCCCAGATGCCCGCACGGTTGGCTTGTTAATCTGCGGGCTTCTGCAAACCGCTTCTAAGCACTCCTCATGAGGCCCGTTATGAACGCTCCCATCGACATCCGCCGACTCGACGCTGCTGATCCCGAGTTCTCGCGACACCTGGATCACCTGTTGAGTTGGGAAAGCGTGTCCGATGATGGCGTCAATCAGCGCGTACTGGAGATCATCCGGGCCGTGCGCGAGCGCGGCGATGCGGCGCTGGTCGAGCTGACCGAGCGTTTCGATGGGTTGAACGTGGCCTCGATGGCGGATCTGATCCTGCCGCGCGAGCGTCTTGAGCTGGCGCTCGAGCGTATCAGCCCGGCGCAACGTCAGGCGTTGGAAGCCGCTGCCGAGCGAGTTCGCCGCTATCACGAAAAGCAGAAACAGGACTCTTGGACCTACACCGAAGCCGACGGCACGGTGCTGGGGCAGAAGGTTACGCCGCTCGATCGTGCGGGGCTCTATGTGCCGGGAGGCAAAGCGTCCTATCCCTCCTCGGTATTGATGAACGCCATTCCGGCGAAGGTCGCCGGCGTGCCGGAAGTCGTCATGGTCGTACCCACGCCGCGCGGCGAAATCAACGAACTTGTGCTGGCCGCAGCCTGCATCGCTGGTGTCGACCGCGTGTTCACCATCGGTGGCGCCCAGGCGGTCGCCGCGCTGGCCTACGGTACCGAGAGCGTACCGCCGGTGGACAAGATCGTCGGCCCCGGCAACATCTACGTCGCCACAGCCAAGCGCCACGTTTTCGGCAAAGTCGGGATCGACATGATCGCCGGACCCTCCGAAATTCTGGTGGTATGTGACGGCCAGACCGATCCCGACTGGATCGCCATGGACCTGTTTTCCCAGGCCGAGCACGACGAAGATGCCCAGTCGATTCTGGTCAGCCCGGATGCGGCGTTTCTCGACAAGGTTGCCGAAAGCATTGCCCGGCTGCTGCCGACGCTAGAGCGTAGCGAGATCGCCCATGCTTCGCTGCAGGGCCGTGGTGCGCTGATTCAGGTCGCCGATATGCAGCAGGCCATCGAGGTGGCCAACCGCATTGCGCCGGAGCACCTGGAGCTGTCGGTGGAAAACCCCGAGCAGTATCTGGAGCAGATCCGCCACGCCGGCGCGATCTTCATGGGCCGATACACGGCCGAAGCGCTGGGCGACTACTGTGCCGGTCCCAACCACGTGCTGCCGACCTCCGGTACTGCGCGCTTCTCATCACCGCTGGGTGTTTACGATTTCCAGAAACGCTCGTCGATCATCAATTGCTCGGCGCAAGGTGCGTCTGAGCTGGGCAAGATCGCCTCGGTGCTGGCTCGCGGCGAGTCGCTGACCGCACATGCGCGCAGCGCGGAATACCGGATAAAGCAGTAAGCCGATAAAAGCGCTGAAAGCTGGACGAGCACCCGATGCCGTTTCGTCCAGCCTTCAGCCTTCAGCGTTTTTTTGAGAGGAGAGAAGGGCCGTGAGCAAATTTTGGAGCCCCTTCGTTAAAGAACTGGTGCCCTACGTACCGGGTGAGCAGCCGAAGCTGAGCAAGCTGGTCAAACTCAACACCAACGAAAACCCCTACGGCCCGTCGCCCAAGGCCATTGCCGCGATGCAGGCGGAGCTCGGTGACAGCCTGCGCCTGTATCCCGATCCGAACGGCGAGCGCCTCAAGCAGGCGGTGGCGGATTACTACGGCGTGCAGCCGAGCCAGGTGTTCGTCGGCAACGGTTCGGACGAGGTGCTGGCGCACGCCTTCCATGGCCTGTTCCAGCACGGCAAGCCGCTGCTGTTTCCCGATGTGACCTATAGCTTCTATCCGGTCTATTGCGGGCTCTATGGCATCGACTACGAAACCATCTCGCTGAACGCGCAGTTCCAGATCGACGTGGCTGATTACAGCCGGCCGAATGGCGGCATCATCTTCCCCAATCCCAATGCGCCGACCGGCTGTTTGCTGGCGCTGGAAGCGATCGAGCGGTTGCTGCAGGCGAACCCCGATTCGGTGGTTCTGGTGGATGAGGCTTATATCGATTTTGGCGGCACATCGGCCATTGCGCTGGTGGATCGCTACCCGAACCTGCTGGTCACCCAGACCCTGTCCAAGTCCCGCTCACTGGCCGGGTTGCGTGTTGGCCTGGCTGTCGGACATCCGGATCTGATCGAGGCGCTAGAGCGCATCAAGAACAGCTTCAATTCTTACCCGCTCGATCGCATCGCCATCGCCGGGGCGGCGGCTGCGTTCGATGATCGCGAATACTTCGAGCAGACCTGTCAGCAGGTGATCGCCAGCCGCGAAGCGGTGGTGAGTTCGATGCAGACGCTGGGCTTCGAGGTATTGCCCTCGGCGGCGAACTTCATCTTTGCCCGCCACCCGCAGCGCGACGCTGCAGAACTCGCTGCAGGGCTTCGGGAGCAGGGTGTCATCGTGCGGCATTTCAAGCATCCGCGAATCGACCAATACCTGCGGATCACCATTGGCACGCCGGAGCAGAACCAGGCGCTGTTACAGGCTCTGAAGCAATAAAGCCGACAAGAGCGCTAGAGGCTGGAAAGCTGGACGGAAAAGCAGCTTGATGCTCGAAGATGGAAGAAGGCTTGAACCAGCCTCCAGCCTCCACCTACTGCGGGCTTTTCTCTACCGGCGGCCGCATGCCGACCTCGGCGGTAAGCGTCAGCGGCTTCCCGTTGCGCAGAATGTCGATATCGATCTCATCGCCCGGGCGGACACGTGCGACCTGGTTCATCGAGGTGCGACCGTCGCTGGATTGCTGCCCATCGATGCTCAGAATCAGATCGCCTGGCCGCAGACCGGCGCGTTCCGCCGGCCCATCCCGATAGACTCCGGCAACCACGATGCCCGGGCGGCCTGCCTGGCCGAAGGACTCCGCCAGTTCCTGGGTCAGCGACTGCACTTCCACGCCGAGCCAGCCGCGAATCACCTGGCCGTGTTCCACGATGGATTTCATCACGTCCATGGCGAGCTTCACCGGAATCGCGAAACCGATACCTTGTGAGCCGCCGGATTCGGAGATGATCGCCGTGTTTATGCCAATCAGATGGCCCGCTGTATCGACCAGCGCACCGCCGGAATTGCCGCGGTTGATCGCCGCGTCGGTCTGGATGAAGTCCTCATAGGTATTGAGGCCGAGCTGATTGCGCCCGGTGGCGCTGATGATGCCCATGGTCACGGTCTGGCCGACGCCGAACGGGTTGCCGATTGCCAGCGTCACGTCGCCGATACGGATGCCATCGGAGCGGCCAATAGTGATCGCGGGGAGGTCCGCCAGATCGATCTTCAGTACCGCGAGGTCCGTCTCCGGATCGCTGCCGATCACCCGCGCGAGCGTTTCCCTGCCATCGCGCAATGCCACCACGATCTGCTCGGCATTGGCGGTGACATGATTGTTGGTCAGCAGATAGCCCTCGGGGCTCATGATCACGGCCGAGCCCAGGCTCGATTCCATGCGGCGCTGACGCGGCAGGTTATCACCGAAGAATCGCTGAAACAGCGGGTCGTCCTTGGCCATGGGCGGCTGGGACTGGCTGGAACTGTCGATCATCTTGGTGGTGTAGAGATTGGCCACTGCAGGCGCCGCGCTGCTTACTGCATTGGCATAGGAGTAAGGGCCTTGTTGCGGAATGCCCACCAGCGGTGCCTGACGCAGGGTGTATTCCGGCTCGGCGTTCAGGCCTACCAGCTGCGGATAGCGCTGAATGAACAGCAGGGCCACCAGCAGGCCCACTAGCAACGGCCAGCCAAAAAAACGCAGGGCATTGATCATCGCGATTCGGAATCCGGACAGGTTGCGGAGGGCAGTTGCGCCCCTTAAGGTGGGCGGCATTATACGAAGCTGGCGGCGAATTGCAGCCTCGCCGATGGCGATTCTGTGCAGGTCGGTAAGGTGGCTCGAGCCATATCGTTGCGGGTTGCTCACCGTCTTTCTTCGCTCAGTCGCCAGCGCCAAGGAATCTGAATTCGCCAAGAGGATGCATGCATGGCCGTTGCGCTGAACACGCTGGTCGAAGAAGCCGACCGCTACCTGAACACCGCCAAAATTGCCGACTATTGCCCCAACGGCTTGCAGGTAGAGGGACGGCCGCAGGTGAGCCGCATCATCAGTGGCGTGACGGCCAGCCAGGCGTTGCTCGATGCCGCAGTCGAGGCGCAGGCCGACGTGGTCCTGGTGCATCACGGTTATTTCTGGAAGAACGAAGATCCGCGCGTGGTAGGCATCAAGCAGCGCCGGTTGAAAACGCTGCTTAGCAACGACCTCAGCCTTCTCGCTTATCACCTGCCGCTCGACGTGCATCCTGAGGTGGGTAATAACGTGCAGCTGGCGCGGGTGCTCGGGCTCACCGTCGATGGGCCGCTGGAGCCTGATAACCCCCGCTCGATCGGGCTTGTCGGCTCGCTCGATGTACCCCTTGCGCCGGCTGAGTTCAAACGCCGGGTCGCAACTGCACTCGGACGTGAACCGCTGATGGTGGAAGGCCCGGGACCGATCAGACGCATCGCCTGGTGCACGGGCGGCGCGCAGGGCTATATCGATCAGGCCGTAACCGCAGGTGTCGACGCTTACCTGACCGGAGAGGTTTCGGAGCCCACAGTGCATATCACCCGTGAAAACGGCTTGAGCTTCTTTGCCGCCGGTCACCATGCCACCGAGCGCTACGGTGTCCAGGCGCTCGGTGATTATCTGGCGAAGCGGTTTGCCATTGAGCATCTGTTTATCGATTGCCCCAATCCCGCTTGATCGAACGAGTGGCTCCAGTGCCATTTCTGCACGTCTCGCAGTCCAATTTCACCGGCATAAATTTAGAGCTTTTCGATCTAAGAAGCGGCCTGATTAGAAGTTTGAGCCGTGTTAGAGTTGCGCCCTCGCTCCGGCCCGCCGGCCGTCCATCTGCCAACTCGTGAGTAGCCATGGTCGACAAACTGACGCATCTGAAACAGCTGGAGGCGGAAAGCATCCACATCATTCGTGAAGTGGCCGCCGAATTCGATAACCCGGTCATGCTCTATTCCATCGGTAAAGACTCCGCCGTGATGCTGCATCTGGCACGCAAGGCGTTCTTTCCCGGTCGTCTGCCGTTCCCGGTGATGCATGTCGACACGCGCTGGAAATTCCAGGAAATGTACAGCTTCCGCGAGAAGATGGTCGCTGAGATGGATCTGGACCTGATCACCCACGTCAACCCGGACGGCGTCGCGCAAGGCATCAATCCGTTCACCCACGGCAGTGCCAAGCACACCGACATCATGAAGACCGAGGGCCTCAAGCAGGCGCTGGACAAGCACGGCTTCGATGCCGCTTTCGGTGGTGCGCGTCGTGATGAAGAGAAATCGCGCGCCAAGGAGCGTGTGTACTCGTTCCGCGACAGCAAGCATCGCTGGGACCCGAAGAACCAGCGCCCGGAATTATGGAACGTCTACAACGGCAAGGTGAAGAAGGGCGAATCCATCCGCGTCTTCCCGCTGTCGAACTGGACCGAGCTGGACATCTGGCAATACATCTATCTGGAACAGATCCCCATCGTGCCGCTGTACTTCGCCGCCGAACGCGAAGTCATCGAGAAGAACGGCACCCTGATCATGATCGACGACGAGCGCATCCTCGAGCACCTCACTGACGAGGAAAAGGCGCGCATCGAGAAACGCATGGTCCGCTTCCGTACCCTCGGCTGCTACCCGCTGACCGGCGCAGTGGAGTCCACTGCCGCGACGCTGCCGGAAATCATCCAGGAAATGCTCCTGACCCGCACGTCCGAACGTCAGGGCCGCGTCATCGACCACGACGGCGCCGGGTCGATGGAAGAGAAGAAGCGGCAGGGATATTTTTAAAGCCGCTGGAGGCTAAAGGCTAGAGGCTGAACGAATGGATTTCGAACGCCTGGATGTATGGAAACTGTCGGCGCGGCTGTCGGTTGATATATCGAGAATTGGCTAATTGCCGGGATTTTGGCTTCAAGGACCAGATCACCCGATCCGGTCTTTCGGTTCCGAGCAATATTGCCGAGGGCATGGCTCGGGATGGCGACAAGGAAAAACGCTATTTCCTGAGCATGGCGAAGGGCTCTTGCTCGGAATTGCGTACTCAAATTTATATAGGGGTTGAGGTGGGGTTTATACCCGCCGAATCCGGGAAAGACTGGATTAAGCGCAGCAAGAGAATTGCTGCAATGCTCTCCGGCTTGCTCAAACTCCTCCACCAGAAATAACCAGGCGGGCAGGTAGGCTTTTTCTTCAAGCCTTCCAGCTTCAAGCCTCCAGCGATAGAGAAGAAAGCATGTCGCATAGTTCTGACCTAATTTCCGCCGACATCCTCGCCTACCTGGCCCAGCACGAGCGCAAGGAACTGCTGCGCTTTCTCACCTGCGGCAACGTCGACGACGGCAAGAGCACCCTGATCGGCCGCCTGCTGCACGACTCCAAGATGATCTACGAGGATCATCTGGAAGCCATTACCCGCGATTCCAAGAAGGTCGGCACCACCGGCGATGACGTGGATCTAGCACTGCTGGTCGACGGCCTACAGGCCGAGCGCGAGCAGGGCATCACCATCGATGTGGCCTACCGCTACTTCAGTACCGCCAAGCGCAAGTTCATCATCGCCGACACCCCCGGCCATGAGCAGTACACGCGCAACATGGCGACCGGCGCTTCGACCTGCGACCTGGCGATCATCCTGGTTGATGCCCGCTACGGCGTGCAGACCCAGACCAAGCGCCACAGCTTCATTACCTCGCTGCTGGGCATCAAGCACATCGTCGTCGCTGTCAACAAGATGGATTTGATGGACTTCGACCAGTCCATATTCGAGCGCATCAAGGCCGATTATCTAGCCTTCGCCGAACGCATCGAGCTGCAACCGACCTCGCTGCACTTCGTGCCCATGTCGGCGCTCAAGGGAGATAACGTCGTTAATCGTTCCGAGCGCGCGCCCTGGTACGAAGGTCAATCGCTGATGGAAATTCTCGAAAGCGTCGAGATTGCCGGCGATCGCAACTTCGAAGACCTGCGTTTCCCGGTGCAGTACGTCAACCGTCCCAACCTCAACTTCCGCGGCTTCGCCGGCACCCTCGCCAGCGGCATCGTGCGCAAGGGCGATGAGATCACAGTGCTGCCGTCCGGCAAGCGCAGCAAGGTCAAATCCATCGTCACCTTCGATGGCGAGCTGGAACAGGCCACACCGGGCGAGGCGATCACCCTGACGCTCGAAGACGAGATCGACGTATCCCGTGGCGACATGCTGGTTCACGCCGACAGCCAACCACGCATCGCCGACGGCTTCGAGGCCATGCTCGTCTGGATGGGTGAAGAGCCGATGCTGCCGGGCAAGAAATACGACATCAAGCGCGCCACCAGCTATGTGCCGGGTTCGATCGCCAGCATCGTTCATAGCGTCGATGTGAATACGCTGGAGCGTGGTGCGGCGAGCAGTCTGCAACTCAACGAGATCGGTCGCGTCAAGGTCAGCCTGGATGCATCGATTGCGCTGGATGGCTATGCGCAGAACCGCACCACCGGCGCTTTCATCGTCATCGACCGGCTCACTAACGGCACTGTTGGCGCCGGCATGATCATCGCCGAGCCGCTCGCTCATGGCTCTTCCGGCCATCATGGCGCGCTGGCTCACGTGACCACCGAAGAGCGCGCAGTTCGCCTCGGTCAGCAGCCCGCCACCGTTTTGTTTACCGGTCTGTCCGGTGCCGGCAAGAGCACATTGGCCTACGCTGTGGAGCGCAAACTGTTCGATATGGGGCGTGCCGTTTATGTACTGGATGGCCAGAACCTGCGCCACGACCTGAACAAGGGCCTGCCGCAGGACCGTGCCGGTCGTACCGAGAACTGGCGCCGTGCCGCTCATGTGGCGCGCCAGTTCAACGAGGCGGGTTTGCTGACGCTGGCAGCATTCGTCGCCCCGGATGCCGAGGGCCGCGAACAGGCCAAGGCGCTGATTGGTGCGGACTGGGCGATTACCGTCTACGTTCAGGCCTCACCACAAACCTGCCAGCAACGTGACCCGCAAGGTCTGTATGCGGCAGGCGGCGACAACATCCCGGGAGAATCCTTCCCCTACGACGTTCCGGGTAACGCGGATCTGGTGATCGATACCGAATCGCTGACGGTGGAAGAGGGTGTCAAGCAAGTGATAGATCTGTTGCGCAAGCGCGGCGCAATCTAATTTCGAGGTGACAAAAAACGCCCTGCAGATGCAGGGCGTTTTGTTTTGCGGTATTAGAACCTGGAGCTTTTGCCGTAGCGGAGCGCAAGCGCACAAGCTGTATCGACGGGCTGTTTGCTGGTGAAAATTATCGGCACTGGAGCACCGTGTTAGCATGCGCTCAGGCTAACAAACCTGGGAGTCGAAATCATGTCCGGCGCTTCTTCCACTACGGCCGCATTTGCCAGCGAACTGCTCAAGCTTTCTCCTGCGGAACGTATACAGCTGGCAGAGGATCTTTGGGATAGCGTGGCCGCACAACCCGACACTGCACCACCCCTCTCGGCTCAGCAACAGCAGGAAGTGCAGCGGCGTCTCGACGCCTATCGTGAAAAAGCTGACGACGTGCAGAGCTGGGAAACCATTCGCAGCCGCCTGTGGTGCCGCTTGGCATGAGCAAGCGTATTCGGCTGCGACCGGAGGTCGAGGCGGAGCTCGAAGCGGCGATCAACTGGTACGAGTCATGCGCCCCTGGGCTTGGTAGCGATTTCATGCGTGCGGTCGAGGCAAGCCTGGCCAGCATCGAGCGCAACCCGGAGAATTATCAGGTCGTATTCGATTCGGCTCGCCGGGCACTGCTGCGTCGTTTTCCCTACGCCCTGATCTACAGCATCGAGCCCGGCGCCATCGTGATTCTGGCATGCTTGCACACACGGCAGAGTCCGGAGCGCTGGCAGCGCTGAGTCAAGTAGCGCCAGCAGGGCAGGGCGCTCACCTGACTCCTGCAACTTGGCGATCAGTCGCGCAGCACGTATTTGAGAATCTCCACCACCTGTTCGGTGGTCGTTGCCCATGCCATCGCCGCTGCATCGACTTCCTTCAGCGGATGAATGATGTCCTCAGCGTGCAGGGTGATGTAGGGCTTATCCAGCGCAGCGCAATAGCCGGCATCGAACGCGGCGTTCCATTGCTTGTACTTTTCGCCGAAGCGAACCACGACCAGGTCGGCTTGCTGGATCAGCGTCTTGGTGCGGATCGCGTTGACCTTGGACGACTTATGGTCGCGCCAGAAGGCATTGGTCTCGGCGCCGAGACAGTCGCCGGCCGCGTCGCTGGCGTCATGGTCGGTCACGGCGGAGGTGAACACCACATCCAGCTCGGCGGCTTTCGCGCCTCGCTCGATCTCGTCGCGCCAATCGGTATGGATTTCGCCGGACAAATAAACGGTAAAGCTCATGTTTTCTCCTGAGCGTCGGTATCGCGTGCGATATGCCTCGCAGATAAAAGAGGACCGATGCTAGCCCAGCGGCATGTGTGAGGGCCAGAAGTAGGTCGATGCGGCCGGCGTAGATTGGGTTAGCCGAAGGTCAAGCCAACGTGTGTAGACGTGAGCTGCCAAGTCGCAATGCCGTTATCGCTTCTGGCTCTGGTCCGTATCACCGAGCAAAATCGCTTTCGAGTAATCGAGAAACTCATCCAGGTGGCGGGTAATCACCGCAGCGGTTATCGGCAGCTGTAATGCCTGATATTCATGCACCGCGATATTGCGGTAGCCCACCATTCGCTTTAGGGCGTCAGCCAGATCATTTTCAATCCAGCCGCCCTCCGCAAGCAGCGCGAATACGTCACGAGCGCTTTGCGGTATGCCCAGACGTTCACGCCTGATCAGATGCTGCCCCATGTCCAGCGCCGCCTCGCAGGCACGCTGAATATTCAGGATCGCTGCATCCTGGCGAGTGAGATCATCGGCGAAGGTCGCCGGGTCGCGCTCATACTCCTCGCGGGCTCGTCTGACACATCGCTCGATGCTCGCCGCCTTGTTCAGCAGCACATCATCGGCCATACACTCGCCCCTCCCGCTCGATATCCTGCAACAAAGCCGCTCGTCGCCGATCCAGCTCCAGTTTTTCGCTGAGCATGGCGCACTCGAACAAATCCGCTTGTTCTCCTGCCGCCCACCAACGCTCGCCGCCCATTAGGATTTGCTGTTGCATCACCGTCGAGGCCCTGCGCAAATCCAATAGGTCAACCGGGTAACCGGCGATATCGGCAGCTTCCCCGGCTAGCTCCCATAGCACCAGCGGATCGGCATAGCCCTGCACCAGCACAGCCATATCCAAGTCGCTCTGCGCTCCGGCAGTTCCCTGCACCCGACTTCCGAAGGCATAGACGGCAAGCAAGCCATCGAGGCGTGAACGTAGCAATTCAACCAACGCCGGTTTGTTCATGAAAAGCTCCCAGCAAGATCGCAGCAGTGTACCTTCAAAGGCGCTGTGAGGCTGGCGATAGCTTGGTGGGGTAATCAAGACGCTACCGATAACCGACGGAAGCGCCTTCGGCAATCCACCCTATAAGGCATTGACGATGTGCCGCCAGGGTAGGTCGGATTAGCCGAAGGCGTAATTCGCGAACCGATCCGCAAACGTCTCAAGAGGCGTCGGCGAGGATGCGGAAAAATACCGTTTCCAGCGATACGGCAGATTTGACGCTCAGCAGATGGCTACCACTGGCGTTGAGCTGGGCGATGGCAGCTGGGAGTTCGGCTTGTGCTAGCTCACATTCGTACTCGCCGGGGCGAAGTGCAACGCAGGTTGGTCGCAAAGGCTGTTCAGCCTGGTAGCGCAGGATGAAACGGTCGGCATGCTCGGACGCCAGTTCGCGAGGCGATCGGACCGTTACCAGTTGGCCCTTGTTGATGAAGCCGAAGCGGTCGGCGATACGCTCCACGTCGTGCAATACGTGAGAGGTGAAGAAGATTGCGCCGCCCTGTTTCTTGTAGTCGTTGAGGATATCCACCACGTCCTTACGGCCCACCGGGTCGAGGCCGGAAAGCGGCTCATCGAGGATCAACAGCCGCGGCTCGACCGCCATGGCATGGGCCAGCGCGACCCGCTGCGCAGTACCTTTGGATAACTCGCGCATACGCCGCTTGCCTGTCCCATCTACCGAAAAGCGCTCCAGCCACTGCAAGCACCAGGCATCGGCATCGGTGCGCTTGATGCCGTACATGGACAGGCCCATGCGCAGGATTTCCAGCGGCGTGAACTGGTCGTACAGTGCCGGCGCTTCCGGCACATAAGCCATGCCTCGACGGGCTTCGGCCTGGCGTGCATCGGTGCCGTAGAGTGTCACCTGACCCTGATAGTCGTTAATGATGTCCAGCATGATCTTGATAGTGGTGGACTTGCCGGCGCCGTTGGGGCCGACGAAGCCAAACACCTCGCCTTCCGAAAGGCTGAAGCTGACATCACGCACAGCCTGGACCTGCTTGCCCTTGGCTTTGTAGGTGTGGCTGACACCCTTGAATTCCACGGCTGCGCTCAAGGCTGTTCCTCCAGTCCGGCGATTTTCAGTTTTCTCAATTCAATGTGCCCGTCACGCAATTCATAACCAAGGCGAAGCGGGTCGGCTGGCAATTGATCGAGGATGCCTCGATCTACCAGCTGTTGAAGGTCCGTCAGCGGCCCATGTTCGCCTTCGTACTGGCGCTGCGCTTCGCGCAATTGGATCAGGCCCTGCAAGCGGACGACGCGCTTGTCGAGCATGTCCTTCAGCTTAGGGTCGGGGGTGCTGTCGCGTTGTTGGATAAGGTAGTTGAGCGCCAGTCTTTCATCGGCAAACTGCTCGGCGCGCAGCATCACCGCCAGTTTCTGCATGGCGGCGGCGTTATCCGTCGAGCGTTGCGCGCCGATCTCCAGCACACGGGCGGCTTCCTCATTGTCACGCTGGAAGAACGACAGGTTGATGCCATAGAAGAAGGGCGGAAATTCGTCCCAGAAGCGACACTCGACGGCTGCGCGCAGCACCTCGTTGCCTTCTTCCACGGCACCGCCCCAGGTCAGCAAGCCGTTGGCGAGATAGTAGTTGTCTTCATGGCAGGCGTTGAGTCGGGCCACTTCGCGCTGGGCGCGGACCAGATAACCGGTATCCACGCCACGATCATCCATGCCGGTTGCGGAAAGGCGCATGGTTTCCAGATTCGCAGCTAGGAAGCGGTCGCCGCCGTTTAGCGCGACGAGCAGCGGCGCGGGAATTACCACGCGGTCGATGGAGAACTGTGGCGTGAGCGCCACCGGCTGCTGCGCACGCCACGCGGCGAGCGCGGCGAACAGTGCGAACGCAACAAGGGCCAGGAGTAAAGAGAGACGCTTGCGCATATCAGGCGAAGCGCTTGCGATTGAGCGCCCACACCGCAAGGCACAACAGACCGACCGTATAGATCAGACTCGATAGCACGAGCCAGGGCCAATCGGCTGGCAGCAACTCCATTTTTCCGTAAAGGGCGACCATGCGCACATCCAGCGCGCCTAGGTCAGGGAGCAGATAGCTCAACAGGCCTATACCGGAGCGATAGCTCGCGGTATCGGCCACCACCGTCGCGTTGTGGGTCAGCAATTCAACGATGGCGCCAAACGAGCGAGCAACGAGCATAAAGCCAAAAGTGCCGATAAAGACGAAGCTAGGTGTAGAAGAGGCCGTCGCGAGCAGGGTTGCAACAGAGGTAAGCACCATCATATCTATACCGATAAAGGCAGCGGTTACGAGATAGTGAACATCCAGTGCAACTGGTGTGGTCTGAGCATAGTCTTGATCTATCTGCCAAACTAAAAGCGCTAGGGCTCCCGTGAGAAGTGATAGTACGCCGAGCATTATCGCTAAGATAGAAATAAAACGACCAAGTAAAAATTTATGCCGCGGGTATGGATAGGGCAAGGTATTAAGGTAGTAGCGCCTATCAAACTCACGAGACAGAAGTTCCTGTGTTGTCAGTGCCAGTATTAGGGGTAGTAATAAACGAATAAACGAAAGGCCGCTATCTAAAGCCACAGTGGCGGGTTGGCGGCCACTGAACTGGGCGCTTAGTAAAGCCGCGAAAATAACAGCGACTAATGAGCCGCAGGCTAACCAGCTTAGACGTGCTCTAAAAGCCAGAAGGAAACCGGTAGAAATGGTGGATAGCGGCAGCATTGTGTAAGCGGCCTTTAGCGACTAAGAAGTGTGAGTACTGCCGCACAAGGCGGTAGCGATAAATTCGAGCCCTTTGTTTCCATGGGTTGTTTAGCGTCGCTGTTATCGGCGCAAATTTGAGAAAAAAAGCATGGAGGCGTTTCTTGTATCCGCCAGGGAAGAAGCGTCGTTACTGTTAGCTTTGTATTCGTTGAGTTTGGGCAGTGCCAAGGTAATCAATACACCAAGGATTACGATGGTGATCATGATCTCAATCAAAGTGAAAGCCATACTGTTGTGTTTCAAGCTCTGGCCTCCATGTTTAGAGCATGGGAATTGCCCCATGCTCTAACACATTGATTACTTGATCAGCGAGTCTACCACGGTAGCAGAATCGCAGAATGCATCAAGGCTGGTCGCGGCTACGCTTCCGCCGGCTGTGGAGGCAACAAAGCCTTTGCCGTTGCTCTTGCTGGTGAAGGTGCTTTCTGTATCTTTGCAGCTTGGGTCATTCCATACAACAGTATCCTCAGCGCTGTCTTTGCCAGGGATTACGTTTACAACTGCGCAGGCGATCGTGCCGGATTTACGACTACCTGCTTTATGGCAGGTGGCGACACGAATTGTGTTGTTGTCCTTTGCGCAGTTGTAAGCACCAAATACATTGCTGGAGAGGTTGATAGAAACTGCGTCCGCTAGCAGCTCACATCCCTGGTTTCCTGCTTGGATAGGAGTGCCCGATTTGATCTCGGTTGCGAAAGCTTGGGTGCTCATGACTCCGAGAGTGATGGCGATACAGGCAGCAATCTTTTTCATTATTCGGTCTCCCTTAGAGTTGAGTAGCAGCGAGAACGCTAATCGCATTCTTGGCGTCGGCAGTCGCTACAGTATCGTTCGACTTGGCGCGATACTCGTTGAACTGCGGGATAGCAATAGCAGCCAGAATACCGATAATCGCAACCACGATCATCAGCTCAATCAACGTAAAACCTTTTTGCTTCTTGATGGACTTCATTGAAAAGCTCCTTTGTTGGTGAGGTCGTTGGACCTGGTCGAATAAGGAGCAGCTTCTGTGCCAGACGAGGCGGAGTGGTTGGGTGGAAGATTGGAGCTGTGCGCTGGGTCGCGTTTCCCTGCGGCTGTTCCGGTGTGGCGTTTGGCCGCAGAAGTAGAGGTTTCGGGTGCAAGCTTTCGCTGCGGGGCGTGCCTTCCAAAAAACGGGTTGTGCTTAAAGCCCCGCCGGGCTTGGGTTGTTGGGACTTTGAAGGCGGATATTGTGCTGGTGAAACAGCTTGGGTGAACTAGCTTTGCTTTTAGCGGTGCTTGGCTGGGTTGCTCGCCGCGAGGGCGCGCCTCCCACAATGATGCAAGTGCGATGTGGTTTCACCGTGATGCAGGTAAATCACTCATCCAGTCAGCAAGTGACAAAAATTGCCACTCTGTTTCTGCGCGTTTGGCTCACCGTTGGAACTGCGTTATAAGGGCGCGATATTTATCCAGCCTTTATGGGCGCTTTAGATGAACGAAAATGCTCCCCTCGGCGGTCTGGCGCGCCAGTTGGTGTTGGTCGGCCAGCTTGATGAGAAAATTGCGCTACAGGCGCAACAACAGGCCCAGCGTAATCAGGTGCCGCTGGTTTCCTGGCTGGTACAGAACAAATTGTTAAAAAGCCGAGCGATAGTCGATGTCGCGGGGGAACAGTTTGGGGTTCCGTATTTCGACCTGAGTGCGCTAGATAAGGAAACCCAGCCTAAAGACCTGGTTAGCGAAAAGCTGGTACGCCAGCATCGTGTGCTTCCGCTGCAGCGGCGCGGTAATAAGCTGTATGTCGCCGTTTCCGATCCAACCAACCATCAGGCCATCAGCGATATCCAGTTCAACACCGGCCTGTCGGTCGAGTCGGTGCTGGTCGAGGATGATAAGCTCGGCGAGGCCATCGAAAAACTGTTCGAGTCTGCCAATACGGCGCTGGACGGGCTGACCGATTCCGATCTGGATGATTTGGATATCGAGATGGGTGGCGGCGCCGCCGAGAAAGAGGAGGGCGAGCACAACGAGGCCGATGATGCGCCGGTAGTGCGTTTCGTCAACAAGATGCTGCTGGATGCGATCAAGCGGGGCTCATCCGACCTGCACTTCGAGCCCTACGAAAAATCCTATCGGGTGCGTTTTCGTACCGACGGTGTGCTGCATGAAGTGGCGAGGCCACCGGTGCAGTTGGTCAGTCGAATTTCAGCGCGCCTCAAGGTCATGGCGGCGCTGGATATCGCCGAGCGTCGCAAGCCGCAGGACGGTCGGATAAAGATGAAGGTCTCCAAGACCAAGTCCATCGACTTCCGCGTCAACAGCCTGCCCACCTTGTGGGGTGAGAAGATCGTGATGCGTATCCTCGATTCGTCCAGCGCGAAGATGGGTATCGATGCGCTGGGCTATGAAGAGGATCAAAAAGCGCTGTATATGGCTGCGCTGAAGCAGCCGCAGGGGATGATTCTGGTCACCGGCCCAACGGGGTCGGGCAAGACGGTTTCGCTGTACACCGGTCTGAATATCCTCAACACCATCGATGTGAATATTTCAACTGCCGAAGACCCGGTGGAGATCAACCTCGAAGGCGTCAATCAGGTCAACGTCAATCCGCGCCAAGGAATGGATTTCGCCCAGGCGTTGCGAGCCTTCCTGCGTCAGGACCCGGACATCATCATGGTCGGCGAAATCCGCGACTTGGAAACTGCCGAGATTGCGATCAAGGCGGCGCAGACCGGCCATATGGTGATGTCGACGCTGCATACCAACAGTGCTGCCGAAACCCTGACCCGCCTGCGCAACATGGGGGTGCCGGCCTTCAATATCGCGACTTCGGTCAACTTGATCATCGCTCAGCGTTTGGCGCGCAAGTTGTGCCCCGGTTGCAAGAAACCTGTCGAGGTGCCGCGCGACGCCTTGCTGAAGGAAGGTTTTCCGGAAGACAAGATCGGCACATTCCAGCTTTATGGTCCGGTGGGTTGTGACAATTGCAACGGCGGTTACAAGGGCCGTGTCGGTATTTATGAAGTGGTTAAAATCACGCCTGCTCTACAGCGGCTTATCATGGAGGAAGGAAATTCCATCGATATCGCCATTCAAGCGCGCAAAGATGGCTTCAATGATTTGCGTCTTTCAGGTCTGGTCAAAGCCATGCACGGCATCACCAGCCTGGAGGAAGTCAACCGCGTGACCAAGGATTAACCATGGCGCAGCAGAAAGCGTTGAAAACCAGTGTGTTCACCTGGGAAGGCACTGACCGCAAGGGCAGCAAGATCAAGGGTGAGCTGTCTGGCCAGAGCCCGGCGCTGATCAAGGCGCAACTGCGCAAGCAGGGCATCAATCCGCTTAAGGTGCGTAAGAAGGCGGTCTCGCTGTTCAGCGCGGGCAAGAAGATCAAACCGATGGACATCGCGCTGTTCACCCGGCAGATGGCGACCATGATGAAGGCCGGTGTGCCGTTGTTGCAGTCGTTCGACATCATCGGTGAGGGCTTCGACAACCCGAACATGCGCAAGCTGGTCGATGACGTGAAGCAAGAGGTGGCTGCCGGTAACAGTTTCGCCGGTTCGTTGCGCAAGAAGCCGCAGTATTTTGATGACCTTTATTGCAACTTGGTGGAATCCGGCGAGCAGTCCGGTGCGCTGGAAACCTTGCTGGACAGGGTCGCGACCTATAAGGAAAAGACCGAGCAGCTAAAGGCAAAGATCAAGAAGGCCATGACCTATCCAATTGCGGTCATCGTGGTTGCGATCATCGTTTCCGCCATTCTGTTGATCAAAGTAGTGCCGCAGTTCGAAAGCGTGTTCCAGGGGTTCGGTGCGGAGTTGCCTGCCTTTACACAGATGGTGGTTGGGCTTTCGCGCTGGTTGCAGGAATGGTGGTATCTGGTTTTGATCGGCCTGTTTGCTGCCGCATTTCTGTTCAAGCATAGCTACAAGCGTTCGGAAAAATTTCGCGATGCGCTGGATCGGGGGCTTCTGAAAACGCCCATCGTCGGCGACATCTTGTACAAGGCTGTTGTGGCTCGTTATGCGCGGACGTTGTCGACGACCTTCGCCGCAGGCGTGCCGCTGGTCGATGCGCTGGACTCGGTGGCGGGTGCTACAGGTAACGTGGTGTTCCGCAATGCTGTTGCCAAGATACGCAACGATGTTTCATCCGGTGTGCAGCTGAACTTCTCCATGCGGACGACAGATGTGTTCCCTTCAATGGCTATCCAGATGACCGCGATTGGTGAGGAATCGGGTTCGCTGGATGAGATGCTCGATAAGGTTGCCAGCTTCTATGAAGACGAGGTGGACAACATGGTCGATAACCTCACGACGCTGATGGAGCCGCTGATCATGGCTGTGCTGGGCGTGTTGGTGGGTGGTTTGATCATTGCGATGTATCTGCCGATCTTCCAGCTTGGCAGCGTGGTCGGCTAACCGATGATTGTGCAAATTTTGGCCAGCAATACGCTGGCCTTTGTTTTCTGTGCGCTGATCCTTGGTTTACTGATCGGCAGTTTTCTCAACGTCGTGATCCACCGACTGCCCATCATGATGCAGCGCGATTGGCGCGCTCAGGCGCGTGAGTTTCTCGAATTGCCTGAGGAGCCGGCCACGACGTTCAATCTGATCCTTCCTCACTCCCATTGCCCGCATTGCAATCACGAAATCCGGCCGTGGGAGAACATCCCATTGGTGAGTTGGCTGGCGCTGCGGGGCAAGTGTTCGTCATGCAAGGCGTCGATCGGCAAGCGCTACCCTTTGGTTGAGCTGGCGTGCGGGCTGCTCTCGGGCTACGTCGCTTGGCATTTCGGCTTTACCTGGCAAGCCGGTGCGATGTTGCTGCTGACTTGGGGGCTGCTGGCGATGAGCATGATCGATGTCGATCATCAGTTGCTGCCGGACTCCCTTGTTTTGCCGCTGCTTTGGCTGGGGTTGCTCGTCAATCTTTTCGGCCTGTTCACTACGCTGCCGGATGCGGTCTGGGGAGCGGTTGCTGGCTATCTCAGCCTGTGGTCGGTGTACTGGTTGTTCAAGCTGGTGACCGGCAAGGAGGGCATGGGCTATGGCGACTTTAAGCTGCTGGCGATGCTTGGTGCATGGGGTGGGTGGCAGGTTTTGCCATTGACAATTCTGCTGTCATCGGTCGTTGGGGCGGTGCTGGGTACGATCATGCTGCGTGTGCAGAAAGCCGATAGCGGCACTGCCATTCCTTTTGGACCCTATCTGGCGATCGCCGGCTGGGTCGCCCTGCTTTGGGGAGACCGGATTACGTCGAGCTATTTGCAATTCGCAGGGTTCTGATGGCTATGTGTTGTGCTTGGCGAGAGGACGGGCACGGAGCGTAGGTGCCGTCAGTCCTAAGCGAGCCCCGCTGTCTCGTAGGCGCGAAGGGGACGCCGAGTCCTTGCTCGCGAACCCAGGCCACGCAAACGCTTCGCGAGCAAGCTCGCTCCTACAGGTGGGACCATCTGTCGTGGTGCTTTGCCTAAACGCCTAAGTGAACAGCATTCCGCCCCGAGGCGGACCTTCCACGAAATCTACAGCAGACTGCTGGCGTTCCGCGCGATGCCGCTTGCGTAGGTGGCGCGCCCCGCGGCGAAAAGACTTGCTGCTGGCTCGAAGCCAGTCGTTTTCATTCCAAGGTCAGGCCCGCATCGATCACGATTTGCCATCCATAGGCACCGTCAACTTGCATCCACACTGATCAGGCGTTACTACTGCGCGTCGTTTTCCGGTCTGGGCGGTACGTGATGAAGCCATGGGTGCTGGGTTTGACTGGCGGTATCGGCAGCGGCAAAAGCGCTGTGGTGGAAGCATTCGGGCGGCTCGGCGTACATTGGGTGGACGCCGATCATGCTGCGCGCTGGGTGGTCGAGCCTGGCAAGCCGGCGTTGAGGCAGATCGCGGAGCGCTTTGGTGAGGCGGTTCTGGCGTCCGATGGCAGTCTGGATCGGGCGGCGCTGCGTGAGCGGGTATTTCAGGATCCGGCTCAGCGCAAATGGCTCGAGGAGTTGCTCCATCCGTTGATCCGTCTGGAGGTTGCCGAGCATCTCGCTCGGGCAACCTCTCCGTACGCCATCATGGTGTCGCCGTTGCTGGTGGAGTCAGGCCAGCATCGGCAGGTTGATCGCGTATTGGTTGTCGACGTGCTTGAAGCGATACAGCTGGAGCGCGCCGTTCGCCGTGATCGATCCAGTGAAGCGCAAATCCGAGCCATTCTCAAAGCCCAGGCCAGTCGCGAAGAGCGCTTGCGTCACGCTAACGATGTGCTGATCAACGATCGCGATCTGGCTTGGCTGAACGCCGAGGTGGAGCGGCTACACACTTTCTATCTGACGTTACGAGGAGGTCAGGAATGAGCACTACGGTTGAATGTCCTACCTGTGGCGCGCCGGTCGAGTGGAGCGCGAAGAGCCCTAGTCGTCCGTTCTGTTCCGAGCGCTGCAAACTGATTGATCTAGGTGCCTGGGCATCTGAAGAGCATGCGATTCCGGGCAATGAGCTCGAGGATGATCTTTTTTCCGGTGACGTTCCGCCTCGCCAGCACTGAGGCCTGGGTCAGCAGAATGGCGGCGTAGATGCATTCGCCGCGAGGGCGCGGCTCCACGGATCGGATGCATCTGGCGCTTTGTGGGAGGCCCGGCCTCGGGGCGAACGTGCTTATGAGCAATAGCAGCTTGTCGCTTGTGCTGGGTTGCGTTACCGGTACCGCTCAAGCCTTCTTGTTGCCGTCGTCTTTCCAGGGAGCCTGTAGATAGCGGCTTCGGTTGAAGGTTTCCATCCAGTCCGGATAGAAGACGACCAGAGCGCTGACGACGGTTCCGTTAATGAATGCCTCGGGAAACATCACCAGCCAGATGTAGCCGGCAAAGTCTTCCAGCCAGGGGGGCATCGGATAGCGGCCATCGATCAGCAGAACTCCCAGTCCGGCCAGAAGGCACAGAAGTGCTGCCAGGCCGGCGGCAAAGAATCCTGAGAAGAAGATGTAGACGAACAGGTTTCGCGGTTGGGTGCGTTCGACGGCGATGGCGCAGAGCTCCGTCACCGTAACCGGTATCAGTACCAGCAGCACGCCATTCAGGCCGAGCGCTACCAGCTGTTGATGACCCGTGACGGTCAGTCCGAGCTGGGCAATGAAGGCGGCGAGAATAGCCAGAGGCCAATCCAGCAAGAGCGTGACGGCGGTCAGCCCGATGAAGTGGAAAGACAGGCCGGAGTCGAAATCTCGACGCACCAGCCAGAGCAGAAAGATCGCCAGCACGGCGCCGCACAATAAGTGCTGGCGCCGGGTATCGCTGAACAGCTCCACCCAGGGCGCCCGTGCGCAAGCCCAGATCAGGCCTGCGGCATAAAGCAGCCAACCCAGGAAGAGGCTGAATGGTGCGAGCAGTTCGGCGGCAATCATGTTCGGGCTCTTCGCTCCGGGCTGGTTTTCGCGAGTATCTCAGGGCGCGGGATTGGGTTGTTCGGTGTGAATCGCCTCTATGCTTTCAAGCAGCTCGGCAGACAGTCGCAGCTCGGCGCTGGCGAGATTGCTTTCCAGTTGGTCGAGTGATGTGGCGCCGATGATATTGCTGGTGACGAACGGCTGCTGCGTGACATAGGCCAACGCCATCTGGGCTGGGTCCAGGCCATGCTCGCGAGCGAGTGCCACATACCGGGAGCAGGCCGCTTGCGACTGTGGATTGGTATAGCGCGCGAAGCGGCTGAACATCGTGATCCGTGCTCCGGCCGGTCTAGCGCCCTGTTCGTATTTGCCGCTGAGCATGCCGAATGCCAGAGGTGAGTAGGCCAATAGCCCGCATTGTTCGCGAATGGCGATTTCGGCCAGGCCGACCTCGAAGGTTCGATTGAGCAGGTTGTAGGGATTCTGGATCGATACGGCACGCGGCCAGCCTCTGGCTTCGGCAAGTTGCAGAAACTTCATCGTGCCCCAAGGTGTTTCGTTCGATAAACCGATGTGGCGAATCTTTCCGGCCTTGACCTGCTCGTCCAGGGCGTCGAGCGTTTCTTCTAGGGGTGTGAAGTCCTGCTCCTGATGGCGGTAACCGAGTTGGCCGAAGAAATTGGTGCTGCGTTCTGGCCAGTGCAGTTGGTACAGGTCGATCCAGTCCATTTGCAGTCGCTGAAGGCTCGCATCAAGGGCGGCAACGATGTGCTGCCTGTTCATCTTCAGCTGACCATCCCGGATGTGACTGATGCCATTGCCGGGGCCTGCGATCTTGCTGGCCAGGATCCAATCGGCCCGGTTGCCACGGGTCTTGAAGTAGTTGCCGATGTACCGTTCTGTGGTCGCATAGGTATCCGCGCGCGGTGGCACGGGATACATTTCGGCGGTATCCAGGAAGTTGATGCCTGCGGCTTTGGCGCGATCAAGTTGGGCGAACGCCTGGTCTTGATCGTTCTGCTCACCCCAGGTCATGCTGCCCAGGCACAGCGCGCTGACGTTCAATTCGGTGCGGCCAAGTTGGCGCAGTTCCATGCGGAGTCCTTTTATCGGGTTCGTGAATCGGATTTAGGGCTGATCGATAAGTTTCGTCCCGGTCGACGAGCCGAGTCGGTTCGCGCCCAAAGCGCGACTATGCCTCAGCGAGTGTCGGCAGTGGGCACTGCGCGTGATGATTCGCCTTCGAGTGGGCTTGCTATTTTGTGCGTAATCCGGATAATTCCGCAGCCTGTCGGCGGGGATGCCTAGCCCGCTGATGCAAAACCAAGGTAGGGGATGCCTAGCCTGCCGAACACTGCCGTAGCGGACGCGCTGACCCGAGCCCCCGATAGCGTCTGTTTCCGGCTGTCCTGGCCTTGCCAGGGCGAGCACCATTCAGTAAGATTCGCCGTCTTATTTTCAGGGCGGCCCCTGAGGCTATAACGAATGAAGACTTTTACTGCTAAACCGGAAACCGTCAAGCGCGACTGGTTCGTCGTCGACGCTGCCGGCCAGACCCTGGGTCGTCTGGCAACCGAAATCGCTAGCCGCCTGCGTGGCAAGCACAAGGCGGAATACACCCCTCACGTCGATACCGGTGATTACATCGTCGTTATCAACGCTGAGCAAGTGCGTGTTACCGGTGCGAAAACCACCGACAAGATGTACTACTCTCACTCCGGCTTCCCGGGTGGCATCAAGTCGATCAACTTCGAGAAGCTGATCGCCAAGGCGCCAGAGCGTGTGATCGAGACCGCGGTCAAGGGCATGCTGCCTAAGAACCCGCTGGGTCGCGACATGTATCGTAAGCTGAAGGTGTACAAGGGTGCCAACCATCCGCACACCGCTCAGCAGCCCCAAGAACTGAAGATTTAACGGAATAGTTCATTATGTCGGCGACTCAAAATTACGGCACTGGCCGTCGCAAGACTGCAACCGCGCGCGTGTTCCTGCGCCCGGGTACTGGCAAGATTTCCATCAACAATCGTGAGCTGGACAACTTCTTCGGGCGTGAAACCGCTCGCATGGTGGTTCGTCAGCCGCTGGAGCTGACTGAAACCGTCGAGAAGTTCGATATTTACGTTACCGTCCTGGGCGGTGGTGTAAGTGGTCAGGCTGGCGCCATCCGTCACGGCATTACTCGTGCGCTGATGGACTACGACGAGTCGTTCCGTCCTGCTCTGCGTAAAGCCGGCTTCGTTACTCGCGATGCTCGTGAAGTTGAGCGTAAGAAGGTCGGTCTGCGTAAGGCGCGTAAGCGTCCGCAATACTCGAAGCGCTAATCCGCTTCACAAAAAACGCCCAGCTTTATTCGAAGCTGGGCGTTTTTTTATGGGTTGATTTTTATCCATGCGACAGCGTGTCGCGCTTAGAAAGTCCCGGCTTTCGGGGCTTGGCGCCTAGTTGTGTCCGGTTATTACCTTGTCATGCAAGGGGCTTTTCTTTACCATTTGGCGAATTTTTTCGCGGCCTAGTTTACGGTAGACGCACGTAGTAGACGCCTGCTTTCGGTAGGCCATAAGAAACTGATGGGAGACGACTGAATGAGCAATGACGGCGTGAATGCTGGCCGGCGTCGCTTCCTCGTAGCCGCTACTTCGGTAGTAGGTGCTGCAGGAGCGGTGGGTGCCGCGGTCCCGTTCGTGGGATCGTGGTTCCCGAGTGCCAAAGCCAAGGCAGCCGGTGCACCGGTTAAGGTAAATATCGGCAAGATCGAGCCAGGTCAGCAGATGGTTGCTGAGTGGCGCGGTCAGCCGGTGTTCATCGTGCGTCGTACCGAGGAGGCGTTGGCTAATCTGGACAAGCTTACCGATACGGTTGCCGACCCGAAATCCGAAGCGTCCGAACAGCCAGCCTATGTCGACCCTACGGTTCGCTCAATCAAGCCTGAAGTCCTGATTTTGGTTGGATTGTGCACGCACCTTGGTTGTTCCCCATCCTTCCGTCCGGAAGTCGCGGCGCCTGATCTGGGCGCCGACTGGCTCGGCGGCTATTTCTGCCCGTGCCACGGTTCGAAATATGACTTGGCTGGCCGTGTCTACAAGGGGCAGCCCGCTCCTTTGAACCTGCCGGTTCCCCCTCATTCGTACGAGACGGACTCTTTGGTCGTCATTGGCGTGGATCAGGAGAACGCATGATGAGCAAGTTCATGGAATGGGTTGATGCGCGCTTCCCGGCGACCAAGATGTGGGAAGACCATCTCAGCAAATATTACGCACCGAAGAACTTCAACGTTCTGTACTTCTTCGGCTCATTGGCCCTGCTGGTCCTGGTCAACCAGATTCTCACCGGCATCTGGCTGACGATGAGCTTTGAGCCGTCTGCTGAAGGTGCATTCGCATCCGTCGAATACATCATGCGTGACGTGGAGTACGGTTGGATCATTCGCTACCTGCACTCCACCGGTGCTTCGGCATTCTTCATCGTGGTCTATCTGCACATGTTCCGCGGCATCCTCTATGGCTCCTACCAGAAGCCGCGCGAGCTGGTGTGGATCTTCGGCATGATGATCTACCTGGCGCTGATGGCTGAGGCCTTCATGGGTTACCTGCTGCCGTGGGGACAGATGTCTTACTGGGGTGCGCAGGTGATCATCTCGCTGTTCGGTGCCATCCCGGTCATTGGCGGCGATTTGACTCAGTGGATTCGGGGTGACTACCTGATCTCCGGTATCACGCTGAACCGCTTCTTCGCGCTGCACGTCATCGCGCTGCCGATCGTGATTCTGGGTCTGGTGGTTCTGCACATCCTGGCACTGCACGAAGTGGGTTCGAACAACCCGATGGGTGTCGACATCAAGAAGACCAAGGACGAGGCGGGCGTGCCGCTCGATGGCATTCCGTTCCATCCGTACTACACGGTCAAGGATATCGTCGGTGTGGTGGTGTTCCTCTTCGTATTCTGCGCCATCGTGTTCTTCTTCCCTGAAATGGGCGGTTACTTCCTCGAGAAGCCGAACTTTGAAGTGGCGAACGCCTTCAAGACTCCCGAGCACATCGCTCCCGTTTGGTACTTCACGCCTTACTACGCAATCCTGCGTGCCGTTCCGGACAAGCTGCTGGGCGTAATCGCCATGGGCGCCGCGATCGCTGTGCTGTTCGTGCTGCCATGGCTGGATCGCAGCCCGGTCAAGTCCATGCGCTACAAGGGCTGGATGAGCAAGGTGGCACTGGTGCTGTTCTGTATCTCCTTCATCATCCTCGGCGTGCTTGGCGTGCTGTCTCCTACTCCTGAGCGCACATTGGTATCTCGGATCTGTACTGCTATCTACTTCGGTTACTTCATCCTGATGCCGTTCTACACCAAGCTCGAGAAGACCAAAGTAGTTCCGCAAAGGGTGGCTGGCTGATGAAAAAGCAATTTGCTGCATTGATTCTTGCACTGGTGCCGGCATTTGGTTTCGCCGCTGGTGGCGGCGTCCATCTTGATAAGGTCGATGTCGACCTGACTGATAAGGTAGCGCTGCAGGACGGTCTGAAAACTTTCGCCAACTACTGCATGGGTTGCCACAGCGCGCAATACCAGCGCTATGAGCGGGTTGCGACGGATCTGGGGATTCCGGAAGAAGTCATGCTCGACAATATCGTCTTCGCGGACGCCAAGATTGGCGATCATATGAAGATCGGTATGAAGCCCGATGATGCCAAGACCTGGTTCGGCGCGGCCCCGCCAGACCTGACGCTGGTGGCACGAGTTCGTGGCAACGACTGGCTGTACAGCTATCTGCGCAGCTTCTATGAGGACCCCGCGCGTCCTTATGGCGTCAACAATACCGTGTTCCCGAACGTGGGCATGCCTCACGTGCTGGCGCCGCTGCAGGGTCGTCAGGTGCTGCCGAGCAAGCTGCCTGAAGGCGAGTCGGTAGCGTGCAAGCAGGTTCAGGTCGTTGAGGATGGACGCAAGCAGTTCGACCCGCTGACCGGCACTCCGATCACGCACGAAGATTGTCATGCCATGACGGTCGTGCCTGGCACTGGTGAGCTGACTACGGCGGAGTACGACGAGAAGGTCAAGAATCTGGTGACGTTCCTGGCCTACTCGGCTAACCCGGTCAAGTTGGAAAGCCAGCGCATCGGTACTTACGTGCTGCTGTTCCTGGCGTTCTTCTTCGTATTCGCCTATCTGCTCAAGCGTGAATACTGGAAAGACGTCCACTGATCCCTCGCTGTTAAGCAGTACCCCTGCGCGCGCCCTTATGGGCGCGTGCTTTTTTCTGCAGTGTCATAAATTCTAATGAGGAGGGACCCATGGCCGCGACCAACCGGTTGGCCTGCTATTCCGATCCCGCCGATCACTATTCGCATCGGGTGCGCTACGTGCTTGCTGAAAAAGGCGTCGATGTCGAGATAATCGACGTCGATCCGGTGCGTTGTCCTGTCAGGCTGACCGAGGTGAATCCATATGCCAGCGTGCCTACGCTGGTGGATCGTGATCTGGCTTTGTATGAGCCGGGCGTTATCACCGAGTACCTGGAGGAGCGCTATCCGCATCCGCCGTTGCTTCCGGTGTATCCCGTGGCGAGGGCCAATACTCGGCTTTTAGTGCATAGGGTTCAGCGGGACTGGTGTGCTCTTGTGGATCGAATTCTCGATCGTCGCACTACAGAGGCAGGCCGGGTACAGGCTCGCAAGGAGCTGCGCGAAAGCCTTACAGGCGTATCGCCGGTGTTCGCCGAAAAGCCCTATTTCATGAGTGACGACTTCAGTCTGGTGGATTGCTGTTTGTTGCCTATCCTGTGGCGTTTGCCCAAACTCGGTATAGAGTTGCCACGAGCTGCCAAACCGCTGCTCGATTACATGGAAACCAATTTCGCTCGCGAGGCCTTCCAGGTCAGTCTATCCGCCGTTGAGCGCGGCATGCGCTAAGAGAGGCTGCATATGACTTCAAGTCGCCCCTATCTTGTTCGGGCACTGTATGAGTGGATCGTGGATAACGATTGCACGCCGCATCTGCTGGTTAATTCGGATCATCCCGGCGTTCAGGTGCCGGATGGCTTTGCCAGTGATGGTCAGATCGTACTGAATGTCGCGCCAAGTGCGGTCCGTGGCCTACAGATGAACAATCAGGCGATTACCTTCGAAGGTCGATTCGGTGGTGTTCCGCATAGCCTGCATGTTCCTTCTGCGGCGGTCATGGCGATCTATGCGCGGGAAAACGGGCAGGGAATGGTATTCGAGATAGAGCCGACCCCGCCCAGTGACGATACGCCGAACGATGACGCCTCGGCTGGAGGAGAGGCGCCGTCACGCCCGGCCTCGGCGGGTCGCCCGAGTTTGAAGGTCGTTAAATAGCAGGGAAACCGAAAAAGGCGCTTGAGGCTGAAGGCTGGGCGAAGCAGGCCTGAATTGTCAGGAAGAGATGGTGGGTTGCAAAAGCGGCATCTCCCTACGCTTGGCTTCCAGCTTCCAGCTTCCAGCTTCCAGCTTCCAGCTTCCAGCTCTCTAATCGATATATTCGAACAGTTTGACGATACGTTGCACGCCGGATACGCCCTGCACGACGTTTGTGGCGCGGTTGCCTTCCTGGCGGCTGACGAGGCCTAGAAGATAAACAATGCCGTTCTCGGTGATGACCTTTATGCGCGAGCCGGGAACATTTTCGTCAGCGAGCATCTGCGCTTTGATCTTGGTGGTCAGCCAGGAGTCATTGCTGCGAGCCAGGGCGGAAGAGGGCGTCAGCACCTGCAGCTCGTTGTGTACTCGTTTGACGCGCTGCACCGAACTGGCGGCCTGTTCGGCCATTTGCTTCAGTTCTTCACGGGGCGTCTGGCCGGCTAGTAATACGACGCCGTTGTAGCTGGCGACGACGATGTGGGACGCCTTGTCTAGATCGGCATGAGCCTTGGCGATGTTCACGGCGGCTTTTGTTTCGATCAGCGAATCATCGATTTTGCTGCCAATCGTGCGGGTTCCGCGGTTGTCATTGATAGGGTCGTCTCGCGTGGCGGTGAGAACCGAGCTGCAGCCGGTTACGGCCAAGCTCAGTGCCAGCATGACTAAAGGCAGTCGAACCGATTTCATTCTTCGCTCCCGAACAGTTGGTTGTCGATCAGATCGCACAGGCAGTGGATGGCGAGCAGGTGGACTTCCTGGATGCGCGCGGTCACTTTCGCCGGGACGCGAATCTCGACGTCTTCCGGCAGCAGCAATGAGGCCATTCCTCCGCCGTCGCGTCCGGTCAGCGCGACGACTACCATCTCGCGGTCGTGCGCAGCCTGTATTGCCTGGATGACGTTCGCTGAGTTGCCGCTGGTGGATATCGCCAGCAGCACATCGCCTGGCTGGCCCAGTGCGCGGATCTGTTTCGAGAAAACTTCGTTATAGCTGTAATCGTTGGCGATAGAGGTCAACGTTGAGCTGTCGGTCGTCAAGGCGATCGCGGGCAGGCTGGGGCGTTCCCGCTCGAAGCGGTTCAGCAGCTCGGATGAGAAATGCTGTGCATCGCCGGCCGAGCCACCGTTACCGCAAGTCAGGATTTTTCCTTCACTGAGCAGGGTATTAACCATGACCTGCCCGGCCTGCTCGATGCTGGGAGCGAGCACCTCCATGGCGTCCTGCTTCGTTTCTATGCTGGCCTGGAAGAGCTGACGTATACGGGATTGCATGTCCATTGGAGTTTAACCTTCAGGTGACGGGCTGGGCTGCGTGGGCCGCGCCGTGAGGAAATCTTGGTCAGATGCGGTCTTGGTGATGCGCCGCAGAGCGCCTCGATCAACTGTCGAATGCATTGCGGATCCAGTTGGGCTTTTCCGAGGCGTTCGCTGGCGCACCTATGGCGACTACGTCAAAGCGGCATGGATGCTTCGCCCAGCGAGGCTCTTTCTGCAGGAACAGTTGGGCCGCCTTAATCAGCTTCTGCTGCTTGCGCACATCGACACTTTCCAGAGCGCCACCCCATGCGGCGTGGCGCCTGTAGCGAACCTCGACGAATACTACTGTATCGCCATCGAGCATGACCAGATCAAGCTCGCCGCTTCGGCAGGTCCAGTTGCGACATAGCAGGCGCAGGCCATGATCTTGCAGATGGCGCTGCGCGAACTCTTCAGCGAGCTGTCCGCTGACCTGTTTGCTGGTGGTGCTCAATAGGGCGTGTCCGCAAGCGGCTGGACTTCACCGTCGTGGAATTCGGCCCACGGCAGGCGTCGCTCGATACGCTGTTCAGGTGTGAGGCTGAGCGTGCCGGACAAGCCGTCAAGCTGTGTTTCCGGCAACGCCAATAGTTGATTCAGGCGCGGCGCGAGCAGGTAGGCATCCGCTCCCATGGCGTATAGCCTGCCCAGGCTTCCGCGGGCTTGCGGCCATTTGCGTTCGATTTCCTGGCGCAAGGGCAATTGCGGATCGAGCAGCCATGGTGTTTCGGTAAAACGAATACCTTCCAGATCAAGGTACTGAGTGCGGTTATTCGTTGCGGCGTGCAAATGCGAGGTGGCATACACCGGCAGATCTGCGGCGTATTGGAATATCAGCGTGGGTTTAACTTGCTGCGCCTGTTGCGGTGTTGCGGCTAGAAACAGGAAGTCGACATCTTGACGCCGCGATGGCTGAGATGCGCCACCTTCGCTGCGTACCTGTAGCAGGTCGGCTATCTGATTGGCTAGTTCGACAGGTTCGGCCAGCGGTGCGGCGGCGACGACCGTGCCGCCTTGCACCTGCCACTCCTGGCGAAAGGCTTCATAGACACGATTGCCCCAATCGCCACGTGGCGTCAGTGCTATCGCACGGCGATGCCCGTCTGCCCAGGCGCGACGCGCAACCTCTCGCGCTTCGTCCTCTGCTGCTAGGCCGAACTGGAACAGCTGTGGCGGTGCCTTCTGGTTCGCGTCGCTGTAGTTGAGGGCAAGCGTGGTAATCGGAAGCTGCTCGCGATCGGCCAGCTGATGCACCATTTTTTTGTCCAGCGGGCCAATGACCAGCTCGACCCCCGATGCCGCTGCCTGTTGATAGAAATCATCGAGCGACGATACGCGGGAGCTGTCGAACAACTCTATTTTCAGATCCTGCTGTGCTTCCAGATGCGCGGCGAGAAAACCGTCACGCAGAGCGCGTGCCACGTTGGCCAATGGGCCATCCATGGGGAGCAGTAGCGCGACATGCGTCAGCGGTTTGTCTGCCAGCTCTCGGAGCTTTGAAAGCGGCTCCGGCAGGCGCCGCGCGGCGGGGTGGTTGGGATGCTGCTGCACCCAGGCGTCGATTGCCCGCTGCTGCTGACTGATGGTTCCGGCCTGTTTCACCATCGCTGCCAGCGCTAGCCAGCCGGAAAGGTCGGCGTCTGCGGTCGGTTGCAGTTGATCTACTGGCAGGCTCGAAACCAGCGACCAGATCGCCTCGTGATTCTGCTCCGCCGCTTCGCCACCCAGCAGCGGTGCGATGAAGGTGCGTTCGCGCGCTGCGTCGAGGGGTTGAGCGTTGGCTTCGAGCGCTTGTGCACGTGCCAGCTGGGTGCGCAGCTGCTGATCTACCGGTAATTCTGCGAGGCGCTGGAAGGCCGGATGTTGTAAGGCCTGGAGGGCGCGCTGCGGTTTGCCGTCGGCTATTGCCAGTTCCGCTTCCAGAGTTTTGGCGAACATCTGCTGGGCCGGCATCAATTGCGCGATATCGACCTGCTCGAGTATCTGTCGGGCCTGCGCCTGGTTGCCTTGCCGAGCGCTCTGGTCTGCAGCCGACAAGCGCAGCAGTGCTGCCTCGGCCGGGTCGCTGGCGTTGGCTTCCTTCAGCAATTGTTGCGTCGATGCCTGCGGAGTGCGCGGCAGTTCGCCTAGGGTCGAGGAAGGCGAGCTGGCACAGGCCGATAGCACGGCGGCAATGCATAAGAAGAGAAACGGGCGAAAGCGAGCCATCATGTGATCATTCCTAGAGGCGCTGCGGGTGTCGGCGGATTGTACCCAAGGGTTGCAGGGGCTGCGATGCCGTGACCGTCAAACGGGCTACAATGCGCGTTTTCCCGTGATAGAGGTACGCTCTGTGACTGCGCCAGATGATGTGAATTCCGCTGCAGGCACGCTCTACGTCGTCGCCACGCCCATCGGCAATCTCGAAGATATCAGTGCTCGGGCGTTACGCGTGCTGAGCGAGGTGGCGTTGATCGCGGCGGAAGACACGCGTCACTCGGCTCGGTTGATGCAGCATTTCGGTATCTCCACCCCGTTGGCGGCGTGTCATGAGCATAACGAGCGGGATGAGGGTGATCGTTTCATCAAGCGGCTTCTGGCCGGTGAGGATGTGGCGCTTATTTCCGATGCCGGCACGCCATTGATTTCCGATCCTGGCTATCACCTCGTCAGGCAGGCGCGAGCAGAGGATATAAAAGTCGTTCCACTGCCTGGTGCTTGCGCGCTTGTTGCGGCGCTTTGCGCTGCAGGTCTGCCATCCGACCGTTTCATCTTTGAAGGTTTTCTACCAGCAAAGCAGGTCGCGCGCCGCACCCGTCTCGATCATCTGCGAGAGGAGCCGCGAACGCTGATCTTCTACGAGGCGCCGCATCGTATCCTCGAATCCCTGGCAGACATGGAAGAGGTATTCGGCCCGGATCGGCCCGCAGTTCTGGGGCGCGAACTGACCAAGACATTCGAGACGCTGAAAGGGTTGCCATTGGCTGAGTTGCGCGCCTGGGTGGCGTCCGATAGCAATCAGCAGCGCGGCGAATGTGTGTTGGTGCTTGGCGGCTGGCAGGCGCCGCAAGGTGAGGATGCGGTCGATGCGAATACGCTTCGGGTGCTGCGCTTGTTATTGGCAGAATTGCCTGTAAAGCGTGCGGCAGCTGTGGCCGCCGAGATAACCGGCGTTAGAAAGAACGTGCTTTACCCGCTCGCGCTGCAGGAAAAGGGTTCTGAGTAGAGCCTTCTTTAATTTGGCCGGCGGCTCGGTCGGCGAGATTTGTCGGCTTGCAGGCTGGGGACGCGCAAAGTACCCTAGCGGGCGGAGAGTCGATTGGACAGTCGCTGTCTCTTTTTGTTCGCAGAAAGGGAGGGAGGAAAGTCCGGGCTCCATAGGGCGAAGTGCCAGGTAACGCCTGGGAGGCGCGAGCCTACGGAAAGTGCCACAGAAAACAACCGCCTAAGCGCTTTGGCGCCGGTAAGGGTGAAAAGGTGCGGTAAGAGCGCACCGCGCGGCTGGCAACAGTCCGCGGCTAGGTAAACCCCACTTGGAGCAAGACCAAATAGGGATCCATTGGCGTGGCCCGCGCTGGATCCGGGTAGGTTGCTAGAGGCAGTCAGTGATGGCTGTCGTAGAGGAATGACTGTCCTCGACAGAACCCGGCTTACAGATCGACTCTCCGACTCTTTCTGAAATACCTCTCCTTGTTAGTCCAAAATATTATTGCTCTTAACAAAGTACTTTAACTTTGTTCAGCAACTTTCTGGACTGCCTCAAAAAAGCCGCTTCGCAAGTTCCTCGCTTTACCGTTTATCCCATTCTCGTTCGCTAAATTGCCGTTCCGTAAGGCTTTTTCCACTCAGGCTCACCTTGACGGTGGGGCTGCTGCATTTCTATAGTGCGCACGAGTGGTGGAAAGTGGAATGAAGTGGGTAATTATGGATATGGATCGCTAAATTCAGAGGAAGCGCAGCCGTGTTTCGCGGAGCAAACGCCATCAGTCTCGATGCCAAAGGGCGGCTAGCTATGCCCAGCCGGTATCGTGACGAGCTCGTTTCGCGCTGCGAGGGCCAGTTGATCATCACAATCGACGCTGTAGATCGCTGCCTCTGCATTTATCCACTTCCAGAGTGGGAGCAAATCGAAGCCAAGCTCCGCGAGTTGCCTTCGCTACGAGAAGAAAGCCGTCGGCTGCAGCGTCTGCTCATCGGTAACGCAGTGGATCTGGACATGGACGGTAATGGACGCGTGCTGGTGCCGCCGCGCCTGCGTGAATACGCCGGACTGGACAAGCGGGCCATGCTGGTAGGTCAGCTGAACAAGTTCAGCCTGTGGAACGAGGACGACTGGAACGCACAAGCGGATGCGGACCTGGCGGCCATTAAACAACCCGGCGCGTTGCCGGGAGAATTGCGTGATCTAATCCTGTGACCCAGACCAGCACATATAGCCATATCACCGTGTTGCTCGACGAAGCCGTCGCGGCGCTCGCCGTGCGCGCGGATGGTCGCTATCTGGACGGCACCTTCGGGCGCGGAGGGCATAGCCGCCTGCTTTTGCGGCAGCTTGGGCCTAAGGGTTGCTTGTTGGGATTCGACAAAGACCCGCTAGCAATCGCTACGGGGCAAGCACTGGCGGCCGAGGATGGCCGCTTTGTCGTTGTGCAGAGAAGTTTCGCCGAACTCGGTGCCGAAGTCGCGCAGCGCGGCTGGACCGGTACCTTGAGTGGCGTGCTGCTGGATCTCGGTGTGTCCTCGCCACAACTGGACGATCCGGAGCGCGGCTTCAGTTTTCTCAACGACGGTCCTCTGGATATGCGCATGGATCCCAGCCGGGGAGTCAGTGCTGCGGACTGGATCGCCACGGCGAGCGAAGAAGACATCGCGCGGGTGTTCAAAGAATACGGCGAAGAGCGTTTCGCCAAACGCATGGCGCGCGCTGTGGTGCAACGGCGTATCGAGCGGCCTTTCGAGCGTACCTCCGACCTCGCTCAGGTGCTGACCGCTGCTAATCCAGCCTGGGAAAAAGGCAAGAATCCGGCTACCCGCGCCTTTCAAGGGCTGCGCATCTTCATCAACAACGAACTCGGTGACCTGGAAACCGGACTCGAGGCCGCACTCGAAGCGCTCCAGGTCGGCGGGCGGTTGGTGGTGATCAGCTTTCATTCGCTCGAAGACCGCATCGTCAAACAATTCATGCGTCGCCATGCCAAGGGCGAAGCAGACAACCTGCCGCGCGACCTGCCGATCATTCCTGAGAAGTTCGTGCCACGCCTGAAGCTGTTGGGCAAGCCGCAGTACGCATCCGCTGAAGAGGTCAAAGCCAATCCCCGGTCACGCAGTGCGGTGATGCGCGTTGCGGAGAAACTGCGGTGAATACGCTACGACGCGCCATGCCCAGCGGCAGCCTGTTGATGCTGGTGCTATTTATTGTCGTGCTTTTGTCGGCGATCGCGGTTGCCTATAGCGCGCACTGGAATCGCCAACTGCTTAACGAGCTGTATGGCGAGCTCAGCGTGCGCGACAAGGCGCAGGCCGAATGGGGCCGTCTGATTCTGGAGCAAAGCACTTGGACGGCGCATAGCCGCATCGAGACATTGGCGACCGAGCAACTGAAGATGCACATCCCGCAAGCAGCGGATGTCAGGTTGGTGGCTCAATGAAGCTGCAAGGCGCGTTGTATCCGTGGCGCTTTCGTATCGTGCTGGCATTGTTGGCACTGATGATTGGCGCCCTTGCGTGGCGCATCGTCGACCTGCAAGTGATCGATCAGGGCTTTCTTCAAAATCAGGGCGACGCGCGTAGCGTGCGGCATATTTCCATCCCTGCGCATCGCGGCCTGATTACCGATCGCCACGGCGAGCCTCTGGCGGTTAGTACGCCGGTCACAACGCTCTGGGGCAATCCTCGTGAATTGCAGGCTGCGCAGAAGCGCTGGCCAGAGCTGGCGCAAGCGTTGGGACAGGAGCCGGCCGTGCTTCAGCAGCGTCTTAAGGCGCAAGCCGAGCGCGAATTCATTTATCTGGTGCGTGGGCTGACACCCGAACAGGGTCAGCGTGTGCTGGATATCGGCATTCCAGGCGTGTATTCGCAGGAGGAGTTCCGTCGCTTCTATCCCGCTGGTGAGGTTGCCGCGCATGTGGTGGGCTTCACGGATATCGATGATCAAGGTCGTGAAGGCCTGGAGCTGGCATATGACGAGTGGCTGGCCGGCGTTCCGGGCAAGCGACAAGTGCTCAAGGACCGCCGTGGGCGGTTGATAAAGGATGTGCAAGTTGTCAAGAACGCCAAAGCCGGTAAGGCACTGGCGTTGTCCATCGATCTGCGCTTGCAGTATCTGGCTCATAGCGAGCTGCGCAAGGTGGTGCAAGAGCACGGTGCCAAGGCCGCCAGTCTAGTGATGGTCGACGTGCAAACCGGCGAAGTTCTCGCCATGGCCAATCAGCCAACCTACAACCCCAACAATCGTCGCAACTTGCAGCCGTCGGCGATGCGCAACCGCGCATTGATCGACGTGTTCGAGCCCGGTTCGACGGTTAAGCCCTTCAGTATTGCTGCAGCGCTCGGCACAGGTAAGTACCAGCCGGAGTCGGTGGTCAATACACTGCCGGGCTGGATGCGTATCGGCCGGTACACCATTCGTGACGTTTCCCGCGGCGGCATGCTCAACCTGACCGGCATCCTAATGAAGTCCAGCAACGTCGGGATCAGCAAGATCGCGTTGGACATCGGTCCGGAGCCGGTGCACACCATCATGCACCAGGCCGGATTCGGTCAGCCCACCGGTCTCGGTTTTCCAGGTGAACGCGTCGGCAACCTTCCCAATCACCGCAAATGGCGCGATGCGGAGACCGCCTCGCTCGCGTATGGCTACGGCTTGTCGGTGACGGCAGCGCAGCTCGCCCATGCCTACGCCGTACT
Source organism: Pseudomonas sp. (assembly GCA_031988485.1). Lineage (GTDB taxonomy): Bacteria > Pseudomonadota > Gammaproteobacteria > Pseudomonadales > Pseudomonadaceae > Stutzerimonas. The sequence goes on from DALZYJ010000002.1 coordinate 334,840, forward strand.
GGGTAACGAAGGCAACAACATACCGCTGTCATTGCTGCGTCTGGACCAGCCACAAGACGGCGTGCAAGTCATTGATAAAAAGATCTCCACCACCGTGTTGCGGATGTTGCAGTCAGTGGTTGAGGAAGATGGCGGCGGTGGCGCTCGCGCCAAGGTTCCGGGCTACCACGTGGCTGGCAAGAGCGGCACGGCGAAAAAAGTGTCTGGAACAGGCGGCTATACCAAGGACGCCTATCGTTCGTTCTTTGCCGGTGTGGCACCTGTTTCCAATCCGCGCATCGCGGTCGTGGTCGTGGTCGACGAGCCCAGCGAAGGCGGCTATTACGGCGGGCTAGTCGCCGCACCGGTATTCGGCAAGGTGGCCGCTCGCGCGTTGCGCTTGATGAACGTTGCGCCAGACAACCTGCCGCCGCCAGTAGACGTACAAACCGCTGAAGCGATCAAGGCCAAAGGAGGGCGGATCTGATGCCGATGCCGTTGAATCAATTGCTGCCGCAGGCCGATAGCGCCACCTTGATCCGTGAGCTGACTCTCGACAGTCGCAAGGTGCGGCCGGGCGACCTGTTTCTGGCCGTGCCGGGCTACCAGCAGGATGGTCGCGTGCACATTGCCGATGCCGTTTCCCGAGGCGCGGCGGCAGTCGCCTACGAAGCCGAAGGTGCGGCTGAAATGACAGCAGCTAGTGCCGTGTTGGTTCCCGTGCGCCATCTGGCGGAGCAGTTGTCGGCGATAGCCGGACGGTTCTACGGCGAGCCAAGCCGTAGTTTGCATCTGGTCGGCGTTACCGGAACCAACGGCAAAACCAGCGTCACTTATCTGGTCGCCCAGGCCTTGGATCGACTGGGCGAGCGTTGCGGCATCATCGGAACCCTGGGCACCGGTTTTCATGGCGAGCTGGTACTCGGCCAACACACAACGCCCGATGCCATCGGCGTGCAAGCCAATCTGGCCAATCTGCGCCAGCAAGGCGCGCGGGCCGTTGCGATGGAAGTATCGTCCCATGGCTTGGATCAGGGCCGGGTTGCCGCGCTGGCATTCGATGTCGCCGTGTTCACCAATCTTTCGCGTGATCATCTGGACTATCACGGCTCTATGGAAGCTTACGGTGAGGTCAAAGCGCGGTTGTTCAAGATGCCGTCGCTCAGCTGCCGCGTGATCAATCTGGACGATGCATTCGGACAGGTGCTGGTCGCTGAAAAGGGCGAGTCCAGGCTGATCACCTACAGCCTGGACGACGACTCCGCTTACCTCTATTGCCCTGATGCGCAGCTGGATGACGATGGTATCCATGCGCGGCTCGTTACTCCGCAGGGCGAACGCTCGCTGCGCAGCCCACTGCTTGGCCGCTTCAATGTCAGCAATGTGCTCGCGGCAATCGGCGCGCTGCTGGGGATGAACTATCCGCTGGACGAGATTCTTGCCGTTCTGCCCAAAATCGAAGGGCCGGCCGGGCGCATGCAACGCCTCGGTGGCGGTGAGCGTCCGCTGGTCGTGGTCGATTACGCCCATACGCCCGATGCCTTAGAAAAGGTGCTCAGCGCGCTGCGCCCGCATACGCGCGGCAGACTGCTCTGCCTGTTCGGATGCGGCGGCGATCGCGACCGTGGCAAGCGCGCGCTGATGGCGCAGGTCGCCGAGCGCTTGGCCGATAGCGTCGTGGTGACCGACGACAACCCTCGAAATGAAGATCCGCTGCAGATTCTCGACGAGATTCGCGCCGGCTTCGACGCACCCGAGCAAGTCGCGTTCGTCCCGGGCCGCGCTGATGCCATCGCCCGCTGCATCGCCGATAGCCATGCCGAAGACGTGGTGCTGCTGGCCGGCAAGGGTCATGAGGATTATCAGGAAATCAAAGGAGAGCGCCTGCCGTTTTCCGACCTCGACCAGGCCTCGGTCGCCCTGGCTGCCTGGAGGGGTTCCGATGCTTGAAGCCATGCGTTTGAGCGATCTCGTCGAGCCGCTGTCCGCCAAGCTGATGAATGCTGATGTGGCGTTCAGCTCGGTCAGTACCGACAGCCGCGCGATCGAGCCGGGGCAGCTGTTCGTGGCGCTGACCGGACCCCGTTTTGATGGTCATGCGTATCTGGCCGATGTCGCAGCCAAAGGCGCTGTTGCCGCCCTGGTCGAGCGACATGTAGAAGATGTTTCATTGCCTCAATTAGTAGTCGCTGACAGCCGCATCGCATTGGGTCAGCTGGGTGCGCTGAACCGCGCCGCCTTTACCGGGCCTGTCGCGGCGATCACCGGCTCGAGTGGCAAGACCAGCGTCAAGGAGCTGCTCGCCAGCATTCTGCGCGTCGCCTTTGGCGCCGATGCGGTACTGGCTACGCGGGGAAATCTCAACAATGATTTCGGCGCTCCGCTCACGTTGCTAGAGATTTCCTCTGGGCATAGAGCTGCAGTGATCGAGCTGGGCGCTTCGCGTCTCGGCGAGATCGCCTATACCGTCAGCCTGACGCAACCGGATGTCAGTCTTATTACCAACGCCGGAACGGCTCATGTCGGCGAGTTTGGCGGTCCCGATAAAATCGTCGAAGCCAAGGGTGAAATCCTCGAAGGGCTCACGGCGGATGGCATCGCCGTGCTCAATCGCGACGACCGCGCCTATGCCACCTGGCAGCAGCGGGTGGCCGGCAAATCGGTGCTCAGCTTCGCGATGCAAAGCCCACTGGCGGACTTCCACCCGTCCTCGATTGCCTATGATCAGCGCGGTTGCCCGAATTTCGTTCTGAACGGCCCGTCCGGGTCGGCGCGCGTCCAGCTCAATCTGCTCGGCCGCCACAGCGTGGCCAACGCGCTCGCCGCCGCCGCCGCCGCGCATGCGCTGGGCGTGGCACTCGAGCCTATCGTTGCTGGGCTGGAGAGTTTGCAGCCGGTCAAGGGTCGGGGCGTCGCGCAAATGCTCGGCAATGGCGTACGGCTGATCGATGACACTTACAACGCCAACCCAGCCTCCATCTGCGCGGCTACCGACGTGCTGGCCGGTTTCGCCGGGCGCACCGTTCTGGCGCTGGGTGATATAGGCGAGCTGGGCGACTGGGCCGAGCAGGGCCATCGCGAGGTTGGCGACTACGCCGCCGGCAGAGTGGATGCCCTGTTTGCGGTCGGACCGCTGATGAAGCATGCGGTCGATGCCTTCGGAGCCGGCGGTCGTCATTTCGCCGATCAGCAGAGCCTGATCGATGCGTTGCGCCTGGAGCAGGGCAACGCCACAACAATATTGATCAAGGGATCACGGAGCGCCGCGATGGATAAGGTCGTCGCCGCGCTTTCTGCGTCCGGCATGGAGAAACATTGATGCTGCTGCTACTCGCCGAGTATCTGCAACGCTTCCACACGGGCTTCGCGGTCTTTCAGTACCTGTCCCTGCGCGGAATTCTCGGTGTGCTTACCGCGCTGGTGCTTTCGCTGTGGATGGGGCCCTGGCTGATTCGCACGCTGCAGCTACGTCAGATCGGCCAGTCCGTGCGTACCGATGGACCGCAGACGCACCTGTCCAAATCCGGTACGCCGACCATGGGCGGTGCCTTGATTCTCAGCGCGATTGCCATCAGTACGCTGCTCTGGGCGGACCTGTCCAACCGCTACGTATGGGTGGTGCTGGCCGTGACGCTGCTGTTCGGCGCGGTGGGTTGGGTCGACGACTATCGCAAGGTGATCGAGAAGAATTCGCGCGGCCTGCCGAGCCGCTGGAAATACTTCTGGCAGTCGGTGTTCGGGCTCGGCGCGGCGATCTTCCTTTATATGACCGCGCAGACGCCGGTCGAAACCACGCTGATCCTGCCGCTGCTGAAAAACATCGAGATTCCGCTCGGGATCGGCTTCGTGGTGCTGACCTACTTCGTCATCGTCGGCTCCAGCAATGCGGTCAACCTCACCGACGGCCTGGATGGGCTGGCGATCATGCCGACCGTGATGGTCGGAGGCGCGCTGGGCATCTTCTGCTACCTATCCGGTAACGTGAATTTCGCCCAGTACCTGTTGATCCCTTACATCCCCGGCGCAGGCGAGCTGATCGTCTTCTGCGGAGCATTAATAGGCGCCGGGCTCGGCTTTCTCTGGTTCAACACCTACCCGGCGCAAGTCTTCATGGGTGACGTCGGTGCGCTGGCCCTCGGCGCGGCGCTGGGCACCATCGCCGTGATCGTTCGCCAGGAAGTCGTGCTGTTCATCATGGGCGGCGTATTCGTGATGGAAACCTTGTCGGTGATGATTCAGGTCGCCTCGTTCAAGCTGACCGGCAAGCGGGTCTTCCGCATGGCACCGATTCACCACCATTTCGAACTCAAGGGCTGGCCCGAGCCTCGGGTCATCGTGCGCTTCTGGATCATTACGGTGATTCTGGTGCTGGTCGGTCTCGCCACCCTGAAACTGAGGTAATAAAGAGTGCTCATCGCTTCCGATCAGTTCCGCATCGTCGTCGGTCTCGGCAAGAGCGGCATGTCCCTGGTCCGCTATCTGGCGAGCCGTGGGGTGCCGTTTGCCGTCGCCGATACGCGCGCGAACCCGCCGGAACTGGCCACTCTGCGAGCGCAGTATCCGGACGTCGAGGTACGTTGCGGGGAACTGGATGCCGACTTTCTCTGCCGCGCCAGTGAGCTATTGGTCAGCCCCGGCCTGCCGCTCAGCACACCGGCGCTTCAAGACGCCGCGTCCAGAGGCGTGAAGCTGTCAGGCGACATCGAGCTGTTCGCCCGTGAAGCCAAGGCGCCGATCATTGCGATCACCGGCTCCAACGCGAAAAGCACCGTGACCACGCTGGTCGGCGAAATGGCCGCCGCAGCTGGTCGCAAGGTGGCGGTGGGGGGAAATCTGGGAACCCCCGCGCTGGACCTGCTGAACGATGACGTCGAACTCTATGTGCTAGAGCTTTCCAGCTTCCAGCTGGAAACGACTGACCAGCTGAACGCGCACGTCACGACCTGCCTGAACATCAGCGAAGACCACATGGACCGCTACGACGGGCTGCCGGCCTATCACCAGGCCAAGCATCGGATTTTCCGTGGTGCGCGGCAGGTTGTGATCAATCGTGACGATCGTCTCAGCCGCCCGTTGATTGGCGATGACGTGCCGACGTGGTCGTTCGGCCTTGGCAAACCTGACTTCAAGGGCTTCGGGCTGCTGGAGGAAAACGGGAAAAAGTACCTGGCCTTCCAGTTCGATGCCCTGATGCCGGCCAATCAATTGAAGATTCGCGGCGCTCATAACCAGTCCAACGCGCTGGCCGCTCTGGCGCTGGGGCATGCGGCCGGGCTTCCGTTCGAACCGATGCTCGCCACGCTGCGCAGCTTCGCCGGGCTTGCCCATCGCTGCCAGTGGGTCGGTGAGCGTGAGGGCGTCACTTATTACAACGACTCCAAAGCGACCAACGTCGGCGCCGCGCTGGCCGCCATCAATGGCCTGGGCTGCGATATCGAAGGCAAGCTGGTGTTGATTGCTGGTGGTGACGGTAAGGGCGCCGATTTCTCGGGGCTAAAAAACCCTGTCGCGCAGCATTGCCGCCACGTCGTTCTGCTGGGGCGTGATGCCGAGCTGCTTGCGGCTGCGCTCGATGGCGCTGCGCCGATTCACGGTGTCCAGACGCTGCAGGAAGCCGTGCGGCAGGCGGCCGAACTGGCGCAGCCCGGCGATGCGGTATTGCTGTCGCCAGCCTGTGCCAGCCTCGACATGTTCGACAATTTCGAAGATCGCGGACGCCAGTTCGCCGCTGCGGTGGAGGCGCTCAAGTGATGCTCGCCTTCCTGCGCAGTGCGCCTTCTCCGCTGTTCAGCCGTCGCGGCCTGGACCTCGATTTCCCGATGCTCGCCGGCTGCCTGGCGCTGCTGGGCTTGGGACTGGTCATGATCACCTCGGCGTCTTCGGAAGTCGCAGCGGTGAATTCCGGCAATTCGCTGTATCACATGGTCCGCCATCTGGTGTACGTACTGCTCGGGCTGGTAGCCGCTGCGGCCGTGCTGCTGGTGCCGCTGTCCGTCTGGCAACGGTCGGACTGGATGCTGTTGCTGGCCGCGTTCGCCTTGCTGATTCTGGTGCTGATCCCGGGCATTGGACGCGAGGTCAACGGTTCCATGCGCTGGATCGGCTTCGGCGCCTTCAACATACAGCCGTCGGAGTTGGCCAAGCTGTTCGTCGTGGTCTATCTCGCCGGTTATCTGGTGCGCCGTCAGCAAGAAGTACGCGAAAGCCTCTGGGGCTTTCTCAAGCCATTCTTGGTGCTGCTGCCAATGGCGATGCTGTTGCTGCTCGAGCCCGACTTCGGTGCGACCGTCGTCATGATGGGCGCGGCGGTGGCGATGCTGTTCCTCGGTGGTGTCGGCTTGATCCGCTTCAGTCTGCTGGTGCTGCTGGCAGTTGGCGCGGTGTTCATCCTGGTGCAGACGCAGGAATATCGTCTGCAGCGGCTGATCACCTTTACTGACCCCTGGGCCGATCAATATGGCGCTGGTTACCAGCTGACTCAGGCGCTGATCGCGTTTGGGCGTGGCGAATGGCTGGGTGTCGGTCTGGGTAACAGCGTGCAGAAGCAGTTCTACCTGCCCGAAGCGCATACCGACTTCGTGTTCTCGGTGCTGGCCGAAGAGCTCGGCATGGTTGGCGCGCTGCTGACGATTCTGCTGTTCGCGTTCGTCGGCGTACGCGCCCTGTATATCGGGCTGGCAGCCGAGCGCGCACGCCAGTTCTTCGCCGCTTACATCGCCTGGGGCGTGGCGTTTTTGTGGCTCGGACAGTTTCTGATCAACGTCGGTGTGAACGTGGGCCTTCTTCCGACGAAGGGGCTGACTTTGCCATTCCTGAGCTATGGCGGCAGTTCGCTGGTGGTGACCTGCGCCAGCATGGCTTTGTTGCTGCGTATCGAGTGGGAGAGCCGCACCGTACTGGGTAGCGAGGATGCCGAGTTCAGCGAAGAGGATTTCGCCGAAGCGCCGGCACCCAAGGCCAAGGGGGTCGCCCATGGCCGCTAACGTACTGATCATGGCTGGTGGAACCGGCGGCCACGTTTTCCCGGCACTGGCCTGTGCCCATGAATTCCAGAATCGTGGCTACAGCGTGCATTGGCTGGGCACGCCACGCGGGATCGAGAACGAAGTGGTGCCCGCCGCTGGACTGCCGCTGCATCTGATTCAGGTGAGCGGATTACGCGGCAAGGGCGTGGTGTCGTTGCTGAAAGCGCCTTTCCAGTTGCTGCGTTCGCTCTGGCAGGCCCGTCGAATCATGCGCGAGCTGGAGCCGGTCTGCGTACTGGGGCTCGGTGGCTACGTGACGGGCCCCGGCGGATTGGCCGCCAAGCTGGCCGGCGTACCGCTGGTAATCCACGAGCAGAATGCCGTCGCCGGGACCGCCAACCGTAGCCTGGTGCCGTTCGCGCAACGGATCTGCGAGGCCTTTCCGAATACCTTTGCCGACAACACGAAGCGCCGCACGACCGGTAATCCGGTGCGCCATGAATTGTTTCTCGAAACGCCCCGGCAAACGCTGCTCGGCCGTCGTCCACGTCTGTTGGTACTAGGCGGCAGCCTGGGGGCCGAGCCGTTGAACAAGCTGTTGCCCGAAGCCCTCGGTCAGCTGGCGCCGGAGCTGCGCCCCGAGGTGTTCCATCAGGCGGGCAAGCAGCACGCCGATATTACCCAGGAGCGCTATACCGCAGTGGGTGTCGAGGCCGACGTCGCTCCGTTCATCAAAGACATGGCTCGTGCCTACGCCTGGGCCGATCTGGTGATTTGCCGCGCGGGTGCGCTGACGGTCTGTGAGCTTGCCGCGGCAGGGTTGCCATCGTTCCTGGTGCCTTTGCCCCATGCGATCGACGATCACCAGACCCGCAATGCCGAATATCTGGCGAAGGAGGGCGCAGCCGTTCTTCTCCCACAAGCAAAAACCGATGCTGCCGCGCTGGTCGCGCAGCTGACCGAGGTAATGATGCAGCCGGAAAAACTCAAGACCATGGGGGCCACGGCACGCCGTCTGGCCCGGCCGGACGCCACCCGTACCGTCGTCGATATCTGCCTGGAGGTGGCGCATGGCTAAATCTCCCGCGGCGGTCAAGGCCGAGGTGCGGCGCATGCGCCGCATCCGTCGTATTCATTTCGTCGGCATCGGCGGGGTTGGGATGTGTGGCATTGCCGAGGTGCTGCTCAACCTCGGTTATGAGGTGTCCGGCTCCGACCTGAAGGAATCGGCCAGTACCGAGCGCCTGCAGAACTTCGGTGCGCAGATCTATATCGGCCATCAGGCCGGCAACGTCGCCGGGGCTGATGTGCTGGTGGTTTCCAGTGCGGTGAATGCGGCGAACCCCGAGGTCGCCTTCGCGCTCGAGCAGCGTATCCCTGTGGTGCCGCGCGCCGAGATGCTCGCCGAGCTGATGCGCTATCGCCACGGGATCGCCGTTGCCGGTACCCACGGCAAGACCACCACTACCAGCCTGCTGGCTTCGGTGTTTGCTGCAGGCGGGCTCGATCCGACCTTCGTCATCGGCGGGCGCCTGACCGCAGCCGGAACCAATGCGCAGCTGGGCAGCAGTCGCTATCTGATTGCCGAGGCCGACGAGAGCGACGCCAGCTTCCTGCATCTGCAGCCGATGGTTGCGGTCGTCACCAACATCGATGCCGACCACATGAGCACCTATGGCGGTGACTTCGGCAAGCTCAAGCGCACCTTCGTGGAATTCCTGCACAATCTGCCGTTCTACGGGCTTGCGGTACTCTGCGTAGACGATCCGGTGGTGCGCGAAATCATTCCGCAGATCGGCCGCCCGATCACCACCTATGGCCTCAGCGAAGATGCCGATGTGCGGGCCGTCAACATCCGCCAGGAAGGCATGCGCACCTACTTCACTGTGCTGCGCGATGGCTGCGATCCGCTCGATGTCTCGGTCAAGATGCCGGGCAAGCACAACGTGCTCAACGCGCTGGCCACCATTGCCATCGCCACTGACGAGGGCATCGACGACGATGCCATTGCTCAGGGCTTGTCGGAGTTTGGCGGTGTCGGTCGGCGCTTCCAGGTCTATGGCGAGCTGCCGCTGGATGACGGCAGCGTGATGCTGGTCGACGATTACGGTCATCACCCCCGCGAAGTCGCTGCGGTGATCCAGGCCGTGCGCGGCGGCTGGCCCGAGCGCCGCCTGGTGATGGTCTATCAGCCCCATCGTTTCAGCCGAACCCGCGATCTGTACGACGATTTCGTCCAGGTGCTGGCCGATGCCAACGTCCTGTTGCTGATGGAAGTCTACCCGGCGGGCGAGGAGCCTATCCCCGGCGCCAATAGCCGGCACCTGTGCCATAGCATTCGCCAGCGCGGCCAGCTCGATCCGATCTACATCGAGCGTGGCGTCGAGCTGGCGCCGCTGGTCAAGCCGCTGCTGCGTGCCGGCGACATTCTGCTTTGCCAAGGCGCCGGAGACATTGGCGGCCTGGCTCCCCAATTGATCAACAGTCCCCTGTTTGCTGGCGATACAAGCGCCGCGAGGAAGAGCGAATGACTGGCCTGCAATCGACCCGTGACCCCAAGGCGTTCGGCCGGGTCGCCGTGCTGTTTGGCGGCAAGAGCGCCGAGCGCGAAGTATCGTTGAAATCCGGTGCTGCGGTACTGGGCGCGCTGCAGTCGGCAGGCGTCGATGCGTTCGGTATCGACGTGGGCGACGATGTGCTGACCCGTCTGAACAGCGAGCGTATCGATCGCGCCTTCATCGTGCTGCATGGGCGTGGCGGCGAAGACGGCAGCATGCAGGGCCTGCTCGAATGTGCCGGGATTCCCTATACCGGCAGCGGCATCCTTGCGTCGGCGCTGGCCATGGACAAACTGCGCACCAAGCAGGTCTGGCAGAGCCTCGATTTGCCGACTCCGCGCCATGCCGTGCTAGCGAGTGAAGATGACTGCAACGCTGCGGCGGACAATCTTGGCTTTCCGCTGATCGTCAAACCCGCGCATGAGGGTTCGAGCATCGGCATGGCCAAGGTCAGCTGTATCGCCGAGCTGATTGCTGCCTGGCGCGCCGCCAGTACATACGATTCCCAGGTGCTGGTCGAGCAGTGGATTCAGGGGCCGGAGTTCACCATCGCCACGCTTCGTGGTTCGGTATTGCCGCCGATCGGGCTGGGCACCCCGCATACGTTTTACGACTACGACGCCAAGTACGTGGCCAGCGATACCCAGTACCGCATTCCCTGCGGCCTGGATGCCGCCAAGGAAGCAGAGCTCAAGGAGCTGTCCTCCCGTGCCTGCGACGCCGTGGGCATTCAGGGCTGGGCGCGTGTCGACGTCATGCAGGACAGCGCCGGCGCCTTCTGGCTGCTGGAGGTGAACACCGTTCCTGGCATGACCGATCACAGTCTGGTACCGATGGCGGCGCGCGCTGCGGGGCTGGATTTCCGACAGCTGGTGCTGGCCATTCTCGATGCCAGCATGGCGGCAGGTAACTGATCCATGATTACGACGCTGCGTCACTCACAACCCGCTTCCGGTCGCGCCTCGCGCAAGCCGGTGCAGCGTGGCGCGAGCCGGTTGGTGCACCGTGAGCCGCTTTCCGCGCGCCTGCCGCGCCCGAGCTTTGGCGCGCTCAAGCGTGTCTTCTGGCCGGTGCTATTGGTCGCGCTGTTGGCCGGGCTTTACGAGTTGGGCACGCAACTCGCGCCTTATGCCGACCGGCCGATCGCCAAGGTCAGCGTTCGCGGCGAGCTGAGCTATGTCGATCAACAAGTTGTACAAGCACGTATGGCTCCGTTCGTCGAAGCCAGCTTCTTCAAGGTGGATCTTGATGCCCTGCGTCACGATCTGGAGCAGATGCCTTGGATCGCGCATGTGGAAGCGCGCCGCATCTGGCCGGACGAGGTCATGGTGCGTCTCGATGAGCAGTTGCCCATTGCCCGCTGGGGCGACGAGGCATTGTTGAACAACAACGGTCAGGCTTTTGCGCCCAATGACCTGGCGCAGTATGAACACCTGCCGCAATTGCATGGTCCGAAACGGGCCCAGCAGCGGGTAATGCAGCAGTACCAGATGCTCAGTCAGATGCTCCGGCCGCTCGGCTTTTCCATTGCACGCCTGGAATTGCGAGCTCGGGGCAGCTGGTTCTTGACGACCAGGCAGGGCGTCGAGCTGTTGCTGGGAAGGGATCAGATAATCGAAAAAATGCGGCGCTTCACGGCCATTTATCAGCAAGAGCTGGCGCCGGAGAGCGAAAGAATTGCGCGGATCGACCTCCGCTACGCCAACGGCCTGGCCGTTGCGTGGCATGAGCCGAGCCCGACCGCGACGGATGAATCCGTCGTTGCGAAGAATTGAGGAATGAAACACATGTCTAGCGTGCAAAGCGGCAAGATGATCGTCGGCCTCGACATCGGCACCTCCAAGGTAGTGGCGCTGGTGGGTGAAGTGACACCGGATGGCGAACTGGAAATCGTCGGGATCGGTACCCACCCCTCGCGCGGTCTGAAGAAAGGTGTAGTGGTCAATATCGAGTCCACCGTTCAGTCGATCCAGCGTGCCGTCGAAGAAGCGCAACTGATGGCTGGCTGCCGCATCCACTCCGCATTCGTTGGTTTGGCCGGCAACCACATCCGCAGCCTCAACTCCCACGGCATCGTCGCGATCCGGGATCGTGAAGTCAGTACGGCGGATCTCGAGCGCGTGCTCGATGCCGCGCAGGCGGTGGCGATTCCTGCCGATCAGCGGGTGCTGCATACGCTGCCGCAGGACTATGTGATCGATAACCAGGAAGGCGTGCGCGAGCCGTTGGGTATGTCCGGTGTGCGTCTGGAAGCCAAAGTGCATGTCGTCACCTGTGCGGTGAACGCTGCGCAGAACATCGAAAAGTGCGTGCGTCGCTGCGGCCTGGAAGTCGATGACATCATTCTTGAGCAGCTGGCATCGGCCCATGCCGTACTGACCGATGATGAAAAGGAGCTGGGTGTCTGCCTCGTCGATATCGGCGGCGGCACCACTGACATCTGTATTTTCACCGAAGGCGCGATCCGGCATACAGCAGTCATCCCAATCGCTGGCGATCAGGTCACCAACGACATCGCGATGGCATTGCGCACGCCGACCCAGTACGCCGAAGAGATCAAGATCCGCTACGCCTGTGCGCTGGCCAAGCTGGCGGGGCCCGGCGAAACCATCAAAGTACCGAGCGTCGGAGATCGTCCGCCGCGGGAACTCTCACGCCAGGCACTGGCCGAAGTCGTGGAGCCGCGTTATGACGAGCTCTTTACATTGATTCAGGCCGAGCTGCGCCGCAGCGGCTACGAGGACCTGGTCCCGGCGGGCATCGTCCTGACCGGCGGTACGGCGAAGATGGAAGGCGCCGTCGAGCTGGCCGAGGAAATCTTTCACATGCCGGTGCGTCTGGGCGTACCGCACAGCATCAACGGACTCACGGATGTGGTCCGCAATCCTATCTATTCAACGGGCGTGGGCCTGTTGCTATACGGCATGCGCAAGCAGACCGATGGCACGACCATGTCCGGTCTCGGCCACTTCGCCGAAGAAACCAAAACATCTGTCGTGGACCGGCTCAAAAGCTGGATCCAGGGCAATTTCTGAGCAGTGCGGCAGTAGCAGTAACCACAACTAGAAAGCTGGAAGGAGAGAGGGACATGTTCGAACTCGTAGATCATACCCCGCAAAGTGCAGTGATTAAGGTCATTGGCGTAGGCGGAGGCGGCGGTAACGCCGTCAATCACATGGTGCGCAACAGCGTAGAAGGCGTTGAATTCATCTGCGCCAACACCGACGCCCAGGCGCTGAAGAAAATCGAAGCGCGGACCGTACTGCAGTTGGGTTCTGCTATTACCAAGGGCCTGGGTGCCGGCACCAATCCCGATATTGGTCGTCAGGCCGCCATGGATGACCGCGAGCGCATCGCCGAAGTGCTGCAGGGCGCGGACATGGTGTTCATCACTACCGGTATGGGTGGTGGTACCGGTACCGGCGCAGCGCCGGTCATCGCTTCGGTTGCCAAGGAAATGGGCATTCTGACCGTTGCGGTGGTGACTCGTCCGTTCCCGTTCGAAGGCCGTCGTCGTATGCAGGTCGCCGACGAGGGTATTCGTCAGCTCTCCGAGTGCGTCGACTCGCTGATCACCATCCCGAACGAGAAACTGCTGACCATCCTGGGCAAGGATGCGAGTCTGCTGGCCGCTTTCGCCAAGGCCGACGACGTGCTCTCCGGCGCCGTGCGCGGCATTTCCGACATCATGCAACGCCCGGGCCTGATGAACGTCGACTTTGCCGACGTGAAAACCGTCATGGGTGAAATGGGCATGGCGATGATGGGTACCGGTTGCGCCACTGGCCCTAACCGCGCTCGTGAAGCCACCGAGGCCGCCATCCGCAATCCGCTGCTCGAAGACGTCAATCTGCAGGGGGCTCGGGGCATTCTGGTCAACATCACCGCAGGTCTGGATCTGTCGCTCGGCGAGTACGCTGCCGTCGGCGAGATCATCGAGGCGTTCGCGTCCGATGAAGCGACCGTCAAGGTGGGTGCCGTGATCGACCCCGATATGCTCGACGAGCTGCACGTGACCGTCGTCGCGACCGGACTCGGTCCGCGTAATGAGAAACCGGTCAAGGTTGTCGACAATACCCTGCAGACCGCAGCGGTCGCGCCGCAGGCAGCACCAGCGCTGCGTCAGGATCAGGCAGCGGTGAATTACCGTGATCTGGACCGCCCGACTGTCATGCGCAATCAGGCTAACGTGGCGACTGCGGCAAAAATGAATCCTCAGGAAGACCTGGATTACCTCGATATCCCGGCTTTCCTGCGTCGCCAGGCTGATTGATTTGGTTTATCAGGAGTATCGGGTTGATTGGTATTCAGCAAACAGGGCTTCTGCTATGATCGCCACCTTTGTTGGAAACCATTCGCAACAGCGCACTAGCGAAATCAAGCCATGATCAGACAACGCACCTTGAAGAACATCATTCGCGCCACTGGCGTCGGCCTGCATTCGGGGGAGAAGGTATACCTGACCCTCAAGCCGGCACCCGTGGATACAGGAATCGTGTTCTGTCGCACCGATCTCAACCCGCCCGTGCAGATTGCCGCACGGGCCGAGAACGTTGGCGAGACAACCATGTCGACTACGCTGGTCAGCGGTGACGTCAAGGTCGACACGGTGGAGCATTTGCTTTCGGCCATGGCTGGACTTGGCATCGATAACGCTTATGTCGAGCTTTCCGCATCGGAAGTGCCGATCATGGACGGTAGCGCCGGCCCCTTCGTATTCCTGATTCAATCGGCCGGCCTGCAGGAGCAGGACGCCCCCAAGAAGTTCATCCGCATCATCCGCGAAGTCACGGTGGAGGACGGCGACAAGCGCGCGACGTTCATACCATTCGAAGGCTTCAAGGTGAGTTTCGAGATCGACTTCGACCATCCGGTATTCAAGGGACGCACCCAGACTGCCAGCGTGGATTTTTCCAGCACTTCCTTCGTCAAGGAAGTCAGTCGTGCACGAACGTTCGGTTTCATGCGCGACATCGAATTCCTCCGCTCGCATAACCTGGCCTTGGGTGGAAGCGTCGAAAACGCGATCGTGGTCGACGAAGACCATGTGCTCAACGAAGACGGCCTGCGTTATGAGGACGAGTTCGTGAAGCACAAGATACTCGATGCGATCGGTGATCTTTACTTGCTGGGCACCAGTCTGATCGGCGAATTCCGCGGCTTTAAATCCGGACATGCATTGAACAACCGCTTGCTACGCACCTTGATGGAACAGAAAGATGCGTGGGAAATGGTGACGTTCGATGATTCCCAGACCGCACCGATCTCCTACATGCGTCCGGCAGCTGCCGGCTGAGTAGTACTCTCCTTCTTTTTGAGGCCACTTTCGGGTGGCCTTTTTTTGGCGTCAATCTTCAAGCGGCAAGTAGAGGCAGCAACCCTCTACGAGCCAGATCATCGTACTTTCCTTTGCAGCGGACGGAATCTAAGCGTCCATATCGATCCCATAGTCCCTTGCAGCTTCAGTTCATTCCGTCGAGCAGGCTGGCCATGTCGTCGGCATGTTCTTCTTCCTGCGCGAGGATGTCTTCGAATATCCGTCGTGTGGTTGGGTCCTTGTCGCCGATGTACTGCACGATCTCGCGGTAGCTGTCGATGGCGATGCGCTCGGCAACCAGGTTTTCGAAAACCATATCGCGCAAACCATTGCCCTCGGCATACTGCGCATGCGCTCGCTCGGTAAGGCTGTCCGGATTGAAGTCCGGCGCACCGCCCAGCTGTACGATGCGCTCGGCGAGACGGTCCGCATGTTCCTGCTCTTCATTGGCGTGCTCAAGGAACTCGGCTGCGGCAACGCTCGATTTAAGGCCGGTCGCCATGTAGTAATGGCGTTTGTAGCGCAGGTAGCAGACCAGTTCGGTGGCGAGTGCCTCATTGAGCAGATTGATCACCATGTCGCGATCCGCAGAATAGCTTTCGGTCACCGCACCGTTCTCGACATGCTGCCGGGCGCGCTCGCGCAAGGTCTGTTTGTCGCTCAGTTGTACATAACTCATCACGGTCTCCTGATTTAGTAGGGGTGTTCAGCCTTGCCGCCGCGCCTGTTGGCGTCTCGCTGGGCGTTAGGTCTGTTGACCCTTGTTGTGATAGACGATAGCCAGGAAAGTTTATCCGGCTCAGCCTTTCTCTGGCCGGTCAGGGTTGCCGGGCTCCTCAATGGGAACCGGCTCACCGGGGTCTTTACGCTCTGGTTCCGGAATGGGACTGGGCGTTCCATCGTCCTGCGGATCGGGGTTATGCATGTCAGTTTCCATCAGCTGAGGGCCTTGATCAGCTCATCCTTGCGCATCTTCGACCGGCCGCGGACGTCACGCTCACGGGCCTTCTGCATCAATTCGTCCCGCGTCAGCTCAGTGAGCGAACTACTGCCGGAGCGATTACTGCGCGCCGAGCCCTTGTTGGGCGAGTCGCCTGCACGTGTTTCCGCTGCGCGATGCGCGGAATCCTTGCGGTCGGCGCGCTTGGCTGTCTCGCTTTTCTTCTGGCCCGCGCCGCCCTTGCGTTCGCCGCCGCCCGATTGCTTGTTCACGGTGGCCCACGCACGGGCTTCGGCCTCTTTCTCTGGCACGCCGCGTTCTTCGTAGCTCTGTTCGATATGTTCGGCTTTACGCTGTTGCTTGTCGGTGTACTTGGTTTTCTCACCTCTAGGCATAACGGTTCCTCCACGACATGAGCGGTGCGAGGCCCGCGGTCAGGCACGTCTCATGTTCCGCGCTAACCCCTCTTTTTGTTGGTCCTCACCGGCTCTGCCGAGTTTCACGCCGGTCGGCATCGGCGGCTTTACGAGCATCGTTCATGAAGTTGCAATCACGCTGCCGCCATGCTTGGGCGACGAACTGGGAACAATTCTTATCGGACCTTGCTTTCGATGGAACAAAATTCGTTTATGCTGGCCTGACCTAGCTTGAACCGCGCTATCTCGGCGGTTACAGCGATGCGTATGTGTCGAATCTGTTTTACAAAACCGGCTTGCCGTCATCGGCGAGCTTTGACTGAGGTAATACCCAGATGCGAATCCTTGTATGCGGTGCCGGTGGCCAAGTCGGCCACGAATTGGTAGGCCGTGCGAATAAGTATGGTCTAGAGGCGCTTAGCATGACTCGTGGGCAGCTGGACATTACCGATGCCGATCAGGTGGCAGCGGTCGTGGCCCTGCTCAAGCCAGGGATGATCATCAACGCAGCAGCCTATACACATGTCGATAACGCCGAGACGCACCGGGAACAGGCGTTCGCGGTGAACTGCGAAGGCCCCGCCAGACTGGCCGAGGCCGCCCGGTATGCCTCTATCCCGTTGCTGCATATCTCGACGGATTATGTGTTTTCCGGCGAAGCCCGAACCCCTTACCGCGAAGATGACGAGGTCGAACCAACAGGGGTATACGGTGCGAGCAAACTGGCCGGTGAAGATGCCATTCGGGCTGCGCTGGATGAGCATCTGATTCTGCGGACCAGCTGGGTCTATGGTGCGCAGGGCCACAATTTCGTCAAGACCATGCTGCGCCTGGGGCGTCAGCGCGATGCGCTTTCGGTGGTCGCCGATCAGTTCGGTTGCCCTACCCATGCCGGCAGTATTGCCGACGCGTTGCTGCAGCTGGCTCGGCGCTATGCGCGCGAAGGCTCGCTTGCCTGGGGCCTCTATCACTATAGTGGGCGGTCGCCCTGCACCTGGTTCGATTTTGCAGTAGAGATTTTTCGCCAGGCAGCCGCCAAGGGCATGCTTGCCAAGCAGCCGCAAGTCTCCTCTATCACGACCGCCCAATACCCGACGCCCGCACGCCGACCAGCCTGGTCGGTGCTCGATTGCACCCGTTTCGAAACGACTTTCGGCATCGACACGCATGACTGGCACGACGACCTGTCGGTCGTGCTCGATATGCTGGCCGTAGCGGAGAAGGGCGCTGCGAAGGTCGCTGCGCCTCCGCAGGTCTGACCGTCAGCTGCGGATTTCGACGCCGCCCAAGCTGGGCTACGCCTGATTGGTGATCCTGCCCCCGAGTCGGTATTCTTTGCCACCTTCTTACGGGGCGGCATAAGGCCGTACCGATCGCTGGAGACACCACGTGGTCGTGTTCGAGGCAATCCTGCCCATTTTTGGTTTGATCATGCTCGGCTATCTGCTGGGCTGGAGAGGCTGGCTCGTTGGCGAAGCGGCAACCGGACTTGCCAACATCACCTTCAAATTGTTCATGCCGACCGTCCTGTTCACCGGTATCGCTCGCGCACAGCTGAGCGACGGCATGTCACCGATGTTGCTGCTGGCGTATTTCGGTCCGGTGCTCGTCGTATTCGTTTTCGTGGGACTGATTGCGCATCGCGTGCTGGGGCGCGCCTCGCCGCTGGGGCTGACGGCCGCCTATTCCAACAACGTGCTGGTCGGGATTCCGCTGGTGACCACCTTGCTCGGGCAGGCGAGCCTGGTGTATGTGTTCGCCATTCTGGTTTTTCACAGCCTGATTCTGTTTTCGCTGCAAAGCTTCTACAGCGCATTCGGCTCGGGGCAAAAGGTCAGTGGTAAAGCGCTGCTGAAGAATCTGGCCAACCCGCTCATCGTGGGGCTGCTGCTCGGCGCCTTGCTGAACGTTTCGGGTTTCGGTCTGCCGCAGCCGATCTGGCGCATCGCTGAATGGCTGGCCCAGGCGGCGTTGCCCTGCGCGTTGCTGGTGCTGGGGATCAGCCTGTCACGCTACCGGCTGCGCCCAAGCACCGCTGCGTTGGCGCTGACGCTCGTCAAGCTGGGCTTGTTTCCATTGCTGGTGTGGTACGTCAGCGGGTTGCTGCCAGGACTGGGTCATGAGGCCCGTAGCGTGCTGGTGCTACTGGCGGCCTGTCCGAGTGGCGTGAATGTGCTGGCCTTCGTGGCCAATCCCGACGATACCCGCGTGGTCAGCTCGACGGTGTTTCTCTCGACCATGTTGGGGGCGATCAGTCTGCCGTTGTGGATGCTGCTGATGTCGGCGTGATCGTCGAGGCGGTCAGGATTTCCCGTCCCGATCGGAGTGAGCGTGTGGGGCGATGATGTCTTCGAGGCGCAGGCCGGTCAGGCCATGAATGGTGCGCCAGAGATAGTAGAAGATCGCCATCATCATCAGCATGCTCGGGATCGCGATCATCGGGTAGCTGAGCAGAGTCATGCGGCCCAGCTCGGCGTTGAAGGCTTCGCTGCCGGCTGGGCTGTTGACGATCCATTTGGCCAACACGTAATTCATGAACGAAGAAAAGAAGAAGGTGCCGCTGAGAAAGTAGGTGGCGCGCAGCAGCCGCGTTTCGAAGTGAGCGATTTGCCCGTTGCGCTCGAGTTGCTCGTGTACCTTTTCGACGTTGAGCACCTTGGGGTTGTAGAGCAGGGTGCGGATCAGTGGGAAACGGGTGCGGGTCGAAGCCAGTACCGCAATGCCGATGATGCCGGGGATGGCGGCCTCCTTGATGGCCAGCCATTGCGGATCGAGTTGCAGCAGACCGATGCCGCCGGTGAGCAGCACGCTGACGAGGCCCAGCAGGGCGATCCAGTTGAATTTGCGATACTTCGCCAGCTCGAACAGACCCCAGCCAAGGGGAAACGCCAGCGCCAGCAAAAGCGCGCCGTCGGCGCCAAGGCGATCCTCGCCGCTGAGCTTCATCAGGATAAATGACGGGATCACGACGCTGATCGCCAGGTCCATCAATGGCCGTGATTTGTGTTCGGGCGGCTGGTCGGGGGCAGGTTGGGAGGTGCGGGTGTCGGTCATGTGATTTCGTGTTCTATCTCGAAGGAGCCGAATGATCACCCGAGCGGATGAACATAGCCATACGGCAATGGTGGTGCGCCATAGTTTACTGTCCGGAGCCGATGCCGGTACGTCGTTTTTCCGACCATTGAGTGACTTCGAATACCGCCACGGCCAAGATCGCCAGAGCGAATGGCAACAGCAGGTAGAACACCCTGAATACGATCAGCGCAGCCAGCACGTCGACGGTAGGCACCTCCGGCAATGCGGCAATGAAGGTCACCTCGAGCACACCAAGCCCACCGGGAGCGTGAGACAACAACGCCAGCGAGAAGGATGCGAGAAATACCCCGAGCACCACTAGATAGCCCGGGTTATGCGCTTCAGGCAGGACGAAGTAAATGATTGCCGCAGCGCAGGCGAGCTCCAGCGGCGCGGCAAGCAGCTGTCTACCGACGATGGGCAGGCGCGGATAATTGATTCGCCATTTCCCGATATGCATCGGGGCGAACTGTCGCCAGGCGCCAATAACGTAAAGACCGACCAGGCACAGCAGGGACCCGCCAATCGCGAATGACAGCCAAGGCTCGGCGTCGATGAGCCTGCTCAGTAAATCCGGCCGCAGGATCAGTACGGTTCCTCCGGCCAGCAGAGTGCCGAGGAAGAACGTAAGAGAACAGAACACGATCAGTACGCCGATCTCATGCGGACTGAGGCCTTTGCTGCGATACGCGCGATAACGCACGACCGCACCGGAAAACACCGACGCGCCGATGTTGTGCGCCAGAGCATAGGTGGTGAACGAGCAGAGCGTGATGAACCACCAGGAGATATTCTTGCCCAGATGGGCTATGGCGATCCGGTCATACCAGGCCAGTGCGATGTAGGCACCCAGCGTTGCCAGGCTGGCCAGCAACCAGTTGCGATAGCTGATAGCTTCGAGGCTTTCGGTTAGGTCAGCCAACGAGAGATTGTGGATTTCCTGATAGAGCAAATAGCCGGAAAGCAGTACCGCCGTGATGCCGACAAAGGTCCAGACGGCATCGCTCCTCTTCATCATTAGGGTGGCTCCTTGGCGACGGCTTATGCCTCGAAGCGAAAGTTCGGACAATGGGTCACAAGCGTCGCGGAATAGTTCGGCCAGTCTTTTATCGGCATCGGAGCACGCGTTTTGTTCATTCTGATATTTCGTGCGAGCCCCGACGGGCATCGGTGCAACAGCATAAGATCCACCGTAGTGCCTGGCTCTGGATGAGGTCCCGTATGACCTACAAGCAGAGCTAAAACTGAATAGTGCGCCTCGGCAATGATCAAGAACGGATGTGCCGATTTGCTGCAGCGGCCCTCCGGATATCGACCCAGCGCTCGATCAATTCACGCAGTTGCGACATCTCCACGGGTTTGGACATGTGTCCATCCATTCCAGCATCGCGGGCGCGCTCACGGTGCTCGCTGAGAATATGCGCCGTCAACGCCACCACGGGCGTTCGCGGCCGGCTTGCCGAAGCTTCCCAGGCACGTAGCCTCGCGGTAGCCTCGAAGCCGTCCATGACGGGCATCTCGCAGTCCATCAACACCAGGTCGTAGGGCTGCGTCTTGATCAGTTCGAGCGCTTCCTCGCCGTTGCTGGCCGTGTCCGGTTTAAGGTTGAGCTTGTTCAGCATGCCTCGGATGACTTTGGTGGAGATGCTGTTGTCCTCCGCAACCAAGATGCGGAAGTCGTCCGGGACCAGCAGCGGCATGCTGGATTGGATCGCCGTGGACGCTACGGTGGCGCTGCGGCGAGAGATCTCGTCGGCGAGAGTGGTTTTCAAGGTGTAGCCTGCTACGGGTTTGGCCAGGATGCGTTTGATCCCGGCGTTGCGCGCGATGATCTTGCTAGGCGCGCTGCTCATCCCGGTCAGCATGATCAGCAGGATGTCGTGGTTGATGCTGAAGTCTTCCTTGATCTTGCTGGCCAATTGCATACCTGTCATGCCGGGCATGTCCTGATCGAGCAGGACGACATCGAAGTATTCATGCAGATGCGCTTTGGTGCGCAGCAGGGCAAGTGCCTCTTTGCCAGACGCCACGGCACTGACATCCAGGCCCCAACTGCTGCATTGCTGGCTGATGACCTTTCGGCAGGTGTCGTTGTCGTCGACCACCAGTAGGCGAGCGCCTTTCAGTTGGTTATCGAGATCATTGGCAGGCTGCTCGGTGAGCTCCGCGCCCAGCGGCAGGCTTATCCATAACGTGTTACCGGACATGCCACCGGTCTGGATGCCGAACTCACCGTCCATCAGGTGGACGAGTTGCCTGGCGATGATTAGGCCGAGCCGGCCGCCGTGGCGGGTTGCAGCGAGGAAGTCGCGGCTGTCCAGCGCCGCATTGAGCAGCGCATCGCGTTCCTGCGCCTCAAGCGGGCGTCCGCTGTCCTGCACGGTGATGCGTAGCCGCGGATGCGCCTCGTGCTCGTCCACCGCTGCTGTGAGCAGCACTTCGCCTTCCTCCGTCTGTTTGAAGGCGTTCTCGAGCAGGTTCAGCAAGGTCTGCCGCAGACGGGTCGGGTCGCCTGCGACGACGTGAGGAATTTGCGGTTGGACAAAGCTGATCAGTTCGACCTTCTGCTGCTCGGCCTTGGCCCGGAAGATACTCAGACAGTCCTCGATCAGAGCATTGAGGTCGAATTGCACGTCGTCGAGTTCGATCTGTCCTGACTCCAGCTTGGAAATATCCAGGATTTCGTTGATCAGGTTGAGCAGCTCGTTGCCGGAGCTGTGAATCGTCTGTACGTAGTCGCGTTGCTTGGCCGACAGTGAAGTGTCGAGCAATAGCTCGCTCATGCCCAGTACCCCGTTCATGGGGGTGCGAATCTCGTGACTGATCTTTGCCAGGAAGTCCGCCTTGGTCCGTAGCTCGGCGCTGGTGACCGCCTCGGCAGTATGCTGGTTGCGGCTGCTGGCCTGGATCTGCCGTTGGCGCTCCAGCAATGCGAAGCTGAGGATCAAGCCCGAGCAGGTGGCGACGCTGAACATGATGCCGGTCAGCCAGTTGGGATCGAGCTGATCGAAGCCCAGCAGCATCGGTAAAACGAACAGGAAGCAGCCATCAAACAAAAGCATGCCGACGATCACCAGTCGGGCGGGTTCATAGCGCTGTCGCCAATGATGGATCGCTACCGCCGTAACGCTGAGCGCCGAGACCAATACCGAGAGGTAGATCAACCAGCTGAACCACAATTTGCCCGTGAGCAATATCGTGCCGGCCAACGCGACAACGAGGCCGGCTAGCGTTGCCATCAGCCAGGTTACCCAGGATCGCTTGCGGTGTTGGAAGAAACCGAAGGTGTAGGCGAGCAAGGACAGGCAGGTGAGCAACGCGGCCATATCGGCAATCAGCGCCTGACTGTAGATCAGGTTCGGTATCCATACCGCCAGCAGCCCGAGGTTTGCCATGGCACAGATCAGTAGCACGCCGTGCAGCAAGGCAAGCCAGACATGGCTGTAACTGAGTGTGTAGGCGAAGCGCAGCAGGTTGTAGATCATCAGCAGAGTCAGCGCCCCGAACAGCGCCCCGAACAGATACGCCGGACGTGCCTGCTCAACCAGACCAACCTCATTTATCGTATAGAACCAGGCCATGATCGGGTGCGATGACTGCAACCGCACGTATGCCTCGCGGGGCGCATCGTCGTTGGGCAGTGAGAACAGATAAGCGCGCGTTGGCAGAGGGCGAGACTCCAGCGGTCTCAGCTCGCCGGTTTCAATGTGCTGCTCCAGCTGCCCATCGCGTAGCAGGTAGAAATCCAGATACTGCAAGCGCGGGGCGAATACCCATAGCCAGTTCGGCTGGGTGAATGCGGGCAGGCTCACCTGCAGCCAGACGGCACTGTCGCTTGCAGGGGCTGCGTAGGAAAGGGTGTCGATTCGCTGGAACAGGCCACGCTGATCCAGTACTTCCTCGAGCGTAAGCAGGCCGGACTGGTCGACGAGCAATCGCCAGTTGGGTTCGGTTAGTTTTGCGGCGGCAGCGGGGTCGGGAGAAAGCGGCTCGGCGACCGCGGCGAATGTCGACAGCGCAGCCAGCAATAGACTGAAGGCAAAAGCAATGGCGACCCGGAGTCGACGCACGATTGAAGTCCCTTCATCTATCTGACGGTCGATTATAGCCATCGCCTCGTGACCCTGTAATGCGTGCAACGGAAGATAAGCTCTGCCGTTGCGCACATTTCAGCGAGTTTCACGCCCAGCATTAGCCCTGTTCGCGTGCGATTGCACGATAACCGATGTCATGGCGATAGAAATGACCGTCCCATTCGACGCGTGCAGCCAGCGCATAGGCGTTCTGCTGCGCCGCCGAGACCGTTTCGCCCATGGCCGTCGCGCAGAGCACGCGTCCGCCGGAAGTGGTGATCGCGCCGTCCTTCAGCGTCGTGCCCGCGTGGAAGATTTTGCCTTCCAGCTGAGCTGCAGCCTCCAGACCACGAATTGTCGCGCCCTTGCTGTAATCGCCAGGATAACCGCCGGCCGCTAGCACGACGCCCAGGCTCGGACGGGGATCCCACTGGGCCTCGATCTTGTTCAGCGCCTTTGCCAGCGCGGCCTCGATGAGAAGGACGAGGCTCGATTGCAGGCGCAGCATGATCGGCTGGGTTTCCGGATCGCCAAAGCGGCAGTTGAACTCGATGACCTTCGGCGCGCCGGCCTTGTCGATCATCAGGCCGGCATAGAGAAAGCCGGTATAGACGTTGCCCTCGGCGGCCATGCCCTTGACGGTCGGCCAGATGACCTCATCCATCACCCGCTGATGCACGTCGTCGGTGACCACCGGGGCGGGTGAATAGGCGCCCATGCCACCAGTATTCGGACCGCTGTCGCCGTCACCGACGCGCTTGTGGTCCTGGCTGGTGGCCATCGGCAACACGTTGGCCCCATCGACCATGACGATGAAGCTGGCCTCTTCGCCATCGAGGAATTCCTCGATCACCACACGTGCACCGGCGTCACCGAAAGCATTGCCAGAGAGCATGTCGCGCACCGCTTCTTCGGCTTCTGCCAGCGTCATGGCGACGATCACGCCCTTGCCAGCAGCCAGGCCATCGGCCTTGATCACGATCGGCGCACCCTTCTCGCGTAGGTAGGCCAGCGCCGGTTCCACCTCGGTGAAGTTCTGGTAGTCAGCGGTAGGAATGGCGTGGCGGGCCAGAAAGTCCTTGGTGAAGGCCTTGGAACCTTCCAGCTGTGCGGCTGCAGCGGTGGGGCCAAAACAATCCAGACCACGCGAACGGAACAGATCGACCACACCTTTGACCAGCGGCGCTTCCGGGCCGACGATGGTCAACTGCACGTTCTTCTCGGCGAAATCTGCCAGTTGCTCGATGGCCAGCACGTCGATGGCGACGTTCTCGCACTTGGCCTCGGTCGCCGTACCGGCATTGCCCGGCGCGACGAAAACTTTCATCACGCGTGGATCCTGCGCGACCTTCCAGGCCAGCGCATGCTCGCGGCCGCCGCTGCCAATCACTAATACGTTCATTGTTTACAAACCCTGTGTTGGGCCGAAGGCCAAAGGCTGAAGGCTGAAGGCTGAAGGCTGAAGGCTGAAGGCTGGACGAGGGTGTCACTTTTTCGTCCAGCCTCCAGCCTCCAGCCTCCAGCGGCTTGACGATCAATGCCTGAAATGGCGCATGCCAGTGAACACCATGGCAATGCCGGCTTCGTCTGCTGCTGCGATGACTTCGGCGTCGCGCATCGAGCCGCCGGGCTGAATCACCGCAGTGATGCCAACTTTAGCGGCGTTGTCGATACCGTCGCGGAAGGGGAAGAAGGCATCCGAGGCCATGACCGCGCCGGGTACCGGCAGGCCGGCATGTTCGGCCTTGATAGCGGCGATGCGAGCCGAGTTGACCCGGCTCATCTGACCGGCACCGACACCGACGGTCTGGCGGTCCTTGGCGTAAACGATGGCGTTGGATTTGACGAACTTGGCCACTTTCCAGGCGAAGATCAGGTCGTGGATTTCCTGCTCGGTCGGTGCACGCTGGGTCACGATCTTCAAGTCGTCCGCAGCGATCATGCCGATGTCGCGGCTTTGTACCAGCAGGCCACCGTTGACCCGCTTGTAATCCCAACCCGGCGCGCGTTCTGCCGGCCAGTGACCGCATTCGAGCAGGCGCACGTTGGCTTTGGCGGCGACGACTTCACGGGCTTCGGCGGAAATGCTCGGAGCAATGATCACTTCGACGAATTGGCGCTCGACGATAGCGCGGGCGGTTTCCCCGTCCAGCTCACGGTTGAAGGCGATGATGCCGCCGAACGCCGACTCGCTGTCGGTGGCGTAGGCCAGCTCATAAGCCTGGCGGATGCCGCCTTCGTCTTCCGGCACCACGGCGACGCCGCAAGGGTTGGCATGCTTGACGATGACGCAGGCCGGCTTGACGAAGCTCTTCACGCATTCCAGCGCGGCGTCGGTGTCGGCCACGTTGTTGAACGACAGTTCCTTGCCCTGCAGTTGGGTGGCAGTGGCGACGCAGGCCTCATCAGGCTGTTCGACGTAGAAGGCGGCGATCTGGTGAGGGTTCTCGCCGTAGCGCATGTCCTGCGCCTTGACGAACTGTGTGGTGAAGGTGCGTGGTAGCAGGCTGCGGCCTTCGGTAGAAAGTGTTTCAACGCTCTGGTCGATGGTTCCCAGATAATTGGCGATCATGCCGTCGTAGGAAGCGGTGTGCTCGAAGGCTTTGAGTGCCAGATCGAAGCGCTGAGCGTAGGTCAATCCACCATTGCGCAGGTTCTCGATGACATTGGCATAGTCGTCGGCATTGACCACGATGGCGACGTCTTTATGGTTTTTCGCAGCGCTGCGAACCATGGTTGGCCCACCGATATCGATATTCTCGATGGCATCCGGGAGCGTGCAGCCGGGTTTGGCGACGGTGGCGGCGAACGGGTAAAGATTGACCGCGACCAGATCGATCGGGGCGATGCCGTGCTCGGCCATGACTGCCTCGTCCAGATCGCGACGGCCGAGAATGCCGCCGTGGATCTTCGGGTGCAGAGTCTTGACGCGGCCGTTCATCATCTCCGGAAAGCCGGTGTAGTCGGCGACTTCCACGGCAGCGATGTCGTTCTCGCGCAGCAGCTTGAAAGTGCCGCCGGTGGACAGGATCTCGACACCGAGGGCGGCGAGTTCACGGGCGAATTCAACGACGCCAGTCTTGTCGGACACGCTGATCAGCGCGCGGCGCACGGGAAGGCGGAGAGTTTGGTCGGTCATAGCGGTTCCATCGAGGATAGATAACGCTGGAGGCTGGAGGCCGGACGAGGGTGTCGCTTGTTCGTCCAGCTTCCAGCCTTGAGCCTCCAGCGGCTTTTAGGCTTTTAAAGGAGATCGTACTGCTTGAGTTTCTTGCGCAGAGTGCCGCGATTCAGCCCCAGCAGTTCAGAGGCCTTGGTCTGGTTGCCCTTGACGTAATTCATGACGGTTTCGAGCAGTGGTGCTTCCACTTCGGAAAGGACCAGGTTGTAAACGTCCGTGACGTCCGCGCCTTCCAGATGGGCAAAGTAGTTGTGCAACGCCTTCTCGACACTGCCGCGCAGGGTCTGACCCGCGTCGCTCGGCGTATTGAGGTGTTGCTTGAGGTTCACATTGTCGCTCACGGATGTTGTTCCAGTTACCAGTGTTTCGTTCAACAGCGTCATGCAGCCACCCCTTTCCCTTCCCCCGAGTCAGGACCTGTTCGGCGTTCGGCAAAGAATGCTCGAACGCTGGCACATTGCGCGTCCCTGTCTTCCAAACTATTGAACCCGGCGCGGTATTCACGCGCGCCGGGCAGTGTTGCGAGATACCAGCCGACATGCTTGCGTGCGATGCGCACGCCCATGACATCGCCATAAAAGGCGTGTAACGCGCCCAGGTGCTCTAGCAGAATGTCTTCGATTTCGTTCAGGTCCGGCGGAGCCAGCCGTTCGCCGGTCGCGAGATAGTGATTGATCTCACGAAATATCCAGGGCCTGCCTTGGGCCGCTCGGCCAATCAGCAATGCATCGACACCTGTCGCGCTCAGCACCTGATGCGCCTTCATCGGCGTATCGATATCTCCATTGGCAAATACGGGTATCGACACCGCCTGCTTGATCGCCGCAATGGTGTCGTACTCGGCTTCGCCCGTATAAAGGTCGGCGCGGGTACGGCCATGCACGGCCAAGGCTGCGATTCCGGATTGTTCGGCGATCTTCGCCACCGTCAGTCCATTTTTGTTCTGTCTGTCCCAGCCGGTGCGGATCTTCAAGGTCACCGGGACATTGACTGCGCCGACCACCGCTTCGAGGATTTCCGAGACGAGCTGTTCGTCTTTCATCAACGCCGAGCCGGCGGCCTTGTTGCATACCTTCTTTGCCGGGCAGCCCATATTGATGTCGATGATCTGCGCGCCCAACTCGACATTGCGAACAGCGGCTTCGGCCAGCATCTGCGGGTCGCCGCCCGCGATCTGCACCGAACGCGGTTCCGGATCACCTTCATGCAACAGGCGAAGCCGCGACTTGCGGCTATTCCAAAGACGTACGTCACTGGTGACCATTTCCGACACCACCAGGCCCGCGCCGAGGCGCCGGCAGAGCTGGCGGAACGGTTGATCGGTCACGCCGGCCATGGGCGCGAGGATCAATCGATTCGGAAGAGTATAGGGGCCGATGCGTACCGCTGACATGAAGATTCCCTGCTTGGAGCCTGCTTGTTAGGTCGATCGGGACAGCAAAAAAGGGTGTGCATAATACCCGCTCCGGATGACGGGTTAAAGATTGTTTTGAACAAATTCTGAGCAGCCCTTAGCTTATAACCGGCGTAGGAATTGGCACGCCGATACGACAGGCGGTGAAGGCTATTTCGCGTCAGAGGCTAGTCTGGCGAGCGGAAGCTCAAGCTGTAATTCACCGCCTTTGCGCCTGGATCGAGGATGTCCAGGGCGATGTGAATCGGGATCTGCGACGGCATTTCTGTCCGACCGGCGAGCTCCCCGGAAAGGTACTCGCCTGGTTTGAACGTGCGCTGTGCCAGTGTCTGCCCGCTGATATCGGCGAAGCGGATCTCCAGCAATGGGAACGGCTGGGCGAAGGATGCGCGGTTGTAGATGATCGCATCGACTACCAGCGCGCCAGTGAAGTCGGGGTGGCTGCGTACGACCAGATTGCTGCTCTTGATCTGGCTGATATCGACCCTGGACGGCAGCTCGCAGCCCACGACCGGGCAGATTCGTTCCAGCCAGGGGCGATATTGGTTCTGCCGCGATATCTCATCGAAGTTGTACGCGACATATTGGGCCACGAGCGCAAGCACGGCGATCAGATTCAGCAGGCCCCACCCCAGCCAGCGGCCCCAGGGGCGGCGGCGCGCCTGCCAGTCGAGTTGAAGTGGTTCGTCGTCGAGTTCGAACAGCGGATCTTCGCGGTCTCTGCGTGCCGCTCGATCCGCTGTCTGCTCCGTCTCGCCCATTGGCTCGGTCGCGACGTCCGGCTCGATCGAGCTGTCGAAGACAGGATCGACGCGCTCGTGTGAACCGGGGTGCTCGTTCAACGGAACGTGCCCGCTTGTCAGCGGGCTTGGCGGCGCGGGATGCTCGCTGCTGACAGGCGTGAAGCGCAGTTCGGTCGTCTCGGGCAACGGCTCGGTTGCAGGCTTCGCTTGCGTTCGATTGTGGTTTGTTGGCGTATCGGTTTCCGTCCTCAGCAGCTGCTCGGCCCAGGCTTCGTTATCGGCCAACGGTCGCTCATCGGTCGGGGCGTGCAGTCGCTCGCCGGGTTGAAGCTCCAGTTCCAGTACTTCGCGCGACTCCCTCTCCTG
Organism: Pseudomonas sp.; assembly: GCA_031988485.1. Classification (GTDB taxonomy): domain Bacteria; phylum Pseudomonadota; class Gammaproteobacteria; order Pseudomonadales; family Pseudomonadaceae; genus Stutzerimonas. The sequence continues at coordinate 363,867 of DALZYJ010000002.1, forward strand.
ACGTTCGAGCTTCGCCAGCTCTTCGTCCAGGTCGAGGCTGTCCAGATCAAGATCGTCGTGAATCCAAAGCGTTTCGTCAGTGGTGGGCTTCTTTGATGACTGCGAGTGAGTGTCCGCCGCGTCGCTGAGGAAAGGCTGGCTGGCTGTCGTCGGATCTGTAGCAATGTTGCTCGCGTCGTCTCCGTGCAGGTGGCGGGCTGCGTTGAACAGTTCCATGCAGGCTCCGCAACGCACCACGCCCTGGGCAGCAGCGAGCTGAGGGCGGCTGACACGGAAGCTGGTGCGGCAATGAGGACACTGAGTGACGAAGCTGGTCATGTGGAGGTCCGGCGAAAAATGCCCGTAGTCTAGCGCATGCGCATTGATGAACGGCAGTGGCGACTCGCGATGGACATCGCGGCATTGCTGCCGCGATTCGGGGCGTTACTCAAGAGCGGCGAGTGCCGGTGATCCGTACCCAGCCGTCTTTCTCGGCGGTGGGATCTAGATTGAACTGGCCCGCGTAGGCGGCGCGAACCTCTTCGGCTTGTTCGGCCAGGATGCCGGACAAGGCCAGGCGCCCGCCTGGTTTGACGCGCTCGATGATGTGTGATGCCAGTTCTACCAGAGGCCCGGCGAGGATGTTGGCGACCACAACGTCGAACTGGCTTTCCGGCAATTGCTCGGGCAGATACAGCGGGAAGCGTGCCGGGTCGATGCCGTTGCGCCCGGCATTATCTCGCGAGGCCTCGATCGCCTGGATATCGATATCGGTCCCAACAGCCTTATCGGCGCCCAGCAACAGCGCGGCAATGGCGAGAATGCCCGAGCCACAACCGAAATCCAGCACCTGCAAACCGGCTAGCTCCTGGCTATCCAGCCATTCCAGGCACAGCGCGGTGGTGGGGTGGGTGCCGGTGCCGAATGCCAGGCCGGGGTCGAGCAGCAGGTTCACAGCCTTCGGCTCAGGCGCGGCATGCCAGCTTGGAACGATCCATAAGCGACGACCGAAGCGCATGGGCTGGAAGTTGTCCATCCAGCTGCGTTCCCAGTCCTGGTCCTCGATGCGCTCCAGTTCGTAGGCGGGCAATTGACCGTCGACCAGCAACTGCAGATGGGCGAGCAGGTTGCTTTCGTCCACATCCGCTTCGAACAGTGCCAGCAGATGGGTATGCGACCACAAGGGCGTGGTACCCAGGTCCGGCTCGAAGATAGGCTGATCCTCGGCATCCATGAAGGTCACCGATACCGCGCCGACACCCAGCAAGGCGTCCTCGAGGGGTTGTGCCTGTTCCGGGGCGATGGCGAGGCGGAGTTGTAACCAGGGCATAAAATTCTCGTCTAGAAACGGCTGAAGGCTGGAAGGCTGAACGAAAGGTGGCGGGATTATCCGCTTTTTCGTCCGGCCTTCCAGCCTTCAGCGCTTTTCTCGGCTGGTGCTTAGTGCTTATCCATACCCAGTTTCTTTTCCAGGTAATGAATATTCACGCCGCCCTTGCAGAAGCCTTCATCGCGAACCAGATCCCGGTGCAGTGGGATGTTGGTCTTGATCCCGTCGACGACGATCTCGTCCAGGGCATTGCGCATGCGCATCATGGCTTCTTCGCGCGTGGCGCCGTAGGTGATCAGCTTGCCGATCAGCGAGTCGTAGTTCGGCGGAACCGAATAGCCGCTGTACAGGTGCGAGTCGACGCGAACGCCATTGCCGCCCGGTGCGTGGAAGTGCTTGACCTTGCCGGGGCTGGGAAGGAACTTCTCCGGGTCCTCGGCGTTGATCCGGCACTCCAGCGAATGGCCACGGATGACCACGTCTTCCTGCTTGATCGACAGCTTGTTGCCAGCGGCGATGCTGAGCATCTCCTTGACGATGTCTATGCCAGTGACCATCTCGGTGACCGGGTGCTCGACCTGTACTCGGGTGTTCATCTCGATGAAGTAGAAACGGCCGTCTTCGTAAAGGAACTCGAAGGTGCCGGCGCCACGATAGCCAATCTCGATGCAGGCATCGGTGCAGCGTTTGAGCACTTCGGCGCGGGCCTTTTCATCGATGAAGGGCGCTGGCGCTTCTTCCAGTACCTTCTGATGGCGGCGCTGCAGCGAGCAGTCGCGGTCGCCCAGATGAATAGCGTTGCCCTGGCCGTCGGAAAGCACCTGGACTTCCACGTGGCGCGGATTGCCGAGGAATTTCTCCAGATAGACCATCGGATTGCCGAACGCAGCACCGGCTTCGGTGCGGGTCAGTTTGGCCGACTTGATCAGGTCCTCTTCCTTGTGCACCACGCGCATGCCGCGACCGCCACCGCCGCCTGCAGCCTTGATGATCACCGGGTAGCCCACTTCACGGGCGATGCGCAGCGCTTCCTTCTCGTTCTCCGGCAGCGGGCCGTCGGAGCCGGGCACCACAGGTACGCCGGATTTGATCATGGCGTTCTTGGCGGACACCTTGTCGCCCATCAGGCGGATGGTTTCCGCTCTCGGGCCGACGAAGGCAAAACCGGATTTCTCCACCTGTTCGGCGAAGTCGGCGTTCTCGGCGAGAAAGCCGTAGCCGGGGTGAATGGCGGTAGCGCCGGTCACCTCTGCCGCGGCGATGATCGACGGGATGTGCAGATATGAATTGGTGGCAAGGGGCGGGCCGATGCAAACGGACTCATCCGCCAGGGCCAAGTGCATCAGTTCGCGATCGGCAGTGGAATGCACCGCGACGGTCTTGATGCCCAGCTCCTTGCAGGCTCGCAAAATCCGCAGGGCGATTTCACCGCGGTTTGCGATCAATACTTTTTCCAACATCGCTGGCTCTCCGCGGTTCAAACGATGGTGAACAGCGGCTGGTCGTATTCGACCGGCTGACCATTCTCCACCAGGATGGATTCGATGGTGCCGCTGGTTTCTGCCTCGATGTGGTTCATCATCTTCATGGCTTCGACGATGCACAGGATGTCGCCCTTCTTGACGCTCTGGCCGACATCGGCGAACGGCTTGGACTCAGGCGAGGAGGCGCGGTAGAAGGTACCGACCATCGGCGAGCGGACGACGGTGCCGTTCAGCTTCGGTGCAGCCGGCGCGGCATCGGCGGTGGGTGCGGCAGCAATGGGTGCTGGCGCCGGGGCGACGGGGGCTTGAGCGTAGATCGGCTGCTGCATGGCCACTTGTTTGCTGTGGCGGCTGATGCGCACCGATTCTTCGCCCTCGTGGATCTCCAGTTCGTCGATCCCGGACTCTTCCAGCAGTTCGATCAGTTTCTTGACTTTGCGAATATCCATGAAGCGTTGACTCCCAGGTAAGTTCAAAGGGTGTTGCCGCTCGCTTGTCGAGCCCCGGCATGCTTATGCGCAGGCCCGTCAGGAAGCAGCGAGGTGTTCCAGGGCGGCCTCCAATGCCAGCCGATAGCCGCTGGCGCCAAGGCCGCAGATCACACCTACCGCGACATCTGAAAAGTAGGAGTGATGGCGGAAAGGTTCACGTTTGTGCACGTTGGACAGGTGCACTTCGATGAATGGGATGCTCACTGCCAGCAGCGCGTCACGTAACGCGACGCTGGTATGTGTGAAGGCCGCCGGATTGATCAGGATGAAGTCCACGCCTTCGCCGCGTGCGGCATGGATGCGCTCGATCAGTTCGTACTCGGCATTGGATTGCAGATGTAGCAGATGATGGCCCGCGTCGCGTGCGCGCTGCTCCAGATCCTGGTTGATCTGCGCCAGCGTCACCGCCCCGTAGACGCCCGGCTCGCGGGTGCCGAGCAGATTCAGATTCGGGCCATTGAGGACCAGAAACGTGGCCATGGAAATTCCTTGTTGTTGTGTCCGCTCGCGCCAGTGAAAAAGTAGGCGGGTCGGAAAGGGGAAAAACTATGCACGAAGCAGGGTCTGACTGTCCAGTCATGCTGCGATCGGCGTAAATGCCCGCATTATGGCTGGAGATTGCTGCAAGGTAGCGGGCGCATTTTCCAGCTTGCGGCGAGCGGGGCAGGCCTTAGCGCGATGCCTCGGCGCGATTCATCCGTTCGGCGAATTGAGTCACGTCGACTTCTCCGACGACACGCGCATCAGCGATTTCCTGGCCACCGCGATCAAAGAACAAGATGGCCGGTGGGCCGAACAGCTTGTAGCGATCGAGAAGGGCGCGCTGTTGCGCATTGCTGTCGGTGATGTCGAAGCGAATCAGGCGGTAGTCGGCCAGGCGAGGCGCGATCAGCGGATCGGCAAACACTTCGCGCTCGATCACCTTGCAGCTGATGCACCAGTCGGCATACCAGTCGAGCATCAGCGGTTCTCCCGCAGCGCGAGCGGCCGAAAGCTGCGCGTCTAGCTCCGCTGGCGTCGAAACGGTGTGCCAGTTTTCGCCTTGCACGGCGCCGTTGCCCGTAACCAACGTGGCAGCCGGCAGCGGCCGCAGCGGATCGGAGCCGCCCTGCAACGCGCCGATCCAGGCGGCCAGGGCGTAGACCAGCAGAGCCAGGCCCAGGAGTTGTGCAAGCTTTTGTCGCGGTGTCTTGGAAATGAGTTCAAGCGTGCCCAGAAAAAGTGCCGTACCTGCGGCCAGCAGCCCCCACAACGCGAGCGCCAGCGGGCCGGGCAATACGCGTTCGAGCATCCAGACCGCCACGGCGAGCAGCAGCACGCCGAAGGCGTTGCGTACGCCGATCATCCAAGGGCCGCTCTTGGGCAGCAGCGCGCCGCCAGTGGTGGCGAACAGGATCAGCGGGGCGCCCATGCCCAGGCCCAGCGCGAACAATTTCAGGCCGCCGCCCAGCGCATCGCCGCTGGCGCTGATATACAGCAGCGCGCCGGCCAATGGCGCCGAGACGCAGGGCGATACCAACAGGCTGGAGACGCTGCCGAGCAGCGCGGCGCCCATGAACGAGCCGCCCTTGGCGTTACCCGCCAGGCGATCGAGGCGGCCGCTCAATGCCTGTGGCAGGCGCAGTTCGTACAGGCCGAACATCGCCAGCGCGAAGGCCACGAAGAACAGCGCAAAGGGCACCAGGACCCAGGGTGATTGCAGGCGGGCCTGCAAATTCAGCTCGGCGCCGAACACGCCCATCAGCGCACCCAGAAGTGCGAAACCGCCGGCCATCGGCAACACATAGGCGAGCGACAGCAGGAAGCTGCGCATGCCGCCAGGTTGTCCGCGTAGCACCACGCCGGAAAGAATCGGCAGCATCGGCAGCACGCAAGGTGTGAAGGTAAGGCCCAGGCCGGCGAGAAAGAACAGCGCTACCGAGCGCCAGGAAAGCGCATCGCCATCCCTGGTATCGCCAGCTGCTGCAGGGATCGGAGTGCCACCTGTGGTGATCTCGAACGACTCGATTTCCGGGGGGTAGCACAGCCCTTTGTCGGCGCAGCCCTGGTAGCCGACCTGCAACGTGAAGGATCGGTTGTCGGGGTTCTGCACCGGCAGCTCGATATCGAGAATGCCGTAATAGACTTCGACCTCACCGAAATACTCGTCCGTCTTCGCCTCGCCTGCCGGAAGCTGCGCGTCGCCAAGCACCACGCTGGCGTCGGTCGTCTTGAACTCGAAGCGATGGCGGTAGAGGTAGTAGCCCTCGGCACCGATGAAACGCAGCTTGATCCGCTCGGGCGTTGTGTCCACCAGGCTCAGGCGGAAGGCTTCATGTACCGGTAGAAAGTCGGCGCTGTTATCTAGCCCGCCAAGCGTGGCGCTGGGGCGACTATCGAACAGGCCCGCAGTGGCAGGGAGGGCAAACAACAGGATCAGCAGACACAGCAAGCGGCGCATGGTCGGTTCTCAGGCAGCGGTAGCGGGATGATACCCAACGTGACGAATCGTCGCCTGGGCGCAACGTCGCACTATCGCGCGTTTTGCAACCAGATGATGCCGTCGCGTTCGGTGCTCTGCAGCGCTTGCAGGGCCTGACCTGCACAGGGGCCGGCTACGCATTCGCCGCTGTCGATGAGAAACAGCGCGCCGTGGGTAGCGCATTGGATCAGGCTGCCGCTGCTATCGAGAAACTGGTCAGGGAGCCACTCCAGAGGTATTCCTCGATGCGGGCAGCGGTTCTCGTAAACGTACACGGTGCCGTCCTTGCGTATGGCAAGCAGGCGTTGCCCCTGTAACTCCAGGCCTTTGCTCTGGCCCTCGGCGAGATCACTCGCGGCGCATAATCGAATCATGTGTCCTCCTGGTCCGCCCGGGATTATCGCCCGGCTGCTCGAACTGGTGGAGGCCAGGGCGATTAAAGGTGGCGGACCGGCTGACTGGATTTTATGCTTCGCCCGAACTCCGACTGGCGACACTCTCGATGAGCCCTGTGCTAACCGCACGCCCCTTGTTTCTTTCGTTGGGCCTGTTGCTGCTGATTGCCTTCTGGCTATCATTGGCACTGGGGCCGGTTAGCCTGTCGTTCGGCGATACCTTGCACGCCATGCTTCGCCTGCTTGGCGTCTCGTTTGACGGCGGGGGCACAGCGCAGGCCGAGCTCATCCTGGCGCAGATACGCCTGCCACGGGCATTGCTCGGGATATCGGTGGGTGCCGTGTTGGCGCTGTCCGGCGTCGCTATGCAGGGGTTGTTTCGCAACCCACTGGCCGATCCGGGGCTGATCGGCGTTTCCAGCGGCGCCGCTCTGGGTGCGGCAATGACCATCGTCGGAAGCGAGCTGATCGGCGGCATCTCGCCTCTGTTGGAGCCCTATCTGCTGTCGCTTAGTGCGTTCATTGGTGGCCTCGGCGTCACCGCGCTGGTTTATCGACTGGGGCGTCGCGAAGGGCGCACCGATGTCGCCACGATGTTGCTCGCGGGCATCGCGCTGACTGCGCTGGCAGGCGCCATGATCGGGCTGTTCACCTACCTTGCCGACGACAGCACGCTGCGCACCCTGACGTTCTGGAATCTGGGCAGTCTTAACGGTGCAAGCTACGCACGGCTCTGGCCGTTACTGCTGGTCGCTGTGGCGATAGCATGCTGGCTGCCACGTCGCGCTCGAGCACTGAACGCACTGCTGTTGGGTGAATCTGAAGCGCGTCACCTGGGTTTCGACGTCGAGCGGCTCAAGCGCGAATTGGTCTTCTGTACGGCATTGGGCGTTGGGGCGGCGGTGGCGGCAGCGGGCATGATCGGGTTCGTTGGGTTGGTGGTTCCCCACCTGGTGCGTCTGCTGGTTGGCCCTGACCACCGGCTGCTGTTGCCGGCCTCGGCGCTGGCTGGCGGCAGTTTGCTGCTTCTGGCCGACCTGCTGGCTAGGCTCGTGCTGGCGCCTGCGGAGTTGCCGATCGGCATCGTCACCGCTTTGCTGGGAGCGCCTTTCTTCCTCTATCTATTGTTACGAGGACGCCGGTAATGCTTTGTGCTCGACGCGTTTCGGTCCGTCGTGGCGCAGCGACCGTGCTCGAGAGCATCGATCTAGAATTGGTGCAAGGCCAAGTTTTGGGAGTGCTGGGTCCTAACGGGGCCGGTAAAAGCACCTTGCTTGGGGCGCTGAGCGGCGAGCTGGCTATCAGCGCCGGTGAGGTGCTGCTGCATCGACGGTCGCTACATGACTGGGATGGGCCTGAGCGAGCGCGCTGTGTGGCGGTGCTGCCGCAGACGTCGACGCTGAGTTTCGGTTTCCGCGTTGACGAAGTGGTCAGCCTCGGACGATTGCCCCACGCCAGTGGCCAGGCCTCCGACAAACGGATCGTGGCCGCTGCGCTGGAGGCTGCGGATGCGCAGCACCTGGCAAACCGCAGCTATCTGGCCCTATCGGGTGGCGAGCAGCAGCGCGTGCATCTGGCGCGCGTGCTGGCGCAGTTGTGGCCGGGCGGCGCAGGGCAAGTGCTGCTGCTGGACGAGCCCACGGCCATGCTTGATCCATCACATCAGCACGGCATTCTGCAGGCTGTCCGGCAGTTCGCGGAGCAGGGCGGCGCGGTCATGGTGATACTGCACGATCTGAATCTGGCGGCACGCTATTGCGATCGCCTATTGCTGCTGGCGGACGGGCGGGCACGGTTAAGCGGCACGCCCGAGCAGGTGTTGCGTGCCGAACCGCTGAAATCGGTATTCGGCCTGGATGTATTGATACAGCAGCACCCCGAGCGAGGGCACCCGCTGGTCATTGCGCGCTGAGGAGCGATCGATGCGATTTTTTTTAGTTTTTGCCATGGGCCTGCTGAGCGCATGTCAATCGGCGCCGCCGTTACCGTCCTGGCAGGGTTCGGAGGGCCTGGCGCATCCTGATCTCGGCCGGATCATGGACCTGCGTAGCGGCGAACAGCTTTCGGCGCAACAACTGGTGAGCGAGTTGGCCGAGGTCGATCACCTTCTGATTGGCGAGCGTCATGACAATCCCGACCATCACGCTCTGCAGCGCTGGCTTCTTCAGGCGTTGGCTCAGCGGCGCGAGCAAGGCAGCCTGCTCTTGGAGATGCTTAACCCCGAACAACAGAAGCGCGTCACGCGCGTGCAGAACTCTCTTTCGCGAGGGCAGGGGCCTGCGGATCTGCCGGAAGCGTTGGCGTGGCAGAAGGGCTGGGATTGGGAGCTTTATGCATCCGTGGTCGAGTACGCCCTGGCTCAGCCTTATCCGGCGTTAGCGGCGAATCTCGATCGCGCGGAAATCACCGATATCTACCGCCGCAAACCCCAGTTGACCGGTGCCGCGGCTGCGCAGCCTGTGCAAAAGAAGCTGTTGGCGCAGATCCGTGTTTCTCATTGCGACATGCTGCCTGAGGCTCAGCTACCGGCGATGCTGGCCGTGCAGCAGCAGCGCGACCGCCGAATGGCCGAGCAACTGAATGCGGCACCGAAGCCTGCAGTGCTACTGGCGGGAGCCTTTCATGTGCGACGTGATTTAGGTGTGCCTTTGCATCTTGCGAATCGTGACACGAAGGTCTTGGTGCTCGCCGAGGTAGGCGAGCCCTTGAGCGCGGAGCAGGCTGATTTCGTTTGGTTTACACCGGCTCAGCCGCAGCAGAACCATTGCGCCGAGTTCGGTACGAAGTTGCAGTAGCAAGCAAGCAAGCAAGCAAGCAAGCCGGCTGGCAGGCAGGCAGGCATTTATTTCGGGCAAAAAAAGACCCGGCAAGAGCCGGGTCAAAACCGTGATTAGCCTGATGAGGAGATAATCTGAAAGTCCGACTGCCTGGCCTTCCAGCTTACCGACTGACCTCTCGATCAGTTGCGATAATAATAACAATTCTCATTTCGACGTCAACAGCTAAATTCGAAATTAATTTGCCAACCAGCAGATCGCTGATCAGGCGGAGATAGGCAGGCGCAACTGGGTAACCTCTTTGTTAAGTAGGTCGATCCGCCTGGCCATGCTTTCGATCAGGCTGTGCGCGATCTTCGGATTGTTCTGCATCAGGCTCAGGAATTGGTCCTTTGGTATCAGCATGACGGTGCAGGCGGATGTGGCGACGACGCTCGCGCTGCGTTTTTCGTGCGTGAATACTGCCATCGCACCAAAAATTTCATCGCGCTGAACATCGCCGACCTTCTGGCCGTCGACAATTGCTTCGGCATGACCTTCGATGATGATGAATACGTTATCTGCGTCCTCGCCTTGGCGAATCAGCTCTTCGCCGGCTGCGAAATGCTGGAACCCGGTTGTCGGATGAATTTCGGGCTGCTTCAGGCGCGCCAGCGCATCGGATAACAGCACCGTCTGACCGATGAGGTACTGCGTAAAGAGTTCCTGCCTGCGCGGGTCGGCATGGATATGTTGAAACACGGCGCTGCGCGAGAAGGGAATCAGGCGGATCGACTCGTCGCTGCGGTAACGGCAGATTGGCAAGTCGATGCCTTGGCGAAGCCCGAGAAGATCCCCTTCCTGCATATAGAACAGCGGTCGTTCGTCCACGAGCGCATGCAGCAATCCGCTCTCGATGATGAATAGCTGCTGCTCAGGCAATTCATCGGCGAGGTCGTTGGAGCTTTTAATTTCGATAGGCGGAGCTACAGGTGCCAGGCCATCTAGAAGTTGCGCGGGGATCCCCTGCAAGCGGTTGATCAGCTGATCGGCATAGGCCGGTTGTTCCCCGAGTAAATACATGACGGCAATCCTTGGACAGCGGGCTCGGAACGGTTGAGCGATGCGCCCAGTCACGATAATGCTGCCGAGGGAAGGAGTAAATCACGCTACGTAGAGGTTGTGAGCTAGCTCTTGTCTCCAGCGGCGCAGTCGTTTAAGTGCTGGTTCAGCTCACTCTTGAGCGTGTCTGGGAGTTCTTTCCAGTTCATGTCCCGCAATGCGCCTTCGATGGCATATAGCAGCACGCGGGATGCGGTGAATCCGCGTGATTTGACTGCCTGGTAAGCGTTGACCGCGCCGAGTCGACGCAAATCTTCTGCTGTATGGATGCCCGACGCGTGCAGCCATTGCGCGGATGTCTTGCCGAGATTTTTCAAGGTCAGCAGTTCGTCGTGCATGGTTGCTCCTATCGTCCTGGATAGCCGGCAAGCAAGTGAAGCGGCCAGCGAACCTTGCGCTGTCGCTCCGGATCGCCCCAAAGCTGCGCGAGCTCGGGTGCGAGCTGGGTTATCGGGTCCATTCCATGGTCCTGTTGCCACTGTTTTACGGCTGACCATGTGCGCATATAGCCGAGCAGTTGCGACAGATTCCAATGGGCCTCGATTGCTAACGCCGGCGTTTCGAGGGTTGTGAACGGTATCTGGATATCGCGATAGCCTGCATCGACACTGGCGCGACCTTGTGGCCAATAGCCATTCAGTGTTTCGCCATGCAGGCGGGTAATGAGGGCATCCAATGCCGGTTCGATACGAAGCAGGCTGTAGCACCAGGCGCAGAAGAGGCCATCGGATGTGAGCACTCGCTTTGCCTCGGCGAAGAAGGTCGCGGTAGGGAACCAGTGCAATGCCTGCGCGACGACCAGCAGGTCGACCATTCCATCACGTAATGGCAGTTGCTCGGCCTGGGCGGCGAAGCGCCATGCGGACCGCCAGTCCGCGTTGCCGCTCAGCTGGCCAAGGCTGGCATCGCAGGCAAGCACCTGATCGAAATGATCCAGCAGAGCGAGCGTTGCCTGGCCACTACCGGCTGCAACGTCGAGCGCACAGTGATTTCGCGGGCTCCGAGCTACAAGCCAGCGGAACAGAGAGTTTGGATAAGTAGGACGAAACTCTGCGTACTCGTCGGAGCGAATCGAAAAAAGCCGGACGCTGTCACCCATGGCGGTGGTCCGGCAGCACTAAAGGCAGGGCGCAGTGTGGCATGGTCGACTTCCGCAGACAGGCATGCCAAGTATAGAAGCACCACCGGGTTCTGCCCGCGGGGCGCCTCAAGATGCGGTCGGTTACGTTTGCGCGATCTTTGTATGGCGCCTTAGAGCCCTGGCAGCCGCTGGCGAACAACACTGACGAGGTTGTCGAGGCTGCCTGCTTCTGGCGTGTTGATCTGGCGGCTGAGCAATTGCTCGCGTTCGGTCAGCGGCTCGCGAGAGGCTTGTTGAGCCTTGATAACGGCCATGGTTGCGTCGGACGGATCACCGCCTTCAGCCTGCCGCTGGGCGAGCCATTGTTCGATCACCGCCTCGGGCGCCTCGCAAGCGAGGATCAGGAATGGGACACCGGTCGACTCAGCCACTTGCCATGCGGCCTGACGCTGCTGTTGTTTGAGGTAGGTCGCATCGATCACCACTGAAAAACCGGCATTCAACGCCGTCTCAGCCAAAGCGTGCAGTCGCTGATAGGTCGCTTCGCCCGCTTCGGCGCTATAGATACCTGCATCCAACTCGGCGCTAAGCTCCTGTGGCTGTTCGCCGTGTAAGCGCTTGCGCTCGACGTCCGAACGCAACCTGATTGCGCCCAGCGCATCGACCAGGCGTAGCGCAACCTGGCTTTTGCCAACCGCCGAGACGCCATGGGTGATCGCCAGAAAGCGTGACGGAATGGCGCTATAGCTTTCGGCCAGATTGGCGTAGCCGCGGTACTGACGCAAGATCACCCGGCGTTGCACCGGGTCCTGCTCCTGATACAGCCGGAACAGACTGACCTTGGCGCGAACCATTGCCCGATAGGCTTTGTACAGGCTGAGCAATTCGAGCGAGGTGTAGTCCCCGGTGCGCTCCAGCCAGCCGTTGATGAAGCGACGCGCCTGGCACTTCAAACCGCGGTCTTCCAGGTCCATTGCCAGGAACGCTGCATCGGAGGCGATATCGATCAGGCGGAAAGGCTCGTTGAATTCAATGCAGTCGAACAGCACGACTTTGTCGTCGATGATCGTCGCGTTGCCCAGATGTAAGTCGCCATGGCATTCGCGGATGAAGCCCTGCTGGGTGCGCTGCTCCAGTAACGGCTGCAGACGGGCGATGCTCGTTTCGGTCCAGTCGAGCAGCGCATCGAGTTGTTGCAGGTCGGACTGCTCGCTCAGCAAGGGGCGGATCTGCTCGAAGTTCTGCCGCATTGGCGCAACGATCGCGGCAGCGCTGTTCAGTGGATGGCCAGCCGGTACCTGCGGAGTGCTCGCGTGAAAGCGGGCGATCTGTTCTGCGAGAGCATCGATATGCGCATCGGTCAGCTCGCCGCGGATCTGTACTTCGGCCATCAGCTGCGCCTGCGGAAACTCCCGCATTTGCAGTAGGTAGTCGATCGGTTCGCCTTCACCGCCGATTACCGGCGCGTCAATACTGCCGGTAACAGGCAGGACCTGCAGATAGAGGTCCGGGGCCATGCGCTGGTTCAGACGCAGCTCTTCCTCGCAGAAATGCTTGCGGGCCGCCAGATCGGTAAAGTTGAGAAAGCCGAAATCCATCGGCTTCTTCATTTTATAGGCATGGGTGCCGGTGAGGATGACCCAGGAAATATGGGTTTCGATGACCCTGAAGCCTTCGACCGGATGTGGGTAGAGGGCCGGATCTTGCAGTGCGGCGATCAATGCTTGGCTCACGGTCATTCCTTGCAGTTTGTCGATGGTATGTGTGGGGTCCATGGGACGCAGGTCACACAGTTGAAAAGCGCTCCATTATGTCGATCTGGACCTGGCCTGCAAACCGCTAGGAGGCCGTCATCCGGGCAAAACAAAGTGCGTATAATGCGCCGCCATGAATAAAGCACGCTCCTCTCGATCCCGTACCAAGCGCCGTTCCGGTGGGCCTCGTCCCTGGCTGGGCTGGATAATCAAGCTATCCATTGTGGCTCTGGTGATACTCGCCGGCGTCGCCGTTTACCTCGATGCAGTGGTGCAGGAGAAGTTCTCCGGCAAGCGCTGGACTATTCCGGCGACGGTCTACGCACGGCCGCTGGAGTTGTTCGTTGGGCAAAAACTCGCCAAGGATGACTTTCTGACCGAGCTCGACGCGCTGGGATATCGGCGCGAAAAGGCTGTCAGCGGTCCCGGGAGTATGTCGGTTGCCGCAAATGCCGTGGAAATGCACACCCGCGGGTTTCGGTTTTATGAAGGGGCCGAAGAGTCACAGCGTATCCGCGTACGCTTTTCCGGTGACTTCGTGGCCGGTCTGGCGCGCGCCGATGGCAGCGAGCTACCGGTGGCGCGCCTTGAGCCCGTTACCATCGGCGGGTTGTATCCGGCACACAATGAAGACCGCATCCTGATCAAGCTCGATCAAGTACCGCCCTATCTTGTCGAAACCCTGGTGGCGGTCGAGGACCGGGAGTTTTTCGATCATTTCGGTGTTTCGCCTAAGTCCATCGCGCGGGCCGTCTGGGTCAACCTGACCGCTGGCGAAGTGCGCCAGGGCGGCAGTACCTTGACCCAGCAGCTGGTCAAAAACTTCTACCTGACTAACGAGCGCAGCCTGAGCCGTAAAGCCACCGAAGCGATGATGGCCGTGCTTCTGGAGTTGCATTACGACAAGAATGAAATCCTCGAAGCCTACCTTAATGAGGTGTTTCTCGGGCAGGACGGTCGCAGAGCCATCCACGGGTTTGGTCTGGCTAGTCAATATTTCTTCGGTCGCCCGCTGTCCGAATTGAAGGTTCAGCACATCGCGCTGCTGGTCGGCATGGTGAAGGGGCCGACCTACTACAATCCTCGGCGCCATCCGGAACGGGCGCTGGAGCGTCGCAATCTCATTCTCGACCTCTTGGCCGAACAGCAGGTGCTTACTCCCGAAGAAGCCGCAGCGGCTCGCAAAGCTCCGCTCGGCGTGACGCAGCGCGGCAGTCTGGCGGACAGTTCCTATCCGGCCTTCCTCGATCTGGTCAAGCGACAGCTGCGAGAGGATTACCGCGACGAGGACCTGACGGAAGAGGGGCTGCGGGTCTTTACCAGCTTCGATCCGATCCTGCAGCTGAAGGCCGAGCGGGCAATGAGCGACACGCTGAAGCGCCTGGGTAAAGCTGCGGAAGGCGTCGAAGGGGCGATGCTCGTGACAAACCCGGAAACCGGCGAACTACAGGCAATGCTCGGCGGCCGCCAACCTGGATTTGCTGGCTTCAATCGTGCGCTGGATGCGTCGCGGCCGATCGGATCGCTGATCAAGCCAGCCATCTACCTGGCGGCGCTGGAAAAACCGAGCCAGTACACGCTGACCAGCCTGTTGGAAGACGAACCTTTCTCTGTCAAGGGCGCTGATGGTCAGGTATGGAAGCCGCAGAACTATGGGCGTACCGCGCACGGAACCGTTTATCTCTATCAGGCGCTAGCCAATTCCTACAATCTCTCGACGGCACGCCTTGGCCTTGACTTGGGGGTGCCTCACGTCTTGAAGACCCTGGAACGGTTGGGCGCTTCGCCGAATTGGCCGGCCTACCCTTCGATGCTATTGGGTGCTGGAGGGTTGCGGCCTATCGAGGTCGCCGACATGTACCAGACGCTGGCCAATGGCGGTTTCAACACGCCGCTGCGAGGCATTCGCAGTGTCCTGGCCGCCGATGGGGAGCCGCTGAGCCGCTATCCGTTCAAGATCGAACAGCGTTTCGATGCTGGTGCCATCTATCTGACCCAATACGCCATGCAGCGCGCCATGCGCGAGGGCACGGGTCGCTCGGCATACAACCATGTGCCGAGGTCACTGACGCTAGCGGGCAAGACCGGTACCACTAACGATTCACGCGATAGCTGGTTCGCCGGGTTCAGTCAGGACTTGCTGGCGGTGGTCTGGCTGGGGCGCGACGACAACGGTAAAACCTCGCTGACCGGCGCCACTGGAGCATTGCAGGTATGGGCGGACTTCATGCGTCGTGCCGATCCACTGCCGCCGCAGACCGCGCTGCCCGAGAATGTCGGAATGGCCTGGGTAGACGCGCAAACCGGCGCAGGAACGCTGGAAAACTGTCCTGACGCGGTACAGATTCCTTACATCCGCGGCAGCGAGCCTGCGCCAGGCCCTGGTTGCGGAATTCAGGCGCCGGCCGAGTCGGTCATGGATTGGGTTCGTGGTTGGCTGCCTTGATCAGTCAGCCAGCTGAGTGGAAATTCAAGAGGTTCGAATGTTGAACAAGCAATGGATGATGGTTGCGATGGCCGCTGTGCTGGTGCAGGGCTGCGCGACGGTTAAGCGAGGGGCGATACCTGTCGTCGATTCGGGAGCGCCTGTTTCCGAGGAGGTTTCGGCGCGGCAGGCTCAGCGTCCGGTCGCTCCGTCTGCAATGACGAATCCTGTTGCGCAAGACTCGGGTGTCACGGTCATGGTGCCGCAGCAGAATCCGGAACCGCTGCAGACGTTCGCAGCGCCGGATAGCGCATTCTCTGGCTCCGTAGCCCCGGCTCCGAGCGCATCAGAGCAGTGGCGAGCGCCGGAGCCGGTCCCAGCTCCGCCTCCGAGCCAATCCGTGCCCACCGGGATTCCATCCGGTAATGGCGCGCTGTCAGCCGATGAGCGACTCGACGGGCCTGTGTTGGCATTGCTGACCACGGCCCAGCAACAACAGGGTGGCGGTGATCTGAACGGCGCAGCCTCCAGCCTTGAGCGCGCACAGCGTATCGCGCCCCGTGAACCTCAGGTGCTTTACCGCCTGGCTCAGGTGCGCTTGGCACAGGGTGATGCGGTGCAGGCCGAACAGCTTTCCCGGCGGGGCTTGGGCTATGCCACCGGTCGTCCGGCACTGCAGGCCAGCCTGTGGGAGCTGATCGCACAGGCACGTGAGCGTCAGGGTAATGCCGCTGGCGCCGCGCAGGCTCGTGAGCGAGCCAAGGTCACGATGTAATGGATAGTCGCATTCCCGAATTGGCTGAACAGTTGCTGGTCATCGAGCGGGAGTTACGTGTGCGCGGGCTATGGGCTTCGTCGCCGCCAGACGCTCAGGCATTTATGAGTCAGGAACCCTTTTGCGTCGACACGCTATCGTTCGAGCAGTGGCTGCAATGGGTTTTTCTTCCGCGAATGAAAGATATTCTGGAGCGCGATGGCTCATTACCGACCGTTTCGGGAATCCTGGCGATGGCGGAGATGGTCTATCAAGGCCGGTCACTGGAGATGACCAGCCTGCTGCGAGCGCTCGATACCTTCGACAAGTTGATCCATCGCAGCGGAGCTTGATGCGCGCCAGCTCGACGGCTGGCGCTGGCTTTGTTCATCGGTCGCAGGTGTCAGCGATTTTCTGGCTGGTTTCGGCAATGCGTTCCTGGCGCTCTTCTTCCTTTAATCGTCGCACTTCCCCATCTTCTTCTACTCGCACCCGTGGGTTGTTCTGGAGTTGCGCCAGGTTGGTGCGCAGCGATGTGCAGTAGCGCTGACGTTCCGCCTCCTGTTCGGCCACCTGCTTTTTCACTTGACGATCGATCATGCGCTGTTCCGATTCTGCCGAGGGTTCCGAGGTTGCAGGTGCCGCTGGAGTGGATCGGGGTGGCGGAGTTGCAGTGTTGAGCACTTCGGCGGATTGGCCCTGCGGAGGTTGCGCACCGAAGTGAGTGACGCCTTGTGCATCCACCCACTTGTAAACCTGGCTGGCCATCACGCTGCTGCTCAAGGCAAGCAGCAAGCCGCCAGCTAAAATCGTCAAACGCATGCTAATCCCTTCTGTTAATGCAGAACCAGGTCGGTACTATACGCAAAAGCCGAGCGCCTTCATTCTGCGCTGGATCACAGCTGAAACAGCCGGAAGGCCAACTGTAGACTTGACTTGAACAGGTCTAATCCGAACAATCCCACGCTTAAAGTTCTGAACGGTCGGTGAAACGGGCTGTTCAGCAATCATGAGGTGCACACCCGCGCCGACTTGTAACATCCGCAACGCGTTACCTCGCGCTGGGAAGGAAGGCTCCGCAACACTTTGGGGCGTTTCTGAATACTCGCTAGTCAGCAGCTGACGTAGTCGGCGACCACCGTCGCTCATGCACTGTCTTGCAGTAAACCTATTTCTGGCCGGTCCGACGCGGGGCGGCTATCTGGCGTTTTTGAGGTGAACAACGTGGAATTATTATCCGGCGCTGAAATGCTCGTCCGCTTCTTGCGCGACGAAGGCGTTAAGTACATCTACGGGTACCCGGGTGGTGCCGTTCTGCATATCTACGATGCGCTTTTCAAGGAAAAGTCCATCGAGCACATCCTGGTTCGTCACGAGCAGGCCGCCACCCACATGGCCGATGGCTATGCGCGGGCGACCGGCAAGGCTGGCGTGGTGCTGGTCACCTCCGGTCCTGGTGCGACCAATGCCATCACCGGCATTGCTACCGCTTTCATGGACTCGATCCCGATGGTGGTCATCTCCGGCCAGGTTCCGAGCAACATGGTCGGCACCGATGCCTTCCAGGAAACCGACATGATCGGTATATCCCGGCCCATCGTGAAGCACAGCTTCATGATCAAGCATCCTTCGGAAATCCCCGAAGTGATGAAGAAGGCGTTCTACCTCGCCGAGTCCGGACGTCCTGGTCCGGTGGTCATCGATATCCCGAAGGACATGACCAACCCGGCCGAAAAATACGAATACGTTTACCCGAAGAAGGCCAAACTGCGCTCCTATGGTCCGGCGCTGCGCGGTCACTCCGGGCAGATCCGCAAGGCGGCGGAACTGTTGCTGGCGGCCAAGCGACCCATTATCTATGCCGGTGGCGGCGTGGTCCTAGGCGGGGCTTCCGCACAGCTGACCGAGCTGGCGAAGATGCTCAACCTGCCGGTGACCAACACTCTCATGGGCCTGGGTTGCTATCCAGGCACTGACCGCCAGTTCGTCGGCATGCTCGGCATGCACGGTAGCTACACCGCCAACCTGGCCATGCACCATGCCGATGTGATTCTGGCGGTCGGTGCGCGCTTCGATGACCGCGTGATCAATGGTGCAAGCAAGTTCTGCCCGAACGCCAAGATCATTCACATCGATATCGATCCGGCGTCCATCTCCAAGACGATCAAGGCCGACATTCCGATCGTTGGTCCGGTGGACAGTGTACTCACCGAGATGGTCGCCATCGTCAAGGAAATCGGCCAGGCGCCGAACGCCGAGACAGTCGCCAGCTGGTGGAAGCAGATCGATGAGTGGCGCGGCAACCGTGGCCTGTTTCCCTACGACAAGGGGGACGGCAGCATCATCAAGCCGCAGGCCGCCATCGAAATGCTCTGCGAAGTGACCAAGGGCGAGGCCTATGTGGCGTCGGACGTTGGCCAGCACCAGATGTTCGCCTGCCAGTATTACAGGTTCAACAAGCCCAACCGCTGGCTCAACTCGGGCGGCCTCGGCACCATGGGCTTCGGCCTGCCGGCAGCCATGGGCGTGAAGTTGAACTTCCCCGACGCCGATGTCGCCTGTGTTACCGGCGAGGGCAGTATCCAGATGAACATCCAGGAGCTGTCCACGTGCCTGCAGTACGACCTGCCGGTGAAGATCATCAACCTCAACAACGGTGCGCTGGGCATGGTCCGCCAGTGGCAGGACATGGTCTACAACAGTCGCTACTCGCACTCCTACATGGAGTCGCTGCCGGACTTCGTCAAGCTGGCTGAAGCCTACGGGCACGTCGGTATGCGCATCACTGACCTGAAGGACCTCAAGCCGAAGATGGAAGAGGCCTTCGCCATGAAGGATCGTCTGGTATTCCTCGATATCGCCGTTGACACCAGCGAGCACGTCTACCCGATGCAGATCAAAGACGGCGCGATGCGCGATATGTGGCTGAGCAAGACGGAGCGGACCTGATCATGAGACACATCATTTCCCTGTTGATGGAAAACGAACCAGGCGCCCTGTCACGTGTGGTCGGGTTGTTCTCGCAGCGCAACTACAACATCGAGAGCCTCACGGTTGCGCCGACCGAGGATCCGACGTTGTCGCGTCTGACCCTGACCACTGCCGGTCATGAGGAGGTGATCGAGCAGATCACCAAAAACCTCAACAAGCTGATCGAAGTGGTCAAGCTGGTGGATCTGTCGGAAAGCGCGCACATCGAACGTGAGCTGATGCTGATCAAGGTGAAGGCTACCGGCGCACAGCGTGCCGAGGTCAAGCGCACCACCGACATCTTCCGTGGGCAGATCGTCGACGTCACAACCAACGTCTACACCATCCAGCTGGCCGGCACGACCGACAAGCTGGACAGTTTCATCCAGGCCGTCGGTACTGCATCGATTCTGGAAGTCGTGCGCAGCGGTGTCACCGGGATTTCCCGTGGCGACAAAGTGCTGAGCATCTAACACGTTTTATTGAATGGCCCGAACGGCCAGTAACTGGGGTAATTCCATGAAAGTTTTCTACGACAAAGACTGTGATCTGTCCATCATCCAGGGCAAGAAGGTTGCAATCATCGGCTACGGCTCTCAGGGTCATGCGCATGCCTGCAACCTGAAGGATTCGGGCGTCGACGTTACCGTGGGTCTGCGCGCCGGTTCGTCTTCAGTCGCCAAGGCTGAAGCTCACGGCCTGAAAGTTGACAATGTCGCTGCTGCCGTTGCCGCCGCCGATGTGGTGATGATCCTGACCCCAGACGAATTCCAAGGCCGTCTGTATCAGGACGAAATCGAGCCGAACCTGAAGAAGGGTGCCACCCTTGCCTTCGCTCATGGTTTCTCTATTCATTACAATCAGGTCGTACCGCGTGCTGACCTCGACGTGATCATGATCGCGCCGAAGGCTCCTGGTCATACCGTACGTTCCGAGTTCGTTAAAGGTGGTGGTATTCCTGATCTGATCGCCATCTACCAGGATGCTTCCGGTAACGCCAAGAACGTTGCTCTGTCCTACGCTTCCGGTGTGGGTGGCGGCCGTACCGGCATTATCGAAACCACCTTCAAGGACGAAACCGAAACCGACCTGTTCGGTGAGCAGGCTGTTCTCTGTGGCGGTTGTGTCGAGTTGGTCAAAGCTGGTTTCGAGACGCTGGTCGAAGCCGGTTATGCGCCGGAAATGGCCTACTTCGAGTGCCTGCACGAGCTGAAGCTGATCGTCGATCTGATGTTCGAAGGCGGTATCGCCAACATGAACTACTCGATCTCCAACAACGCCGAGTACGGCGAATACGTGACCGGCCCTGAAGTCATCAACGCCGAATCCCGTGCTGCCATGCGCAATGCACTGAAGCGCATTCAGGACGGCGAGTACGCGAAGATGTTCATCAGCGAAGGCGCGACCAACTACCCGTCGATGACTGCATATCGCCGTAACAACGCTGCCCATGGCATCGAAGTGGTGGGTGAAAAGCTGCGTGCAATGATGCCTTGGATCGCGGCCAACAAGATTGTTGATAAAAGCAAGAACTGACAGCAGCGTTGCTAATGAAAAACGCGGCCTTGGCCGCGTTTTTTGTTGGGTTTGTGGGCATCTGGTATAAATCGATGCCGACAACGAGGTGAACCGCCCAAGTCAGGGTCTGTCGAAATTATTCAAACCTGCTGTAGAAGGTGGAATCGCGAATGAACGAGCATCCCGAAGAGCCGAACAAATTAGCTGAGCCGGAAAGTCTGCTGCCCATCGACGAGCACGTTGAGGAGATGCAGGATGCCGAAGGCCGCAAGGTTCGTCATCGTGGTATCTATCTGCTTCCTAACTTGTTCACGACCGCTAATCTGTTCGCTGGTTTCTTCTGCATTATCACCGCCATAAACGGCAACTTCTATGTCGCTGGCGCCACTGTGTTCGTGGCTATGGTGCTTGATAGTCTTGATGGACGGGTGGCACGCCTGACCAATACGCAGAGCGCTTTCGGTGCGGAATATGATTCACTTTCCGATATGGTGGCCTTCGGCTTAGCGCCAGCTATCCTGGCGTACGAATGGGCATTGTCGGAACTGGGGAACGTCGGGCTGACAGTGGCTTTCATCTATGTCGCCTGTGCTGCGTTGCGCCTGGCTCGCTTCAATACCCAAATCGGCAAAGTGGACAAACGCTGGTTCATAGGTTTGGCCAGTCCGGCAGCTGCAGGAGTGGTCGCGGGCTCCGTGTGGGCGGTTTGGGCATTGGACGAGCCGGGTATCCGCGGCGTCGACCTGCCTCTGGCCCTGGTCATGCTGTTTGCGATGCTGGTGGCTGTGGCTGGGTTGCTGATGGTCAGTAACATCAAGTACTACAGCTTCAAGGACCTTGATCTCAAAGGTCGTGTGCCCTTTGTGGCTATCCTTGTTGTGGTGCTGATCTTTGCCGTTGTATTTAGCGATCCGCCACGGGTGCTGCTGCTGATTTTCCTGGCCTATGCCGCATCCGGCCCGGTGCAGTATCTGATGCGTAGGCGCAAACGCCCCGAAAGTTGATTTCTGCTCTGATCCGCTGTCTAGTGGGAAGACCCAGACCTCGGGCTGCGGAGGTTGTCATGCTTATCAGAATTTCTCGTGCTGGCGATTGCAGTGAGTCGCAGGTAACCCCTGAAGAGGTCTATCTGAGCCGTCGCCGGCTGTTACAGGGAGTGGTGGCGCCAGCAGCGTTTTCGGTCATTCCTCGCTTCTCTTTGGCTAACACCGAGCGCTATGCCGACGTTCCCGATGCAGCGGCGCCGGGTTGGTTTGATGGCAAGCTTCCTGATACTCGCTGGCAAGCGTTGTCAGAAGGAGAGAGCCTTACGCCGTATCGCGATGCCACGCATTACAACAACTTCTACGAGTTCGGTCCGGCCAAGGGTGATCCGGCACGAAATGCTGCGAGTATGAGTACCGAACCCTGGACCGTCATGGTTGATGGTGAGGTCGGACGTCCGGGGAAATACTCGGTGGAGGATCTGTTTACCTCGAGCCAGCTCGAGGAGCGTATCTATCGCCTGCGTTGCGTCGAAGCCTGGTCGATGATTATTCCCTGGCTAGGTTTTCCCTTGGCTGAATTGATCCGGCGTCTTGAGCCAACTTCCGCTGCGAACTATGTCCGTTTCGAGACCCTGGCTCGACCGGAGCAGATGCCAGGAATGCGTGCCGATTTTTCGCTGATCGATTGGCCCTATGTCGAAGGGCTGAGAATGGATGAGGCGATGCACTCGCTGACGCTGCTGGCAGTCGGAATGTACGGTCGGGTACTTCCGAACCAGAATGGTGCACCGCTTCGCCTGGTGGCCCCCTGGAAGTACGGTTTCAAAAGTATCAAGTCCATCGTGCGCATCAGTTTCGTACGTGAGCAGCCGTCTACTACCTGGCAAGGGATGGCGCCCCAGGAATACGGCTTTTACGCCAACGTCAATCCGCAGGTCTCGCATCCGCGCTGGTCCCAGGCGCGGGAGCGTCGCTTACCTGGCAGTCTTTTCAATCCGAACATCCGAGAGACACTTCTCTTCAATGGCTATGCTGATCAGGTGTCGCACCTGTATGCAGGAATGGACCTGAGCCGGGATTACTGATGCGTCATGTCTGGTGGCGATTGCTGATATTCATCACTGCTGCGAGTGTGCCTTTTTACTGGCTGTACCTTGCGGGTATCGCTGCGTTAGGTCCAGATCCAGGCAAGGTACTGGTCGATAACCTGGGACAGGGTGCACTGGTTTTCCTGCTTTGCTCGCTAGCGATGACACCTTTGCAAAGGATGAGTGGTTGGGCAGGTTGGATTTCCTTTCGCCGGCAATTGGGCTTGTGGGCATTTGCCTACGCGATGCTCCACTTGTCGGCATATCTTTATTTTCTGTTGGGACTGGATTTCAGCAGCTTCGGCACTGAGCTGATCGAGCGTCCTTATATAGCCGTCGGTGCGGTGGCGCTGATGGGGCTGCTTGCGCTGGCGACAACATCGACCCGCTGGAGCATGCGCAAGCTGGGCAAGCGGTGGAAGCAGTTGCACCGGCTGGTTTATCCGGTGCTACTGATCGTCTTATTGCATATGCTGTGGGTTGTGCGTGCTGATGCGGGACGCTGGGTTCTCTATGCTTCTGTCGCGGTCTTGTTGTTGCTAGCGCGCTTGCCTGCGGTAGCTCATCGTTTGGCGGGTTTCAGGTCGAGAAGAGGTGGAAGGACCTAGAGCTGAACAAAACTACAATTTCCCATTGACGCCCCGTTTCGAGGGCCTATAATGCGCACCTTCTCCGGCGC
>DALZYJ010000003.1:0-82288 GCA_031988485.1 Pseudomonas sp.
GCTTGCAGCTTGCAGCTTGCAGCTTGCAGCTTGCAGCTTGCAGCTTGCAGCTGCCTTACTGGCT
This sequence comes from Pseudomonas sp., assembly GCA_031988485.1. Classification (GTDB taxonomy): domain Bacteria; phylum Pseudomonadota; class Gammaproteobacteria; order Pseudomonadales; family Pseudomonadaceae; genus Stutzerimonas. The sequence goes on from DALZYJ010000003.1 coordinate 65, forward strand.
CGACAGTCGGTCGCCACGCTCGAAGCGCCAGGTGCGGATGATTTCTACCTGATCGAATTTCTGCGCGAGTTCTCCAGAAAAGGGCGCAAACGGCGCGGCGAGTCGGACGATGCGCATGGCGGCCGCGTCGAGTACCGGTCGGCCAGAAGACTCGAGAACCCGCAGTTCCTCGACGGTGCCATCGCTTTTGATGATGACTAGCATGCGTAGGCTGCCGTAGATCCGTTGGCGCCGAGCTTCGTCCGGGTAATTGAGATTGCCGATACGCTCGACCTTTTTGCGCCATTCATCGCGATACCAGGCACTGATGTCGCGCATGGTAGCCGCGCTGTTTTGGCGGCTGACACGAGGCCGTTTGGCATACTGCTCCACCTGCTGGGCGAGCTCTGCCTCGAGGCTGGCAATTTCGGCGCTCAGTTGCGAACTGTCGAAGACCGGGGCCGGCTGCGTCTGGGGTTGCGGCTCGTTCTCCTGCGGCTTGGTCGGAGTTTTGTCCTTCTGCGGGGCGCGCGTTGCGACGGCGGTCTTTTCCGGGGCCCGGCTCCGGTTACTGGGCGGCGGCGACGCGGCCGGCGTTACCTTGCGTACCTGGTTGTCCTGGAACGGAGCCTGCTCGGTTGTTTTCGGTGATGCCTTGTGTTCCAGGGTGCCGCTGCCCTGTTGGTTATCCTGAGCCAGGAAGTCCGCTTCCTTGGGTTTGTCTTCGCTCTTGAAGGTGGACAGCGTGATTTCCAGGCTCTTGCTGATCTGCTGCGGTTCGCTCAGGGAAAAGCCAAGGCCAAGGATCAAGGCCGCGTGCAGTACGGCTGCGAGAAATAATGTGAAGCCGAGACGATCCGCCGGACGGACGCCATTGTTGGCAGGGAGAGATTGGCGTGTAGCGGCGTTCATCGAATGTCGGTCGGCTGGAATTGCGCGCAGTCTGCCGACTTTGAGCTTGAGGCCGCAAGCTCCGAGCTCAAAGCTGATAGCTCGGTCATAGAAAAGCAGCTGAAAGCTTGAAGCTGGAAGAAAAGCACTGAAGCTCCTGCATTTCCAGCTTCCAGCTTCCAGCTTCCAGCTTCCAGCTTTTAGCGCTTCAGCTTTTCGGCGATCGCATCCATCAGGCGTTCCCCGATGCGCGTGTCGAACGCATTGTCGATCTCGCGAATGCAGGTCGGGCTGGTGATGTTGATTTCGGTGAGGAAGTCGCCGATCACGTCCAAACCGACGAACAGCAGGCCGCGTTTGCGCAGCTCCGGCCCGACGATGGTTGCGATTTGCCGGTCGCGGTCCGATAGCGGTTGAGCGACGCCGCGCCCGCCAGCGGCGAGATTGCCACGGGTTTCGCCAGCGGCCGGAATACGTGCCAGGCAGTAGGGCACCGGTTCGCCGTCGATCATCAGGATGCGCTTGTCGCCGTCCTTGATGGCCGGGATGTAGCGCTGCGCCATGATCTGGCGTTTGCCATGTTCAGTCAGCACTTCGAGGATGACCGAAAGGTTGGGGTCGCCTTCGCGATGGCGAAAAATCGAGGCACCGCCCATTTCGTCCAGTGGTTTGAGAATGATGTCACGCTGCTCGCGAGCAAACTCCCGCAGAATGTCGGACCGTCGGCTAACAAGCGTTGGCGGTGTGCATTGCGGAAATTGGGTAGCGAAGAACTTCTCGTTGCAATCGCGCAGGCTTTGCGGTCGGTTCACCACCAGCGTTCCAGCCTGTTCGGCAAGTTCCAGCAGATAGGTCGCGTACACATACTCGCTGTTGAAAGGCGGGTCCTTGCGCATCAGGATGACGTCGAGTTCGGCCAGTGGGCTGTCGAGCTCCTCGCCGGTTTCGTACCAGTGCTGGGGATCGTTGAAAACCTTGAGCGGACGCATGCGGGCACGCGCTTCGCCGCCGAGCTGATACAGATCGCACTGCTCCATATAGTAGATCGTCCAGCTGCGCGCCTGAGCTGCCAGCAGCATGGCCAGGGAGCTGTCCTTCTTGAAGGCGATCTGCGCGATTGGGTCCATGATGATCCCGACGCGAACAGTCATGTGGTGGTCTCCAACGAGGGGGCAGGGCAGGGCTGCCGAGGCTGAAATGTCGACGCAGATTGGCGGTGGATGTGCGTTGGGTCAAGGAAAATCCCGCTGCTACGGTGGCGGATGGCTTGCATTTGAGGAGTGTGCTAAAAAGGTCCGGCGATTGGGTGCAGCCCATCGATGGCAGGGCCTCTAGTGCACTGACATAACGATAAACTACGACTCACCGAGGCGATGGTAGGGCGAAATGGAACAGCACTCCGAGGGCTTGAAAGTCATGGTGATCGACGATTCGAAAACGATTCGTCGGACCGCCGAAACGCTGCTGAAGAAGGTCGGTTGTGATGTGATCACGGCGGTGGATGGCTTCGATGCGCTCGCCAAGATAGCAGACAGTCGCCCACGCATCATTTTCGTCGATATCATGATGCCCCGGCTCGATGGATATCAGACGTGCGCGCTGATCAAGAACAACAGCTCGTTCAAGTCCACGCCGGTAATCATGCTGTCCTCCAAGGATGGCCTGTTCGACAAGGCCAAGGGGCGGATCGTGGGGTCGGACCAATACCTCACCAAGCCTTTCAGCAAAGAAGAGTTGCTCGGTGCTATCAAGGCTCACGTGCCTGATTTCGCCCCGACAGAGCAAGTATCCTGAAGTTCGGCCCTGTGTGCCGCTGAAGCCTTTCCGTGGAGAAATCATGGCTCGCGTTCTGATTGTTGATGATTCGCCGACCGAGATGTACAAATTGACGGCCATGCTGGAAAAGCATGGCCATGTCGTTCTGAAAGCCGAAAACGGAGCCGATGGCGTTGCGCTCGCTCGTCAGGAAAAGCCCGATGCGGTCCTGATGGACATCGTCATGCCTGGCCTGAATGGTTTTCAGGCTACTCGCCAACTGACCAAAGATGCTGAAACCAGTCACATTCCGGTGATCATTGTGACGACCAAGGATCAGGAAACCGATAAGGTCTGGGGCAAGCGTCAAGGCGCCAAAGATTACCTGACCAAGCCGGTAGATGAAGCGACACTGCTGAAGACCCTGAGCGCGGTACTCGCCGGTTAAACGGCGGTTTGCAATTCGAACAAGGGATGTTGCCAGCAATGTCGGATACGCCTACGCCGTTTCAGCGACTCCTGGAAATTGATGCCCGTTGCCGCGCGATGGCCGCCGGCCTGCCTTCGCAGCAGGAGGCCATTCAGACCTGGGCTGGTATCGGTTTTCGGATGGGGGGGCGACTGTTCGTTGCTCCGATGGGGGAGGTTGGCGAAATACTCCATGAGCCACGCTATACCTTGCTGCCCGGTGTAAAAAGCTGGGTCAAAGGTGTGGCGAACGTGCGCGGCAGGCTTTTGCCGATCATGGATTTGTGCGGTTATTTCGGTCTGGAGTTGTCGGCGTTGCGCAAGCAGCGACGCGTGCTCGTGGTCGATCACCGGGAGGTGTTTGCAGGGCTGACGGTCGACGAGGTATTCGGCATGCAATATTTCCCGGTAGATGCCTTCTCCGAGCAATTGCCGCCGGTAGAGGCATCGATTCAACCGTTCATTCATGGTGTCTTTCAGCGTGAGCAGCCCTGGCTGGTTTTCAGCCCGCACGCGCTTGCCACGCATCAGACATTCCTGGACGTGGCGTATTGATTTAGGTGGGGTCGGCCGGTGGCCGGCCTTTTGGTTCTTGGAAGGAAACGTACGGGTGGTCCAGGCGGGGGCCGGAAAAATGAAAAATATGAACGCAAAAGCATTGCTGGCAGGGGTGCGTAGCAATACGTTGATCGCCGGGCTGTTTATCCTTCTGATCGTGTCGATGGTGTTGTTGTTCGTGAACTTCGCGTACATCAATACCCAAGCCGACTATGACAACGAGTACATCGGACACGCAGGCGAGCTGCGAGTTCTGTCTCAGCGCATCGCGAAGAACGCGGTGGAAGCGGCCGCCGGTACGCCGGATGCGTTCGCCTCGCTGAAAGATGCACGAAACGACTTCAGCGAGCGCTGGGGTTATCTGTCCGAAGGTGACGACCGTATCGGTCTGCCGGCCGTTCCGCAGTCGCTCCAGGCAGAAGTGGCCGCGGTGCAGCAGGACTGGGATACATTGCGGCAGAACACTGACGCAATCCTCGCCAGCGAACAAACCGTACTGTCCCTGCATCAGGTCGCCACGACCCTTGCCGAAACCATCCCGCAGCTGCAGGTCGAGTACGAGGAAGTCGTCGACATTCTTCTCGAAAGCGGCGCGCCAGCGGCGCAGGTTTCGGTTGCTCAGCGTCAGTCGCTGCTTGCGGAACGTATCCTGGGCTCGGTGAACAAAGTGCTGTCTGGTGACCAGGATTCGGTTCAGGCCGCCGATATGTTCGGCCGCGATGCCAGCCTGTTCGGTCGAGTGCTCACGGCGATGCTCGAAGGCAACGAAGCCATGGGCATCACGCGCGTCAATGACACCGAGGCATTGGATCGTCTGGCTGCGATTGCTGAGCTGTTCCAGTTCGTTTCCGGCTCGGTGGACGAAATTCTCGAAACTTCGCCTGAGCTGTTCCAGGTGCGCGAATCGTCGAACAGCATTTTCGAGGTTTCGCAGACCCTGCTTGAAAAGACTTCCGCGCTGACCCGCGGCCTGCAAGAGCGTGCTGATGCCCGTTATGCCAATACCCTCGCCGGTTATGTACTCGGTGCGTTGGCTCTGGCCTCGATTCTGTTGATCGGTCTGGTCATGGTGCAGGAAACGCGTCGTCGTCTGACTGAGACGGCGGAAAAGAACGAGCGTAACCAGACCGCAATTCTGCGACTGCTCGATGAAATCGGCGACCTGGCTGACGGTGACCTGACGGTGGCCGCTACGGTTACCGAGGACTTTACCGGCGCCATCGCCGACTCGATCAACTACTCCATTGACCAGCTGCGTGACCTGGTCGAGACCATCAACCAGACAGCCGTTCAGGTATCGGGTGCCGCCCAGGAAACCCAGGCGACCGCGATGCATCTGGCCGAGGCTTCCGAACACCAGGCGCAGGAAATCGCCGGGGCTTCGGCGGCCATCAACGAAATGGCTGTCTCGATTGACCAGGTATCGGCCAACGCCGCCGAGTCGTCAGCGGTAGCGGAGCGCTCCGTAGCCATTGCCAACAAGGGTAACGAGGTCGTTCACAACACCATCACCGGGATGGATAACATTCGTGAGCAGATCCAGGACACCTCCAAGCGGATCAAACGTCTCGGTGAGTCATCCCAGGAGATCGGTGACATCGTAAGCCTGATCAACGACATCGCCGACCAGACCAACATCCTTGCACTGAACGCCGCCATCCAGGCGTCCATGGCTGGCGACGCGGGCCGAGGCTTCGCGGTGGTTGCGGACGAAGTACAACGTCTTGCCGAGCGTTCGTCCGCTGCAACCAAGCAGATCGAAGCGCTGGTCAAGACCATTCAGACCGACACCAACGAAGCCGTTATCTCCATGGAGCAGACGACCTCCGAAGTGGTACGAGGCGCTCGCCTGGCGCAGGACGCCGGTGTTGCTCTGGAAGAGATCGAGAAGGTATCGAGAAGCCTCGCGGCGCTCATCCAGAACATTTCCAATGCCGCTCGCCAGCAGGCGTCTTCGGCTGGTCATATTTCCAACACCATGAACGTCATCCAGGAAATTACCTCGCAAACCTCGTCGGGCACCACTGCGACCGCGAAGAGCATTGGTAACCTCGCGAAGATGGCTAACGAAATGCGGCATTCGGTATCCGGCTTTACCTTGCCGGAAACCCAGGAACAGGCCTGATTGAGGGCACGGCGGCCGGATAACGGCTGCCGTGAACGTTCACGAGTGAGGGGCAGGACATGCAGCCAAGCGTTGACTGGTCACTGAGACCCTTGGCCGATATGTCGTCAGCGGAATTCCATGACTGGCAGACCTTGCTCGAAGAGCGCTCCGGCATGGTGGTTACCGAGCAGCGACGGGCGTTCCTGCAAGCGAACCTGAGTACTCGGATGCGCGAAGTCGGTGTGGCTGATTACGCCAGCTACTACCGCCAGGTTACCGATGGCCCGAGGGGCGCGGTGGAATGGTCGTCGTTGATGGATCGCCTGACCGTCCAGGAAACCCGCTTCTTTCGTCACCCGCCCTCGTTCGCGTTGCTTTCTCGCTATATCCAGCAGCGCCGTGACCTGCGCAACGATGCGCAGCCCTGGTCGCTGTGGAGTGTGGGTTGCGCGAGCGGCGAGGAAACCTACTCGTTGGCCATCTGTGCTGCGGAGGCGCTGGTCGTCAACGGCGGCGAGGAACAATACGGTGTAATTGGCACTGATATCAGCCTCAGCGCGCTGGCTCGGTCACGGGACGGTTTCTACAGCCGCCGTCGGCTCGAGCAGCTGGATACGGGTCTGCGCGAGCGGTATTTCCAATTGCAGCCCGATGATCGTTTTCAAGTATTACCCAGTTTGGCGGCGCGCGTGTGCTTCGCCAGGCTTAACGTGCTGGAGCTGGCCGGCGCGCCCATGTCCAATATGGACGTCATTTTTTGTCAGAACCTGTTGATTTACTTCCGTCGCTGGCGCCGCCGCGAAATCCTCAATCGCCTGGTCGAACGCCTGGCGCCGGGAGGATTGCTGGTGATCGGCGCGGGAGAGGTAGTCGGCTGGCAGCACCCGGAGCTGGTGCCGGTGGCCGATAGTCAGGTTTTGGCCTTTACCCGGAAATGTTTATGAGCGGAGTCGCTATGGGTGATCGGCACGATTATGTCGCCCTGGAGTGGGTGAAGGGCGAAATTGCCGAAACGCTGAAGCAGGCGCGACAGGCCTTGGAAGCGTTCGTCGAAAACCCGCAGGACTCGACGCGGATGCGCTTCTGCCTGACCTATGTGCATCAGGTCCACGGTACCTTGCAGATGGTCGAGTTCTATGGTGCCGCGCTGCTTGCCGAAGAAATGGAGCAGCTTGCCAGCGCCTTGCTGGACGAGCGCGTCGCCAGCCAGACCGAAGCGCTGGAAGTGTTGATGCAGGCCATTCTGCAAATGCCGGCGTATCTCGACCGCATTCAGAGCGCCCGTCGCGACCTGCCGATGGTTGTGCTTCCGTTGCTCAACGACCTGCGTGCCGCGCGGGGCGAGAAGCTGCTGTCGGAGACCAGTCTGTTCTCACCCAATATGGCCACCCGGGCACCGGCGTTATCGGATGAGTTCCTGGCCCAGCGGCAGACCGCTGATCTGCCCGGACTGCTTCGCAAGCTGCGGCAAATGCTGCAAGTCGCGCTGGTCGGGGTTATCCGTAATCAGGATTTGCCTGCCAACCTTGGCTATATGGCACGTGTTTTCGCGCGCCTGGAAATGCTTTGCAAAGATGCGCCGCTGGGTGCGTTGTGGCAGGTCGCATCGGGTGTGGTCGAGGGGATGGCCAGTGGTGCGGTTGCCAACGGCACTACGGTTCGCAACCTGCTGCGCCAGGTCGACAAGGAACTCAAGCGACTCGTCGCCCAAGGCGCCGACGGCATTAACCAGGCTGCACCTGATGAGCTGACCAAGAATCTACTTTTCTATATAGCCAAGGCGCCGACCCAGTCGCCGCGCATTCAGGCCTTGAAGGCCGAATACAGTCTGGACGACGCGCTGCCCGACAGCGCCCTGGTCGATGAAGAACGCGCGCAGCTCTCAGGGCCGGATCGTGGCGCCATGCGTTCGGTTGTGGCGGCGTTATGCGAAGAGCTGGTGCGGGTCAAGGACAGCCTGGATCTGTTCGTGCGTAGCGATCGCGTGGGCGTCGCCGAGCTTGGTGCATTGCAGGCGCCGCTCAAGCAGATTGCCGATACGCTTGCGGTGTTGGGGTTCGGGCAGCCACGCCGGATTATTCTCGATCAGATCGGGGTGATCGAAAGCCTGGTCCAGGGGCAGCAACAACCCGATGACGCGGCGTTGATGGATGTCGCGGGAGCGTTGCTGTATGTTGAGGCGACACTGTCTGGCATGGTCGGCGGCACGTCCGAAGAGCGACGGGAAGAGAGCCATCTGCCGACGACGGATGTCGCGCAAATCCACCAGATGGTCATCCGTGAGGCGCGTACGGGGCTTGAGCAGGCCAAGGACGCGATCATCGAGTTCATTGCCTCTCAGTGGAACCATCAGCATTTGGCCCGTGTGCCGGAGCTGTTGACCCAGTCACGCGGCGGGCTCGCAATGGTTCCTCTTGCACGGGCCGCTGCCTTGCTGGACGCCTGCAACCGCTATATCCAGGAACAGTTGCTCGAGCCGCAGGCAATTCCGGATTGGCAGAGTTTGGATACACTCGCCGATGCCATCACCAGCGTTGAGTATTACCTTGAGCGTCTCAGCGAGGATCGCGGCTCGCAAGGCGATCTGATTCTCGATGTGGCCGAAGAAAGTCTGCAGACGCTGGGCTATCCACTTCGCGAGCAGCCAACGCCGGAGGTAGGCGACGAACCCGGCCTCGAAGCCGATCTCGAGCTATCCGATCCGCTGGATGAAATCGAAATACTGTTACCCGATGCCGCCCTGGATGTCCTCCCGGAGGAACCGTCGGAGCAGGGCGATGCCTGGCTAGCGACAGCGCTGGATGACCCGCAGTCGGGTGATACCTGGCCGGCCGTTGATTGGAATGACGAACAACAAGCAGCATCCGCCGAGGGCTTTGCTGAACTAGAGCCCGGCCCTGTCGAGCTTTCGGAAGAGCGCGGCGAGCCCGAGTTCGCACCGCAAAGCGTTGATGACGCGTCGGTCGATGAGCCGACTGCCGAAGACTCGTCCGGCTATCCGGTGGAGTGGAGCGAAGCCGAAATGGCAGCGCTCGACCTTCCTGAGGTCATCCTGCCTGAGCCGATGGAGCGGCCATCTGCCGTCGAGCCGGCGTTGAGTTTGGACGACGTCATGGCGACGCCGGTCGTCTCGATCAATCCTCCGGCGCAGAACGTTCCGCCAAGCTTGCTGCCGCCGCCCGAAGGCGAGGAGCCGGTCGACGAAGACCTGCTCGAGGTCTTCATCGAGGAAGCGGCCGAGGTGCTGGAAACCATCGGTGAATACCTGCCACGCTGGTGCGCCGATACCGCCGACAAGGATGCGCTCGGTGAAGTGCGGCGAGCCTTCCATACCCTCAAGGGCAGCGGACGCATGGTGCGTGCGTTGATCATCGGCGAGCTCGCCTGGTCGGTGGAGAATCTGCTCAATCGGGTGCTCGACCGGAGCATCGATGCCAACGAGCCGGTGAAAACGCTGGTGGCCGACGTGGTCGCGCTGATGCCGGCGCTGATAGAGGAGTTTGCCGCCAAGGCACAACGCCAGCGCGACGATGTCGACCGGTTGGCCGCAGACGCCCATGCGCTTGCCAAAGGTCAGCCGATCAATCCGGGTGCGCAGAATGGCGTAGCGCTCGATGAGCTGTCCGTTCCGGAATCTACTGCTAAAGAATTGTTGGATCCGCAGTTGCTGGAAATCTTCCGTAACGAGGCGGAAGCCCACCTCGGCACATTGGTCGACTTCCTCGCCGACTGCGCGCAACGCCTGCCTCAACCGGTCACCGATGCCTTGCAGCGAGCCTTGCACACGCTCAAGGGCAGCGCACATATGGCTGGGATCCTTCCGGTGGCGGAAATTGCGACCCCGCTGGAAAAGATGGTCAAGGAATTCAAGGCCAACCTGATTTCGCTCGATCTGACCGAGGCGGAGTTGCTTCACACCGCAGAGCAATTGTTGCGTCGCGGACTGGAGAATCTTGAGCGAGATCCGCTGGCGCCGATCGAGGGGGCGAGTGAGTTCATCGCCCGGGCCGTCGCGCAACATCAGGCTCGGCTGGCCGCCGTCAATGAGCGCAGTGAAAACGAACAAGGTGAGCCGCGGGACCCAGGCATGATTTCGCTCTTCCTCGCGGAAGGCATGAACATCCTGCTGGATGCCGAAGACCTGCTGCAGCGCTGGCGCGAACACCCCGCCGAGCGCCAGGAATTGACCGCGCTGCTGGAGGAGCTGACGACGCTTGGCCGTGGCGCGCAAATGGCCGAGCTGCCGCAGATCGACGCGCTATGCCAGGCGCTGCTGAACCTGTATGCCGTGGCGCAGGATGGTCGTCTCGCGATCAGCGGACGCTTCTTCGATGACGCCGAGCAGGCTCACGAAGCTCTGGTCGGCATGATGGATCAGGTTGCCGCCGGTCTGCAGGTCACCGGCCAGCCTGAGCTGGTTGCACGTCTCGAAGCGCTGCTGGCCGAGGCGCTCGATCCGAGTACATATGAAATCCCTGCCAACGACATGCGGGTGGACTCCGCTGCCTCGACCGCCGCTATCGAGGGGGCCGCCGATCATCCTTTCGAAGCCGAAGCCGAAGCCGAAGCCGAAGCTGAAGCTGAAGCCTGGACTGTCGATGCACCCCTGGTCGAAGACGACCTGAATGAGGAAATGGTCGACATTTTCCTCGACGAAGCGGTCGATCTGCTCGAAAGCGCTGGTGATGCGCTGGAGCGCTGGTTGGGAACCCCGACCAACCAACTGGCACTCTCCGCTCTGTTACGTGACCTGCATACCCTCAAGGGCGGTGCGCGGATGGCTGAGATTCGCCCGATCGGCGACTTGGCTCATGAACTTGAAACCCTCTATGAAGGGCTTTCGGATGGCCGCTACGTGTATGCGGACGATCTTGCTGCGCTGCTGCAGCGTAGCCACGATCATCTGGCGGTGCAGTTGGAACAACTGCAAGCACGCAAGCCGATGGATGCCGCGGTCGAACTGATCGAGCGTATACGAGCCTATCGGCAAGGCGTTACGCCGACCTTCGAGCATGACGCCTTCACGCATGAGGAGCCGGTAAGTATTGGTGACGATGCGCTGTCGCCGGAGCTTCCCGCCGATGAGCCGACGGCTCGAACCGGTGCACCGACCGACATGGATATCGGGCAGGCTGAAGTCGAAGATCCTGCGGACGATGGCTTGCTTCCCGAGCCCGAAATTACCGGCGAAGACCTCGTTGTCGACGAGTCGGCTCCCGAGCCATTCGAGCCTGTCGAGGAGCCGACGCAGCCAGCGCCGGCGGACCCGGCCAACACAGCCGCAGCGGGATGGGAAGGGCGTGACCCCGAGCTGGCAGAAATCTTCCTGGAGGAAGGCTTCGACATCATCGAGCGCGCCGGGGCATCGCTGCAGCGCTGGATGGAAGACGTCGGCAATACGTACGAAGTCGAGGCGCTACAACGTGATCTGCACACCCTCAAAGGTGGCGCGCGCATGGCGGATATCCGTGAGATCGGCGATCTCGCGCATGAGCTGGAGTATCTGTACGAGGGCCTTTGCGCCGGTAGCTACCGGGCAAGTTCGTCCCTGTTCACCTTGCTGCAGAGCTGCCATGACCGGTTGGCGGCAATGCTCGATGCGGTGCGTGCCTATCGCGCGCTGCCGAGCGGGCTGGACCTGATGGAGACCATTCGGCGCTTCCGGGCGAACCCGGATGAACAATTGAGCATGCCCAGCAGTGTCGCCCTGACCTCGGCTCAGGACGCCGCTGAAGCCGAGATCCTGGACATCTTCGTCGAAGAAGCCGATGAGCTGCTGGAAGAAATGGAATCCGCGCTGGGGCGCTGGGAGGCCACGCGTGATGGCGTGGCCCCCCTGGCCGACATGATGCGTGTTCTGCATACGCTGAAGGGTGGTGCGCGACTGGCGGCCCAAGGTCGCCTGGGTGACATGGCGCATGATCTGGAGCAACGGCTCGGTGAGGCGCAACAGCAGGGCGCGCCCTGGACGGACAGCCTGTTCCTCGATGTGCAAGGCGGCTACGACGGCTTGCTCAAGGAAGTCGAGTCGATGCGTTCGCGCTTGTCGAGTGAGCCTGATGACGTCTTCGCCGAGCAGGCAAGCGATGCGGGTGACGAACAGCCGCAGCCCTCGGTCTTCGTGCTCGAAACACCGATTGTCGCCGCCAGCGTGCAGGCGCCGACAATCAATGCGCCCGCCAAGGTATTGCCATTCGTGCGCAAAGCCGAGCAGGCCGCGTTGGATGCTGCGTCGCGCCGCGCGCCGCAAGAGCTGGTCAAGGTTCCGGCCGAGCTTCTGGAAGGGCTGGTCAACCTGGCTGGTGAAACCTCGATTTTCCGTGGTCGGGTCGAGCAGCAAGTCAGCGATGTCGCTTTCACGCTGAGCGAAATGGAAGCCACCATCGAGCGGGTTCGCGATCAGCTGCGACGGCTGGACACTGAAACCCAGGCGCAGATTCTCAGCCGTTATCAGGCCGAAGCGGAGCGCTCGGGCTACGACGATTTCGATCCGCTGGAAATGGACCGGCACTCGCAACTCCAGCAGCTTTCCCGCGCCTTGTTCGAATCGGCGTCCGACTTACTGGATCTGAAGGAAACCCTGGCCGCGCGTAATCGCGACGCCGAAACGCTGCTGCTGCAGCAGGCACGGGTCAATACCGAACTCCAGGAAGGCCTCATGCGCACCCGCATGGTGCCCTTCGACCGGCTAGTGCCGCGCTTGCGGCGGATCGTTCGGCAGGTCGCCGCCGAACTGAACAAGCAGGTCGAGTTCCACGTCGGCAACGCAACGGGTGAGATGGACCGCAGCGTCCTCGAACGTATCGTCGCGCCGCTGGAACATATGCTGCGCAACGCCGTTGATCACGGTATCGAGACGGCGTCCCGGCGCGTGGCGGCAGGCAAGTCCGAGCAGGGCAACATCCGCCTGGATCTGACCCGCGAAGGCGGCGATATCGTCCTCACGCTAAGCGACGACGGTGCGGGTATCAATCTGGAGGCCGTACGGCGCAAGGCGCTGGAGCGCGGCCTGATGGTTCCAGATAGTGATTTGTCTGACCATGAAATCCTGCAGTTCATCCTCGAGGCGGGATTCTCGACTGCCGAACAGGTGACGCAGATATCCGGTCGCGGCGTCGGCATGGACGTGGTGCACTCGGAGGTCAAACAGCTCGGCGGCTCAATGAGCATCGAGTCGACGCTCGGCAGCGGTACGCGCTTCCTGATTCGCCTGCCGTTCACCGTATCGGTCAACCGGGCATTGATGGTGTATTCCGGCGAAGACCTTTACGCGATTCCGCTGAACACGATCGAAGGTATCGTGCGTGTATCGCCTTACGAGTTGGAGGCCTACTACCAGCCGGGCGCGTCGCGCTTCGAATACGCCGGTCAGACATACGAGCTGCGCTATCTCGGTGAGCTCTTGAACAATGGACAGCGGCCCAAGCTGGTGGGGCAGAGCCTGCCTCTTCCAGTGATCCTGGTGCGCTCGAACGAGCACAGCGTGGCGGTACAGGTCGATAGCCTAGCCGGCTCCCGCGAGATCGTGGTGAAGAGTCTGGGCCCGCAATTCGCCACGGTTCCGGGCATCTCCGGCGCGACCATTCTGGGCGACGGTCGCGTGGTGGTGATTCTCGACCTGCTCGCGACCATCCGTGTCTTGCATGCGCATCTGCTCACGCAACAACAGCCGCTGCGGCTGGTGGGCAATGACGAGCCGTTGGAGACCGAAGTCGATCGGCCGACGCTGGTCATGGTCGTCGACGACTCGGTTACCGTGCGCAAGGTCACCAGCCGCTTGCTCGAGCGTAACGGCATGAACGTCATGACCGCCAAGGACGGTGTCGACGCGATCACTCAGCTACAGGAGCGCAAGCCGGACATCATGCTGCTGGATATCGAAATGCCGCGGATGGACGGTTTTGAGGTGGCGACCCTGGTGCGCCATGATGAGCAGCTGAAGGATCTGCCGATCATCATGATCACGTCGCGAACCGGCGAAAAGCACAGGGATCGGGCAATGGGCATCGGTGTAAACGAATATCTGGGCAAGCCGTATCAGGAGTCCCTGCTACTCGAGACTATCCAGCAGTTGGTCACGCGCGATGAATGACGCTACTGCGGCACGCATCGGCGTGATCGCCGACACCTCGCTGCAGCGTCATGTGCTGCAGCAAGCGTTGAGTGCGAATGGTTACCAGGTGGTGCTCAACAGCGATCCGGCACGTCTGGAGGATGCGGACCTGTTGGCGGTGAAGGCCGACTTGTGGCTAGTCGATCTGGCGCAAACGGAAGATTCGCCACTGGTCAATGCGCTACTCGAGCGGGATAGCTGCCCGGTACTGTTCGGCGAGGGCCATGCGCCCGAGCGTCATTCCGAGCACTATCCGCGCTGGGAGCGGCGTTTGTTCGGCAAGCTGAAGCGGCTCGTCGGTGATCCGTCTAGAGTCGTCGGCCCGCGCCTGGAAGGGCTGCGCGGGGATGCGGAGCGTCCCGCTTCCCTGGAACTGCCTGCAAACCTGGCAAATGCCGATTCGGTGGCGGGCCAGCCGGCCAGTGAGGTCTGGTTGTTGGCGGCTTCGTTAGGCGGCCCCGAGGCGGTGAAGAGTTTTCTCGATGCGCTCCCGGCGGGCTTGCCGGTCGGCTTCGTCTATGCCCAGCACATCGAGGCCAGCTTCGAGTCGGCATTGACGCAAGTTGTTGGACGGCACAGCCAATGGAACGTCAACCAGAGCCGGCCGGGTGACTCGATTCGCTGCGGCGAAGTCGTGGTAGCGCCCATCGCTGAAGAAATGGGTTTCGACAGGGATAGCGCCATGCGGGCCGAGGGGCGTAGCTGGCCCGAGCCCTACAGCCCGTCCATCGACCAGATGATGCTCAATCTGGCGAAGCAGTTCGGCAGTCGCTGCGGCATCATTTCTTTCAGCGGCATGGGCAGCGACGGCACCGCCGCAGCGGCTTATGTACTGCGTCAGGGGGCACGGATCTGGACCCAGCGTGCTGATTCCTGCGTCTGTTCCAGCATGCCGGACAGTCTTCGCGAAGGCGGCTACAGCTCGTTCAGCGGCGATCCACGCGAACTGGCTCAGGCGCTGGTCAATCATTTTGCGCAGCAGGCCCGTCAGCCTGTTGCGGCTTTGCAACTGGATAACTTATGAGTCAATCCGCTACCGCTCAGGACATGTCCACCAGCATCACTGGCCTTTTGGTGCCACTGGCCGATCGCACGCTGCTGTTACCCAACGTTGCCCTGGCCGAGTTGATACCTTATCGCGCGCCTCAACCGGCGCAGGACGCTCCCGCCTGGTTTCTTGGGCAGGTGTCGTGGCGGGATCTGACGCTGCCGCTGCTGTCATTCGAGGCGGCGTCTGACGGTCAGCCCGAAACAGGGTCACGGGCTCGGGTGGCGGTGCTCAACGCGGTGGGCGGGCGCGATCATGTGAAATTCATCGCGCTGCTGGTGCAGGGCATTCCTCGCTCGGTCAAGGTTGACTCGAGCCTGGCACGCTCGGACATGGCGCCGGCGCCGCTGGAACTGGATGTGGTGAACCTCGGCGACGTTCAGGCACGTATTCCAGACCTCGTCGGTCTTGAGCAGAGGCTGGCGGATGCGGGATTGATCTAGCGGATCCGGATCACGCCTTCTGATCGTTGGATTGCGCCTTCGGCTAATGCGACCTACGAAAACGTGACGTTGCGCCGCTCAAAAATCTCCCCACAACTGCTGTGCCACGCTAATGGCTACCACGGGCGCGGTTTCGGTGCGCAGTACGCGCGGGCCGAGACGGGCCGCGTGGAAGCCCTGGATTTTCGCCTGCTCCACCTCTGCATCCGTCAGGCCACCTTCCGGGCCAATGAGATAGGCCAGCGAATTCGGGCGTTGGTGACCAGACAGTGGTTCGGCGACTGGATGCAGGACCAGCTTCAGCTCGGCCTCCACGGCAACCCACTGTGCAAGTGGCATTGGCGGATGAATGACGGGGACGACCGAACGCCCGCATTGCTCGCAAGCGCTGATGGCGATCTGGCGCCAATGGGATAGGCGCTTGTCGGCCCGCTCGTCCTTCAGGCGCACTTCGCAGCGTTCGCTGACAACAGGGGTGATTTCCGCTACGCCCAGTTCGACAGCCTTCTGGATCGCCCAGTCCATCCGTTCGCCACGCGACAGACCCTGACCAAGATGGATCCGCAAGCCGGATTCGGGCAAGCCGACGTATTGCTCATGCAGCTCCACCCGCACCTGCTTCTTGCCCACCTCGACCAGTTCGCCCCGGTATTCCTGGCCACTGCCATCGAACAGCTGCACGGCATCGCCGGCCGCTAGCCGCAGCACGCGACCGATGTAATGGGCCTGGGTCTCGGGCAGGTCGTGCTGGCCGAGGGAGAGCGGGGCGTCGATGAAGAAACGGGAAAGGCGCATAGGAAAAGGCGTCGCTGAAGGCTTGAGGCTGGACGAAGAGCGGCATGGTGCAGGGCGCAGGCTTTTTCGTCCAGCCTCAACCTTCAGCGCTGTTCTCGGCTCTAGCCCGGATCATGGAAGTTCGTCGGCGCACCGGGTGTTACCGCCACGCTGACCGCCGCGCGGGTGGCGATGTCGATGCCTTCGCTGGCGACTTCGGCAAGAAAATCGATCTGCTCCTCGGTGATGGTGTAGGGCGGCAGAAAGTAGACGACGCTACCCAGCGGGCGCAGCAGGGCGCCGCGCTGCAGAGCATGTTGGTAAACCTTGAGACCACGCCGTTCCTGCCACGGATAGGGCGTCTTGCTTGCCTTGTCGGCGACCATTTCGATAGCGACGGCCATGCCGGTCTGTCTGACTTCGGCCACGTGTGGATGATCGGCGAGATGTGCGGTGGCCGTTGTCATCCGCGTCGCCAGCGCCTTGTTGGCCTCGATCACGTTGTCCTGCTCGAAGATGTCCAGTGTCGCCAGCGCCGCTGCGCAGGCCAGTGGGTTGCCGGTATAGGTGTGCGAATGGAGGAAGGCGCGCAGGGTCGAATAGTCGTCGTAGAACGCTTGATAAAGCTTATCCGTGGTCAGCACGGCGGCCATTGGCAGGTAGCCGCCGGTGAGCGCTTTGGACAGGCAGAGGAAGTCGGGTGTGATGCCGGCTTGCTCGCAGGCGAACATCGTCCCGGTGCGGCCGAAGCCGACTGCGATTTCATCGTGGATCAGATGCACGTCGTAGCGATCACAGGCTTCACGCAGCAGCTTCAGATAGATTGGATGGTACATGCGCATGCCGCCGGCGCCCTGAATCAACGGTTCGACGATGACCGCGGCAATCTCCCGGTGATGCTCGGCCAGGGTCTGTTCCATGTGCGCGAACATGTTGCGCGAGTGCTCTTCCCAGCTCATGCCTTCGGGGCGCAGATAGCAGTCCGGACTCGGCACCTTGAACGTATCCAGCAGCAACGGTTTGTAGGTGTCGGTGAAGAGCGCGACATCGCCCACCGACATCGCCGCGACGGTTTCGCCGTGGTAGCTGTTGGTCAGGGTGACGAAGCGCTGCTTGGTCGGCTGACCGCTGTTGCGCCAGTAGTGGAAGCTCATCTTCAGCGCGACCTCGATGCCGGTCGAGCCGTTGTCGGTGTAGAACACCCGCTCCAGTCCCGGCGGCGTCAGCGCCACCAGTCGCTCGGACAGCTCGACTACCGGCTGATGGCTGAACCCGGCGAGCATCACATGCTCCAACTGGTCGAGCTGATCCTTGATGCGCTGGTTGATGCGCGGATTGGCGTGGCCGAACACGTTGACCCACCAGGAGCTGACCGCGTCGAGGTAGCGCTTGCCTTCGAAGTCCTCCAGCCAGACGCCGTCGCCGCGCCGGATCGGGATCAGGGGCAGCTGTTCGTGGTCCTTCATCTGGGTGCAGGGGTGCCAGAGGACGGCAAGGTCGCGCTGCATCCAGCTGTCGTTCAGGCTCATCATCGTTCCTCGTGCGCGGGTGAGACGGCGCAGCCTAGCAGAAGTGATGTCGGCTTTAGGGCTCCGATGGAAACATCGATCCGTTCGATATTTTGCAACGAAAAAATACGCTCCACTTCGATCGGTTACTCGTTAGGCTTGTCCCACCTCAATTCTGGAGACCCGTCGATGCAGTGGCGAAATTCTTCCACCAACTATGGTCTGGTCAGCATTGTGATGCATTGGCTGGTCGCGCTTGCCGTGGTTGGATTGTTCGCGTTGGGTTACTGGATGGTCGGGTTGACCTATTACAGCAGTTGGTACCGCACGGCGCCGGACATTCATAAAAGCGTCGGGATATTGCTGTTTGCCTTAATGGCGGTACGGGTCATTTGGCGATTCGTCAGCAACGGCCCCGCTCCGTTGCAGAGCCATGGCCGCGTGACACGTCTTGCGACGAAATTAGGGCATGGCGTGCTCTATATCGGCTTGTTCGCGGTGATGATCTCCGGTTATCTGATTTCCACCGCCGATGGACGACCGATTGCGGTATTCGACTGGTTCGAGGTGCCAGCGCTGATTACCTCGATTCCGAAGCAGGAGGACATCGCCGGCCTGGTTCATGAATATCTGGCCTGGGGCCTGCTGATCTTTTCCGGTCTGCATGCCGTGGCGGCACTCAAGCACCACTTCATCGACCGCGATCCGACTCTGAAACGGATGTTCGGGCGTGCCGATGACTAAATTCATTCAAAGGAGAATTCCGATGCTCAAGAAATCATTTGCAGCCCTTGCCCTGGGGTCGATGCTCTTCGCCGGACAGGCGATGGCTGCCGATTATGTGATCGATAAGCAAGGCCAGCATGCCTTCGTCAATTTCAAGATCAGCCACCTCGGCTACAGCTGGCTGTGGGGCACATTCAAGGATTTCGAGGGCAGCTTCAGCTTCGATGCCGCGCAGCCGGAAGCCAGCAAGGTCGAGGTGACTCTGCAAACCGACAGCGTGGATTCGAACCATGCCGAGCGTGACAAGCACCTGCGCAGCGATGATTTCCTCAATGTGTCCAAACATCCGACCGCTACTTTCGAGTCCACTTCGGTGAAGTCGACTGGCGAAGGCACGGCCGACATCACCGGCGACCTGACCCTTAATGGCGTGACCAAGCCGGTCGTGATCGCGGCGACATTCATTGGCGAGGGCAAGGATCCATGGGGCGGTTATCGCGCCGGTTTCGAAGGCACCACGACGTTGAAACTGAAAGATTTCGACATCAAGATGGACCTGGGTCCGGCATCGCAGACCGTGGATCTGATCATCTCGGTCGAAGGTGTTCGTCAGTAAAGAACACCCTGTGAACCACGCCGGCGCAAGCCGGCGTTTTGCTTTCTGGTCAAGCGTACGGGACGGCTGAAAACCGCGGACGATGAGTTGATTTAGCTGCTTGTGAGCTGCGATCCAGCCGGTGTTAAAGCCCTATCGGTTGTTTACAGACAATGGTGAATGTAAGTATATTCGCCGCATTCTGCCATCATCATCTGGCCCAGGGCCCCCGCGTCTCTGGTCTGCCCGTTCAACGAGGTTCTTCAATGTCCATCAAGTCGGCCAGCGCTGCACTGATCTCTCTTTTCGCTGCGGCAGCACTGCTCGGAGGCTGTCAGGACGAACAGGCGGCGGCCCCCGCTGCGCAGGAAGCGCCTCAAGTCGGTGTGGTGACACTTGAGGCGGAGTCTTTTGCGCTGACCACAGAGCTTCCCGGCCGGGCGCAACCCTATCGCATCGCTGAAGTGCGACCTCAGGTAAATGGCATCATCCAGAAGCGTTTGTTCACCGAGGGTCGTGACGTCAAGGCGGGGCAGCAGCTCTATCAGATCGATGACGCCCTTTATCAGGCTGAGTACAAGAGCGCCCAGGCCAGCCAGGCTTCGGCCAAGTCACTGTCCGATCGCTATGCGCTGCTGGTTAAAGAGCAAGCGGTGAGCAAGCAGGCTTACGATGAGGCGCGGGCGACCACCCTGCAAGCCGAAGCCAATCTGGAGCAGGCTCGCATCAACTTGCGCTATACGAAGGTGCTCGCGCCGATTTCGGGTCGCATCGGCCGCTCGGCTGTTACCGAAGGTGCACTGGTGAACAATGGTCAGGCTCAGGAACTGGCGATCATCCAGCAGCTGGATCCGATCTACGTCGATGTGACCCAGCCGGCCCGGGAGCTGCTCAACCTGCGTCGCGATCTGGCTGAAGGCCGATTGGAAAAGGCCGGTGAGAACGCCGCCAAGGTGACCCTGACGCTTGAGGACGGCACCGAGTACAGCCATGAGGGCAAGCTGGAATTCTCGGAAGTTTCGGTGGATGCCAGCACCGGTTCGGTAGTGCTTCGTGCCGTGTTCCCCAATCCCGACAAGGTGCTGCTGCCCGGCATGTTCGTGCATGCGCAACTGGTCGCCGGGGTGAAAAGCGAGGCCATTCTCGTACCGCAGCAGGGCGTTACCCGTACGCCTACTGGCAATGCCACCGCTTTGGTCGTCAATGCCGATGACAAGGTCGAGCTTCGCCAGGTCGTAGCTTCTCGTGCCGTGGGTAATCGTTGGCTGATCAACGAAGGATTGAATGCCGGGGATCGGCTGATCACCGAGGGACTGCAGTTCGTCCAGCCCGGGAACGAAGTCAAGGTCGTGCCGGCTTCCAACGTTGTGCCCGCCCAGCCACAAGCCCAGTAAGGCTGAGCCAAGGATTATCACCTAATGTCCAGATTCTTTATCGATCGGCCCATTTTCGCCTGGGTAATCGCCTTGGTGACAATGCTCGCCGGGGGGCTCGCCATTCTTGGTTTGCCGGTCAACCAGTACCCCAGCATCGCACCACCTGCGGTCGGAATTTCCGTTAGCTATCCCGGCGCCTCGGCACAGACGGTGCAAGACACCGTGGTGCAGGTCATCGAGCAGCAGATGAACGGTATCGACGGCCTGCGTTACATCTCCTCGGAAAGTAACTCCGACGGCAGCATGTCGATCACCATTACCTTTAACCAGGGCACCGATCCTGACATCGCCCAGGTTCAGGTGCAGAACAAACTGCAGCTCGCCACACCCCTTTTGCCGCAGGAAGTGCAGCAACAGGGAATTCGCGTCACCAAGGCCGTCCGAAACTTCCTGATGGTGGTTGGCGTCGTCTCGGCGGACGGCAGCATGAACCAGAGCGATCTGGCCGACTATATCGTGTCCAACATTCAGGACCCGTTATCGCGTACCAGCGGTGTGGGCGACTTCCAGGTGTTCGGCTCGCAGTACGCCATGCGCATCTGGCTGGAACCGGCCAAGCTGAACAATTTCCAACTCACCCCGACCGACGTGGCCAACGCGATCCGCACCCAGAACGTGCAGGTCTCCGCCGGGCAATTTGGCGGGCTGCCGGCGGTTCCGGGGCAGCAGCTGAGCGCCACCATCATCGGCAAGACGCGCCTGCAGACGCCCGAGCAATTCCGCGAAATCCTGTTGAAGGTCAACGGCGATGGGTCCCAGGTGCGCCTGAAGGATGTTGCCAGGGTCGAGCTGGGCGCTGAGCGGGCGGCAATCACCGCGCTATACAACGGCAAACCGGCCGCCGGTATCGGTATCAAGCTGGCCACCGGCGCCAACGCGCTGGATACTGCCAAGGCGGTGCGCCAGACCATCAGCGATCTGCAGCCGTTCTTCCCGGCTGGAATGGAGATCGTCTACCCGTACGACACCTCCCCTGTGGTGTCGACATCCATCACCAACGTGGTGCACACCCTGTTCGAAGCCATCGTGCTGGTGTTCCTGGTGATGTATCTGTTTCTGCAGAATTTCCGTGCGACGCTGATACCGACACTGGCGGTGCCGGTGGTATTGCTGGGTACCTTCGGCCTGCTGTCGGTGTTCGGCTTCAGCGTCAACACCCTGACAATGTTCGCGATGGTCCTGGCGATCGGCCTGTTGGTGGACGATGCCATCGTCGTGGTCGAAAACGTCGAACGGGTCATGGCCGAAGAAGGGCTCTCGCCGCTGGAAGCGACACGTAAGTCTATGGGTCAGATCCAGGGCGCGCTGGTTGGCATCGGCCTGGTGCTTTCAGCCGTATTCCTGCCGATGGCCTTCTTTGGTGGCTCTACCGGGGTCATTTATCGGCAGTTCTCAATCACCATCGCCTCGGCGATGACCTTGTCGGTACTGGTTGCATTGATTTTCACTCCAGCGCTTTGCGCAACCATGCTCAAGCCGATCGAGAAGGGTCATCATCAAGAAAAGCGCGGTTTCTTCGGCTGGTTCAATCGCACCTTCGATCGCGGCGTGAATCGCTACGAGAAGGGTGTCGTGGCGGTGTTGAAGCGCAAGATTCCCTTCATCATCGTCTACTTGATCATCGTTGCGGCGCTGGCAGTGCTGTTCAGCCGTCTGCCCAGCGCGTTCCTGCCGGATGAGGATCAGGGTGTATTGTTTACGCAGATTCAGACGCCGGTGGGATCGACGGCCGAGCGTACTCAGCAGACCGTGGATGCGATGCGCGAGTATCTGTTGACCGAAGAAAGTGATGTGGTCAATTCGGTGTTTACCGTCACCGGCTTCAACTTCGCCGGCCGTGGTCAGAATTCGGCGCTGGCGTTCGTCGGGCTCAAGCCGTGGGACGAGCGTCCGGATGCCGAAGACAGCGTCTTCGCGCTGGCGCAGCGCGCCCAGCAGCATTTCGCCGTTTTTCGCGATGCCCAGGTATTCGCGTTCGCACCGCCTGCGGTCATGGAGCTCGGCAACGCCACCGGCTTCAACTTCTACTTGCAGGACCGTGCCGGCCTCGGTCATGACGCTCTGATGGCTGCGCGCAACCAGTTCCTGGGGATGGCTGCGCAGAGCTCCGTATTGCAGGGCGTACGCCCGAACGGCCTGAATGACGAGCCGCAGTACCAGTTGTTGATCGATGACGAGAAGGCCCGGGCCCTGGGCGTCTCGCTGGACCAGATCAACAGCGCATTGTCGATTGGCTGGGGGTCGAGCTACGTCAACGACTTCATCGATCGCGGTCGGGTGAAGAAGGTCTACATGCAGGGCGCGGCGCCGTCACGCATGGGGCCAGAGGACTTCGCCAAGTGGTTCGTGCGCAACGATCAGGGCGATATGGTGCCGTTCAGCGCGTTCGGCAGCGGCAAATGGGTGTATGGCTCGCCCAAGCTGTCGCGTTACAACGGCGTTTCGTCGATGGAGGTTCTCGGTGAGGCGGCCCCAGGCTACAGTACCGGTGATGCGATGGCCGAGGTCGAGCGTCTTGCGCAACAGCTGCCGCCGGGTGTCGGTGTGTCCTGGACCGGGCTGTCCTATGAGGAACGCCTCTCCGGTGACCAGGCGCCAGCGCTCTATGCATTGTCCTTGCTGGTGGTGTTCCTTTGTCTCGCGGCGCTCTATGAAAGCTGGTCGATTCCGTTCGCGGTGATGCTGGTCGTGCCGCTGGGTGTCATCGGTGCGCTGCTGGCGACCATGGGTCGAGGCTTGTCCAATGACGTGTTCTTCCAGGTCGGTCTGCTGACGACCATCGGTCTGACCGCGAAGAACGCGATCCTGATCGTCGAGTTCGCCAAGGATCTGCACGAACAGGGCATGAGCCGCTTCGATGCGGCGGTCCAGGCGTGCCGCATGCGCTTGCGCCCGATCATCATGACCTCATTAGCCTTCACCCTCGGCGTGGTACCGCTGGCGCTGGCGAGTGGTGCGGGCGCAGGCAGTTCGCATGCCATCGGTACGGGTGTCATCGGCGGTATGGTGACGGCAACGTTGCTGGTCATTTTCTGGGTGCCGCTGTTCTATGTTCTGGTGTCTTCCTTGGGCGAGCGTAAGAAAACCGCCATTGAAGAACCGAAGGGAGATGCGCAATGAACAAGTCAGTAATGGCGATGGCGCTACTGGCGGCACTGAGTGGTTGCTCGCTGATTCCCGAATACCAGCGCCCGGATGCGCCTATAGCGGCTAGCTGGCCGGAAGGCGAGGCTTACGACGGAGCATCCGCTGCGGCTCAAGAGCAGATGAATCTGGGCTGGGAAGCGTTTTTCCGCGATCCCGCGCTGCGCCAGCTGGTCGGCGTAGCGCTGGAAAACAACCGCGATCTGCGTGTCGCCGCGCTTAATGTTGATGCCTACCGCGCGCTATATCGCGTCCAGCGCGCCGATCTGCTGCCATTGATCAGTGCCGACGGTACCGGCAATCGCACTCGCACTCCTGGCGATCTCAGTCCGACCGGGCAGAGCGGTATCAGCAGTCAGTACAGCGCTACGTTCGGCGTCTCCTGGGAGCTGGACCTGTTCGGTCGCCTCGACAGCCTGCGTGAGCAGGCGCTGCAAGAGTATTTCGCGACCGAGGCGGCGCAACGCAGCACGCAGATCAGCCTGATCGCCAGCGTTGCCAATGCCTGGTTGACCCTGCAGGCCGATCAGGCGCTGCTTCAGGTCAGCCGCGACACGCTGAAGACCTATGAAGAAAGCTTCGGCCTGACGCAGCACAGCTTCGATGTGGGCGTCGCGTCTGCGCTCGAACTCAGCCAGGCGCGCAGTGCGGTGGATACGGCGCGGGTGCGCATCGAGCAGTACACCCGACAGGTCGCCCAGGACCGTAACGCGCTGACGCTGCTCCTCGGGCAGAACATCCCAGCGAACCTTCCGGCTCCCGGCGATCTGGAGCGCGAGCAACTGGCGGCGCTGCCAATCGGTCTGCCTTCCGACCTGCTCCACAATCGTCCCGATATCATTCAGGCCGAGCGCCAGCTCAGGGCGGCGAATGCGAACATCGGTGCGGCTCGAGCGGCGTTTTTTCCGCGTATCAGCCTGACCGGCGCGGCGGGCACGGCGAGCAGCGAGCTGTCCGGCCTCTTCGATGGCGGATCGAGCTATTGGACGTTCTCGCCGAGTATCAGCGTGCCGATCTTCAATGCTGGGCAGCTGCGCGCTAATCTCGATTACGCTGAAATCAGCCGCAACATCCAGGTTGCGCAGTACGAGACGGCCATCCAGACGGCATTTCGCGAGGTCTCCGATGGTCTGGCTGCGCAATCCACCTATGACCGCCAAGTCCAGGCCCAGCGTGACTTGCTGGACGCCAGCGAAGATTATTTCCGCCTGGCCGAGCGGCGCTATCGGACCGGTGTGGACAGCTACCTGACCTTGCTCGACGCCCAGCGTCAGCTGTTCGATGTACAGCAGCAGTACATTGCTGACCGTCTGGCGCAGATGATCAGCGAGGTCAATCTGTTCAAGGCCTTGGGTGGTGGCTGGGACATGCAAGCCGAGCCGATTCCTGGCGAAAGCTGATCGTCTCGCAGGCATCTGCACCTGCTGCTCACTGCGCACAAACAAGAACGCCGCCCCGAAGGGCGGCGTTCTTGTTTGGCGTCTCGACTCAGCGATTGCGAGTCAGCAATGCCGGTTTCTCGCCACGCGGCTTCGTTGGAAGCTGATCCAGTTGTTCCGCACTTGGCAAGCGATCGAGTTTCGACTCCTTGTGGATGATCACGGGCTGCTTTTCCTTCGGCTTGACCGCGACGTCCTGGGCGCGAGCATCGTTATCGACCCGACGTCCTTCATTCTTGCGTCGCGGTTGGCCGTCACGAGGCTGACCCTGCCGCCGTTTACCTTTGCCCTGCCCAGCGCCGCCTGACGGAGCCGCACCGCTACCGCTACGCGAGCCTGTCGCAGCGCGTGGTTGGCTGGTGCCTGGTTGCGCCGGAGCGCCCGGGCGGCGGCCACGGCCTTGCTTGTTCTGATAAGGGCTGACGTAGTCGACGCGATTGCCGAAGTTGTCCACATCGTCATCGAGAAACACTTCTGGATCACGATCATTAGGCAGGCGCGGCGGACGGCTGACCGGTGCTGCAGCGGCACCTTCTGTCGTCGGGCTCGGCTTGGCATTGCGCGGTTTATTTCGGCTGCGGTTGCGCTCACGCTCTTTCGGCTCGGCGCTCGTTACCGCCGCTTTGGCTGCGCGCGGCTTGCGCTCGCTGTTGCGAGCCGGTCGCGGCTGACGTGCTTCGCGCACTTCGGGCTTCTCCGCCTCGATGGTGCTGGCGTCGAAGCCCATCAGGTCGCCATCAGCGATCTTCTGCTTGGTCATGCGCTCGATGCCCTTGAGCAGCTTCTCCTCGTCCGGAGAGACCAGCGAGATCGCCTCGCCGCTACGGCCAGCACGGCCGGTACGGCCGATGCGGTGCACGTAATCTTCCTCGACGTTAGGCAGCTCGAAGTTGACTACGTGTGGCAGCTGGTCGATGTCCAGGCCGCGGGCGGCAATATCGGTCGCCACCAGGATGCGTACCTGGTTGGCTTTGAAGTCGGCCAGCGCCTTGGTGCGGGCGTTCTGGCTCTTGTTGCCGTGGATCGCCGCAGCCGGCAGGCCGTGCTTTTCCAGATACTCGGCCAAGCGGTTGGCGCCATGCTTGGTGCGCGTGAACACCAGTACCTGCTCCCAGGCACCCTGGGTGATCAAGTGGGCAAGCAAGGCGCGCTTGTGGGTGGCAGGCAGACGATAGACGCGTTGCTCGATGCGCTCGACCGTAGTGTTCGGCGGCGTTACTTCGATGCGCTCCGGCTCGTGCAGCAGCTTGCCGGCCAGGTCGGTGATGTCTTTGGAGAAGGTCGCCGAAAACAGCAGGTTTTGCCGCTTGGTCGGTAGCTTCGCAAGGACCTTCTTGACGTCGTGGATGAAGCCCATGTCGAGCATGCGGTCGGCTTCATCGAGCACCAGAATTTCCACGTGGCCGAGATCAACGGCCTTCTGGTTGGCCAGATCGAGCAGGCGGCCCGGGCAAGCCACGAGTACATCGAGGCCCTTGGCAATGGCCTGGACCTGTGGATTCATCCCGACGCCACCAAAAATGCAGGCGCTCTTGAATGGCAGGTCGCGGGCATAGACCTTGAAGCTGTCGTGCACCTGCGCGGCGAGCTCGCGGGTCGGTGTCAGTACCAGAACGCGTGGCTGGCGCGGACCGTGGCGGTGTTCGCGGTCGGGGTGGCCGCCCGGAAAGAGAATTTCCAGTACGGGGAGCGCAAAACCACCGGTCTTGCCGGTGCCTGTCTGTGCGGCGACCATCAGGTCGCGTCCTTGCAACACGGCGGGAATGGCCCGCTGTTGCACTGGTGTAGGCTGGGTATAGCCAGCGGCCTCGACGGCACCGGCTAAAGCCTCGGAGAGACCGAGGGAAGCAAAGGACATGAGTGATCCTGTCTTGTAAAGGGCGATGCCCCGGGATGGTCATGCCTGGCCTGAATCGCGACTGGCGTGCGATCCCGTCCGGTCCTGCCGCATCATGAAATGCTGACATCCGGACGTAAGCCTGGCGGAAGCGCGGAGTATAACAGAGCTTTTTCACTCCACGCTGGTTCGACAGTGTTGCAGTTTCAGGGTTCTGCCGACTGGCTCCCTTTTTTCAGGGAGCCGTTCGATCAGCGGGACAGCGCGAGATTGTCCCAGATCGCCAGGCTCGGCTCAGCCTGGTTCAGGGTGTAGAAATGCAGGCCCGGCGCGCCGCCGGCGAGCAGTTTCTGGCACATCTCGCTGATGACCTGTTCGCCGAAGGCCTGGATGCTGGTCATGTCGTCACCATAGGACTCCAGTTGCTTGCGCACCCAGCGCGGAATCTCCGCGCCGCAGGCGTCGGAAAAGCGCGCCAGCTTGCTGTAGTTGGTAATCGGCATGATGCCCGGCACGATTGGCGTTTCCACGCCCAGCTTGCGTACCCGCTCGACGAAGTAGAAGTAGCAGTCGGCGTTGAAGAAGTACTGGGTGATGGCGCTGTCGGCACCGGCCTTGGCTTTGCGCACGAAGTTGGCCAGGTCGTCCTCGAAATTGCGTGCCTGCGGATGCATCTCCGGGTACGCGGCGATTTCAATATGGAAGTGATCGCCCGTTTCGGCGCGAATGAATTCCACCAGTTCGTTGGCGTAGCGCAGCTCGCCGCTGGCCATGCCCATGCCGGACGGCAGGTCGCCGCGCAGCGCGACGATGCGCTTGATGCCGGCATTCTTGTACAGGTTCAGCAGCTCGCGCAGTTCCTGCTTGCTGTCGCCCACGCAGGACAAGTGCGGCGCGGTGGATACTTTCACTTCACCGTCTAGTTGCAGCACGGTGTTCAAGGTGCGGTCACGGGTCGAGCCACCGGCACCGTAAGTGCAGGAGAAAAAGTCCGGCTTGTATTCGGCCAGCCGGCGTGCGGTAGCCAACAGTTTTTCGTGCCCGGCTTCGGTCTTGGTGGGGAAGAATTCGAAGCTGATGGAGGGGCGGGATTGGGGTTTGCTCATGACGAATCCAGGGTTGTCGGGCGAGGGCTGCCCGAGACGTCCTTTTATCGATGAAGGCTTGAGGCTGAAGGCTGGACGAAAAGCCGCTCGGTGCCGCTTTTTCGTCCAGCTTTCCAACCTCAAGTCTCCAGCGGCTCTTAGTAGCGGTAGGAGTCCGGCTTGAACGGCCCTTCGACTTCGACGCCGATGTATTCGGCCTGCTTCGGTGTCAGCTGGGTGATCACCCCGCCGAAGCCGCGAACCATCTCGGCGGCGACTTCTTCGTCGAGCTTCTTCGGCAGGACCATGACGGTGACGTTCTTAGTCTTTTCCACGACCGGCAGGTCGGCGAACTTCTCGTTGAACAGGTGGATCTGCGCCAGCACCTGGTTGGCGAAGGAGCCGTCCATGATGCGGCTCGGGTGGCCGGTGGCGTTGCCCAGGTTCACCAGGCGGCCTTCGGCGAGCAGGATCAGATAGTCGTCGTTCTGTGCATCGAAGCTGCCGGCGCCGGTGCGGTGGATCTTGTGCACCTGCGGCTTGACCTCTTCCCAGGCCCAGTTCTTGCGCATGAAGGCGGTGTCGATCTCGTTGTCGAAGTGACCGATGTTGCAGACCACGGCGCGCTTCTTCAGCGCCTTGAGCATGCCCGCGTCGCAGACGTTGGCGTTGCCGGTAGTGGTGACGATCAGGTCGATCTTGCCCAGCAGCGCGGCGTCGATGCTGGCGTCGGTACCATCATTGAGGCCGTCCTTGTACGGGGAGACCAGCTCGAAGCCGTCCATGCAGGCCTGCATGGCGCAGATCGGATCGACTTCCGAAACCTTGACGATCATGCCTTCCTGGCGCAGCGACTGCGCCGAACCCTTGCCCACGTCACCGTAGCCGATGACCAGCGCCTGCTTGCCCGACAGCAGATGGTCGGTGGCGCGCTTGATGGCGTCGTTGAGGCTGTGACGGCAGCCGTACTTGTTGTCGTTCTTGCTCTTGGTGACCGAGTCGTTGACGTTGATCGCAGGGATCTTCAAGGTGCCTTTCTTCAGCATGTCTTGCAGGCGATGCACGCCGGTGGTGGTTTCCTCGGTCACGCCGTGGACGCGCTCGAGCGCCTGGGGAAACTTGTCGTGCAGGATCTGGGTCAGGTCGCCGCCGTCGTCGAGGATCATGTTGGCGTCCCACGGCTGGCCGTCCTTGAGGATGGTCTGCTCGATGCACCATTCGTATTCTTCTTCGGTTTCGCCCTTCCAGGCGAACACCGGAATGCCGGCTGCAGCGATGGCTGCGGCGGCCTGGTCCTGGGTAGAGAAGATATTGCAGCTGGACCAGCGTACTTCGGCGCCGAGCGCGGTTAGCGTCTCGATCAGTACGGCGGTCTGGATGGTCATGTGGATGCAGCCAAGGATTTTCGCGCCTTTGAGCGGCTGTTCGTCGGCATACTTGCGGCGCAGGCCCATCAGCGCGGGCATTTCCGATTCGGCGATGATGATCTCGCGGCGGCCCCAGGCGGCCAGGGAAATGTCGGCGACCTTGTAATCATTGAAACCGGCAGGCGTCATGACAGCACTCATCGAGGAGTTCTCCATTCGTATAGATGCGAATGGGCGCCGTTGATGCGTTCTAGAAACGCCCCATCCGAGCCTGACAGGTGCTCTGCGAATTGGAAGCAGCCTGCTGCAGCGCCCCTCGGGTGGGTGGCGGGCACGTTCGAACCGTGTCGACCGTGTGGAAACCCGGCGATTATAGCTGCGGCCGCGAGCAATCCCAAGCCTGGTACAGCACACGCCGGCGTGTGCCGCCGCCCATTTGCGAACTCAGCCGGAACCCCGGTGGTCGAACGTTAACGCTCGGTGAGCCTCGCCGTGCGACGACTTCAGGAGCTGCCAAGATGAACTTCTTGTTCCGTTCTGTTCTGCTTGCATTTATCGCTGCGCTGAGCCTGCCGGCGGCGGCCAATTCCTGTTACGTCTCAGCCGAAACGTCCGGGGCCGTGCCCCCGCCGGTGGTCACCGAGAAATGCTTCGAGTTTCAGGGGATGGACGATGAAGCCATTGACTGGGTTTGTCGTGACACCGAGGCGGTGAAGAATTCCCAGCGTGAAATCCGCGACAGCTGTCCGTCCGGCCATTTCGGCGTATGCACCGCCGCGATCACGCCGGAGACGCTGGCCAACGAACGCGCCACCGGTACGCAGGCGGATGGTTCGCCAGCGCCAACGACCCTACCTGAAGGCGCGCGCATCGTGACGTACAACTACGAGTCGACTGATCGCGGGCAAGCCAAGATCGACTGCGAAAGCGCAGGCGGTGAATGGTCGCAGTAGTGGGCGTTTGGTGAATTGGCCGCTTGCGGGGATAATTGCCGACCGTCGTATATCGAGTGGTTGAGCCCAATGAAGCTGTTCCCGTTGTGTGTGTCGCTGGTCGCCGTTTTCGCATTGGCAGGCTGCGATCGCATCGATCCCGACTCGCCGCTCGGCAAGCGCAAGGCCATCTATCAGCAGATGCTCGATACCAAAGAAGACCTTGGCGGCATGTTGCGGGGGCGTCTGGCGTTCGATTCGCAGGGCTTTGTCGATGGCGCTGCGAAGCTGGACCAGCTGTCGCGGCAACCCTGGCAGCATTATCCGGAGGTCAAGGAAGAGCAGAGCGATGCCCGCGAGGACGTCTGGCACAAGCAGGAACGCTTCAATCAGCTGGCCCGCGAACTGGAGGCGCATACCGCCGCGCTGGTCGCCGCGACGGCCCAAGCGCCGGTGACGCCCGAAAGCGTCGCGCCGGCCTTTCAGCGTGTGGAGGATGGTTGCGAGGCCTGCCACCAGGAATTTCGTGCTTATTGATACGGGCCTTGGATCACGTCTGTTTTGCCTTCAGCGCTTGGCCGCCTCGAGTGCTTCCCGAGCCTGATCCAGGCGCCGTTTGTGCAGTTCGATCATTTGCACATCACCGGTTCCGAGCGCCTCGCGCAACTGCGCTTCATGCTTGCTGGCCAGTCGAGTCGCCCGCTCCACTTCGGCATGGTTGGGTTGGATCGGGACCATGCCGCGGCAGCGTTCGTTAAGCAATTGCACGCGTTCTTCGAGCGTTCGGCGATAACCGTCATCGCCTTTAAGGCGGGCATCCTGGATCTGCTCGCCGAGGATTTTGCGCGCGTCACGGCAGGCTTCGGATTGCGGAGCTGCAATGGCCATCTGCGCGGCGCAAAAGCCCAGGAGTAACAGCGAGAGAATGCTTTGCCGGAACATGAGTACTCCTTTTCTTATTGTTGATCTTCTGACTGAGCCGAGCCGGCTAAGTGCCGTCAGAAGCCGGCTATCCCGGCGCTGTGTAGCTGTTCGCGCAGCTTGACCACTTCCGGCTCCCTGAAAAACGCATGCAACTGGTTCGCGCGGGTGGCACCGATCCCGGGCTCGGCCTGCCATTGCGCGGGGCTTCTGGCTGCGAGGGTTTCCCAATCCGTCTCGATGAACGCATCACCGCTCGGCGGTAGCCCGATTGCTCGCAGCCACGCGCCGAATGGGCGTTCGTGGGCCAGCCGATAACTGGCCATCAGCGCCTCGGCGCTGGCTTTGCCGATGCCGGGGACTTGGCGAAGATCGGCCTCGTCGAGCTCAAGCCAGCCGAGCAGTTCGTTAAGCGCGCCCGCATCGACCAGCGCTTGCCAGGTGCCCGGACCCAGACGCGGCAGGGCCAGCCCGTTTTTGCCGCTCAGCCAGGCGAGCCGGGCAAGGAATTGCTGATTGCACTCGGGGCTGGCTCTCCAGCAGCTTCGCCAATGGTAATTGGCGGGATCGGGCGCCTCGATCATCTGCCGCTGTTGCGCACGCCAGACGACTGAATCCAGCTGTGGAATCGTCAGGCCGGCGAGCTTGATCGCGACTTGATCGCCAGGCTGGATGTCCGCCGCGCGCCAACGTTCGAGGGAGCCGAGGCTGACGCGGGTGATGTGCCGATCATCCAGCCGGACCGCCTCGATATGCAGAATCGGCGTGATTCGGCCGCTGCGGCCTATGGTGAATTGCACGCGCCGAACCTGCGCCAGGGCGGTGCGGAGCGGGTATTTCCAGGCGGCCGCCCAGGACGGCGGCTGGGCTTGCCAGCGTGTGCCGTTCGGCCGCGAGCCCTGGCGCAGCACGACGCCATCGGTGGCGAAAGGCAGCGGATGACCATACCAGCGGTCACGCCAATGCTCGGCCTGTTGCAGGTCGCTGATTGGCTGAGTGAATGCTGCGCTCGCATCGAAGCCAAGGGCCGCCAATGCATCCAGACGCGTCTGCATCCGCGCCGGCCCGTTCGGCCAGTCCCAGACGAACAGCCCGATCTGCGCGGCCGTGTTCTTATCGATGGACTGCCGAGCCATGGCGCCGGAAATTTTGCCGCGTGCCCCGGCACTGCCGGCCTGCCGCTGGATATGCGCATCGAGTCGCCAGTAAAGCTCGCCTTGCAGGATCAGCTCGTCATCGCTCACCAGACTTTGCGGTATCGCCGGCAGTTGCCGCGCCCGTTCGGTCCAATCCTGGCCGTGGCTGCCATCGCCGCGGCTGATGGCCTGAGCAAGGCGGCCGCTCCGGTAGTGCAGTGTGACCGCGACGCCATCGACCTTCGGCTGAATCCACAAATCATTGCGCGCTTCGATCCAGGCTTGCACGGAGGACGTGTCGGCCAGTTTGGCCAGTCCGGTTTGAGCGACGGGATGCTGGATCGTGCCGACGCTATTGGCCAGCGGATCCGCAGCGTCCGTTGCGATACCGGGAAAGCAGGCTTGCCATGTCCGTAACCGATTGCGGGACTGGTCGTAGAGTTCATCGTCCACCAGCGAGATGCCCCGCCCGTGGTAGGCATCGTCCCATAGCCGCAGTTGCTGGGTCAGCGCGGCGAGTTCGCGGGTGGCGCGTGTTTCGGACCAGTTCGGGCAGTTGGCCTGCACGGCCGATGACAAAAGCAGCAGGGTTAACGCGATCAGGCGTGGCATGGCGGAGCATCCTTGCTCGGTAGGGGTAAGGTACCGCTCGGCATGGCTGGCCACTTCAGGTCGTGGTCGTGCCGTGCCCGGCGGTAGTGCTGACGCATGTTAAACAAATTTTGCTGAAAGTCTTCGGCAGCCAGGCCTTGGCCGATCAAACCGTGCCGCAAGTCACTCCAACGCTGGCGGGGCTGCAGAGCAATACGACGCGGCTCGCTAGCAGACTGCTGTCGACGATGCAGTTCACCGGTCTCATGGTCGCCGTCACGAGGCGGTGCCGGCGATCACCTCGCAGCCCGTCACCGCAGCTGATTAATGAGCGAGCTAACCAGTTGCGCTTACAATTACCGGCCAACCCCTGCGGAGTTTCAGCCCGTGCAACCCGTGATTTCCATCGAACAGCTGAGCAAGACTTACGCGTCCGGGCATCCGGCGCTCAAGCAGATTGATCTGCACATTCGTAAGGGCGAGATCTTCGCCTTGCTCGGGCCCAACGGAGCGGGCAAGACCACGTTGATCAGCATCATTTGCGGCATCGTCAATCCCGGTAGCGGGCGGGTGCTCGTCGATGGTTACGACATCATTGGCGATTACCGCCAGGCCCGCTCGAAGATCGGCCTGGTTCCGCAGGAGCTGTTCAACGAAGGCTTCGAGAGCGTCTGGGCCACGGTGCGCTTCTCGCGCGGCTTGTTCGGCAAGGCGCCGGATGATGCCTATCTGGAAAAGCTGCTGCGCGACCTGTCGCTGTGGGACAAGAAAAGCGCGCGCATCATCGAACTGTCCGGCGGCATGAAGCGCCGAGTGATGATTGCCAAGGCGCTGTCCCACGAGCCGAGCATTCTGTTTCTCGACGAGCCCACCGCAGGCGTCGATGTCGAGCTGCGCCGGGACATGTGGGAAATGGTTCGCGGCCTGCGCGAGCGCGGCGTGACCATCATCCTTACCACGCACTACATCGAAGAGGCGGAGGAAATGGCCGACCGCATCGGTGTGATCAGCCAGGGCGAGATCATTCTGGTCGAGGACAAGCACGTCCTGATGCACAAGCTCGGCAAGAAGCAGCTGACGCTGCATCTGCAGCGACCGCTGGCGGAAATTCCGGCGGAGCTGGCCGGCTATCCGCTGGAGTTGATCGATGGCGGCAACCAACTGGTCTTCACCTTCGATGCCCAGCACGAGGACACCGGCATCGCCGACTTGCTCAGGCGCCTCGCCGCACACGGGATCGATTTCAAGGACCTGCAATCGAGCCAGAGCTCGCTGGAAGAAATCTTCGTCAATCTGGTAAAGGGCAGCCGCACATGAACTTTCACGCAATCCGCGCCATTTACCTGTTCGAGCTGGCGCGCACCTGGCGCACGCTGCTACAGAGCATCGCCACGCCGGTCATTTCTACGTCGTTGTACTTCGTGGTGTTCGGCTCGGCCATCGGTTCGCGAATGGAGGCCATGCACGGCATTCCTTATGGCGCCTTCATTATTCCGGGCCTGATCATGATGGCGCTGCTGACCGAGAGCGTTTCCAACGCCTCGTTCGGTATCTATATGCCGCGTTATTCCGGGACCATCTATGAGGTGCTATCGGCGCCGGTTTCCTATCTGGAAATCGTCATCGGCTATGTCGGCGCGGCGGCGACCAAGTCGATCATCCTTGGCTTGGTGATTCTGGTCACCGCGCGGCTGTTCGTCGATTATCAGATCCAGCATCCGCTGATGATGGCGCTATTTCTGGTGCTTACGGCCGTGACCTTCTGCCTGTTCGGCTTCATCATCGGCATCTGGGCCGATGGTTGGGAAAAGCTCCAGATCGTGCCGTCGCTGATCGTTATGCCGCTGGCCTTCCTCGGCGGCAGCTTCTATTCGATCGAAATGCTGCCGCCGCTGTGGCAAAAGATCACCTTGTTCAATCCGGTGGTCTACTTGATCAGCGGGTTCCGCTGGAGCTTCTATGGCGTTTCGGACATCGGCGTCGGCATCAGCCTCGCGATGATCTGTGGCTTTCTCGTCGCCTGCCTGCTGGCCGTGTGGTGGATATTCCGGACAGGTTACCGGCTGAAGAACTGAGTCTTAATGCTTACCGACCCGCATCGGCGGTAGCCTGGCGATGCCCCTTCATTTCGAGGCAAAACATGAAATTCATTCCTTCTTTCGTCGCACTGGTCGCTCTCTGTCTGGCTGCTGGCTCGGCCACCGCCTTCAACCTTGGTGAGGCTGCGCGGGCGGTTTCGGGCATCACCGGCAACGGCGCCACGCAGAATACGTCGCAGGCTCAGGCGCTCGGCTTGATCGGTCAGCTCGACGAACTGAACGTCACACCCACCCAGGCATTGGGCGGTAGCGGTGCATTGCTGCAACTGGCAAAACAGCAATTGGGCAGCACTGATTACGCCCAGCTGGCCAAATCCGTACCGGGGATCGACAAGCTCACCGGCGACAGCGGGCTGGATCAGCTCAGCCAACTGGGTGCGCTGACCGGCCTGCTAGGCAAATCCGATACCAGCGTCAATGCTCAGACGGCCGCCGCGGTGGACAACGTGCAGAGCTTGGGTGACGTCAATCAGGCGTTCTCCGCCTTGGGCATGGATGCCGGAATGGTTAGCCAGTTCGCGCCGATTCTGCTGCAGTACCTGGGCAGCCAGGGCGTAGGCGGTTCGCTGTTGCAGAGCCTGAGCGGCATCTGGGGTGTTGGTGGCGCTTGATTCGTACGCAGTCAGGATAGAAGCCCCGTTCGGCATCGCTCGGCGGGGCTTTTTTCATTTCACTGAGTGCGTGCTACCAGGAGCCATAAGGGATGCCATGTTTTTCAATATAGGCTTTGGAGGTTTCCGAAAGAGGGCGGTGTTTTCCTTCTGAGGCGCCACCGTAGGGACCCTTAGGCTCGATTTCCGCCTGTGCCCGCAGGACTTCGATGGGACCGCCGCACGTACTCATTACCCAACCTCTGACTACCCCGTCAGGGGCCAGACCCAACGCCAGGGCGTGGCGGTATTCGCTGGTGCGGCAGGGCGGATCGAGCCGCTCGCTCATCAACTGCCGCGCACGCTCAGGAATCTCCAGGGTGACCCGGTAGGTTTGTGGCTCAGCGAGCGACTGCCAGCGTACATAGATGCGCTTGGGCAGGTCGGCTCCGTTAACGTGGCGGCCTGCGCCCCAGCCTAAATTGCTACGCCAGCCTGCGGCGTTCCCGCTGACATCTGCTGGTTTGGCGATCGATGCCGTCCCACCACCCATACGATGAAAGCGGTTGCCGTGGACATCTTCCACATCGGCGGTTTCCACCCAGACTTCCATATAGTCCGGAGCAAGAAAGCCCAGGCGCCAATAAGGATAGGGCAGGTCGCCGGCGTACTGGTCGGGGTTGGCGCAACCGGAGAGCAGCAAAGCCACCATGCCAAGCAGTACCGATCTCATCGCCGCACTCCTGGTGCATCGCCGTGGTGCACACGCCCACTGTCGGCTGGCGCATTGATGAAAGCTATATTCCATTTGCTATTACCCTGTCCGATCGCTGCATTCCAATTGGACGACAAATGGACGTAGCGCTGCCGCAGCAGGCGTTCTTCGTCCTCATTTAACGAGCCACTGCCGCTCATGGCCCACGACAGTAGTTTTTCTTTGATAGGTATGAGTTCGGAGGGCAACGAAAGGTCAAGGTCGTGCTCATCGATGAAATCCAAGTGGGCACCGGCTTCCGTAGCCAGTGCGTGCATTACTCGCAGATACACCCGAGACAGATGCCCATATACCGTGCGCTCCAGATAAGGCGCCGCCATTACGTACTTCATCTGGTCGTCACGCCCGCCGCTGAATGGTGGGTGATGCTCCCAGATATCGGTTTCCAGGCGGGCGGTGCGGTCCTGTGGATCGAGCAGGTCGGCTTGGTGAGCGAGAGCGGTGTCTTGCTGCGCCTGTTGATAGGCCAACGTGCGCAGCGGATCGGTCTCACGGCTGACCCAGTTGCGTCGGGGGCGAACGAGGTAGAGTCGTTCCACTGACTCGGTCAGGTAACCACCGCCTAGGTCTGAATGGGCACCGGGCAGTACGATTTCACGGTGTGGCGGAGAGACCCGATTGAGGGAGAAGTTGCGGCGGTATTCGTCACGAGCCACCAGATGCACCACCTGACGAGCCGCGTCGGGCGCCAAGTAAAGGTCGATACCGCCGTTTATGGCGTCGCTGGGATCGGCCCAGTCATCCCAGCCGCCGATGGCCGCGACGGTATCGAACAGGCCGATGAAGTTGATGACGACGTCGCGGTCCCAATCGAAATCTGGTCCAGGCGAGAATTTTCTTTGGCGATGTAATGCGCCCAACGGCCCGTTTGCACGTTGCAGTACTTGATTGGCAAAGTGTCGGGCCGCAGCCGCGCCACGGCTGAAGCCGAATACGTCCAGCTCCAGGGTCCCGAGCGATGAGCCCGGGTTCGCTTGCTGAAAGGTATCCAATGCCTGAGTGATGAGCGAGAAACCTTCATCGACCTTGGCCAATACGCCAGTGTCGCCTCGCCCAAGTGCTTGCCCGGGAAACAGTGTGTCTTTCTTGCCGGTTGTCGTGCCGGCTCCGGTGACGTAGACGCGAAGGATGCTGGGTGTCTCGGCATCCTTGGGTATCGGTTCGTCACGATAAAGCTCATACAAGCGCCAAATATTGCTTACATCGTTCCCATAACTGCTATCCGGATCGAGGTGGTGAGCTTCGCAGCGCTGCACGATCGCCAACGCTTCTTCTTCGCCGAAGCCGATTTCCGAGGCTCGGCACTGCGCGCCAATAGCGCTATTGCTGGCGTTGTTGCCGGTGCGAACACGCCGATGCGCAGGGTGACGGTCTGGCGGCTGTCGAGCTCTTCCTCTTCCTCCTCTTCTTCCAGGCCGTGCGGCGCATCGTGGCCAGGGTCCGCTTGCGACGTTCGGGCCTGGCTGGGAGTCGGTTGCGGCGGATGCGGTGAGCGCAGCGATGTAGTCGTACCGAAGGCCTGGGCTTGCGCCGCTGGCTGAAGATTCATGGGTGCAGGCGGCGTAAAAGATGCCGAGACCGGGGAGTTGCCGATAATGACGGTGCCGGAGCCGCCCACGATCACGTCGCCATGAGCGCCAACGCTGCCCAACGTGGCGGCCGATTTACCGTTGATCAGCACATTGGGGATGAGATTGCCCGACAGCGCGCTTCCACAGCCGGTGGCATCGCCCAGGCGGGCGGCGGGGAAGCTATCGAAGAGTACGTCGGGTGAGCCGGTGGCGATGGGGTTATTACCGTGCCCGGGTCTTCGGGCAGGCGGTGGGGTCGCCTAGGCGGGCGGCGGGTTTGCCGGACATGACCAATCTCCTTATCGGTATGCAGCCGGCACCTTGCCCAAGAACGATCGCGAGCGCAAACGACGCTCCGCTTTTTATGGGCTGGTTCGCAGCCCGTGTCCCGGCTGTGCCAGAACTTGCGCAGCAAAAAAAGAAAAAGCCCCGCACAGCTCAGGGCCGGCGGGGCTTTTCTTGCAGCTTGAGGCTTGCCGCTGCTTTTACAGCCCGGCAGCCGCGCGCAGGGCGTCGGCCTTGTCGGTCTTTTCCCAGGTGAAGGCGGTGAAGGTGTCGCCACCGACCGTCATTTCATAGGGATCGCGACCGAAGTGGCCGTAGGCCGCGGTGGCTTTGTACATCGGGTGCAGCAGGTCGAGCATGGTGGTGATCGCGTAGGGACGCAGATCGAAATGCTCGCGCACCAGGGCGACGATCCGCTCGTCGCTCAGCTTGCCGGTGCCGAAGGTGTTGATCGAGATCGAAGTCGGCTGGGCCACGCCAATGGCGTAGGACACCTGGATCTCGCAGCGCTCGGCCAGACCGGCGGCGACGATGTTCTTCGCCACGTAGCGCCCGGCATAGGCGGCCGAACGGTCGACCTTGGACGGGTCCTTGCCGGAGAAGGCACCGCCGCCGTGACGGGCCATGCCGCCGTAGGTGTCGACGATGATCTTGCGTCCGGTCAGGCCGCAGTCGCCCACCGGGCCGCCAATGATGAACTGGCCGGTCGGATTGATGTGGAACTGGGTGTCCTTGTGCAGCAATTCGGCCGGAATCACATGCTTGACGATCAGCTCCATCACCGCTTCCTTGAGGTCGGAATGCTTGACCTCCGGGTTGTGCTGGGTGGAGAGCACGATGGCGTCGATGCCGACCACCTTGCCGCCTTCGTAACGGCAGGTGACCTGGCTCTTGGCATCCGGGCGCAGCCACGGCAGCAGGCCGTTCTTGCGCGCTTCGGCCTGGCGCTCGACCAGTGCATGGGAGAAGCGGATCGGCGCGGGCATCAGCACGTCGGTTTCGTTGCTGGCGTAGCCGAACATCAAGCCCTGGTCGCCGGCACCCTGATCTTCAGGCTTGCTGCGATCGACGCCCTGGGCGATGTCCACCGACTGCTTGCCGATAATGTTGACAATGCCGCAGGTCGCTCCATCGAAGCCGACTTCCGAGCTGTTGTAGCCGATGTCGATGATGACGTCGCGCACCAGTTGCTCCAGGTCGACCCAGGCGCTGGTGGTGACTTCGCCGGCGACAATCGCCACACCGGTCTTGACCAGGGTCTCGCAGGCCACGCGGGCGTGCTTGTCTTCGGCGATGATGGCGTCCAGCACCGCGTCGGAGATCTGGTCGGCGATCTTGTCCGGGTGCCCTTCGGACACGGACTCGGAGGTGAAAATCGAATATTCGCTCATCTATCGGTTCCTAATTACCGGTGGGTGAGTCGGCTGTCAGTGGCGGGCCGGAAAAAGTACCGGGCCTGGATCTGAAAACCGTTCTTCAAGCCAATGTAGAGGCTCTCGCCGGGCGTGAGCCCCGCGGCATCGGCCCAACGGGCCAGATCGTCCTGTTCGAAGCCCAACCATAGATCGCCGCAGGCCTTCCTGGCCCAACTCTGGTTGTGGCTGCACAACTCGGTGAGCAGCATGCTGCCGCCCGGGTTCACCAGTCGCGCCAGTTGCTTGAGCGCATCACCCGGCGCGGCCAGGTGATGCAGAACCATGTTCAACACGACGCAATCGGCCGATGGGCATTCGTCCTGCAAAGCGTCGGCAAGTTTCAGCTCGACGTTATCCAGCGCATCCTGTTCGCAGCGAGCACGTGCCAGTTCCAGCATTGCCGGGCTGTTGTCGACCGCGATCACCCGCGCGAAGCGAGCGGCCAGCTCCGGTAGAAAGCTGCCATCGCCCGGCCCGACTTCCAGTGCTGTCGCAGTCGGCGCGAAGTTCAGCGCATCGAGCAGCGCCACCACACTCTCGCGGTATTGCGGCAGTCCGGCGATCAGGTCCTGGCGCGCCTGGAAACTGCCGGCCATACGCGCGAAAAAATCCTCGCTGGCAGCGCTGCGCTGGGCATGCACGGCGCTGATCCGGGCCTGCACGTCGGCTGGCAAGGTCAGCTGATCGACTTCTTCCAACAGGGCGGCATGCAGCTTGCCGCCGAGGGATTCGCCCTGGGGCAGGCTGCGGCGATAGAAGATGGCATTGCCTTCACGTCGCGTCGCCAGCAGGCCGGCCTGGCTCAGCACCTTGAGGTGATGACTGATGCCGGACTGGCCGGTGGCGAAGATCTGTGCCAGCTCGAGCACGCCGAACGAATCGTTGGCCAACGCCCGCAACACGTTCAGCCGCAGCGAATCGCCACCGGCCTTGCACAGGGCGGCGAGCTGATCGCTGTCGTCGAAGGAAATCCGGGGGATGCGCAGGCTCATAAGCCGCGCAGTCTAGTCGGTCGTTTTTCGTCCAGCAATGGCAATATCAAAAAGTTTTGATATTGGACAAGCTGGCGATTCAACTCACCAAGCTGTTGATACCCATTGCGCATGACACCAGCCCGAGGCCGAGCAGGAAGAAGCTCGGTAGCAGGTCGAGTGCCCGTTGCAGCCTTTCGTGGCTGGACAGGCGCCGCGATACCAGGCTGTAGGCGACCAGAATGGACACATCGACCAGCGCCCAGATGGCGATCAACGCGGCCGCCTGTGGCGCGAAGGGCTGCGCGGGAAGAATGAACCCGGGCAGAAATGCGAGAAAGAACAGGATGTCCTTGGGGTTCGACAAGCCGACCGCCATCGCACGCCAGAAGTAGTGCGCCTGTGGCCGCGCCAGCTTCGGTTTTTCGTCGTCACCGCCGCATAGGCCATCCGCGCCGAGCCAGATCAGGTAAAGGCCACCAAGCACTTGGCCCCATTCGAGAATGACCGGCTTCAGATCGAGCGCCAGGTAGATCAGCACCAGTGCCGCGATCAACAGCAACTGGGCGGAGAGCACGCCGCCGAGAATGGTCCACGCCGGCCAGGCACGCCGTGCATCGGCGATGACCAGCGCGACCACCGGTCCGGGGGAGGCGATCAGCAAAGTGACCGCGGCGGCAAAGGCAAGATAAGTGGCGTTCATAGTTCGGATACCAGTTCGAAGATGCGCGATTGCCGCCCGAGTTTTTCGGTATAGAAGGGCAGGTTGCAGCTGGCGAAGGTGCGCTGCATCCAGCGGTCGCTGCCATCGAGGCGGGCAGTGAAGGGGCTGCGCGCATGCGCAGTGCGTCGGTTGTTGATGATCAGCAGCTCGCCGCAGGCCAGTCGTACCGGCTCGGCGACCTCCCAGGCGATGCGGCGCAACGCTTCGAGTGCGTGCTGCGCACGGTCGCTGTAGGCCACCATGAATTGCGGGTCGAAGCGAAAGAAGGGCGAATCGGGGTCACCGTACAACACGGTCTGATGCTTGTTGATATCGATGCGCTGGTTCTTCTCGGTCGGGCCGTAATCGGAGAGGAAGTTATAAGGCTCGTTGAGAAAGAACGCCTGCTGCTCGTAGCTCAGGTGTTCGAGAATGCGATCGATCGAGGCGATATAGGTGATGGCCTGGGCTGCCGGATCCTGACGCAGACAGAGCAACAGCAGGTAGTCCGGCTGGATCGCATGAAAGGCGTTCTCGGTATGCAGGTCGAGTTCGGTATCGAAGCTGTCCGATGTGGCTGCACGTGATTGGGTCGATTGCGGGAAAAGGTTGTTGACGATGCCGCCACCGGATTCCTGTACGTAGCCGATCGGGTCACCCAGCAGGGCGGTGGCTTGCAACAGCAGCCGTTCGCTGCGTTCATCCGACTTGCGCATCGCGGCGCGAGACGTCGGGGTCGGCGGGATGTCGCCTATTCCCATGCCTTCCAGCCGCAGAAAACCCTGCGGGTTGCCGAACATCTTGAAATCGAGGATCTGCGCAATCTGCCCCTGGCTCAGTCCCCCGTTACGGATGGCGGCAGACAAAAGTGGGTCAAAGTTGCGATCGAACATGTCATCCTTCCCTGCGATTTTTTACGGCATACGCCACGCTTGTGAACCGACGCCATCACGCTGATGACCCGGCTGCTGGCGCAGTATTGGTGGGGTTCGGAGGGTTGAAAAATGGAAAAAAGGCCCGGCGGCCATGAGTTTTACTCATGCCGGAGAGGGACGGCATGACCTTGCGTATGCCTCCGCTGTACGCGCTGCGCGCTTTCGAGGTGGCGGCAAGATTCGGCTCGTTCACCCAGGCGGCTGAGTGCCTGTGTATTACGCAGAGCGCGGTCAGTCGCCATGTGAAGACGCTCGAGAAGAATCTTGGTTGCCCGTTGTTCGATCGGCGCGGCTCAAAACTGGCGCTGACCGACACGGGGCGGCTGCTGGCACAGGAACTCAAGGTGGGCTTTCGCACCATTGAAAACGCCTGCATCGCGGTCAATCGCCAGCAAAATGCGCTCCGGCTGAAGGCGCCATCGACGCTGACCATGCGCTGGTTGCTGGGCGCGCTGGAGGATTTCCAGCTGACTCACCCGCAGAGTCAGGTGCAGCTCACC
The DNA here is from genome assembly GCA_031988485.1 of Pseudomonas sp. Classification (GTDB taxonomy): domain Bacteria; phylum Pseudomonadota; class Gammaproteobacteria; order Pseudomonadales; family Pseudomonadaceae; genus Stutzerimonas. The sequence continues at coordinate 42,762 of DALZYJ010000003.1, forward strand.
AGCGCCTGGATGGACCTGGACGCGGTGGATTTCCATAACGAGCCGTTCGATTGCGCGATCCTGCTCGGACACGGTGGTTTTCCGGCCGACTGGAACCGCGTGAAGCTGTTCGATGAATGGCTGGTGCCCGTGTGTTCGCCGGCCATCCTTGGTGGCGCATGCTGGACCGCATCGCAGCTGGCGTCCGCCGAGTTGATCCATCCCTCGCGCGATTGCCGCGACTGGCGCCGCTGGCTGCAACGGGTCGGACTGATCGACGTGATCGCGTGGCAGCAGGGCAAGCTGTTCGACACGCTGGAACTGGGCATCTCCGCCGCAGCGCAGGGTCATGGCGTGTCCATCGGCGATCTTGCGCTGGTCGGTGCCGAGCTACGCAAAGGCACGCTGGCGCTGCCGTTCGAGCAAGCGGTGCGCTCCGGCGATAGTTACTATCTGGTCTGGCCGTCAACCGGCGAAACCCCCGAAATGCTCACGCGAATGAAGGATTATCTGCTGCTGCATCTACCGGACGCCGGTAACTGCGGCGTCAGTCTGCTTGATTAGTGGTCCGGCAGAGGGCCGCTAAGTTGTATCAGTCATTGCCCCTCATCCCGCGAAAGGGGAAAATGGCGGCCTTTTTCTACGTACACCCCCGCAGGAGATTCAGCGATGCCCAGCCGTCGTGAGCGAGCCAATGCCATCCGCGCCCTCAGCATGGATGCCGTGCAGAAAGCCAACAGCGGCCATCCCGGTGCCCCCATGGGCATGGCGGACATCGCCGAAGTGCTCTGGCGCGACCACCTGAAACACAGCCCGACCAACCCGCTGTGGGCCGATCGTGACCGCTTCGTGCTGTCCAACGGCCACGGTTCGATGCTGATCTACTCGCTGCTGCACCTGACCGGCTACGACCTGTCCATCGACGACCTCAAGAACTTCCGCCAGCTGCACAGCAAGACCCCGGGACATCCCGAGTTCGGCTACACCGCCGGCGTCGAGACCACCACTGGCCCGCTGGGTCAGGGCCTGGCGAACGCCGTGGGCTTCGCCCTGGCGGAGAAGGTCATGGCGGCGCAGTTCAACCAGCCCGGCCATGAGATCGTCGACCACAACACCTACGTGTTCCTCGGCGATGGCTGCCTGATGGAAGGCGTTTCCCATGAAGTCTGTTCGCTGGCCGGCACCCTGGGGCTGAACAAGCTCACCGCCTTCTACGACGACAACGGCATTTCTATTGATGGCGAAGTCCATGGCTGGTTCACCGACGACACTCCGCGTCGCTTCGAGGCCTACGGCTGGCAGGTGATCCGCAACGTCAACGGCCACGACGCCGACGAAATCCAGATCGCCATCGAGACCGCTCGCAAGAGCGACCGCCCGACGCTGATCTGCTGCAAGACCGTCATCGGCTTCGGTTCGCCGAACAAGCAGGGCAAGGAAGAATCCCACGGCGCCGCCCTCGGCGAGGCCGAAATCGCCCTGACTCGTGAAGCGCTGGGCTGGAACCACGGCCCGTTCGAGATTCCTGCCGAAATCTACGCCGAGTGGGACGCCAAGCAGAAAGGCGCCGATGCCGAGAATGCCTGGAACAAGCGTTTCGCCGCCTACGAAACCGAATTCCCGGCGCTGGCCGCCGAGTTCAAGCGGCGCATGGCCGGCGAACTGCCCGCCGACTTCGCCGAGAAGGCCAGCGAATTCATCCGTGACGTCGCCACCAAGGGCGAAACCATCGCCAGCCGCAAGGCCAGCCAGAACTGCCTGAACGCCTTCGGACCGCTGCTGCCGGAACTGCTCGGCGGCTCGGCCGATCTGGCCGGCTCCAATCTGACCCTGTGGAAGGGTTGCAAGCCGGTGGTCGCCGAGGATGCCTCGGGCAACTACATGTACTACGGTGTGCGCGAATTCGGCATGGCCGCGATCATGAACGGCGTCGCCCTGCATGGCGGCCTGATTCCCTACGGCGCCACCTTCCTGATGTTCATGGAATACGCGCGCAACGCAGTACGCATGTCGGCGCTGATGAAGCAGCGGGTGATCTACGTCTTCACCCACGACTCCATCGGCCTCGGCGAAGACGGCCCGACCCACCAGCCCATCGAGCAGCTCACCAGCCTGCGTACCACGCCGAACCTCGACACCTGGCGCCCGGCCGACACCGTCGAATCCGCAGTGGCTTGGAAACACGCGGTCGAGCGCAAGGACGGCCCGAGCGCGCTGATCTTCTCGCGCCAGAACCTGCCGTTCCATGTGCGCGACAACGAGACCGAAGCGGCCATCGCCCGCGGTGGTTACATCCTGAAGAACTGCGCCGGCGAGCCGGAGCTGATTCTCATCGCCACTGGTTCGGAAGTGAGCCTGGCGGTCGAAGCCGCCGATAAGCTGGCCGCCCAAGGCCGTCAGGTGCGCGTGGTTTCCATGCCCTGCACCAGCGTTTTCGACGCCCAAGACGCCGCCTACAAGCAGCAGGTGCTGCCGGTAGAAGTCGGCGCGCGCATCGCCATCGAAGCGGCGCATGCAGACTACTGGTACAAGTACGTAGGCCTCGAAGGGCAAATTATCGGCATGACCACCTACGGCGAATCGGCTCCGGCCGGCCAGCTGTTCGAGGAGTTCGGTTTTACAGTCGACAACATTCTCGCGGTGGCTGAAGAGCTTCTCGAAGACTAAAAAGACGCTGGAGGCTGGAGGCTGGAGGCTGAACGACAGGCGGCACCGAGCTGCTTTTTTCGTCCAGCCTCCAGCCTTCAGCCTTCGAGCGGCTTGAAAATAGGCCGAACCTCAATGCTGCAAAATCGCGCTCGCCCTTACCGCATCGCCCTCAACGGCTACGGCCGCATCGGACGTTGCGTGCTGCGCGCGTTCTATGAGCGCGGTGCCGCTTTTGATTTCGAAATCGTTGCCCTCAACGATCTCGCCGACATGGCCAGCCTGGAATACCTGACCCGCTTCGACTCCACCCACGGACGCTTTCCCGGCGAGGTGGGCGTGGACGGCGATTGCCTGCACATCAATGGGGATTGCGTGAAGGTGCTGCGCGAGCCCACGCCGGAAACCATCGACTGGCGTGCGCTGGACGTGGATCTGGTACTGGAATGTTCGGGCGCCTACAACACCCGCGCCGGTGGCGAGCGCTTTCTCGATGCAGGGGTGCCGCGCGTGCTGTTCTCCCAGCCGATGGCCAGCGCTGCCGATGTCGACGCCACCGTGGTGATGGGCATTAACCATGAACAGCTCAGCGGTGCCGAGACGCTGGTGTCCAATGCTTCCTGCACCACCAACTGCGGCGTGCCGTTGCTGAAACTGCTCAACGACGCGGTGGGCATCGAGTACGCCTCCATCACTACCATTCACTCGGCGATGAACGATCAGCCGGTGATCGACGCCTATCATCACGAAGACCTGCGCCGCACCCGTTCGGCCTTCCAGTCGGTGATTCCGGTCTCCACCGGATTGGCCAAGGGAATTGAGCGGTTGCTGCCGGAACTCTCGGGGCGGATTCAGGCCAAAGCCGTGCGCGTGCCGACGGTGAACGTGTCCTGCCTGGATATCACGCTGCAAACATCACGCGATACCAATGCCGAGGCGATCAACCGGGTGCTACGCGAAGCCGCTGAATCCGGTCCGCTGAAGGGATTGCTGGCGTACACCGAGCTGCCCCACGCCAGCTGCGATTTCAACCACGTTCCGCATTCGGCGATCGTCGATGGCAGCCTGACGCGGGCGTCCGGGCCGCGGCTGGTGAATCTGCTGGCCTGGTTCGACAACGAGTGGGGGTTCGCCAATCGCATGCTCGAAGTGGCCGAACATTATCTGCAGGTCGCTCATCGCGCCTGAAGCCGCACTGCTTGAAGACTCGCCGTTCATGAATTTTAAGGAAGATCAGATGACCGTTTTGAAGATGACCGACCTCGACCTCCAGGGTAAGCGCGTGCTGATTCGCGAGGATCTCAACGTGCCGGTGAAGGATGGCGCGGTAAAGAGCGATGCGCGCATCCTAGCTGCGCTGCCGACCATCAAGCTGGCGCTGGAAAAAGGCGCGGCGGTGCTGGTCTGCTCGCACCTGGGCCGTCCGGAAGAGGGCGTGTTCAGCGAGGAAGACAGCCTCAAGCCTGTGGCCGACTATCTCTCCAAGGCGCTGAACCGCGACGTCCCGCTGGTCCGCGACTATCTCGACGGCGTCGAGGTGAAAACCGGTGAGCTGGTGCTGCTGGAGAACGTGCGCTTCAACAAGGGCGAGAAGAAGAACACCGACGAGCTGGCGCAAAAATATGCCGCGCTGTGCGACGTCTTCGTCATGGATGCCTTCGGCACCGCCCATCGTGCTCAGGGCTCGACCCACGGCGTGGCCAAGTTCGCCAAGATCGCCTGTGCCGGCCCGCTGCTGGCCGCCGAGCTGGATGCCTTGGGCAAGGCGCTGAAGAGCCCGGCCAAGCCGATGGCCGCGATCGTCGCTGGTTCCAAGGTCTCGACCAAACTGGACGTGCTGAACAGCCTGAGCCAGGTCTGCGATCAGCTGATCGTCGGCGGCGGCATCGCCAACACCTTCCTGGCGGCGGCCGGGCATAACGTCGGCAAGTCGCTGTATGAAGCCGACCTAGTCGACACCGCCAAGGCCATCGCGGCCAAGGTCAGTGTGCCGCTGCCGGTGGACGTGGTGGTGGCCAAGGCCTTCGCCGAGGATGCCGAAGCGACGGTCAAGTCCATCGCCGAGGTGGCCGACGACGACATGATTCTCGACATCGGCCCGCAGACTGCTACCAACTTCGCCGAGCTGCTCAAATCCTCGAAAACCATCCTCTGGAACGGCCCGGTCGGCGTGTTCGAATTCGATCAGTTCGGCAACGGCACCAAGGTGCTGGCGCAGGCGATTGCCGAAAGCCCGGCGTTCTCCATTGCCGGCGGCGGTGACACCCTGGCGGCCATCGACAAGTATGGTGTGAGCGAGCAGATTTCCTACATTTCCACCGGTGGCGGCGCCTTCCTCGAATTCGTCGAGGGCAAGGTGCTTCCTGCGGTGGAAATGCTCGAGCAGCGCGCGGCGCAGTAACGGTAGACCAGCACAACAAGCGAAGCGTCAAGGCAACCCCTGGGGTTTGGTGAGGTCTCTGTTCTGTCTGAGCACGGAATGGAGATCGACCATGCGTTATGCCGCTCTAGCTGTTTGCTGTCTTGGTCTGGCCGGTTGTGCCGGTGGCGCGCCGGATTCGCTTTGCGAAGTGATCGACCCGCCACCCATCGAGAGCCCCACTGCACAGAACGATCAGCGGGTGCAAATGCAAAGCACCGGTGATCCAACCGCTGGAACCGCTGCGCACGTTCAGGATTGCCCCTGAGCCGACGCGGCCAAGCAAGGAGAAGCGATGAAAGGCCTGTTCATCCCGTTTGCCGCACTGCTGCTCGGCGGCTGTGGTCACTGGCAATCCGGCCCCGACGCACCCTTCGTTCGCTGGAAATGCCAGAGCCAGCAGAACATCGCCTGGCGCTACGGCGATGACAGTCGCCAGACGGTGGAGCTGAAGATCGGCAATAGCGAGCAGGTTCATCAGTTGCGCAAGGAACCTGCCACGCGTGGTGCTTTCTATAGCGACGGTGTTGTGGCGTTCCACAACAAGGGCAGCGGGGCACTGGTCTTCCGCGTTGCCGACGACAAGCTGCTGGCTCATGGTTGCAGCGCTTCGCTGATCACGCTTTAACGTGCCGAGACGCCCCTGCGCAGCGCCAGGTACGTAACGATTTGCGGCGGTTCGCCAGAACTGATGGTTTTTGACCCGTCCGCCACTACAATGCCGCGCCTTACCCGCGCGGCGCTTGAACAGCGCCAGCCCCTGCGGCAGGCTTTTACACGAATAAACGACCCAAACCGGGAGAAAGGAAAACATGGCACTCATCAGCATGCGCCAGATGCTCGACCACGCCGCCGAGTTCGGCTACGGCGTGCCGGCCTTCAACGTGAACAACCTCGAGCAGATGCGAGCCATCATGGAAGCGGCCGACAAGACCGACTCCCCGGTGATCGTCCAGGCTTCTGCCGGTGCCCGCAAATACGCCGGCGCCCCCTTCCTGCGCCACCTGATTCTGGCGGCAATCGAAGAATTCCCGCATATCCCGGTGTGCATGCACCAGGACCATGGCACCAGCCCGGATATCTGCCAGCGTTCGATCCAGCTGGGCTTTTCCTCGGTGATGATGGACGGCTCGCTGCGTGAAGATGGCAAGACGCCGTCCGATTATGAATACAACGTGCGCGTCACCCAGCAAACGGTCGCTTTCTCCCACGCCTGCGGCGTCTCGGTGGAAGGCGAACTGGGCTGCCTGGGTAGCCTGGAAACTGGCATGGCTGGTGAAGAAGACGGTGTCGGCGCCGAAGGCACGCTGGATCACAGCCAGCTGCTGACCGATCCGGAAGAAGCCGCCGACTTCGTGAAGAAGACCAAGGTGGACGCCCTGGCCATCGCCATCGGCACCAGCCACGGCGCCTACAAGTTCACCAAGCCGCCGACCGGCGACACCCTGTCGATCCAGCGCATCAAGGAAATCCACCAGCGCATTCCCGATACGCACCTGGTGATGCACGGCTCCTCCTCGGTCCCGCAGGAGTGGCTGAAAATCATCAACGAGTACGGTGGCGACATCAAGGAAACCTACGGCGTGCCGGTCGAGGAAATCGTTGAAGGCATCAAGTATGGCGTGCGCAAGGTCAACATCGACACCGACCTGCGTCTGGCCTCCACTGGCGCGATCCGCGAGTTCATGGCGAAGAACCCCGCCGAGTTCGATCCGCGCAAATACCTGGCCAAGACCGTTACAGCCATGCGTGACATCTGCATCGCCCGCTATGAAGCCTTCGGCACCGCCGGCAATGCCAGCAAGATCAAGCCGATCTCCCTGGAAGGCATGTTCCAGCGTTATGCCTCCGGCGAGCTGGACCCCAAGGTCAACTGAGTCGGCGCTGAACATGGGCTCGCTTGATGCGGGCTCGAAATGACGAACCCCGCCTTGGCGGGGTTTTGTTTTTTCAGTGGCGCTCCGACCAGGCAATTGTCGTGGGTCGTGCTTTTATGGGCTTTGGTGGGAGGCCCGCCCTCGGGGCGAAGCTTTTGCCTTGCCATGGGTATGCTGTCCCGCCAGGCGTTTGTCTTCAGATGCAGCTGCGCTGAGGTCAGATGAGACCCCCTCTAATCCAGCAGCCGCTGTATCTGGCTGTGCAGATTCTCGAGCGAGAAAGGCTTGGCGATGATCGGAGCGGAGCGGGCGATAGGACTTCCCGACTCGTGGATTTCGATCGGATAGCCGCTGATGAAGATGACTTTCAGATCGGGCCGCAACTTGATTGCCGGTTCCGCGATCATCACCCCCGAAACCCCGCCCGGCAGCCTGAAGTCGGTCACCAGCAAGTCCAGCCGTGGCTTGGTGGCGAGAATTTCGAACGCCTGTGCCGAGTCCGAGGCCTCCAGAATCTTGTACCCTTCGCCGGCCAGATAGTCAGACAACAGGCCGAGAATGTGGGGTTCGTCCTCAACGAGCAGGACGACTTTGGCTGGTGTTTGGCTCATCGGGTGATTCTCGGTTCTGTGAAATTCGTGTGACGCATTTTCCGTCCGACCAGATGCTTCCTGTCCGGGGCGAGCACTTGGAGCTGATGACGTTCCGCAAGTTCATGAGTGCCGGCAATCCGGCTGCTTTCCCAGGTGTCCCGCCAGAGGCATGAACGCTAGGGTCTGTTCCCGTTTCGTCGCGAGCCGCGTTGCTGCGCCAAATCTCGCCAGGCAAGGCTCCGGCGCGGCCGCGCACGAAACGGCAACAGACCCTAGGGTACTGGACTATGGTACGAACCTCTATCGCAGAAGACCCACCGCTCATGTCAGTTACCTCGGAGCCCACCATGCCCCATGAAGACCCGCAGACCATCGCCGAGCGCACGCTGGATGACTATCGCGCCAATGCCGAGGCGTTTCGCGAGGGCACGCGCGATCACGATGTCAGCCAGAATATCGAGGCGTTGCTACGCCACATCCACGGCGAGCCGCCCTTTCGCATTCTCGACCTGGGCTGCGGTCCGGGGCGCGACCTCAAGACGTTCACATCGCTCGGCCATATTGCCGTCGGGCTGGACGGTGCCGAACCCTTCGTGCGCATGGCGCGAGCCGAAAGCGGTTGCGAGGTGCTGCACCAGGACTTTCTGCAACTGGACCTGCCCGCCGCCGCGTTCGATGGCATCTTTGCCAATGCGGTGTTGTTTCATCTGCCCAGCCGTGAAATCGGCGCGGTGCTGCTGAAGCTGCATGCTGCGCTTCGCCCTGATGGGGTGCTGTTCAGCTCCAATCCGCGCGGCAACAATCAGGAGGGCTGGAGTGGTGCGCGTTACGGTGCCTGGTATGACTGGCCTGCCTGGAGCGCACTGCTGCAGTCGGTGGGCTTTATCGAACTGGAGCACTACTATCGCCCGGCGGGCTTGCCGCGTGAGCGGCAACCATGGCTCGCGAGCGTCTGGCGCAAGGCTTGAAGCGGCGGACAGCAATATGCGTCGGTTGTTCATCCGTAACGCAGAATGCATGTCCCGAAGCGTAACTTCATGCGTTTTGCATGCATACAAAACGCTATTATGTGACGCAAGTCACTGAATTTCGTGGGTTTCCTGATCTATGTCGGTTGGCATGATCACTGCTCTAGTTACTGAAGCTGGACCATAACTGGAGTACACAATAATGATCGCCGCTGAAAAAATTCTCTCTGCCGCGTTTCCTGAGTTCGAAGTGCTCACCACCCCTCGCCCGGATGGGGGGCTTCTTTTGACGCTGCGCAACGATGATCGGGACATCATCAAGCGCGCCCTTTCCAAGGGTCAGACCCAGACCAATATTCAACTGGAATGGGTCATCAGCTCGATCCGCCGCGACCTGGCGCTGGAGGCTGGCATGTCGCCTGCCATCGCCCGCTTGCAGAGCCAGAGCCGTACAGGGCTCCCGACTTACGAGTACGCCTGAACCGAACGTTGGGTCCTGTTGCGGTGGACCCACCTTCGGATACGCCTGCGCGACCTGGCGCAGGCGATCCACCGGGCCAGAAGAGTCCGGGTGCAGCAAGCCGAATAATGATGAGGAAGCCAAAAATGAACGCCATTGACCTGTTGACCGACGATCATGAGCGCGTGAAGGACATCCTGACGCGTCTGACCGAGAGCACCGAACGCGCCGTCAAGACGCGCGCCGAACTGCTGCAGAAACTCGAAATGGAAGTGACCATTCATACCCAACTCGAAGAGCAGATCCTCTATCCCGCCTATAAAGAAGCGGGTGGTAAAGAAGAGCTGAAGATGTACTACGAGGCCAAGGAAGAGCATCGCGCCGTGGATTCCCTCGTACTGCCTGATCTCAAGGCGACCGATCCAGGTAGCGTCGAATTCTCCGGCCGCGCCAAGGTCTGCAAGGAATTGCTCGAACACCACATCGAGGAAGAGGAATCCGAGATGTTCCCCCAGGCGCGCGAGCTGTTCGATGAGGCCCGTCTGGAAGAGATGGGGCAGCAGATGAGCGAACTCAGAGACCGTCTGAAGAAAGAATTCGCTGCCAGCAAAGCGGCCTGATTCTCCGTGCCGGGGCGCAACGCCTCGATGCGTCGTCACACACAACCGGCACGCAGGTGACTGTCGCGCCGGTTGAAATTTCAGCCAGGCGGTTTCGGCCGGCTGAGCAACCCTCTACTGCCGTTTGAAACCAGCGCACCGGTTATACATCGCACCGCCATACCGTTGAGCGGTTGAAACCCGGTCTGCCAGCTAGCCTGGGCACTCTCTTCCTTCTGCAAGGTCAGTTTCAAAAGGATTGTTGTCCTGTCTCGGTTTGTTTAGTCGATATTTGTCTTTGGAGGGTTATCCATGCGTCTTGCTTACTTGTCCGCCCCTATTCTGGGCCTGTTGTTGGTTGGTTGCGGCCCGGATGAGGATGTCGAGCGCGAACAGACACCGCCGCCACCGGCGACTGAACAGCCTGCCGCGCCTGCCACCACGCCACCTGCTGCCACGCCGCCAGCTACCGGTACGGGCGCTGGTACGGGTGCAAATCCAGGCACCACGGGCACCGGTACGGGCGCGGGTGCGGAAACCGGCACCGGAACCGGCATCACGACCGGAGCGGGTACTTCGGATGGCATGAACACCGCGCCAGCTGACAACGGCAGCGGCATGGGCACCGAGTCGGGTGCCGGCACCGCGCCTAATCCCACCGGCACTGGCACCGGTACGTCCCAGTAAGGGTTAACCCATCGGGCGCCTTGACTGACGAGGCGCTCTATCGGAGGTCTGGATGAAATCGAAACATCTCGCCGTCGCTGCGGCGCTCCCTGTTGCGCTGATGCTGGCCGCCTGCTCGCCGGACGATGAGCCCTCAGCCATGGATAACGTCAGCGAAAACCAACAGGAATACCAGAACACAGCTACCGACCCGGCCGGGCCGCGCGAGGTTTCGCCACCCTCGAATATGGCCAACGAATGACGGGATGCTGCGCAGACTGAGCCTTTACACGTACTGGGCCGCCGCGTAGCCGGATGCCCAAGCCCACTGGAAATTGAAACCGCCGAGATGGCCGGTGACATCCAGTACTTCACCCACGAAATACAGGCTCGGTGCCTTCTGCGATTCCATGGTTTTGGATGACACCTCGCGCGTGTCGATACCACCCAAGGTCACTTCTGCGGTGCGATAGCCTTCGGTGCCGGCCGGAACCAGCTGCCAGCTGCCGAGCTTTTCCGCCACCTCTTCGAGCTCAGCCGGGCTGTACTGCTTCAGCGGTTTGGAAACGAACCAGTACTCGGCCAGTAGCCCTGCCATCTTGCGTGTGAACAGCTCGCCGAGCAGCGTTTTCAGCTCGGTGTTGGGGCGTTCACGTCGCTGTTCGTCCAGCCAGTCGACGAGGTTCAGGTGCGGCAACAGGTTGATCTCGATGACATCACCTGGCTGCCAGTATGAAGAGATCTGCAAGATCGCCGGCCCGGAAAGCCCGCGATGAGTGAACAGGATATTTTCCTTGAAGCTTTGGCCGTTGCAGCTGACCAGGCAATCCTCGACCGAAGTGCCGGACAGGGCTTCGCACATCCCCTTGAGCTGCGGTTCGGTGATGGTGAATGGCACCAGACCGGCGCGGGTGGGCAGCACGCTGTGGCCGAACTGACGCGCGATCTGATAGCCGAAACCGCTGGCGCCGAGCGTCGGGATCGACAGTCCGCCGGTTGCGATCACCAGTGACTGGCAGGCCAGTTCGCCAGCGCTGCTGTGCAATCGATAGCCATCCTCGTTTCGTTCGACCGACTGCACGCTGGTGTCCAGGCGAAGGTCGACGTCTGCTTGCCGGCACTCGTCGAGCAGCATGTCGAGGATGTCGCTGGCCTTGTTGTCGCAAAACAGCTGGCCGAGCTTCTTCTCGTGATAGGGCACGCCATGACGGCTGACCATCTCGATGAAATCCCATTGGGTATAGCGCGCCAGGGCGGATTTGCAGAAATGCGGATTGCCGGAGAGGAAGTTCGCCGGCTCGGTGTACATATTGGTGAAATTGCAGCGCCCGCCGCCGGACATGAGAATCTTCTTGCCGGCCTTGTTGGCATGGTCGAGCAGCAGAACGCGACGGCCGCGCAGCGCCGCGGTGAATGCGCACATCAGTCCGGCCGCGCCAGCGCCAATTACCACCACATCTGTTCGCAACACCGCTCACCTCGACCCGAAAACGCAAGATGGTACTCCTGCGCCCGAGGCTTTGCCTCAGCCTTGAACCGGAGGCGACTGGCGCACCAGGTGACTGGCCATGCTGCGCAGCGGCGCCAACTGGCGGCAAATCAGGCCCAGCTGGGTCTGCAGCAGCCGGTGTGCATCGTCCTGCTCCTCGGATGCCTGTTCTAGTTGCTGCGCGAGGGCTTCTTCCTCGTCGCTGTAAACCGCAACGGGCTGGTTGTTTTGCAGCGCCGACGCCAGCTCGTCGAGGCTGCTGGCCAGTTGCCGTGCGGCGCGTTCGAGCATCTCGTCGCGGGCGTCGTCGGGCAGGCCTTCGCGGTGCGCGCCCAGCCCTGAAAGGTAGTTGAGCAGGGTGTGGGAAAGCACCAGAAAGCGGAAACCGGTCTCGGCATCCTTCCGGAAATGGCCGGGCTCCAGCAGCATGTTGGATAGCGTGGTCGACAGCGCGGCATCAGCGTTATGCGCGTTGCGGCGGGCCAGCCGGTACGCCAGATCGTCGCGTTTGCCGCTCTCGTACTGGCGCATGATCTGACGCAGGTAGTCCGCACTGCGGCTGAGCGTGTTGGCGACCATCCGGTTGAGGCGGCGACCTTGCCAGTCCGGAAGGATCAGGAATACCGCCGCCGCGGCGATCAGACTGCCCAGCAGGGTGTCGACCAGGCGCGGCCAGATCAGCCCGTAGCCGTCGCCGACCTGATTGAAGCAGAACAGCACCAGCAAGGTGATCGCCGCGGTCGCCAGCGTATAACGGCTACTGCGGGTGGCGAAGAACACCACGCCGGCGACCACGGCGAACAGCGCCTGGATCTGCTGGCTGGGGAACAGATCGAACAGCGCCCAGCCCACCACCAGCCCGAGCAGGGTGCCGGTCACGCGCTGCACCAGCTTGATCCGCGTTGCGCCATAGTTCGGCTGGCAGACGAATACCGTCGTCAGCAGCACCCAGTAACCCTGTTCCGGGTGGATCGCGTGCAGCACTGCATAGCCGCACACCAGCGCCAGGCTCATGCGCAGAGCATGGCGGAACAACAGCGAGGTGGGCGTCAGCTGCAAGCGGATACGGGCGAAGGCGTCGCGCAGCGATTGTGGCTCTCGGTCCAGCAGGCTGTTGTCCTGTTCGCCTTCCAGGGCATCCGGATTGCTGGCACTGGCGAGCTGGCGCTGCATCGTCGACAGGTTGCTCGACAGCGCCCGCAACGAGCGCAACAGGCTGCGCCAGGCCGGATTGCTTTGCATGCGCAGATGCTCCAGCGATGACTCCAGATCGGCCAGCGCCTGCGCATTGGCTTCGCTGTAGCGAAAGGGCTGGCGCAACTGAATGGCGGTGGCCAGTTCGGCGCAGGCGGTGCCTTGCAGCCGCAACAGCCTGCCGCAGCGGAACAGCACATCGCTGTGGAAGAAGGCTTCGGCCAGCGCCTGGTAGGGGTAATGCGAGGAGCTGACCCGTTCGTGCAGGTCCTGCGCAAGGAAATAGAGTTTGAGGTAGTGGCTGATCTTGAGCCCGGGGCGGCCATTGCCGAGGCGGTGCAGCAGGGTTTCCTTGGTGGCGTTCATTGCGCTAACGACCCGACAGTTCTGCTGCGCCAGCTGCAGCCGGCGCTCCGTCACGTCGAGCTGGCGCACCGGCTCGAACAAGGTGGCCTTAAGTTTGAAATACAGCCCCAGCTCGCGATACAGCCGGGCCAGGCTCTGTTGCACTGGCTGATGCGAGAACAGCGCATTCCATAGCACCGACAGCAGCCCGTACCAGGTCGCCCCCGCAAGCAGCAGCAAGGCGTCGCGCCACGGGCTGATATCCGTTGCGTCGCGCTGATCGGCCGCGATCATGCTGTAAATGGAGAGAATAAGAGTGGCCTGGGCGATGGCCGCGTAGCGCTCGCCCAGCGCACCCAGCATCACCAGCACGAACGCCGCCACCGCCATGCCGGTAACGAACAGCTGAGGGTAGGGGAACAGCAACTGCACCGAGGCGGCGGCGACGCTGAAACACAACAGCGTGACCAATAAGGACGAGAGGCGGCCGAGCCAGCTGTCATCGGTTTCGGCCAGGGCGCTGGCGATCACGCCGAGAAACAGCGGGATGGCCAGCGACGGCTGCCCGATGGACCAGCTCAGGCCCATGCTGCCGGCCAGCGCGATCAGCACGCGCAGGCTATAGCCGAACTTCTCCAGTGCCCAGAGGCGGCGCAAGGAATGGCTGAGCGATGGTGAGCGCATGGACGTTCGCACCTGGCTGAGAAGCTGTTTGGACGCCCGAAGCGCTCGGACGTCACGGCGACCATGGCAAAGCTTATACCGTCCATCCGTCCCGCATCACCGGAACGCCATCGCTCGGTCATGGTTCTGCCGTAATTGGCTGGCTTCATTCATGCGGCCCGATTCCAACAAAAGAGGACACCGCATGAACCGTGAACATGATGCCAGCCGCCGCAGCCTGCTCAAGGGCGGCGCCATCGCCGCCGTTGTGGCCACTACGCCGTTTCTGGGAACACTGGAAGCCTTCGCCGCACGCCATGCCAGAGGTCGCGGTGCCGGTCTGGTCCGTGGCAGCTACGGCCCGCTGCGCCCGGTCAAGGATCTGAGCACCGGTCTGGAACTGCTGCAACTGCCCGATGGCTTCCAGTACAGGAGCTTTTCCTGGACCGGCGACTTGATGGAGAACGGCCAGCCGGTACCCGGTTCGCACGACGGCATGGGCGTCATCGATGTGCGTCGTGGGCTCAATGGCCCGGAGATCGTGCTGGTGCGCAACCATGAGGCCGGCACCGGCAAGCTGATCGATGCCAACGGGATCTACGATGGCATCACCCTGGCCAATGGTCAGCGTCCTGCCGGCGGCACCACCAATCTGTATTTTTCCCACGGCATCGACGATCCGGTACGCACCGTGCCGAGCCTCGGCGGCACGCGTACCAACTGCGCTGGTGGCGTCACGCCGTGGGGCACCTGGCTGTCCTGCGAAGAAACCACCGAGGATTACCGCCGCGTCGGTGGCCGCGCCCACGGCTATGTGTTCGAAGTCACCGCCGACCCCGCGCTGACCACCGGCCAGCCGATCGTGCAGATGGGCCGCTTCGCCCACGAGGCGGTGGCTGTGGACCCCCGCAACAGCTACGTCTATCTGACCGAAGACGCCCGCAACCGCGCCGGTTACTACCGTTACATTCCCACCGATGCCAGCCAGCAGCCTGGCTCACTGGCGGTGGGCGGCATCTTGCAGGCGGCGCGGGTGCGTAATCACGCGCTGGTCGATCTGCATGCGCCGAAGCAGGGCGACAGCTATCAGCTGGAATGGGTCGAAGTGACCAATCCCGATCTCGACCCGCAGCCCGAAGGCAGCGGTCCCTATGCTCAGGCACGTCGCGCTGGCGGCTTGAGCATGAGTCGCGGCGAAGGCATCTGGTACAGCGAAGGCAAGCTGTTCATCGTCGACACCAGCGCCGGTACCGACAGCCAGGGCCGCCCCGGTTACGGTCGCGGCGCGGTGTGGATGCACGATCTGGCTAGTGATCGGCTGACCTGCATTTTCGCCTCCACCGATGCCGAAATCGCCAACAATCCGGACAACATCACCGTCAGCCCGCGCGGCGGCCTGCTGCTCTGTGAAGACGGCGGTGGTGTGCAGGATGCGTACGGTTTCGGTGAGCGGCTGCTGGGCCTGACCACGGCGGGCGAGGCTTACATCTTCGCTAAGAACAACGTGGCGTTCGATGACGTGCAAGCCGCGGCGGCGGGCAAACAGGTTTCCGGCGGCGACTACCGCAACAAGGAATTCTGCGGCGCCTGCTTCGATCCGAGCGGGCGCTACCTGTTCGTCAATATCCAGACCCCGGGCATCACCTTCGCCATCTGGGGCCCTTGGGCGCGCGGGTCGTTGTAAACGTTAAAGCCGAAAAAAAGCGCTGGAGGCAGGAAGGCTGGACGACCAAGTAGCGGCAGCTTTAAGCCGCAAGAAAACTTGACGTCGATTTTGCAGACGCACACTCGCCTCCAGCCTCCAGCCTCCAGCCTCCAGCCTCGTAGGATGGGTGAAACCCATGAAGCAGACTGACGGCACTCATCCGAACCGGCCTATAACGCGCGCACTTTCAACGATCGCCCTTTGATCTTCCCGGCATTCAGGCGGTTCAACGCCTGTTTGGCGGCGCCGCGCTCGACGGCGACGAACGCCTGGAAATCGAAGATCGCGATCTTGCCGACCTGGGTGCCGGGAATGCCCGCATCGCCGGTCAGCGCTCCGAGAATGTCGCCGGGGCGCAGCTTGTCCTTGCGTCCCGCGCCGATGCACAGCGTCACCATCGGCGGTTGCAGTGGCTCGCCGCCCTGCGTTTTCAGGTCTGTCAGCGGCTGCCAGTTGAGCGGCGCTTTCTGGCGTTCTTCGATAGCGCGGGCACGATGGGCCTCGGCAGGCGCCACCAGGCTGATCGCGATCCCTTTTCTGCCGGCGCGTCCGGTGCGGCCGACGCGGTGAATATGGATTTCCGAGTCGCGCGCCAGCTCGACGTTGATCACCATGTCCAGCGCGTCGATATCCAGGCCGCGAGCGGCGACGTCGGTCGCTACCAGCACCGACAGGCTGCGGTTGGCGAACATTGCCAGCACCTGATCGCGGTCGCGTTGCTCCAGGTCGCCGTTGAGCGCCATGGCGGAAATGCCCTTGGCCGCGAGGGTGTCGACCAGTTCCTGGCACTGCTGCTTGGTAAAGCAGAAGGCGACACAGGTTTCCGGGCGGAAACTGGCGAGCACACGCACCACGGCATCCATCCGGTCATCGGCGTCGATTTCGTAGAAGCGCTGTTCGATCTGTGAATCGTCATGCAGCGCTTCGGCCTTCACCTGCTGCGGGTCGCGCATGAAGGTTGCCGAGAGCTGCTTGATGCCCGACGGGTAGGTCGCCGAGAACAGCAGCGTCTGCCGCTTGCTTGGCGTCTGCTCAATGATTTCCGCGATGGCATCGTAGAAGCCCATATCGAGCATGCGATCAGCCTCGTCGAGCACCAGCGTATTCAGGCCGTCGAGTGTCAGCGTGCCTTTTTTCAGATGCTCCTGAATGCGCCCCGGAGTGCCGACGATGACGTGCGCGCCGTGCTCCAGCGAACCGATCTGCGGGCCGATGGAAACGCCGCCGCAGAGCGTAAGGATCTTGATGTTGTCTGCCGCGCGCGCCAGCCGGCGCAATTCCTTGGCTACCTGATCGGCCAGCTCGCGGGTCGGGCACAGCACCAGGGCCTGGCAACCGAAGTAGCGCGGATTGAGCGGGTCGAGCAGGGCGATGCCGAACGCGGCGGTCTTGCCGCTACCGGTCTTGGCCTGCGCGATGAGGTCCTTGCCCTTGAGCATCACGGGCAGGCTCTGGGCCTGGATCGGGGTCATCTCGCTGTAGCCGAGGGCCTCGAGATTGGCCAGCATGGCTGCGGAAAGGGGCAGGGAAGCAAATGCGGTACTGGGCACGGGGAATGTCTTTAGGAAGGGGATCGGCCTGCAGTCTATCAGGCCGCTGGCCTGTCACGGAGCGCGCCGCCATCGCCGCGGGCAGCCGCGCGACGAAACGTTTTGTAGGACACGCAGATGGAACCCGGCCGGCGAGGGGCTGCTCGATACCTTGTCCATGTCTCGTTCCAGGAGGTTGTTTTTGTCTCGCGTTCTTTTACTTGCAGGGCTGTTGGCGCTTCCGGCGTTCGCGGCCGAACCCGCTCTTTATGGGCGTTACGAACACATCAAGATCGAAGAAATCGGCAAAACCCTGCCGGCCAAGATGGATACCGGCGCCATGACCGCATCGTTGTCGGCGCGTGACATCGAACAATTCCAGCGTGACGGTGAGGACTGGGTGCGCTTTCGCCTGGCCGTCGATGGCGCCGATGACACCCTCTACGAGCAGCCCCTGATTGGAATCAGCCAGATCAAGGCGCGCGCCGAAGAGGGCGCTGAGGTCGATCCCGATAGCGAGCCGCCACGGGCGGAGCGACCGGTCATCGGCATGCAGCTGTGCATCGGCAACCAGTTGCGCGAGGCCGAGGTGAATCTCACCGATCGCACCCACTTCAGTTATCCGTTGCTGATCGGTGCCCAGACCATCCGCGATCTGAACGCCGCGATTGATCCGGCCGATAAATACACGGCGGGTCGCCCGACCTGCTAAACGGAAGTGCATGCATCTGGTGACGGATATGCAGAAGAACTTCTCAGCATGTTCTGTTATCCGCCTTGTTATATGTTTGAGGCTCTAATTGGATTTAAAAATTAAATGGCAAGGTTGTTTTTAATGGTTCGATTCGACGCATTCGTCGGTTTGTATATATCGTTTTAAGTTTTGTTTAACTCCAGAATAGGTTGAGCATATATTCATACCTGCGCATAAGCTTGCTATTGATTCAATAATGTCGATAGTCTTGATGACCCGGACAGGCAGGTGATCCACCAGGAGGCTGGTGTCGGCAGAGCCGGGACCGGCTAGTCATAACAGGACTATGCGAGTCGACGCTGCGGTGGTGAAAAACGAGCGCTACGAGCGTCTCCCGTTTCAGCTATAGAAATGTGGGTGAAAATGCCGTAAAGCTCGGGTTAGCACGCGTTCCTCCGCGTGCGTCAGACTAAAGTCGGCTTTCTTTTCAGTGCTTATGCGCTAGATTCATGATGTGGTTCCCCCCGTAATAAAAATAAGACGGAGAACGTCAATGGCCGACGCCGATAAAGAAAATGCTGCAGCGTACTGGAAGGCGAACGTTCGCCTTATTACATGGAGTCTCGTGGTTTGGGCTCTTGTCTCATATGGTTTTGCAATCCTCTTGCGTCCTTTGTTATCCGGCATCCCTGTTGGGGGTACGGATCTTGGCTTCTGGTTCGCTCAACAAGGTTCCATCATTACGTTCATTTTGATCATCTTCCACTACGCGTGGCGGCTGAACAAACTGGACAAGGAATTTGGGGTCGAGGAGTAAGCCAGAATGAGTCAATATTGGATTAATATGTTGTTCGTGGGCGCATCCTTCCTACTTTATATAGGGATTGCGGTATGGGCCCGGGCTGGATCAACCAAAGAGTTCTACGTCGCCGGTGGGGGCGTTCATCCCGTAACTAACGGTATGGCGACTGCGGCAGACTGGATGTCTGCGGCATCCTTCATTTCCATGGCGGGCATCATCGCTTCCGGCGGCTATGCCACTTCCGTTTACCTGATGGGCTGGACCGGTGGCTACGTGCTGCTGGCAATGTTGCTGGCGCCCTATCTGCGCAAATTCGGCAAGTTCACCGTACCTGACTTCATCGGTGATCGCTTCTACAGCCGAAGCGCGCGCCTGGTTGCGGTTATCTGCCTCATCCTGATCTCCGTCACTTATGTGATCGGCCAGATGTCCGGTGCTGGCGTGGCGTTCTCCCGCTTCCTCGAAGTGAGCAACTCCGCCGGTATCTGGATTGCCGCTGCGATCGTGTTCGCCTATGCGGTATTCGGTGGCATGAAGGGCATTACCTATACCCAGGTGGCGCAGTACGTGGTGCTGATCATCGCGTACACCATTCCGGCAGTGTTCATCGCCATGCAACTGACTGGCAACCCGATCCCAATGTTCGGCATGTTCGGCACTCACATCGAATCCGGTATGCCGCTGCTGGACAAGCTGGATACTGTCGTTCAGGACCTGGGCTTCGCTGCCTACACTGCCGATGTCGACAACAAGCTGAACATGTTCCTGTTCACCCTGTCGCTGATGATCGGTACTGCTGGTCTGCCGCACGTCATCATCCGCTTCTTCACCGTACCGAAAGTAGCTGATGCTCGTTGGTCGGCTGGCTGGACGCTGATCTTCATCGCGCTGCTGTACCTGACTGCTCCGGCCGTTGCGTCCATGGCTCGTCTGAACCTGGTCAATACCATCTATCCGGAAGGCCCGCAGGCGGAAGCGATTCAGTACGAAGCGCGTCCGGGCTGGATCCAGACGTGGGAACAAACCGGTCTGATCACTTGGGAAGACAAGAACAGCGATGGTCGTATCCAGATGTACAACGACACCAACGCTACCTTCGCCCCCACTGCTCAAGAGCGTGGTTGGAACGGTAACGAGCTGGTCGTCAATAACGACATCATCGTCCTGGCCAACCCGGAAATTGCCAACCTGCCGGCATGGGTCATCGGCCTGATTGCTGCGGGTGCCATCGCGGCGGCGCTGTCCACAGCTGCGGGCCTGTTGCTGGCCATTTCCTCGGCTATCAGTCATGACTTGATCAAGACGATCATCAACCCGAAGATCAGCGAGAAAAACGAGATGCTGGCAGCCCGCTTGTCCATGACGGCGGCTATCATCCTGGCAACTTGGCTGGGGCTGAATCCTCCAGGCTTCGCGGCACAGGTGGTGGCGCTAGCGTTCGGACTTGCTGCAGCGAGCCTGTTCCCAGCGCTGATGATGGGGATCTTCTCCAAGCGCGTGAACAGCAAGGGTGCTGTTGCTGGCATGCTGGTTGGTCTGGTGAGCACCAGCGTGTACATCTTCCTGTACCTGGGCTGGTTCTTTGTCCCAGGCACTGCGTCCATCGCCAACACGCCTGACAACTGGATATTCGGCATCTCTCCGCAGGCCTTCGGCGCTATCGGAGCGGTACTGAACTTCGCTGTCGCTTACGCTGTGTCTATGGCCACTGAGGCTCCGCCGCAGGAAATCCAGGATCTGGTTGAAAGTGTCCGTACTCCGAAAGGTGCTGGCGCTGCGCTTGATCACTAAGTGACAACCCGGCCAGAAGTTGGATTTGGAATCTGACCCTGGTTGAAGTACAAAGTCGGGCTTCCATTTGGAAGCCCGACTTTTTTAAGGAAGATTCATATGTTCTGGCATCTAATCGCTGCAATCGTCGCGGCAGTGGCGGGTGCGGGAGTCGGGTTGCTGCTGCGCAGCCTGACTCGCAAACGGCTACCGAAGTGGATCATCCCGGCGTTTGCCGGTCTGGGCATGCTCGGTTACACCATCCACTACGAATACACCTGGTTCGATACCAAACAGGCACGCCTGCCCCAGGGCTCCGTAGTGATTTCGAGTGAAGAGGGCGAGATGCTGTGGCGCCCCTGGACCATGAAATACCCGATGCCACTGGTCTATACCGTCCTGGACGGTGCCAATGCGCAGGTCGAGGAGACCGAAAAGGGGCGCATCGCCCGTTTCACCCTGTATCGCTTTGAAAAGCACCACCTAATGTCCACGGTAAAAAGCGCGACCTATCAGGCGCTTTGCTCCGAGAAGGTGATGTTCCGGCTGAACCAGGCGGGCCAGGCGAAGTTTGAAACCATGACCGAACTGGACATGGACGCGCCGCTTTACCGGACCGTTTGCACTGCCGATCATTCCTGATCGATCCACGCCAGTGGTACCGTCTGCCTTTATGGTCGGCGTTGCTGTCGCTGGCTGATCCTCTCGCTACCGGCTCGGCTTCTGCGGCCGGGCAGCAGGGGCCAGAGACCTAGCCCCGCCTGGGCGCCCAGCCCGAGCCAGGCCAAGGTATCCCACCAGCCATCTCCCAGCAGCGCGGCGAACAATCCGGCCGCCCCGAGCAGGGCGATCAGGCCAGGCAGCAGAAAGGTCGATTGACGCCAGTTCATGCGATCACCTCGCGCGTCGCTGTCGTGCCGCGGCGTCGTACCCACCACAGATAAACTCCGCTGCCGAGCACGATGATCGTCAGCACGTCCAGCACGGCCCAGAGAATCTGCATGGGCCGCCCGCCGTAGTCACCGAAATGCAGCGGCGAGGACAGCGACAGCGCATCCATGTACCAGGGGCGGGTGCCGACCGCAGTGACCTGGAGCGTCTGCGCATCGATCAGGACTGGGGTCCACAGGTGCGAGGTCAGGTGCGTGGCGCCGACCATGAACACCGCGTAGTGATGTTCGCTGGAGAAGCGCGTGCCGGGAAAGGCGATGAAATCCGGCACCATGCCTGGCGCGACCCGTCCTGCGATGTCCAGCAAATCGCGCGCTGGCGCCCGGTCCTGTAGGGGCGGGGCATCGCGGTAGGGCTCGACCATGGCCGCCAGCGATTCGTTGCGCCAGGCGGCAATCAGCAGGTCCGCCGTTGCGGTGATGACGCCGGTCACCCCAACCACCAGCGCCCAGGTCAGGGTGACGATGCCGATCAGGTTGTGCAGATCGAGCCAGCGGGTGCGACTGGTGCGGTCATGCCGCACCTGGGCGAACTCCAGGCGCCGCATGAACGGCGCGTAGAGCACCACGCCGGAAATGATTGCGATGACGAACAGAATGCCCATGAACGCCAGGAGCAGCTTGCCGGGAAGTCCGGCGAACATATCCACGTGCATGCGCAGGAAGAACATAATCAGCCCGCCATTGGCCGCCGGCATTTCCACCGCTTCGCCTGTGCGCGAGTCGAGCATGAAGGTGTGCGAACTGTTCGGCTCGGTGCCGGCGGTCGCGGCCATGATCGCCACCACGCCGTTGGGCTCGTCCTCTTCCCAGCCGAGATACTGCACCACCTCGTGGGAACGGTGGCGCTCGGCGGCCAGCACCAGTTGCTCGAGATCGAGCCGTGGTGTGTCGGCAGGCAGTTCGCGCAGCTGCGGCGCCTCGCCAAGCAGGTGTTCCAGTTCGTGGTGAAAGATCAGCGGCAGGCCGGTGATCGCCAGCAGCAACAGGAACAGCGTGCAGATCAGGCTGGTCCAGGTATGGACCGCCGACCAGCGGCGGATGGTGATGGCCTGCATCAGAACTCCAGTTGCGCTGATAGCTCGAGCGTGCGCGGCGCGCCGAGGTAGTGGCTGCTCAGCCAGTAATGCTCGTCGGTCAGGTTGCTCAGGTTGGCACGCAGGGTCAGCGCGTGGTCATCCGCCAGCGCCATGCGGTAACGACCGCCCAGATCGAAGGTGGTGAACGAGGGAATGGTGTTGTCGTTGGCTTCGTCGGTGTATTGCTCGCCGGTATAGAAGGCGCCGCCGGTGAGCGTCAGGCCGGGCACGGCAAAAATCGAATATTCGCCGTACAGCTTGGCCAGGCGTCGCGCGACATCGGTCGGACGATTGCCCTCGTTAGCGGCGATGGCCGAGTCCTCGACGACTGGGTCGAGCAGGGTGATGCCACCGACCAGCGTCAGCGCCGGGGTGACCTTGCCCGTCACGCTGAATTCCAAGCCCTTGTTGTTCTGCATGCCGTCCTGGACGAAGACGTTGGCGGCGTTGGTATAGGTGTTGGGCTTGTCGATTTCAAACAGCGCGACGGTGAACAGGGCATCGCCGAGCTCGGCTTTCGCGCCGATCTCGTACTGCTCGCTGATGACCGGCGCCAACGCCTGGCCGGCGTTGTTCGTACCGCTCGGTGCGACGCCGCCAGTCTGCAGGCCTTCGATGTAGGTCGCGTAGGTGGTCAGCCATTCCGCCGGCTTGTAGACGAGCGAGACGTTGGGAGAGGTTTTTGTTTCGCTGTAGTTCTCGATGGTCGGGGCGCTACCGAACGCCTCGACCCAAACGAAGTTGTCGCTGAAGGTCTTGATGCGCGAGTGGGTCACACCGAGGATCGTCGACCACTGCTCATTGAAGGTGATGACATCGCCGATCAGCACGCTGTCGGACTGGGTGCGGCTGGCCAGATGAAAGTCGCCATCGCCGAGGTCGTAATCCGGCTTGGCGACTTGCGGAGATTTGTCGAAGGAAGCTGCGCCGCACAGTACATCTACATATTGCGGTCCATTACCTGTATTGCCGCAGAAGGTACCTGCTGTATAGGGGATGTAATCGCTGTTATAGCGCACCCGGGCAATGTTGCCCTGGTAACCGAAGGTCATCGCGTGACCGATGCCGGCGGTGTCGAAGGCTGCATCGAGGAACAGGTTGCCCGAGGTCTCTTCGGTCTCTACCGGGGCGAAGGCATACAGCGGCTGCGTATACAGGCCGGCCGAGTAGACGGTCGGCCCGGTGTAGGCATATTCGCTGGTGTATTGGCTGTAGCCCAGCGCGCCGCGCAGGCTGAACACATCGTTCAGGCGCCACTGGAAACGGCTGCCGATACGGTCGTGGCGGCTGTCGTTGTAGGCCCAGCGCTGGCTGTAGAGCTGGTCGTTCTCCAAGTCGTCGGCGTCGGGCCGAAACGCCTGATTGCCAAAGTACCAGTAGCTGGTCAGGCCGCGCGTCTCGCTCTGCTTGTGTGAGGCGTCGAACTGGATGAGCAGGTCGTCGCTGACATTCCAGTCCAGCGCGACGCTGGCCATGTGGCGGCGTTCGACCTGGCCGTCGATGGCGGTTTCACCATCCTGGGCGAGCAGGTTGACGCGATAGGCGAAGCGGCCTTCGCTGTCGATCGGCCCACCGAAGTCGCCGTGCAGGTACTGGTTCTCGCCGCCGGGAGTGCCGTAGGTCACGCTGTTGTAGCGCTCGGCAGTGGGGCGCTTGAGCA
Source organism: Pseudomonas sp. (assembly GCA_031988485.1). Classification (GTDB taxonomy): domain Bacteria; phylum Pseudomonadota; class Gammaproteobacteria; order Pseudomonadales; family Pseudomonadaceae; genus Stutzerimonas. Next base: position 66,849 of record DALZYJ010000003.1, read on the forward strand.
CGTAATTGACCAGTCCGCCGGGGCTGGCCGGGCCATAGAGAAAGCCGGACAGGCCACTGAGGATTTCCAGCCGCTCCATTTCCTCGATGTAGTTGCCGCCGTCGTAGCCGTTGCTGAAGCGCAGGCCATCATTGGCAATGCTCAGGTTGCCGACGCCGCTGAAGCCGCGAATGGCCACCGCGCTGGCGTAGCCGGCGCTGGTCGGGGAGGTGAACTGCGTGGTCGGGCTGAGCTTGAAGATGTCGTCGCTGGAGGTGGCCTGGATGTTGTCCATCAGCTCCGAGGAAATCACCGTCACCGAATAGGGAGCATCCTGAAGTGCCATCCCACCCAGCGCGCCGACGTTTCGCACGGTGCTGGCGCGATAGCCGTTTGCTTCACCGCCGTCGGCCAGTGCTTCGGTTGCCGTCACGGTGACATCCGGCAGCGCCATCGCATCGGTCGCGGCAGGCTGCAGGCTATAGCTACCCGATGCACTCTGACGCAGCTCCAGTCCGGTGCCCCGCAGGGCTTCTCGCAGCGCGCCCTGGCTATCGAAGCGGCCTTGCACCGGCTCGGCCATGCGCTCGCGGGTCAATGCCGGATCGATGCTCAGCACCAGCCCGGCCTCTGCGGCAATCCGGTTGAGCGTGGCGGCCAGGGGTGCGGCAGGAAGCGAGTAATCGCGAGTTTCGTCACCGACAACGATACCCTCGGCAGCGGACTGCGCCAGCAGCGGCAAGGGTGCGAACGCGATGGCAACGGCCAGCAGACTGGGGCGAAACAGTGGAGTCAGTGACGGCATTGTGAATTGCTCCTGAATGGGAATGTGTCTCAGTCATTCACCAAGCCGAAGCAAAACGAAAAAGTGATAGGGGCAAAAAAGAATTTTTCGTTCGGGCATCCATCATCTGGTGTTGGATGCCATGGGTTACTTGCCGGGAGCGGCCGCCGGCTCGGCCGGGACCACTTTTACCCACCAGTCGGTGTGCCGCTCGATTCGTACCGGCAGGCTGAACGGCAGGGCCGCCAGGGCCCGGTCGGTGTCATGCAGCGGAAAGCTGCCGCTGATGCGCAGAGATTCGAGGCTCGGATCAAGGCCGAGATAACCGCGGCGGTATTCGCCCAGTTGCTTCAGCAATTCACTCAGCGGCAGGTCATCGACGACCAGCATGCCGTGGCTCCAGGCATCTGCCGCGGTGGACGCTGCCGAACTGTCTCCGAGGCGGTTGCGATACATCAGCACCTGCTCGCCGGCGCCTATGGTGCGGCCCGTCTGCCCATCGTCCGGATGCGCGGCGACCGCCGAGTGCAGCACGATCAGCCGGGTGGCGTCGCCTTCGCGACGCACGATGAAGCGCGTGCCCAGCGCACGCAAGTCGCCCTGGGCGGTTTCCACGATGAAGGGCCGCGGGTCGCTTCCCGGCGCCGTTTCCACCAGCACTTCTCCCTGATGCAGGAACAGCCCGCGCCGCCGCTCATCGAAGCGGACGTCCAACGCGCTGCGGCTGTTCAGCTGGATACGGCTGTTGTCAGCCAGCGTAAGGCTGCGTTGCTCGCCCGCGCCGGTAGTTTGGTCTGCGAGCCAGACCTGTAGCGGTCGCGCCTGAAGCGCAAGGCCAACGCCGAACATGCCGAGCAAGGCCAACCCCAGAAGCGTGCGGCTCGCGACCTGTCGTCGTTTGGTCGAAGCGTTGAGCTGCAGGGCGCGCCGGGCGCTCGGCGAGTTGATCGTCCCCAACCGCCGATCGATGCCTCCCAGCTGCGCCCAGGCCTTGGCGTGCTCGGCGCTTTCGTTCAGCCAGCGCTGGAGCTCGATATCGAGCCGGGCACTCGCCGCGCCGTCGCCCAGGCGCAATTGCCAGGCAATCGCCTCATCGAGGACTCGGGTCGATACCGGTGTGCGGTCCGGGCTCATGTCGGCTCGCCGTAGACCGCGATATAACACTGGCGCAGCGCCTGCGCCAGGTACTGCCGCACGCGCGAGACCGACACGCCGAGGCGCTGGGCGATCTCGGCATGCGTCAAGCCATCCAGGCGGCTGTAGAAGAATGCCGCGCGCGCATTCGCGGACAGCTGGCCCAGCAGCGCATTTACCTCGCGCAGCGCCTCGATTATCTGCAACTGCTCCTCGGCGCTGGGTTGCGTTTCTTCCGGTTGCTGCGCCAGTTCATCGAGATAGGCGCGCTCCAGCGCGCTGCGGCGGAAATGGTCGACCAGCAGGCCGCGAGCGATCGTCGCCAGCAGCGCGCGCGGCTCGCGCACTTCACTCAGGTCATTGCGTTTGAGCAGACGCAGGAAAGTGTCCTGGCTCAGGTCTTCAGCGCGATGGGGGCAGGCCTGATAACGGCGCAGCCAGTTGAGCAGCCAATCACGATGGTCGCGATACAGCGTGCCTACAAAGAGTTGATTGGACGACTCACCCGCCGACAAGACGAACGCTCCGAGGCCTGAATGGCCGGTAACGAGAACTATTCGCAGTATGATCGCAAGTTGCTGTCATCGGCGCAACGACAGACTTTCAGTGGCCCCAAGAGAGGTTGGACGACGGCGCTACATCAATTGCGCCCTTTGCCGCCGACGCCAGTTGGCCAGCCGCTGAGTCAGCACTACGAGGCTATCCAGCCCTTGCCGGCGCGCCTTGCTGAACAGAACCAGTGCCAGCTCGGCCGTGACGAGCGCGTCGGCGCTGGCATGGTGACGTTGCAGCACCTGTAGGCCGAAATGACTGCACCAGTCATCCAGCCCGTTCTGGCGCGGTCGGTTGTCGGGGCACAGCATCGGCGCGAGTTCGGCAGCGTCGAGGAACGGATGACGCAGCTTGTGGCCGAGCGTTTGCTTGAGCGCGCGCGCCAGCATGTGCTGATCGAAACCGGCGTGAAATGCCAGAATCGGGCTATCACCGACAAATTCCATGAATTTCAGCAGCGCTTCGGCCGGGTCTTCGCCGGCTTCCAGCTCACTTGGCGCGATGCCATGGATAAGCACACTCTCGCTGATTTTCTGAGCCGGTCGCAGCAGCGTCGATTCGAACTGCTGGCCCAGGTCGATGGCACCGTGCTCGATGACCACCGCACCAATGGACAGAACGATGTCGCGACGCATGTCCAGGCCGCTGGTTTCCAGATCCAGCACCACCAGGCGCGTTTCGTTGAGTGGGCAGCTGCCGAGCGCTGCCGGCATAGGCAGTCGGTCGCGTCGCTGCAGTTGTTCGATGTCCAGTAGCGGACCGCGCATCTTGAACCAGGGCATGTTCATAACTGATAACGCAGGGCCAGGCTGCTTTGCAGGCGCTGAGCCTGACGAAAGGACTCACGCAGAATGCGGCGATCCAGATGGTTCAGCGTGTCAGGGTCGAGCCGGTTGGAATACGGCCGTCCCTCACGCGCCTGATGCTGGTGTTGCTGCATGCGCGTCTGCTGGATGAAATGGTAAGCCTCTTCGTAAGCCGCGCCATCCTTTTCATCGATGACCTGCTTTTCCACCAGCAGCCGCAGCCGGTCGAGCGTGTTGGTGCTGGCGATACCGTTCGCCAGTGCCAGCAGCCGCGCGCCGTCGACGAAGGGCGTCAGGCCCTGCACCTTGAGGTCCAGCGTCGCCTTGCCTTCGCCTTTGCGAGACATGACGAAATCGCGGAAGCGGCCGATGGGGGGACGATGACGCAACGCATTTTCGCCCATCATTCGCTGAAACAGACGGTTCTCGGCGATTTCGTCGAGCAGGCCGCTGCGCAGTCGCTCACAGCCATCGTTCGACCCCCAGACCGCTCTCAGATCGAAGAAAATGGTGCTGCCGAGCAGGTTTTCCGGCGTCGACTCACGGACGAACGAGCTGAAGCGCCGGCCCCATTCGTGCCGCGACAGACATAGCTGCGGATTGCCGGCCATGATGTTGCCCTTGCACAGAGTGAAGCCGCAGACACCGAGGTCCTGGTTGATGCGCTCGGCGAGCGGCAGCAGTCGTCCGCGAATATGCGCGGCTTCGGCCGCGTCCCTGGCTTCGAAGAGAATGCCGTTGTCCTGGTCGGTGTGCAGCGTCTGCTCGCGCCGGCCCTCGCTGCCGAAACACATCCAGGTAAACGGAACGCCGGGATCGCCCAGCGCGTCGATGGCCAGCTCGATCACCCGGCAGACCGAATGGTCGTTGAGCAGGGTGATGATGCGCGTGATCTGGGTCGACGAGGCGCCGTGGGCCAGCATGTTGTCCACCAACTGCTGGATGCGGCTGCGAATGATCACCAGCGTCTGGACACTATCGGCATGGGAAATGGCCTGCGCCAGGTGCACCAGGTCGACGCGCTGCAGCGAGAACAGGTCGCGCTCGGAAATGACGCCACGCAGCAGGCCGTTCTCTACCACGCAGATATGGCCGATATGCCGCTCGGTCATGGCAATTGCGGCATCGAACGCGGTCGCCTCGGGCGGCAGGTGAAACGGATCGTGCGTCATGAACTGGGCAATCGGCATCGCCAGATCAGCCGTGCCGGTGCCGATTACGCGGCGCAGATCGCGTAGCGTAAAGATGCCCTGCGGATGCAAGTCGGCGTCCGTCACCACGATGCTGCCGACATTGTTTTGATGCATCAGGGCGACCGCTTCGTTCAGCGGCATCGATGGCAGGCAGGAGACCGGATGATGCATGGCCAACTCGCCGATCCCGGTCTCCAGCGAATATTGAGCGCCGAGATTTTCCACCGCGCGCATCTGCGCCTGCTGGTTGACCAGATCCAGCAGGCTGCTTACGCCGCGCATGGCGTAGTCACGGAATGCGGCGGATTTGGACACCAGCTTGACGAAGGCCGGCTTGCTCAACAGAAAGCAGAAAGTGTCCTCGGCGGCGAAATGCCCGGTGCGAGTCGCGCGCTCGCCCATCAGCGCGGCCATTGGGAAGCATTCGCCGAGGATCACTTCGAAGGTGGTCTCGGTGCCGCGCTTGCTGCTATGCGGGCGCTGACCATGCACACGACCCTGCTTGACGATATAGAAGTGCTCGACGACGCCGTCATCGGGCGAAAGGATGCAGTCGCCCTCACTGTAGAAGCGCAGCTGGCAGTTCTCGACCAGATAGGCGAGGTGACCCGGTTCCATCTGGTTGAACGGCGGATACTTGCGCAGAAACTCCATGGTTCCGTGGATGTTCTGCAGCACGGCGGTCTTGCCTGCCTCGGCGAAGGCATCGGCTTTGCTCATGGTTCGCTTCCATTTTTCAAGCGGCCAATGGTGGGCTGTGGGTCCGGAAGGTCACATTGGACGTAAGTCTAGTCGCCGAGGGGAATGGCGTGACCACAGCTGCTTTGGTGAGGGCGTTGCGGATTTGCAGGTAAAAAGAAACCGCCCAATGAGGCGGTTTCTTTGCAGCGCACAATCTAAATTACGGCAGGGTAAACAGCACCTTGACCGAATCGTTGACCGCGGCGCTATCGACGTAACCGATGGCATCGGCTTCGGCGGCAACCTTGGCCACCACCGCTGCGTCATTGGCGACGCTGGCCATCGGCTGGCCCTTGCCGGTGAATACCAGGCCGGACCAATAGGACTTCAGCTGCGACTCGTTCTTGTTGGTAACCGCCGAGTAGAAGCTTTCCTTGGCCGGGGTCCAGTCCTTGAGGTCCACGCCTTTCATGGACTTGTCCTTGCCCAGGAAAATGTTGGCGACTTCGGATTGCGACGGAGCCTTGGCCGCGCCGGGATTGACGATCACCGCGACCTCGGCCTGCGCCAGGGCAGCCATACCGAGCAGCGTTGCGCCGCTGAGGATGCGAAGGGATGCTTTCATCTGAACGCTCCTCAGAATACGAAGTCGACGCCGACGGAAATGATATCGCCGTCGTAGTTGCGGGACGGGGCGATGCCCACGGCGTTATCGAACACTTCCTGAGCGCTACGGGTAAACACGCCGTCATCGCCGTTAGAGGTGTCGACTCGCTTGTATTCGCCTTTGACCACAACAGTCGGGGCGGCCTGATAGTTCAGCCCCAGCGTCCAGGAGTTTTGGCGACCGCCGTTGTCGTCCAGCTGCGCATAGGTCACGTGTGGCAGGAAATCACCGAAGCGACGGCCGCCCATCAGGTAGAAGGAGTCAATCGCCTCCATGCCGTCGTTCTCGATCAGGCGCGAGGTCCACTCGTTGCTGCTGATCCAGGTGCCGTTATCGTACTGGTAACCGATCGAGGTGAACTTGCCCTTCTCTTTATCCAGGTTTAGCAGCGAGAGTGATTGGTTGGCGCCAAGGCCGATAGCGGTAGCGTCCACGGTGCCGCTGATATCGGTCGTGATGTCCGCTTCGACATAGCCGATACGCAAGGTGCCGAAATTGTTGGTAGCCAGGCTCACGCTAGCGCCGAACAGCTTGCCGTAATCGATATCGAACTGCTCGTCATAGGCGTAGTAGTCGCGATTCTTCGCTTCACCGCCAGCGACCTGGAAGGTCACCGAGCCGTAAGACAGCGGCACGGTGTAGACGGCATCGACGCCTTCGTAGTTGGTTACCTGGACCTGACTGTAGACCTCATCGGGCAGGCGCAGCCAAGGGTAGCTGTAGCCGACGTCGAGGCTTTCGGAATACATGTAGAACGGGCTGCGCAGGCGGCCGGCACGCAGCATCAGCTGATCGTTGGCCTGCCAGGACAGATAGGCCCACTCCAGATTGGCTTTCCATTCATCCTGCTGCGCCTTGGCGGTAGCCTGAACGGTCACGCCGAGGCTATCGGTCAAACCATAGGAAAGCTGCGCGCCGAACTTGGACAACTGGTCGCCGCGCCAGGAGTCATTGGTCTGGCCCTGAATGCCATAGCTACGGCCATCATCTTCGCCACCCAGATGGGTGAAGCCGACGGTGCCGAAACCATTGAAACGGTGCTCGCCCTGTTCCAGCGCGAAGGCCGGGGTGGTAGCCAGGCAGACGGCTGCCAGGCCGATAACACGTACTGCGGTCATCAGATGCTCCTTAAGCAATTTAAACGCGGAATTGGGCCGTGGCCGCACGCAGGTGATCGCCCGTGCTGACCAGTTGCTCGCCCAGCCGGGCAGTGGCTTCGGCGCCGTTTGCGGTTGCTTGTGCATCCTGCTGCAACACTTGGGTTTCTTGTTGGATGGAACTCGACAAACCGATCTGCTCCTGCGTGAACTGGGCGATGCCGGCGTTGAGTTCGTCGATCTGGTTGACGGTCTGTGCGATGGTTTCGAGCAGCTGGGTAGCTTCCACCGAGCGCTCGATGCTCGCGCGGGATTTCTCGCCATTGCTGGTCATGACGTTGAGCACCGTGTTGGCGCTGGTTTGCAGCCGCTGGATGATCTGCTGAATCTCGGCGGTCGAGGCGGCGGTCTTCTGTGCCAAGTTGCGTACTTCGTCGGCTACCACGGCGAAACCGCGGCCCTGCTCACCCGCACGGGCAGCCTCGATGGCGGCGTTGAGCGCCAGCAGATTGGTCTGCTCGGCAATGCTGCGGATCACCGTCAGCACGGAGCCGACTTCCTGGGTTTCCTCCTCCAGCTGCTCCATCGCCTGCACCGCGCTCATTACGCTGGTGCCCAGATCGCTGATGCCGGTCGACAGGCTGCCGACATGCTCGCGCGCGGCAGCGGCCTGGCGGGCGGCGGAGTTGGCTTCATCGGAGGCCTGCTGCGAGCGCTGCGCGACTTCCTGGATGCTGCCGGTCATGGTGAGAATGTCACGGGTGATCGAGTCGGTATGGTGCTGCTGCGACTTGGCGTTTTCTTCCGAGCCCTGGGTCAGGTTGTAGAGTTCCTTGGAGACCTGGCCGAGCGGGCTGGCGGCTTCGATAATCTGGCGGATGGTGCGCTGCAATTTATCGAGGAAGCCGTTGAACAGCTCGATCATCGCGCCGATTTCGTCGTTCGAGGAAACATTGACGCGCTGCGTCAGGTCGCCATCACCGCGTGCGATGGACTGCAGCGAGGCGATCACGCCGCGCACGTTGGTCATTACGCTGCGAATCACTAGCCAGGCGCCGAGGCTCACCACGATCACCAGCACCAGGCTGAGGATGATGCCCAGGCGCGTGGTGGCGGCATTGGCCTCGCGGGTCTGCGCAAGGGTCTGACGGAAATCGTCGTAAGCGCCGGTGCGAAACTCGGAGGCGAGTTTCTGCGCCTGGGCCAGATCACTGGCCATGCGATCGAGGCTCGGGCGCAGGTCGTCGAACGAAGCGCTGCCGTCGATCAGCTTCGCCGAGGCGCCGAGTGCATTGTCGGCGTAGGTTTTGACGGCGCTGCGCCAGTTGTCGAGTGCTTGGCGCCGTTGCGGCTCGCCTGCCAGCAGGGCGTTCAGCGCCTGTTGCTGGGTGTCGATATCCGCCAGGACTTCGCGTGCTTCGCCGAGCAGACCGGACTCGCCCGCCGCCACGGCGTTGTTCAGCAGGCCGGGAATACGGGAAAACTGGAAGATCACCGCATCGGCCTTTTCCAGCGTGGGATAGCTCTGCTTTTCCAGCGTCACCAGCCGTGAGTCGGTCGCCGAGAGCTGCAGCGAGGTGTATCCCACGTAAAGAATCAGCCCGAACAGCGCAACGGCAGGCACCAACAACAGCTTGGCGGTCAGGGAGAAATTCTTGAACATCGGTCGACTCCAGAGTGGGCAGCGGATATTACGGAACAGAGGGTGATGACGAAAGGCCATCAGTCGGAAAGATTGTGACTTCATTTTCGTTTCTGGTCACGTTATCGGCTGTCGCAGGCGGAGGTTGAATACCGTTCGGCGGATTCGGGCAACGCTCGCGTAAGGTTCGGGATTGCGTCGCCAGCGTGATTTCGACAGGCGCGCTTGGCGCGTCGAATTGAAGTCGGTGAGCTGTATTCACAGACACGACTCGCTCTTATCCGAGCTCCAGCCGCTGGCTTGAGGAAGCCATAAAAAAACCGCCCCGAAGGGCGGTTCCTTTTGCTGCGGCTAGAGATCAGAGGCCGTTCTTGGCCTTGAACTCGCGGCGGCGGCGGTGCAGCACCGGCTCGGTGTAGCCGTTGGGCTGCTTTGTGCCTTCGAGGACCAGCTCCAGCGCGGCCTGGAAGGCGACGCTGTCATCGAAGTTCGGTGCCATCGGGCGGTACAGCGGGTCGCCTTCGTTCTGGCGGTCGACCACTGGCGCCATGCGCTTGAGGCTTTCGACGACCTGATCTTCGGTCACGACGCCGTGGCGCATCCAGTTGGCCACGTGCTGGCTGGAGATACGCAGGGTGGCGCGGTCTTCCATCAGCGCGACATCGTTGATGTCCGGGACCTTGGAGCAGCCGACGCCCTGCTCGACCCAGCGCACCATGTAGCCGAGGATGCCCTGCGAGTTGTTGTCCAACTCGTTGCGCTTTTCTTCGTCGCTCCAGTTGGTGTCCTTGGCCAGCGGGATGGTCAGGATGTCGTCCACGGAGGCCTTGTTGCGCTTGGCCAGCTCGGCCTGGCGGGCGAACACGTCCACCTTGTGGTAGTGCATGGCGTGCAGGGTGGCGGCGGTCGGCGAGGGAACCCAGGCGGTGTTGGCGCCGGCCATCGGGTGGCCGATCTTCTGCTCGAGCATGCCGGCCATCAGGTCGGGCATGGCCCACATGCCCTTGCCGATCTGCGCCTTGCCTTGCAGGCCGCAGGCCAGGCCGACGTCGACGTTGTTGTCCTCGTAGGCGCTGATCCACTTCTCGGCCTTCATGGCGGCCTTGCGCACCACCGGGCCGGCTTCCATGGAGGTATGGATTTCGTCACCGGTGCGGTCGAGGAAGCCGGTGTTGATGAACACCACGCGCTCGCGTGCTTCCTTGATGCAGGCCTTGAGGTTGATCGAGGTGCGACGCTCCTCGTCCATGATGCCCATCTTCAGGGTGTTGCGCGCCAGACCGAGGACATCTTCGACGCGGCTGAACAGCTCGCTGGCGAAGGCCACTTCTTCCGGACCGTGCATCTTCGGCTTGACGATGTAGACCGAGCCGGTGCGGGTGTTCTTGCGGGTGGTGTTGCCGTTGAGGTTGTGCAGGGCGGCCAGGTTGGTGAACAGGCCATCCATGATGCCTTCCGGCACTTCGTTGCCGTCCTTGTCGAGGATGGCATCGTTGGTCATCAGGTGACCGACGTTGCGCACGAACAGCAGCGAGCGGCCATGCAGGGTCAGTTCGCCGCTGCCGTCGGCCTTGCTGTAGACGCGGTCCGGGTTCATGGCGCGGGTGATGCGCTTGCCGCCCTTTTCCAGGTCCTCGACCAGGTCGCCCTTCATCAGGCCGAGCCAGTTGCGGTAGACGATGGTCTTGTCGTCGGCGTCGACGGCAGCGATGGAGTCTTCGCAGTCCATGATGGTGGTCAGCGCCGCTTCCATCAGGATGTCCTTCACGCCGGCGGCGTCGGTCTGGCCGATGGGGCTGGACGGGTCGATCTGGATTTCGAAATGGATGCCGTTGTGCTTGAGCAGCACGGCGATCGGTGCGCTGGCATCGCCCTGGAAACCGAGCAGCTGCTGCGAGTCTTTCAGGCCGACGGTGCTGCCGTCTTTCAGGGAGACGACCAGCTTGCCGGCTTCGACGCGATAGCTGGTGGAGTCGACGTGCGAGCCATTTTCCAGCGGCGCGGCTTCATTGAGGAAGGCGCGGGCGTAGGCGATGACCTTGTTGCCGCGAATCTCGTTGTAGCCCGGACCCTTGGTGGCGCCATCCTCTTCGGAGATGGCATCGGTGCCGTACAGGGCGTCATACAGCGAACCCCAGCGGGCATTGGCGGCGTTGAGCGCGAAGCGGGCATTCATGATCGGCACTACCAGCTGCGGGCCGGCCATGCGGGTGATTTCTTCGTCGACATTCTGGGTGGTGGCCTGGAAGTCTTCGGCTTCAGGCAGCAGATAGCCGATTTCCTGCAGGAAGGCCTTGTACGCCACGGCGTCATGGGCCTGACCGGCGCGGGCCTGGTGCCAGGCATCGATCTTCGCCTGCAATTCGTCGCGTTTGGCCAGCAGAGCGCGATTCTTCGGCGCCAGGTCGTGGATGACGCTGTCGGCACCGGCCCAGAAGGCCGCGGCGTCGACGCCAGTACCGGGGATCGCTTCGTTGTTGACGAAGTCATACAGGACTTTGGCGACCTGCAGGCCACCGACTTGAACGCGCTCAGTCATTACTCGCCTCACTTGGTTCTCATATCGTCGGACGATTCTGCTTGTAGTCCGGGTCGGCGGATACTACAGGAAGCCGCTCGGAAAAGCAGGTCGTTACGCTTGTCTGCGCGGCTCGAAATGCAGCTCGAAAACCGCTTTCGATCGCCCCGGCGCGGCGAAGCCGACACCTTGTTCTATACCTATGGAGCCGGGCTCCATGGGTGCACGACTCACGCTCAGGCGCGCACGGCGCTCGCCGGTAGCGCATCAACCAACTGAAGAGGAGCCAGACATGGACCATCTTGTCCTGACCGTTATCGCCGAAGATCAGCCGGGGCTGGTCGAACGTATCGCCAATTGCATCGCCGGGCATGGCGGCAACTGGCTGGAGAGCCGCATGTCGCGCATGGCCGGGCAGTTCGCCGGCATTCTGCGGGTCGCGGTGCCGGCTGAAGCGCATGCCGAGCTGAGCGCGGCGTTGCAGCAACTGGAGCAGCAGGGTATTCGCGTGGCGTTCGCGCGCAGTGGCGAAGCGCCTGAGCGCAGCTGGCAGATGATCCAGTTGCAACTGGTGGGCAACGATCGCCCCGGCATCGTTCGCGACATCACCCGACTGCTGGCGGGGCACGGCGTCAACCTGGAAAGCCTGGACACCAATGTGTTGCCCGCGCCGATGACCAACGAATTGCTATTTCATGCCGATGCGCGCCTGGCGGTGCCGACCGAGCTGTCTCTGGAGGCGTTGCAGCAGCACCTGGAAACCCTGGCCGACGACTTGATGGTGGAGCTCAGATTGCAGTCGGCCGATTAACTGTATTGAGTTCAACCGCATCAAGTTTCAGTGCTCAGGCCTCCGGCTACCGCGCATAAGCCGCCAGGCGTCGTAGCTGTACACTGCCAGTCCGGCCCAGATGCAGATGAATGCCACCTGGCGGTCGGCGGGGAAGGGCTCGTTGAACACCCACACCGCGAGGATCAGCAGCAACGTCGGGGTGATATACTGCAGGAATCCCAGCGTCGAATAGGGCAGGTGACGCGCCGCGGCGTTGAAGCACAACAGCGGCAATAGGGTGACCGGGCCGGCCGCTACCAGCCAGAGTGCCTGCGGTTCGGCCCAGAACGACCACTCGGTCGTCGCGCCGCTGCCGAAGAAGAACAGCCAGATCAGCGCGACCGGCAGCAGCAGCCAGGTTTCCACCACCAGACCAGGCAGCGCCGCCACCGGCGCCTGTTTGCGCAGCAGCCCGTAGCTGCCGAAGCTCAGCGCCAGCACGATCGCGACCCAGGGAAAATCGCCGAGCGTGACCAATTGCAGCAGCACGCCGGTTGCCGCCATGGCGACCGCCAGCCACTGCAACGGGCGCAAGCGTTCGCGCAGCACGACCAAGCCGAGCAGCACATTGACCAGTGGATTGATGTAGTAGCCCAGACTCGCCTCAAGCATGTGATCGTTGTTCACCGCCCAGACATAGATCAGCCAGTTGGACGCGATCAATACGCTGGAAATCATCAGCACGCCGATTCGGCGCGGATGCGCCATCAGCTCCTGCCACCAACCGGGATGGCGCCAGAGCATCAGGACCAGCGTGCCGAACACCGCCGACCAGATGGCGCGCTGGGTCACGATCTCGAGCGCCGCGTATTGCTCGATGGATTTGAAGTAGAGCGGGAACATGCCCCAGATGCAGAAGGTCGACAGACCCAGCAAATACCCTTTACGCAGTTCGGCGGTGGCCATGGTGATCCTGTCACGGAGCAACGGAGAGCCGGACATTCTGCGCCTGTGACAGGCGCTTTGTCTGCCGCTGCGATGGTTTCGTCACCGTTGAAGCGTGTCGGCAAACACACCGGTTGAACGCCGCCGTTGACGGTCCGTCTCACTTGTATGAATCCGGCGCGTTGTTGCGCTCCAGCAGCATGAGGTCTGCGATGAAATTGGACGAGAAGGTTGCGCTGGTTACCGGCGGCTCGCAGGGCATCGGGCGCGGTATCGCCGTGCGTCTGGCCGAGGCGGGGGCCGATCTGGTGATCAACGGGCGGCACGATGACGACGACGTTCGGCAGACCCTCGACCAGATCCGCGCACGAGGTCGGCGTGCCTGCTTCATCGCGGCCGATGTGGGCGTGGTCACCGAGTGCCAGCGGCTGGTCGAGCAGGCGGTCGAACAGATGGGGCGCCTCGATATCCTGGTCAACAACGCCGGCGTGCAGAGGCACAGCCCGTTTCTAGAAGCCAGCGAGGCCGATTACGACCAGGTGCTGAACGTCAACCTGCGCGGGCCTTTCTTCACCGCTCAGGCGTTTGCCCGGTACCTGCGCGACAACGGGCGCGGCGGGCGCATCATCAATAACAGCTCGGTTCACGAAGAGCTGCCATTCCCCAACTTCACCAGCTACTGCGCCAGCAAGGGCGGCTTGAAAATGCTCATGCGTAACCTGGCGATCGAATTGGCGCCGCTGGGCATCACCGTCAACAACGTCGCGCCGGGCGCGATCGAAACGCCGATCAACCGCTCGCTGATGAATCAGCCGGAAAAACTCGCCGGCCTGCTGTGCAACATTCCTGCTGGCCGCCTGGGCCAGCCGCGCGACGTGGCGGGCGCGGTGGCCTTTCTCGCCTCCGATGAGGCGGACTACATCACCGGCACCACATTGGTGATAGACGGCGGACTGCTATGGAATTACAGCGAACAATGACTGATACAACGCCCTTCAATTACGACACGCGCGCGGTCTCGGCCGCCGACACCCTGACCCCGGCGGATCGCTATCAGGAACTCTTCGTGGCGGTGCAGACGCAGCGCGTGTTCCCCGACAGCAAGACCTTCGTCGACTGCGCGCCGCGGCAGAACCCCGAGCGTATTCTTGAGGCCTATCGCGCACGCTCCAGCGACTCCGATTTCGATCTGCGTGCATTCGTTCACGAGCACTTCAGCGTGTTCGAATTGCCGGCCAGCGAGTTCGTCGCCAACCCCAACGACAGCCTGAGCGAGCACATCGACCGGCTCTGGCCCGTGCTGACCCGCCATCCGCGTCAGCATCCGGAGTTCTCCTCGCTGTTGCCCCTGCCGCACGATTACGTGGTGCCGGGCGGACGTTTTACCGAGCTCTATTACTGGGATTCCTACTTCACCATGCTCGGCCTGGACGAGAGTGGGCATTGCGAGCTGCTGCGGTCGATGGCCGACAACTTCGCCTACTTGATCGATACCTACGGCCATGTGCCCAACGGCAACCGGTCCTACTACCTGAGCCGCTCGCAGCCGCCGGTCTTCGCGCTGATGATCGATCTGTTCGAGGATACCGGCGTACATCGCGCCAGTGATTATCTGCCGCAGCTGCGCAAGGAGTACGCGTTCTGGAGCGAGGGCGGCGAACATCTGCGCCCCGGTGAGGCGCATCGGCGCTGCGTCTGCCTGCCCGATGGCAGCGTGCTCAACCGATACTGGGACGAACGCGACACGCCCCGCGAGGAGTCCTATCTCGAAGACGTCGAGACCGCGCGCTCATCGAGCCGGCCGGCGCACGAGGTCTACCGCGATCTGCGCGCCGGTGCCGAATCGGGCTGGGATTTCAGCTCGCGCTGGCTGGGTGATCCGCAGCGGTTATCGAGCATTCGTACCACCAACATCATCCCGGTGGATCTCAACAGCTTTCTCTACAAGCTCGAGCGGCAGATCGCCCGCCTGAGCGAGGTGAAGCAGCACGACTGCGCCGAGGAGTTTCGCCAGCGCGCCGAGGCGCGCCTGCAGGCAATCGATCGCTACCTGTGGAGCGAGCAGCGCGGCGCCTATTTCGACTACGACTGGACGCTGCAGACACCGCGCGACAACCTCACAGCCGCAACCCTGACGCCATTGTTCGTGCAGCTGGCCAGCGCCGAACAGGCGGCACGCGTTGCCGATATCGTGCGCGAACGGTTGCTGGCGCCGGGCGGGCTGTCGACGACCGAGATCGGCGACAGCGGTGAGCAATGGGATCGGCCCAACGGCTGGGCGCCATTGCAGTGGATGGGGATTCGCGGGCTGCAGGCCTACGGTCACGAGGCCCTGGCACTGCAGATCGAAGAGCGCTGGCTGAGCATCGTCTCGCATCTCTTCGAGCGCGAGAGCAAGGTTGTGGAGAAGTACGTCCTGCGGCCCTGCGTCGAGCATGCGACTGGAGGGGAATATCCGTTGCAGGACGGCTTCGGCTGGACCAATGGCGTGACCCGCAAACTGATGCAGGAAGATCCGAACCATGAAGTGCACCGCTGTCGAGCGGGGCAATGCCGCTCGGCATGAGCGAAGTCGGGAGTGACACGTTTAGATCTGCCGCTCGGCACCATTGAATGGCTTTTGGGCTTTTGGGCTTTTGGGCTTTTGGGCTTTTGGGCTTTTGGGCTTTT
>DALZYJ010000003.1:82388-267450 GCA_031988485.1 Pseudomonas sp.
GGCTTTTGGGCTTTTGGGCTTTTGGGCTTTTGGGCTTTTGGGCTTTTGGGCTTTTGGGCTTTTGGGCTTTTGGGCTTTTGGGCTTTTGGGCTTTTGGGCTTTTGGGCTTTTGGGCTTTTGGGCTTTTGGGCTTTTGGGCTTTTGGGCTTTTGGGCTTTTGGGCTTTTGGGCTTTTGGGCTTTTGGGCTTTTTGTTGGAGCAGGCCATGCCTGCGAACAACGCCCCATGCCCGGCGCGAATGCTTCGCTAGACTCACTCGGCTGAACCCGTTCAGCCTATGAGGTGGCCGCTTGCTAGAAGTTGTTCCTCTCTACGGAACCTGCCCTTTGGGGGTTGGGATCGGCCCTACGGATCTGAAAACAGGTCAGGCTATATGGCCTTCACGGATTATGGCGATAGGGGCTGGTGAGCGCTCCGGACAGATCCAGCGTCCCCTTCTCGACGAAACGCTGCGTGCCGAATAGCCCGCCGGCGAGCTTGCCGCGCAATACGTAGGGCACCTCATCCATGCCGATGTGCTCGGCCAGGCCCAGCGCTTGTCGCGCGGCGGAGAACGCGGAAATGGTCACCGGTACTGTCAGCACGGTTTCGCCGAAGCGCGGCACGCTGCCACGCTCATCGCTGACACCGCTGGCCAGGCGTCGACCGTTGATTTCCAAATCGAGCGCCACACCGTTGTATTCCAGCGCCATGTCGTTGGGGTTCTGCACCCGCAGCTTGACCGCCATACGCAATTCCAGCCCTTCACCGGGCAGCGGCTGGATGCCGGCGACCTGCACATTGAGCGGGTCGCGCGGGCTGAACGCCGCGCAGCCGGCCAGGCTCAGCAGAAGCATGAAGATCGATAGCAGAGCAGTGGCGGGGGCGGCTCGACGCATGCACATAAAAGTATTCACTCGGATTTCTTGGTGAGATTGCCCAGGCCCTGCAACAGCTCCATGGGCAGCGGGAAGACGATGGTCGAGTTCTTGTCGCCAGCGATGTTGCTCAGGGTCTGCATGTAGCGCAACTGCATCGCGCCCTGCTGGCGGCCAAGCATCTCTGCAGCCTGCATCAGTTTCTCCGATGCCTGCAGCTCGCCCTCGGCATGAATGACCTTGGCCCGCCGCTCGCGTTCAGCCTCGGCCTGACGGGCGATGGCGCGAATCATCGATTCGTCCAGATCCACGTGCTTGATCTCGACATTGGCCACTTTGATGCCCCAGGCGTCGGTCTGCGCGTCGAGCACCTGCTGGATATCGTTGTTGAGTTGCTCGCGCTCGGCGAGCATGTCGTCAAGGTCGTGCTTGCCGAGCACGGCGCGCAGGGTGGTCTGGGCCAGCTGGCTGGTCGCCGAATGGTAGTCCTCGACCTGAATGATGGCCTTCTCTGCATCCAGCACGCGGTAGTAGACCACCGCGTTGACCTTGACCGAGACGTTGTCGCGAGAGATCACGTCCTGCGTCGGCACGTCCAGCACCAGGGTGCGCAGATCGACCCGGACCATTTGCTGAATGCCGGGAATGACCATGATCAGCCCTGGCCCCTTGACCTTCCAGAAGCGCCCCAACTGGAACACCACGCCGCGCTCGTATTCGCGCAGGATGCGAAAGGTCGATGCCAGCAATGCGATCAGCAGGACCAGCACCGCGATAAAGCTCATTTCAAACCCCATGGTTCACCTCTTCTCTATGGGCGGCTCGCCAGCCGCGGTGACGTCCAGTTGCAGCCCGTGGCGGGCCACTACGCGGACCTGTTGACCCACCTGCAACGGGTCCTGACTGCGGACCTGCCAGTATTCGCCCTGCAGTTGCACCCAGCCGCAAGCCGGATTGTCCGCTTGAATACGGCTGATCGGTGCCAGACTGCCGACCAATTCGGCGTCACCGCTGACCACGCGTCGCCGGCGCGCCTTGAGCGCCATGCTGACAATAGCGAACACCGTTAATGCACTGACCACCGCCAGCGTGCTGATCAAGGCCAGCGGAATACCGTAGCCCGGCACCTCGGTGTCGATCAGAATCACCGAACCGGTGACGAATGCGGCGACGCCGCCCAGACCGAGCACGCCGAAACTGGGCGCGAAGGCCTCGGCAATCATAAAGCCCAGACCCAGCAGAATCAGCGCCACGCCGGCATAGTTCACCGGCAGCAGCTGCAAGGAATACAACGCCAGTAGCAGGCAGATACCGCCGATCACGCCTCCGCCGGTCGTGCCCGGATTGGAGAACTCGAAAATCAATCCGTAGATGCCGATCATCATCAGGATCAGCGCCACGCTGGGGTTGGTGATCACGGCCAGCAAGCGCACCCGCCAGTCCGGTTCGTAGTGGTCGAGCGTTGCGTTGGCAGTCTGCAGCCTTCGCTCGCCAGCGCTGGTCTGGATGGTTTGGCCGTCGAGTGCGCCGAGCAACGCATCGATATCGGCAGCGACGTGATCGATCACCTTGAGCTCCAGCGCCTCGCTGGCCGACAGGCTGACCGCTTCGCGCACCGCCCGCTCCGCCCATTCGACGTTGCGCTCGCGCAGCTGCGCCAGCCCGCGAATATAGGCAGCGGCATCGTTGACCTGCTTGCGGCTCATGGCATCGCCGCCGTTGTCGGACTCAGCCTTTTCGGCGTCTGGCGGCTTCTCGGACCGGCTGCCTGGCGAGCCGCCGATCTGCACCGGCGTGGCGGCGCCGAGGTTGGTGCCCGGGGCCATCGCGGCGATATGGCTGGCGTAGAGCATGTAGGTGCCGGCGCTGGCCGCGCGCGAGCCGCTGGGCGTGACGTAGACGGCGATCGGTACCGGGCTGGCGAGCATTTCCTTGATGATGGCGCGCATCGAATTGTCCAGCCCGCCGGGTGTATCCAACTCCAGCACCAATAATTGCGCATCGATCTGCGCGGCTCGCTGGATGCCGTTGACGATGTAGTCGGCGCTGGCCGGGCCGATCACGCCGTCGACCCGCAGCACCGTTACCGCAGGCGCGGCCAGCGTCGCCCCGGCGACGCCCAGCCATATCAGCAAGAGCGCTATTAGCCAGGCCAGTCGATCGTAGGGGCGGCGCATGGGCGTGATCCTCCCGAGTCGGCGTTGGCGCGACGAGGTATCGCGGCAGTACCAGAGAGGGTAGTTCAACTGGCGCGAACGCTTGCCGCGGCGTCGTACCTTCCGCCAGAACGGCGCCTGAACTCTGAAGCGCCATCGGGCCTCACAAGTCAGACGAGGTTGAAGCTGCGCGGATCGCCGCACCGATCCGCTCCATGAGGAGTCTTGCATGCGTGTTCATCATCTCAATTGCGGCTGCATGTGTCCGGTGGGCGGCAAGCTGTTCGACGGTTTCAGTGATGGGCTGACCGCCAGCCTGGTCTGCCATTGCCTGTTGATCGAGACCGAGCAGCACGGGCTGGTGCTGGTCGATACCGGTTTCGGCAGCTGCGATGTGCTGGAGCCGCGCAAGCGCCTCAGTCAGTTCTTCATTGCCTTCAACAACATCAAGTTCGAGCGGCGCTTCACGGCGCTGGAGCAGGTGCGTCAGCTTGGTTTCAAGCCCGAAGACGTCCGGCACATTCTGCTGACGCATCTGGATTTCGACCACGCCGGTGGCCTCGAGGATTTCCCCGAGGCGCAGGTCCATGTGCTGCAGCGAGAGATGGATGCGGCGCGCTCGGCCCACAGTTTCATCGGCCATCGGCGCTACCGTCATCGGCAGTGGGACGAGGTGCGCAACTGGCAATTCTACGAGCCGGGCGGGGACAACTGGTTCGGTTTTCAGGCTGTAAAGGAGCTGCGCGGACTACCGCCAGAGCTGCTGCTGATTCCGCTGACCGGCCATACCCACGGCCATGCCGGTGTCGCGCTGCAGACCGAAACCGGCTGGCTGCTGCACGCGGGCGACGCCTATTTCTATCGCGACGAAGTCGGCCAGACCGAACGCTACTGCACGCCGGGGCTGCGCTTGTACCAGCGCCTGATGGAGGTGGACCGCCCAGCGCGCCTGTCCAATCAGCATCGGCTCTGGACCTTGTCGCTTGAACACAAGGATGAGGTGACGCTGTTCTGCAGTCACGACGCCAAGGAGCTCGAACGCATGCGTGCGAGGCAGGGCTGATGTCGCGCGACAGTGAGCCATTGGTAGGCACGATGATGACGTACGTTCGCTGGGTCGGGCTGATCGCCTGCTCGCTCGCGGGGCTGGGTTACGTGCTGGTTGGCAACTTCAATATGGTTGGCCTGATGCTGGCATTGGCCGTGCTGTCCTGGATCAATATTCGACGCAAGCGCGGAGCGCGGTCTGAACCGCCGAAATAGGATCAGTCACGCCAGCCATTCAAGGAAGATTCGACTTTCTGCGTATGGAGTACGTGCGCTGCTTCTGTAATAGTTAGCAGGCTAAGCGAAGCTGCTTGCAATGCGTGTTTCCCACAAGGCGATGCGTATCGCAACGACTGGCCAACCAGCCGCCTGTTGCGTTTCTCCTATCGGCGCCTGTTGGCGCACCCTGCGGCTCAAACGGCCGCACCCGATTCCGGCAACCGCCGTCTGACGATGGCGGTTGCCGTCCCTCGTTTCAGCCGCTGCGCTCGGAACCGAAGGAACCCCCAAGGCGTGATCAGGTCGATTCAAGTGAGCATTCAGCCTGTACAGACCCGAGGGACACCATGGACCTGATCCGAATCATCGTCGCGATACTTCTGCCCCCGTTGGGGGTGTTTCTACAAGTCGGCTTCGGTGGAGCCTTCTGGCTGAACATTCTGCTGACGCTGCTGGGCTACATTCCGGGCATCATCCACGCGGTGTGGATCATCGCGCGGCGTTGATTGCGTTGCGGTAGATACAAGCGGCGTTCAGTGGCCGCGACACGCCTCGTCCAATGGCGCCTCCCAGCTGTCTTGCCGTTTCCGCCCAAACACAGATGCTGCCTCATTCAGCAAATGCCGTTTCGGCGCGGCATGAGTGATAGCCGCTCCGGTGAAATTTCCGACACAAAACGAACCCGTGTCTTGCCTGATGGTCTGAACCGGCCATTGAGCCGGGATTTTTGTGCTCGCAACCTCAGCGGTGTAAAGTCGCTGGTCGACTTGCTGCGCGGGCCTATCTCGCGCGAATCACCTTGAATTTGACGGGATGTGGAGCGTTCGTCTGCTGGCGGCGCAGCTGCCCGCGCTGCCGTGGGTAGCGGTCATTCGTGCCAGTACTCGGGAAGGAAACCAAATGGGCGACACATTCATCAATCAAGACAACTTCCGGCGCATTCTCAACCGCAACGTAGCGGTACCCCTGGGTTTCGGGTTTCTCAGCGCTTTTTTCTTCTGCGCCATCGTCTATTACCTGCTGAGTGTCAGCCAATGGGTCGAGCGTTCGGTTCATGGTGTCGCCTACGCGCACGACATGCTGAAAGTCGCGGGCGATCTGGAAGCCTCCATGCGCGGCTATCTCATCGCTGGCGAGGAAATTTTCCTCGACCCTTACCGGAAAGAGCTGCCGGTATTCGTCGATTTGATGAACCGGCTCGATGAATACGCGCGCGATACACCGGTGCAGCTGGGCCGCGTCGAGCGCCTGAAACAGCTCCACGGCCAGTGGCTCGCCTACTCCGAAGAGGCCATTGCCCGTCGCGCGCGCAACGAACCCGTTATCGAATACGTACGCAGCAAGCGCGGGCTGGACCTGAAGCAAGAGCAGCGTCAACTGCTTAACGACATCATCGCCTACGAGCGTCAGACGCGTGCCGAACGTACCGACACGGCGGAAGTGATCACTACGGTGCTGATCGGCAGCTTCCTGCTGTTCAGCCTGCTTTTCAGCGGCCTGCTGGTTTACTTCGGGCGCCGCGATCTGATCAATCTCTCCGACAGTTATGCCGAATCGCTGGAACAACAACAGGCGCATGCCGCGGCGCTGGAGAAGCAAGCCTGGTATCGCACTGGTCAGACTCAGCTTAGCGAGTCGATGATCGGCGAGCAGGCGTTGCCGACGCTGGGGCAGAACGTTCTCGGCTTCCTCGCGCGCTATCTCAACGTCGCGGTCGGAGCGCTCTACGTGACGCAGGAAGGCAAGCTGCAGCGAGTCGCTGAGTTCGGCTGGGACAAGGACAAACTGAACGGCAACCGGGCGCTGGAGCTCGGCGAAGGACTGGTCGGGCAAACGGCGCTGGAGCGCAGAGCTATGGCGCTCGACAGCGTGCCGCCCGGTTACATGAAGGTCACCTCGGCGTTGGGCGATACCGACGCCCGATCAGTGCTGATCGTCCCGATAGAAGACAGCGGCATGCTCAACGCCGTGCTGGAGGTCGGCTTCCTGCGGCCGTTGCACGATGAGGACAGCGAGCTGCTGCGACGCGTCAGCGAAAGCATCGGCTCGGCCATCGAGGCCGCACGTTACCGCCAGCGCCTGCAGCGCGTACTGGCCGAGACCCAGCAGCTCAACGAAGAATTGCAGGTGCAGCAGGAAGAGCTGCGCGCCGCCAACGAAGAGCTCGAAGAGCAATCCAACGCCCTGCGCGAGTCGCAGGCGCACATGGAAGAGCAGCAGGCCGAACTGGAACAGACCAACGAGCAACTCGCCGAGCATTCCGAGGAGTTGGCGCGTCAGCGTGATGAGATGGACCTGAAGAACAGTCGCCTGCATGAAGTGCAGCTGATGCTTGAGGAGCGTGCCGACGAACTGCAACGCGCCAGTCGCTACAAATCCGAATTCCTCGCCAACATGTCGCATGAACTGCGCACGCCGCTGAATAGCTCGCTGATTCTCGCCAAACTGCTGTCGGACAACCCTGAAGGCAATCTGAGCGACGATCAGGTGCAGTTCGCGCGCTCGATCTATTCAGCGGGCAACGATCTGCTCAACCTGATCAACGACATTCTCGATATTTCCAAGGTCGAAGCCGGCAAGCTCGACGTGCGGCCTGAATTGCTCGTTCTGACGCGCATGATCGACGGGCTGAAGAGCCTGTTCCTTGCCCAGGCGCTGGAAAAGTCGCTGCAGTTCCAGGTGGAACTGGCCGATGACCTGCCGTCGAGCCTCTACACGGACCGACAGCGGCTGGAGCAGATCCTCAAGAATCTGCTATCGAACGCCTTCAAATTCACCGAGAAGGGCTCGGTCGAGTTGCGCGTGATGCGCGCTGGCGAAGGGCAGATCGCCTTTGCCGTGCGTGACTCGGGGATCGGCATCCCGGCCGATCAGCAAGATGTGATTTTTGAAGCGTTCCGCCAGGCCGACGGCACCACCAACCGACGTTATGGCGGCACGGGTCTGGGCCTGTCGATTTCCCGCGAGCTGGCTCAGTTGCTGGGCGGCACCATCGAAGTGAGCAGCGAGCCGGGTGCCGGCAGCCTGTTCACATTGATCGTTCCCGAGAATTACACCGCCCCGGTGGCAGTGCAGGAGCAGGAGAACATGTCTGCCGCCGCGCCGACCGAGGTGTCTGCTGCGGTGTCAATGGCCCTGTCGCCGGTCGCCTCTTCGCCGGCCACACCGCTGCGCGCGCTAGAGCAAAGCGTGCCGGCCCTGGCCGACGACCGCGATACCTTCCCATTCGATCGCTCGGTGCTGGTCATCGAAGACGAGCCGCAGTTCGCCTGCATCCTTCGCGACCTCGCACACGAGTTGAAATACAGCTGCCTGATTGCGCAGAACGCCGATAACGGTTTCGACACCGCCGTGCAGTACCGCCCCGATGCCATCCTGCTAGACATGCGCCTGCCTGATCATTCCGGCCTGACCGTGCTCGAGCGCCTGAAGGAAAACCCCGTCACGCGACACATCCCGGTGCATATCGTGTCCGTGGAGGACCGCAAGGAGGCCGCCCTGCAGATGGGCGCCATCGGCTACGCCACCAAGCCAACCACCCGCGAGGACCTCAAGGAAGTATTCGGCCGGCTGGAAGCGAAGCTGGCGCAGAAGGTCAAGCGCATCCTGCTGGTCGAGGACGACGCGCGCCAGCGCGAGAGCGTGTCGCGGCTGATCGAAGACATCGACGTGGAAATCACTGCGGTGGAATTCGGCGAGCAGGCTCTCGAACTGCTGCGTTCGACGCTCTTCGACTGCATGATCATCGACCTCAAACTGCCGGACATGGACGGTCACGAGCTGCTCGAACGCATGGCTCACGAGGACATCTGCTCCTTCCCGCCGGTCATCGTCTACACCGGCCGCAACCTGACGCGCGATGAAGAAGCGTCGCTGATGAAATACTCGCGCTCGATCATCATCAAGGGTGCGCGGTCGCCGGAGCGGCTGCTCGACGAGGTGACGCTGTTCCTGCACAAGGTCGAATCGGACATGGCGCCGGAGCGGCAGCGGATGCTGAAAAGCGTACGCAGCCGCGAGAAGGCTTTCGAAGGCCGCAAGATTCTGGTGGTCGACGACGACGTGCGTAACGTCTTCGCGCTGACCAGTGCGCTGGAGCAAAAGGGCGCGCTGATCGAGATCGCCCGCAACGGCCACGAGGCGATCGCCCAACTGCAGAACGTCGCCGATATCGATCTGGTACTGATGGACATCATGATGCCGGAGATGGACGGTTTTACCGCGATGCAGGAAATCCGCAAGGATTCGCGCTTCGCCAAACTGCCGATCATCGCCGTCACCGCCAAGGCCATGAACAACGATCAGGACCGCTGCCTGCGCGCTGGCGCTAACGATTACCTGGCCAAACCCATCGACCTCGATCGTCTGTTCTCGCTAATTCGCGTATGGCTACCGAAAGTGGAGTTGTTGTGAAATGCCTCACCGCAACCAGGCCATTGAGCTGAAGCTGCTGATCGAAGCCATCTATCTGCGCTACAGCTACGATTTCCGCGACTATTCCGGCGCTTCGCTCAAGCGCCGGGTACTGCTGGCGCTGAAGCAGATGCAGTGCGATAGCATCTCGGAGCTGCAGCGCAAGATTCTCTACGATCCGCAATCCTTCATGGAGCTGCTCCAGTTCCTCACCATTCCGGTCAGCGAGATGTTTCGTGACCCCAGCTATTACCTGGCGTTGCGCGAGCAGGTGGTCCCGGTGCTGCGCACCTATCCGTCACTGAAGATCTGGATCGCCGGCTGCAGCACCGGGGAAGAGGTTTACTCAATGGCGATCATGCTCCGGGAAGAGGGCTTGCTGGAGCGCACCATCCTCTACGCCACCGATATCAACCCGCAGTCGCTGGAACGGGCGCGCCAGGGCATCTTCGATATCGCCGACATGCGGCAGTACACGGCCAATTACCAGCGCGCCGGCGGCAAGCGTAGCCTCAGCGATTACTACACCGCTGCCTACGACTCGGCGATCATGGACAAGACCCTGAAAGACCAGGTGACCTTCGCCGACCACAGCCTGGCGACCGATAGCGTCTTCGCCGAGACTCAGTTGATTTCCTGCCGCAACGTGCTGATCTATTTCAACAAGCCGCTGCAGGACCGTGCCTTTGGCCTGTTCCACGACTCCCTTTGCCATCGCGGCTTTCTCGGCCTGGGCAGCAAGGAGACCGTCGAATTCTCCGGTCATGCCGACCGTTACGAGGCGTTCGACAAGCCACAACGGATCTTTCGCAAGCTATGACCTTCGCGACCGGAAACATGTCAGGCAAGTCAGCCGCGCGGACCGTCGATGCCATCGTGATCGGCGCCTCGGCGGGCGGTCTGGCCGCCCTCAGTGCCTTGGTCGATGGGCTGCCGGGAGACTTTCGACAGCCGCTGCTGATGGTCCAGCACGTGCCGCCGCACGGGCCGACACAACTGGTCGAGATTTTCCAGCGCAAGACGGCGCTGCGAGTCAAGGAGGCGGATGACAAGGAACCAGTGTGCAGTGCGACACTGTATTTCGCCGCGCCCAACTATCACCTGCTGGTGGAAGCGGACCTGACGCTGTCGCTCAGCCAGGACGACGCGATGCACTTTTCCCGCCCTTCGATCGATGTCCTGTTCGAATCGGCCGCCGATGCCTGGGGCGAGCGCGTTGCCGGTATCCTGCTGACCGGTGCCAGTGAAGACGGCGCGGCAGGCCTCGAAGCGATCAAGCGGGCCGGCGGCATGACCATCGTCCAGGACCCCGACGAAGCCGAGATCCAGACCATGCCCCTGGCCGCACTCCAGCGCTTTGCGCCGGATCATATTTTGCCCTTGCGCGATATTCATCGACTGTTGCGTGAACTGGAGTGACCCATGCCCGACCATACCGATGAAGCGAACCTGCTGATCGTCGATGATCTGCCGGAAAACCTGCTGGCGCTGGATGCCATTCTCAGGAGCCCGGGCGTTCGCGTGCATCAGGCCGAATCGGCTGAGCAGGCGCTCGAGCTGTTGCTTCAGCATGAATTCGCCCTGGCCATTCTCGATGTCCAGATGCCGGGCATGGATGGCTTTCAGCTGGCGGAGTTGATGCGCGGTACCGAGCGCACCAAGCAAATTCCCATCGTGTTCGTCAGCGCCGCCGGGCGTGAACTCAACTACGCCTTCAAGGGCTACGAGAGCGGCGCGGTGGACTTCATGCACAAGCCGCTCGACCCTCATACGGTTCGTAGCAAGGTCAGCGTGTTCGTCGATCTGTACCGCAACCGCAAGCGGATGGCGCGCCAACTCGAAGCGCTCGAATGCAGCCGCCGCGAGCAGGAAGTGTTGCTCGACCAGCTACGCAGCACCAAGGCCGAACTCGAAGACGCGGTGCGCATGCGCGACGACTTCATGTCGGTCGTCTCCCATGAACTGAAGACGCCCCTCAACACGCTCATTCTCGAAGTTCAGCTGCGCAAACTGCAGCTCGGGCGAAACAACTTCGCCGCTTTCAGCGACGAAAAGCTGCGACAGATGGTCGACAAGGACGAGCGGCAGATTCGCAGCCTGATCCGCCTGATCGACGACATGCTCGATGTCTCGCGCATTCGCACCGGCAAACTGTCGATCCGCCCGGACCGCTTCGATCTGGGCAAGCTGGTCGCCAGCGTTGTCGAGAACTTCGCGCCGCAGATGGAGGCCAGTGGCTGCAAACTGTTGTTCCAGCGACCGGAGCCCATCATCGGCGTCTGGGACGAATTCCGTATCGAACAGGTGTTGGCGAATCTGCTGACCAATGCCATGCGCTACGGCGCGGGCAAGCCGGTGCAGGTCAGCGTCAGCGCCACTGCCGCAGATGCCTGTATCGAAGTACGCGATCAGGGCATCGGTATCAGCCAGAAAAGTCTGGAACGAATCTTCTGCCAGTTCGAGCGCGCCGAAGGCAGCGAAAGCAGCGCCGGATTGGGGCTTGGCTTGTTCATCGCCGAACAGATCGTCAAGGCGCATGCTGGTCGCATTCAGGTCGAAAGCGAAGAGGGCAAGGGCGCGCTGTTTCGGGTGTTGTTGCCGTTGAATGTCGAAGGGTAGGCGGCTGGGCAGACTGTCACGTCCAGGCTAACTGTGGCCAGCCCTTGGCCTCGGCATGTTGGCGCAACAGCGGATCGGGATTCACCACATACGGATGCGCCACCTGTTCGAGCAGCGCCAGATCGTTGATCGAGTCGGAGTAAAAATGCGCGCCATCCAGCGACTCGCCCGCCGTTTCGGCCCACTCGCGTAGCCGCGTCACTTTGCCTTCACGGTAGGTCAGTACGCCACGGGTGTTGCCGCTGTAGAAACCATGCTGTTCTTCCAGCTGAATAGCCAGCACCTCATCGATGCCAAGCCGCTCGGCTACGGCCCCGACGAGAAATTCTGCCGAAGCGGAAATCACCAAAATTCGGGCGCCTGCTTTGCGATGCTCGGCGATGCAGCGCATGGCGTCGCTGTAGATCAGCGGCTCGATCACCTCCTCGACGAAGGGCTCGACGACGTGGGCGACCTCTTCGGCAGTGCGGCCCACCAGCGGCATCAGACTGAAGCTCATGTAGTCCTCCATCGCCAGTCGGCCAAAGGCGTACTCGGCCATCAGTTCGGCGTCCTTGCGCAGGAAGGACTCACCGTCCACCCAGCCGATCTTGGCCATTTCATGGGACCAGAGACTGGCGCAGTCGCCGTCTATCAGGGTTTCATCCAGGTCGAAAATTGCCAATGCCATCAGGTCACCTCGTGAATTGCCGAAGCGGAGATGGTAAGGCCTACCTCGCGACCGTGGGGATGGAGATCCGCGGCGGAGCGATTGAGTACATCCACCAGCAGCTCGACGCCGCGCGCTTCGACCCGATAGCGGATCACATTGCCGAGCAGGCTGTGGCTCTTGATTACTGCTGTGATGCTGTCGCTCTGTACGCTGGCTGGATCGTTCAGCGCGATGGCTTCAGGGCGGATCGCTACTTGCGCCGCGATCGGGCGTTGCAGCAGGCGTGATGCGACATCCGCGGCGAGCAGGTTGTAGTTGCCGATAAAACCTGCGGCGAAGGCGTCTACTGGCGCTGTATAGAGGGTTTCGGCGTCGGCACTCTGGACGATCCGCCCAGCGTTCATCAGCAGGATGCGATCGGACAAGGTCAGTGCCTCCTCTTGATCGTGGGTGACGAAGATGGTGGTCAGCCCAAGCTCCTGTTGGATGGTGCGGATCTGCTCGCGAAGGTGCTTGCGGATGCGAGCGTCCAGCGCCGACAAGGGTTCATCGAGCAGTAACAGGCGAGGGCGGGTGACCAGCGAACGCGCCAGTGCCACGCGCTGGCACTGGCCACCGGAAAGTTGGTTCGGGTAACGACGGGCAAAGTCGTTCAGCTCGACCATGACCAGCACCTCGGCCACGCGCCGTGCACTTTCATCCCGCGCGATCTTCTGCATGCGCAGGCCGAAGGCGACGTTCTGTGCCACGGTCATGTTAGGGAACAGTGCGTAGCTCTGGAACACCATGCCGATCTGCCGCTTTTGCGGCGGCTGCGGTACCAGGTCCTGGCCATCGAGCAGGATCTGTCCGCCATCGACTTCGGTGAGCCCGGCGATGCAGCGCAGCAGGGTCGACTTGCCGCAGCCGGAAGGACCGAGGAGTGTGATCAGCTCGCCCTTGGCGATCTCGCAGTCGATATTGCTGAAGACCTGGGTGTCACCAAAGGCTTTGTGCAGGTTACGGATGGAAAGGTAGCTCATGGTGTGTTCCCGTCTCGAATTGCCGCCGCGGTGGCCTGGATCAACAGAGAAAAAGGGTGGGCTTCAGCCCGCCTTTTTTTGGCGAAACCTCTCTGGCGGGCTAAAGCCCACCACCCTACGAACTCCGACCGAAACAGCCTCCCTACGCGCTTGCAAGCTCAGGATTTGTCTCGATTCATCCTCGTTGCCGCCCAAGTGAACACCAGTACGAAGAAGAAGTAGGAGATCACCAGCGCACTGTTGAAATGTCCGCTGCTGTTCTTCATGTTGTTCAAGTACACCTGAAGGGTTTCATAGCGCGTGCCCACCAGCAGGTTGGCGAAGACGAACTCGCCGAATAGAAAGGAAAACGACAGAAACAGCGACACCATCAGACCTTTGCGCAGGTTCGGCAGCACGACCATAAACGCAGCCTTCCAGGTGCCGGCGCCGAGCAGATGGGCGGCGTCCATCAAGTCGCGCAGGTTGATCGCCTGCAGGTTGTTGCTGATCGCGCGATACATGAACGGCAGCGCGATGGTGAAGTAGGCGCCAATGAGAATCCACGGCGTACCGACCATTGCCAGCGGTCCCGAGCCGTACAGCTGCAGCAGCCCGACCGAGGACACTACCGGCGGCACGGCGAAGGGCAACAGGATCAGAATGTTCATCAGCCCGTCGAGTTTCGGGAAGTGGTAATGCACGACGAACAGCAGTGGCAGGATCAGCGCTACGGCCAGTGCCAGCGCGCCAAAGCAGACCAGCAACGATTGGCCGAAGGCACGCAGGAAGCGCTCGTCACTCCATAGCTGCAGATACCAATCGATTGTCAGGCCGTCCGGCAAGATGGTTGCCGACCAGCTGCTGGAGATTGAATAGAGAAAGGTCGCCGCCAATGGCAACAGCAGGATTAAGAACAGCAGCCACACCACGACCCGGTGGTAAAGCAGACCGCGCCTGGCTTCAGCGGCTGGCATGGTAGCTCCTCTTCAATAGCAGCTGGTGCGCCAAGGTAATCACCGCCATCAGCCCCACCAGTACCATCGCCAGGGCACTGGCCATGTTCGGATCGAGGGAAATGTCGCCGGAAATCATCGCGGCGATGCGGATCGGCAATACGTTGAAGTTGCCGGTGGTGAGGTAATAGACGGTGGCATAGGCGCCCAGCGCATTGGCCAGCAGGATGACGAAGGTGCCGAGCAGCGCGGGCGTCAGGATCGGCAGACCGATGTATCGCCAGTAACTCCAAGTGCCGGCGCCCAATAGTGAAGCCGATTCGCGCCAATCCTCGCGCAGCGCGTCGAATGCGGGATAGAGCAGCAGCACGCCCAGCGGAATCTGAAAATAGGTGTAAAGCACGATCAGGCCGGTCTTGGAGTAGAGGTTGAAGTCCTCGATGATCCCGGCCTGCTTGAGCAGTATCGTCAACGCCCCGTTGAAGCCGAGCAGGATGACGAAGGCGAACGCCAGCGGTACGCCGGCGAAATTGCTGGTCATGTTGGAAAATGCCATGACGAAGTCGCGCAGTTTGGAATCCACCTGACGCAGCGAGTAACTACCGAGAATCGCGATGACGATGCCGAACAGGCTCGACCAGAACGAGATCTGCAGGCTGTGCTTGATGGCTTGCAGATAGAACTTCGAGCCGAAGATCTTCTGGAAATTGGCCAGGCCCCAGCCGTCGGCCGTGTTCAGGCTGTTGAACGTCACCCACAGCAGCGGGGCGATTTGAAAAGCGAAGAAGAACATTGCGAAGGGCAGCAGGCAGAGCAGCGCCAGACGTTTGTTGCGTGGGGCGCGGTGGCTGGCGCTGGCCGGCGCCGCGCTGTCGCGGATGGCTGCGGTCTTAACGTTGTCGTCGAGCTGCGCGCTCATTTCAACAGCTCCCGGCATAGCGGTTTGTCGTGCGCTATCCCGAGTAGCTCGCACAGCGTGCCGCACAGTTCGGTCTGTTTCGGGGGCACGGTGGTGTCGAGGCTGAACGCCGAGCCCAGGACGAACAACGGCACCTCTCGCTCCTCCGGGAGCAGGCCATTGTGGGAGCGATCCGCGTTCATGCCGTGATCGGCTGTGACCAGCACCTGATAGCTGTCATCCAGCCAGCGCTGCAGATATTCGGCAAGCAGGATGTCGGCGCGGCGCGCGGCGTTGCGGTACTGAGACGAATCCAGGCCGTGCTTGTGGCCGGCGTCATCAATGTTCATCGGATGTATTAGCAAGAAATCCGGGCTGTGCCGCAGACGCAGGCTCTCCGCGTCTGCGAACAGATGTGAGTCCGGGTAGTGGTCTTCGTAGTAGAAGTGACCGTGCTGGATCGGCAGCTCAGGAGTGTCGCTGTGACGGTCGCGTGCCGCCTGGAACGGTGCTCGGTTATACAGCTCGCTGACCCAGTGATAAGCAGCGGCCGCCGTGCTCAGTCCGGCATCGCGAGCGTAGTGGAAAACGCTGCGCTCGGTTGACAGCCGCACCACATCGTTGTGCACGATGCCGCTCTCGATGGGCGGTACGCCGGTGAGGATGCACTCATACAGTGGCCGAGACAGTGCCGGCAGTTCACACCGCAACCGGTACAAGGCGCCGCGTCCGGCCATGCAATACGCCTGCAGGTGCCCGAGCGCATGCTCCGCGACCTGATAGCTCAGGCCGTCGAGCACGACGAGGATGGCTTTGGCCATGATGTGTTCCTTATTGGCCGGGCCGTAGGATGGGCTTCGATAGTAGGGTGGGCTTCAGCCCACCGCTCCAGACCAACCCTACGGCTTCCCGGCCGGCATTCATCATTCCATTTCGATGATGACGTGTTCCTGCCACTGTTGCGGCAATGCCTTGGACGTCGCTTCCCAGGCTTCGGCACTCTCGATGGGCTTGACCCTGGCGTACTGCTCGTTTGGCAGCAGCTTGGCCTGGACATCGGGTGGCAGTGTCAGATGCTCGGCACGGATCGGCCGCGCATTGCCCTTGGCCAGGTTGATCTGCCCGGCGTCAGACAGGATGTATTCGCGCGCCAGCTTGGCAGCGTTGGGGTTTTTAGCCCACTTGTTAATGATGGTGCTGTAGCCGGAGATCACCGAGCCATCCGAGGGGATCAGCACTTCGAAGCGATTCGGGTCGATTTGGTCGCGGTAGGAAAGGCCATTGAAATCCCAGACCACTCCGACCTCCACTTCGCCGCGCTCCAGTGTCTGGATCGTTGGATTTGAAAGTGACAGGCGACCCTGCTTGGCGATCTCAGCGAAGTAGTCGAGACCTGGCTGGATGTTCGTCTCGTCACCGCCGTTTGCGATGGCGGCAGCCAGCACGCCGTTGACCGCCTGAGCGGCGGAGCTAACGTCACCGATGGCGACCTTGTACTGACCTTCCTTGAGCTCCGTCCAGGAGGTAGGAGCCTTGTCGACCAGTTGCTTGTTGATGATAAAGGCAATCGAGCCGGTGTAAGCCAGCAGCCAGTGGCCATCCTCGTCCTTCGCCCAGTCCGGGACCTGCTCCCAGGTGCTCGGCTTGTAGGGTTGCGTCACGCCCTGCTGCACGGCAATCGGCCCGAACGCGGCTCCGACGTCTCCGATGTCAGCTGTGGCATTGTCCTTTTCCGCAGCGAACTTGGCGATCTCCTGCGCCGAGCTCATGTCTGTGTCCATGTGCTTGAGGCCGTATTTCTTTTCCAGATCCTGCCAGGTGTCCTTCCAGTTGGCCCAGCTGTCCGGCATGCCGACGCTATTGACCTCACCTTCCGCGCGAGCCGCCTCTTCGAGGCTTCTCAGGTCCGTTTGTGCAGCATTCGCTGAGGTCGCCAGGGCAATCGCCGATCCCAGCAGTGAAGCCAGCAGCAGTCGTTTCATAGAAGCTCCTTTCGCAGGTCAGGTTGGTCTAGATCAGCGAGACTGAAGCCAATCTAGGGAGTGCAAATGACAGTTTGATGTCGTTGCTCCGCCGCCGCCCGTTGGGGCGACACCGCGACAGGAGTGCCGTAACAAGCCTAGCTCAGGCTGAGAGCCTTGGTTGGCTTGACTCTATCGGATTTTTTCCGATGCGCTTGGACAGTCGAAACACCGCGGAACCATTGGCTATAGCGATGTCACGCAGCGGTCACCTAGCATGCCTAGCCTAGGCAACTGTTTGCAGCAGGAAATATATGAGCAAGCGCTCCGTTTTGGTGCTGGACTAGTCCAACTGAGGAGGTGGTGATGCGTGACGAGGCGCCGCGAACGGTAACGGCGATCTGCCGCTCCTTGCAGGAACAGATTGCCCACGGCCTGCTGTCACCTGGTAGGCAGCTGCCGCCCGAACGCAAGCTCAGCGAGCTGTTCGACACCACTCGCATCACGCTGCGCGAGGCGCTGGGCCAGCTGGAATCCCTTGGCATGATTTATCGCGAAGATCGTCGCGGCTGGTTCGTATCTCCACCTCGGCTGCTCTACAACCCGCTGGTGCGCAGCCACTTTCATGCGATGGTTTACAAGCAGGGAAGGGTGCCGGCCACCGAAGTCTTGTCGGCCAGGCTGCTGCCAGCCTCGGCCGAAATCTGCGAGCGACTGGCTCTACCAGCGTTGTCCAGGGTGATCCAGATCCGCCGCGCCCGGCGTATCGATGGTCGTCTGGTGCTCTATGTCGAACACTATCTGAACGCCAGCTATTTCCCCGGCATCCTCGACTACGACCTGACCCGCTCCCTGACCGAGCTATACGCCAGCGAATACGACATTCACTACGGTCGCGTCCGCTTCGATATGGTCCCTACCGCATTGCACGCCGAAGTCGCCTCAACCCTGCGCATCGCCCCCGGCAGCCCAGCCCTGCGCATCACCCGTGTAAACTGTGACCAGCACGAGCGGATCATTGATTGCGATGTGGAGTATTGGCGGCATGATGCGATACATGTGTGTGTGGAGGCCGGAGTAACAGAGAGCGGGATAGCTGGCTAAGCCATTCAACCAATATATGGCGGTTTCACCTTGGCAGTGCCGGTAGATTTATCGTACTTCCATTGATGGTTCTGGCAGTTCGATAGGATGATTCCAAGGAAATTGTAGAAAGGTCCTGCAGGTACGACCGGCACCTTGTGAAGTAAATGCCTTAGGGGCCAAGGGCTGCGTCCATGGATTATGGGCGTTCGACTCTGAATGCTAGTAGCGGCGAATGGCTGCTAGTTGGGACCTGTTCATCCGCAGCGCTGCTGAAGTAATCCACAAAGCTCAGTCCTGGCGTAGACCGTTTCGATCAGGGCAGTTTGGCCCAGTAGGCAAGCCCTATAAGTTGCGGCAGCGCTATCGCTTCGCGGTTTCAGCTCTCTGTCCTGCGGCCTGAGCCGTGCGCCCCACTTCGGCCAGAAGTTCGAAGATCGAGCGGTTCGGATAGCGCTTACGCAGGGCCTCCAGCCGTTGGCGCTGCCGCTGCAGTGCGGGGCTGGACTTGGCCCATTGTTCGGGCGGCAGGGGCTGGGACCAGGCGCGCATGGCCTCCGGAATATTCTGCTGATGCATGCGCTTGACCCGGCCAATGTCCCACTCGGTCAGATGAAAAGGCAGTGTCCATAGAGTCATCAGGTGATAGAGGTACCAACCGAGCACATACCACTTACCCACTTCGCCTTCGCGGTAACGACGACGCATGCGCTCGCGGGCGTTATAGAACGTGTGTAGCCCTTCATGGGGCGGATCGTCCGGGCCTTGCAGGCCGAGCGGGTCCTGAATGTCCTTGAGGCTATGCACCTCGTAATCCATGTAGGCGCGGATGGCCTCCCAGTTACCCACGGCCATACCCAGGCCGCCAGTGGCGAACTCCAGGGTGTAGTCCTGGCCGCTCTCTGCATGATGAAAACCAACGCCCATGCCGAACTGGCTTTGCACGCCGTACTGGCTGACGCCACGTGCCTTGATGACCCAGGCGGAGACCTGTTCCCAAGGGACGAAGATGGGATCGGTGTGGCCTTTCGGCATGAGGCACACCTCGCGGCGCTGCCGATTGAAACGCGAGGCGATGACGGTTTTATGTTTAAGGTGGTTGTGCCACCAAATAACCAAACCCAGGGCAAGGAACGCCGACGTTCCCATTGAGCCAATTTTTAGGCCTACCTCAAACATCCCTACTGCCATTTGCCAAGTGTCTAAGAGTGTTCCGCCGAGCAAAGGAGTCAGTAGAGCGATAAAAATAGGAAATAAAATGCCTGGCATGACGATGCCTACGAAAAATGGCCCCCCTAACCTTAATTGCCAGCCGAAGGCAGGCGGCAACCCGGTACCGAAGCTTAGGCAGATGTCATTAACCTCTCCAATAGCATGAGCGTAATCTTGCGGCGGCTCGCCGGTGGGCAATGGCAGCGGGGCCAGATAGCTCACTAGGCCACCTGGAAAGCCGACGCTATCGCCGGCCTTATGCGGTTGATCCAAGCCAGGCAGGAGCGTTTGTGGTTTATCGGCTGGCGACATCTTGGCGTCCGGCTGTAGTAGAGGTCTTTTCATCAGCTTGGCTGCAGCGCTATCGCTTCGTGGCTCCAGCTCTCTCTTCTGCGGCCTGGGCTGTGCGCCCAACTTCCGCCAGAAGATCGAAGATCGAGCGGTTCGGATAGCGCTCGTGCAGGCTGCCCAGCCGTTGGCGCTGTCGCTGCAGTTCGGCGCTGGGCTTGGCCCATTGTTCAGGCGGCAGGGGTTGGGACCAGGCGCGCATGGCCTCCGGAATGTTGCGTTGGTGCATGCGCTTGACCCGACCGATGTCCCACTCGGTCAGATGGAAAGGCAGCGTCCATAGAGTCATCAGGTGATAGAGGTACCAACCGAGCACATACCACCTGCCGACCTCACCCTCACGATAGCGGCGGCGCATGCGTGTGCGGGCGTTGTAGAACGTGTGTAGCCCTTCATGGGGAGGGTCGTCCGGGCCTTGCAGGCCGAGCGGGTCCTGGATGTCCTTGAGGCTATGGATCTCGTAATCCATGTAGGCGCGGATGGCCTCCCAGTTGCCCACGGCCATACCCAGGCCGCCGGTGGCGAACTCCAAGGTGTAGTCCTGTCCGCTTTGGGCATGGTGAAAGCCCACGCCCATGGCGAACTGACTTTGCACGCCGTACTGGGTGACGCCGCGCGCCTCGATGACCCAGGCGGAAACCTGTTCCCAGGGGACGAAGCTCGGCTCGGTATGGCCCTCGGGCACGAAGCAGACCTCGCGGCGCTGCCGATTGAAACGCGAGGCGATGACAGTTTTGTGTTTAAGGTGGTTGTGCCACCAAATGACCAGACCTAAGGCGAACACCGCTAGGGCCGTGAAGGAGCCAATTTTCAGGCCTGCCTCAAATACTTCCGCAGCCATTTGCCAGGTGTCCACAAGTGTTCCACCTATCAACAGGGTCAGTACGGCAATCAAAATGGGAAATAGGAGGCCGGGCATGACTATCCCGCCAAAGAAGGGAATGCCCAAGTTCAATTGCCAGCCGAATACGGGCGGTAACCCAGCGCCGAAACTTAGGCAGGTAGCATTAACGTCCCCAATAGCATGGGCGTAATCTTGCGGCGGCTCGCCAGTGGGCAGCGGCAGCGGGGCCAGGTAGCGGACTAAGCCACCTAGAAAGCGGATGTTATCGCCGGCCTTGTGTGGCTGTTCCAAGCCAGGCGGGGCAGTTTGTGGGTTATCGGCTGGCGACATCTTGGGCGTCCGGCAGTAGTAGATAGTCTTTCGTCAGCTTGGCTGCAGCGCTATCGCTTCGCGGTTCCAGCTCTTTCTCCTGCGGCCTGAGCCGTGCGCCCAACTTCGGCCAGAAGATCGAAGATCGAGCGGTTCGGATAGCGCTTACGCAGGGCCTCCAGCCGTTGGCGCTGCCGCTGCAGTGCGGGGCTGGACTTGGCCCATTGTTCGGGCGGCAGGGGCTGGGACCAGGCGCGCATGGCCTCCGGAATATTCTGCTGATGCATGCGCTGGACCCGACCAATGTCCCACTCGGTCAGATGGAAAGGCAGCGTCCATAGAGTCATCAGGTGATAGAGGTACCAACCGAGCACATACCACCTGCCGACTTTACCCTCACGATAGCGGCGGCGCATGCGGGCGCGGGCGTTATAGAACGTGTGCATGCCCTCGTGAGATGGGTCGTTCGGGCCTTGCAGATCGAGCGGGTCCTGAATGTCCTTGAGGCTATGGATCTCGTAATCCATGTAGGCGCGAATGGCCTCCCAGTTGCCGATGGCCATACCCAGACCGCTGCTGGCGAACTCCAGGGTGTAGTCCTGGCCGCTCTCGGCATGATGAAAACCGACGCCCATTGCAAACTGACTTTGCACGCCGTACTGAGTAATGCCACGCGCCTCGATGACCCAGGCGGAAACCTGTTCCCAGGGGACGAAGCTCGGCTCGGTGTGGCCCTGGGGAACGAAGCACACCTCGCGACGCTGCCGGTTGAAACGCGAGGCGATGACAGTTTTGTGTTTTAAATGGTTATGCAGCCAGACGGTAAGACCTAGGACAAGTATGGCAGGGCTGCCAATTGATCCGATTTGTAGACCTACCTTGTGGAGCTCAATTAGAGCTTCTGCGGCAAAGTCTACCTCTCCTACAAGAATGCCCGTTAAAGCCCCTATTATGGGAACTAGGACGGTAGGCATTACAAAGCTCAAGGTGAACGCGGCAAGCGTCAATTGCCAACCAAATACGGTCGGTAAGCCAGCGCCGAAGCTCAGGTAAGTATCATTGACCTCGCCCACTACGTGGGCATAGTCCTGCGACGGCTCACCAGTCGGTAATGGCGAGGGAGCTAGGTAGCTGATCAGCCCGCCCGGGAAGCCTATGCTATCGCCGGCCTTGTGCGGTTGGTCCAGCCCGGGTGGGGTAACAGGTGGGGAGTTATCGGCTTGTGGCATGTTGGGCATCCGGCAGTAGCAGAGGGTCGATCGGTAGCCTGGCTGCGACCTGGCCCTGAATGGTTTCGCGACCGGCGGGATACTCGCCCTCCCTGTCGGGCGAAAGACGAATCGTATGCCGCGTCGAGAAGTACTGGCCCTGTTCGTTGAGTCGTTCTATCGTCAGCTCTAGTAGCAACTCTTCTCTTGAGTAGCCGCCAATGGAACCCTCCAGGGGTTGCGGGCGCTCAACCCAGAGCACTAGCGGTGAGCTGGCGGCCAATTGTAGGCTGAGGTCGTCAAGAGGGTGCCATCTGACCATGGACTCCCCTCGACCATAGCGAACTGTGCGGATGCGATAGGCGCTTAGGCTGAGACGGGTAGTTGGTTGCCCCGAAAGCGGCTGTTCAATATCGCCCTGGCTCAGACCGGAAAAAGCCAAGGCGACAACGATGCTCTTGGGTGGCAATAACAGGTCCTGCCAAAAGCTCTCATGGCTTCCGTGGTCAACCACGATCGATGGCCTTTGGATCACACCCAGCAAGTTCTGCTGGTAGGTTTCTAGCGGATAGTCTTCGCGCTTTTCCTCATCCCGGCTCCAGGGTGTGCTGAGCAGCCAGTCGTCGTGAGGGGAAGTGTTGTTGCGGTTGTACCACCAAGTCCCGCCCTGCTCCAGGGCGGTAAACAGCGCCCCGGCAATATTAAAGCGGAAAAACGTGGTCGCCAGACGCGGGCCGGCCAGCGCCCAGGCGGCACGCCGTGCTACAGGTTTAGATAAGTGTTTGGCGACCTCTCGGCCAGCGTGAAGCGTGTAAAAAACCCCGTAGGCATTGGCACCCAGCATCCCGCTAGAGCCGGCCAGAGCAATAGCAGCTCCGTTTTGGGCTTGCGCGTTGCCACTCTTCACGGCTCTCAGCCATTCGCCGTAATGAGCTCTGCTACTGATGCCCGCAGCCCCCATACCAGCAAGGTAGCTCGCTAGGCCAAGTCCAAAATGCAGCTTACCCATCTGCACATGGGTGGCGGCCAGCGCATGAACCTGCAAACCCTTGGCCAGCTGCGCCGCTCGCGCCTCAAGGACTGTATTGGCTATGGATTGCGCGGCAGCGAAGCCCGCAGCGCCAGCCGTAAAGATAGCGCCAGCAACTGGGATCCAGTCTCTCTTATCGGGAGCCAGGGTTGAAAACTCTCTAAATACCTGCACCAGATTGATCATTTGCGCAACAAACACCGCCAGCCCCGCCCCATCGCCTACCTTGCTGAATGTGCGCGCCGTACTGTAGCCGTTGCGCAAATCACGCAACCCCTTGGCGACTTCCTCCAGTTGAGCAGCCGGCAGATTCAAGGTTAAACCCGCGCGGCCAGGCGCAGCGCCGACGGCGCCCAGGTTATTTTGCGGCAGTTCGGCGATCGGACTCAGGGCCGCCGCCAGACGTGGCTCCAAAACGTCGAGCTGCGCTCTTACATTTACAATTTCGGCTTGCAGTGCCCGAGCGCGTGGATCCTTGTGGTCCGCATGACTTTTGATCAGGTTGCGCTGCTTGACCAGGCGCTTGAGTTCCGCACGATTGCTCAGTACGTCTTTCAAGTCCTGCTTTAGCGCTGCCTTTTCCGCTTCGCTGGCGACGACAAAGGCCAAACCTTCACGTTTCGCGGCATCAAGCAGGCGCGCTGGCAGCGCGTTGGGCAGTTTGCGGAACAGCTCGTCGAGGTCCGGAACCTTCTGCTGGCCCACTTCCTCGAAGAAGGCTTCCATCACACCACTAATACCAAAGCTCAGTGCCGGGTTGAGGGTGGATTGGGCACTGAGCGCCACGGCGCGTGTGACCTCGGGTAGTTCGTCCAGTGCAGGCAGTTTTCCCTGCTCGATGGCTTTGAGCTTTTTCAACCAGTGATCGATGGCGGCTGCAGCGCCATAGGTCGACAGCCCCATGAGCGCATATTGGGCGGCCAGTTCGCTCTGAGTATTGAGGGACAGGGTATGAAACAGCGGTCGGTCGAATTCGGGCTTGTCCTGGAGCCAGGCATAGAGCTTTTCATTAGCCGCGTCACTGCGACCGATATCCTTGAGGCAGGCATACTGTGTGGCGAATGCCAGGCCCACCTGCTTGGCCTGCTGGACATCGTAGTACCAGGCAGCTCGGTGAAAGCGAAGCGAGGTGGTCATTGCCGTACGATCAGCGCTGATCTGTTCCAGCAAGGCGTCCCAGCGCTGCAGCTTGGCACGGTGGGTTGCAAGAAAAGCGTCCATGGCGGGACGGTCAATCAGATCGTTAACCCCGCGCTGGCCCAATTTTGCGCCCTTCAGTACGTCCCTGATCTTGGCGTTTCGTTCTTTCTTGAGCCGCATCAGGGTGTCGATATGCTTCTCGACAAAGATATTGTTAGCCGCAACCAGGCTTTGCTTCGCGTAATAGCGGGCCGTCGCCGCGTTGAGTTCGGCCACAATGCCATGCGCATTAACTCTGTTGGCCTTGGCGCGAATCACCTCCAGCGCCGCCTTTAGCTCAGGCGGATTGCTCGGGTCATTGGGTCCCGGATGGCGGCCACTGTTGCTGTCGCTGTTGAGGTAATCGATGGCGGCCTGGCGGGTATTGTTTTGGTCAGATTCGGGCAGCCGCTGCAGATCATCCAGCATCGCCTGTGCATCGCTGTCGTCCAGTTTGGATAGCTCAGCACCGCTTATTTGAGTTAGCGACTCAATGTAGCAAGCGATCATGTAGTCGCGCTCGTTCGCTCCCGGCTGGACGCCACCATCGCGCCATTCTGCAATCCAGTCGACCACCTTGTCTTGATACTGTGCCAGATCGCGCATGACGCCGATGTCATCGCGAAGCACGAGAAAAAGCGCATCGTGCTCATGAGTTGGAAGAATCTTTCGGGTCAGCTCACCGATATGGGTATCGCAAAAGAGAGGCGGATCTTCCCAGACGTAGTCTTTCAGCTCGTCGGGATGAGGTTCGATCACTGCAGGTCGGTTCTGGTGGTCTGGAAAGCTTTGCTGCCCCTGTTCATCTCGATGAACCTTGTTCTGCACGACCTCGGCCAACCACTTTTCCGCCTGTTGGCGCGTGAGTAGATGGACATCGCCATGCAGTGGATCGGCCCGGCGCAAGTCCACAACCTGCATGAAATAGTCGCGTTCTTCCGGGCTTTCCAGTACTTGAGCGCACTTACGAGCCGTCCACTGCAGTTCGGAATAGGCGACATGCAGTTTGCTGGACTTGGAGAAGATCAGGTGCGGCTCGCCAACGGCGTTGGTACGCACATCGGAGCTTACCTCGGCGGCCTTCCATAGCAGCTTGGTGATAGCGCCCTGCTTGATTACATACTCGTGCAGATAACCCGTACCGTTGTCGATGACATAGAGAAAGCCGTCGCGCACAAGACGTAT
Organism: Pseudomonas sp.; assembly: GCA_031988485.1. GTDB lineage: Bacteria > Pseudomonadota > Gammaproteobacteria > Pseudomonadales > Pseudomonadaceae > Stutzerimonas. The sequence continues at coordinate 107,566 of DALZYJ010000003.1, forward strand.
GCCCAGCGGTCGGCTGTGTAAGGCAAAGGGCATCGACAGCTCGCCGGATGGGTCGATTCCTTCGGTCAAGCCATAGCGCAGCGGGAGCAATTGCACTTCGGTTTTCATCAACGGGCAGGTGCTGGTTGCGCAGCGGCTATCGTTGCGCGAGCCTGAGTTCGCGGCGAGGTTGGCACTGTTGCGGGGCGGTGTCTGCGCAGTCATGAGCTGATTCCTAGTGCCGCTTTGGCGTGTTGTTCTGCCAGGTAGGCGGCTTGCTCGACCCGTTCTTCGGGAAGCTGTGGCGAGGCGGCGTTGAGTCGTTCGGCAATGGCCGGATGTCGCTCCAGTGCCCGCTCTCCAAGGAAGCCGAATATATTGGCGAACAGCAGGATTTCCCGCTTGGAGCACAGGTTGCGTCGATAGGCCTGTTCGGCCAACGCATGCAAATGCCGGTAGCGCTCCTGGCCTCGCAGGGCTGATTGATAGTCGGGGAAGAACGTCCGCATGTGCTCATCCAGCTCCACAACGGCCTGGCGGAAGCTGACCTCTTCCAACTTCGCCATTTCGGAGGAACTCAGGCGATAAGGCCGGACATAGTCCTGATCAGGGTTCGCTCCGGACCGCTGATGCTGGTGCCAGGATTCTTCGAGGCCGTCGGGGAGGCATACATGCTCGATGGGTCCGTAAAATCCAGGGTTACCAATAGCGAGCAGTTGGTGAGCCACAGCCGGATCGGCCAGACGAAGAAGGACGGACCGTTGCTCTGGCGTCTCGACTTGTAGAAGCCAACGCAAATGGCGAACCACTACATCTGCCCCAGCATCGGTGAATACCAGATAGCCCCACTCTTGGGCGGCGTTGGCGAGGAAAGCCTGCAGGATTTTGTCGTTGAGGCCATCCACCGATATCACGCAAGGGGAGATATCGAGAAGCTCATGCCAGTCCGTGCCTGAATACAAAGCTTCGAAGACAGGGTTATCGGACCATTGGTAAAGCCTCTGCGGGAGAGACGGAACACCGACACCATCCAGCACTAGGTAGCAATTGGTGGTCCAGGGTAAGTCGCTTGGCATGGGGCGCATATGTGCATTGGAAAACATCAGCGTCCCTCGCTTTTTGCGGCAGCCTCGCAGATGGCGCATAACGGTTTTTTCTGCAGCAGCGCCTGTTTTTGCGCAGGTATCAACAGTCGTCCCGCCTTATCCGCATCTGTCGGCTTCACCTGCCCCGGCAGAATCGGCTTTGCCCCCGACCCCTTACCCGGACTCCCTCCCGAGTTCATTCTGATCACTGGCCCGACCATCGTGATGCCGCCTGCATCGAGCTTGATGAAGCTGCCGGCGGCCTTGAAGGTCAGTTCGCTGCCGGCTTCGAGGACGACTTTCAGGCCGCTGGAGAGATGGATTTCCTGTCCGGCCTCGACGAACTGATCGGTGCCGATTTTCAGATGCTGGTTATTTCCGACGATCAGGTGGTCGTTGGCTTTGACTTCGCTGCGGCAGTCGCCGTGGGTGGTGCGGTGTTCTTCAGCCTTGAATTCGCTGTGGCTATTGGCCTCGACGGTGTCGTGGCGTTCGTGGCCGACGCGGATTTTCTGGTCGTATTCGATGTTCTGGTCCCAGTCGCGCTGGGCGTGGAGGTATATCTGCTCCTGGCCTTTGCGATCCTCGATGCGCAATTCGTTGTACCCATCGCCACCCGGCGAGCTGAGGGTCTTGAACAGGCTACGGGTCTTGTTGGCGGGCAGGTCGTAGGGAACGGCATTTTCCTTGTGGTACAGGCAACCGGTGATCAGTGGCTGGTCGGGGTCGCCTTCGAGGAAGGTGACCAGCACCTCCATGCCGACACGTGGGATAGCGATGCCACCGTAGCGGTCGCCGGCCCAACTGCTCGATACGCGCAGCCAGCAGCTGGTGTGCTCGTTGGCTTTGCCTTCGCGATCCCAGAAGAATTGCACCTTCACCCGCCCGTATTCGTCGCAGTGAATCTCCTCTCCGGACGGGCCGGTGACGACCGCGCTCTGGCTGCCGAGAATGCGCGACTTAGGGTGCTTAAGCGTCGGACGGAAGGGCACGGACCAAGGTGTGGCGGCGAAGCGGTTGCGGTAACCCTGCTCGAAGGCATCCGGTGCGCCCGGATTGGAATCATGGATGGTTGACTCCTCGAGCACCTGGGGCTGCTTGCCTTCATGGTGGATCTCGTTGATCAGCCACAGCTGATTCCAGTCACTACGTGGGTGCTCGCTGAGCAGGAGGAAGTGACCGCTGACCACCAGCGGCTGGTCGCTTTCGCCTTCGGCCATTTCGAAATCGTGGCGGTGCCGTTCCAGAACACGCTGGGACAATTGCTTGCCGCGCTCACGATCGGCGAAGCGGCCAGGGTAGTCGTAGTCCTCCAGATCCGGCTGAGCGCCGCTTCGGACGGCGGCTTCCAGCGTGAGGCGGGGTTTTTCGAAATCGTAATCGCGGCGGGTGACCCGGCCAGTGCGCGTTTCGATGCGTACACCGAAGCGTTTGACGACAGGCGCGTCGGCGACCAGCCCGCTGTCCTGCTGGTACGCAACTGGGGCAAGTTGCGGGAACACCGTCTGGTCATCACCGAACACCAGCATGTGGCCGGATTCGCTGTGCCGGAAGTGGTAGTGGATGCCTTCTTCCTCACACAAACGCTGGATGAATTGCAGGTCGGTTTCGTCGTACTGAACGCAATAGTCGCGCTCGGGGTAGAGCACCGGGCCGAGGTCGAAGCGGTGACCGTCGCCGTCGAGAATGCCGTGTTCTTCCAGCACCAGCGCGATGATTTGCGGTACCGAGAGGTGCTGAAAAATACGCTGGTTAGTCCGGTGCGCCAGATAGGCGAGCTTCGGAACGATGACCAACCGATAGCGAGTGAGACGCTTGCCGGACTCGCCCTGTGCGGCGCGATGGATCTGACCATGGATACCGGCGCCATCGGCGGTGAATGCCAGAAACGCGGACCGCTGCAGCAGGCTTTCCAGATCCAGGTCCGGATGTTCGCTGACCAGCTCCAGTTCGAAGCGATAGGGTTGGCTGATGGCTTCGCGGCCGCTGAATTCAAGCACCTGCAGATCATGCTCGATGCCTTCGATGTGCAGGGAAAAATGAGTCTGGTTGGCGGGGGCGAACATCCGTGTTCCTCCTGGTTCCGTCCATGGGTTGCGCCAGGGCGCATGCGGGGGCTTGTGTACCACGCGTCGACGGCGGTGCGGTGCGCTGGATCGCGCATTGCGACGTCGTGGTTCGAATTTCCGCTACCGGTTCGCAAAAAGGCTTCGGCCGGGATGCGCCCGACCGAAGCCCTGTGTGCCGCGAACGCCTTAGCTGGCGATCGGGGTGCGCCAGTCGTCAGAGCCGGACGTGCCGGAGACTTCGTGGGTCCAGACGATCTTGCGGTAGGTGAAGTACACGTCTTCTAGGTGAGTGAAGTGGGACAGGTTCGGGTCTTGGCAGTTGGGCATGCGCGACTGCACATCGACGATCACCGCATCTTCCAGTTCGATGGTGTAGTAGTGCTCTTGGGTGCCGGTGGCCGAGGTGCGGTACCACTCCAGGCGGCACTTGTTCAGGCGCTCGCCGGAAGTCAGGGCGTTGAAGATCAGCGGCGACGACTTGTCGAACACCTTGGTGATCATCAGCGGCTTGTGCACGCGCTGGCCGGTGGGCTGGCCCGACTGCGGGTCGCGCGGGATGATGACCTGATGCTGGAAGGCCTGCACCAGAATCTGATCTTCGTGTCCTTCCTGGAAAATATTGCCGACCGAGTCCTCGGTGAAAGTGCCTGCAGTGATCAGGCCTTGCTTGGTGCCTTCGAGGGACAGATACGCGGGTGTTGGCATGAATGCTCTCCTTGCTTTGTTGAATGCCGGAATGGCAGGCAAAAAGGTACAAGTGGCGTGCCAGCTTTATAAAAATCGTTAAATATCAGCTAGTTATAATTTGTTTGTCGAAGATGATTGTCTTGGTCTGCGGGACGGCTCACATTTAGTTGGGCAACATCCTGCCGGTACTGCGCAAGGTTTGGCACAGGTACATGCCGGCCCAGCGATTACGGGGTGCGAGGCCGCGAAAGCCTGGCCGTTTAGCAAATTCTGCGCAGCATCTTGCGCAGAGCCGTGGCTCATGACGAACAGCTGATTTCCAGGTGCTTGCCCCATTCCGGTGGCCGCTCGGCGTAGCGCTCCTTGCCCGGTTGGTCGTCGAACGGGCGGCTGAGCACGGCGTGCAGTTCGCGCACCGGAGCGTGGTCGCCTGCCTCGGCCGCCTCGATTGCCTGTTGGGCCAGGTAGTTGCGCAGGATGTACTTGGGGTTGACCGCGTGCATGCGCGTCCGCCGCGCCTGTTGGTCGTTGCCCTCGCTTTCGCTACGGGTGCGATAGCTCGCGGCCCAGTCGTCGAATGATTTGATATCGATGAAATCCTCACGCAGGCGAGCCAGGGCCTGCTCCGCCGGGCTCTCGCCCAGTTCGCGGAAGAAGCGCGTGTAATCGATGGCGCTGCCCTGCATCAGTTGCAGCAGACGCTGCACCAGTGCCTTGTCGCCTTCGTTGGCGGTCTGCAGGCCCAGCCGCTGGCGCATCAGGTCGAGCCAGGCGGGTTCATAGGTCGGCAGGAACAGGTCCATCGTCTCGCGCAGCTGCTCGATGGCGATGAAGGGCGTTAGCGCCTGGGCCAGCGCGGCGAGGTTCCAGTGTGCGATTGGCACTTGGTTCTCGTAGGAGTACCGGCCGGCGTGGTCGGAATGGTTGCAGATGAAGCGCGCGTCGAAGTCGTCGAGAAAAGCGTAGGGGCCGAAATCGAAGGTGATGCCGAGGATCGACATATTGTCGGTGTTCATCACGCCATGGCAGAAGCCATAGGCCTGCCAGCGAGCAATCATTTGCGCTGTGCGCTGTAATACCTCGCGGAAGAAGGCGTGATAGGGCTCCGGATGTTCCAGGCACTCAGCGAAATGCGATTCGACGACGTGATCGAGCAGCTGCTTTAGCTCATCGTGCTGCTTGGTGTAGTAGAAGAACTCGAAATGGCCGAAGCGCACATGGCTGGGCGCCAGGCGTAGCAGCATCGCGCCGCGCTCCTGACGTTCGCGATAGACCGCGGTATCCGAACTGGTCACACACAGCGCGCGTGAGCTGGGAATGTCCAGCGCGTGCAGATGTTCGCTGGCGAGAAATTCGCGGATCGAAGAACGCAGCACGGCACGACCATCGCCCATGCGTGAGTACGGTGTGAGGCCGGCGCCCTTGAGATGCAAATCCCAATGCTCGCCGGCTTCGTTGACGACTTCGCCGAGCAATAAGCCGCGACCATCGCCCAGCTGCGGGTTGTAGCTGCCGAACTGATGGCCGGAATAGACCATCGCCCGTGGCTCGGCGGTGCTCCAGAGCTTGTGGCCGGAAAACAGTTCGGTGAACAGCGGATCGTCCGCCACCGCCGGATCGAGATCGAGCAGCGTCATGGCCGCCTCGCTGGCCACCACCAGACGCGGCTCGGCCAGCGGCTGGGGCGGCACCTGAGTGGAAAATATGTCGCCGAGGCGGGCGAAGCGGTTATCGAAATGCAGCTCGGTGAGGGTTTTCACGATGGCTCCAAGCGAACGGGGTAAGGCACAGCAGTGCGCGGTGGAAGATGGGCGCGACCGCGCATTGCGGTGTTCGGCCATCGTAGGTCGGATTAGCCGAAGGCGTATCCAACGCTCACGATCTATCACCCTTCGGATTTGACAGCAGCATCGACCTGATCGTTTTGCTGTTCCGGCAGCGCTAATTCCTGGCCGTTTTGGCTCTTCAGATGCACATCCAGCTGACGGAACGCGATGACGATCCCACGCGCGCGGAATTCCTGGTCGATGCGGCGGTTTATCTCATCGATCACCGGGTTGCGGTCGCCCAGATCGCGTACATGCAGGCGCAGTTCGTGCTCCAGCCGGCTCTCACCGAAGTTGAGGAAGAACACTTGCGGTTCAGGCTCCTTGAGTACGCGAGGATTTTCGCGAGCCGCCTGGAATAAGAGACTGCGAACTACCTCCAGGTCGGAACCGAACTGTACGCCGATACGAATGGTGACTCGGGTAACGGTGTCGTTGAGCGACCAGTTGACCAACTGATCGGTCACGAAGGTCTTGTTCGGGACGATGATTTCCTTGTTGTCGAAATCGGTGATGGTGGTCGCCCGAATGCGAATGCGGCTGACGGTCCCGGACAGGTTGCCAATGGTCACCACGTCGCCGATGCGGACCGGTTTTTCGAACAGGATGATCAGGCCCGAAACGAAGTTGGCGAAGATCTCCTGCAGGCCAAAGCCCAGCCCGACCGACAGTGCCGCGACCAGCCACTGCAATTTGTCCCAGCTCACCCCCAGCGTCGACAGCGTCGTGACGATGCCGATGCCGACCAGCGTGTACGAAAGCAAAGTGCCGGTGGCGTAGGCGCTGCCTTGGGCCAGGCGCATGCGGGACAGCACCAGCACTTCGAGCAACCCCGGCAGATTGCGCGCCAGTGCGATGGTTATGACCACCGTGGCCAGTGCACCGAGCAGGTTGTTGAGTGTTATGGCGGAGGTGGTGACGGTCTCGCCGCTGCCGCTGGTGAATTCGTACAGCGTGACGTTATCGAGGTACGACACCACGCTGATGAGGTCGGCCCAGACCCAGTACAGCACCAGGAAGAACAGGCCGAACATGGCCAGACGGGTCAGGCGCAGGGATTGCTGGTTGACCTGCTCGATCGCCAGCCCGGGCTCGGCGGCGTCTTCGTGGGGCGTGGTCGCTTCATCGGGATTCGCTTCGCGTCTGGCGACCGCGCGCTTATATGCCAGGCGCCGCGCGGCCACCGTCAGGCCGCGGATCAGCGCCGCCTCGATGACGATCCAGGCCAGTAACAGATAGAGCGTGTCGATCAGTCGGCCGGTCAGTTTCAGCGCGGTGTAGTAATAGCCGAGGCTCACCACCACGATCAGCGCCAGTGGCAGCATGCTGAACAATAAACCGATGAAACGGCGAAACGGGGGCGCGTTCTGGCTCGATGGGCCTTTGAGTAGCAGGCGCGTCAGGCGCCAGCTCATCAACGCGTAGCAGGTGATGACGACGACGATGCCGATCACGTCATCCACCAGGCTGCCTGGCTGATGCTCAGCGATCGCTACGACCGCCACCAACGCCATGACCACCAGCCCCAGCCGGCGGATTTCGTTGCGCAGGAAGACCACCTGCGGCTGGAACCAGCCGAAATGCGTTTCGGCGACACGATTGGGCGAAAGCATGCGATAGGCGCTGTAGAACACCAGCCAGGCCTGTGCCATCTGATAGAAAGCGGCGCCGAGGCTTACGTTCTGACCGCGTCCGTCCATCTGAAGCAGGTAACCGCACAGCGCCAGGAACAGCGCACCGGGCAGCGCCAACAAAAGATTCAGCAGCAGCGCCAGCGGGGTGTGCAGCTGACTGTCGTTGCGGAAGTGGCCGATGTCTGCACTGAGCGCGCCGAGCGTGGCGTTTATGGCGTTGCGACGCCACAGCAGTGCGCCGATCACCAGCAGCAGTGGCACGAAGAACAACGGCCGTTCCAGCAGCCCGGCGCCGAGCGCTTCGAATGCGGAGCCCCAGGGCAACGCACGCAGCTGGCGGTCGAGCAGCGTCGGGATGTTCTTGAGCCAGTCCAGATCCAGCGGCTTGTTGCTCGGGATCCAGAACATCTGCTCGTCCAGCGTTTCGCTCAGCGCCTGAGCCTTGGTTTGCAGTTGGCGCTGGTTCAGTTGCAGCGTGATCGACTCGCTCAGTAGCGCATTGAGCACATGGTTGAGCCTATCGAGCAGTTCGCCACGGGTGCGCACCAGTTCCAGCAATGCGCTGCGCAGCTCCGGCGTGACCTCGCCAGGCGGCTGACTGGCGAGTTGCTGTTCGACATACGCCTCGACATTCCCGCTGAGCTCGCGGCGCTGATTGAGTTCGAACTGGTAGAGGCGAATATCAGCGATTTCATCGGCCAGGTTCTTGTTTAGGCTCAGCTGCGGCAGGGCCTGCTTCTGCTGATAGAGGACCTTTGACAGCAACAGGCTTCCTTCGAGCACGGCGATCTGCTCTTCCAGCGCCTGATCGGCCTGGTTGAGCGTATCGAGCTGCTGGCGGGTCTGCAGGTTTTCCTGGGTCAGGTCGTTGAGACGCTCGGTAGCGCGTAGCAGATAGCCGGAAAGTTTACGGTTCTCGGCGCTCTCGGCCGGCAGCAGTTTGTCCGAGCCGGCCTTCTCGGCCTTCAGCGAGAACTCGGCGACGGTCTGCTCCGACTCCTCGCGACGCTTGTTGTTGATCGCCGTCTGCAACGTCATGGTTTCCTGCTCGCCGCGCGTGATGCGTTCGGACAGCAGGTCGCGGCGGGCGATGCCCAAGTCCTGCAGCAGGCTGTTACTGGCCAGCTCGTTTCGACGTAATTCGATCTGCGCGTTGAGCGCCGATTTCTCTGCGTTAAGTAGCTCGCGCCGCTCGTCGGTCAAGGGTTTGCCGCTCTCACGGCCGGTCTTGAGGAGGTTGTTGATTTCGTCGATGCGCGTCTGAAATTTGCTGATATCGGCCTGGGCACGCTCCGGACGCGTCTGTGCGCTGATGATCATGCTGTTGGCCGACGTCAGGGCCGTTTGCCAGGCCGAGAGCTCGTCGACGCGGTCGCTCAGGCGCTGCTCGAGGGCTGGGACGCTCTGCTTGGCCAGCTTCGACGCCAGTTCGCTGGTATCGCTGCCTTTGAGCGTGCTCAGTTCGCGTTGCGCCTCGGCAATTTCCTTAGGCGCGCCGGCGAGCTCGGTCTTGAGTTCGGCCAGCCGCTGCTGCGCCTGGCTCGCCTGGTCGGCAAACCGACTGACACGCTCATCGTTGCTCGGTTGCGCGGGTTTCGCCTCTTCCTCGGCACTCTGGTTTGCCGTCAGCCCGGGGACGGTGGGGGCCGAATGAAGAAGAGGCGACGCGATGAGGAGCAGTGACGCCAGCAGCAGATTACGCAATGAGGCCATGGGTGCTATCGAAATGAAGAAAGAGCGCGGAGTCTAAGGGCTGCGGATGGCGGCGGCGAGTCCATAGATCGGAACGTCCCTGCCATCCTGATTGCGGCCCAGGCGCCTCTTCAGAACTGCAGCGACGGGCCTGGTTTTTCGCCTTCCGGGAACCGCAGGCCGACCTTGCGCACTTCTCCCTGCTCCATGGCGGCAATCGTCCAGGTCAGGCCGCTCCACTCGATATAGTCGCCAATGACCGGTTTGCCGCCGACGCGCTCGGTAATGAAACGGCCTATCTGTTGATGCTCATCCACATCGCCCAGCTTTAACCCATACAGCGCTGCGAGGGCGCCCATTTCGGCCTCGCTTTCGAGAATGAAGTCGCCGAAGAAGCGCATGTCGCGGCCTCGTTGCGGCGCCTGGCTGAACAGCTTGCCGAGTGCCGGGAGGTCTTCCTCATGGCCGATCACACAAAGAATGTCATCGACCTGCAGGCGCGTACTGCCGGACGGGTGCAGCAGCGCCCGGCCCCGGAACAGCGCGGCAATCCGCGTGCCTTCAGGCATTTTCAGCTCGCGCAGGGCCGCGCCGACGCACCATTTGCTGGCGCTCAGACGATAGATGAACAGCTCCCATTGGCTAGTCGGATGAACTTGCAGGCCAGTGCGCGAAATTGGCGATGGCGAAGGCGGAACCTCGACCTTGGCCTTCGTTGCCGCCCAGCCAAGCGTGGTGCCCTGTAACAGTAGCGAGACCAGCACGATGAAGAACGCCACGTTGAAGAACAGCTGCGCATTGTCCAGGCCGGCGACCAGCGGGAACACGGCAAGAATCACCGGCACCGCGCCGCGCAGGCCGATCCAGGAAATGAACATCCGCTCGCGCAGATTGAAGCTCTTGAACGGCAGCAGGCCGATGAACACCGAGAGCGGTCGGGCGAACAGGATCATCCACAGCGACAGCAGCAGGGCGGGAACGGCAATGGGCAGCAGTTCGCTGGGTGTCAACAGCAGGCCGAGTACGAGGAACATGCCGATCTGGCTGAGCCAGGCCAGGCCGTCGAACATATGCAGAATGCCGTGGCGGTTGCGAATCGGCCGGTTGCCCAGCAGCAAACCGCAGACGTATACCGCCATGATCCCGCTGCCGCCCGCCGCGCCGGATAAGGCGTAAATCATGATGCCGCCACTCACCGCGAGCAGTGGATAAAGTCCATCGGCTACCGAGAGGCGGTTGATCAGCTGCTGCAACAGCCAGCCACCGGCCAGACCAAGCAGAATACCGATACCGAACTGTTGGATCAGGCTGATCAGAACGGTCCAGCTGAATGAGGTTTGCCCCGATGCGATCATGCCGATCAGGGTTACGGTGAGAAACATCGCCATCGGGTCGTTAGTGCCCGATTCGATTTCCAGCGTCGGCCCGACGCGTTCGTTGAGGCCTTTGCCGTTGAGCAGATTGAACACCACCGCGGCATCGGTGGAGCCGACAATGGCACCGATCAGCAGACCTTCGATCAGACGCAGGTCGAACAGCCAGGCCGCCGCTACGCCGGTCAGGCCGGCGGTGATCGCCACCCCGAGCGTGGCCAGCGACATCGACGGCCAAAGGGCGACGCGAAAGGTGGCCTTGCGGGTTCGCATGCCGCCGTCGAGCAGAATCACCGCCAGCGCCAGGTTGCTGATGATGAAGGCGAGCCGGTAATCCTCGAAGACGATACCGCCGATGCCATCGACTCCGGCCAGCATGCCGACACCGAGGACGATGACCAGGATCGGCACGCCCAGGCGCGCGGACAAGGAGCTCATCAGGATACTGGCAGCAACTAACAAGGCACCGACGAAAAAGAGGTAGTTGATGTTGCCGACGTCCAAGTGCGGTCTCCGAGAAAAGCGAGTTTCCCGGCGGTTCATGCACGGGACATGCCAGCGATTCTAACCCGATGATTTGACGGGCTGTCAAAAAAAATGCCCCTTGTGCTAGAGGCATTCATCGAGCGCTTCGTGATGGTGGCGGCTGGCTTTGAGGCTCTGTCTCGGTTCACCGAGGTGGTTGCTAGAGCTTCGGCGACACCGCCCGGTGCGGTGCGCCGGAAGCGGAAGCCGACCTAGAACCAGCTGTCGTTCATCGCCAGGCAGGTATCGTCGCGCGCGTCCAGCAGGTTCAGCTCATGTCGGCAACCCGGCACTTCCCAGGTCAGGAAATAGCGTGCGGCCTGCAGCTTGCCTTTATAGAAGTCGGTGTCCGCCGGATTTCCTGCGGCGAGGCCCTGTTCGGCGCGAATCGCCTGTTCCAGCCAGCGCCAGCCGATCACGGTGTGTCCGAAGACTTTCAGATACAGCGCGGAGTTGGCCAGCGCCAGATTGACCTTGCCCGCCATCAGGTCGCCCAGCAGGGCCTGGGTGACCGCCGTCAGACGCGCGACCAGCTGTTGCAGCGGCTCGCGCAACGGCTCCAGCGATGGGTATTCGGCGGCACGTTCGCAGCAACCCTGAATCAATCCGAGTAAGCGGCGCAGGCCGGCACCCTTGTTCTGCATCAGTTTACGGCCCAGTAGATCCAGAGACTGAATGCCATGGGTGCCTTCGTGAATCGGATTCAGGCGGTTGTCGCGGTAATGCTGTTCGACCGGATACTCGCGGGTATAGCCGTGGCCGCCGAGGATCTGGATCGCTAGTTCATTGGCCTTCAGGCAGAACTCCGAGGGCCAGGATTTGACGATCGGGGTGAGCAGGTCGAGCAGCTCGGCGGCATCGCGTCGCTCTTCCTCACTTTCGGCGGTGTGTTCGTCGTCCACCAGTCGCGCGGCATACAGGCCCAGGTCGAAGGCGCCTTCGACATAGGCTTTCTGCGTCAGCAACATGCGTTTGATGTCGGTGTGTTCGATGATCGGCACCTGCGCCGAGGCCGGGTCCTTGCCGTCGGGCAGCCGGCCCTGCGGGCGCTCGCGGGCGTAGTTCAGTGAATACAGATAGCCCGCATAGCCGAGCATGATGGCGCCCATGCCAACGCCGATGCGCGCCTCGTTCATCATCTGGAACATGTAGGCGAGACCTTTGTGCGGCTCGCCCACTAGATAGCCGACGCAGTTGCCGTTATCCCCAAAGTTCAGCGCCGTGCTGGTGGTGCCGCGCCAGCCCATCTTGTGGAACAACCCGGCAAGCAGCACGTCGTTGCGCGGGCCGAGGCTGCCATCGTCGTTAACCAGAAACTTCGGCACGATGAACAGGCTGATGCCCTTCACCCCGGCCGGGGCGTCCGGCAGTTTGGCCAGCACCATGTGCACAATGTTCTCCGACAGCGGATGGTCGCCGCCGGAGATGAATATCTTGTTGCCCTTGATGCGATAGGTGCCGTCGCCGGCCGGTTCGGCGCGGGTACGGATGTCCGACAGTGACGAGCCGGCATGCGGTTCAGTGAGCGCCATGGTGCCGAAGAAGCGGCCCTCGGTCATCGGCTGCAGGAAACGTTGCTTCTGCTCGTCGCTGCCAAAGGTCTCGATCAGATGCGCCGCGCCCATGGTCAGCATCGGGTAGGAACTGGTGGCGATGTTGGCCGACTGGAAATGCGCGAAGCAGGCCCGCGACAACAGGTTCGGCAACTGCATGCCGCTATCCTCGAAGCTGCGCTGGGCGTTGTGGAAGCCGGCCTCGATGAAAGCGTCCACTGCTGGTTTGACTTCGGGAATCAGCACCGCCTCGCCGTTCTGGTAGAGCGGCTCGTTTTCGTCGGATTTGCGGTTGTGCGGAGCGAAGTACTTTTCCGCGATCTGGCGGGCGGTGCCCACGGCGGCATCGAAGGTCTCACGGCTGTGATCGGCGAAGCGTTCGCGACGGGTCAGCGCTTCGGCGTCGAGCACTTCGTAGAGCTCGAACGCGAGGTTGCGTGGGCAAAGCAGCATCTCGGGCATGGGGTGTCCTCCGTTTTATGGGCCGGAGTCTAAGGAGGTGGAAAGAAAGCTGCCTAGCACCATACATTTGGGTGATGGAGCGACACAGCGGCCCCGTTGCGGGGCTTGCGCTGGATAATCGTTTGGTCGGCGCCTGCGCATCATGATGGCCGAGACGATTTCTGTATCGTTCCGAGCGCGCGGTGGTCAGTGCCTGTGCGCCCGCGCCAGCCCGGCACTTTTAACGGCCGCGTCCGTCAACAGAAGAACACCGAACGAGGCGCTGCATGAGCAAAGACCGTATCGCGGATCGCAAAAACGAGCACTTGGATATCGTCCTCGACCGGCGCCGCGCCTGTTCCATTCAGGAGACCGGCTTCGCCGCACTGAGATTCGAGCACTGCGCCTTGCCGGAGCTGCATCTGGATGACATCGATATTCGCAGCTCGCTTTGCGGCCGGCCCCTCGCGGCGCCTTTGTTGATCAGCTCCATGACCGGTGGCGCGGCGCGAGCCTCGCAAATCAATCGCAACCTGGCCGAAGCCGCCGAAGTATTGGGAATCGCGCTGGCGGTCGGCTCGCAACGCATCGCGCTGGAAACCGGTGCGGATCAGGGATTGACGCGGCAATTGCGCCAGCTGGCGCCTTCCATCCCATTGCTGGCGAACTTCGGAGCGGCGCAACTGGTAGCCGGCTATGGGCTGGACGAAGCGCGGCGTGCGGTAGACATGATCGAAGCGGATGCGCTGATCATTCATTTCAATCCGTTGCAAGAAGCCGTGCAGACGGGCGGCGATCGTGACTGGCGCGGTGTGCTGAGCGCGATCGAGACGTTGGCATCACGGCTCCCGGTACCGCTGGTGGCCAAGGAGGTTGGGGCAGGCCTTTCCGCCTCGGTGGCACGACGGCTGCTGGACGCCGGTGTTTCGGTGATCGACGTTGCCGGTGCTGGCGGCACCAGTTGGGCCGCGGTCGAGGCCGAGCGGGCGGCAGATGCGCATCAGCGCGCCGTGGCTCAGGCGTTTGCGGGCTGGGGAGTCCCGACGGCGCAATCAATCGCCGAAGTGCGGCGCGCCTGCCCCGGCGCGCAACTGATCGCCTCGGGCGGCATTCGCGACGGTATCGATGCAGCCAAGGCGATTCGCCTCGGCGCCGATCTGGTCGGCCAGGCGGCCGGCGTGCTTGATGCAGCGCTGATCGGCCCGCAGGCGGTGATCGAGCATTTTCAGGTGCTGATCCAGCAGTTGCGCATCGCCTGTTTCTGCACTGGCTCGGCAGACCTGACGGCATTGTCGCGGGCGCGGTTATTGCCGGCTTTCGACCCTGCCAACAGCTGATACGAAGATAGCGAAGGGCAGGCGTCTTGCTTGATGTCTGTCGCGTTTAGCCGAGTCACCCCCGCTTGGTGCCGGCCCGCTTCAAGCGCGCCAGCCGGCCGCCAGCGTCTCGGTCAGTTGTGCGGCGGGCACGGCTCGACAGCCGCTTGCATTCTGCCCAGCCCAGAGCGGCGAGAAATGATCGACGCCAAGGCTTTCAGTCTTGGCCCGCAGTGCACTGATCGCGTTGCCCGCCAGCGGAAACGCCGGCACCGCATCGGGCCGAGGCCCCAGTTCGCGGATGATCCGATTGACCATGCTGCGCGCTGGGCGCCCGGTGAACAGCGTGGTCAGCACGGTGTGCTGCGCGGCGGGACTCTGCAATGCCTGACGGTGCCAAGGACTGGCGCGGCTCTCATCGCACAGCAGATAGGCGGTGCCGACCTGCACGCCCGCCGCGCCGAGTGTTTGCGCGGCGGAGACAGCGCGCGCATCGGCGATCCCACCGGCGGCGATCACCGGAATGTCCAGCGCACTAACCAATTGTGGCAAGAGGGCGAAGGTGCCGATCTGGCCGTCGAGATCCTCGCTGAGAAAGATGCCGCGATGGCCACCGGCTTCGACGCCCTGAGCGATCACCGCATCCACACCCTGCTCCTGCAGCCAGCGACCTTCTTCAAGGGTCGTGGCACTGGAAAGGATCTTCGCGCCGGTGGCCCGCACGCGCTGCAGCAACTCGGGAGCAGGCAGCCCGAAATGGAAGCTGACGACAGGCGGGCGGTGCCGCTCGACCACCTCGGCCATCTTCGTATCGAAGGGCTGGCGAGTAGCTCCGTCGGGGATACTGGTCGGATCGATTTGCAGCTCTTCTAGCAACGGTGCGAGCAGTGTCAGCCAGGCATCGTTGCGTGCGGGATCGACTGTCGGCGTCTGATGGCAGAAAAAATTGACGTTGTAGGGCTTGCGCGTGAGCGTGGCCATGGCCGTCAGTTCGGCATCCAGGCCCTCGGCATTGAGCATGCCGGCCGGGATCGAGCCAAGCCCCCCAGCCTCGGATACCGCCGCGGCGAGCTGATGGTTCTGGACGCCAGCCATCGGCGCCTGGATGACTGGGAGCGTGATCTGGAAGAGGTCGCGTATGTCCATCGGAATGCCTTGATCTCGGGCTGGCGGGGTTATCACTGTAGCAGGCCTGCTGGCGGGGTTCGGCATCGCCGGCCATGTGCGCCCCTGCGAAACAGGTCGCTGCGCAGTTAGACTGTGCGCTCTTCAGGAGTGCCCGATGAACTACCGCCACGCTTTTCACGCCGGCAATCACGCCGACGTCTTCAAACACCTCGTATTGTCCCGGCTGTTCGCCCTGCTGGCGCGCAAGGAGGCGCCGTTCGCCTATCTCGACAGCCACGCCGGTGTCGGTCTGTATGACCTGGCCGGCGACCAGGCCAGCCGCACCGGTGAATGGCTGCAGGGCATTGCGCGGCTGTGGCAGGCCGAAAATGCCCCCGCTATAGCGGCGGATTATCTGAGCGTGATTCGCGCCCTCAACCCTGACGGCGCCTTGCGTTACTACCCCGGCTCGCCGGAACTGGCGCGACAGCTGACGCGCCCGCAGGATCGTCTGCAGCTCAACGAGAAACATCCCGAAGATGGCCGTTTGCTGAAAGACAACATGGCCGGCGACCACCGTGTGGCGGTACACCTGGGCGAAGGCTGGCACGTGCCGCGAGCGTTGATGCCGACTGCGGAGAAGCGCGCCGTGCTGCTGGTCGACCCGCCGTTCGAGAAAGCCGACGAGCTGAGCCGCTGCGTGCAAGCCCTATCCGAAGCGCTCGGGCGCATGCGTCAGACCATCGGCGTGATCTGGTATCCGATCAAGGATGAACGCCAGCTCAAGCGTTTCTATCAAGAGCTGTCGCGTAGCGGTGCGCCAAAGCTGCTACGCGCCGAGCTGTTCGTCCATCCCACCGATGAAGCGCTGCGGCTGAACGGCTCGGGCCTCGCCATCAGCAACCCGCCGTGGGGGCTGGAAGAGGAATTGCGCGAGCTGCTCCCCTGGCTGGCCACATTGCTGGAGCAGAGCGAGGGCGGCTGGCGGCTGGATTGGTTGATCGAAGAAAAGCAGCTATAAGCTGCAACCCTGAAGCTGGAAGCCGAGCATCCTGATTCGCTTCCAGCTTGTAGGGTGGGTTGCATCCCGCACGCCCGGCGGGTTTCACCCGCCCTACAATTCTTCCAGCTTCCAGCTAAAACAACTGCAACGGCTCCTCCTGCAGCGCCGATATCTGCTCACGCAGGATCAGAATCTGATCGCCCCAGTAACGCTCGGTGCCGAACCAGGGGAAGCTCATCGGGAAGGCGGGGTCGTCCCAGCGGCGTGCCAGCCAGGCGCTGTAGTGCAACAGGCGCAGGGCGCGGAGGGCTTCGATCAGGGGCAGTTCGCGCGGCGTGAAATCGTGGAATTCGTTGTAGCCATCGACCAATTCGGACAGTTGTCCCAGTCGCTCGTGACGCTCACCGGCCAGCATCATCCAGACGTCCTGCACTGAGGGCCCCATGCGACAATCGTCCAGATCCACCAGGTGAAAGGCATCGTCGCGGGCGAGGATATTGCCGGGGTGACAGTCGCCATGCAGGCGGATCGGTTGAAATTCGGTGCGAGCGAAGACCTCATCGACGCGCTTCAGCAGATCGCGCGCCACCGACTCGTAGGCCGGCAACAGGCTTTTCGGCACGAAGCCACCCTCAAGTAGGGTGGCCAGCGAGTTATGACCGAAATGCTGCACATCGAGTGTTTCGCGATGCTCGAACGGGCGGCTGGCGCTGACTGCATGCATGCGCCCGAGCAGCTGGCCGAGGCGGTAGAGCTGATCGAGATTGCCCGGCTCCGGGGCGCGCCCGCCGCGGCGGGGAAAGAGTGCGAAGCGAAAGCCGGCATGCTCGAACAGTGTCTGGCCGTTGCGCTCCAACGGTGCCACCACCGGAATCTCGCGCTCAGCCAGTTCCATGGAAAACTGGTGCTCTTCGAGAATCGCCGCGTTGCTCCAACGGCCCGGGCGATAAAACTTCGCCACCACGGGCGTCTCGTCTTCGATACCCACCTGGTAGACCCGGTTTTCATAGCTGTTCAACGCCAGCACGCGCGCATCGCTGATGAAGCCGGCACTTTCCACAGCATCGAGCACAAGGTCGGGCGTAAGCGTGTCGAAGGGATGGCTCATGGTCGGCTCCGCGAATGGGCCGACCAGTGTATTGCACCGGGCCGTTTAAACAACCGCGCACAGCGGACCGGTAGCCGTCTCGAAGCTCAGTCGCCGGGTTTCGGCGTGCGCGCCAGGCAATACACATCGACTCGTACCGCGCCGGCGCGCTTCAACAGGCGAGCCAGTGCTTCGGCAGTGGCGCCGGTTGTGAGCACATCGTCGACGATTGCCACGTGACGTCCAGTGAGCCCCGCTTGGTCAACCAGATGAAACGCCTGACGCAGATTTCGGCGTCGACTGGCCGCGTCGAGTTGTTGTTGCGATTGAGTGTCCTGAACCCGTTGCAGCAGCTGCACATCGACCGGGATAGCCAGCGCAGGGCTCAGCCAGTCGGCGAGCATCTTCGCCTGATTGAAGCCGCGTTTTCGCAGCCGTTTGCGCGCCAGTGGAACCGGCAAAAGCACATCGGGCCGCGGTAGACCCTCGTCGAACGCATGCTGAAGGTGGCGAGCCAACTGCTCCGCCAACAGCCTGCCCAGCGGCCAGCGCGACTGATGCTTGAAGCGAGTGATCAAGCTGTCGACGGGAAAGGCAAAGCGCCAGGGCACCGCGACATGATCGAAGGTTGGCGGACGTTTGAGGCAGTCGCCACAAGTCAGACCAGACGCTGGCAGCGGCAGGGCGCAGACCGAGCATTGCCCGTCGAGCCAGGGCAAGTCGGCCTCGCAAGAGCCGCACAGCGCCTGGTCGGTTTCGCAGCGCTCATCGCACAGCTGACAGAAATGTTCATATTTTAACCAGTCGTAAACCATGATTCCTTTCCCGGTTGACAGCTTTCTCGCCTTGGCTAACCATCTCGCATCCGTGCCAGGCCGCCGAGCCGCTATTAATACAAGGAATGCTTATGAGCGCCACCGCCGCTTCCGTTACCCGTCACGACTGGAGCCTCGCCGAAGTCAAGGCGCTCTTCGAGCAACCCTTCAACGACCTGATCCTCCAGGCGCAAGGCGTGCACCGTCAGCACTTCGATGCCAACCGCGTACAAGTCTCCACCTTGCTGTCGATCAAGACCGGCGCCTGTCCGGAAGATTGCAAGTATTGCCCGCAATCCGGCCACTACAACACCGGCCTGGACAAAGAGAAGCTGATGGAAGTGCAGAAGGTGCTCGATGCCGCTGCCGAAGCCAAGGCCATCGGCTCGACGCGCTTCTGCATGGGTGCCGCCTGGAAGCACCCGTCCGCCAAGGACATGCCCTACGTGCTGAAGATGGTCGAAGGCGTGAAGGCGCTGGGCCTGGAAACCTGCATGACCCTGGGCAAGCTCGACCAGGAGCAGACCCGCGCGCTGGCCGAAGCCGGACTCGACTACTACAACCACAACCTGGATACCTCGCCGGAGTTCTACGGCAACATCATCACCACGCGCACTTACGCCGACCGTCTGGAGACGCTGAGCTACGTGCGCGAGTCGGGTATGAAAATCTGCTCCGGCGGCATCCTCGGCATGGGCGAGTCGCTGGACGACCGCGCTGGCCTGTTGATCCAGCTGGCCAACCTGCCTGAGCACCCCGAGTCGGTGCCGATCAACATGCTGGTGAAAGTGAAGGGCACACCGCTGGCCGAGGAGCAGGACGTCGATCCGTTCGACTTCATCCGCATGCTCGCCGTGGCGCGGATCATGATGCCCAAATCCCACGTGCGCCTGTCTGCCGGGCGTGAACAGATGAACGAGCAGATGCAGGCCCTAGCCTTCCTTGCCGGCGCCAATTCGATTTTCTACGGCGAAAAACTGCTGACCACCGCCAACCCGCAGGCCGACAAGGACATGCTGCTGTTCAAGCGTCTGGGCATCCAGCCCGAAGCGCGCGAGGAGCACGACGACGAAGTACATCAGGCCGCCATCGAACAGGCGCTGGTTGAGCAGCGCGATTCGAAGCTGTTCGTTAACGCTGCCGTCTGAAAGCAGCCGCAAGCTGCAAGCCTTAAGCCGCAAGCGGTTCGCTGCGCCTCTTGAAGTTTGGAGCTTGTCGCTTGGAGCTGTTTTATGCCCTTCGATCTGCAATCCCGCCTCGCCACGCGCCGGGCCGAGCATCTTTATCGTCAACGACCCTTGCTGGAAACGCCGCAGGAGCCGGAAGTGACGGTCGATGGCAAGCGCCTGCTGGCCTTCTGTTCCAACGACTATCTTGGGCTCGCGAACCACCCGGAGGTGATCGCCGCCATGCAGCGGGGCGCGGCGAAGTGGGGCGTGGGCGGCGGCGCCTCGCATCTGGTGATCGGCCACAGCACCCCGCACCATGAGCTGGAAGAGGCTTTGGCGCAGTTCACCGGAAGGCCGCGTGCGCTGCTGTTTTCCACCGGCTACATGGCCAACCTCGCTGCCGTCACCGCGCTGGTGGGGCAGGGTGATACGGTGCTGGAGGATCGTCTCAACCACGCTTCATTGCTCGACGCGGGGCTGCTGTCCGGCGCGCGGTTTTCCCGCTATCTGCACAACGATGCGGTCAGTCTCGCCAAGCGTCTCGACAAAGCGACGGGCAGTACGTTGGTGGTGACCGATGGCGTGTTCAGCATGGACGGCGATCTGGCCGACCTGCCGACGCTGTGTGCAGAGGCCAAGCGTCGCAGCGCTTGGGTGATGGTCGACGACGCCCATGGCTTCGGCCCGTTGGGCAAAACCGGTGGCGGCATCGTCGAGCAGTTCGGCCTGGGCATTGATGACGTGCAGGTATTGGTCGGCACGCTGGGCAAAGCCTTCGGCACCGCAGGCGCTTTCGTTGCGGGGAGCGAAGCGTTGATCGAAACGCTGATCCAGTTCGCCCGGCCCTACATCTATACGACCAGCCAGCCACCGGCGGTCGCCTGCGCAACGCTCAAGAGTCTCGAACTGCTGCGCAGTGAAAATTGGCGACGTGAACACCTGAGCCGGTTAATTGCTCTTTTCCGTCAGGGGGCTGCCGAGATTGGCCTGACGCTGATGGACAGCCCGACGCCGATCCAGCCGATTCTGGTCGGTAGCAGCGAGCGCGCCTTGAAACTCGCCTCCGCGCTGCGTGAGCGGGGAATTGTAGTTGGAGCCATTCGTCCGCCAACGGTGCCGGCTGGTAGCGCTCGACTACGGGTGACCTTCAGCGCGTCACATAGCGAGGCACAGGTGGAACGACTGCTGGATATCCTGGCCGAATGCTGGAATCGACTGGCCGAGGAGCCTGAAACGGATGCGTGATCAGCTGATATTGCTGCCCGGATGGGCGTTCGGACCGGCCGCACTGCAGCCTTTGCTCGAAGCGCTGAACGAGCTTGCGCCGGATATTGAAGTGGTCATCGAGCCCTTGCCCGAGCTGGCAGATGCCGATGCCTGGCTCGATGAACTCGACCGCCGTTTGCCCCATGACACTTGGTTGGCCGGATGGTCCCTGGGCGGCATGCTCGCCGCTCAGCTGGCGGCGCGACGCCTGGATACCTGTCGTGGGCTGATCACAATCGCCAGCAATCCTTGTTTCCGAGCCCGCCCGCAATGGCCGGAAGGCATGGCGCCGGAAATCTTCGATGCCTTTCACGAGGCGTTCCGGCTCGATCCCGAGGAAACGCTCAAGCGCTTCCGTTCGCTGTGCAGTCGCGGCGGTTACGATCCACGAACGCTGGCGCGCCAGCTGCAGGTCAGCCAGTCGGAGTCGGCGCCGGCGGTGTTGGATGCGGGCCTGCATTTGCTGGCGGAGCTGGACGGGCGCGGCGCGTTGCACGGTTATTTCGGTCCCCAGTTGCACCTGTTCGCCGATGGCGACGCGCTGGTTCCGGCGACCGCCTGTGATGCACTGCGACGCTGGATGCCCGGGATAGAGACCACGCTAATGTCAGGCGCGAGCCATGCGCTTGCATTGGAGCGCGCCGATGACGTCGCGGCGGCGATGGTGGCTTTTATCAGGGGTGGCGCCGCATGAGCGAGCAGGCCGCAGTGCTGCCTGCCGATGCAGAGCTCGGCTTGCCGGACAAGCGTCAGGTCGCTGCATCCTTTTCCCGCGCCGCCGCGAGCTATGACGCCGTGGCCGAGTTACAGCGCACCGTCGGCAGCGCTTTGATCGAACGGCTACCGGCTGATCTACAACCCTCGCGCTGGCTCGATCTGGGCGCGGGCACCGGTCATTTTTCGAGGGTTCTGGCGAGCCGCTTTCCCACAAGCGAAGGCGTCGCGCTGGATATCGCCGAAGGCATGCTGCGCCATGCCATGCCGCAGGGTGGCGCGGCTGCGTTTATCGCGGGCGATGCCGAATGCCTCCCGCTGCGAGATGCATCGGTGGAGCTGATCTTTTCCAGCCTGGCGCTGCAGTGGTGCGAAGATTTTCTCGCCGTGCTGAACGAGGCGAAAAGGGTGCTGCGACCAGGCGGCGTTCTGGCTTTTACCAGCCTGTGCAGCGGCACCCTGCGGGAACTGCGTGACAGCTGGCAGGCGGTGGACGGCTTTGCCCACGTTAATCGCTTTCGTCCCCTTGAGGTTTACCAGCAGCTCTGCGCTGCCAGCGGCTTGCGCCTGGAGCGGCTCGATGTGGAGCCGCAGGTGCTGCATTTCGCCGAGTTGCGTGAGCTGACTCATGAACTCAAGGCACTCGGTGCGCACAACCTGAATCCCGGTCGTCCCGGCGGGCTTACCGGTCGCGTGCGCATCCGCGCACTGATCGAGTCCTATGAGCGGTTCCGCACGCCGCGCGGGCTGCCAGCGACCTACCAAGTGGTATACGGCGTGTTGCACAAGGATTCTTGAAAATGACGGCAGCCTTTTTCGTCACCGGCACCGATACCGAAGTCGGCAAGACCACCATTGCTGTCGGGCTGCTGCATGCCGCGCGGCTGGCAGGACTCAGCACGGCTGCGGCTAAGCCGGTGGCCTCGGGGTGCGAAATGACGGTCGACGGCTTGCGCAACAGCGACGCGCTGGCGTTGCTCGGCGAATGCACGCTGCCGCTGCGCTACGAGGACATCAATCCGTTCGCCTTCGAGCCGGCCATCGCGCCGCATCTGGCCGCGCGCGAAGCCGCTGTCGAATTGAGCGTGGCGGCGCTCGCAGAGTCGGTCCGGCGGGTATTGGCGTTGCAGGCGCAGTTCTCACTGGTAGAAGGAGCCGGCGGTTGGCGCGTGCCGCTGGCCGGTCGCGAAAACCTGTCCGAGCTCGCCGTGCAGCTGAACTTGCCGGTGATTCTGGTAGTCGGGGTCCGCCTTGGCTGCATCAATCACGCCCTGCTCACGGCCGAAGCCATCGAGCGCGACGGGCTGCGGTTGGCCGGTTGGGTTGCCAACATCGTCGATCCGGCAACGTCGCGGCTGGATGAAAATCTCGCCACACTGGCCGAGCGCCTGCCGGCGCCTTGCCTCGGGCGGGTGTCGCACCTTTCCGAGGCGAGCCCGGCCGAGGTAGCGCGATACCTGGATATCGGGCCGCTCGCCTTGGCTTGTTGATGCGACAGCCCCGCTTATAACGATGCGTTACTGGCGGCTGAGGTTCAGCTCTGCTTCAATGATGGCCAATTGATCTTCAAAGGGAGCCGCATCATGCAGATCTCCAGCAGTCTTTTTTCGTCCGGGATGACGGCTATCCAGATCGGACAGCAACGCGTCGATGAAGCGGGCCAAGCGATCGCCGCTTCCGCCTTGCCGGTTGCCGAAAACTCGCAAGCGGTCGCCGCTACCGTCGAGCTGACCGAGCAGCTGATCCAGATGAAAGTCGGTGAGCACACAGCGAAAGCCGGCGTACGCATGCTGCAGAGCGCCGACGAAGTGCTCGGCACCCTGATCAATACCAAAGCCTGACCTCCCGCCGGCCAAATCTGGCCGGCGTTCTGCCCTCGCGGCAAATTCCTCCTCAACTCCATTTTCATAGAAGGCGCCCGACCAATGGCGTCCTGGTCCCTGCTTGACATCGCGCAGGGCGAAACGTATGTTTCAAACGCCTGTTTGACCTGCCACGCAAACCGCCGGGCGGTCACGAATTCAACCTACGGTGGCTGTTTAATAGTCACCTGAACCAAAGAACCCACCGCTGAGGTTTACGCTATGCCCGATTACAAGGCCCCCTTGCGCGATATCCGTTTCGTACGTGACGAGCTGCTCGGCTACGAGGCGCATTATCAGAGCCTTCCGGGTTGTGAAGACGCCACCCCGGACATGGTCAACGCCATCCTCGATGAAGGCGCCAAGTTTTGTGAACAGGTCATCGCCCCGCTGAATCGCGTTGGTGATCTGGAAGGCTGCACCTGGAGCGAGTCCGGCGTGAAGACGCCGACCGGTTTCAAAGAGGCCTACCAGCAGTTCGTAGAAGGCGGCTGGCCGAGCCTGGCCCATGACGTCGAGCACGGCGGCCAAGGTCTGCCGGAGTCGCTGGGTATGGCCATCAGCGAGATGGTCGGCGAAGCCAACTGGTCCTGGGGCATGTACCCCGGCCTGTCCCACGGCGCCATGAATACCCTGCACGCACACGGCACGGCCGAGCAGCAGCAGACCTACCTGACCAAGCTGGTGTCCGGCGAATGGACCGGCACCATGTGCCTGACCGAGCCGCATTGCGGCACCGACCTGGGCATGCTGCGCACCAAGGCTGAACCTCAGGCCGATGGCAGCTACAAGATCAGCGGCACCAAGATCTTCATTTCCGCGGGCGAACACGACATGGCCGACAACATCGTCCATATCGTACTGGCCCGCCTGCCCGATGCGCCGCAAGGTACCAAGGGCATCTCGCTGTTCATCGTGCCCAAGTTTTTACCAAAAGACGGCCTGCCGAACGCCGAAGGCGGCGTTGGCGAGCGTAACGGAGTGTCCTGTGGCTCGCTGGAGCACAAGATGGGCATCCACGGCAACGCCACCTGCGTGATGAACTTCGACAGCGCCACCGGTTTCCTGATCGGCCCGCCGAACAAGGGTCTGAACTGCATGTTCACCTTCATGAACACCGCGCGTCTGGGCACCGCCCTGCAGGGCCTGGCCCATGCCGAGATCGGTTTCCAGGGCGGCATCAAGTACGCTCGCGAGCGTCTGCAGATGCGTTCGCTGACCGGCCCGAAAGCGCCTGAGAAAGCCGCTGACCCGATCATCGTGCATCCGGACGTGCGCCGCATGCTGCTGACCATGAAGGCGTTCGCCGAAGGCAACCGCGCGATGCTCTACTTCGCTGCCAAGCAGGTCGACATCACCCAGCGCAGCCAGGATGAAGAGCAGCGCAAGGCCGCCGACGCCATGCTTGCATTCCTCACTCCGATCGCTAAAGCGTTCATGACCGAAGTCGGCTTCGAAGCCGCCAACCACGGCGTGCAGATCTATGGCGGCCACGGGTTCATCGCCGAATGGGGCATGGAGCAGAACGTGCGCGACAGCCGCATCTCCTGCCTGTACGAAGGCACCACCGGCATCCAGGCGCTCGACCTGTTGGGCCGCAAGGTGCTGATGACCCAGGGCGAAGCGCTGAAGGGCTTTACCAAGGTGGTGCACAAGTTCTGCCAGGCCAACGAAGGCAACGAGGCGGTCAAGCAGTTCGTCGAGCCGCTGGCCAAGCTGAACAAAGAGTGGGGCGATCTGACCATGAAGGTCGGCATGGCCGCGATGAAGAACCGCGAGGAAGTCGGTGCCGCTTCGGTGGACTACCTGATGTACTGCGGTTACGCCTGCCTGGCCTACTTCTGGGCGGACATGGCGCGTCTGGCCTCGGAGAAGATCGCAGCCGGCGAAGACAGCGACGGCTTCTACACCGCCAAGGTGCAGACCGCGCGCTTCTACTTCCAGCGCATCCTGCCGCGTACCCGCACGCACGTTGAAACCATGCTGTCCGGTGCCGACAACCTGATGGACATGGACGAGGCTCACTTCGAGCTGGCGTACTGAGGTTGTGCTGAGCTGAGATCCGTTGCATTGGCAAAGGACTCTGATTGAGACGAACCCCGCCCTGATCGGCGGGGTTTCGTTTTTTCGGCAGTCGCTTTTAGGCAGAACGATTCGCTAGACCGTCGCGCGAGCGGCACCTTCGTGTTCGAAGCCGCCGTTTCGTCCGGGAAAGTGCTCACGCCGATCGAGTGATGGCACAATGCCGGGTTCCGCGACTGTTGCTGGAGCCATCGTGCCCCGCCTGAATGCTGCACGACTTTTCAGTCACCTGTGTGTACCGCTGGCCTTGCTGGTCGGCTCGCTGATCGCTGCGCGGCAAACGAACCTCAACGAGTTCTTCACCTCGCTGTTCAATGTGCTGCCGACCGTTCTGCTCTTGCTCGGCGGCGCGTTCTGTATCGCCTATGCGCGGGTCCGCGAAGGTTTCCTGCTGCTGGTGGTCTACCTCGTCTATTTTCTGCTGGATACCCAGGTCGATCATTACCGGCTCACCGGTGCGTTGTTGCCGGAAGCGGCGCTGACGTTTCATCTCTGTAGCCTGCTTTCACCCGCGCTTTACGGGCTCTATGCGCTGTGGCGCGAGCGTGCTCATCTGCTACAGGACGGGCTGGCGCGTCTGGCTGTGCTGTTCGCCGTGTCGACTCTGGCGCTGGCCCTGGCACGACGATTCCCGGTGGCGACCCTCGACTGGCTAGTGGTGATTCGCTGGCCGACCCTGCAGACGGACTGGCTGCCATTGATCCAACTGGCCTACCCGGTTTTTCTGATGGCGCTGGCCGGCTTGCTGGTGCAGTTCCTGCGGCTTCCGCGGGCAGTGCATGCGGCGCAGTTGGTCGCGCTGATCGGTCTGTTGCTGATGCTGCCGCAGGTGTTCAGTCGGCCTGGCGCGCTCAATGTCATGAGTAGCTTGCTGATGTTGATGCTGGTGGTCGCCATCGCACAGGAGGCCTACCAGATGGCGTTCCGTGATGAGCTGACCGGGCTTCCCGGGCGCCGGGCGCTCAACGAACGGCTGCAGCGGCTGGAGCGCAACTACGTCATAGCCATGGCCGATGTCGACCGCTTCAAGGCGTTCAATGACACGCATGGGCATGATGTCGGTGATCAGGTGTTGCGGCTGGTCGCGAGCCGGCTGCGCAAGGTCGGCGGCGGCGGGCGGGCCTATCGATACGGCGGCGAAGAGTTCGCACTGGTATTTCCGGGACGCGATATGGAGCACTGCCTGGCCCATCTGGAAGCCGTCCGGCAGGCGGTCGAGGGTTATCCGCTGCAATTGCGGGACATGTCCAGCCGGCCAAAGGATGCAGAGCGGGGCCGGCAGCGACGTGGTGCCGGTATGGCGACGGCGGTTTCGGTGACCATCAGCATTGGCGTGGCCGAGCGGTCGGTGACGCATCGCAGCCCGGAAGACGTCATCAAAAGTGCCGACCAGGCGCTTTATAGCGCCAAGAGTGCGGGGCGCAACTGCATTCGCTCCCATGGCGAAAACCGGCGTGGTGCGGTGCGGACGGCAAAACGGTCGGCCGCCGGTATTTAGCGATCGGTACGGGATGATCGGCATCCCGAAAATGACGCTGGCGTGAGAACCGGCTGGTCACTTTAAGACGCTTCGGGCGCTGATTGGTCTTCAGTTAGACTCGCAACACTCCTGCGGCCAACCGGCCAGGCGTCATGTTTTCTGCGAGGTCTCTCCCCATGGCTGATTACAAAGCACCGTTGCGCGATATGCGATTCGTCCTGAATGAAGTCTTCGATGCCCCAAAGCTCTGGCAGACGCTGCCAGCGCTGGCCGAGGTGGTGGACGCGGAAACCGCCGATGCCATTCTCGAAGAAGCGGGCAAGATCACCGCCAACACCATCGCCCCGCTCAACCGTAGCGGTGATGAGGAAGGCTGCCATTGGACCGATGGTGCCGTCAGCACGCCTGCTGGTTACCCAGAGGCCTATCGCCTGTATGCCGAAGGCGGCTGGGTCGGTGTGGGCGGCGATCCGAACTATGGGGGTATGGGCATGCCCAAGGCGATTTCAGCGCAGGTCGAGGAAATGATGAACTCCG
Source organism: Pseudomonas sp. (assembly GCA_031988485.1). Classification (GTDB taxonomy): domain Bacteria; phylum Pseudomonadota; class Gammaproteobacteria; order Pseudomonadales; family Pseudomonadaceae; genus Stutzerimonas. The sequence continues at coordinate 134,868 of DALZYJ010000003.1, forward strand.
CCAGTCTGGCGTTCGGCCTCTATCCGATGCTGACTTCCGGCGCCTGTCTGTCGATCTACGCCCACGCCAGTGAAGAGCTGAAGCAGAAATACCTGCCGAACATGTACGCCGGAATCTGGGCCGGTTCGATGTGCCTGACCGAACCGCATGCCGGTACCGACCTGGGCATCATCCGCACCAAGGCCGAGCCGCAGGCTGACGGCAGCTACAAGGTCAGCGGGACCAAGATTTTCATTACCGGCGGCGAGCACGACCTTACCGAGAACATCATTCACTTGGTATTGGCCAAGCTACCGGATGCGCCGGCCGGCTCGCGTGGTATCTCGCTGTTTCTCGTCCCTAAGCTCATGGTCAACGAAGACGGCAGTCTGGGCGAACGCAATAGCCTGAGCTGCGGTTCGATCGAGCACAAGATGGGTATCCAGGCCTCGGCTACCTGCGTGATGAACTTTGACGGCGCGACCGGCTGGATGGTCGGCGAGCCGAACAAGGGGCTGGCGGCGATGTTCACCATGATGAACTACGAGCGCCTGGGTGTTGGCATCCAGGGCCTGGCGACTGGCGAGCGCTCCTACCAGAGCGCCATCGAATATGCCCGCGAGCGCATTCAGAGCCGTGCGCCGACCGGCCCTGTTGCGCAGGACAAGGCGGCCGATCCGATCATCGTGCATCCCGACGTGCGCCGCATGCTGCTGACCATGAAAGCGCTGAACGAAGGTGGCCGCGCATTCTCCAGCTACGTTGCGTTGCAACTGGATATCGCCAAGTTCAGTGAGGACGCCGAGGCGCGGCAGCGTGCCGAAGCGCAGGTGGCGCTGCTGACGCCAGTAGCCAAGGCATTCCTCACCGACATGGGGCTGGAAACCACGGTGCATGGCCAGCAGATCTTCGGCGGCCACGGCTTCATTCGCGAATGGGGCCAGGAGCAACTGGTGCGCGACTGCCGCATCACCCAGATCTATGAGGGTACCAACGGCATTCAGGCGCTGGATCTGCTGGGACGCAAGGTCGTGGGCAGCGGCGGTGAGCTGTACAAGGCATTTGCAGGGGAAATCCGCAGCTACTGCTCGGCGGCAGGTTCGGAGCTGGGCGAGTTCGCTGCGCCCTTGAAGGCAGCGCTGGAAAATCTCGACGAACTCACAGCGTTCGTCCTCGACGCCGCCAAGCGCAACCCCAACGAAATAGGGGCCGCCTCGGTCGAGTATCTGCATGTGCTGGGCTACACCGCGTACGCCTACATGTGGGCTCGCATGGCTGGCGCTGCATTGGGCAAGGAAGGACAGGATGATTTCTATGCCAGCAAGCTCGGCACGGCGCGTTTCTACTTCGCGCGCCTATTGCCGCGTATTCACTCGCTAACCGCATCGGTCCGGGCTGGCAGTGAATCTCTCTATCTGCTCGATGCCTCACAGTTCTGAGAGGCTTAGGCCGTAAAGGCACAATGAAATTAATTCGCCAGCTCTGGGAACAACGCGCCACTACGCCAGTCATAGTTCCGCATCGTTTGTAGTCAATGGCTTACAGAGCAATCTAGGGAAGGGTGTTCTGTAAGCCTTTGCTTACAAATCGCGGTGCAGATGGCTACTACAGGTTTACTCAGCCGGACGGTAGTCTTTTGCGCTATGGACGCCGCGTAGGGAAGCGCAGACAAAAAAACGGAAGCGTAGCGGAACGACGCCAGGAAGGCGCAAGTCACGGATGTCAGGATTCAGTCTGCAAAGGCCCCGCTTCGGCGGGGTTTTCTTTTTTCGGCCGAAAAGGCTACCGAATCGCCGCTCAAGCAACGCTGCGTAGCGTTCAGTATTAATGCCTGAGTCAGCGCGGCATGCAAACACCTGTGCCGCCCAGCCCACAGTAGCCGCCCGGATTCTTCGCGAGATATTGCTGATGATAGGCCTCGGCGTAATAGAACGCGGGGGCTTCGGCGATTTCCGTGGTGATGCCGCCGAGTCCATGCCTGTCCAGCTCGGCCTGGAAACGCTCTTCGCTGGCGCGGGCTTCGTTCAGCTGGGTTTCGTCGAGGCAGTAGATGGCCGAGCGGTACTGGGTGCCGATGTCGTTGCCCTGCCGCATGCCCTGGGTGGGGTTGTGCGCCTCCCAGAAGAGGTTGAGCAGATCTCGATAACTGATCTGCTGCGGGTCGAAAGCAACCAGCACGGCCTCAGTGTGCCCGGTGAGGCCGGAGCAGACTTCTTCGTACGTGGGGTTTGGCGTGTGACCTCCGGCATAGCCCACCGCCGTGGTCCATACGCCCGGTTGCTCCCAGAACCGCCGCTCTGCTCCCCAGAAGCAGCCCATAGCGAACACCGCCTGCTGCAAGTGAGCTGGAAAGGGCGGTTGCAGCGGGTTGCCGTTGACGAAATGAGCCTCGGGTACCGGAACTGAAGTGGCACGTCCGGGTAGCGCCTGTTCGGCATCGGGTAGCGCCTGTTTATGAACGAGAATTTGTGAGCGCAGGGTCATGATGGTCCTCGAGCCGTGGATGCGTTGGGCTGCTGAAATCTATGATCCGTCGCGGCCGCGACGAAACGTCAACAGAACATAGGCTATCAAGAGGGCAAAACCAAAGCGTTATCGCTTGGGCGGTGCGCTGACGAAAGGCTCAGAGCCAGTGCGGATAACGGCTGAGCGAGTCGAGCAGTTGGGCGCCTGGAATGGGCTTGTCGAACAGGTAACCCTGGCCGATGTCGCAGCGCTGGTGTCGGAGGAAGGTCAGTTGTTCGGTCGTCTCGATGCCTTCGGCAACGACCTTCAGGTTGAGGTTGCGGGCCATGGCGATCACCGCAGAAGTAATTTCGATATCGTCCTGATTGCCCGGAATGTCCTTGATGAAGCTTCGGTCGATCTTGATCACGTCGATGGGAAACTTCTTCAGGTAACTCAACGATGAGTAGCCAGTGCCGAAGTCATCCATCGCCAACGTTACGCCGAGTGCCTTCAGGCCAATCAGCTGCTGGCGTGTCTCCTCTGTGGCTTCGAGCAGAAGGCTTTCGGTCAGCTCCAGTTCCAGGCAGCCCGGCGGCAATTGCTCTTCGGAAAGGATGGTGGCGATCGAATCGACGAGATCGGGGTCGGAAAACTGTTTCGGCGAGAGATTGATCGCCATCTGCGGCGCGCCGTTACCCTGCGCCGCCAGCTTCATACCCATCCGGCAGGCCTCGCGCGCGACCCATTTGCCGATGGGGATGATCAAACCGGTTTCTTCGGCAACGCCGATGAATTGATCCGGCCGGATCATGCCCTTCTCTGGATGGTTCCAGCGCAGCAGTGCCTCCAGGCCCTGCAACCGCCCGGTCCGCAGGCAAAGCTTGGGTTGGTAGAAAACTTCGAGCTCGTTCTGCGCCAGCGCCCGACGCAGATTGTTTTCCACGAATAGTTTGTAGTTGGCCTCGGCATGCAGGGCTTCGGTGAACACCTGCACCTGGTTTTTGCCGTTGGCCTTCGCCTTGTGAAGCGCCTGGCCGGCGTGTTTCATCAAGGTTTCCGGATCATGGCCGTGCAGTGGCGAGCAGGCCAAGCCGAGGGAGCCGCTGACGCTGATCAGCTGTTTGTCGACGAACAGTGGTTTTTCCAGAATGCGCAATACCTGATGGGCCAGCTGCTGGCCTTCTTCGAGGTCCATGCCGTCGAGCAGGAGGGCGAATTCGTTACTGGCGAAGCGCGCCAGCACGCTGTCGCGACTCAGACTATTGCGCAGACGTCGTGCGAGGCTGGTGAGCAGCTTGTCCCCGGTCTGATGGCCAAGGCTGTCGTTGATGCGCTTGAAGTTGTCGATATCGACTAGCAACAGGCACAGCTGCGGCTTCTTGCCGTTGGCGAAACGCTCTTCGATGCTGCGGATAAAGAAGGGACGGTTGCCGAGACTGGTCAGGTTGTCGGTATAGGCCAGGCGTTCGATGTGCTGGTGCGCCAGCTTGCTGTGGGTAACGTCTTCATATATGCCGATGTAGTGGGTCAGCTCGCCGTTTTCGCCGTAGACCTTGGAGACCGAAAGCTGGCCCCAGTACGGATCGAGGTCCTTGCGCCGGCTGCGAAACTCGCCTTGCCAGCTATTGCTTTTCGCCAGATTGGAGGAGGTGTCGAAAAGCAGATCGCCGAGGTTTTCCAGCGCGGTCAATTCCGTGAGGCGGCGTCCGCAGACCTCCTCGGCGGTGAACTGAGTGATGGCCGTAAAGCTCGGATTGACGTAATCGACCACACCATTCTTGTCGACCAGGATGAAAGCGCTTGCGCTTTGCTCTACTGCCCGCTTGAACAAATGCAACGTATGGGTAGCACTGAGCCTCTGCTGGTTGGCCAGCACTTGCGCGTACTGGTCGGCCAGTTCGCCAACAAAGGCCACCTCATCGGCATGCCAGTTACGAGCGCTGCCCGAGTGTTCCAGGCAGAGCACTCCAACGACTTCGCCGCCGACCCGAATGGTCGCATCCAGTATGGAAATGGTGCCCTGCGGTCTGAAATAGCCTTCGGCGAGTTCCCGGGTGCGAGGGTCTTCGTTGACGTTGGATACGTCGAGGGCTCGACCACTGTGCAATGCCTCCATGTAGCGGGGGCAACTGGCAATATCCAGCGTAGGTGGGTGCTCGTAACTGTCATTGTCGCGCCGATAAAGGGCAACGGCCTCAAGCTGGTCGCCGTTCAGGTGCCAGATCGCCGCACGGGCGATCCCGTAGGCTTCGCTGGCGGCCTGGGTGATTAGTTGTGCCGCCTCGATCTGAGGATCGGCCGAACTGTAGCGGTGCCGTGCCAGGCGCACGATCAAACTCTGTTGCGCACGTGAGCGGATCAGATGCTCAAGATGCACATCGGAGGTTTTTTGATAGAGGTCCGCCGAGAGCTTGAACATCGACTCTTGCAGCTGCGGAGTCGCCTCAGCTGAACGGGGTTCGATGATCAGGTAACCGCGCAGCAATTCTCGGCCATACTGCTGGCACAGTTCGCCGATTTCCATCAGCTCCAGCAAGCCGACGGCGGTATGCACACAGTAACGGATGGAGTAGTGACCCCCGACGCTAAGCTGCGCCTGAACGACGTCGTGCATCTGCAGACGCGTCGCCGGTTCCATCAAGCTGGCGTAGGGCGAATCGATCAGTGAGCACAGATCGTGCGCCGGTTGGCCCAGGTGGCGTTCACAAGCAGGATCCAGATACAGCAGGGCCCAACTGGATTCGTTCAAACGCTCGAAACGCAGCATCCCGAGCCTCGAAGGCACTGGCAACTGCGTCACAACCTCGGTCGCCAAACGGCTGGCGGCATCGGTATGTATTTTCATCGAGCGGTTTGCTTCCATTATGCTGCGGGAGCCGCTTCGCTAGCCGCTGTAGGCGACTTCTGCGCTGGGGCGATGGCTAAATAACATTAAATCAAGGCAAGGGTGCATCATGCGACAGGGACTGACAAGTCAGCTTTCGAAGTTACTGTTGATCTCACTTTTCATGGCTACCAGCGTATCGCTGCAGGCGGATGAATCACCCGCCTTGAGCTCTGATGACTCGGCCCATTACTTGGCCGAGCTGAAGGCGCTCTATCTTACCTCGGATGAGCGTAAAGCCCTGCTTTCGCATAGCAATGCCTTGCTCGAAACCCACGGGCTTAAGGCTGCGTATCAGGTTGGGCAGGCCAATCCGCGTGATCTGACCTATCGCCTAAGCGTGGGCGCGCCTGGTGAATTGCGCGTCCGCGAAGAGCGGCGAGATGCATCCGGCAACATCGCTGTGCGCAATCGCAGCTTTTCGGTGTTCGGAATAGACCCTTATTTACGCTATCAATGTCCGCCACAAGGGATCGTTTGCGTATTTGACAGCCCGGTCGGCGGCGAGCCCTGGTTGACCATCCTGCGCGATCCCGCTGGAGCCGAAGCGCTGGCGAAAGCCTTGTCGTTCCTGTTCCGCAATCTGCAAAAAGGCTAAAAGCAAAAAGCAAAAAGCCCCAAGCTTACAAGGCTTGAGGCTTCCGCGAACTTGAGGGAGCGGCCCCGCCGGATGGCGAAGCCGTTCGACTCAAACGATCACAACAGCATAGTGCGGATGTCCGCCAGCAGCTCCGACAGGCGCTTGGTGAAGCGTGCCGCCGCGGCGCCGTTGATCACACGGTGATCATAGGACAGCGACAGCGGCAGCATCAGCTTGGGCTGGAAGGCCTTGCCGTCCCATACCGGCTGCATGGTCGCCTTGCTGACACCCAGGATCGCCACTTCCGGCGCGTTGACGATCGGCGTGAAGCCGATGCCGCCAATGTGACCGAGACTGGAGATGGTGAAGCAGGCACCCTGCATCTCGTCTGCCGACAGTTTCTTGTTGCGCGCTTTTTCGGCCAATGCCGCCGCTTCGCCCGCCAGTTGCAGCAGGCTCTTCTGGTCGACGTTGCGGATGACCGGCACCATCAGGCCGTCAGGCGTGTCCACGGCGAAACCGACGTGCACGTACTTCTTGCGGATCACCGCCTTGCCGCTGGGTGCTAGCGAGGCATTGAATTCCGGAAGCTCTTTCAGCAGGTGCGCGCAGGCTTTGAGCAACAGCGGCAGTACGGTCAGCTTCACTCCGGCCTTCTCTGCAACAGCCTTCTGCGATACGCGGAAGGCTTCCAGCTCGGTAATGTCAGCCGATTCGAACTGGGTCACGTGCGGCACGTTGAGCCAGCTGCGGTGCAGGTTAGCGGCGCCAACTTGCATCAGGCGGGTCATCGCCACTTCTTCGATTTCACCGAAGCGGCTGAAGTCGATAGTCGGGATCGGCGGAATGCCCGCTCCGCCCGTCGCGCCTTCTGCCGGAGCCTGCTTGGCCTTGCCCATTATGCTCTTGACGTAGGCCTGGACGTCTTCCTTGAGAATCCGCCCCTTCGGGCCGGTGCCCTGAATATCGGCCAACTCGACACCGAATTCGCGAGCGGTCATGCGCACCGCAGGACCGGCGTGCACCTTGCTACCGGCCTTGCTGGGTCCGCTCACCGCTGGTGCAGGCGTTGCCGCTGCCTTGGCTTCTGGCACGCCCTGCTTGTTCGGCGCGACGGCCTGCTGTTGCGGTGCCGCTTCCTCGCGCTTGGCTTCGGGCTTCTTCGCCGGGGCGGCGCCTTTCACCTTCAGGGTGAGGATCAGATCGCCGGTCTTGGCTTCGTCGCCGACCTTGATCGACAGGGATTCCACCACGCCGGCCTTGGGTGCCGGAATCTCCATGCTGGCCTTGTCGGATTCGAGCGTGATCAGCGACTGGTCCGCCTCGACGCTGTCACCGGCCTTCACCATGACTTCGATGACGTTGGCGGCGCCGCTGGAGCCGATGTCCGGAATACGGACTTCTTCCACGGATTCGCCGGCCGGCTCGGCTGCTGGCTCTTCGGCCGCTTCCGATTGCTGCGCCTTGGGCTTTTCTGCCGGTGCGCTGGCTGCGGTCGCGGGCTTGCTGGGCGCCGCGCCCTTGAGGATTAGGATCAGATCGCCGGTGCCGACTTCGTCGCCCACCTTGACCGAGATGCTCTCGACAACGCCCGCCGCTGGAGAGGGAATCTCCATACTGGCCTTGTCGGATTCGAGCGTGATCAGCGCCTGCTCGGCGTCGATGGTGTCGCCGGGCTTGACCGATACCTCGATCACGCTGGCTTTGCCCGAGGAGCCGATGTCCGGCACCTTGATTTCCTGAGATTCAGCTTCTCCGGCCGAAGCCGAAGGATTCTCGTCACCCGGGGGTGTCGATGCTTCGGTCTCGTCGACAGCGCCACCGCTGGCGGCGCCGGCAGGCTCGGCAGCTTCGTCCGCCGGAGCGGCAACTTCTTCACCGCCTTCGCTTTCCAGCTCCAGCAGCTCGTCGCCTTCCTTCAGCTTGTCGCCCAGCTTGACCTTCAGGCTCTTCACCACGCCGGCCTTGGGCGCGGGGATTTCCATGCTGGCCTTGTCGGACTCGAGCGTCAGGATGCTCTGGTCGGCTTCGATACGGTCGCCGACCTTGACGAACAACTCGATTACTTCACCCTCACCGCTGCCGATGTCGGGTACGCGTATGGTTTCACTCACGATAGGTTCTCCTGTGCGCACGCAGCATCAGCAATCCAGCGGATTGCGCTTCTCGGGGTCAATACCGAACTCGGTGATGGCCTCGGCCACGACCTTGCGTTCGATGGCGCCGCGATCGGCGAGTGCCTGCAGTGCGGCGACGGCTACCCAGCGGCGGTCGACTTCGAAGAAGTCCCGCAGCTTGGCGCGCGAATCGCTGCGGCCGAAGCCGTCGGTGCCCAGCACCTGGTATTCGCGGGACGGAACCCACTGGCGAATCTGGTCGGCGAACAGCTTCATGTAGTCGGTGGAGGCGATCACCGGCCCTTCGCGGCCTTCCAGGCACTGCTCGACGTAGCTCTTGCGCGGCTCCTCGGTCGGATGCAGGCGGTTCCAGCGATCGACTGCCAGGCCGTCGCGGCGCAGCTCGTTGAAACTGGTCACGCTCCAGATATCGGCGCCCACGCCCATCTTGGCGAGGATGTCCACCGCGGCGCGCACTTCGCGCAGGATGGTGCCGCAGCCCAGCAGCTGCACGCGGTGCTTGAAGTCGCCCTTGGCTTCTTCGAGCAGGTACATGCCCTTGATGATGCCGTCCTCGACGCCCTGGGGCATGGCCGGCTGCTGGTAGTTCTCGTTCATCACGGTGATGTAGTAGTAAACGCTCTTCTGCAGCTCCATCATCTCGTGCATGCCGTGATGCATGATCACCGCCAGCTCGTAGCCGTAGGTGGGGTCATAGCTGCGGCAGTTGGGGATGGTGCTGGCGAGGATGTGGCTGTGGCCGTCCTCGTGCTGCAGGCCTTCGCCGTTCAGTGTGGTGCGCCCCGAGGTGCCGCCCAGCAGGAAGCCGCGGGTTTGCGCATCGCCTGCAGCCCAGGCCAGGTCGCCGATACGCTGGAAACCGAACATCGAATAGAAGATGTAGACCGGCAGCATCGGCTGATTGTAGTTGCTGTAGGCGGTACCGGCGGCCATGAACGAGGAGAAGGCGCCGGCTTCGTTCAGACCTTCCTGGAGGATCTGGCCGTCCTTTTCTTCGCGGTAGTACATCACCTGGTCGCGGTCGACTGGCTCGTACAGCTGCCCCACCGGGGAGTAAATGCCGAGCTGGCGGAACATGCCTTCCATGCCGAAGGTACGGGCCTCGTCGGCGAGGATCGGCACGATGCGCTTGCCCAGATCCTTGTCCTTGATCAGCTGCGACAGGATTCGGCCGAACGCCATGGTGGTGGAGATTTCGCGCTCGCCGGAGCCATCGAGTACGGCCTTGAGGGTTTCCAGCGGAGGCGTCGGAATGCTGAAGCTCTTGGCGCGGCGCTGCGGCAGATGACCACCGAGCTTTTCGCGGCACTTGCGCAGGTAGCGCATTTCCGCGCTGTCTTCGGCCGGGCGGTAGAACGGCAGCTCTTCCAGCTGCGAGTCGTTGACCGGGATATCGAAACGGTCGCGGAACATCTTCAGGCTGTCGATATCGACCTTTTTGGTGTTGTGGGCGATGTTCTTCGCCTCACCGGCACCAGTGCCGTAGCCCTTGATGGTCTTGGCCAGAATGACCGTCGGCTGGCCCTTGTGGTTGACCGCCTGGTGGTAGGCCGCATAGACCTTGTAGGGATCGTGGCCGCCACGGTTTAGCTTCCAGACTTCCTCGTCGGACATCTTCTCGACGCGCTTGAGCAGCTCCGGATCGGCACCGAAGAAATGCTTGCGCACATAGGCGCCGTCTTTGGCTTTGTAGTTCTGGTATTCGCCGTCGATCGCTTCGTCCATGCGGCGCTGCATGCGACCGTCTTCGTCGGTGGCGAACAGCGGATCCCACAGGCGGCCCCAGACCACCTTGTTGACGTTCCAGTTGGCGCCTTTGAACACGCCTTCCAGTTCCTGAATGATCTTGCCGTTGCCGCGTACCGGGCCGTCGAGGCGCTGCAGGTTGCAGTTGATGACGAACACCAGGTTGTCGAGGTTCTCGCGACCTGCCAGGGAAATCGCGCCGAGGGTTTCCGGCTCGTCGCACTCGCCGTCGCCGATGAAGCACCAGACGCGCTGCTTGCCTTTCGGGATGAAGCCGCGGTTTTCCAGGTACTTCATGAAGCGTGCCTGGTAGATCGCTGTGATCGGGCCGAGGCCCATGGATACGGTCGGGAACTGCCAGAAGTCCGGCATCAGGTGCGGGTGCGGGTAGCTCGAGAGGCCGTGGCCATCGACTTCCTGGCGGAAGTTCAGCATCTGATCTTCGGTCAGTCGGCCTTCGAGGAAGGCGCGGGCGTAGATGCCGGGGGAGGCGTGGCCCTGATAGTAGATCAGGTCGCCGCCATGCTCCTCGGTAGGAGCTTGGAAGAAATAGTTGAAACCGATGTCGTACAGGGTCGCGCTGGAGGCGAAGGTGGAGATGTGTCCACCCAGGTCAGGGTCCTTCATGTTCGCGCGCATCACCATCGCCAGCGCGTTCCAGCGGACCAGGGAGCGAATGCGTCGCTCCATGAACAGGTCGCCGGGCATCTTCGCCTCGCGGGTAACGGGGATGGTGTTGCGGTAGGGCGTGGTGATGCCGTAGGGCAGGGGTGTGCCGCTACGGGTGGCCAGTTCACCCATCCGGGTCATCAGGTAGTGGGCGCGGTCTTCACCTTCGCGATCGAGTACTGACTCGAGGGCGTCCAGCCATTCCTGGGTTTCGACGGGATCGAGATCTTGCATGGCTTGCTCCAGGGCGGAAAGGCTTCCAGAATCGGTTGCCTGCTTCGCTAACGGCTTTTTGAGCCGGTGCGTTTATGTTCTTGGATGTTTTGCCGGGGGTAGAGCCGGGCTCTGTAGTTTTACTACAAAACTGCGACTGTTTCAGCCCCCTATGACATTCTTTCGTAGTAAAACTACAACCGCGCCGGCTCGGCCTGACGGGCTGAAACGCGCCCAAAGGCTCTAGTCTGGCGCTTTCGCTGTGCTGCTGCCGGCTGCGGCTAAGGAACCTTACATGAGTCTGCCACTGCTGGTTGCAATGCCGACGTCGCTACTGCCATTGGTCACCCGTGCCGAGGAGTTGTTCCTCACAGCGTTACGTGGCTCGTCGGAGCAAGGTGAAGAGCGCTTCGGCACGTGGCCGAAAACGCGTCGCGAAGCGTTCGACAGGGTCTGTGCGGCCAGCGACTTCGTCAGCGAGCAGGTTAGCCGAGATCCAGAAATGCTGCTGGAGCTGGCCGCGTCGAGGTTGCTGGAGCGCTCGCTGCAGGCCGGTGAAATGCGCGAGATGCTCGCCGAGGCGCTCGCCGGCTGCGAAGGCGAGGACAGCCTGGCGAGGTCGCTCAGGCGTTTCCGCAATCGTCAGCAGGTACGAATCATCTGGCGTGACGTGACCCGTCAGGCGGATCTGGCTGAAACCTGTGGCGATCTGTCCGACATGGCCGACGCCAGCATCGACCTGGCGTACCGGTGGTTGTACGCGCGTCACAGCGAGCAGTTCGGTGTGCCGACCGGTCGACGCAGCGGTCGGGCGCAACAGATGGTCGTTCTCGGGATGGGCAAGTTGGGTGCGCACGAGCTCAATCTTTCTTCTGATATCGACCTGATCTTCGGGTACCCGGAAGGTGGCGAAACCGTGGGCGCCAGGCGCTCGTTGGATAACCAGGAGTTCTTTCTCCGCCTTGGGCAGCGCCTGATCAAGGCACTCGACGCGCCGACCGTCGATGGCTTCGTCTTCCGGGTAGACATGCGCTTGCGGCCGTACGGTTCGTCCGGCGCGCTGGTGCTGAACTTCAATGCGCTCGAGCAGTACTACCAGGATCAGGGTCGCGACTGGGAGCGCTACGCGATGATCAAATCGCGAGTCGTCGCCGGCGATCAAGCGGCGGGCAAGGAGTTGCTCGACATGCTGCGTCCGTTCGTTTATCGGCGCTATCTGGATTTCTCCGCTATCGACGCGTTGCGCAGCATGAAGCAGCTGATCCAGCAGGAAGTGCGGCGCAAAGGCGTGGCGGCGAATATCAAGCTGGGCTCCGGCGGCATTCGCGAGGTGGAATTCATCGCCCAGGCGTTCCAGCTGATTCATGGTGGACGCGACCTGAGCCTGCAGCAACGGCCGCTACTAAAAGTGTTGGCAACCCTGGCCGGGCAGGGCTATCTGCCACCTGTGGCTGTCGAGGAACTGCGTGAGGGATATGAATTCCTGCGTTACACCGAGCATGCGCTGCAGGCCATCGACGATCGCCAGACGCAAATGCTGCCGGACAGCCCGACCGACCGCAGCCGCATAGCGTTCATGCTCGGCTTCGACAACTGGGCGGCTTTTCATGAGCGCCTGCTGCATTGGCGAGACCGGATCGACTGGCATTTTCGCCAGGTCATCGCAGACCCTGACGAAGATGAAGACGCCGAAGGCGAGGCACTGGTCGGCGGCGAGTGGCTGCCCTTGTGGGAGCAGGATTGGGACGAGGAATTCGCTTGCCGCCAGCTGACCGAAGCCGGGTTTCGTGACGGCCAGGTTGCCTGCCAGCGCCTCGCCGCGTTGCGTAGCGCCCAGCAGGTGCGAACCATGCAGCGCCTGGGTCGGGAGCGGCTGGATGCTTTCATTCCACGGCTGCTGGCGCAGGCGGTCGAGCAGGATGATCCGGACCTGGTGCTGGAGCGCGTGCTGCCGCTGGTCGAGGCGGTCGCTCGGCGCTCGGCCTATCTCGTATTGCTGACGGAAAATCCCAACGCGCTGGAGCGATTGCTCGAGCTTTGCGCAGGCAGCCCCTGGATCGCCGAGCAGATTGCGCGTTTTCCGCTGCTGCTCGATGAGCTGCTCAACGCCGGGCGACTGTTCCGTCCGCCGCAGGCGCCGGAGTTGGCCGCCGAGCTGCATGAGCGTCTGGCGCGGATTCCAGAAGACGATCTGGAGCAGCAGATGGAGGCGCTGCGGCATTTCAAGCTAGCGCACCGGCTGCGTGTGGCAGCGTCGGAAATCGCAGGCACCTTGCCCTTGATGAAGGTCAGCGATTACCTGACTTGGCTTGCCGAAGCGATTCTCGCCGAAGTGTTGGCCCTGGCCTGGCGGCACACGGTGGCGCGTCATGGGCAGCCGCGACGGGCTGATGGCGTCCCCTGCGATCCGTCGTTCGTCATCATCGGTTACGGCAAGGTGGGCGGTATCGAGCTGGGCCATAGTTCCGATCTGGATCTGGTGTTCATTCATGACGGCGATCCCAATGCCGAAACCGACGGTGCCAAGCCCATCGATGGTGCGCAATTCTTCACTCGTCTCGGTCAACGCATCATTCACCTGCTGACCACCCAGACCACCTCCGGCCTGCTCTACGAAGTCGACATGCGGCTGCGGCCATCCGGTGCTTCCGGGTTGTTGGTCAGTTCGCTGGGTGCCTTCGAGCGCTACCAGACCCAGGAAGCCTGGACCTGGGAGCACCAGGCATTGGTGCGTGCGCGGGTGCTGGTCGGTTGTTCTCGGCTGGCGCAGGACTTCGAGCGGGTGCGTGCCGCCGTGCTTGCCCGCCCGCGCGATCTTGAACAGCTGCGCCGTGAGGTCAGCGAGATGCGCAGCAAGATGCGCGACAACCTTGGTACTCGCACGACTCAGGCCGGCCTGGCCGACAAAGCCTTCGAGGCCGAGGGCACGTTCGATCTCAAGCACGACGCCGGTGGTATCGTGGATATCGAATTTATGGTGCAATACGCGGCTTTAGCGTGGTCGCACCAGCATCCGCAACTGCTGCGCTATACCGATAACATTCGCATTCTCGACGGGTTGGAGCAGGCCGGGCTGATGACCGGCGATGAGGTTCGGCTGCTGCAGGACGCCTACAAGGCCTACCGCGCGGTGGCTCACCGGCAATCACTGCAGAAGCTTCCCGGTGTGGTGAGTGGGGATCAATTTCATGACGAGCGTCGCGCGGTGATGCGCTTTTGGCGCGAGCTGGGACTCAGCTGAACTCGTCGGCAAACAGAGCATTAATCGAATTCCGAGGTGGCAACAATGTCGATGGCCGATCGTGATGGCGTGATCTGGTATGACGGTGAGCTGGTGCAGTGGCGCGATGCGACCACCCATGTACTGACTCACACCCTGCATTACGGCATGGGCGTTTTCGAAGGCGTGCGTGCCTACGATACCCCGGCCGGCACCGCGATCTTCCGCCTGCAGGCGCACACCGACCGTCTGTTCGATTCGGCACACATCATGAACATGAAGATGCCGTACTCGAAGGAAGAAATTAACGAGGCGACCCGCGCCGCCGTACGCGAAAACAATCTGGAAAGTGCCTACATCCGTCCGATGGTGTTCTACGGAAGCGAAGGCATGGGCCTGCGCGCCAGCGGCTTGAAGGTGCACGTGATCGTCGCCGCCTGGCACTGGGGCGCCTACATGGGCGATGAAGCGCTGGAAATGGGCATCAAGGTGCGCACCAGTTCCTTCACTCGCCACCACGTCAACATCAGCATGACCCGCGCCAAGTCCAACGGCGCCTACATCAACTCCATGCTGGCGCTGCAGGAAGCCATCTCCGGCGGCGCCGACGAGGCGCTGATGCTCGATCCAGAAGGCTATGTCGCCGAGGGTTCGGGCGAGAACATCTTCATCATCAAGGACGGCGTGATCTACACGCCGGAGGTCACCGCCTGCCTCAACGGCATCACCCGCGGCACCGTGCTGACCCTGGCCGACGAGCTCGGCATCAAGGTGATCGAGAAGCGCATCACCCGCGACGAGGTCTACATCGCCGACGAAGCCTTCTTCACCGGCACCGCCGCCGAAGTCACGCCGATTCGCGAAGTCGATGGCCGCAACATCGGCATTGGCCGACGTGGTCCGGTCACCGAGCGCATCCAGAAGGCCTATTTCGATCTGGTGTCTGGCAAGACCGATGGCCATGCCGAATGGCGGACGCTCGTAGGCTAAAGGCTCTAGGCTGAAGGCTGGACGAGGTGCTTCTTCGTTCAGCCCCAAGCCTTCAGCCTCCAGCGGCTTTTGCTATGAATATTCTGATCGTAGGTCCCAGCTGGGTCGGCGACATGGTGATGGCGCAGACGCTGTTTGTCTGCCTGAAGCAGCGCCATCCCGACTGCCAGATCGACGTACTGGCACCGGAGTGGAGCCGGCCGATTCTCGAGCGCATGCCCGAGGTGCGCCAGGCGTTGAGCTTTCCGCTCGGCCACGGTGTGCTCGATATGGCGACCCGGCGCAAGGTCGCGCAGAGCCTGCGCGGCCAGTACCAGCAAGCGATCCTGCTGCCCAACTCGTTGAAATCCGCGCTGGTGCCATTCTTTGCCGGCATCCCCAAGCGCACCGGTTGGCGCGGCGAGATGCGCTTCGGCCTGCTCAACGATATCCGCAAGCTCGACAAACAGCGCTATCCACTGATGATCGAGCGCTTCATGGCGCTGGCCTTCGAGCCGGGCGCCGAGCTGCCCAAGCCCTATCCGAACCCCTCGCTGCGTATCGACGGCGAGAGCCGTGATGCGGCGCTGGCGCGCTTTGGCCTGGGGCTGGATCGACCGGTCTTGGCGCTGTGCCCGGGCGCGGAGTTCGGCGAATCCAAGCGCTGGCCGAGCGAGCATTTCGCCAAGGTGGCCGAAGCGAAGATCCGCGAAGGCTGGCAGGTCTGGCTGTTCGGCTCGAAGAACGATCACGCCGTGGGCGAAGACATCCGCCAGCGACTGATTCCCGGGTTGCGTGAAGAGGCGTTGAACCTCGCAGGTGAAACCAGCCTGGCCGAGGCGATCGATCTGCTGTCCTGTGCCGAGGCGGTGGTTTCCAATGATTCGGGCCTCATGCACGTGGCCGCCGCGCTCGGCCGTCCGCTGGTGTCGGTCTATGGTTCCACTTCGCCGGCCTTCACGCCGCCATTGTCCGAGCAGGTCGAAGTCGTTCGCCTGGGCCTGGACTGCAGCCCCTGTTTCGAGCGCACCTGTCGCTTCGGTCACAACAACTGCATGCGCGAACTCGAGCCGAACAGGGTGATCGAGGCGCTGGAGCGCCTGATTCCCCAGCCGATCGAGGTGCGCTGAGTGAGGGTGCTGCTGATCAAGACCTCGTCGCTGGGGGACGTGGTGCATACGCTCCCGGCATTGACCGATGCCCAGCGAGCCATTCCCGGTATCCAGTTCGATTGGGTGGTGGAAGAGGGCTTCGCCGAAATTCCTACATGGCATCCGGCCGTGGCGCAGGTGATTCCGGTGGCGATTCGGCGCTGGCGCAAGCAGCCACTGCAGACGTTTCGTTCCGGTGAATGGCGGCGCTTCAAGGCGCGCCTGCGCGAGACCCGCTACGACCTGGTGATCGATGCCCAGGGCTTGCTGAAAAGTGCCTGGCTGACACGTTGCGTTAAAGCACCGATTGCCGGTCTGGATCGTGACTCCGCCCGTGAGCCGCTGGCATCGCGCTTCTATGATCGCCGTTATGCCGTATCTCGTGACCAGCACGCTCTGGAGCGGGTGCGGCAGTTGTTCGCTCAGTCGCTCGGCTATCCGGTTCCCGAGACGATCGCCGACTACGGCTTGGATCGCAATCGGCTGGCGACGCCGGGCGAGCCGCCCTATCTGTTGTTCCTGCACGGCACCACCTGGCCGAGCAAGCATTGGCCAGAGCGTTACTGGCGCGAGCTGGCCGAACGGATGAGCGAGTTCGGTTGGGCGATCCGTTTGCCTTGGGGCAATGACGACGAAAAGGCCCGTGCCGAGCGCATCGCCAACGGGTTGGCCAGCGTGTCGGTATTGCCCCGTCTGAATCTCGGCGGGATCGCCAAGGTCGTTGCCGGGGCGCGTGCCTGTGTTGCGGTGGATACCGGGCTCGGTCACCTGGCGGCGGCGCTGGATGTCCCAAGCATTTCGCTCTATGGTCCGACGCTTCCTGGTCGTGTCGGTGCGTACGGGCGTTCACAGGTGCATCTGTGTGCCAGCGGTCCGAACGCGGGGAAGGGCGATCGATATAAACCCTGCTTCGACGACCTGCCGCCCGAGCGTGTCGCGAGCGAACTCAAGGCCCTGTTGCGGTCAGCGGAGATGCACTGATGCAATTGGCCTTCATTCTGTACAAATACTTTCCTTTCGGCGGGCTGCAGCGCGATTTCATGCGCATTGCCCTGGAATGCCAGCGACGCGGCCATGCCATTCGGGTCTACGCGATGATCTGGGAAGGCGAGGTGCCCGAGGGGTTCGAGGTGCTGATCGCGCCAGTCAAAGCGATCTTCAATCACACACGCAACGAGCGCTTTACCGCCTGGGTCGAGGCGGATCTGGCAAAACGACCAGTGGAACGGGTGATCGGCTTCAACAAGATGCCCGGGCTGGACGTCTACTATGCGGCCGATCCCTGTTTCGAAGACAAGGCGCAAACCCTGCGCAACCCGATTTATCGCCGCTGGGGGCGCTACAAGCATTTCGCCGCATACGAGCGCGCGGTGTTCGCGCCGGAGTCGAAGACCGAGATTCTGATGATTTCCGAAGTACAACAGCCGCTGTTCGTCAAACACTACGGCACACCGGCCGAGCGCTTCCACCTGCTGCCGCCGGGCATCGCCCAGGATCGCCGCGCACCGGCCAATGCCGCCGAAATCCGCGCAGAGTTTCGCAAGGAGTTCGAGCTGAAGCCTGACGAGCTGCTGCTGGTGCAGATCGGTTCCGGCTTCAAGACCAAGGGTGTCGACCGCAGCCTCAAGGCACTCGCCGCGCTGCCGCGAGAGCTGAAGAAACGCACTCGGCTGTTCATCATCGGTCAGGACGATCCGAAGCCGTTCCAGTTGCAGGCCAAGACGTTGGGGATATCCAGCCAGGTCGAGTTTCTCAAGGGGCGCAGCGATATCCCACGCTTCCTTCTCGGCGCCGACCTGCTGATCCACCCTGCCTACAACGAGAACACCGGTACCGTGCTGCTGGAGGCCCTGGTCGCCGGGTTGCCGGTGCTGGTCAGCGATGTCTGCGGCTACGCCCATTACATCGAGGATGCCGATTGCGGACGCGTAGTGCCCGGCCCGTTCGAGCAGGCCAATCTGGACCGTCTGCTGGCCGAGATGCTGACCAGCGATGAGCGGCGCGCTACTTGGAGCCGCAACGGCCTGGCCTATGCCGACAGCGCTGACCTCTATTCGATGCCGCAAAAGGCAGCTGATGTGATCCTGGGAGCGCGCTGCTGATGTCGCGCCTGATCCTGTCAGAACCCTTCGAGACTCTCTGGCAAGGCAGGGACCCCTTCGTCGAAGTCGAGCGCCTAGAAGGTCAGGTTTATCGCGAGTTGGAAGGGCGCCGCACCCTGCGCACCGAAGTCAACGGGCGCGGCTACTTCGTCAAGATCCATCGCGGTATCGGTTGGGGCGAAATCGTCAAGAACCTGCTCACCGCCAAGGCCCCGGTGCTCGGTGCCGGCCAGGAATGGCGCGCCATCCAGCGCCTGCACGAAGTCGGCGTGCCGACCATGACTGCGGTGGCTTACGGCGAGCGCGGCGGCAATCCGGCGACGCAGCACTCATTCATCATCACCGAAGAACTGGCGCCGACCATAAGCCTGGAAGACTTCGCGGCCAACTGGCACGAGCAGCCGCCAGCGCCGACGCTCAAGCGCGCGCTGATCGCCGAAGTCGCGCGCATGGCTGGCACCATGCACCGCGCCGGAGTCAATCACCGGGATTTCTATATCTGCCACTTCCTGCTGCACACCGACAAGCCGGTGACCGCCGACGATTTTCGCCTGTCGCTGATCGACCTGCACCGCGCCCAGACGCGTGGGCAAACGCCACGCCGCTGGCGCGACAAGGATCTGGCTGGGCTGTACTTCTCGGCGCTGGAAATTGGCCTGACGCGACGTGACAAGTTGCGATTCCTGCGGACTTATTTCCAGCGGCCGTTGCGCGAGATTCTACGTGACGAAGCCCCGTTGCTGCGCTGGTTGGCAACCAAGGCGGACAGGCTTCAAAGCCGCTATCAGCGTAAATACGCGCCGGGTGCTCAATGAGTAGTTGGCAGGTCGTCGGCGACATAACGGCCGACGCGGCGCAGGCATTCGCCAGTCTGGAGACGGTTTTCGCGCTTGAAGGCGAGCCGATTGCACGCGACCCGCTCTCCGAGGTGATCCGCGTCGAATACGACGGCCTGCGCTATTACGTCAAACGCTACTGGGCGGCGGGAAAGGGTTTGCGCCGTTATCTGGGGCGTCCGCGAGTCAAGGCCGAATGGCAGAACCTCAAGCATTTCGAGCGCTGGGGAATACCGGTTGCGCCGCTGGTGGCCTGGGGCCTGGAGCGTCGTGCCGGAGCATTCGTGCGCGGGGCACTGATCACTCTAGAAGTCCCCAACACCATGGACATGGCCGCAATCGCCACAAGTGCAGACTCGCGCCTGTCCGACCGAAGCTGGGTCGAGCACATCAGTCGTCAAGTGGCACAGGCGACTCGAACCCTGCACGACCACCGCTTCGCCCATAACGACCTGAAGTGGCGCAACCTGCTGGTCAACGATGCTGGCGAGCTTTTCCTGATCGATTGCCCGTCCGGGGATTTCTGGTGGGGGCCATTCCTGCGCCGGCGTGTCGTCAAGGACCTGGCCTGTCTGGATAAGGTGGCCAAGTACCGCCTGAGTCGCACGCAGCGGCTGCGTTTCTACCTGCAATACCAGCAGCGCCCATGTCTGGTTCCGGCTGATCGTGCCCTCATCGACCAGGTGCTCAAGTATTTCGAGGGACGCGAATGAGCGATCATTTTTCAGAGCGCGACAGGACGATCCTGCAGGCGCAGGGGCTGGACAGCTTCGAAGCGCTCTGGGCTCTGCAGCTTGACTCGGTGGACGCGCCCAATACCGCGCGCGGCGGTTGGAGCAGCGTATTCCGATTGGAACTGGGCGAGACGGCCTATTACCTCAAGCGTCAGAGCAATTACCTGACTCATACGCTGCACCGTCCGTTCGGCGAACCGACGTTCGCTCGCGAGTTCCGTAATATCCAGCGTTACCAGCGCTTGGGCATACCCACGCTGCAAGCGGCATATTTCGGCCAGCGCCGCGTCGCGGATGAACGCCGCGCCATATTGATAACTCGCGCGCTGGATGACTGGCGGGACCTGCACAGCTGGCTGAACGATTGGCATCATCTGGATGCGACGAAGCGCAAGGCGTTGCTGTTGGCATGTGCCGAGCTTGCACGAACGCTTCACCGGGCCGGACAGCGCCACGGTTGTTTCTACCCCAAGCACATCTTTATTCGCCCGGATGGCGAGCGGTTCGAGGCGTGCCTCATCGACCTGGAAAAGACCCGCTCGCTACTGCCCGTACGCAGTGACCGAATCGTCGATCTGGAGGCGCTGATCCGTCGTGCGGCGATCTGGAGCGAACGTGATGTGCGACAGCTGATCGAAGCCTATCTCGATCAAGACGCCAGTGAAGCAGCTATCGATGCCTGGCTGGAGAACATTACCGGTCGCAGGCAGAGCAAGGCTATGCGCACATGAATCTGACGGAGCTTGCTCAAGCCGGGCGCTCGCCAGCGTTGCCGTTGACGTTGATGCTGCCCGCCGGCGAACTGACGCTGCAGCAGTGGCTGCGCGTATTGCCAGGGCAACGCTATGTCGCTAAAGCCGAATGGCAGGGCCGCGAGGTGCTGGCGAAGCTGCTGGTCGGGAGCAAGGCCGAGCGCCATTTCGACCGCGAACGACGCGGCGCACGGCTGCTGGCCGATCAGGGAATGACCACGCCTGCGCTGATTGCCGAGGGTTTCGCCGCGAGCCAGGGTGGTTGGCTGCTGTTCGACTATCTTGCTGGCGCGCAAAGCCTGGAGCAGGTTTGGCGCGACGTGGAGCGGCAGCCGCTGCTGTCCGATGCGCAGCAGGGCGTGCTGGGCGAGGCACTTGGCGCCGTTGCGCAGCTGCATGCCCGCGGGTTGTGGCAGGACGACCTGCATCTGGACAATCTGCTGCGCCATGACGGGCAGTTGTACCTCATCGATGGCGGCGGTGTGCAGGCGCAGACCCCGGCTAAACCGCTCGCACGCGACAAGGTGCTGGAAAACCTCGGCGTTTTCTTCGCCCAGCTGCCCGCCAGTATCGAGCCCCATATCGAGGAACTGCTCGTACAGTATCTTCTGGTTAACGGCGAGCACGCGCTTCCCCTGGAAGCATTGCTGCGGGAAATCGCAGCCGTCCGACGTTGGCGGCTACGCGATTATCTAAGCAAGCTCGGGCGCGACTGCTCGCTGTTCAGCGTGAGCCGCAGTCTCGGCGAACTGCGGGTGGTTCGGCGCGAGGACGATCCGGCGCTGCGTGAAATGCTGGCCGCGCCGGATGCGGCTGTCCAAGCAGGCCGTGCGCTGAAGCTGGGCGGCAGCGCCACCGTTGCACTGGTCGAGCAGCCCGGTCGGCAACTGGTCATCAAGCGCTACAACATCAAGGATTTTTTTCACTGGCTCAAGCGCTGCTGGCGGCCGAGCCGCGCCTGGCACAGCTGGATCGAAGGCAATCGTCTGGACTTCCTCGGCATCGCCACGCCCCGGCCGTTGGCAATGCTGGAACTACGCTGGCTCGGTTTGCGCCGCCGCAGCTATCTGATTACCGAATACACCAATGGCGAGGATATAATCGCCCGTTTTCAGCCGTATCTATCGAGCTCGCCGCCTGAATCAGAGCTCGCAGCGCTTGATCAGCTGTTCGAAGCGTTGCTGCGTGAGCGCATCAGCCACGGCGATATGAAAGGCACCAACCTGTTCTGGGAGCAGGGCCGCTGGACGTTGATCGACCTCGACGCCGTCCAGCAGCACACCAGCGGCGCCAGTTTCGCCCGGGCCTATGCCAAGGATCGCGCACGTTTTTTGCGTAACTGGCCGGCCGATTCGGCGCTATATCAATTGCTGGACGAACGAATACCCAAAAGCAGCTTGAAGACCGAAGCTTGAAGCTGGAAGAAAAAAAGCCCTGCGGGGATGAACTAGACATTCGCTGTTGCTTCGAGCTTCCGGCTTCAAGCTTCAAGCTGCTTTTAAGAGGCTTCCAACCGTGTCATTGACGATTCTCGGCCTTTCCGGCGCCCTCAGTCATGATCCTTCCGCCGCCCTGTACATCGACGGCAAGCTGATCGCCGCCGTCGAAGAAGAGCGCTTCGTGCGCGACAAGCATGCCAAGAACCGCATGCCTTACGAGTCGGCCAAGTTCTGCCTGGAGCAGGCCGGCATCAAGCCGTCCGACGTCGACGTGGTGGCGATTCCCTTCGCGCCCATCAGCATTTTCGAGAAGGCCCGCTGGCACTACGCCAAACGCTACTGGTACGCGCCGGATCGCGCGCTGGATGCCATTCTCATGGGTAACCGTCGCTACCACCGTTACAAGAAGCGCATCCAGTGGTGCCTGCAGCAGCTCGGCTTCGACCTGAAGAAGGTCAAGCTGCAGCCGGTCGAGCATCACCTGGCCCACGCCTCCAGTGCCTACCACTGCTCCGGCTTCACCGAGAAGACCGCCATCCTCGGCATCGACGGCAAGGGCGAGTACGCCACCACCTTCTTCGGCTGGGGCGAGGACGGCAAGATTCACAAGATCAAGGAGTTCTACGATCCGGATTCGCTGGGCGGCCTCTACGGCGCGATCACCGAATACCTCGGCTTCGAGATGCTCGACGGCGAGTTCAAGGTCATGGGCATGGCGCCCTATGGCGATGCGGCCAAGTACGATTTCTCGCGTCTGGCCATGTTCGAGAACGGCGAGCTGACCATCAATACCGATTACGCCAACGTCATCGGCTTCCGTCGCTACAAGGAGAAAGGCAAGGGCTTTTACTTCTCGCCCAAGCTGATCGAGTGGCTCGGCCCCAAGCGCGAAGGCGACATCGCCGACGATCCCTACATCCACTACGCCGCCAGCATGCAAGCGCTGTTCGAGAAGCTGGCGCTGGAGATGATGGACTACTACCTGGGTGACATCATCCGCCAGACCGGCAAGATCGCTTTCGCCGGCGGCTGCGCGCTGAACGTCAAGCTCAACCAGAAAATCATCGCCCGCCCCGAAGTGAAGGAGCTGTTCGTCCAGCCTGCGTCCGGCGATGCCGGTACCGCAGTCGGCGCCGCGGCCTACGTCTCCCACCAGCGCGGCGTGCCGGTGGAGAAGATGGAACACGTCTACCTCGGCCCGTCCTATTCTAACGAAGACGTCATTGCCGCCTGTGCGCGCCATCCGAGTGCGCCTGCGTGGCAGAAAATCGAGAATGTCCCCGAGCGCATCGCCAAGATTATGGTCGACGGCAATCCCGTCGCCTGGTTCCAGGGCCGCATGGAATTCGGCCCGCGCGCTCTCGGTGGTCGCTCGATCATCGGCTGCCCGAGCATTCCGGGTGTGGCCGACCGCATTAACGAACAGATTAAGTTCCGCGAACGCTGGCGCCCGTTCTGCCCGTCCATGCTCGATACTGTGGCCGAGCAGATGCTCAAGGTCGATCATCCCAGCCCGTTCATGACCTTCACCTTCGAAGTCAACGACGAGTGGAAGGAGCGCGTCAGCGAAGTCGTCCACGAAGACGGCACCTCCCGCGCCCAAGTGCTCAAGCGCGAATACAACCCGCGCTGGTATGACCTGATGCTGGAGCTGGAAAAGCTCACCGGCAACGGCGTCTCGCTCAATACTTCACTCAACCGCCGCGGCGAACCCATGATCTGCTCGCCCACCGATGCGTTGAACATGTTCTATGGGTCGGATCTGCAGTATCTGATCATGGAGGATGTGTTGGTAATTAAGGAGGGGAAGGGGTGGTATGACGACGTCTGAGCCATGGGTGCTTCAGCTCTGTCATGGCTATGACGGCCCGTTTCTCGATTGCGCGCGGCAGTATGCGGTGTTGTTCGAGGGGTCGCCCTTTAAGGTGTGCACCGTCTTCCTGACCGGTACTCCAAGCGAAGAGGTTCGGCGTGATGTTGCGTCGGCCGAAGTGATCTTTCTCGATCGCAGTACCCGCTCGCTTCGCGGCTTGAAGCTTGGCGCGATGCAGGCGGTGCGGACGATCGCGGCTAGTCGGAAATTCAGTTTTTGCATTGCGCACCGGTTCAAGCCGACCTATGCGGCGCTGCTTGGTACCGGCCTGCCAGTGATTGGCGTGCAACACGCATTCGGTGGTTTCAGAAGGCGCTCGCGTAGGCTATTCGCCAATTTCTACAGAAAACGCCTTACGCTGCTTGGCGTGTCTAATGCGGTGCGTGACGATATGCGCGCATGCCTGCCAGGTTGGCCTGCTGAACGCATTGAGACCCTGTACAACCGTATCGATGTCGCCGCGGTGCAAGCTGAGCAAGTATCTCGTGAGGCCGCCCGGGCACACCTCAGGCTGCCTCAGGATGCCTGGGTGGTTGGCAATGTCGGCCGCCTGCATCCCGATAAGGATCAGGTGACTCTGATTCGCGGCTTTGCCCAGGCCTTGCCGCAATTACCGGACGGTAGCCTGCTGGCGATTATGGGTAGCGGACGCCTCGAATCATTGCTAAAGGCGCTGGCTGCTGAGCTGGGCGTCGGCGACTCGGTGCGCTTCTTGAGCCAAGTGGCGCAAGGACGCCGTTACTTCAAGGCATTCGATGTGTTTGCACTGACTTCCAATCATGAGCCCTTCGGTATGGTGCTGTTAGAGTCTATGGCGGCTGGGCTTCCCTTGGTATGTACTGACTGTGGCGGCGCACGGGAGGTGGTCGAAGGTTGCGGTGACCTTTTTCGGCTAGGCGATGAGCAGGCACTTGCTGCATATCTGAGCCAGTTCGCTGGTCAAGACGGGGCAGCCGTAGAGGCCCAGCATCAGGCCATGTTGAGGTTGCTCGACCAGCGATTTTCGGACGTTGCGGCCCGTCAACGCTTCTGGTCTTTGCCTGGGCTGCCCGAGGTCGTTAGAGAGAGTCGTTCATGATGGGACCGACAGTGACCGACAATCAGCCAATGAGCTTCTATGGGGTGAGTGTTGCTATATTGCCGTTCCCCGCACTTGGTGACATCACCATTTATCTACGCCTTGCCTGGCTCATGCATCGGGCGGGAGCGCAGGTGTATTTTCCGAGTAATGCCCTGCATCCTGCGCGCGAGTATTTTCCTTGGCTGAAAGTTCAGCTGGAAGAAGATGCTGCCCTTGTAGAACTGGCTCTCAATTACGATCTGGTCATCGCCTGTTTTGAGAAGTACTACTGTCAGAAGGTCGCCTTGCAACTCGCCGCCGGGCTGCTGAATGTCGCTTTTGTCTCAGCCAAGAAGATTCCTCGCAACGCCGGGATTCAGGGGCGTAAGGTCGTTGTTCGTGGACGGCATTTTTCTAACGCGAGCAAAGCATTCTGCGGTAATTCGGGTGCCGGGCTCACAATGGTCGACTGGATCAATGCTTATGCCAGCAATGTATTCAGTATTGATGTAGAGAAGTATGGCGGGCATTTGCTCAGCAAGCCTGACGAAAAGAAAGCTGATCGCCTAGTTCTGATCTTTCCGACAACGCCCCAGTCAAAGAAAAATTATTGGCTAGCGGGTTTCAAGCTGCTGGGCCGAGCGATCCGCAGAAGAGGGTGGCGCGTAGAGTTCGTCGGTATGCCGCGCGAACAGCAGGTCCTGGAGGCAGCGCTTTCGGGATTTAAGGTAAACAGCTTTGCCAACATCAAAGGTTTAATCGACTACGTCTCGACGGCGTCGGTTGTGATCAGTAACGATTCCGGTGGAGGGCATCTGGCGTCGCTGATGGGGCTTCCTACATTCACTATCACTAGGCGGGGCGAACATTTCGTCTGGCGTCCCGGATTCAATCAGCACAATACGGTGCTTTACCCGCGCTTTCGATTCAAACTTTTGGGCCGATATGTCTGGCGACCCTTCGTACCTGTCTGGCATATCGCCGCAAAATTAGGCAGTCCTGTTGGCTCGCCGCCAAACCAAGCCATGCATGTTGGAAGGAAAGAGTAATAGTGACGGTAGCTACTGACCCGCTCGTGACGATAATCGTCCCTTGCTTTAATTACGCCAAATATGTAGGCGATACACTGTGTAGTGTCTTGGCGCAGGATTACTCGAACTTCGAATTGATTGTGGTGGATGATGGCTCTACCGACGATAGTGTCGTTGTCATCGAGCATGCATTGGAAAACCATCGAGCTACCAGCCTGGTCCGTAGGGTCGAGTTCATCCAACAGCATAATCAAGGTGTCAGTGCTGCGTTGAATGCCGGTCTGACGTTAGCGCAGGGTGAGTTCATCGCTACCTTCGATGCGGATGATCTTATGTCGCCGGGGCGGCTCAAATTACAGATCGATTATATGAGCAAGCAACCCCAGGTCGGTTGTCTTGGCGGGAACTCTATTCGCATCGATGGGCAAGGCCAACTGCTGCCGAAAAAAGACAAAAAACGTCAGGTACGCCGCTACGATTTCTCTAAAGCCTTGGCTGCGGCGCTCGTGGTTGGTGGCAACATCGCCGTATACCGTCGCGAGGCCATGGATGCAGTGGGCGGCTACGATCCGGCAATCAAGATCCAGGATTTTCAGATGACTCTGAAGATTGCTCATGCCGGTTACTACGTCGACGTTCTGCCGGAGGTGGTGACGCTCTACCGCAAGCATGGCGACAGCCTGTCGAAGAATTACAAGGCTGAACTTCGCTACGGTCTTCAAGTCATTCAGCCTTATGCGCAACATGCCTGCTATCAGTCTGGCCGCGCGCGGCTCATCACCAAAGCGTTACGTCTCGCGGTCCTGCACGATAAATCCTATGCTTGGGAGCTTTTTCGCCAGGTTCCGCTGCGTCAATGGGACCGGCAATTGCTCAAGCGCTTGCGCCATTTCATTTTCAAACGCAGCAGGCCTGGCCCCGCTCAGACGTTGACGTAGGCACATTATGAGCCGAATGACTGATTATTATCTGGGCTGGCCAATGGCGTTCGAGCCTAAGCGTGGCGAAGCCGGCCCGGTGGGCGAGGACGATAATGACGGCTGAAATACTCATCAGTATCGTCGTGCCGGCCTACAATTACGCGACAACGCTGCCGCGGGCTGTGGAGTCGGTCATCAGCCAGTTGACCGAGAACTGCGAATTGCTAGTGGTTGACGACGGCTCCACCGATAATACCCCGATTGTTCTTCAAGGCCTGCTGGACAAACACCCCGGGCGCTTTCGAGTAATTCGCAAACTCAACGGCGGCGCTTCCTCTGCGCGCAATCTGGGCATTGCGACGAGCACCGGGCGCTACCTGATATTCCTCGATGCCGACGACGCATTGATCGATGGCGCATTGTCCGCCGTGCAGAAGCATTTGTCCGTATACCCCAACAGCAGTTTGATCATCGGCGGCTATTACTCTGTATGGGGTAATGGCCGTATGCGCGAACAGATGCCCGCAGCACTCTCCAATTCGGGGTTCGAGCGGTTGCGCGCCTATCTGCTGGAGAAGAGGGTGTCGTTATCCAATGGCGCCTGCATCATGCACCGGGAGATATTCAGCCGTGGTCTCTATCCAGAACATTTTCGCAGTGCCGAAGACATTCCGGTATTCGCCCAGGCGCTTGCCAATTTCCCCTGTACCACCCTGTGCCAGCCCTTGGCCATGATCTACAAGCATGCCGACAGCCTGCGTCACCAGTTCGTCTACGACAAAACCAATGGGTTGGCGCTGGTTGACGAGGTGTTCTCCGAGCAGCGGCTCGGCGAGGAGTTTCAGATGCTGAAGAACTCATATGCCGTGCAACGCTGTCTATCCTTGTTCCGTAGTGCTTACTTGGCGGAGCACCGTGCGGCTGCCAAGCATTTCTTTGTCGAGGCGTTGAGACGGGACTGGCGGATCGTCATGAAGGGTTCTTATACACGCAAGGCCTTGCGGCTCTGGACTGGCTCCTGATGCACCTTGCGCCTGACAACCGAGCGGAGTTTCGAAACGATGCAGCTTGACGGTAAGGATTCGGCCACTGGCGAGCGCGAGCCGCTGGTGACGGTGATCATCGCCTCGTACAACCACGCCCCCTATATCGAGCAAAGCATTGCCAGCGTGCTCGCACAGAGCTATTCGAATATCGAGCTATTGGTTGTCGACGATGGCTCTACCGACGACAGCGTGGCGCGTATACGCGCTCTGCAAGCCATACATGGTTTTGATTTCAGGACACAGGCCAACCAGGGCTTGTCACACACTTTGAACTCGGCGATCGAGCGTGCCCGGGGCCAGTTCATCGTACCGTTCGGTTCGGACGACATCATGCTGCCGGCGCGGATCGCCCATCAGGTCGCGTACCTGATCGACAAGCCCGAGGTCGGTATCTGCGCTGGCTGCCTAGAGTTGATCGATGGCAATGGCGCGATACTACCGGACGAACGTCAGCGTCGTCGTGACCTGCCTTTTCGTCGCCTGGATTTTCTCGACCTGTTCCTCGACCGTAAGCGTTTCCCTCCGGCGCCGACGATGATGTTGCGCCGCGATTGCTTGTCGCAGGTCGGTTGCTTCGATCCCGATATCCGCCTGGAAGACTTGCAGATTCAGCTGAAGATCGCCCATGCGGGTTATTACATCGACGTGCTCGGCGAGGTGCTTGCGCAGTATCGGGTTCACGACACCAATACCTTCAAAAACCTGCGTTTCATGGTCGACAACGTGCTGCGCAGTTACGCTTTGTTTGCCCAGCACCCGCAGTACGAGCAGGCTTGCGCCCGGTTTCTCAACAGTATGCTGCTCAAGGTGGCGCGCAAGGACAACGCACTGGGCAGGGAGCTACTGGCGCAGATACCTTGGCGTCACTGGAACAGCAAGACATTGCGCGGTGCCTGGCGCCTCGTGGCCAGCCGGGGTGGTGAGCGATGAGCTGGTGGTCGCGCTTGCGTCGCCGGCGTGCGAAGAAAGCGCTCAAGCGCCTGCCGCGTTTCGAACGGGGTACGGCCCTGTTCCGTTTGGAGTACCCGCAGTATCCGGTCGGCGTCGGTACATATGGCGTACCGATCGTGCACGACTGGGGTGAGGGTGCGACTCTGAGCGTCGGCGCCTATTGCTCCATCGCCGACCGGGTGGACATCTTCCTCGGTGGGCATCATCGCACCGACTGGGTGACCACCTTCCCTTTCCCCGCCTTGATACCTGAGGCGGCCGGTATCGCGCAGTACAATGGCACCCACGGCGATGTGGTGATCGGCAGCGACGTCTGGCTGTGCTCGGGCTGCACCATCCTCTCCGGCGTGACGATCGGCCACGGCGCGGTGATCGCCGCCGAAGCCGTGGTCAGCCGCGACGTCGAGCCATACGCGATCGTCGCCGGCAACCCGGCGCGAATGGTGCGCTGGCGCTTCAGCGAAGAGGTGCGCGAGGCGTTGTTGGCTTCGCAGTGGTGGGTCTGGCCCGTCGAGGAAGTGTGCTCGCTCAGCGACTTGCTCTGCAGCGATGACCTGGCGCCGTTCCTTGAATACGTACGTCAGCGCGGGGCTAGGCTGGCTGGTCGTTGACGATCTCGGCGTAGCGAAAAATCCCGGCGCCGAGTATCTGCGCCGCGACGTCCGGCCGTGAGCGCGCCTGCTCCAGCAGCGCCAGCAATTGCGGCGCATCGGCGAAGTGCGGCAGCTCCGGGGCGTCGAAGGCGGTCTGCGGCGTTTCGTAGAGCGCACAAGGAATGTGCAGCAGCAAGGTGTCGAACAGGCTGGTAGTATTGAAGCCGACCGCCAGGCAGATGTCCCGCCCGGCGAGGGTAGTTTCCAGCAGCGGATTCTCGTCCATCTCCAGGGTCTCGGGCACCGCCTCCAGAAAGGCCTTGCTCTTCCTCAGCGCGGGATGTGGCCTGAGCAGCACGTCACAGTGAGGGTGTAGCCCGCCCAGCAGGGTCACCAGGCGGATGGACGACTCCAGACCGCTGCGCGGCAACAGGCAGAGGACACGGCGTCTGGCCTTCATGGGCATGGGAGGGCGGATGGGTTCCACTGGCTTGAGGTAGCCGGCCAGCGGCATGGCGAAGTCTGCTGTTAGCCCGTTGCGCTGGAAGAACCCTTCGATCTGCTTGCGGCAGAACTCGCTCCAGACCAGCAGGGCGTCGGCGGTCACGTTCTCGTAGTTGATGATCGCCAGGGGCGGCGGGATCAGGTAGTCGTAGTAGAGGCCGTGCTGCAGGGAAAAGGTGCGGATGCCATTGCGCCTGCAGGCGCTGGTGAGAAAGCACTCGGGAATGTTGGAGCTGTTGTACGCGATCAGGCTCTCAATCCCCCGTGTTAGGCCCCGGCGCTCCACCGACTCGAAATAGCGCATCGCGTAGGTGAGGGCGGCGAGGGTGTAGAGGAAGTGGGCCGAGCCGACCCGGCTGGCCAGGGTGAGGCGCAGTGCGCGCCAAGGCGTGCCCAGTTCCAGGGCGCGGCGGCAGTCCTTGGTGATGTCCGGAACCTGCACCAGGCGCCATCTGTGATCGGGGTCGTCGATCACCTGGGCGATACGCTCGGCGTTCAACTTATGGTCGGCGCGCAGCGTGTTCCAAGCAAGCAGGCGGCCATGCAGGGCGTCGGCGTTGCCGTGCCGGGGCTCCACCCAGAGCAGCTTGAAGGCCTTGCGCCATTTGCGCAGGGGTTTCTTGTTGTCGTACAGGTAGTTCGCGATGATCGCGGCCGCCGGTTTGCACAAGTCGTAGCCCTTGTACGTCAGGCCGTGCAGCTTGCGCTTGATGGCGCTGTACGCGGCGAATGGGGAAGGAGTGTTCAAAGCGATCCTCGCAGCCATGGCCATTGTCCGGTAGGGTGTCGTCCGGAAACGGTGAGCAGTTTGCAGGCAAGTCATTCAGAGAGAACGATGAATCAAAGTGTGTTGAAAGTCTTTATAGGTTACGACCCGGTGGAGAGTGTCGCCTGGCACACCATGGTGCATTCGATCCTGACCCGCAGTTCGATTCCGCTGGCGATCATCCCGGTCAATCTCGACAACCTGCGCGGCATCTATACGCGCGAGCGGAATCCCAAGCAATCCAATGCGTTCTCTTTCACCCGCTTTCTCGTGCCGCACCTGAGCGGTTACCAGGGGCATGCGCTGTTCTTCGATTGCGACATGATGCTGCGCACCGACATCGCCGATGTACTCGAGGTGCTTGAGCGCGATCCGGGCAAGGCGGTCTATGTAGTCAAGCACGACTATCAGCCCCGTGACGATATCAAGTACCTGAACACCGTGCAGTACAGTTACCCACGCAAGAACTGGTCTTCGGTGGTGCTCTGGGATTGCGGGCATCCGGCGAATCGCGCGGTAACGGTCGATCTGGTCAACACCGCTTCGCCTATGGAGCTGCATCGTTTCCAGTGGTTGCAAGACGAGCAGATCGGCGAGCTGGATGTACGCTGGAACTGGTTGGTCGGCGAATATGATGAGCCGCCGAGCGATGTGAAAAATGCCCATTGGACGGTGGGTGGCCCCTATTTCAAGGAATACCGCAATGCCGATTTCGCCGCGGAGTGGTTCGCTGAGCACGAGCGGATGAATTACTGCAAGCAGCGGCCGAAAAGCTGACTCACCTGCCTCCTCGAAGCGAGCATAGAGCATGCCCGCTTCAGAATACCTTCTGTCCTGGCGCCAATTGCCGGTAGCCCCTGGCCAAGGCGTCGCGCTGCTCGTCGAACAGCCAGGCCCGGTCTTGCTCGTAGCGCTGCATATGTTTGAGGTTGCGGCGACGCTTGGTTGTGGGCATCGGCGCGCGCCCGATGTACATGTCAGCGAAGTCGATCAGACCCAGACGTTGGTCCGGCAGCAGCAGGACATTGCCTAGGTGCAGCGAGCGGAAGTAGATGCCCGCTTCGTGCAGTTGCGCGAGAAGGCGGCCGAAACATTCGACAAGCAGTTCCCGTCCGTTCGCGTCGGTATCGCTCATTGCTTGGCGCAGCGTGATGCCGGGCAGGCCGATATAACGCACAGCGGTGCGCCTGGGCGTCTCGATCCGGTAGATGGATAGAACCTGTGGGGCCGGAATGCCCACGTCATGGAGGGCTTTGGCGTTGTCGGCGAAGCGTTCGGCATAGGGCCAAAGCGCGTCGGAGGAAATGAAGCGCTTGCGACGAAACATCTTCAGGAAACTACCGTCTTCCAGGCGCAGGACCTTAGGGCCGTGACCGTCCGCTTCCAGTTGCGTAGCGTTGTGAGCGAGCCCGCAATAGGCATCGGCAGTCAATAGTTGCATGCAGGTTTTCTAAGCTAGCTGAGGGCGGCAATTCTAGCTTGGATTTAGCAGGCTGTCCTCCGGTGCTACAATTCGCCTCCTTGTCTCAAGGGCTTCCCCTTCATGTCCGACTCTCGTCAGCGTTTGCCTCTTTCCAGTTTGCGTCTGTATCTGCGCCTGCTCACCTATGTGCGTCCTTACTGGTTCATCTTTGCCGTCAGCATGGTGGGCTACGTGATCTTCGCATCGACCCAGCCGATGATGGCGGGCCTGCTGAAGTATTTCGTCGATGGCCTGGCCAGTCCGGACCGGGGCACTGTTCAAGTGCCGATGCTCGGAGAGGTCCAGCTTCTCTACGGTGTACCGCTTGCCCTGTTGCTTATCACCCTGTGGCAAGGCATCGGCTCTTTTTTGGGCAGCTATTACTTGGCGCGCGTCGCCCTCGGCCTGGTGCACGATTTGCGCTTGGCGCTATTCAACAGCTTGCTGAGTCTGCCCAACCGCTACTTTGATCAGCATGCCTCTGGGCATCTGATATCGCGTATCACTTTCAACGTAACTATGGTCACGGGCGCGGCGACCGAGGCGCTAAAGGTAATGGTGCGCGAAGGGCTGACCGTGCTGTTTTTGTTCGGCTATCTGCTGTGGATGAATTGGAAACTGACCTTGGTGATGGTGGCGATTCTACCGGCGATCTCGCTAATGGTTAGGGCCGCCAGCCGTAAATTCCGCGTGCAGAGTCGCAAGATCCAGGGCGCCATGGGGGAGTTGACCCACGTCGCCTCTGAAACCATTCAGGGCTACCGCGTGGTGCGCAGCTTCGGCGGCGAGCGCTACGAGAGCGAGCGTTTCCTCGAAGCGAGCCGGGATAACACGCAAAAACAACTGCGCATGACCCGCACCTCGGCGATCTATACGCCCACCCTGCAACTGGTGATCTACAGCGCCATGGCGCTGCTGATGTTCCTTGTGCTGTACCTGCGCGGCGACGCCACCGTCGGCGATCTGGTGGCTTACATCACCGCGGCCGGTCTGCTGCCCAAACCCATTCGCCAGTTGTCCGAGGTCAGCTCGACGATCCAGAAAGGCTTGGCCGGCGCGGAAAGCATCTTCGATCAACTGGACGAGCAGCCCGAGCGCGACGATGGTGTGGAGACGCGCGAGCGGGTGCGGGGCGAATTGCAGGTGCGCAACCTGAGCTTCACCTATCCGGGCACCGACAAGCTCATCCTGGATGACATCAGCTTCACCATTGAGCCCGGGCAGATGGCCGCCCTGGTGGGGCGCTCGGGCAGCGGCAAGTCGACCCTGGCGAGCCTGATCCCGCGTTTCTATCAGCATGAGCAGGGACAGATCCTGCTTGATGGCCTCGACGTCGAAGCCTACCGGATGCGTGACTTGCGTCGGCATATCGCCCTGGTGACCCAGCAGGTCACTCTGTTCAACGACACAATCATCAACAATATCGCCTATGGAGACCTTGCCGGTGCGCCGCGTGAGGACGTTATCCGCGCCGCCGAGGCGGCTTACGCCAAAGAGTTCATCGACCAGCTCCCGCAAGGCTTCGACACCATGGTCGGCGAGAACGGCGTGCTGCTGTCGGGCGGGCAGCGCCAACGCTTGGCGATTGCCAGGGCATTGCTGAAAGATTCGCCGATATTGATTCTCGACGAGGCGACCTCAGCCCTGGACACCGAATCCGAGCGGCATATCCAGGCGGCTCTGGACGTGGTAATGAAGGGGCGTACCACACTGGTGATAGCCCATCGTCTGTCGACTATCCAAAAGGCAGACGTGATCTTGGTTATGGACCAAGGGAAAATCATCGAGCGAGGTACCCATGACGAATTGCTGGAGGTGAGTGGGTATTACGCCCGACTTCACGCGAGAGATTTTAGCGACTTCGAAGATGACGAGACAGTAATCGATCAGCCGAGAAACGATGCATGATCGCTATACTTGCGCTTGATTAATCGCGCTGTCCTTCTTGTTGAATTGTCAACGTAGCGGCTGTGCCGCAATTTCTTACTTCCAAAAGATAAGCAGATATTAAATGCATTTCAGCGATGCAAGTGACATCACTATTGTTATAACGAGTTGTGGCCGTTTCGATCTGCTGAAGCAGACCCTGAATAGTCTGGATGCCTTAAACACGACACCGATTCATTCAGTCATCATTGCCGAAGATTCTTCTGATGAACATGTGCGGGGCGTCATTCCCACTCATTGGCAGTCGAAGACCCAAGTGTTGGTCAATAATCCCAAGCTTGGTCAGCTCGCATCAATCGACCTGGCCTATTCACGTGTGACGACTCCCTACATTTTTCATTGCGAGGATGACTGGGAATTCTATCGCCCAGGATTCATTGAGGCTTCTCGATGTATCTTGGAAGAAATGCCTAATGTTCTGCAGGTCTGGTTACGCAGTTATACCCACGATGTGAGGGTCAGTTATCCCTTCCATAGCTTAGGCGAGCGCTTCATTATCCAGGGGCATGCCTGCTCGCGTCTGCTGTCCAGCAATGGCGCCTGGCAGGGTTTCTCCTTCAATCCGGGCTTGAGGCGTAAGCGGGACTATTTGCTGTTTGCTCCTTTTGCCCGCTTTGCCACCTCGGCGGAAGGAGAGTCGGAGCTGTCGAAAGGCTATGCTCAGGAAGGATTTTTCGCCGTTGTGCTGGAATCGGATGCGGTGCGGCACATCGGAGGCGATGCTCATGTATGGGGCCCTGCTGACGCGAAACGTCGTCGGCAGAAGCAGGCCCGCAAACGGCGCCGCATCATGGCTGCGCTGGGGCTGTTGGGGCTTGGAATGCTGCTCGGCCTCCTATGCGCAAGGTTTCTCTGAATGTTCCCCAATGTTAGCAATAGGTCCGTTTCCGCCTGGCTGGGTGATTGTAGGGTTTCGCTAGCCCTGCTCGCATTATTCGCACTTTTGCTTGGTCGTTTCTGGTGGTTCGGTGAAACGACGTCCTGGGCCGGCTTTATCCGCATCTGTCTATTTTTGGGCATGCTGCTGGCTCTGTTCCAATGGCGCCGGCTTCTGCCTTTTCTGCGGGGCAACGGCTATGCCTTGCTGCTGCTCGGCTTTCTCGTCTACCTAGCGAGCAATAGCCTGCTGCTAGGCGACGGCAAAACGGCGCGCCGGGTGCTTCTGCTGATAGCATTCTTTCTCGCCGTACCCCTTGTCGTGGCGCGCGGGCAAAGCGCGCTTCGCCAGCTGTTGGCGCTTATGGTCGTCGCTTCCGTGCTGGTGGCGATTATAACCTTCGCCACTTTGAACAATCAGGGGTTGCTGAGTTTTGAGTACCGCTTGAGGAGTATCAGTGCTTCAGGTGTGGCCGGCTTCGCCGACTTTGAGAATAGTGTGCTGGCCGGGCTGGAATTGGCCTTTTCCGGTGTGGTTATGCTCTGGGTGCTCTTACAGGCGCGGACATGGCCTGCACGAGCATTCTGGATCGGTTGCGGCCTGTTTATTGCATTCTATGTATTCCTGACGTTCAGTCGTACTGGCTGGCTGGCGCTTGCGGTGAGCGCACTGGTGCTGCTGTTCAACATCGCTGATCGGCGGCTGCGCAGTTATATGCCGATTGCCATCGCTCTGTTGGGCCTGTTGTTCGTGGCGCTATTTCATGAACGTATTACGTATGAGCTGTTTAGCCGTAAGCTCAGCTCTCGTGACGAGATTTGGCAAATGGTGCTGCAATTGCTGCCCGGTCATTGGTTGTTCGGCTATGGTGCTGATACAAGCGTTGCGCAGACGCTGGGGTTCAGGCCCCTGGCTGGCAGCGAACCGATGTTAATTGCCCATGCGCATAGCATTTACCTCGAAGTACTGTTCAACTACGGTTTGTTCGGACTTTTTTATTTCGTTGTGCTGTTGCTGGCCGCTTGCCGTCGCTTGTATATCCACCGCCGCGAACCGCTGACCTTGCTCTGGCTTGCCGTGCTTCTTGGCGCGATGGTGGCCATGGTCTTCGACTTTAGTTCATTCGTGTCGACCCCCAACCTGCTGTGGCTGTGGTTGTGGTTACCGCTGGCTTGGGCTCTGCCCCTACCCCTTAAAGCAACCGTCGATGCCGCTGTGACTAACTCGAATTCTACTGTCCGGAGCCTTCCATGAAGCTGTCCATGCCCCGTTTCGACCAAGCCCCCGTTCTGGTAGTAGGCGATGTGATGCTCGATCGCTACTGGCATGGCGGCACGTCGCGGATTTCGCCGGAGGCGCCGGTGCCGGTGGTCAAGGTCGAGCAGATCGAGGACCGTCCCGGTGGTGCCGCCAACGTCGCGCTGAACATCGCGGCGCTGGGTGGGCCGGTTGCGTTGGTGGGTGTGACGGGTGAAGACGAGGCGCGCCAGAGCCTCGCTGACAGCCTGTCTGCCGCGGGTGTGCAGGCCTATTTCCAGCGCATTGAGCATCAGCCGACCATCGTCAAGCTGCGGGTAATGAGCCGTCACCAACAATTGTTGCGCATGGATTTCGAGGAGCCGTTCGATACCGATCCGGCTGCCTTACTTGCCGAAGTAGAGGGCTTGCTTGCTGGCGTCAAGGTGCTGGTGTTGTCCGATTACGGCAAGGGCGCGCTTAAGAATCATCAGATGCTGATCCAGGCGGCGCGCCGTCGTGGTATTCCGGTACTGGCCGATCCCAAGGGCAAGGATTTCGAGATATATCGCGGCGCCTCGGTGATCACGCCGAACCTGGGCGAGTTCGAGGCGATCGTCGGGCATTGCGCCGATGAGGCGGAGCTGGTCGCCAAGGGCGCAGAGTTGATGCACAGCCTCGAACTGGGAGCGTTGCTGGTCACGCGCGGCGAGCACGGCATGACGCTGCTGCGCCCGGAGCATTCGCCGTTGCATTTGCCGGCGCGCGCCCGTGAGGTGTTCGATGTCACTGGCGCTGGCGATACTGTGATTTCAACCCTGGCGGCGGCCATTGCGGCGGGCGAAGAGCTGCCACAGGCGGTGGCACTGGCCAATCTGGCCGCCGGCATCGTGGTCGGCAAGCTGGGCACTGCCTGCATCAGCGCGCCGGAATTGCGCCGTGCCGTGCAGCGCGAGGAAGGTTCAGAACGTGGAGTGATGACGCTGGAGCAGTTGCTCACTGCGATCGAGGATGCCCGTGCCGACGGCGAGAAAATCGTATTCACCAACGGCTGCTTCGACATCCTGCACGCCGGCCACGTGACCTATTTGGAGCAGGCCCGCTCACAGGGCGATCGGCTGATCGTAGCGGTCAATGATGATGGCTCGGTGAGTCGCCTGAAGGGGCCGGGCCGGCCGATCAATTCGGTGGACCGGCGCATGGCCGTGCTGGCCGGGCTCGGAGCAGTCGACTGGGTTGTCTGCTTCGCGGAAGACACTCCGGAAAATCTGCTCGCCGAGGTCAGGCCGGACGTGCTGGTCAAGGGCGGCGACTACGGCGTCGATCAGGTGGTCGGGGCGGATCTGGTCACCGCCTATGGCGGCGAGGTGAAGGTGCTGGGGCTGGTCGAGAACAGTTCGACCACGGCTATCGTCGAGAAGATTCGCAAGGTCTAGATAAGGTCGCAACGCCCGGGCCATGCCTCCTGAAACTTAGCGCCCGTGTGGCTTTTGTTCTCAGGCATGGCCTGCTTCTCACAAGTTGGCGCGCACCTCAGCGCGTCACGGCTGCGGCCTTGCTGCCCACCATTCCGTCCAGCGAATACGCTCGTCGCGAACCACCCAGCCCTCCTGCGGCGCGAAACTCTCGGCTAGCCATAGTCCCCGCGTGCCTGGCGTGGTGAGCTGGCCGTTGCGCAGTTGCAGGAGCTGATCCTGCGGCTGGCCTTCATGCAGCGGAATCAGATAGAGGTCGGGCCGGCTACGGTCCAGTCGGGCGACCAGCTCTTCGCCCTCGAGCCGCTCGTCGACATGAAAAAGGCTGAGTTCGCGGGCTTCCTTCGGCAGTTCCAGGCGCATGTCGTAAATCAGTTGCAGGGAAGCGGTTGGCAAGTGGACATAGGCCCGCGGGCGTTCCATCAGAGTCATTTGGCCGCATTGCACCGGCTTGGCCGATCCGGACAACGAAGCCAGATTGAAATGTACCGCCTCGCGATAACGCAGGGTGCCCAGGTAGGGAGCCGGCAGCCAGGTATCGCCAAAGCGCCCGGCGAGCCAGCCTTCGGGCGTTTCCAGCAGGCATTCCTCAGCGACTTCGTGGATTGCGGTCAGCAGCGGCAGGCTGAGTTCGTGGGCTGGCACGTAACCGGAAATCAACTTGAGAACGACGTCGCCACGGTCCTGGCGTTGCTGGCGCACCAGCACCCAATACTCTCGCCCCTGCCAGCACAGCGTCAGGCGGACCGACACACCGAGGTTCGCCAGTTCGAGCTTGAAGCGGGTTGGATCGTCGACAGCCACAGGGCGGCGGCGCTCGAGCATCTCGCTAAAATTGAGTGGCCGCCCGAGGCTCT
Source organism: Pseudomonas sp. (assembly GCA_031988485.1). GTDB lineage: Bacteria > Pseudomonadota > Gammaproteobacteria > Pseudomonadales > Pseudomonadaceae > Stutzerimonas. The sequence continues at coordinate 173,326 of DALZYJ010000003.1, forward strand.
GATAGCGCAGGCCTTCGGGGCTGGCCTCGACGAGCAGCGGCAGGGTCTTGAAGGCGCTCGGGTTCTTGCTGACCAACACGCGCGGCATTCGGCTCCTCCTGACTCAGGCGGCCGCAGGGCCGTGATTACTGTTCGGACAATACGGACGCAGCAGTACGCACGTTATCTGACAGGTGGTTCGGATTTATGGTGCCGATGATGGCGGCGCCAACGCCTGGATGCGCGAATAACAGTTCGAAGCTCGCCCGCACCGGATCTTCACCTGCTTTCAGGCAAACGTGACCGCTGGCCAGCGCTTTTTTAACCAGGATGCCCTTGGCATGTGACTGAGCGTAGTCCAGTACCGGCCGCTCGCTCTGCTCGTTGAGGTTGTAGGTCACCATCGCGCAGTCGCCCTGCTCGAGCGCCAACAGGCCGCCTTCGACGGTCTTGCCGGACAGTCCGTAGCCGAGAATCTTGCCCTCGCGCTTGAGGTCGGCAAGGGTCTCGTAGACGCCGCTGTGCTGGAGAATTTCCAAGTCGCGTCCGTCCGAGTGCACCAGTACCAGATCGATGCGGTCGGTCCGCAGCCGCTGGAGGCTGCGCTCGACCGAATGCCGGGTATGCGCGGGAGAAAAGTCGAAGTGCGATTGGCCATCGACGAACTCCTCGCCAACCTTGCTGACCACCACCCAGTGGTCTCGCTGACCCTGCAACAATGGCCCCAGTCGCTGTTCGCTGACGCCATAGGCGGGCGCGGTGTCGATCAGATTGATGCCCAGATCGCGGGCCAGTGCGATCAGTTGGCGTGCCTGTTCATCGTCCGGAATGCGGAAACCGTTGGGGTACTTGACGCCCTGGTCGCGCCCCAGCTTGACCGTGCCCAGGCCTAGCGGTGACACGCTTAGCCCGGTGCTGCCAAGAGGACGATGCAGCTCGTGCAAGGTCGTTGCCATCAGAGCAAACCTTCCCAGAAGGGTGCGGTAACCGCTGGGCGTGGCAGTTCGGGTAGCGGCGGATGCGGTTGCGGATGGATATTGCCGCGGACCAAGGCGGCCTCGACGCGGTCGGCGAAATCGGGGGATAGCGCCAGCTTCGTCGGCCAGCCGACCAGCAGCCGGCCTTGTTCGGCGAGGAAGGCATTGTCCGGTCTGGCCAGTGCTGATTGAGCCGGCTCGGCCCGGTCGATACGCAACGTCGCCCACTTGGCCCCGGACAGGTCGATCCAGGGCACCAACTCTGCCAACTCCTTTTTCGCCGCGCCGATCTGCGCCGCCTCGTCGCGTGCGACGCCGCTTGCCTCGGCGAGATCACCGCCCAGATACCAGATCCATTCGCCGTCGGCGGCCGGATGGCTGGTCACGGTGATTCGCGGTTTAGAGCCGCCGCCTAGGCAATGGGCATAGAGCGGCTTGAGCGTCGCCGCCTTGACCATGGCCATGTGCAGCGGGCGCTTTTGCATCGCCGGCTGCCTGAGCCCCAGCGCCCCCAGCAGCTCGGCGTTGCCCGCCCCGGCAGTCAGGACGATGCGCTGCGCCGTTATGGCGCGACCGTCGACGATCAGGCCGGTCAGTTCATCGTTTTCCCGCAGCGGCTCGACCCGGTCGGCCTTCAATAGGCTGGGGCCGGCGAGCTCCGCCAGACGCTGAATCAGGCTGGGCACGTCCAGCACCAGTTCGCTGAGCCGATAGACCTTGCCCTTGAAGCTTGGGTCCTGCAGCGCCGGCGGCAGCTCGCCGCCCTTGACCTGGCCGACCCGCGAGCGCACCGCCTTGCTGGCGAAGAAACTGGTGAGATTGCCGGTCAGGGTGCCCGGCGACCAAAGATAGTGCGCATCAGAGAGCACGCGCACGCCGGAAAGATCCAGCTCGCCGCTGCCTTGGAGTGCTTCACGCCAGCGCCGGGGCATGTCGGCGATGGCTTCCGACGCACCGGTCAGCGCGCCGGTCAGTGCGTACTTGGTGCCGCCATGGATGATGCCCTGGGATTTGACGCTCTGCCCGCCGCCGAGCACGCCCTTGTCCACCAGCAGCGTCGAATAGCCTTGCTGGCGCAGGCGTGCGTTCAGCCAAAGACCGGCAACGCCACCGCCTACGATCAGGACATCGGTGCTTAAGGAGTCGGGCATGTGTAAACCTCGCCTGTAAAGCTGTAAATACGGGCCGGCAGTATAACCGTCGTCGCAGCCATGGTTGGAAAGCTGGGCGCGGGCAAGACGTTGTGGGCTGGCTGTTGGTGGGCTGAAGCCCACCCTACTAACTGACGCGGAACGCCGCCGTCAGCGCCGAGCTTTCAAGTAAACTCCGCCCCCATGAACCGAACCCTCTATATCTTGCTGTTCCATCTTGCGTTGCCGTTCGTGGTGGTTCGCCTGCTTTGGCGTGCCCGCAAGGCGCCGGCCTACTCGAAACGCATCGGCGAACGCTTTGCTGTCGGACTGCCTTCGTTCGAACCCGGCGGCATCTGGATTCACGCAGTCTCGGTGGGCGAAAGCATCGCCGCCGCACCGATGATCCGCGAACTTATGGCGCGGTATCCGCACCTGCCGATCACCGTGACCTGCATGACGCCGACCGGCTCGGAGCGGATCAGGGCGCTATTTGGCGATACGGTGCAGCATTGTTATTTGCCTTACGATCTGCCTTGGGCGGCTTCACGGTTCTTTCAACGATTGCAGCCGAAACTGGCTGTGGTGATGGAAACCGAGCTGTGGCCCAACCATATCCACCAGTGTGCGCGTCGCGGTATTCCCGTGGCGCTGGCCAATGCGCGGTTGTCCGAACGCTCGGCGCGCGGCTATGCGCGATTCGCTCGGTTGACCGCGCCCATGCTGGCTGAACTGAGCCTCATCGCCGTGCAGACCGGAGCCGAGGCGGCGCGTTTCCGCCAGCTCGGCGCACGAGATGCCTGCGTAGAGGTAACCGGCTCGATCAAATTCGACCTCAGCGTCGACCCGGCGCTGCCCGAGCAGGCCGCCCAGCTCCGCCAGCAATGGAGTGCCGCGATGCGGCCGATCTGGATCGGCGCCAGCACCCACACGGGCGAAGACGAAATTCTGCTGGCTGCGCATCGGCAGTTGTTGAACGCCTATCCTGACGCGCTGTTGATCTTGGTGCCGCGCCATCCCGAACGCTTTGGCTCGGTATATGAATTGTGCCGGAAGCAGGGTTTTGCCACCGTCCGGCGTTCCCTCGGCGAGCCGCCGCAGGCCCGAACGCAAGTGCTGCTTGGCGACACCATGGGCGAGTTGCTGTTTCTCTTTGCGCTGGCCGATGTAGCCTTCGTTGGCGGCAGTCTGGTGCCTACCGGCGGGCACAATTTGCTCGAGCCCGCTGCGCTGGGAAAGCCCGTGCTGACTGGCCCGCATCTGTTTAATTTCCTCGATATCGCCGCGCAACTGCGCGATGCCGACGCGTTGAAGGAAGTGGACAGCGCCCCTGCGCTGGCGGCGGCAATCGAGGCGTTATGGACGAATCCGGCAAGTGTCGAACAGGCTCGGGCCGCAGGGTGCCGTGTGCTGAAAAATAATCAGGGCGCGCTGGAGCGGCTGCTGGCAGGGCTGGGACGGCTGCTCGGCCAGTAATGCGGGACCCTCGTCCCTGCTGGTTATCCGCAAGGCTACAGCGGCCAATGCGTGCGGCCATGTAGGAGGCGGCAAAGGTTCTGGCCGTCTTCATCTGCTTCCCCGCTCTATCCCTTTCCACGCTTCCACTGAACGGCTGCGGCAGTGATGTAGGGTGGGCTTCAGCCCACCGGATGGCGTCTTGCTTGCAGTTAGAGAGTGCCTCCGCTTGTCCGCAGGCAGGCGGAAGCCATCCTCGCCGCTAATCCACTCCTGAGGCGGTCTCCCCTCAATCTACCCTTACCGGTTGGCCGAAATTCTTCGACAGATCCGGCGGCAGGAAGTCGCTGTCCGGATCGTAGTCCGCCTTCAGATAGCGCTGCAGATCCTCCAGGTCGCCCGGGTTGAGCGTGCCGGCGGCCTGTTTCAGGCGCAGATTGTCGAGAATGTAGTCGTAACGGGCATTGTTGTAATCGCGCACCGCAGCGAACAGGCGGCGCTGAGCGTCGAGCACGTCGACGATATTGCGCGTACCCACCTGATAGCCGATGTCGGTGGCCTCCAGCGCACTTTGGCTGGAAACGATCGACTGCCGGCGCGCCTGCACCTGCTCCACATCGGTATTTACCGCACGATGCAGGTTGCGGGTGGACTCGACCACCTGACGACGCAGGCTTTCGCGCTGCTGCTCGGCTTGGGTCAGCTGATGGAAGGCTTCGCGGCCTTGGGAGGACGTCAGCCCGCCGCTGTATAGCGGAATGTTCAGCTGCAAGCCGATGCTGCGCTGTTCGACGTCACCGGTGTAGCGCGGCTGACTGTAGCCCGGAAAATCCAGCGAGCCGGTATTGGAGAAGCCCAGGCTGTCGTTGTCGCCTCTGCTGTAGCGCGCTACGGCGTCGAGTGTCGGCGCGTGGCCGGCACGGCGCTGGCGCAGGGTTTCTTCTGCTGCGTTCACCGCCTGGTTGATGGCCTGCAGGTCGAGGTTTTGCTGAGCGGCTGTGTTGACCCAGGCACTGGCGTCGTTCGGCGTGGGCGGCAGCACCGGCAGGCTGTGCTCGACGCCTTCCAGCGCGAGGTATTCGCGATTGGTCAGCGTGAACAGTGCCTGAAAGGCATCGTCGACCTGGCGTTGGGCGATCAGCCGATTGGCTCGCGCGGTATCGAAGCCCGCCTGGGCTTCGAGTACGTCGGTGCGATCGGACAGGCCCACGTCGAAGCGCTCGTCGGCCTGGTCGAGCTGTCGCTTGAAGGCCGACTCCTCGGCCTTGGCGGCGGCCAGGTTGTCCTGCGCACGCAGGATCGCGAAATAGGCCTGAGCGGTCAGGCGGATCAGGTCCTGCTCGGCGATGGAATACTCCAGCGCCGCCTGCTCGCTGATGGCTTCGGCCGCTTGTAACTGGAACCAACGCTCGGCGCGGAAGATCGGCTGGCTGAGGGTGGCCTGATAGACGGTGCCACTGCGCGACAGCGAGCGCGAACCGATGCTGGTGTCGAGGTCGGTGCGGGTGTCGCTCATCTCCGCGCCCGCGCTGAGATTCGGCAGCAAGCCGGCACGCGCCTGGGGTACGACTTCCTGAATCGCCTTGAACTGCGCGCGCGCCGCCGCGAGGTCGGCATTGTTCTCTACGGCCTGGCGGTACACGCTCACCAGATCGGTGCGATTGGAGAGTGGAGGAGCGGTCTGAGCCCAAACCAGCCCCGACGAGGCGGCCACGGCCAGTGCCAGCGTGAGTTTACGCAGCATGTGCGTCTTTCCCTGAGGCGAAGTGATGGGCAAGGCTATGCGCGGTCTTGCGACCGGTCAAGCGGCTTGGCGGCGCCTTCAGAATGCCCGCTACGATCGTTCCGGTCGGTTCGGCGAGCTGTCGAAATATGACCCGGCGGTCGCGGCAAATGCGGTTCGGCGTGGCTTTCCGTTGGACTCTTGATTAGACTCGCTTCCGTTCTTGTCGGGGTGCCTTGAAGCGAAGGCTGAGATCGGAAAATTCCGGATCCCGTTGAACCTGATCAGGTTAAGGCCTGCGTAGGGAACAAGATGTGCTCGCCAATTTCACTGGCGAGTCTCTCGGCGCCGCTCCCGGCGCGCCCCGATGCCCTTATCCCGCCGTGTTTTTCAGGTTCGCTCCGACAACTATCGAGGAGCCAGTCTGATGCGTGCAGAACAACAACATCTCAGTGAGTCCGCCCAGGTCGACCAGCAGTCGATCCAGCCTTTTCCGCGTTCGCAGAAAATCTATGTGCAGGGCTCGCGCCCGGACATTCGCGTACCGATGCGCGAAATCAGTCTCGATGTGACCCCGACGGATTTCGGTGGCGAGATCAATGCGCCGGTCACCGTCTACGATACGTCCGGTCCTTACACCGATCCCGATGTCACCATCGACGTGCGCAAGGGCCTGGCCGATGTGCGCAGCGCCTGGATCAAGGATCGTGGCGATACCGAGAAGCTGCCGGGCCTTACTTCTGAATTCGGCCAGCGCCGCCTGGACGACGCCGAGCTGACCGCCATGCGCTTCGCCCACGTGCGCAACCCGCGCCGGGCCAAGCCGGGCAAGAACGTCAGCCAGATGCACTACGCGCGTCAGGGCATCATCACGCCCGAGATGGAGTTCATCGCCATCCGCGAGAACATGAAGCTGCAGGAACACCGCGCCGCCGGCCTGCTCGACCAGCAGCACGCGGGCCAGAGCTTCGGCGCCAGCATCCCCAAGGAAATCACCGCTGAATTCGTCCGTGACGAAGTCGCACGCGGTCGCGCCATCATCCCGGCCAACATCAACCACACCGAGCTGGAGCCGATGATCATCGGCCGTAACTTCCTGGTGAAGATCAACGGCAACATCGGCAACTCGGCGCTGGGTTCTTCGATCGAAGAAGAAGTGGCCAAGCTGACCTGGGGTATCCGCTGGGGCTCGGATACCGTCATGGACCTGTCCACCGGCAAGCACATCCACGAAACCCGCGAGTGGATCATCCGTAACTCGCCGGTACCCATCGGCACCGTGCCGATCTACCAGGCGCTGGAGAAGGTCAATGGCGTCGCCGAAGACCTGACCTGGGAGCTGTTCCGCGACACCCTGATCGAACAGGCCGAGCAGGGCGTTGACTACTTCACCATCCATGCCGGCGTGCTGCTGCGTTACGTGCCGCTGACGGCCAAGCGCGTCACCGGCATCGTCTCGCGCGGCGGCTCGATCATGGCCAAGTGGTGCCTGGCGCATCACAAGGAAAACTTCCTCTACACCCACTTCGAAGACATCTGCGAAATCATGAAGGCCTACGACGTCAGCTTCTCGCTGGGCGACGGCCTGCGTCCGGGCTCCATTGCCGACGCCAACGATGCTGCGCAGTTCGGCGAGCTGGAAACCCTCGGCGAGCTGACCAAGATCGCCTGGAAGCACGACGTGCAGTGCATGATCGAAGGCCCTGGTCACGTGCCCATGCACCTGATCAAGGAGAACATGGATAAGCAGCTCGAATGCTGCGACGAGGCGCCGTTCTACACCCTCGGCCCGCTCACCACCGACATCGCCCCCGGCTATGACCACATCACCAGTGGCATCGGCGCCGCGATGATCGGCTGGTTCGGCTGCGCCATGCTCTGCTACGTCACGCCTAAGGAGCACCTGGGCCTGCCGAACAAGGATGACGTCAAGACCGGCATCATCACCTACAAGATCGCCGCGCATGCCGCCGATCTTGCCAAAGGCCATCCGGGTGCGCAGATTCGCGACAACGCGCTTTCCAAGGCGCGCTTCGAATTCCGCTGGGAAGACCAGTTCAACCTGGGCCTCGATCCGGATACTGCACGCAGCTTCCACGACGAGACCCTGCCCAAGGATTCGGCCAAGGTCGCGCACTTCTGCTCCATGTGCGGACCGAAGTTCTGCTCGATGAAGATCACCCAGGAAGTCCGCGAGTACGCCGCCGAAAACGGCCTGACCGACGAGCAAAAGGCCATCGAGGCCGGCTTCGCCGAGCAGGCCGAGCGCTTCAAGGACGAAGGCTCGGTGATCTACAGGCAGGTTTAAAAGACGTCGAAAGCGCTGAAGGCTGGAGGTCGGACGAAAGTGCAGGGTGCATTGCGCGCACACTGCGAACCGCCCTTAACTACATGTTGTAGGAGCGAGCTTGCTCGCGAATAACCTGAGCTCTGCGCAGTCAGGCTTCGCGAGCAAGCTCGCTCCTACGATTTTGTGCCGGACAGCGGCATAGCACCGAGATAGGGACATGACGCTCCAGCGTCACGGAGGACGCTGAAGCGCCCGCGATACGCAGTCCCACGCAGAGCGTGGAACTGATCAATCAGCATGTCGTAGGAGCTTGCTCGCGAACAAACTTGAACGTTCCGCGCAATCAGGCTTCGCGAGCAAGCTCGCTCCTACGCAACAACGACTTATTGCTTGCCTGGTTGGGTGACTCTGCCCAGCCAGGCCACTAACGATCCTTTGAGAATTTCATCCGTGAACACGCCTGGCCGCTATTCCCCGCATCAAAGCGTCGCCCCTGAACACCGTGTGTTCGGCGGACGAGACATGTTTTCCCTGTGGTTCTCCCTCGGCGTCGGCCTGATGGTGCTGCAGCTCGGCGCCTTGCTGGCACCGGGGTTGGGCATGAGTGGCGCGCTGCTGGCAATCGCCTGCGGAACCGCCGTCGGCGTGTTGTTGCTGGGAGCGGTCGCGGTGATAGGCACCGATACCGGCCTGTCGTCCATGGCTGCGCTGAAGCTCACGCTGGGCAGCCGCGGTGCGGCGCTGCCGGCATTGCTGAACCTCGTTCAACTGGTCGGCTGGGGCGCGTTCGAGATCATCGTCATGCGCGATGCAGCCAGTGTGCTGGCTACCCGCGCATTCGGCGAAGGCAGCGTGCTGAATAGCCCTGCGTTGTGGACCCTGTTCTTCGGCGGCCTCGCCACGCTGCTGGCCGTCACCGGCCCGCTGACCTTCGTACGCCGGATATTGCGTAAATGGGGTATCTGGCTGTTGCTCGGTGCCTGTGTCTGGCTGACCTGGAATCTATTCGACAAGGCGGACCTGACGGCGCTCTGGACTCGGCAGGGCGATGGCTCGCTGCCGTTCGCGCTGGGCTTCGATATCGCCATCGCCATGCCGCTTTCCTGGTTGCCGCTGATCGCCGATTACTCCCGCTTCGGTCGCTCGGCTGTGCGCGTTTTCGGCGGTACCGCGCTGGGGTTCTTCGCCGGCAATTTCTGGCTGATGAGCCTTGGCGTCGCTTACACCCTGGCATTCGCCAGCAGCGGTGAAGTCAACGCGTTGTTATTGGCGCTGGCAGGCGCGGGGCTGGGCATTCCGCTATTGCTGATACTGCTCGACGAGTCTGAAAACGCCTTCGCCGACATCCATTCGGCTGCGGTTTCGGTCGGCATCCTGTTGCCGCTCAAGGTCGAACGCCTGGCGCTGGCGATCGGCGCAATCTGCACGCTCATTGCCTGGTTCGCGCCGCTTGCCGAGTACCAGAATTTCCTGCTGTTGATCGGCTCGGTATTCGCACCGTTGTTCGGCGTCGTGCTGGTCGATCATTACATTCTTCGGCGCCGAGGCCGCCTGGCCGCTCCGGCTGCCGGTCTGCGCTGGGAAACTCTGTTGGCCTGGGGCTGCGGAGCGGCGACTTATCATGTGCTCGCCAGCGCCTGGCCGGAAGTCGGTGCCAGCCTGCCAGCGCTATTCCTCTCCGGCGGGCTGTTGCTGGTGTTGAGCCGCATTGGTCGCGTTATGGCAGATAAGCCGGTTTCAGTATCCCGCTAAGCTCACCGTAAGGGATCTCCAATTCGGGATGACCGCTCGAATACGGCGCGAGGCTGTAGACGTCGTATTTGAGCAGCACCTTGTCGCCTAACAGGGCGACATTGGCGGTTCGCTGGAACGGCCATTGCCGGGAAAACTCGGCATCGTGTTCGTTGGCCAGCAACCACCGCTGATGCGCTTTTGCGGCGGCGCGCCAGAATGCGCCTTCTTTGCCGGGAAGCAGAACGTCTGCCAGTTCCAGCTCGCGATTCTGTTCCCGGTCATAGTTGATGAATCCGCGGCCCGGCATACCGTGTGCCCCACCGGTATACAGGTAGCTCGACAGCTCGACCACGAGCAACGAGCCATGCTGCTCCCGCAACTTGGCCTGCAGATAGCTGCTCCAGCCAGGCTCCGCGCTACGCAGAAAATCTTCCTGGTAGAGCTCCAGCGTTGCCGGAATTTGGGCGTCCGGGCTGTTGATGGTCATTCTGCGCAGTCGATGATCGATCAGCGTGTTCAATGCCGGCTCATCGGCGAACGACAGCGTATCGATGTTTACCAGGGGGCAATGGTCGTCCTGCTCTGGGCAACCGGCGGGGCGCTGCTCGCTAACGATCTGCCGAACCTCGACAGGCGGCTCGCCACGAAAATGTTGGCAGGCGCTGAGTAGCAGGCTGAGAACGGTCAATACGAAGACGTGGCGAAAAGGCTTCAATGGGTTCATGGCTCTTGTGTTGGCTGCAGTGCGGTTTCGAGTACCGGCAGGTTGTGAAGTTCGTAAATGGGCGCTTGGCAATTTTTCCACATGCGAGCGGTCTGCAAAGGGCTGCGTCTGCATAAACGACGCGCTAGGATGACAACTATAGAGACCGCTCACGTTGTGACGGTTGTTGCTTGCCGGCGCCTTTAGGCGTCGGAACGAACCGATATGTGAGTAACTGATGAGCGATATTTTCAAAGCTGAGGCAGACGATGTCGAGATTATCCAGCGCGAGCGTTGCTTTAGCGGATTTTACAATCTCGATAGATTCCGTCTGCGTCATCGCCTGTTCAGAGGTGGGATGGGCGCGGAGATCGAACGCGAATTGTTCGTGCGGCATGATGCAGTCTGCGTGCTGCCGTACGACCCTCAGCGTGATGAGGTCGTGTTGGTAGAGCAGTTTCGCATGGGCGCCATGGCGCGTGGCGACAATCCCTGGCTGGTGGAAACGGTGGCCGGCTTGATCGACAAGGATGAGCAGCCCGAGGAAGTCGCACGCCGTGAGGCAGTCGAGGAAGCAGGGCTGGATATCGGCGAGCTGTGGCCAGTGTCGGTCTATTACCCTTCGCCAGGGGGCAGCACCGAGCGCATTCATCTATACGTCGGGCGTTGCAGCAGCGCCAACGCTGGCGGTGTGTTCGGGTTGGAGGAAGAGGGTGAAGATATCCGTGCGGCTGTATGGACAGTCGCTGATGCTTTGAGAGCATTGCGCGACGGCCGAATCGACAACGCGGCTACCATCATTGCACTGCAGTGGCTGGCGCTGAACCGTGACGAAATCCGGGAGGCATGGATATGAGGCGAACCCGTGAACGTTACCGTGTCGACCTGCTGGAACTGCAAGCGGCCTGCGAGGCGAACTACATGCGCCTGATGCGTCTGCTGCCTGATATGCGCCTTCATCCGGATACGCGGCGGATCGCTATGAGCCAGAGCGACCGCCTGTTGGGCGTGCTGGCATTGAAAGTAGTGGAAAGCTGCCCCTATACCACGACCGTGCAGATCAGCCAGCAGGACTGCCTGCCCTGGCTACCCGTGCCGCAGATGGAGGTGCGTGTCTATCACGATGCACGCATGGCTGAAGTCGTCAGCGCCGAGAATGCGCGGCGGTTTCGGGGCATCTACAGTTATCCAAACGCGCAGATGCACCAGCCCGACGAGAAAAATCAGCTCAACCTGTTCCTCGGCGAATGGCTTGGCCACTGCCTGGCGTGCGGTCATGAGCTGGAGCCTGTCGTCTGATAAGAAGCGGCAAGCTTCAAGCCACAAGCTACAAGTAAAAACGGAAAGCTTGACAGTGTGGACTGCTCCCACACTGATTAGCTTGCAGCTTGCAGCTTGCAGCTTGCAGCTTGCAGCTTGCAGCTTGCAGCTGATCTGTGATGCATGCCCGCATCGTGCGGTTTACCCCTGCAACTGCCAGCCACCATAATCCCGTTGCGATTTCGCCAAAGGAGACGGGTCTTGGCTGTGCCCCTCATTGAAAAAGACTCGGTACTGCTCGTGCAGCTGACCGACAGTCACCTGTTCGCCGAGGCGGACGGCAAACTGCTGGGCATGGATACGGGCGAAAGCCTGCAGCGCGTTGTCGATCTGGTGCTTGACGAGCAGCCTTGCGTCGATTTGATCCTGGCGACGGGCGACCTCTCCCAGGATGGCTCGCTTGCGTCCTATCAGCGTTTTCTCCAGCTGTCCGAGCGTATCGATGCGCCGGCCCGCTGGTGTCCGGGCAATCACGACGAGCTGCCGGCCATGCAAGAGGCCACTCGCGGCAGTGACAGGATGGCGCCCGTGCTGGATATCGGCGCGTGGCGAGTCATCATGCTCGATACGCTGGTGCCGGGTTCGGTATTCGGCATGCTTCGCGATGATCAACTGGACTTGCTGGAGCGGGCCCTGCAGGGCGCACCGCAGCGTCATCATCTGATCTGTCTGCATCATCATCCGGTCACCATCGGCAGCCACTGGATGGACGGCATCGGGCTGCGCAACCGCGACGCGCTGTTCGCAGTGCTCGACCGCTTCCCTTGTGTTCAGGCTGTGCTCTGGGGGCATATCCACCAGGAATTCGACGACCAGCGCGGCAGCGTCCGGCTCCTGGCAGCGCCGTCGACGGGCGTGCAGTTCGCCCCAGGTAGCGAGGATTTCCAGGTCGACACGCTTGCACCGGGATACCGTTGGTTGCGCCTCCACGATGACGGACGCTTGGAGACGGGCGTTTCTCGGGTGGTCGGCACGACCTTCGAAGTGGATTACAGCATCAAAGGCTATTGAATCAGCTACAAGCTGCAAGCCATAAGCTACAAGTAGGGACGAGTAAAAAGCTTGACAGCATTTCGGCGCCAGCCCACAGCTTGCAGCTTGCGCGTCTCGCCTAGTAGCCTTTCCGTCTTTTGCCAGCTCAGCGAACCAGCATGACCCGCACGCAACCCGCCATCCTCTATATGCACGGCCTCAACAGCTCGCCGCTGTCGCAAAAGGCCAGCCAATTAACCGCGGCGCTGGAGCGCATTGGCATGAGTGCACGGCTACGGGTGCCGGCATTGCATCATCATCCGCGCCAGGCTATTACCCAGCTCGAAGCGGCCATCGCCGAGCTGGGGCGCCCCGTGCTGGTCGGCAGCTCGCTCGGCGGATACTATGCAACGCACCTCGCCGAGCGCCACGGGCTCAAGGCGCTGCTGATCAATCCGGCCGTGACGCCGCACCGTCGCTTCGATGGTTACCTCGGGCCGCAGACTAACCTCTACACGGGCGAGGTTTGGGAGCTGACCGAAGACCACGTCGTTGCCCTGGCCGAGCTGGAAGTGGCGCCGCCGCAGAATGCCGAGCGCTATCAGGTCTGGCTGCAGACGGGCGATGAAACGCTGGATTACCGCCACGCGGCGGATTTCTACAAGGGCTGCGCGCTACGCATCCAGGCCGGCGGCGATCACGGTTTCCAGGGGTTCGCTGAGCGAATTCCCGCGTTGCTGGCCTTCGCCGGCTTCGATCCGAGCATCTTTGCAGCGCTCGATTTCTCCGAATCATAAGGACATCAAGAGACGCACATGTCTTATACCGCCGAAGCCATTGAAGTCCTCTCCGGCCTGGATCCGGTGCGCAAGCGTCCGGGTATGTACACCGACACCTCGCGGCCCAACCATCTGGCCCAGGAAGTCATCGACAACAGTGTCGACGAAGCGCTGGCGGGCCACGCCAGCTCCGTGCAGGTGATCCTGCATCAGGACAACTCCCTTCAGGTGATCGACGACGGTCGCGGCATGCCGGTGGATATACACCCCGAAGAGGGTGTCTCGGGCGTCGAACTTATCCTGACCAAGCTGCATGCCGGCGGCAAATTCTCGAACAAGAATTACCAGTTCTCCGGCGGCCTGCATGGCGTCGGTATTTCCGTGGTCAACGCGTTGTCGACGCGGGTAGAAGTGACGGTCAAGCGTGACGGCAACGAATATCGCATGGCGTTCAACGATGGTTTCAAGGCCAGCGAGTTGGACATCATCGGTACGGTTGGCAAGCGCAACACCGGCACCAGCGTGCATTTCTGGGCGGACCCGAAATACTTCGACTCAGCGAAATTCTCCATCAGCCGACTCAAGCACGTGCTTAAGGCGAAAGCCGTACTTTGCCCGGGACTGAATGTCAGCTTCGAGGACAAGAACACCGGCGAGAAGGTCGTATGGCATTACGAGGATGGGCTGCGTTCGTATCTGACCGATGCGGTCAGCGAGTTCGCCCGTCTGCCTGACGAGCCCTTTTGCGGCAGTCTGGCTGGTAACAAGGAAGCGGTCGACTGGGCGCTGCTGTGGCTGCCGGAGGGTGGCGACAGCGTGCAGGAAAGTTACGTCAATCTGATCCCGACGGCGCAGGGCGGCACTCACGTCAATGGCCTGCGTCAGGGGCTGTTGGACGCCATGCGCGAGTTCTGCGAGTTCCGCAGCCTGTTGCCGCGCGGCGTCAAGCTGGCCCCGGAAGACGTCTGGGAACGGATTGCCTTCGTGCTCTCGACGAAGATGCAGGAGCCTCAGTTTTCCGGTCAGACCAAGGAACGTCTGTCTTCCCGCGAGGCGGCGGCGTTCGTTTCCGGGGTGGTCAAGGATGCCTTCAGCCTGTGGCTCAACGCCCATCCCGAACTGGGCCTGCAGCTAGCCGAGCTGGCCATCAGCAACGCCGGGCGCCGGCTCAAGGCCAGCAAAAAGGTCGAACGCAAACGCATCACCCAAGGTCCAGCGCTGCCCGGCAAATTGGCCGACTGCGCGGGACAGGACCCGGCGCGCTCCGAGCTGTTTCTGGTCGAGGGCGATTCGGCCGGCGGCTCCGCCAAGCAGGCGCGGGACAAGGAATTCCAGGCGATCCTGCCGTTGCGCGGCAAGATCCTCAATACCTGGGAAGTGGACGGCGGCGAAGTGCTGGCCAGTCAGGAAGTGCACCACATCGCCGTAGCCATCGGGCTGGATCCGGGCTCGTCCGACCTGTCGCAGCTGCGTTACGGCAAGATCTGCATCCTCGCCGACGCCGACTCGGACGGTCTGCACATCGCCACGCTGCTCTGCGCCCTGTTCGTCCAGCACTTCCGTCCGTTGGTGGAGGCCGGTCATGTCTATGTCGCCATGCCGCCGCTGTACCGCATCGATCTGGGCAAGGACATTTTCTATGCGCTGGACGAGGCCGAGCGCGATGGCATCCTCGATCGCCTGACGGCTGAGAAGCGCCGCGGCAAACCGCAGGTAACCCGCTTCAAGGGTCTCGGCGAGATGAATCCACCGCAGCTGCGTGAAACCACCATGGACCCGAACACGCGCCGGCTGGTGCAGCTGACGCTCGATGATTTCAACAGCACCCGTGAAATGATGGACATGCTGCTGGCCAAGAAGCGCGCCGGCGATCGCAAGAGCTGGCTCGAGTCCAAGGGCAATCTCGCCGAGGTGCTGATTTGAACAAGCGCTGGATCGCTCTGTTGTTTGCACTGACGACACCAGCCTGGGCCGTCGCAGCGGCGCCCGAATTGACACTGGTCAGCGAGCATCCCGTCGAGGGAATCGCCCAAGGCAACCTGTCCGGGCTGGCCTGGTGCGGCGATGGGCTTTGGGCCGTATCGGATCGCGAAGACAACGTTCTGTATCGCCTCGATGCCAGCGAAACCGGCTGGCGCGCGGAAGCCGAGCGCTTTGAACTGCCGCCCGTGCCGAACACAGGTTTGTCATGGGGGGTGCGCATGCGTGCTGCCGTGACCGGTCTATTTCGCGGCGGCGAAATGGATTTCGAAGGCCTGAGTTGCGACCGCCTGGGCAATCGCTATCTGGTTAGCGAAGCACACGCCGCTGTGCTGCGTGTGAGCCCGGCGGGCACCGCCGAGTGGCTGAGCCTGCCCGCCGGTGTCGTTCGTCAGGCGCGCGCGAGCGGAATGTTGCTGCAGTTCAATGCCATGTTCGAGGGCGTCGCGGTCGATCCGGATGCCAATCGCCTTTGGCTGGCGGCCGAGCACAATCGTCGTGGTTTGATGGTGATGCACCGCAAGCAGAGCGTGTGGCAATGTACCGGCGGCTGTGTGTTGCTGGCCGAAGGCGGGCGGGAGACACCGCCAGCGGCGTTGAACGAAGCCGATCAGCCGCGGAGATTCTCCGGCCTCGCGTTCCATGCAGACAAGCTGTTCACGCTTGAGCCTGTCCCTCACCAGGTCTGTCGACGCAAACCGGCGAATGGCGATAGCGAGGCATGCTGGTCCTATGCGGCTACGGCGCTGGCGGATTCCCGTCGTTACGACACACCCTTCGGCAATGCCGAAGCGCTGTGGATAGATGCCGAGGGCGCCTGGATCGGCGTCGACAATAATCAGCTCACGCGCGCCGATGGGGAAAAGCGTCCCGTCGTCTGGCGCTTCGCCGCGCCCAAAGGCGGCTGGGGTGCCAAGCAGTGACACAGCCTGCCGGCCGTCGCGCCGGCCGCGTCATGCTGGTGCTGGCGTGGGGCGCGGCGCTGTGGCTGGCCACGCGTTTTTTTGCCGACTGGGAACAGAGTCGCTTCAACCCCAACCGCGAGCCCGTCTCAATCGTGCAGGGCGACCAGATCGAGGTTCGCCTGGAGAGCAATATCCAGGGCCACTTCGTCGCCGATGGGCTGATCAATGGCCAGCCGGTGACCTTCCTGCTGGACACCGGCGCTACCGACGTTGCGATCCCGGCTGAACTGGCCGAAGAGCTGGGGCTCGCGCGCGGCGCCCCGGTGCGGTTGCAGACAGCCAACGGCCAGACCACTGGCCATCGCACGGTGCTCGACAGCCTTGCACTGGGCGATATCGTCCTGCTGGACGTGCGTGCACTCATCGCCCCAGGCTTCGGCGGCGAGCAGGTGCTGCTCGGCATGAGCGCCCTGAAACAACTCGAATTCACCCAGCGCGCCGGCACTCTGGTGCTGCGCCAACACGCCACGGATTGACCATGAGCGCACTCATACAGGCGACAGTGCCGGTGCTGGCCTCGCTGGGCCTTGATGAAAGCCGGGCCTTCTATACCTCCTTCCTGGGCTTTCGCATGCGGCTGCAGGCCGCTGGTTACTTGATCGTGGAACGCGACGGGTCCGAACTGCACTTTTGGCTCTGCGCCGAGCGATACCTGGCGGAAAATACCTCCTGCTACGTGCGTACCAGCGATTGCCAGGCGTTGTATGAAGAGTTCAGCCAGCGCGGCCTGACCTTGGAGCCCCCGGTGCTGCGGCCTTGGGGCATGAAAGAGCTGTACGTCATCGACATCCACGGCAACCTGCTCAAGTTCGGCGAGACAGCCGTGAGTCATTAACCTTTTCTGAAGAAAACTGCTGATGAGCGAAATTCTTGACCTGAGCCTGGATGGCGTGGAGCGCCGCTCCCTCGCCGATTTCACCGAGCAGGCCTACCTCAACTATTCCATGTACGTGATCATGGACCGCGCACTGCCGCATATTGGTGATGGCTTGAAGCCTGTGCAGCGGCGGATCGTCTACGCCATGAGTGAGCTGGGCCTCTCCGCCGACTCCAAGCACAAGAAATCTGCGCGTACCGTGGGTGATGTGCTCGGCAAGTTCCACCCGCATGGCGATTCGGCCTGCTACGAAGCCATGGTATTGATGGCTCAGCCGTTCAGCTATCGCTACACGCTTGTCGATGGCCAGGGCAACTGGGGCGCGCCGGATGATCCGAAATCCTTTGCCGCCATGCGTTACACCGAAGCACGCTTGTCGCGCTATTCCGAGGTGCTGCTGTCCGAGCTGGGACAGGGTACGGTGGATTGGGTGCCGAACTTCGACGGCACACTCGACGAGCCGGCGACTTTGCCGGCGCGCCTGCCCAATCTGCTGCTCAATGGCACCACGGGCATCGCCGTGGGCATGGCTACCGACGTGCCGCCGCACAACCTGCGTGAAGTCGCCGCCGCCTGCGTGCGTTTGCTCGACGAGCCCGGCGCCACGGTCGAGCAGCTTTGCGAGCACGTGCAGGGGCCGGATTATCCGACCGAGGCGGAAATCGTCACGCCGCGTGCGGACCTTCTGAAGATCTACGAGACCGGCCGCGGCTCGGTGCGCATGCGTGCTGTGTACCGGGTCGAGGATGGCGATATCGTCGTTACCTCGTTGCCGCATCAGGTCTCCGGCGCCAAGGTGCTGGAGCAGATCGCCACGCAGATGCAGGCCAAGAAGCTACCCATGGTTGCCGACCTGCGTGACGAGTCGGATCACGAGAACCCGTGCCGGATCGTCATCATCCCGCGCTCCAACCGGGTCGATGCCGACGAACTCATGCAGCATCTTTTCGCCACTACCGAGCTGGAATCCAGTTACCGGGTCAACACCAACGTCATCGGTCTCGATGGCCGGCCGCAGGTGAAAAACCTCAAGACGCTGCTGTCCGAGTGGCTGACTTACCGCATCGGCACCGTGCGCCGCCGTCTGCAGTTTCGCCTGGATAAGGTGGAGAAACGTCTGCATCTGTTGGAAGGTTTACTGGTTGCCTTCCTCAATCTGGACGAGGTGATTCACATCATCCGTACCGAGGATCAGCCCAAGCCGGTGCTGATGGCGCGCTTCGAACTGTCCGAACTGCAGGCTGACTACATTCTCGATACCCGGTTGCGCCAGCTGGCGCGGCTGGAAGAAATGAAGATCCGCGGCGAGCAGGACGAGCTGGCCAAGGAGCGCGACAAGCTGCTGGCGCTGCTCGGCAGCGAGGCCAAGCTGAAAAAGCTGGTGCGCAAGGAACTGCTGGAAGACGCCGAAACCTACGGCGACGACCGCCGTTCGCCGATCGTGGCGCGGGCCGAGGCCAGGGCCCTGTCGGAAAATGAACTGCTGCCGTCCGAGCCGATCACCGTGGTGATTTCCGAGAAAGGCTGGGCACGCTGTGCCAAGGGCCACGATATCGACGCGACCGGGCTGTCGTACAAGGCCGGCGATGGCTTCAGGGCAGCCTCCGTGGGCCGTTCCAATCAATACGCCGTCTTCATCGATTCCACCGGCCGCAGCTATTCGCTGGCGGCGCACTCGCTGCCATCGGCGCGTGGACAAGGCGAGCCGCTCACCGGGCGGCTGACGCCACCGCCGGGCGCCAGTTTCGAATGCGTACTGTTGCCCGATGACGAGGCGCTGTATGTGATCGCCTCGGATGCCGGTTACGGCTTCGTGGTCAAGGGCGAGGATCTGCAGGCAAAGAACAAGGCTGGCAAGGCGCTGCTGTCATTGCCGGTCGGCGCACGTGTCGTCGCGCCGCGGCCGCTGAAAAGCCGAGATCAGGATTGGCTGGCAGCCGTCACCACCGAAGGGCGGTTGCTGGTGTTCCCGGTTCGCGATCTGCCGCAGTTGGGCAAGGGCAAAGGCAACAAGATCATCGGCATCCCGGGCGATCGCGTCGCCAGCCGCGATGAATACCTGACCGATCTTGCCGTGCTGCCCGAGGGGGCGACCCTGATACTGCAGGCCGGCAAGCGTACTTTGTCGCTCAGGGCTGATGACCTCGAACACTACAAGGGCGAGCGCGGACGGCGCGGAAACAAACTGCCGCGCGGTTTCCAGCGTGTGGACTCGTTGCTGGTCGAGGCGTGAGCCGAGTCCTGCAGTCGCGAGAGGCTGGCTTCCAATGGCTGTTTCACGGAAGATAGCGGCCTCCCAAATTCATCCTTCTCGATGCGTTGCGCTCGACGCTCGCATCGAGAGCCGAAAGATAAACGGCACTGGCCAACCAATGACGGCAGACATGTGAACGTCTGCAGGCGGTCAGGGCCGGTGCAAGGAAAGACGAACGTGCGGCGTTTCACAACTGTATTGCTGCTGGCCTGCGCCAGCCTCACTGGCTGCGTCATTCAACCTGTACCCATGTATCGCCTCGACAACGGCGTCGTCGAATTGCCGACAAAGGACGATGGTGTTGCAGTGATGCTTGGGCCGGTGGTGTTGGCCGACTATCTGCAACGCGATGTACTTTTGCAGCGTCTGCCTGACGGCAGCCTCGCCACCGAAGGGCAGCGGGCGCGCTGGGCCGGTAGCCTGCAGGGCGATGTCGATCAGTTGCTGTTGCGCCAGTTGGCCTCGCAACTGAAGACCCAGCGCCTGGAGCTGAGCCCGGGTAGCAAGGGCTTCACACCCGACGTGCAGGTCGAATTGAGTATTACGCGGCTGGACTCCGGCCCAGAACATCCCGCCGTGCTGGAGGCTCAGTGGCGCCTGCTGGACAAGCAAGGCAAGCGGCAATCCAGCCGCCTGGTGCGGTTGCAGGAAGAGCATCAGGGCAGCACGACCGATCAGGTGCGCGCGCAGAGCCTGTTGTTGCAGCGGCTGAGCGAAATGATGGCGAACGCTATCGAACCGGTCGCCGTCGCCCAGGCGCGTGTTAAGCGCGAAATCAAAGTGCCGCGCAAGGCCGAGGCTGCCCCGCCGGCTATCCCCGCAGCCGAGCCGATCAGGACCGATATGGAAGTGTTTCGTTTCTGAACAAGGCCGAGGGTGACGTTTTTCACCCACGACGGATTACGCCTTCGGCTAATCCGTCCTACGTTCTACGGCAACATCATCACCACGCGCACCTACACCGACGTAGGGCCGAACTCGTTCGGCCTTGGTGGGTGTTGATGGCCGAATGAGCTCGGCCCTACGGGGAGGTCGTTAAGCCCAGTAGGATGGAATCGCCAACGGTGCTTCCATCGTTTACTGCGAGTGGGCTGCGATTTGATGGATTACGCCTTCGGCTAATCCATCCTACGTCAGGTTAGCTACTGCGATTACGCAACTCGTGCATACGCGCAAGCTGGCGCTCGAGCAGAGAGGGATAGGGTTCGAGCAGGCGTTCGACGCAGCAGGCGCCTTCCGGGCTGGCGATGGGGCGGATGCGCGCACGTTGCCGGATCAGGCTGTCTTCCCCGATATCGCGTTCGACCAGCAGTAGATTCCGGCTGTGTTGCGACATGGCTAGCGCGGCCTGCGCAGGCTCGCTGAGCAGCAAGTCGCCCTGGCTGAGATCGTAGAGTCCTTCGCCCTGGGTCAGGCCCAGCTGCAATTGAAGGGTGATGCCGCTATCGGCCACTTCGATCTGCAGCGCATGTCCGAGCGCACGCATCAGCTCGCCACAGCACAAGGCGTGGGTCAGGTAGTTCTGCTCGTCGTCCTGGCTATGGAACAGCATCAGGCTGCTGCCATCGTTGAGCGTGTGCAGCTCGGCCTGATAAAGGGTCGCGGCTTGCTGCAGGCAGTCCCGGTAGCGCTGCAGCAACTCGGTAAGCCGTGTGCGCGGCAGGCGGCGAAGCTGCTCCTGAGCGCCGAGCTGAATCGCCAGCACACCGCTTTTGGTCGCCGCGACTGGCGCTTCTTTTGCCGGCGTACGAGCCGAGGTTGGTGCAGGTTCTGGCTTGGCTTCTTCCAGCGGTGGGTCGTCATGGAAGGGGTCGAAATCATCTTCGTCGGCTGAGTCCGGCGTAAAGTCAGCCGTGCCCAGGTAATCGTCTTCATCCTCGAGACGATCGTCCGCATCGAGTGTCAGGTGCTCGCTGCCAGCATCGGTCGTAATCGCCGGCAGGTCGTCGCCGGGCGCGGAATAGATATCCTGCATGCTGTCGTCCAGCTCGATCTCCGGCTCGGGCTCTTCAGGCACCAGGCGGGCCTGCAGTTGCCGCGCCAGATCACCGATCTCGTCCTGCCGGCCCGCGCCAGGAGCGGGATCGTCCGGGTCGCGCAGCCATAGGCGCAACTGCATCAGAGGAAGCGAGAGCTGTCGGCCCAGGCGCATGCTGAGCATCAGGGTCAGCGCCAGCAGGATCAGGCTGAGCAGGCCCATGCTCTGCAGGCTGATGGTCATCGGCTGCTGCATCTGTCGCATGTCGAGGCTGATGCGCAGGTGCCCGGCAATCACTTCCTGGAAGCTGATGGGGGTCGAGTAGAGGCCTTCCTCGTCACCCAGCAGGTTTCTCTGCGGACGAGTGCCGGATTCCGCCAATATGCGGTTGTCGACGCTGTAAACCGCCGCATGCGCCACCAGCGGGTTCTTCACCAGATTACTCAGCAGCACGTTGAGGCTGAGAATGTCATTGGCGACCAGCAGATCGGTCGCCGAGGCGGCTGTCTGTGTGATCAGGCTCTGACCCAGCGCATCGGTATGCTGCTCCATGGCGTGCTTGAACTGCATGCCCATCACCCAGGCGTACATGATCAGCGCCAGGGCGACCAGCAGCAGCGTATGACTGGCCACACGCAGCACCAGCGGAACGCGTCGCTGGCGTACTGCGCGATAGATCAGCAGAAAGAAATTGTCGGATTTGACGGATGCGGGCCGGTTCACAACGCTCGGCTCTACTCTTAAGGAAAGTGCCGCGCAGTATACGGAAAGCGCACTGGAGGCTGAAGGTCCCATGGGCAAAGCAGACGAATTGCAGATAGCGGCATCGTCTTGTGGAAGAGGTAGCTGGCGAGCAGCGGTGGCGCACTGCGTCGGGTCGGCTGTTGTAGAATGCCCGCCTTCTTTGCCATAGGAGTTGCGCCTTGCGCGAAATCGTCCTGATCAACATCACCGGGGAAGATCGCCCCGGGCTGACGGCGGCCATTACCGGCGTGCTCGCCCAGGGGGGCGTGAATATTCTCGATATCGGTCAGGCCGTGATCCACGACACGCTGTCGTTCGGCATTCTGGTTGAGATCCCGGATACCGAAGGCGCTTCCTCGGTGCTCAAAGACGTGCTGTTCATGGGCTACAAGCATGACCAGCAGGTGCGCTTCACCCCGGTTGCCGAAGATGACTACCAGCAGTGGGTCGCCGGTCAGGGTAAGTCCCGGCACATCGTCACGCTGTTGACCCGTAAGGTAACCGCTGAACAGCTGCAGCGCGTCAGCTCGATCACAGCCAAATATGGCCTCAATATCGATCACATCGATCGCCTTTCCGGGCGCCAGCCGCTGGATATGCCGGAAGAACTTGGCAAGGGTTGCATCGAGTTCTCGGTGCGCGGCGAGCCCGCCGATACGGCAGCGCTGCGTGCGGAATTCCTGAGCGTGGCGCAGGAGCTGAACGTCGATATCGCATTTCAACGCGACTCGGTATTCCGGCGCAATCGCCGGCTGGCGGTGTTCGACATGGACTCGACGCTGATCGAGGCGGAAGTGATCGACGAACTGGCGAAAGTGGCCGGCGTCGGCGAACAAGTGGCGGAAATCACCGAGCGAGCGATGCGCGGCGAACTCGACTTCCGCGCCAGCTTCAAGGAGCGCCTGGCGCTGCTCGAAGGTTTGGAAGAGCGCGCGCTGGCCGAGGTCGGTGCCAGCCTGCGGCTTACCGAGGGCGCCGAACTGCTGTTTGCCGAGCTGAAGCGGCTGGGCTACAAGACCGCGATTCTGTCTGGTGGCTTCACCTATTTCGCGCGCCAGCTGCAAGCCAGACTCGGCATCGATTACGTCTACGCCAACGAACTCGAGATCGTCGATGGCAAACTCACGGGCATCGCCCAAGAGCCTATCGTCGATGCCCAGCGCAAGGCCGATCTGCTTCGTGAGCTGGCCGAGCGGGAAGGTTTGCGGTTGGAGCAGACCATCGCCGTCGGCGACGGCGCCAACGATCTGCCCATGCTCGGGCTGGCGGGGCTGGGCGTGGCGTTCCGGGCCAAACCTCTGGTCAAGCAGTCGGCCAAGCAAGCAATCTCCACCCTTGGGCTGGACGGAATTCTCTATCTGCTGGGGTTCAGGGATCGGGAAGGGACGGAGTAAAGGAAGCTGTAAGCCAGAAGCTAGGATTTGCCGTTAGGGGCATTAGCTTTGAGGTGGAGCGAGGGAGGGCTTGATCAGCTGGTGACAGGCTGCACACTGATCCCTACCCGCGTCCGCCGCCTGACCAGAATCAAGCCCATAGACAAAAGGCACGGCGCTCGCCGTGCCTTTTGTTTTGTGCTTTGCGACAATGCCGCCACTCTTTTGCTGGAACCCAGACATGACTGCTTTGAAGAACGATCGCTTCCTCCGCGCCCTGCTCAAGCAACCTGTCGACGTCACCCCGGTGTGGATGATGCGCCAGGCCGGACGCTACCTTCCGGAATATCGGGCCAGTCGCAGCAAGGCGGGGGACTTCATGAGCCTGTGCATGAACCCCGAGCTGGCCTGCGAGGTCACGCTGCAGCCGCTGGATCGCTATCCGCTGGATGCCGCCATTCTTTTTTCAGACATCCTTACCGTACCGGACGCCATGGGGCTAGGACTGTATTTTGAAACCGGAGAAGGCCCGCGCTTCAAGAAGGTCGTCAGCAGCCTGGCCGACATCGAGGCGCTGCCGATTCCAGACCCAGACAAGGATCTGGGTTACGTCATGGATGCGGTACGCACCATTCGCCGCGAGCTGAACGGCCGTGTGCCGCTGATCGGCTTCTCTGGCAGTCCCTGGACGCTGGCAACCTACATGGTCGAAGGCGGCTCCTCGAAGGATTTCCGCAAGTCCAAGGCCATGCTCTACGAAAACCCGCAGGCCATGCATGCGCTGCTCGACAAGCTGGCGCAGTCGGTGACTAGCTACCTGAACGGACAGATTCGTGCAGGTGCGCAAGCGGTGCAGATATTCGATTCCTGGGGCGGCAGTCTTTCTGCTGCGGCCTATCAGGAATTTTCCCTGGCCTACATGCAGAAAATCGTCGATGGCTTGATCCGCGAACATGATGGGCGCCGCGTGCCGGTGATCCTGTTCACCAAGGGCGGCGGTTTGTGGCTGGAATCCATGGCCGACTCCGGCGTCGAAGCGCTGGGCCTGGATTGGACCTGCGACATTGGCAACGCGCGCGCGCGCGTCGGCGACAAGGTCGCTCTGCAAGGCAACATGGATCCCAGCGTGCTATACGCCAAACCGGATGCGATCCGCGCCGAAGTGGGGCGCATCCTGGCCAGCTTCGGTCATGGCGAAGGCCACGTGTTCAACCTTGGGCATGGCATCACGCCGGAGGTCGACCCGGCTCATGCCGGCGCGTTCATCGAGGCGGTCCATGAGCTGTCGGCGCAATACCATCGGTAAGAGCGGCTACAAGCTGCAAGCCACAAGCTTCAAGTAAAAGCAGAAAGCTTGATGGCCTTTAGCGTCAGTCTCCATACTGATTAGCTTGCAGCTTGCAGCTTGCAGCTTGCAGCTTGCAGCTTGCAGCTTGCAGCTCCGTCAAGGCTGCTGATAATGCCCCGGGGTGGTGCCAGGCTTGTGCTCATGGATCAGCTCGGTTACGCGAATATCGGTAATTCCCACGATTTCGGCCTGGTGCAGCAGCTCGGTTTCTTCAGCATCGGGCTCGGGCATGACCAGTCTGTTCTCGGCATCCGCGTTGTGGTGCTCGATCAGACACCGGGCCGCTTCTCCTTGGGAAAGGCTCTCTTCTTGCGATTCGATGATCTGAACGCGCGGGTCGTTCTTGTAGATGTAATTGACTTCGAACTTATGTGACGAGTTACCGAACATGGGCGGCTCCTGAAGTGATGGACAGGTTCTGCCTCTGTTGACTCGTCGGTCAGTTATTCGTTCGTAAGAAAGGCCGGGTGCGGCGACAGCCGGAAACTGCCGCCGCCCTGCAAAGCTAGCGCCCGCCGCAACGTCACGGGCGCAGTCGCACTATTTGACGATGGCCAGATTGCCCTTGAGCGCGACGCCAGCCATGAGCGCGCCAGCGTGGCATTCGTACTTCTGGCTGTCCTTGTACTCGACGTGCTTGTAGTTGCTGGCGATGTCCACCACAGCGTTGGCGCCAGCGGCCTTGGCGGACTTCTGCAGGTCGATCAGCGCCGATTGCAGCACCCAGCGGCAGGCTTCTTCGTCGGTCTTATTGAAGGCGTTGGTCTTCTTGCTGGTAGTGATGCCGCTGCGGACGATTTTCGCTCCGGCCGGGTGCTTGGCGAGGTGGAACTTCACGCTGCCGTCCAGGCGACCTGACGCGGTGGCTTCGGCGACCACTTCATCGAAGGGCAGGTAATGGGTGGTGTCGCGAGCTTGGCTGATGCCGGGCAGAGCGCAGAGCACGAGCGCCGCGCCGATCCAGGTGGTTTTTTTCATGTGCATTCTCCTTGCATTTGTTTTGGGTGACCTTTAAGCACTCAGACAAGCCGTTGAAAACGTGGACGAGGCAGGCAAGACAAGGCAGAAACAGGCGAGGACGCGGAGTTTAGTGGCCTAAATGAGCAGGCCGACTGGGCTCGCATCCGAGCCTGTTTTTAACGCAGTATTGCCAACGCAGGTAGTTTTCAACGGTCCTGTCAGGCCCAGCGGCGGAAAATCAGTGACGTATTGATGCCGCCGAAGGCGAAATTGTTGTTCATGACGTACTCGTGCTGCATGGTCCGCGGCGCGCCGACGATATAGTCCAGCTCGCCACAGCGCGGATCGATGCTATCGAGATTGAGCGTGTGGATATAGCGGTCGCGGTTCATCATTTCGATGCTGAACCAGGATTCCAGAGCCCCGCAGGCGCCCAGCGTATGGCCGAGGTAGCTCTTCTGCGAGCTGATCGGCATGCGCGAGCCGAACAGCGCTTGGGTCGCCAGGGTCTCGGCGATGTCGCCCTGCTCGGTGGCGGTGCCGTGGCCATTCACGTAACCGATGGCTTCGGGCGTGAGGTCGGCGTCTTCCAGCGCCAGCTCCATGGCGCGGCGCATGGTTACCTGCTCGGGTTTCGTCGCGTGCTGGCCGTCGGCATTGCTGCCGAATCCGACCAACTCGGCGTGAATCGTGGCACCGCGGGCGAGCGCGTGTTCGTGTTCTTCGAGTACCAGCATGCCGGCGCCTTCGCCGATCACCAGGCCGTCGCGACCGCTGTCGTAGGGGCGTGGCGTGGTCTGCGGCGCATCGTTCTTCAGGCTGGTCGCGTAAAGCGCGTCGAATACCATGGCCTCGGTGGCGCAGAGTTCCTCGGCGCCACCGGCGAGCATCAGCGGCAAGCGCCCGTATTTGATCGCCTCGTAGGCGTAGCCGATACCTTGGCTGCCGCTGGTGCAGGCGCTAGATGTGGGAATCACGCGGCCGGTCAGGCCGAAGAAGATGCTGATATTGGCCGCCGTAGTGTGCGGCATCATGCGGATGTAGGAGTTGGCGTTCAGCCCATCGGCGACCGAATTGAGCAGCATGTTGCCGAAGGCCTTGATTTCCTCGGTGCTGCCGGTGGACGAGCCACAGGCAACGCCCATGCGCCCGTCGCGAATGCTCTGTTCGTCGAGCAGTCCCGCTTGCTGCAGGGCCTGCTCGGCGGCCTTCACCGATAACCGTGAGACGCGGCCCATGCTGCGCAGTTGCTTGCGCGTCCAGTGCGAGGGCACGACGAAATCATCGACCGGGCCGGCCAGGCGGGTGTTCAGCTCGCTGAAGCGATCCCACTCGTCCATGCGGCGAATGCCGCTGCGGTTGGCATTGAAGTTGGCGTCGATGGAAGCCCAGTCGCTGCCCAGGGAGGTGATACCGGCCATGCCGGTGACGACGACGCGTTTCATCAGCACAGCCCGCCGTTCACGGCCAGAACCTGGCGGGTGATATAGCCGGCCTCATCCGACATCAGGAAGTTCACCGCACCGGCGACCTCCTCGGGGGTTCCCATACGCTGGGCGGGGATCATCTTGAGCATCTCCTCGATGGGCAGGTGTTCGTCGAGCATGTCGGTATCGATCAGCCCCGGTGCGACGCAGTTGACGGTGATCCGGCGCTTGCCCAGTTCCACTGCCAGTGCCTTGGCCGCGCCGATCACGCCAGCTTTGGAGGCGCTGTAGTTGACCTGGCCGCGATTGCCGATCAGGCCAGAGACGGACGTGATGCACACGATCCGGCCGGGCTGGCGACGGCGAATCATCGGCATGGTCAGCGGCTGCAGCACGTTGAAAAAACCGTCCAGATTGGTACGCAACACCTGATCCCAGTCGTCTTCGCTCAGTGCCGGAAAAGCGCCGTCGCGGGTCAGGCCGGCGTTGCAGACCACGCCATAGTAGGCGTCATGCGCTTCGATATCGGCCTCCAGCTGCGCACGGCATTGCTCACGGTCTGCAACGTCGAATTGCAGAATACGCGCCTGGCGGCCCATGGCCTGAATCTGCGCTTGCACGGCTTCGGCCTCGTCACGCCTGGCGCGGCAATGCAGGACGATGTCGTGGCCGCTTTCGGCCAGGCGCAGGGCGATGGCCCGGCCGATGCCACGGCTGGAGCCGGTGACGAGAATGGTTTTGCTCATGGGGTGGGCTCTTGAAGATAGCTCGCCACCTCGGGCGGGCGGAACACGTTGAGACGCGCCTCGGCATGGATGTCGGGCCCGTCGAGATGGCATTCGAACACGCCCATGCCGTTGTCATCCTGCAGCGAGCGCAGCGCACGGATGCGCAGCGTGGCGCCGGCCGGGAAGTGCTCGACATTGCATTGATAGTTGCGGGTGCCGAGCAGGAAGCCCAGCTCGACCGGCAGCCCGGCCAGGCGTGACTGACAGCCGGCGAACGCGGCGACGGCCTGCGCCATGATTTCCACGCCGACCCAGGCCGGCAGACTGCCGTCGGGCAGATTGAGCAGCCCGGTGGGCTTGACCTGCAGCCTGGCTTCCAGGCTTTCGGCATCGAAGGCCTCGACCGCGTCGAGCAGGATCATGTTGCCGGCGTGGGGCAGCAATTCGGCGATTGGCCAGTCGATCATGGCGCGTCTCCCAGGATCAGGCTGATGTTGTTGCCACCGAAGGCGAAGGAATTGCTCATCATCGCTCGCCGGCCCGCCGCAGCCATGGTCGCGCCGTCGGTGACCAGATTCAGACGCGGCAAATCGGCATCCTCCTGATCGTCCCAGCGGTGCGGCGGCAGCAGGCCTGCGCGATTGCAGTCGGACAGCGCCAGCCAGCAGAGCGCGGCTTCCAACGCTCCGGCGGCACCCAGGGTGTGGCCGGTGAGCGGTTTGCTGGAAGAACAGGCCACGCCGCCGGGAAACACCGTGGCGACGGCCAGGCTTTCCATGGCGTCGTTGTGCCGGGTGGCGGTGCCGTGCAGGTTGAGATAGCTGATCTGCTCTGCCTCAATCGATGCGCTGGTGAGTGCCTGGCGCATGGCCTCGACGGCGCCCAGCCCTTGCGGATCGGGGGCGGAAATGTGATGGGCATCGGAGCTGGCGCCGCCGCCGAGCAGGGCGATGGGCGCTGGCTCGCGGGTCATCAGAAACACGGCCGCCGCCTCGCCGATGTTGATGCCGTCGCGGTTGGCCGAAAACGAATTGCAGACGCGCTCGCTGACCGCCTCCAAGGCGCTGAAGCCCTGCAGTGTGAGGTCGCAAAGAGTATCCACGCCGCCACAGATCACCGCATCGCAGATCCCCGCATCCAGCAGGCGCTTGGCGCTGAGCAGCGCGCGTGCGCTGGAGGTGCAGGCGGTGGAGATGGCGTAGCTCGGGCCGCTGAGCTGCAGCCGTTCGCTGAGAAAGCTCGCCGGGGCGCACAACTCCTGATGACCATAGTGATAGCTGTCTGGAAGCTGTCCGTCGCGGGCCAGCCCGGCGATGCCCTGGCTGGCTTCCTGGATGCCGGTGGTGCTGGTGCCCAGTACCACGCCGATACGTGCGCGGCTGAAGCGGGCAATGGCGTCATGCAGTTCGGCCTCGATTTCTTCGACAGCCGCCAGCAGCATTTGGTTGTTGCGTGTCGCATGGCGTTGCGGGCAATCGCCGAGAGAGGGCAGCTCGCAGGTGACGGCACCGACCGGAACGCGCCGACCGGCAACCGGTTGCGGATACGGCTGCATGGCCGAACCGTCACCTGTCAGCAGCCGTCGGGTCACCTCGGCCTTACCGCGACCCAGCGCGCAGATCACCCCGAGGGCGTTCAGGTAGGCGGTCATTTCTGGCGGGCTCCGGTAGCTGTCGCAATGGGGGCGACACCATAGGTCAGCGCCGGCCCGACGTCGAGATCGAAGCGGTCGTTTTGCCGATAGCGGACGTGCCATGCCGACGGCGTATCGCGTGCCAGCGACCGCTGCTCCTGCTGTTGGCTCCAGCGTGTGTCGGGATACAGGTCGCTCAGTTGATTGGCAGGCGTCAGGGCGAACAGCAGGGCGGCGAACAGCTCGCGCGCTTCGGCATTGGGCGGCAACAGGCCATCGGCTCGCCATCGACCGTCGATCAGCAGCTGGCGCGCCAGCGGAACACCTAGCGGATCGAATAGCGACCAGCGCAGGGCAGCGCCTTCCTGCTGGATCACCAGCAACCAGGTCCGCATGTCGTCCTGGTGCCGGCGCTCGATTTGCAGCTGCAGCGGCAAATCGAGCCGTGGCGTCTGAGTCGGTAGCGGCGCACGTTGGGCGCAGGCGCCGAGCAGCAGCGCCAGCGACAGCCAGATCAGGCAGCGTGCGTGACGGTTAAGCATGGTCATGTCAGAAGACTCAAGCGCTCGTCACAGGCGCGGCGCACAGCTCGGCCAGCACCCGCAGGCGGCGTTTGGGCTCGGCGACGTAGGGGTTCTTTTCGTCCCAGGCATAGCCGGCGAGAATCGAGCTGATCATCCGGCGAATCTCCGGCTGGGCGTGTTCGTAATAGATCACGTCCTGGAAGCTGCAGTCGTACCAGCCCTCCACATAGGTGCGGAAGGTATTTACGCCGCGCTTGAGAGGCGCCGCGAATTCCGCTTCCCAGTCAACCGTTTCGCCCGCCAGCTGGCGATGCAGCACGGCCGCCGCCATGCTGGCCGAGCGCATGGCGATGGTGACGCCGGAAGAAAATACCGGATCGAGGAATTCCGCCGCGTTGCCCAGCAGGGCGAAGCCCGGACCGTACAGCGTCTTGACGTTGGCCGAATAGCCGCCAATCAGGCGCGCCGGAGTGTCCCATTCGGCGTGCGCGAGGATGCGCTTGAGGTTGGGCGCTTCCAGCACGAACTCCTTGAGGCAGGCATCCAGGTCTTGCGGCCGGCCTTCGTAGCGCTCGGCGCTGGCGACCACGCCAAGCGAGCAACGCCCGTTACTGAAGGGAATGGTCCAGTACCAGACGTCGCGCAGCTCGGGATGGGTGGTGATGAGGATCTTGTCGCGATCGAATTGCGGGTCGTCGATGTTGTCCTGGATATGCGTGAACACGGCGCGACGCAGTGGAAAGTTCGATGGCGCTTCCAGATCGAGCAGGCGCGGCAGGACGCGACCGTAACCGCTGGCGTCGAGGACGAACGCCGCCTCGACGGCGTACTCGCTGCCATCCAGACGGCGCACCTGCAGGCGCGGGCGTGGCTTGTCGAAATCCGCTGCGATGATTTCCTCTTCATAGCGGATCTCGACGCCCTGCAGTTCGGCCTGGTCGGCCAGCAGCTTGTCGAAGTCGGCGCGCAGGACCTGATAGGTGCTGCCGTGGCCCTCGGTGAACTTGTCGCGGAAATCGAACTCGCTGTAGCGCTCGCCCCAGCCGAAGGCCGCGCCGTGCTTGGTCTGGAAACCGGCCGCCTGAACCGCTTCGAGCATCCCGGCTTCTTCGACGAAGTCCAGGCAATGCGAGAGCAAGCTCTCGCCAATGGAAAAGCGCGGAAAGCGTTGCCGCTCGATGATCAGCACATCATGGCCCTTGCGCTTGAGCAGCGCGGCGGCGATGGCACCGGAAGGGCCGGCGCCGATAATCACGACTTCACGTTGTTGCAGATCAAGCGACGCCATGGGGCCTCCTTGCTTGGGGTTGTGTTATGCAGCGGGGAACGATGCCGGGGATGGCCGGTAACAGGGTGGAAACCAGGCTCATCAGCAGCAGGGCGAAATATATAGGTGCGCTGATGATCTGCTGCGCCAGCAGCAGGTTGAGGAAGACGATTTCGGTCAGCCCGCGGATGTTCAGCAGCAGGCTCTCGCGCCATTTGCCGGCGGCGTCGCCCGGCCCGCAGGCCCAGCGCAGCCCCAGCCAGTTGCCGAGCAGCTTGCTGATGATCGGCAGCAGCACCAGCGCCAACAGATGACTGGGCGAATAACCGGCGACGGCTTGCTGGAAGTCCACCTGGAGAATGCCGTAAGTCAGCAGTAGGGGAATCGCCAGATGCTGCTGCAACCACTGCCAGTGCGTCGGGCGCAGCGGCATGTGCAGCAGCAGGCCAAGCCGCGCCAGGCACAGCAGGTAACCGATGCCGAACAGCAGAGCGTTACCACCCGAGAGCTGGAGCACCAGCATCAGCGCGAAGAACGGCAGGCTGTAGCCCAGTGGGCGGCGCAGGCCCAGACGGTGCATTACCAGCGGCAGCAGCGCGGGCAGCAAGGTGGCCAGCAACAATGCGGGCCGACCGCCGCCCTGGGCCAGGGCGAACAGCCCCCAGCAGGCCAGATCGATGAGGATGGCGCTCTGCAGCAGGCGTCGGCTGGCGGCCGCGTCATAACTGATGCTGCGCAGATACAGATGCAGGACCGGGATGGCGCTGAGGGCGAACAGCAGGCCGAGGGCCAGACGCGCCAGCCAGCCGTCCAGTGGTAGCAGCCAACAGGCGCAGGCCAGGCCGCAGAGAAAGGGCACGAAAAAACTCGGCAGGGCGATCTTCAGGCTCGCCGACCCGGCATCCAGCTCGATCACGTCGCCGAGAATGTGCCCGAGCAGCAGGGCGAAGCACAGGCCGTAAAGCAGCTCGAGCCAGTACGGGGCGGCCAATGCCGCCTGGCTCAGGGGGCCGCTGGCGGGCAGGACATACAAGGCCAGCAGTGGCAGGCCGAGGCAGGCCAGCAGCAACTGGCTGACGATGGGCAGCAGGCCGACCGCGCGACCGAGGCGGGCCGCGATGGCATACAGCAGCGGCAGCAGCAGCCAGCACAGCAGGGTCATCATGAATGCTGCTCCGTGGTGGTTGCAGCCCAGGGCGCCAGCGCGAAAGCGAAGACCAACCCAAGTCCTACCGCCAATCCGAAATTACTGACCGCCGGGGTGCTCGACAAGGCTAGCAGCCCGAACGACAGCCAGGTGGTAACGGCCGCTAGCAGGGTGCCGACCAGGCTCACGGCAGTGCCGCCGATGCGTTCGTGCATGAGAATGGCGTAGTCGACGCCGATCGCGGTGACCAGCAACAGTCCGAACAGGCCGAACAGCGTCAACGGCTGACCCAGCCACCCGAGGCAGGCCAGGCTGCCCAGCGCCGCCAGCAGCGGTACCGCCAGGCAGCGCGCCGCGCCCCGCCAACCGAACGGCAAACACAGCAGAACGAAAATCAGCCCGGCCGCCATCAGCTTGAGTAACGCCGCCTGGCCTTGGGTCTCGGCAAACAGGCGGTTCAGTTCGGCGGGCCGGTCGATGAGCTTCACCCCGCCAATGCCATCGCCCAGACCGTGCAGCGCCGAGCTGTCGCGAAGCCCCTGCAGGCTGATCAGGCCGGCCACTGAGCCGTCGCTGCGCGCGCCCAGCCATAACGGTCGCCAGGGTTCACCGAGCGGCCCCGCCAGCATCTGATCAAGGCTGACCATGGGGAGCGACGACAGCTCGGTGAGTTCCTGTTCGAGCATGTCGCGGGTGACGCCGAGCGCCAGCAAGGGCTGACTGACCTCCAGCAAGCGCGGCAACGCGGCATGCAGGCTTTCCTGGGCAGCGGTGGGCGCGATCAGCTGACTCAGCGCCAGATAGCCATGCAGCTTGCGTTCGGCAACCAGAACGTCGAGGCGGGCGGCAAGTTCGTCCTGACGCGCCAGCAGCTCGTCGGGGTTGGCCGCGTGGACCAGGAAGTACTGGCTGGTCGGCTCGAAACCGGTGATCTCGCCAATGCGCACGGTCTGCTGCTGCAGCGCAGGCGCACGGCTGATCCACTGGCGTAGATCATCCTTGAACGACACCTGGCTGACGCCGGCGATGCAGAACAGGATGAACGCGGCCAGTAACCAGGGCGTCGGCACGCGGCGGAGCAGGGCGCTGCGCCAATTCAACCAGCGCTCGGCCCAGCCCAGCGGGGCGGCCCAGGGTTGCAGCGGTGCGTTCAGCAGCGAGGGCAGCAGGCAGGTGGCGCAGAAGAAGGCGCCGAGCAGGCCCGCAGCGGAAAAAACTGCCACTTGGCTCAGCGCTGGAAACGGCGTGAATGCCATCGCCAGATAGCCGATCACGTTGGTTGCCAACGCCAGCGCCAAGCCGGGAAGCGTCAGGCGCAGCGCCCGATAGGCATGCCAGGGTTGCAAGGTCCAGCTCTTGGACAGGTAATGCAGCGGAAAGTCGATGCTGACCCCGACCAGGCTGGCGCCGAGTACGAGCGTCAGCACATGGATCTGGCCGAACAGCGCCACGCAGGCAGCGGCGCCGCTGAGCGCACCGACCGCCACCGGCAGCGCAACCAGCAGCACGCGAGGCGTGCGGAATAGCAGATGCAGCAAGGCGAGCGTGGCGACCAACGAGATGCTGCCGATCAGCGTCGACTCTTGCCGGGCCTGGCGCTGCCCATGGGCGGCATACAGCAGCCCGCCGGTGGCCAATAGCTCGCCGTCGTTGGCTTCCACTTGGCTGCGCGCCGCGCGAACCTGATCGTCCACCAGAATCGGCAGTCGATCGTCGAAAGCATCGCCCTGGGCTTGCGCATGGATAACCGCCCAGTGTTGCCCGTCATGCTCCGCAACCAGCAGGCCGTCCAGGCGCGGATGGACATTACCCGGCTGCGGCAGCTGTCGCTGCGCGAGATCGGCGAAACCGAACCAGTCCTGTTCGATCGGCACCAGGCTGGCGCTTTCGAACGGGCTGTACAGGCGTTGCAGGCGCTGTTGAATGAAGTCTTCTGACGAAGCGATCAGTGCTTCACGACTCGCCTGCCCCAGCAATGCCAGGCGCTGATCGAGCAGTTGCCGACGCACCGCGGGCAGGTCGGCTTGCACCGAGCGGCGAACCTGGGTGAACAGGCCGCTGGCGCGCAGGGTGTCGGTGATCTCGTTGCCCAGCGCGTGGGTAGTGTCTTCGTCGGCGTGATGAATCAGCAGCATCAGATCGCGATTCAACGGCTCCTGCATCCGTTGCTCGGCGAGTTGCTCGAGTTCACCGGGCGTTCCGCTGGGCAGCAACTGCAGCAGGTCGGCACTGATCGGCGGCCCGTTGCGCCATTGCCATGTCGTGAGCCCCACCAGCCCGAGCAGTGCAATGAAAAACAGCGATGAGAGCCAGGTCGGCAGCCTGAGCGCTTTGTCAGTTGGCGAAGTCATGGAGTTCGGTGGGGCTCAACTGATCGTCGATCTGGCTGTCGGTCAGCAACAGGACGGTGCTGTCGCCCTGGGCTTCGAGGAGTTCGATGCGCTCGGCCGTGGCGCCGCCGCTGATGAGGATGGCGGTGAATATCTGCCCGAGCAGCTTCGATCGCGGTGTCAGTTTCAGTGCCCAGGCTTGTGCGGTGCCGCTCAGCTCCAGCTCGAAATCGCCCTGCAGGGCTTCGGTATCGCCTTGCAGCACGGCGAGGAACAGGTCGTTCTGGCGTGCGGCGGGACCTTGCTGGTCGGTCGGTTGCCAGCCGCTCGGATCGCGCCGGGCGATGCCCTTTTCACTGATGCGGTAGTCCTGCTGCACCGGCTGCTGCAGGAGCCAGAGCAGGCCATGATCGCGCGCCAGGACGAAGCTACCCAGGCTGACGATCGGTTGAGGTAGCGCCCGCAGGTGCTTTTCCTGCGTGAAGGTGCCGCGAATGACTTCCGGCCCGCTCAGCTGCTGGCTGAGTTGCGTGAGATCGAAGACCTGTGCCTGCGCTGCGGTCGCCAGCAGCAGGCTCAGCGCTAGCAGGGCTTGGCGTGCGATCAGCTTGAGCGTTGTTATCACGACAGCGCGCGCTCGATGGCTTCGACGAAGACCTTCGGCGAGGCCAGCAGCATCTCGCGGCTGGCCATCTCCACGGCTACCTGCACACTGGTGCCGCGGGTCATGCGTTCGCCGGTTTCGGCGTCGGTGATCAGGTAGTTGATCTTCAGGCGGTTTTCCCATTCGACAAGGTCGGCGCGCACGATGATGCGCTGGTTGAAACGCGCACCGCGCATATAGCGCAGCTGCACGTCGATCACCGGCCAGGCGTAGCCGGCATCGCGCATCTGCTGGTAGTTGTGGCCGATGCGGTCGAGCAGGGCGCAGCGGGCCACCTCGAAGTACTTGATGTAGTGGCCGTGCCAGACCACGTCCATCGAATCGACGTCGAAGAAGGGCACCAGGACCTCGACTTCCGCCTGCAGTACGCCGCTCTTACGCATAAAGCCCCCAATGTCGGTCACGGATACGTTGCAGACACAGGCGCAGTTCGCCTTCCAGCGCGCGGTCTTCGATCAGTGGTGGGAAGTCCTCGCCCAGTGCGGCGTGCATCTCGCGCAGCGGCGCGGGCAACGGCCGCGCCTGTTCGTCACGCTGGCGCAGCCAGACGCCCTGGTTCGCGGCGACCAGCGTGGCGGCTGCGACCTGCTCGGTCAGCTCCAGGCTGCGCAGCGCATCGCGGGCGGCGATGGTGCCCATGCTGACCTTGTCCTGGTTGTGGCATTCGGTGGAGCGCGAGAACACGCTGGCCGGCATGGTATTTTTCAGGGCTTCGGCGGTCCAGGCGCTGGCGCCGATCTGCACCGCCTTGAAGCCGTGGTTGATCATCGCCGTGGCCGCCGGCGCGCCGGACAGGTTGCTCGGCAGGCCGTGGTTGTAGCGGGTATCGACCAGCAGCGCGAGCTGGCGATCGAGCAGGTCGGCTACGTTGCCGACGAGATTCTTCAGGCTGTCCATGGCGAAGGCGATGTGCCCGCCATAGAAGTGCCCGCCGTGCAGCACGCGCTCGTTTTCCGCATCGATGATGGGATTGTCGTTGGCGCTGTTCAGTTCGGTCTCGATGAACTGGCGCAGCAGCCCCAGGCTGTCCGCCAGCACGCCGAGCACATGGGGTGCGCAGCGGATGGAGTAGCGGTCCTGCAGGCGATGCAGCGGTGCGGTCGGCGCATCGATCGCCAAGTCCTGGCGAATCCAGGCGGCCACCTGGTTCTGCCCGGGATGCGGCTTGGCGGCGAACAGGCGTTCGTCGAAATGCTCGGGGTTGCCTTCCAGCGCCACCACGTTGAGTGCGGTGATGCGTGTGGCTAGCTTGAGTAGGTAATCGGCGCGGGCATAGGCCAGGCAGGCCAGGCCGGTCATCACCGCGGTGCCGTTCATCAGCGCCAGGGCTTCCTTGGGGCGCAGGGTCAGCGGCGTCCAGCCCAGCTGGCGGTGCACTTCGGCGGCGCTGCGACGTTCGCCCTGGTACATCACCTCGCGTTCGCCAGTCAGCGTCGCGGCCACATAGGACAGCGGCGTCAGGTCGCCGCTGGCACCGACCGAACCTTCTTCGGGAATCAGCGGCAGGATGTCGTGCTCGAGAAAGGCCTGCAGGCGGTCGAGCAGTTCGATGCGCACGCCGGACATGCCGTGGGTCAGCGAACGCAGGCGCGCGGCGAGCACGGCGCGGGTCGCTTCGGCATCCAGCAGTTTGCCCAGGCCGCAGCCGTGAAAAGTGAACAGGTGCTGCGGCAGCGCCTCGACCTGGTGCAGCGGCACCGCCACCACGCAGGAGTCGCCGTAACCGGTGGTTACGCCGTAGATCACGCCTTCGCGGTCGAGCAGGGTGTCGAGAAACTGCGCACCGCGGGCAATGTGCTGGCGGAAGCTGTCGTCGGCCTGTAGTTGCACCGGCGCGCGGCGCTCGGCCACAGCCAGCACCTCCTCGATGCTCAAGTGGTTTTCGCCGAAGATCACCGGCTCAGTTGCAGCGTTGTTCATGGTTGTTCCAGAAGGGATAGAAGTTGAACCATTGCAGCGGAGCATCCAGGCAGTAGGCCGCCAGCCGGTCAGCGTAGCGTTGCACCCACTGTTGCACCACCGCGTCGCGCTCGCTGCGGCGCCATTGGATGCGTTCGGCGAAGGGCTCCAGATGGACATGGAATTGCTCGCCGTGTTTCAGGCAGAACAGCAGATTCACCGGGCATTCCAGCAAACCGGCCAGTAGCCACGGACCCTGCGGAAAATTCGCCGGCTGGCCGAGGAAGTCCGCACACGCGATACGCGCGCCTTGCAGCGGCACGCGGTCGCCAGCAATCGCCAGCCATTCACCGGCGTCCAGGCGGCGCGACAACTCCAGCATGATGGCCGTGTCCAGCTCGCTGACCTGGATCAGGCGCAGGTTGTTTGCGCCGGACTGGTCCAGCAGCCGGTTGAAGCGTTCGGCGTGGCGCGTATGCACCAGCACGTTCATCTTCACCTTGCGGCCCATTTCGGCTAGCGCACGACAGATTTCCAGATTGCCCAGATGCGAGCCGACCAGCAGTTGGCCGCGCGGTGCCTCCAATTCGGCCTCCAGATCCGTCCGGTCGTGCAGCACCAGACGGTCAAGACTGAGGCGCCCGCTCCAGGCGTCGAGTTTATCCAGCAGGGCATCGGCGAACGCCATGAATTGGCGATAGACGGAGCGCCGGCTGGGTAGCAGATCGTGACGGCCGCTCCAGTTGGCGAGGTTGCGCTGATAGGTCCAGGCGCTCTGCCGCGCACGGCCGCCGAACAGATAGAAGTACAGCACGATCAGGTACAACAGCGGCGCCATGGCGCGCCGGCCGAGCAGGCGCACGGCCTGGGCGGTGAGCTTCATCAAGACGAAGCTGCCGCGCTCGCGATGCGCGGCCCAGTGCGAGCCGGTTGCGGCCTTTTCGCTCATCCGCGCCACCGGCGCCAGAGCAGCGCGGGCGCACGCAACAGCATGCCGCCGAACAGCCGGGCGTGCATCGAGGAAATCAGCAGGTTGTCGCGCCACAGACGGAAATGCGACACCCCATCGGCCGGGTAATGGACATGCGTCGGCAGCCAGACCATCGGCTGCCCACGCCAATGCAGGCGCACCAGAATCTCGGTATCGAAGTCCATGCGCTTGCCCAGCGTTGTGCTGTCGAGCAGCGCAAGGGTCGGCCCCAGCGGGTAGACGCGAAAACCGCACATGGAGTCGCGGACCGACAGCGACAGGGTGTTGATCCAGACCCAGACATGGGTCAGGTAGCGCGCATAGAGCCGGCCTTTCGGTACGCTCGAGTCGTACTCCGGATAGCCGCAGATCAGCGCATCCGGCGCCTGGCTGGCGCGGTCGAGAAACAGCGCCACGCGGTTGAGATCGTGCTGGCCATCGGCATCGACCTGCAGTGCATGGCTGAAGCCCAGGCGGGAGGCCTCGCGCAGCCCGGAGACCACCGCCGCGCCCTTGCCCTGATTGTGGTCGTGCCGCAGCAGATGCACCGACGGATGTTGCGCCAACTCGTCGATGACCCTTGCCGCGGCGGGGCTGGAAGCGTCGTCGACGATCACGCACGGCAGTTCTTCGGCGAGCAGCGCCCGGACCACCGCGGGCAGGCTGCGCTCGTGGTTGTACACCGGCACCACCGCGCAGGGCTTGAACCAGTCTTCATCGATCGCCAGCGACAGCTGCCGATCGGCGCCGGGTGCGATTGGAGTAAGCGTGGTCACGAGTAGTCTCCCAGCAAAATGCGGCCGGATGAGCAGGGCGCGTCGCCGTTGCGATAAGCGAAGTGCAGCTTGCTGCGCTCATGGTCGAAGCGAAGGGTCAGGTGCAACTGATCGCCGGGCCGGGCGAGCTGCTGGAATTTGAGCACTTCCATGCCCTGAAAGCGCGGTGGCAGGCCTTCGATCAGTTCGCGGGCGAGACCGATGGCCCAATCGATCTGGACCACGCCGGGCAACACTGGCGTTCGTGGGAAGTGGCCGCTGAAATGCGCCAGATCCAGCGGTACACCCAACGTCAGATGCCACTGCGCATCATCCTGGCTTGTGCTGATTCGCTCGGGTAGCAGCGGGCGCGGCGCCTGCAGCAGCGTATCGAGTTGCGCCTGCGGCAGTTTGCCTTGTGCGTTACCGGGTAGCTGCCGAACCAGCCGCCAGCGGCGCGGCAGGGCCAGCGCCTCGCAGTGGCCCGCCAGGTGTTTGCGCAAGGCCTCGGTCAGGGCGCGCCGGCCACCGTTGCGCAGCGCATGCAGGCCGGCATCGCTGAGGGCAACCAGCGCGCCGAGATAGGCCCGGTTGTCGGTGATCACGCCCAGGCGCGCTTCGCTGACGAACGGGTGGGCGGCCAGTGCCGCTTCCAGCATCGGCAGGGAGATGCGTTTCTCTTCGAGCTTGACGATACGGTCCAGCCGGCCCAGCAGTTCGAAGCGGCCATCGGCCTCGATACGCGCCGCATCGGCGGTCTGTTCGATGTGGCCAGGCGGCAGGAACGGCGAGGCGATCTGCAGCGCGCCCGCATCGTCCTGGCTCAGATGCACGTTGGCGAACGGCTGCCACAGCGTGCCGCCCTGGCGCCAGGCGATGCCGCCGGTTTCCGAGCTGCCGTAGATTTCCGTCGGTGCCTGGCCCAGACGCTGTTGCAGCCGCTGCCCGGCGTCGGCATCGAGCGGGCCGCCGGAAGAGAAGACCCGCCGTACGCCGCGTAGCGCCGGCCAGTCGAGGTTGTCGCCCATCCGCTTGAGCAGCGCCGGGCTGGCAACCCAGTAGAAGTTGGCGTGCTGGCGGCTGGCCAGCTGGATGTCTTCGGCAAACGGCAGGGCACGGCGCAGGAAGAGGCGACCGGCGCATAGCGGCCAGAGCACGCGGAACAGCAATCCATAGATGTGTTGCGCGGCGACGCTGGCGATCACGCAGGCATCGCCCAGCTCGCCACCCCAATGCGCTTCGAGCGCTTCCACCTCGTTCGCCAGTTGGCGCAGGCGCTTGTCGATCAGTTTCGGCTCGCCACTGGAGCCGGAGGTGCAGAGCAGCAGGCGGCACTGGTCCAGGTCCAGCTTGGCGCCTTCGAGCGGTTCGGCCAGAAGATCGGCGAGCCGGGCGTCGCCGTCTTGATCCGTAAGCCAGAGATCGGCCTGATGCGCCAGGCGCGAGCGGCTGGCCGGTTGCAGGTCCGCCGGCAGCAAAACCGTGACGCCAGCCCGCCAGGCGCCGAGCAGGGCGATGGCCAGCTCGCCGGCATCTTCCAGATGAACCGCGAGCCGCGCGACGCCACGGTTGCGCAGGCCGGCAGCCAGGCGCAATGCCTGCTGGCGCAGCTCGGCGTGGTCGAGGGCCGGCTCCAGGGTAATCTGGCGCGGCTTGGGCGCTTGCTCGAGCAAGCGCTCCAGGGGAATCCAATTCATGTACGTTTCCTGACTCGCTGGCGCACCAGCCACTCACCGGCAAACAGCAAACCCATCAGCAAATAAGCGATCAGCCCGGTGTACAACGTCCACCAGCTCAGCGGCGCCCATAGCGCAAGGCCGCCTGCGATGCCGGCGTTAAAAATGAAAAAACCCACCCAGACCCAGGTCACCTGCCGCGTATAGCGCACCGCCGCGGGAGGCAAATCGGGCTCGCTCAGTCGCGCCAGGCGCTCGATGATCGAC
Organism: Pseudomonas sp.; assembly: GCA_031988485.1. Classification (GTDB taxonomy): domain Bacteria; phylum Pseudomonadota; class Gammaproteobacteria; order Pseudomonadales; family Pseudomonadaceae; genus Stutzerimonas. The sequence continues at coordinate 214,154 of DALZYJ010000003.1, forward strand.
ATGCCGGAACACAGACTGCCGGCAAACAGGCCGAGCAGCGCGAGGCTGATCAGCACCGGATACCAGGGCAGCAGCGCGGAGTCGTCCGCGATGCCGAGCAGCAGGCAGAACAGCAGGGCCACCGCCGCGACCGTGCGGCTCAGTGGCGTCTGTTTACCGCCGAGCAATCGTGCCAGCCACAACGCGCCGAGTAGCGAGGCGAACAGCCGTGGCGACAGATGCTCCAAGCCGAGATACACCACGAACGGATAGGCCAGGCCGGCCAGTAGCAGGCCGAGACCAATCAGCCGGCTGGCGTTCGCCTTGCCTGTTCGAGCGGATACGTGCATCGCATGCTGTCCGTTGGCGCGAGAAGACGCATCGTCCGGCTCGTGGCCGGTCGGCGCCTGCTTCCCTGGGTGTTCGGCTTACGTCGTTTGCGTGTTCACCAGGCGATACACCGCCTCGACGACGTCGCCCACGGTACGCACCGATTTGAATTCATCGGCGGCAATCTTCTTACCGGTCTGGCGCTTGATGTGGTCGATCAGGTCGACGGCGTCGATGCTGTCGATCTCCAGATCCTGATAGAGGTTGGCCTCGAGGGTGATGCGCTCGGGCTCCAGTTCGAAGAGCTCGACCAGCGCATCGCGCAGGGTCTGGAAAATTTCATCACGGGTATTCACGTTGGGCTCCTCCTTAGGCGACGGCGCGGTTGGCGCTGACGTAGGCGGCCAGGCTGTCGACACTGGCGAAATGCTTGCGGGTGTCTTTTGCATCGGCGTCGATCTTGATGCCGAAGCGCTTCTGGATAGCCAGACCCAGCTCCAGCGCGTCGACCGAATCCAGCCCGAGCCCTTCGCCGAAGAGCGGCTGATCAGACGGAATGTCATCCGGGCCGAGGTCTTCCAGACCCAGGGCGTCGATGATCAGTTGCTTGATTTCAAGCTGTAATTGGCTCATCGAGTGCGAGCTCCTTTATAAAGTGTCGATGCAGATGGTCGTTGAGTCGCCGCGAGGCGATGGGCGCCGCCCCTTGTGCGGCAAACGCCTGCGGGTCGATGTCCTCACCGACGCGCAAGTGAAAATGAAAACGTCTTGCCGGAATGCGATACCAAGGCTCGGCCTTGGTCAGTGTGGTGGGCGTCACGCTGATCACCACGGGCGTCACCAAACGGGCGCCGCGTACGGCAATCGCCGCCGCACCGCGATGAAACTGCGGTGCCTGGCCGGGCGTGGTGCGCGTGCCTTCGGGGAAGATGATCAGCGTCTGGCCTTGCCGCAGCGCGTCGGCGGCTTCGTCGAGCATCTCCGCGCTGCCGTTGTTGCTGATGTACTGCGCCCCGCGGATCGGACCACGGGTGAAGGCGTTGTCCCACAGGCTTTGCTTGACCACGCAGTTGGCGTCGCGGATCAGCGCGATCAGCACCACCACGTCGATCAGCGAAGGATGATTGGCGATCACCAGCTGCCCGGGCCGGCCCAGGCGTTCGGCGCCTTCGACTTCATAGGTCAACACGCCGCTGCGATACATGAACTGGACGAACAACCAGAACAGCCGGCTCACGGTCTGGCGCGCACGGCGGCGACGTGTTGTGGCATCGCCGGGCAGCAGATCGAGCAGCGGAAAAACGATCAGCCGCAGACAAAGACCGCCCAGGCCGAACAAGGCAAAGGACAATCCCGTCGCGATCAGGCGCCACAGCCATGGCGCGTCGCGGTGCTTGTTCAGCGGGTTCGCTGCCAGGTCCATTGACGTCTGCTCCATTGGTGCGTGCAGGTGTGGCGGCCGTCGAGCAATGCGCGAATCAGTTCGATGGCGTGTGGGTGCCGTGTCCGGGCGCTGTTTTCATCGGCCGTTTCCAGGCTCAGCTGCCAGCTTTGGCCGGGCTTGAGCAATAGCGCCGTGGCATAAGGAAAGCTGACATCCTCGATCCAGGGACCATAGACGTCCGGCGCCTGGTCTTCGGCAATCACCACCAGAACGGCCGGAGCACCCTCGGCGAGCAGCATGGCCGCTTCGAGCACGGCATGCTCCAGACCATCGCCTTCTGCGGCGAGCGCGGTCATTTCGCTGGTGTCGCGCTGCTGGATCGACCACAGACCGATGATCGCGTTATGCACCGACAGGCTGAACTGAGTCGGCGAAAGGGCTTCGTCGCGCGCGAGGTCATCAAGGATGGAAAAGGTGCGCGCGGTTTCCCCGTGACGGGAGGCATAAACCAGTGGCATCCGTTCGGTAGCCAGCGGCGTGGCCACGGCAAATACCATGCGCGCCAGACGGCTCAGCCGACGCCGTTGCATGGCCGGCAGGAAGCTCACATCCGGTTGTGCCTCGCTGCTGTCGAGGTCACGCGGATTCCGGGCCCAAATCGCCCAGTCATCAGCGCTTGCCAGGCCCGGAGCCCAGGCCTGCCATTGATCGATATCGAATTGAATCACGCGAGAACTCACCGGCTCGTCCGCGAGCCTTGTTGTTGGCGTGTCGACGTCCCTGTACAGCGACTATCGGTAAATGTCCGCCGTGAAAGTGGCGGCATTATCCAATCGAGGTGGGACTGAGGCAAACATTGCGTGCGATATCCAGATGAGAGGTACAGCCTCCGCTGGGAACCAAGCTGCAAAGTGTGTTGTCTGTTGCAGATTTCCAAGTGCGTAGCCAATTCACGCTAACGGGCCGCGCGGGCTGCTCGGCGCCTTTTTTTGCCTCATTGCACACCTTGCTGCTTGAGCCACGCCAGCAACTGGGGCAGCGGTAAAGCACCGCTCTGGCGGGCAATTTCGCGCCCGCCCTTGAACAGGATCAGGCTTGGAATCGAGCGAATGCCGAGCTGCGTCGACAATTGCGGATTGGCCTCGCTGTCCAGCTTGGCCAACCGACAGCGCCACTGCAACTGCGCAGCCGCCTGCTCGAACACCGGCGCGAAACTGCGGCACGGCCCGCACCAGCTGGCCCAGACATCCAGTAGTAGTGGCAGGTCGCCTTTCGTCTGATTGGCGAAGCTGCCCTGGTTCACCTCGAAGGGCTTGGTTACCAGCACCTCGGCTTTGCAGCGTCCGCAGCGTGGGTGCTGCTCAAGGCGGTCGGCGGGGATGCGGTTGAGCCCGGCGCAGTGCGCGCAGGGGACGACGAGCGAATCGGTCATGAGCGTGCTCCTGGGATGCTTTTCTATAGATGGCAATGCATGGAGGGTATCAGGCCGCGCGACACGCGCGAGCGGGCACTGCTTGCGAGTGGGGCTTCATTCGCCAACCTCTGCGAATGAAGCCCTGCGATCTGTTAGCCCTTCGAGGCCGCCAACGCCTGTTCCAGGTCGGCAAGGATGTCGTCGATATGCTCGATGCCGATCGACAGCCGCACCATGTCCCGCGGCACGCCGGCTTTCTCCAGTTCCTCATCGCTGAGCTGGCGGTGTGTGGTCGAGGCGGGGTGACAGGCCAGGGACTTGGCATCGCCGATGTTCACCAGGCGGACCACTAGGTTGAGGGCATCGATGAAACGCGCGCCGGCATCGAAGCCGCCCTTGATGCCGAACGACAGTATCGAGGCGGGTTTGCCCTTGGTGTAGCGCAGCGCCAGCTCGTGCTCGGGATGATCCGGCAGCCCGGCGTACTTCACCCAGGCGACCTGCGGATGCGACTGCAGGTAAGTTGCGACCTTCAGCGCGTTCTCGCAGTGACGCTCCATACGCAGCGCAAGCGTTTCCAAACCCTGCAAAATCAGGAAGGCGTTGAACGGCGACAGCGCCGCGCCGGTATTGCGCAGCGGCACGACACGGCAGCGGCCGATGAATGCTGCGGGGCCGAAGGCTTCGGTGTAGGTGACGCCGTGGTAGGACGGATCCGGCGTGTTGAGCAGCGGGAAGCGTTCCTTGTTATCGGCCCATGGGAACTTGCCGGAGTCCACCACGATGCCGCCGATGCTGGTGCCATGGCCACCGATGTATTTGGTCAGCGAGTGCACCACCACATCTGCGCCATGTTCGAACGGTCGGCAGAGAATCGGCGTGGCCACGGTGTTGTCGACGATCAGCGGTACGCCATGGCGATGGGCGGCATCGGCCAGCGCCTGCAGGTCGATGATATTGCCGGCAGGATTGCCGATGGATTCGCAGAATACGGCCTTGGTGTTCCCGTCGATCAAAGCCTCCAGCGCGGCGATGTCGTCATGGGCGGCGAAGCGCACCTCGATGCCGAAGCGCGGCAGGGTGTGGGCGAACAGGTTGTAGGTACCGCCGTAGAGCTTGGCCACCGAAACGATGTTGTCACCGACCCCGGCCACCGTCTGGATGGCGTAGGTCACAGCGGCCATGCCGGACGCCACCGCCAGCGCCGCAACGCCGCCTTCCAGCGCCGCGACACGTTGCTCCAGCACGTCGTTTGTGGGGTTCATGATGCGCGTATAGATGTTGCCGGCAACCTTCAGATCGAACAGGTCGGCACCATGCTGGGTGTCGTCGAAAGCGTAGGAGGTGGTCTGGTAGATCGGTACCGCCACGGCCTTGGTAGTCGGATCGGGGCTGTAGCCGGCATGGATGGCCAGGGTTTCCGGTTTCATCGCGCATTCCTTGTTATTGGCTGAAATGCCACGAGCATGGAATCAAACGACCGCGGAATCAATAACTCAGGGCAAGCGGGGCGTTACCTGAACCAGCGGCCAGAACCAGCGGAGCACCAGCGTTGCGGCACTCCAGAACAGCCGGGCCAAAGAGCGAACAGCCGTACTAGGTGCTCGCCAATAATCATCACAGCGCTACTCGGTAACTGCATGGTGAACAGTCGGGACTGGGAGCCTAAGCCAGCCTTACACCCCTTCATTCTCGGTTGAGGAAATTGTCCAGGTGTTCCATCACGGTATTGCTCCGACTACGAGAAGGGCAAGGATTCTAACGGAGCGGCATGGCCTAGGGTAAATCTGCGTAGCTGGGCGCAGTTGCTTTCTGGCTTTGGTTAGGTTCGCTTATTCAATAGCTGCGGGCGTTAAGAGTTCTTCGTGAGCTCGTGATTTGACGATTGTGGCCACCTCTAGCGTGCTCCAAGGTGTACAGGCGAACCGGCCTGTACTGAACTTGTGCCTTGGGAACATAGGACTAGCTGAGCTGCTTTCCTACCGCGCAAGAAAAAGCCGCGCAGTGCGCGGCTTTAAAGGTGGTGGGCCCACACGGACTCGAACCGTGGACCAAAGGATTATGAGTCCTCTGCTCTAACCAACTGAGCTATAGGCCCTCAGAGGCCGGCGGATTATACCGGCGGTGTGCGGGTGCGCCAAGCGAAGCTGATTGCATGTCGTTTTTTGTCAGGCCTTGAAAGCAAAACCCCGGCGCGGGCCGGGGGTTCTGGTTACTCGTCGAGGAAGGAGCGCAGGTGCTCGCTTCTCGTCGGGTGGCGTAGCTTGCGCAGTGCCTTGGCTTCGATCTGGCGGATCCGCTCGCGGGTGACGTCGAACTGCTTGCCGACTTCCTCAAGGGTGTGGTCGGTGTTCATGTCGATGCCGAAGCGCATGCGCAGCACCTTAGCTTCCCGTGCGGTGAGGCCGGAGAGAACTTCGCGAGTGGCTTCCTTGAGGCTTTCCACGGTCGCCACGTCGATCGGCGATTGCATGGCGGAGTCTTCAATGAAGTCGCCCAGGTGCGAGTCTTCGTCGTCGCCGATCGGTGTTTCCATGGAGATCGGCTCTTTGGCGATCTTTAAGACCTTGCGGATCTTGTCCTCGGGCATTTCCATGCGTTCGCCAAGCTCCTCAGGCGTGGGCTCGCGGCCCATTTCCTGCAACATCTGGCGGGAGATGCGGTTGAGCTTGTTGATCGTCTCGATCATGTGCACCGGGATACGGATGGTCCGCGCCTGGTCAGCAATGGAGCGAGTGATCGCCTGGCGAATCCACCAGGTGGCGTAGGTCGAGAACTTGTAGCCGCGGCGGTATTCGAACTTGTCCACCGCCTTCATCAGGCCGATGTTGCCTTCCTGAATCAGATCGAGAAATTGCAAGCCGCGGTTGGTGTATTTCTTGGCGATGGAGATGACCAGGCGCAGGTTAGCCTCGACCATCTCTTTCTTCGCCCGGCGAGCCTTGGCCTCGCCGATGGACATGCGGCGGTTGATGTCCTTGATGTCAGCAATGGCCAGCACGCATTCTTCTTCCAGGGCGATCAGCTTCTGCTGGCAGCGCTGGATGTCTTCCTTGCGTGCGGCAATGGCTTCGGCATATTTGCTCTTGCCGCCTGCCAGTTGATCGGCCCAGTCAAGGTCGGTCTCGTGGCTGGGGAACTGACGCAGGAAATCGGCGCGCGGCATGCGAGCATCACGCACACAGATCTGCATGATGGCGCGTTCCTGGGCACGGATCTGGCTCAGGGCGTCGCGCACACGCAAGACCAGCGCATCGTACTGCTTGGGGATCAGCTTGATCGGCATGAACAGCGTGGCCAGTTCTTGCAAGGCATCGGTTGCCTGCTGGCTGCCACGGCCATGCTTCTTCAGGGCCTTCTTGGCGGCGTCCAACTGCTCGGCGACGGCGCCGAAGCGAACGCGGGCGACTTCCGGGTCCGGACCGCCATCCCCTTCTTCCTCTTCGCTATCGGAGTCATCTTCGTCCTCGTCATCCTTGTCGTCACCGGCCGGTTTGGCGGTGGCTTGCGGCGCGACGGGCTCGACTTCTTCCTGCGGGCCAGCGGCGCCGTCGTCGTCAGGGTCGATATAACCACTGAGGATGTCGGACAGGCGGCCGCCTTCGGTGGTGACGCGCTCATAGTCGGCGAGAATGCTGTCTACGGTACCCGGGAAATGGGCAATGGCGCTCATGACTTCGCGAATGCCTTCCTCGATGCGTTTGGCGATTTCGATTTCGCCTTCGCGGGTCAGCAGTTCGACGGTGCCCATTTCACGCATGTACATGCGCACAGGGTCGGTAGTGCGACCAATATCCGTTTCCACAGCCGCGAGAGCCGCGGCGGCCTCTTCGGCGGCGGCTTCATCGGTATCGGCTTCGGCCAGCAACAGGGCATCGGCATCCGGGGCAACCTCGAATACATTGATACCCATGTCGTTGATCATGCGAATGATGTCTTCCACCTGCTCCGGATCGGAAATATCCTCCGGTAGGTGGTCATTGACCTCGGCGTAAGTCAGGTAACCCTGCTCACGACCACGCTGGATCAATTCTTTGAGGCGAGACTGCTGTTGCGCTTTTCCGGACATATAACCCTATCCACTGACGGTTCTGGCGGGTTGAAAACAAGCTGAGCATTATAGCCGAGCAGGGACCTCACACGCCAGTTGAGGTCGATTGAGGGCGCCTCTAAAAACTACCTGTGTTGGCAGTACTGCGTTAAAAACAGGCTCGGAGTGCTCATTTAGACCACTAAACTCCGCATCCTCGACTGTTTTTTCCTTGTCTTGCCTGCCTTGCCTACGTTTTAGAGGAGCCCTTTAGCGGGTGCTGCGTTGCGATTTAGCAGGTTGCGCAGTTGATCTTTCTCCTCTGCGCTGAGTTCACCCTGGCGAGCTTTGCGGAGCAGCGATTCGAGGCTGCGCTCACGTTGCCTGGCGGCCAAGGTGTTAATGGTGTCGAAAAACTGTTGTTCAAGGTTATCGGCCGAGATCAGCCATTCTTTCTCTGCAAGTGCGCGCAAAAGGCGCCCTTGGTCGGTTCCATGCCAACGCGCGATCAGTTGCAGGCTGCGTAGCTTGGGGTTCTTCTGCAGCGTGCCGAGAAGTGCGACGAGCAGCTGAGCATAAGTATCGTCTTCTGCGGCGAAATGACTCACGTCTTCGACTTTCTGGGCGAGCTCAGGATGATGCAGCAACGTGCGCAGTGTGGTCAGCGTTGGCGGCTCCACGGTGGCGGGCGCTCTGGGTGCTCGCGCTTTGAAGTCTGGTCGTTGACCGGGTTTTTTCCAGTCTTTCTTCCATTCTTTCTTGCCGTTGCGTTTTGGTTGGGCCGGCTCGGGCGGTATGTAGTAGTCGCCTTCGTCATGTCCGGTGCTGGTGTCGTAATAGATGCTGTCGTTGTATTCCGCGGCTGCACTCGGTGATGCGGCACTCATCTGCTGAAGTGCTTCGCTATGCAGTCCGGTGATCTCGCCGAGGCGCTGGCGCATCAGGGCGCGCAGGTTGGTGCCCGGTATCTTTTCGATAAGTGGCGCCGCTAGTGTGGCCAGGTGGGCCTTGCCTTCCAGTGAGCGTGGGTCTGCTTCTTCGCTGAGTTGCTGGAAAAAGTAATCAGCCAATGGTTGGGCTTGTTGCTGTATTCGGGCCATGAAGGCATCGGTGCCTTCGCGGCGCACCAAGGTGTCCGGGTCTTCGCCTTCGGGCAGGAACAGAAAGCGCGCGCGGCGGCCATCCTGCAGGTTCGGCAAAGCCGACTCCAGTGCTCGCCATGCCGCCTTGCGGCCCGCCGCGTCGCCGTCGAAGCAGAACAGCACGCTGGGGACGATGCGGAACAGCCGCTTGAGGTGTTCGTCGCTGGTGGCAGTGCCAAGTGTGGCGACGGCGTTGCGCAGCCCTTGCTGGGCCAGTGCGATCACGTCCATGTAGCCTTCGACGACCATGATTTCGTCCAGGTCGCGGTTGGCCTTGCGGGCCTCGAAGAGCCCATAGAGCTCCTGGCCCTTGTGGAAGACCGGTGTTTCCGGCGAGTTCAGGTATTTCGGTTTGTCGTCGCCAAGCACCCGTCCGCCAAAGGCAATGATGCGTCCTCGGCTGTCGCGGATGGGAAACATCACGCGGTCGCGGAAGCGGTCGTAGCTTCTTCCGGTTTCTGCGTTTTCGATCAGCAGGCCGGCGTCGATCATCGCCTTTTGCTGCAGGGCGTCGCCGCCCAGGTGCTTCATCAGGTTGTCCCAGCCGGGTGGTGCGAAGCCGAGACCGAAATCCCGGGCGATGACGCCAGACAGGCCGCGGCCCTTGAGGTACTCCACTGCGGCCTTGCGGGCTGGGTGTCCCTTGAGTGCCTGACGGTAATACTCGGCGGCGGCATCCAGTAGCGGATAGAGCGGCGAATCCACCGGCTGACGCGGTTTGCGCCCGGGGCCGCTTTCTTCGCGATGCACTTCCATGCCAGCACGCTTGGCCAGCTCCTCGACGGCCTGAGGAAATTCCAGGCTGTCGTGATCCATGACAAAGCCGAGCGCGTTGCCGCCTGCGCCGCAGCCGAAGCAGTAATAGAACTGTTTATCGGGGCTGACGCTGAATGACGGGGTCTTTTCCTTGTGAAACGGGCAGCAGGCGGTGTAGTTTTTGCCGGCTTTTTTCAGCTGGATACGCGAGCTCACCACTTCGACGATGTCGGAGCGGTTCAGCAAATCGTCGATGAAGGATTGGGGAATCAGGCCGGCCATAGGGGTATGAGAATACGCTCGCAGTGTTCGGGCCGGAATGAAAAAAACTCCGACCATTCGCCAGCTGGCGAAGCGGAGTCTCTTTCAATGCAAAGCCCGGCATAGGCCGGGCTTGATGCAACGTCAGCTGTACTGGATCAGTACAGGCGAACGCTGCGGCGCTGTTCGCGCTGCACTTTCTTGGCGTGACGCTTGACTGCGGCAGCAGCTTTACGCTTGCGCTCGGCAGTGGGCTTCTCGTAGAACTCACGGCTGCGGACTTCAGCCAGAACACCGGCTTTTTCGCAAGAACGCTTGAAGCGACGCAGAGCTACGTCGAATGGTTCGTTCTCTTTAACTTTAACGTTGGGCATCCAGGACGTACCTTCACTTGTTTACCGGTTACAACGCGCTTCGGCAAATGTTCGCGAGCACGCTGGTTTTAAGGGTTGCGGATGTTAACGCCTTGTCGCGGGGAATGCAAAGCCCGCTGAGCGAAAAGCGCTGGTCGGTCGAAGGTCGCGGCGATTAATATGCACGGCTTCATTCGCTTCTCTGAAGGTTGTACCCATGCTGGTGCTGGGGCTGGAAACTTCATGCGACGAGACCGGCGTCGCGCTGTACGACAGCGAGCACGGCCTGCTGGCCGATGCCCTGTTCAGCCAGATCGACCTGCATCGCGTCTATGGCGGGGTGGTGCCGGAGCTGGCTTCGCGTGATCACGTAAAGCGCATGCTGCCGCTAATCCGTCAGGTGCTCGGTGAGGCCGGGCGCGATTCGAGCCAGATCGATGCGATTGCCTACACAGCTGGCCCCGGCCTGGTCGGTGCGTTGCTGGTGGGCGCATCCTGTGCTCAGGCGATGGCCTTTGCCTGGGGCGTGCCGGCAGTCGGCGTGCATCATATGGAAGGTCATCTGTTGGCGCCCATGCTCGAAGCGCATCCGCCGGCGTTCCCCTTCGTCGCATTGCTGGTGTCCGGTGGTCATACGCAGCTGGTTCGTGTCGACGGTATTGGCCGTTATGAACTGCTTGGCGAGTCGGTGGACGATGCCGCTGGCGAGGCATTCGACAAGACGGCCAAGCTGATGGGCTTGCGCTACCCCGGTGGTCCGGAGATCGCGGCGCTGGCCGAGCGCGGGATGCCGGGCCGCTTCACCTTCCCACGGCCGATGACCGATCGGCCTGGGCTGGATTTCAGTTTCAGCGGTCTCAAGACCTCCACCCTCACCACATGGCAGCAATGCCGCAGCGCTGGTGACGATGGCGAGCAGACCCGCTGCGATATCGCGCTGGCCTTTCAGCAGGCCGTCGTCGAGACACTGACCATCAAATGCCAGCGTGCCTTGAAGCAGACAGGGCTCAAGAGCCTGGTGATTGCCGGTGGCGTGAGTGCCAATCTAGCGCTGCGCAAGAGTCTCGAAGCCATGCTCGATGGGTTGAAAGGGCAAGTGTTCTATGCGCGACCACGTTTCTGTACCGATAACGGCGCTATGATCGCGTACGCCGGTTGCCAGCGATTGCTGGCAGGTCAGCAGGACGGGCCGCAAATCTCGGTTCAGGCGCGCTGGCCTATGGAGACGCTGCCGGCCGTATGACGCGGAAGCCGTCTAGAAATGCCGCTCCGTGCCGGCGAACAGGTCGCGTAAATTGTTTCGGTGACGCCAGACGATAAGCGCGGCCAGTACCGCCATGGGCCAGAGCGCGCCAGGCTGTTGCCAAGCCAGAAAGGGCAGGCAGAGCGGTAATGCGGCTAGTGCGGCCAGTGAGCTGGTGCGAGTCGTTTTGAATACCACCAACCAGATGATCAGCGCGAGCAATGCAGTCGGTGGGTGGAGCCCGAGCAGGGCGCCGGCGGCGGTAGCCACGCCCTTGCCGCCATGAAAGCGGAAGTACAGTGGATACAGATGACCCAACACCGCTGCGAGCGCAATCCAGGCTTGTTGCTGGATGGACAGGCCCAACGCTGCAGCGAGCAACACCGGCAGCAGGCCCTTGAGCAGATCGCCGATCAAGGTGCTGATCGCCAGGCGTCTGCCGGCAAGCCTCAGCATATTGGTGGCGCCGGGATTGCCGGAGCCGCCGGCACGCGGATCGGGGGCACCCGCCAGGCGACTGAGTAGAATGGCGAACGATAGCGAGCCGGTCAGATAGGCGAGCAGTATCAGTTGCCAGAACATGACATCCATCCGGGGCAGGGAGCTCCTGAGTCTAACGATGCGCACTGCAATTGTCGTGCGGTGGGAGAGAGTTGCGTGGATACAGTTTTCATCGAGGGGCTGGAAGTGGATACGCTGATCGGCGCCTACGATTGGGAGCGCGGCATTCGGCAGTGTTTGCGTCTGGATCTGACGCTCGGCTGGGACATTCGCCCCGCCGCAAAGAATGACGAGCTGGAAAAGGCGCTCGATTACGCCGAAGTGTCCGCCGCCATTGATCGCTTCGCACAGGCTTCTCGCTTCGAGCTGGTCGAAACCTTCGCCGAGCGGCTGGCCTCCAGTCTGATGAACCAGTTCGGCATCCCCTGGCTGCGGCTGCGGGTTACCAAGCCGGGGGTCAATACCCGCGCATCGGCGCTGGGTGTGGAGATCGAACGCGGATGTCGCTGACTCGCGTACTGCTCGGGCTGGGCAGCAACCACAGACGTGAACAGAACCTGACCGCCGGTCTTGATGCGCTGGAGCCATTGCTTGGCGGCCTGCGCTGTTCGCCTGTCTTCGAAAGCCTGGCGGTGGGGTACAAGGGCGACAACTTCTACAATCTGGTCGTTTCCGGGACTACCGAGCTGCCGTTGATGGAGCTGGATCGTCGGCTCAAGTTCATCGAGGCGGACAATGGTCGCTACGCGCCGGATCGCAAAGGCCTGCCGCTGGATATTGACGTATTGCTGTTCGGCGATCTGGTCGGCAATTTTCACGGGCTGGAACTGCCGCGCCCGGAGACTTTGAAAAATGCCTTCGTGCTCTGGCCGTTGTCACTGCTGGCGCCGGATGTTCGGCATCCAATCGCAGAGCGCAGTTTTGCCGAGCTTTGGCGCGATTCGACGATCGATCAAAAGCTCTGGCCGGTGGCTTTTCAGTGGAAAGGAATGGAACTGACGCCGCTCGCTCTGCTGCAGGCCTGCGCGACGCCCTGACAGCGCACCGAAGTATGCGCAATCGCCCCATCTACACCGACGGATGAGTCAGTTGGAATGGCCGTGGTGCTTGTGGCAATACTGCCGGACCGCTTCTAGCCGTTCGAGCTTGAGTGCTTCGCCCAGCTCTGCGCCTTTGTAGCCCCGCTCGATCAATGGCTTCACCTGCACCGCTCGGGCGGACTCGGCGACGCCACGCAAGTAATCGGCTTGGGGATAGCCGTAGGTTTCGAAATCAGTGCGGGCCCGCGCGTCCATTTCGCAGGCGGCGAGGAACCGCTCGAAGCGCTCCGGTCGGCGGTAGATGTCGAAGTGCTGTAGCAGTTCGAACAGCATGGGCGCCGAAAGCGCCATCGCGGCGTGACTAAACCGGAGAAACTCACCCGCCAGCATGGCCATTTCCTGGCAATCTCGCGGCACCTTATAGCGGTTGTTGACGGCTTCGATCCGCCGCAACCCCTGTTTGAAGGGCGCCGATGCAGCATCACTCGGCGTAGCCGGCTGCCCCAGATGCTGTAGCAGACAAGCCCAGCGCACCGACAGCGGTTGCTGCTCAATCGCGCACTGGCGCATCACCTTGAGCAGATGCTCGCTGGCGGTAGACCGAGTGTCCGGTTGTGGCATGTTGAACAGCGGTTCGATTTCTGGGAACAACTCCTTCAGCGCGCCGCAGTCGTGCAAGACCTGCACGAACACGTCAGGGCGGGGCTCCATCAGGGCGCGCGAAATCTCTTTCCAGCTGCGCTCTGGTGTTAGCGCCTGAAGCTCGCCCGACTCGGCAAGCTGGCGCATCAGTGCCTGCGTTTCGGAGGCAACGCTGAAACCGAGATCGGCATAGCGCGCAGCAAAGCGGGCCACACGCAATACCCTTAACGGGTCTTCGGCGAAGGCGGGGGATACGTGTCGGAGCTGACGCGCCGCCAGATCGGACTGACCGCCGTAGGGGTCGATCAGCTGGCCTTGCTCGTCCTCGGCCATGGCGTTGATGGTCAGGTCCCGGCGGGTCAGGTCTTCTTCCAGCGTGACGTCGGGGCTCGCATAAAAAGTGAAGCCGCCGTAGCCCCGGCCGCTCTTGCGCTCGGTGCGGGCCAGCGCGTATTCCTCGCCGGTAGCCGGATGAAGGAAAACCGGGAAGTCCGCGCCCACCGGGCGAAAGCCTTTGGCTTGCATTTCCTCGGCGCTGGAGCCGACCACCACCCAATCCACCTCGGTTACTGGCCGCCCCAGCAACCGATCACGCACCGCTCCGCCGACTTTGTATATCTGCATGTAGCCCTCCTGTCGCGCGGAGGATAAAGGAAAAGTGGCGGAGCCCGATAAAGGGCTGGCACTGATTGCTACCAGCTTGCGCTTATTCTTCGTCCGAAGAGAAGTCGTAATCCATTGACTGGCTCGGGCCTTGCAGATACTGCCCCTGAATGTAGCCGACGCCGGCCTGCCACAGTGTGGCCAGCACGGTGGCGCTGTCGACGAAGGGGACGATGGTCTGTTTGTTCTGTTCGTGAAGGTCGGCCAGCAGCTGCTTGAGTGCTTCCTGGTTTTCCTGGCGGCTCAGATCCAGAGTGTAGGAGCCGTCGATCTTCACGAATTCGGCATCGAGGTGCTTGAGCGTGTTGAAGGGGTTCAACGCGCAGCCGAACTGGTTCAGGGCGATGCGGCAGCCCAGTCCAATCAAACCCTGGTTGAGCGCCTTTGCCTGTTTCAGGTAGGCCACAGCGTCGCTTTCGTCGAGCTGGAAGACCAGCGAGTCAGCTGGCAGGCGCGATGCCTTGAGCGCAACTCCGAGCCAGTTGAGCAGCGTCGGATCTTGCAAGCTGGCGCTCGACAGGTGGACGAACAGCCGGGTGCTGTGGCCTTTGCTGCGATGCTCGGCGAGCAGTTTGATGGAGTTGAGTAGTACCCAGCGGTCGATCCGGGTGGCCAGACCTGCTTCTTTCGCTGCCCCGAGAAATTCTGCAGGCGGCACTTCGACGCCCTGCGGGTCGAGCAGGCGCAGCAGGACCTCGTAATGCTCGTGGCTGTCACCACGCAGGCTGATGATCGGCTGGAACAGCAGCCGGAAGCTGTTCTTTTCCAGCGCCTGCTGCAGCATCGCCAGCACATTGCCGCGGCTGGCGGCGGCAGCCAGTTCGTCGGCCGGGTTGTAGATATTCAGCGCATTGCCATCGGTGAGCTCTTCGGCGCATCGATGGGCTCGGTCGATCACGTCTCGAGCCTTGGCTGTCTGCTCATCGAGCGCGGCGGCACCGATGCTGAGGCTGGTCTGCACAGTGCGACCGCCGATATCGAACAGATGCCCCTCGACCTTGCGCAGCAATCGGGTCAGCGGTTGCTCGAGTTGCTGCGGCGTGGTCTCGGGTGCTAACACCGCGAACGCATCGTCACCGAAGCGCGCCAGTTCGGCGGTCTCCTTGAATTGCGCGCGTAGCAGCTGGGCCAGCTCGGCCAGCAGGCGGTCCGAGTCGCCCAGGCCGATTTCGGCTTGCAAGCTGGCGAAGCGATCGACGCGAATGTAGGCGAGGCTCGAGCGTTGGCCGGCGTTCACTGCGCGCTCGATGGCCGCGTCCAGCGATCCGAGGAAATGGTTGCGGTTGTATAGCCCCGTCACCAGGTCCTGGCTGCTGATCTCGCGCAGCTTTTCCAGCTCGGCGTTGTCGTTTGCGGCACGGATAACGACTTGGATGCAGGGTTCACCGTCATAGCTGGCCGGTGAAAAATGCATGCGCGCCTTGAAGTTGCCGCCATCGGCGCGAATGCCGCCACACACCAGTTCGGCGCTGCCTTGCAGGCTTTGATAGTTCTTCAGGAAGCCTTTGAATTCGCCCTGATCGCAGGAGGCGATCAGGTCGATCATCGGCATGCCTTCGAGTTCGTCCACGTCTTCGTAGCCGAACAGTTCAAGGTAGGCACGGTTGGCATAGATGTGCATGCCGTCGTGGACGTAGGCGATGGCGTCCACCGAGCTGTCGAGCAACAGCTGGCAGCGCTTCTCGGCTTCACGCAGTGCCAGCTCCGCGGAGCGGCGTGCGCGGCGTTCTTCGAGGTTCGCCAGTTCGCGTTTGGCGATCAGGATCAGCCACTCGTCCTCACCCTGCGGCAGCGCGCCTTGCGCACCCAGCGCGAGGGCTTCGGTGATCGCGTCGGCATCGTTACCGTCGATCAACTGGATGACCGGAATGTCTTTGGCTTGCTTGCGGATGGCGCTTATGGCTTCGGCGGGGTCGAGATTGACGCTGGTCGGCGCATTGATCAGCAGATCCCAGGTCTGCTGCAGCGCGTCGGCAAGGTCTTCGCCGGAAGTGAGTCGGTGCACGCGTGTCGCCTGGCCCGCGTTGCGAAACAGGCTAACCAGTCGCTCGGCTTCGTTCTGCGAGTCCTCGAGGATCAGCAGGCGGATGGTTTTCTTTTGCGGGGCCATGGCAGCAGCTTTGGAACGCGCCGTAGACGGGGCGTGGGGGCTAGAAATCGATGAGCCGCAATCTACAGCGTGTTCCAGAGTGAGTCAAAATCTTCACCCCGTGGCGCAGCCTGGGTTGTCTTGGCTGTGATCGGCTTCTCCTGGGCGGTGGTTCCCAGGCTGACTCGCTGGAATTCGAACTGGTTGAAACTGCTGGTGCCTGTCTGGCGACGGCAGAGAAGGGCGCGCTCTTCATCGCCATTCTGGTTGATCTGCACCTTCTGCCCTTCCTGAAACGGCAGGCGCGGCACGATGAGCGTTGCCGGGCGGGAAATTACGCTTATTTCCGGTAGCAGCAGGGCGCGCAGATATTCGCTGCCATGCTCGGTCTTGCGCAGCAGGCGCAGACCGCAAGGCTGGGCGTGCGGCGCAACGAGCTCAACGCCCATCTGCGGTCCTTGTCCGCGGACCTGGCGGATCCAGCGCACTACCGCAACGCTCCAGGTCTGGCTGGCCGCATCCTGCAGGCCGAGCAATTCGCCCGCTTGAAGTTGCGTCGGCACCTCGCCCGGCCAGGACAGGCAGTAGCCGCCAGGGCTGTGGTCGACCTGCTGTACCTCGAACGTCGGGTAGGAGGCGTCCGCGGGTGGTGTCTCGGGTTTCGCCTCGGCCGCCGCAGGCGCAGTGGTCTTGGGCAGGACGGGACGGACGAACTCGATCTGATCGCTCGGCAGGATGCCGTCCTCGTTGATCACCTGCGCGTCGAACGCGACGGACCAGACGTCGGGCGCCGCGTTGTTCAGTTTGTACGTGGCTGACTGAGCGGCTTCGGGGCGCTTCAACAGATCGGCGAACGACCGTTGCCCCGCCAGGTAGTAATGTAGCGCGCTCATGCCGATGCACAGCTTCATCTGGCCTTGCGCCGGGGTGCGTTGAAAACTGCGCTCGGAGATATCCCCCCAGGCGGCGCACAGGTGCTGCATGAGGTCGGTGCTCAGGCCTTCAGGCACTTCGAGCGCGCCGTTCGCGCGCGGCTGCGACGGTGTTTGCAGATGCAGCTGGATGGCACTGACCAGGCCGTGCGGGTCGATGCCCAGCAGGTTTGGCCGTTCTTCGGCGGCAAACAGCGATCGATAGCGCGGCGGGTGATCGATGCGCGAAGACAGGCAGAACAGACTCGACGGACTTTGTCCGGACTGCAGGCGAACCAGCGCGCTCCAGGGTTCCAGCACCTCGGCCAGTTGGACGATGTGCTGTTGACGCATCTGGTTGCAGCGGGCACTGCCGATCATCAGGGCGACGATGTAGCTCTGTTCGATGCTCAGGCCCTTGACGCGATAACCGAGTTCGTCACGCACGAGGGTGCGGTGCACGCCGTGCGTGGTGGCGATGGCGTACAGCTGGTGGAGTTCGAGCCATAGCCCGTCGGGCGTCGGGCTGTACAGCTGCGTCGAGCGAACCAGCATCGCGCTGAGGCTGCGGATCGCGCGCTGTAGGGCAATGGTGAGCAATTGCTGCGGTTCGCGTCCGCTCTGCGAAGCCAGCTCGACGGAAATCAGCTTGTAACCGGTGGCAAGATGGTTCTGCAGCGCCTGGCACAGGCTGGCGACCTTGCGCGGCTGTTCGCTGAGAACGATCGGCTGGTTGACGAAGTAGCGTTCCAGGGCCTTGCAGATCAGATGGATTTCCGGTCGCAACAGTTCGAGCAGTTGCAGACGGCCCTGAGCGGTGGTGCGAAACCGGTTGAGTTCCTGAGTGGCCTGATACAGCTGACGCGCGGTTTCACCCAGGTTTCCCTTGGGCAGGCCGGAAAGCCAGCGCTTGATGCCGCCTATGCTGGGTTCGCAGAAAGACAGCCCCTGGCAATCCGGCGTCGGGATACGCAACAGTGATGGCTGACTCTGGTTACTCAAACGATGAACTCCGTAGCAAGCGCCCCACGCGATGCCTGGGTCCGGCAGTGACATCAAGATGTGCCACGTGTGATGGCGCAATGCAATCGTTGGCGGACATCATAGCGGACACGAAGACGTTGGCTAGCCGCACCCGACCATTGGTTGAGGCGCGGCCGCGAACGAGACGTCAACAAACCCTATGGCTGCGTGAAATCATCCACTGGTGCAACGACTGGCGGGACTGGCTTGGCCTGCCCCAGGCCTTCACCCATGCACACCGGCGTCAGTGCCGTTAGCTGTTCGGCCCAACTGACCTGATCCGGTCCGAACAGCAGAATTACCGTGGAGCCTAATTTGAAACGGCCCATTTCCGCGCCTTTTTCCAGATGAATCGGCGCACGTGCCGCTTCGTCGTAACGGGTGGTTTTGAGGGTGCGCTTGGGCGGCGTTACCAGGCCAGCCCATACGGTTTCGATGCTGGCGACGATCATCGCACCGACCAGCACCATGGCCATCGGGCCGCGCTCGGTATCGAACAGGCAGACTACGCGCTCGTTGCGGGCGAACAGCTCCGGCACGCCTTCGGCGGTGACGGTGTTCACCGAGAAGATGCGCCCCGGTACGTAGACCATCTCGCGCAGGGTGCCGGACAGCGGCATGTGCACGCGATGGTAATCCTTGGGCGACAGGTACACGGTGGCGAAATCGCCACCCATGAAGGGTGCGGCGCGCTCATGGTCGCCGCCGAGCAGCTCCATCACGCTGTAGCTGTGGCCCTTGGCCTGGAAGATCCGGCCCTGCTCGATCTTGCCGAGCTGGCTGATGGCGCCATCGCAAGGGTTGAGGATCGCGCCGGGCGTCGGGTCCAGTGGGCGCGCGCCGTCTTTCAAGGCGCGGGTGAAGAAGGCATTGAAGTGTTCGTAAGCCGTCGGTTCTTCGATCTGCGCCTCGCGCATGTCCACTTGAAAATGCCGCACGAACCACTTGATGAAGGTGTTCTTCACCCACGGCAGGCGGCACTCGGCGAGGCAGCCGGCCAGACGCGAGATCAGGTGATGCGGGAGCAGGTACTGACTGAATACGAACAAGCGATCTTTCATGGATGACCTTTTCATTGCTGAATCGGGGTGTCGGGCAGGTTGCCCCATTCGCCCCAGGAGCCTGGATATCCCTTGACCGTTGGATAGCCCAGGGCTTTGGCCAGAAGGTAAGTGAAGCCGGAGCGGTGGTGCGTCTGGCAGTGGGTGACGATTTCCTTGTCGGCCGTGATGCCGAGCGCGACCAGCCGCTCGGCGATGTCTTCGCGAATACGCAGGGCGCGGGACGGGTCCATCGCTGCGGTCCATTCGAGGTTGACCGCGCCGGGAATATGCCCGCCGCGTGCCGCCAGTACCTTCTCGCCGCGGTACTCTTCCGGCGAGCGCGCATCCCAAACGACCAGGTCCGAAGCGCCGAGCCGGCTCTCGATGTATTCACGCGTCGCGCACGGGGTTTCGTCGAGTTCGAGCGCAACGGTTTCGCCCGCAGCGTCTGGAACCTCTTGCGATAGCGGGCGCTGCTCGGCCAGCCAGGCGTGCAACCCGCCGTTCAGGTAGTGGTAGTGGTGATGGCCGATGACGTCCAGGAGCCAGATGAAGCGGCCTGCCCAACCGCCGCCCTCGTCGTCATAGACGACATAGACCGCATCGCGGCGATGCCCCAGCGCGCCGAAAAGCGCTTCGAGCTGGGCTTTCTCAGGCAGCTTTCCCGGTGCGGGCGGCAGGCCGAGCTGGGTCCGCTTGGGATCGACGAATCGCGCGCCGG
Source organism: Pseudomonas sp. (assembly GCA_031988485.1). Classification (GTDB taxonomy): domain Bacteria; phylum Pseudomonadota; class Gammaproteobacteria; order Pseudomonadales; family Pseudomonadaceae; genus Stutzerimonas. The sequence continues at coordinate 233,679 of DALZYJ010000003.1, forward strand.
GAATGTGGCCTTCGGCGTAGCGGCTCGCGCTGGTTAGGTCGACCAGGATCAGCTCGGGGGCGTTCAAACGTTCGGCCAGGTCGACCGGTTCGATTACCAGAGGCAGGTTTGCAAAGGCGGACACGGCAGGTCTCGGGTTGTCGGAAAGGGGCCAGTCTAGCGAAAATATTAACGGCCGCGTTTGCTGAACGTCGCCAGGGCGCGCTCGATGCATTGGACGGTCTTGGTAAATGCTTGCAGTCCCGTTTCGCTGAACACGACATTGCCCTGGTCGGCTACCACCAGCATGACCACCCGGCCGTCCTGACCCACGGAACGCAACAGGACATGCTCGCCGGGAAACAGCGCCTTCAGCGCGCCCGGTAGCAGGGCGGAGAACTGCGCCACATTGTCGGGCGTGAGCCGTAGCAGGGCGGGTTTTTCCAACAGCCTGCGCAAGACCTGGCTTTGATCCGAATCGAGCGTCAGTCTGGAGGCTTCGCGCGGCAGGCCGCTGGTTTGTTGGCTGACCAGACGCTGCTGCCTGCGATCGACGAACATCAGCAGCACCCGCTGCATGCCGGCACAGGTCAGTGCCTTGCAGGCGGTGGCGGTGAGCTGGACGACATTGTCGTATGGGCAAGGCTCGGCGAGCAGCTCACGACAATGTGTACGCCATTGCGTCAGCGCTTCGGTATTGGGCGGATTAGCGACCTTTTCAACATTCTCGACCTGAAACACCGTTTCCCACGGCCACAGCAGCGCCTGGGCCGGATGCCAGAGATCGGTCTGCCCGATCGACTGCGCATTGGCTGCGGCTTGCTGGTGCACCATCTGCTGCAGCTCGGTCAGCGGGACCTGTAGGTAAAGCCCGGCGAGCCGCTGCCAACGCAGACTGTGAATGCCGCTCCAGCTGTGATGTGCCGAAAGCGCCAGGCCGTTGGCCAGCACGATGGTATTGCTTGGCAGCGTCAGCCAGCGACGCAGGTCCGGATCGGCATCGAGCATCTGTTGCTGGTGCAGCGGATGTTCATTGTCGCGAGCGACATGCAACGCCTTGATCAGCATTCGTCGGTTTTCGCTGAGCAGCCGATAACCCTGGGCGATCCATCCCGGCAGCGCCCAGTGTTCGGCGACTGCCACGCAAAGATCCAGCAGAGGGACGCCCAGCAAGGCTTGTTCGACCTGCGACGCCGGCTCGCGCCGGACCAGCACCCTTTGTTCCCAGGCTTCGAGCAGTTCCGGATGGGCCGCGACCAGTGCCCATACGGGAGCGAGGAACAGCAGGCTGCCCCAGTGAATTTCCTGCCAAAGTCGCGCGAGGCGGGCACCGAACAATCCGTTGGCTTGTTGGCTGGCGTGTCGGCTGATCAGCACCATCTGCCGCAGCGGCGCGGGAATCTTGTCGGGCCGGGCCGCCGGAATTCCTGCGAACAGCGCTTCGGCGCGCTTCAGGCCAATGCGGCTGAGCGCAACTTCGAGACTTTCTGCCGGCTTGCCGGCTGATGCCGCGCTGCGGTTGGCTTCGCGGATCACGCCGAGCGCCAGGATCGGACTTTCCTGAATCAGCTCGGCGATCTGGCGCATCGACTTGCTGCTGTCGCGCATGGCCCGCTGGACCCGAGCATGCGGCTCGGCGAACGCCGGCAGCACAACGGCGTCCAGTGTCTGGATCCAGGCGGGAATGGCACGTGGGAGAGGGGATGCAGTCATGGCGCCACCGAACTGGCATTTCATCGGGTTGGCCTTTAGTCTGGCGCAAAAGCTCCGATAACCAGAACAATCTTTTCATCTGCCCCTTCGCCTGACCTTCAAGATCCTGCCTTTTTGCATGGCTTGTTTCAGGTGCCCCGAGATCAGGTTTTAGACGTACCTACCTATGGCAAAGATCATTGGCATCCTCGTAGTAATCGGCAGCGTGCTCGGCGGTTTCCTGCTGTCCGGCGGCAAGCTCGGCGCGCTCATTCACCCTTTCGAGGTGATGATCATCGGCGGGGCGGCGCTCGGCGGCTTCCTGCAGGCCAACCCCGGCAGTACCACCAAAGTGGTGTTCAAGAAATCGCTGCAGATGTTCAGCACGCGTTTTACCCACAAGTACTACCTGGAAGTACTGGGGATGCTCTATGAAATCCTCAACAAGAGCCGCCGTGAGGGGATGATGGCGATCGAGGCCGACCTCGAGGACCCCGCGGCCAGCCCGATCTTCAGTAAATACCCGGCGATTCTCAAGGATGAACGCATGACGGCGTTCGTCTGCGATTACCTGCGTATCATGTCGTCCGGCAACATGGCCCCGCACGAATTGGAAGGGCTGTTCGACATGGAATTGAACAGCCTCAAGGAAGAACTCGACCATCCTTCCCACGCCGTAGCCAAGATCGCCGACGGCTTGCCCGCGATGGGGATCGTGGCCGCGGTGTTGGGCATCGTGATCACCATGTCGATTCTGGCGTCCGCATCCAACGCCGAGATCGGAGAAAAGGTTGCCACGGCGTTGGTGGGTACGTTCCTTGGCATTCTCGCTTCCTACGGCTTCTTCGGCCCGCTGGCCGGAGCGCTGGAGCATGACGCCAAGGAAGAGCTCAACCTCTATGAAGGCATCAAGGCCACATTGGTCGCATCGGCGTCGGGCATGCCGCCAACGCTCGCCGTGGAGTTTGGTCGCAAGGTGCTTCTGCCAGCGCATCGCCCGAGCTTCTCCGAGCTCGAACAAGCCATGCGTGGTAGCTAAGCGCGATCATGGATAATAACCAGCCAATTATCGTCAAGCGGGTCAAGAAGACCGCAGCCGGGCACCATGGCGGTGCCTGGAAGATCGCCTTCGCCGACTTCGCGACGGCCATGATGGCGTTCTTTCTGGTGATGTGGCTGATGTCCTCGGCAACGCCGGAACAGAAACGCGCCATCTCCGGCTATTTCCAGGACCCCATCGGCTTTACCGAAAGTGCCAGCCCCCATGTGATCGATCTGGGTGGTACGCCGACGCCTGCACCGGACCGTACGCTCAACGATGCGGTCGACCCGGCCATGCAGCAGACCGAATCGGCGCTCGATGCAGACAAGGCGCAAACCTTCGCCGAGCAATTGGAGCGCGAGCGGCTGGAGCTGCTGTTGCAGGAGCTACAGAACAAGATCGACGAGAACCCCGACCTGACCCGCTTCAAGGATCAGATCCTGTTCGAGATCACCCAGGACGGGCTGCGCATCCAGATCATGGATGCCGAGAATCGGCCCATGTTCGCGCTGGGCAGCGCGCAGCTGCAGTCCTACTTCGAGGACATCCTGCTGGCTATGGCTGACACCATTCGCGCCGTGCCGAACAAAATCAGCATCAGCGGGCACACCGATGCCAAGCCTTACTCGGGACGAAGTGACTTCGGCAATTGGGAGCTGTCGGCAGGACGCGCCAATGCGGCGCGGCGCACGCTGGTCGCCGGAGGCTATCCGGAGGATCAGATCGCTCGCGTCGTGGGTTATGCCTCGTCGGCGCTGTTCGACCGGGAAGATCCGCTGAATCCGGTCAATCGCCGCATCGATATCTTGGTGCTGACCAAGAAGGCCCAGCGCGACATCGAAGGGGAGCAGTCGGATGTGGATGCGTCCGGCGCGTCTGCCGACATGCAAATTCCAGGGGCTGCGACGATCAGTCCTGGTCCGACTACAGCCATCGGGATACCCGCCCCGCTGCCGCCGACGCAATTGCGCGAACGATTGAACATCTTCGAGGAAGGTGTGCTGCAGTTCGACGAGCCTGGCGAACGGTAAAGCAGCTGCAAGTTGCAAGCTTCAAGAAAAAGCCGCTCGGCCTACGCTTGGCTTGAGGCTGCTCCTATTCCGACAGCCCGCTAATGATGTATCGGTAACTGGCCATGCGTTGCGGCTGGATTTGTCCTTGTTCCAACGCTTTCAGCAGCGCGCAGCCTGGCTCGCGGTCGTGTTTGCAGTCGCGAAACCGGCAGTGCCCGAGCAGATCCTGAAATTCGACGAAGCCGGCTTCCACGTCGGCCCGGCTGACGTGTCCCAGACCGAATTCACGGATGCCGGGTGAATCGATCAGCTCGCCGCCGCCGGGGAAATGGAACAGCCGTGCGGTGGTGGTGGTGTGGGTGCCCTTGCCGGTCAGTTCCGACAGCGCTCCGACGCGGGTATCGACGCCCGGCAACAGGCTGTTCACCAGCGAAGACTTGCCCACCCCCGACTGGCCGACGAACACGCTGACGTGGCCGTCGAGCCGCGCTTTCAGCGCATCCATGCCGGCGCCGCCGTGCGCGGAGACTTCCATCAGCGGATAGCCCAGGGTCCGGTAGACCGAGAGCAGCGCGTTGAGCGCGCCTTCGTTCTGGGCATCGATCAGGTCTGCCTTGTTCAACAGCAGCAGCGGCGTGATACCCGCGTGCTCGGCGGCGATCAGGTAGCGGTCGATGAGGTTGGCGTGTGGCTCTGGAAGGGGTGCGAAGACGATGACGATCAGATCGACATTGGCCGCCACCGGCTTGAGCTGGCCGCGCGTGTCGGGGCGGCAGAGTTCGGATTGGCGCGGCAGCTGCGCGACGATGACGCCGATGCCCTGATTGCCTGGTCGCCAGACCACCCGGTCGCCCGTGACCAGGGCGGGCAAGTTGGCACGCAAGTGACAGCGAAATACCTGGCCGCGATGTTCGCCTTCCTGCGCTTCGACTTCGACCTGCACGCCGAAATGCGCAATAACCAGGCCCATCTGCTCCGGCCCGAGATCGCCGCCCTCCAGTTCTTCTACGGCGCGTGATTCCCGCCGCGCCGCACGCGTGGCACGCTCTTCCTGGATCTTCTCGATGCGCCAGCTTTGTCGGCGGTTGAGGTGGCGTTTGGCCATTTGCTTGTTGCCCAGGCTGGAAAAAGTAGGCGAGTCTAGCACGCTGGCAATAGCGCGCTGCGGGCCTGTATGGCGCGGTGCCGGGCGGTTAGACTCGATGTCACCTCCTGCTCATGAGCGGTCTCATGCCTGCCTTTTCAACTGCGCGATTTCCTGCCTTGGTAGCGTTGGTCAGCCAGCTGGCTTCGCTGCTCGTCAGTTGGCTATTGCTGCTGGCCCTGGCTCGGCTGGCGGGCTGGCACGTCAGTCTCTTGGCCGCCGCCTGGCTGCAGGGCTCGCTTGCTGCAGTGATCGGACATCTGCTCGGGCTGTCGCGCTGGTGGCTGCCGATCAATCTGGCCTTCGTGCCGGGTCTGGTGCTGTTGCAGGATCACGCTTTGCCGCCCTGGTCGTTGTTGGTCGGCTTCCTGGTGTTGCTCTTGCTGAATGGCAACGCGCTGGTCGAGCGGGTGCCGTTGTATCTGACCGGCACGGCGGCCGAGCGGCGCCTGGCGGAGCGCCTGGCACGACTGCCGGACGGTTTTCGCTTCATCGATCTGGGCAGTGGGCTTGGCGGTACGCTGGTGCGGCTGGCGCGTGCGCACCCGTCAGCGCATTTTGTCGGCGTCGAGACCGCGCCGCTGACGTTCGCGCTGTGCTGGCTGCGTTGCCTGTTCCAGCGCAACTGTCGGGTGCGGTTTCGCAGTTTCTGGCGCGAGCCGTTGGGCCATTACGATGTCGTCTATTGCTTCCTGTCGCCCGCACCCATGCCGGCGCTGTGGCGCAAGGCGTGCGCCGAGATGCGTCCGGACGCGCTGCTGATCAGCAACAGTTTCGAAGTGCCCGGAATCGAAGCGCAGGAGAGCCTGCCAGTCGATGACTGGCGTCACTCGCGTCTGCTGATCTGGCGACCCGGCGCTAATGCGCAGCCTGACGGGCGTCCCGCCAGCGGCTAAACTGCGCGCCATAGCCAAGGAGCTCATCATGCAAAACCCGCAGAACCTCATCTGGATCGACCTGGAAATGACCGGTCTGGATCCTGACAACGACGTCATCATCGAAATGGCCACCATCGTCACCGACGCCCAGCTCAACGTATTGGCCGAAGGGCCGGTCATTGCCGTTCATCAGAGCGACGAAGTCCTGGCAGGCATGGATGAGTGGAATACACGCCAGCACGGCGGTTCCGGCCTGACTCAGCGGGTGCGCGAGAGCCGGATTTCCACCGAGGAGGCCGAAGCCCAGACGCTGGCGTTTCTGGAGCAATGGGTGCCGAAGGGCAAATCGCCGATCTGCGGTAACAGCATCTGCCAGGACCGGCGCTTCCTGTACCGCCGCATGCCGCGCCTGGAAGCCTATTTCCACTACCGCAACCTGGACGTTTCCACGCTCAAGGAACTGGCCGCGCGCTGGGCGCCGGACGTGCTGGCCAGCTTCAAGAAAGGCAACACGCATCTCGCACTGGACGACATTCGCGAATCGATCGCCGAGTTGCGTCACTATCGCGAGCATTTCATTAAGGGCTGAAAGACGACAAAAGCGCTGGAGGCTGGAATGCTGGACGACTAAAGCAGCGTGAAGACGTTTGATGGCATTTGGCCAAAACCCCTGGACTGCTCCAGCCTTCAGCCTCCAGCCTATTTCCCCAACCGCCTCAATTCGTCCGATTCGACCACCCGCGTTCCTTCTCCTTCTTCCAATGCCAGGCGCCAGAGTGCGCGGGCGAGGATGCAGGCCGAGATGCCGCGGTACTTGCCGGGCAGCAGGTGAGAGAGCGGGGCGGTCAGTCGCTCCATCGGGCGCACTTGCATGCGTGGGCCCAGGAGTTGCGACGGGCGGGCGATGGTCAGTTGTGGCCAGTCCTGAGCGCGCAGGGCATCCTCCATCTCGCCTTTGACGCGGCAATAGAAGATCGAACTGTCCGGGCTGGCGCCTAGTGCGCTGATCACCAACAGATGCCGCGCACCCAGTTCCCGGGCGCGTTTGGCGAACTCCACCACCAGATCGTAATCAATGGCGCGGAAGGCGTCCTGGCTTCCCGCTTCCTTGATGGTGCTGCCCAGGCAGCAGAACGCGGTATCGACCTCACCAGAAAGCTGCGGCAGCAATGTCTGCAGCGGACCGACCGGGTTTTCCAGCCGGGGATGCTCGGCCAATGGCTTGCGGCTGGGCGCCAGAACACGTTCCACGGTAGGTTCGTTGAGCAGGCGGTCGAGCAGATGCTCGCCGGTCAGTCCGGTGGCGCCGGCAAGCAAAATGCGCTGGGGCGTCAAATACATGGTTTGGCTTCCTGTAACGATCAGTCGGTCGGCGTTGAATGTTGTTGGGTGAGTGCGCGCCAGCGTTCGACAACCTGCTCTGGCGCCCAGATTTGAGGCTCCGAAGCCTGATAGTGGTCGGCTTGCTCCCGTTCGGCAACCTTCGCCTGCGCCAATGTGAACGCCTGCAGGATATCGCGGGTTTCCTGCAGGGCTTCGGCGAACAGGGCGCGGCCGAAGTAGGTGAAGTCGCTTTCCTCGGAGCAGCCGAAGGACACCCGGTCGGCACGAGCAGCGGTAATCACCAAGGTGTTCGGGCTTTTCAATGGGTCGATGAAGCCGCCGGAATAGCAGGCGGAGATCACCACCAGCTTGTTGCGATCGGCGAGCGGGGCCAGCAGCCGTGCCAGCTCGGCGGCGGGCAGGTCTTCCAGCGCCAGCCTCGGCTGCGCTACCGCCAGTTGGTGATCGGCCGAGCCATGGCTGGTGAGGTAGATGAAGATCAGGTCTTCGGCGCCGCTGCGTTCGGCGAGCGTCTGGATGGCCCGTGAGAGATTCTCACGGGTGGCCAGCGGGCGATCGGCGATATGGTCGCGGTGGTTGGCCAGGCTGATCTGGCCTCGGGCGGCGAAGCGTTCGGCCAGCAGTTGGTCGACGTAATCGACTTCGCGAAGAAACACGCTTTGCTGGCCGTCACCGGCGAAGGTCAGGCTGTAGAGCTCGGCGGCCGGCATCGAGGGCGGAATTGCGTCGAGCGCCTCGGCGAGTAGACGGCCCTGGTTCAGCAACCCCAGTTCCAGCGGATCGGCCAGGTGCTTGCCGTTGCTGTCTTCGATCAGGCGGCCGGCGCGCCAGGTGCCGGATTGTTTGGTGCCGTCGCTGAGCGCCAGAGTGCCGGAGCCTTCGAAGCGGCCCGTGTGAAAGTGGCCCTGGTAGCGGCTGCCGTCCGGCTGTTGCAGGTCGCCTTCGCCGTGGTACTGCCATCGTCTGAACCGGCCGCTGTACTGCGTGCCGTCGACACCGAGATATTCGCCTTCGCTCGGTTCGCCCTGCTCGAAGGTGCCTTTCCAAACGTCGCCGTTGGCGTCTTCATAACGGCCCTGGCCGTGAAACAGATCGTTCTCGAACCCACCCAGATAGTGCTCGCCGCCGCTGCCGCGATAGGCGCCTTCACCGTTCAGGCTGCCGTTGACGAAGGTGCCGATGAAGGCGCCGCTCGCATCACTGCGGGTGCCTTCGCCATGGAGCTGGCCGGCGACGAACGCGCCTTCGTAAGTGGTGCCGTCGGCGCTCAGCTTGCCCGCGCCGTGATAGAGATCGTTCTTGAACTCTCCCTCGTAGCTCAGGCCCGGCTCGCTATAGCGCCCCGCGCCGTTGAGGCTGCCGCGCTCGAAGCGGCCTTCATACACGCCGCCTGTTGCATAGCTGAAGCGCCCTTGGCCATCGAACAGCCCCTGTTTGAATTCCCCTTCGTAGCGGTCGCCATTGGCTCCCTGCCAGCGGCCCGTGCCGTGCCATTGACCGTCCTTGAAGGTGCCGGTGTAGTAGCTGCCGTTGGGGTAGTCGATGCGTCCTTGGCCCTGCAAAAGACCATCGACGATCTCGCCTCGATAGCGTCCTCCATCTGGCAGTACGGCATCGGCGGGCAGCAGCGGCTCGCCGTCGCCGCAGGCGGCAAGGAGGCTGGCAAACAGGAGCGGGACGAGGTGGCGCATGCGGTCATCCGGTAGGCGGGATGTCCGCAGTATGCCGTAAACGAGACGGGGTGCGAGATCGGCGCACCCGGCCTGATCAGAGGATGCAAAGCGCCAGGGTTTCGGCGATGTAGGCAGGTTTTTCCACGCCTTCGATCTCCATCACGGCGCGGCATTTGAGCAGCCATTGCCCCGGATTCTTCTCGTGTGCGTCCAGCAGCGTCGCCGCCACGCGAACCCGCGAGCCGACCCTGACGGGCTGGATGAAGCGCAGGCTGTCGAGTCCGTAATTGACCCCCATCTTGATGCCTTCGGGCCGGATCATCAGGTCCTCCATCAGCATTGGCAGTAACGACAGAGACAGGAAGCCATGCGCGATGGTCCCACCGAACGGCGTCTGTGCGGCCTTTTCGGGATCGATATGGATGAATTGGTGATCGCCCGTGCAATCGGCGAATTGGTCGACGCGCTGCTGATCGACAGTGAACCATTCGGAGCGGCCAAGCTCCTTGCCAATGTAGTCCTTGAGTTCTGCTACGGGTACCTGCGGCATATGTCCTCCGGTTTTTTGTTCTGGTCGAGCAAGATCAGCACGCGTCTGGCGATGAATCAACCAAGCATGGCTGCCGCGAATGGCGGGTCATAGGTCGAGTCGGTGCCGGCGATGGGGCTCGTTGTGGGGCGGACGTATAATCGCGCGTCTTTCGCTTCGGAGGCTTTCATGCTGCTACGCGGGCTAACCTGGTTGGTGCTGTTCCAGTTGCTCGGCACGGCGCTCAACGTGCTGGTGCTGCCGATCCTGCCGGGGCCGATCATCGGTCTTCTGCTGCTGTTCGTGGCGCTGCTGCTACGCGGGGAAGCCGGCGAGTCGCTGCAGTTGGCAGCGCGGAGCCTGTTGCGTTATCTGCCGCTGCTGCTGGTGCCGCCAGCCGTGGGGGTGATGGCGTATACCGAGGCGATTCTTCAGGACTTCTGGGCCATCATCGGGGTGCTGGTGGTGTCCCTGGTGGTGTCGCTGGTATTCACTGGTTGGTTGATGCAGACGCTGATCCGCCGCCAGCAGCGCAGCAAGGCGGAGCGGGCATGATCCCGCTGCAATGGCAGGCGGCCTGGGAGGCGGTAATCCACCATCCGCTGTTTGGCGTGGCGATTACCCTGGCGGCTTTCCAGTTGGCGTATGCCGCCTACGAAAAGACCCGTTGGGTGTTCTTGCAGCCAGTGCTGGTGTCGATGCTGATGGTCGTCGGCATCCTGCTGGCCTGTGGCCTCAGTTATTACGAATACCGCGATAGCGCGCAGATGCTCACCGTGCTGCTCGGCCCGGCCACGGTGGCGCTGGCGGTGCCGCTGTACCTCAATCTGCGGCGGATTCGCGAGCTGTTCGGGCCGATCATGCTTACCCTGCTGCTGGCCGGCACGGGCGCTACGGCGCTGGGCATGGCATTGGCTTGGGCCTTTGGCGCCAACGAGATGATCCTGATGACGTTGGCGCCGAAGTCCGTAACCTCGCCCATCGCCATGCTGGTGGCCGAGCAGATCGGCGGCGTGGTGGCGCTGGCAGCGGTGTTCGTGATGATCACCGGTATCATCGGTGCGATCATCGGTCCGGAGCTGTTGCGTCGCTTCGGCGTTCAGCATCCAGCGGCCCGGGGCATGGCGCTGGGCCTGACCGCGCACGCAGTGGGCACGGCGCAGGCGCTGCAGGAAGGCGACGAGTGCGGGGCTTTCGCGGCGTTGGCGATGAGTCTGATGGGCGTAATGACGGCGGTGCTGCTGCCGCTGGCCGTGTTGCTGTTGTCATAGGGTCTGTTGACGAAACGCCAACAGACCCTAAGGAGTTTGAATGAAGCTGCCGTTGTTTCCGCTCGATACCGTGTTGTTTCCCGGATGCACCCTGGATTTGCAGATATTCGAGGCGCGTTATCTGGACATGGTCAGCAGCTGCTTGAAAGCCGGGCACGGTTTCGGCGTGGTCCGCATCATCGAGGGCAGCGAAGTGGGCCTGGCGGCGAGTGAATACGCCACGACCGGTTGCGAGGCGCTGATCCGCGACTGGCAGCAGCGCCCCAACGGCCTACTCGGTATTCGCGTCGAGGGGGGCCGTCGTTTCGATGTGCGTTCGGCCGAGGTGCAGCGCGATCAGCTGACCGTCGCCGACATCAGCTGGCGTGACGAAATCGACGAGCGTCCGTTAGGCGACGAGCATGTCGATCTGGTGATGTTGCTCCGAGCCCTGGGGCAGCATCCGGTGGTCGAGACGCTGGGCATGGGCGGAGCGGTGCAGGGGCAGCATGCGCTGGCGCATCAGCTGGCCTATCTGTTGCCGTTTCAACCCGAGCAGAAGATCGAGCTGCTGCAACTGGATGACCCGCAGATGCAGCTCCAGCATATCCAGCGTTGGCTCGAACAATTGCAAGGTGATGCGGGCGGATAGCGACGGGCGTTATTGGTAGCGATACAAGAGCATGGCGCCGGGCAATGCCCAGAGGGTGAAGGCGCCGACCAGCCCGAGCGACGCCGGCAGGATCAGCCACCACACCCTCGGTGCGAGCGCTGACATCGGCGTGCGCCACTGCACGATGGTCAGGCTCGCCGCACAAAAGGCGGAGGCCAGTAGGGCGCCGGCGATCACATCGGTAGGCCAGTGCACGCCCAGGTAAACCCGCGACAGCGCGATGGCGGTTGCCGGCAGCCCGCCCAGCAGCACCCAGGCGAGCCGCAGGCGCGGTGGCTGTCCGCGCCCGGCAAGCACCCCAAGGGTCAGAAAGAACGCGAACGCCGCCGAACTGTGGCCGCTGGGAAAACTGTAGGTGCTCAGGGGTTCGAGCAGAACCTCCGGTCGGACCCTCCCGAACGTCGCCTTCAGCGCGCCGTTTGCCAGTGCGGTACCCAGCAGCGTGAGGATGGCGAAAACCGCCGCGCGCATCTGCCTCATGGCGATCAGCAGCAGGCTCAACAGCACCGCCGCCCACAATTGGGTATGGAAGTCGCCGGCTCGGGTTATCACCACCATGAAGCGGTCGAAGATCGGGCTGCGCTCACCCTGCACGACCGCCATCAGGCCCTCGTCGAATTCGACCAGGTAAGGCCAGCTGACGAACAGGCCGATCAGGATCGCGGTGCTCAAGGCGGCGGCCAGTGGCGTGACCCAGCGCAGTTGATGCAGGCTGCAGTGCACCACGCCGCCCATGAGCAGCAACAGCGCGCCAGTGACGATCCCTGCCTCGCCCCAGAATCCGTCCGGTAGTGGCAATCGCACCGCCGCGCCGGCCGTCCAGCCTGGCAGCAGATAGGCCATCGCCCAACCAGCTGCGGCAAACAGGCTGACCAGCAGAAAACGCCCGAACGGCATGTCCAGCATGCCGGCAGTCAGTGGCAGCATGGGGCGCAGGGGACCGATGAAGCGCCCTACGAGCAGGCTGGCAATGCCGTAACGACCAAAATACAGCTCGGCCCGGGTCAGCCATTCCGGATGGTTGCGCAGGCCGCGCATGCTGCGGATGTTCTGGTGATAACGGCGCCCCAGTCCGTAGGACAGCAGGTCGCCCAGCAGTCCGCCGGCATAGCCCAGCAGCAACGTCTCACCGAGGCTCAGCACGCCGCTGCCGGCCAGTACGGCGATGGCGAACACCAGCACGGTGCCGGGCATCAGCAAGCCGACCACGGCCAGGCACTCCAGGCAGGCCACCAGAAACAGGCTCAGCCCCAGCCATTGCGGATGCTCGGAAAGCCAGCTGGTGAGCGCGGTGAGCCATTCGGGCATCGGGGATTTCCTTTCATCGAGACGGTTTCGACCGGCCGTGAGTGTTCCGGTTTCAATGCTTTGCATGATAGCGCCGGATGCATCGTTGGCCGGTTCCGGGGCAGTGATGGCTTGACGTGATGGCTTGATCTCGGGGGCTGCCGGGCAATGGTCGGCAGCAATCGCATCACAGCACGATGCGCTGGCCTGCCATTCGCCCGGCGCCGCTGTGCGCGGGGCGTGTGGGTGGCTATAATCAGCGGCTTTCCCTCCAGTCAGGCCAGCCAAGACCATGACCGAGTCCGTAATCGACTACATGACCCGCCTCGGTCGCGCCGCGCGCGAAGCGTCGCGCGTGCTCGCGCGTGCCACCACCGCGCAGAAGAACCGCGCGCTGCATGCCGCCGCCGCCGCGCTCGATGCTGCACGTAGCGAGCTGGTCGAAGCCAATCAGCGAGACCTGGCGACAGGGCGCGCCAATGGTCTGGACGAGGCCATGCTCGACCGTCTGGCGCTGACCCCAGCGCGCATCGACGACATGATCGAGGGCCTGCGCCAGGTCGCGACCCTGCCGGACCCCATCGGCGAAATCCGCGACATGCGCTACCTGCCATCGGGCATCCAGGTCGGCAAGATGCGCGTGCCGCTCGGCGTGGTCGGCATCATCTACGAGTCGCGGCCGAACGTGACCATCGACGCCGCCAGCCTCTGCCTGAAATCCGGCAACGCCACCATTCTGCGCGGCGGCTCGGAAGCGATTCATTCGAACCAGGCGATTGCCCGCTGCATCCAGCTGGGCCTGGCTGAAGCCGAATTGCCAGCCGCTGCGGTGCAGGTCGTCGAAACCACCGATCGTGCCGCCGTCGGCGCGCTGATCACCATGCCGGAATACGTCGATGTCATCGTACCGCGCGGCGGCAAAGGCCTGATCGAGCGCATCAGTCGTGATGCCAAGGTCCCGGTGATCAAGCACCTGGACGGCATCTGCCACGTGTTCATCGACCAGGCCGCTGATATCGACAAGGCCATTCGCGTCGCCGATAACGCCAAGACCCAGCGCTACGCACCTTGCAACACCATGGAAACACTGCTGGTGCACGCCGCCATTGCCGGCCGCGTGCTGCCGCCGCTGGCCGCCATCTACCGCGACAAGGGCGTCGAATTGCGCGGTTGCCCGCGTACCTGCGAACTGCTCGGCGGTGATGTGCTGGCCGCGAGCGAAGACGATTGGTCCACCGAATACAACGCGCCGATTCTTTCGATCCGGCTGGTCGATTCCCTGGGCGAGGCTATCGAACACATCAACCGCTACGGCTCGCAGCATACCGATGCGATCGTCACGGAAAACTTCACCGATGCCCGGCGCTTTATCACCGAAGTCGACTCGGCGTCGGTGATGATCAACGCCTCCACGCGTTTCGCCGATGGTTTCGAGTACGGTCTGGGTGCAGAAATCGGCATTTCTACCGACAAGCTGCACGCACGCGGACCGGTTGGCCTGGAAGGGCTGACCAGCGAGAAATATGTGGTCTTCGGCGACGGCCACGTGCGCACTTGATGAGCATTGCCCGCACGCCACGGCGCATCGGGATTCTCGGTGGCACCTTCGATCCGGTGCACATCGGGCATTTGCGAGGGGCTATGGAAGTGGCCGAAACGCTCGCACTCGAAGAGGTTCGCCTGGTTCCGAATTTCCGCCCACCGCACCGTGAAACGCCGAACAGCTCCGCGCAGGACCGGCTGGCTATGGTCCGGCTTGCAGCGCAGGAGTTACCGCAACTGGTTGTCGATCCGCGCGAGCTGGAGCGCGACAAGCCGTCGTATACCCTCGACACGCTGGTGTCCTTGCGCGAAGAGCTGGACGCTGACGATCAGCTTTTTCTCATCATGGGCTGGGATGCGTTCTGCGGCCTGCCCAGCTGGCATCGCTGGGATGAGCTGCTCGATCACTGCCACATTCTCGTCATGCAGCGGCCGGATGCCGACAGTGAAGCCCCCGAAGCCCTGCGTGATCTGCTGGCGGCTCGCAACGTGAACGATCCGCTGGCTCTGGCCGGCAGCAGCGGGCAAATCGCCTTCGTCTGGCAGGCGCCGCTCGAGGTGTCTGCAACGCGAATTCGTCAATTTCTGGCCAGTGGTCGGTCGGTCCGTTTCCTGGTTCCCGACGCCGTACTGGCCTATATCAACGCGCACGGACTTTACCGGGCGTCGAACTGAGGTTGTTTCAAATTATGCAAAATGATTCGTTGGTCCAGCTGGTCGTAAGCGCCCTGGAAGATCTGAAAGGCGCCGACATCACCACCATCGATGTCCGCGGCAAGACCAGTGTCACTGACTTCATGGTGATTGCCAGCGGCACCTCCAGCCGCCACGTGAAGTCGCTGGCCGATAACGTGCTCGAGAAGGTCAAGGAGCAAGGCGTGCGTCCGCTGGGCAGCGAAGGCCTGGACGGCGGCGAGTGGGCTTTGCTCGACCTGGGCGATGTGGTGGTTCATGTCATGCAGGTGCCGACGCGCCAGTTCTATGACCTGGAGCGCCTCTGGCAGGGCGCCGAGCAGAGCCGCGCCCAGCATGCGGGTGAGCAGGAATAAGGTCGATCCGTGCGAATCAAGCTGATCGCAGTGGGTTCCAAGATGCCGCGCTGGGTCGAGGATGGCTGGCACGAATACGCCAAGCGTCTGCCCTCGGAGCTGCCGCTGGAGCTGCACGAAATTTCGCTCAACACACGCGGCAAGAACGCCGACGTGGCGCGGTTGATTCGCCAGGAAGGCGAAGCCATGCTGGCGAAGGTGCAGCCCGGCGAACGGATCGTCACCCTGGAGGTGACGGGCCGACCGTGGAGCACCGAGCAGCTGGCGGCCGAGTTGGAGCGCTGGCGGCTCGATGCGCGCAACGTCAACTTGATGGTCGGCGGCCCGGAAGGGCTGGCCCCTGAGGTCTGCGCGCGTAGCGAGCAACGCTGGTCGCTATCGCCATTGACGTTGCCGCACCCGCTTGTACGCATTCTGATCGGCGAGCAGATCTATCGCGCCTGGACAGTGCTGTCGGGCCACCCTTACCACAAGTAGTACGGCCAAACTCAAGATGTCCCAGCCGATACCCCTCAAGGACCACGAAAAGGACGCCCGTCTGGTGCGTCAGCGCGTGCTTGTGGGTGCGGCATTCGTATTGCTGCTCACTGGCCTGCTGATTGCGCGTATGTATTACCTGCAGGTCGTGCAGTACCAGCACCATTCCACGCTCTCGGAAAACAATCGCGTCCATGTCCAGCCGATTCCTCCGAACCGAGGGTTGATCTTCGACCGGGCCGGCAAGATCATCGCCGACAACCGTCCGAGTTTCAGCCTGACGGTGACGCGCGAGCGCGCCGAGGACTGGCGCAAGACACTGGATACCGTGGTCGAGGTGCTCGAACTGTCGAGCGAGGAACGCGAGCTGTTCGAGAAGCGTGTCCTGCAGGGGCGTCGGCCCTTCGAGCCGGTACCGATCATGTACGAACTGTCGGAGGAGCAGATTGCGCGCATTGCCGTCGATCAGTTCCGCCTGCCAGGCGTCGAGGTCGCGGCGCAATTGGTCCGGCATTACCCGCAGCGCGAGCACTTCGCGCACTCGGTTGGCTATGTCGGGCGCATCAACGAGGCAGAGCTCAAGCGGCTCGATCCGGTCAATTACGCCGGCACCCACCACATCGGCAAAACAGGCATCGAGCGGTTCTACGAAGATTCGCTACATGGTCAGGTGGGTTACGAAGAGGTGGAAACCAATGCGCGTGGGCGCGTGTTGCGGGTGCTCAAGCGCACCGATCCGATTCCGGGCAAAGACATCACCCTGACTCTTGACTTGAATCTGCAGGAAGCGGCCGAGGCGGCGCTGGCGGGACGCCGCGGGGCGATCGTGGCGTTGCAGCCGGCAACCGGTGAGGTGTTGGCGATGGTCAGTCAGCCGAGCTTCGATCCCAATCTGTTCGTGACCGGCATCAGCTTCAAGGCCTACGGCGAACTGCGTGACTCTATCGATCAGCCGCTGTTCAACCGCGTGCTGCGCGGCCTGTATCCACCCGGGTCGACCATCAAGCCGATGATGGCCGTGGCCGGCCTCGATACCGGTGTGGTCACCGAAAGCAGCAAAGTATTCGATCCGGGCTTTTTCCAGCTTCCGAACGTGAAGCACAAATACCGCAACTGGAACCGCGGCGGCGATGGCTGGGTGGATCTGGAAGCGGCGATCTATCGCTCCAACGACACCTATTTCTACGACATGGCCCACAAGATGGGTATCGACCGCATGCACGAATACATGACCCGCTTCGGCATCGGTCAGCGCGTGTCGCTGGACATGTTCGAGGAGGCAGCAGGTCTGATGCCGTCACGGGACTGGAAGCGTGCGCGGTACCGCCAGCCTTGGTATCCGGGCGAGACCGTGATTCTCGGGATCGGCCAGGGCTATATGCAGGCCACGCCCTTGCAGCTGGCGCAGGCGACCGCGCTGATGGCCACCCACGGCAAGTGGATACGGCCGCATCTGGCGAAAAGCATCGAGGGTGCAAGCCCTGTTGATCCGGAGCCGGTGCCGGATATCGAGTTACGAAACCCGGATTACTGGGACGCCGCCATCGACGGCATGGTGGGGGTTCTGCATGGCGCGCGCGGCACGGCGAGAAAGGTTGGCGATTCGGCCAGCTATCGCATCGCCGGCAAGAGCGGCACCGCGCAGGTGGTCGCCATCAAGCAAGGCGAGCGATACGACAGCGGGAAACTTGCCGAGCGGCATCGTGACCATGCGCTGTTCGTCGCGTTCGCGCCTGTGCATGACCCGCAGATCGCGGTGGCGGTAATGGTCGAGAACGGTGAATCCGGCTCCGGTGTCGCCGCCCCGGTTGCCAAGCAGGTCATGGACGCCTGGTTGTTGAACGAGGCGGGTGAGTTGAAAGCCGAATATGCGCCGCCGTTGACGGCAGAGGTGAAGGAGCCATGAGCGGGACGTTCGATCGGACCCTGTCCACCACCGATGTGATGCGCCGTCGCGCGACGCTGTTACAGCGCATGCACATCGATGGCCTGCTGCTGCTGCTTCTGTTGTCGCTGGCGGCGGGCAGCCTGTTCATTCTTTATTCGGCCGGTGGCAAGAACTGGGATCTGCTGATCAAGCAGGCCAGTTCGTTCGGCATAGGCCTCGCTGCCATGCTGGTCATCGCCCAGCTGGAGCCGCGTTTCATGGCGCGCTGGGTGCCACTCGGCTATCTCGGTGTCGTTGCCCTGCTGCTAGCCGTGGAGTTCATCGGCTATACCGCAATGGGAGCGACCCGCTGGATCAATATCCCCGGGGTGATTCGCTTCCAGCCGTCCGAGTTCATGAAGATCATCATGCCGATGACCATCGCCTGGTATCTGTCCACCCGCGCTCTACCGCCCAATATCAAGCACACCCTCATCAGCCTGTGCCTAATCCTGGTGCCCTTCGTGCTGATTCTCAAACAGCCGGACCTGGGCACCGCGCTGCTGGTAATTGTTTCAGGTGCGTTCGTGCTATTCATCGCCGGGCTTCGCTGGCGTTGGATCGTGAGCGCGATTGCGGCGCTCGTACCCGTCGCGGTCGGCATGTGGTATTTCGTCCTGCACAACTACCAGAAGCAGCGCGTGCATACCTTCCTCGACCCGGAAAGCGATCCGCTGGGGACCGGCTGGAACATCATCCAGTCGAAGGCGGCGATCGGCTCGGGTGGCGTATTCGGCAAGGGCTGGCTGCTCGGCACCCAGTCGCACCTGGATTTTTTGCCCGAAAGCCATACGGACTTTATCATTGCGGTCCTGGCCGAGGAGTTCGGCCTGGTTGGCGTCTGTCTGCTGCTGCTGCTCTATCTTCTGCTGATCGCGCGGGGGTTGGTTATCACGGTCCAGGCGCAGACGTTATTCGGCAAGCTGCTTGCCGGTGCGCTGACGATGACGTTCTTCATCTACGTCTTCATCAATATCGGGATGGTCAGCGGATTGCTGCCGGTCGTAGGGGTGCCGTTGCCCTTTATCAGTTTTGGTGGCACTTCATTGGTGACCCTGCTATCAGGGTTCGGGGTTTTGATGTCGATCCACACCCATCGCAAGTGGATCGCGCAGGTTTAAGTTGATCAGAGTGAATTTCTTGAATCCATTACGACGTGGCTGGTTGGCACGGGTGCTCTGCGGAGCGGGGCTGTTCGGTGTGGCTGGCGGGGTTCCGGCAGCTTTCGCGGCGGACTATCAAGGCGAAAAGGTCGCCGAGTTCGTGCGCGAAATGACGAAGGACTACGGTTTCGCCAGCGAACAGTTGGTTGAAATACTGGCCGAAGCAGAGCGCAAACAAGCGATTCTCGACGCAATCTCACGTCCAGCGGAGCGCGTTAAGCCATGGAAGGAATACCGGCCGATTTTCATCACCGACTCGCGGGTGGCCCAGGGTGTCGATTTCTGGCGTGAAAACGAGGCCGCGCTGGCGCGGGCCGAACAGGAGTACGGCGTGCCGGCCGAAGTGATCGTTTCGATCATCGGCGTTGAAACCTTCTATGGCCGCAACACAGGCAATTATCGTGTCATCGATGCGCTGGCGACCTTGGGCTTCGACTATCCGCCGCGACAGCCTTTCTTCCGCCAGCAACTCAAGGAATTCCTCTTGCTGGCCCGCGAAGAGCAGGTCGACCCGCTGGCTCTGACTGGCTCTTATGCCGGTGCGATGGGGCTACCGCAGTTCATGCCGAGCAGCTTCCGCGCCTACGCGGTGGACTTCGACGCCGATGGCCGTATCGACATCTGGAAGAATCCGGTCGATGCCATCGGCAGCGCCGCCAATTACTTCAAGCAGCACGGCTGGGTCGCCGACGCACCGGTGGTCGCTCGCGCCACGGTCAACGGCGAGCGGCACGGCGAAGGCCTGACCGAGGGTCTCGAGCCGGTCAAGAATGCCGCCGAGTTGCACCAACTGGGTTGGCAATGGCAGACCGAGGGCGAGCTTGCAGACGACACGGCCGTTACCGCCTTCCGCCTGGACGGGGCCGAGGGCGACGAGTACTGGGTGGGCTTGCCCAACTTCTATGTCATCACGCGTTACAACCGCAGCGTGATGTACGCCATGGCCGTGCATCAGCTCGCCGAGCAACTGGTCCAGGCGCGGGGCGCCCAATGACGGCCCGTCTGCTGGCAGTGACTGCCGCTCTTGCGCTCATGGCGGGTTGTGCTTCGTCGCCGCCGTCGACGTCGCAGCCTTCCACGCCGGCTCCGAGCACGGGCATCAGCGGCCCCGGTGATTATTCACGACCCCACAAGGACGGTGCGCCCTGGTGGGATGTCGACGTCTCGGCCATTCCCGACGCGACGCCGGTGCCGCATAACGGCCCGTTCAAGGCCAATCCCTATACCGTATTAGGCAAGACCTACTACCCGATCGGTGATGGCCGCAGCTATCAGGCAACCGGCACTGCATCCTGGTACGGCACGAAGTTTCACGGTCAGCCCACCGCCAACGGCGAGAAGTACGATCTGTATGGCATGAGCGCGGCACACAAGACCTTGCCGCTACCCAGCTACGTTCGGGTGACCAATATCGACAATGGCAAAGCCGTGGTGCTGCGGGTCAACGACCGCGGCCCCTTCTATTCGGACCGAATCATTGATCTGTCTTTTGCAGCGGCAAAAAAGCTGGGCTATGCGGAGACCGGAACCGCGCGGGTCAAGGTCGAAGGGATCGACCCCGAGCGGTGGTGGGCCGAGCGCGGCCAGCCGGCACCGATGGTACTGGCACAGCCGCAGAAGGTTGCCACTCAGCCCGCCGCTCGCTCGCTGTCACAACCGGTCGAGCAGTACACTCCACCGCTAGCACAGCATGCCGGCGCTACCTTGCCGGTGCAGATCGAGCGCAGCAACACGCTTACCGCCGATCAGTCCGGAGTGTTCCTGCAGGTCGGTGCGTTTGCCAATCCGGATGCCGCCCAGCTGCTACGCGACAAGCTCAGCGGCATGACCACAGCACCGGTATTCGTCAGTTCGGTGGTTCATCAGGAGCAGATACTGCACCGGGTGCGCCTCGGACCGATCGACTCAGCGGATGAGGCCGCGCAGCTGGAGCAGAGCGTCCGCCTCGCCAACCTGGGAAATCCGCGGCGAGTGACGGGTGATTGAGGTTGTTCCACGTCTGGCCACGCGCCGTTTGTTTCTGTCTACACCACTTCTGAGAGCGCAATGACTATCACCACCTTCGTGCACCGCCTGTTCCTCCTCGTCGTGTTGGCCGCCGCGCCCGCCGTCTGGGCCGCGCCGATCATCCCTTCGGCACCGCAGCTGGCCGCAAAATCCTACGTTCTGATGGACGCGGCCAGCGGCAAGATACTCGTCGAAAATGCCGGCGATGAGCGTTTGCCGCCGGCGAGCCTGACCAAGCTGATGACGGCGTACATTGCCACGCTGGAAATCAACAAGGGCCAGATATCCGAGAGCGACATGGTTACCGTCAGCGAGAAGGCCTGGCGTACCGGCGGCTCGCGGATGTTCATCCAGGTCAATACGCAGGTTTCGGTCGACGACCTGCTGCACGGCATCATCATCCAGTCTGGCAACGACGCCAGCGTGGCGATAGCCGAGCATATCGCCGGCAGCGAGGAAGCCTTCGCTGATCTGATGAACAGCGCGGCCCAGCGGTTGGGCATGACCAATACCCACTTCATGAACGCCACCGGTCTGCCTCACCCGGATCATTATTCTTCGGCGAATGACATGGCCAAGCTGGCTCGCGCGATCATCTATGAAGATCCGGCGCATTACGGCATCTATGCGCAGAAGGAATTCTTCTGGAACAACATCAAGCAGCCCAACCGCAACCTGCTGCTGTGGCGGGACAAGACCGTCGACGGTCTGAAAACCGGACATACCGAAGAGGCGGGCTACTGCCTAGTGGCGTCCGCAGTGCGCGACGACATGCGCTTGATCAGCGTTGTGTTCGGCACCAACAGCGAGCAGGCGCGTGCCGCCGAGACGCAGAAACTGCTGACCTACGGCTTCCGCTTCTTCGAGACGCGCACCTTCTATCGCAAGGGCGTCGAGCTGGCACAATCGCGGGTCTGGAAAGGCCAGCAGGACCAGGTCAGCGCTGGATTGGCGAACGATCTGACCCTTACCCTTCCACGTGGCCAGATGGACAAACTGCAGGCCGGTCTGACCTTCAACCCCGAGCTGATGGCGCCCATCCAGCAGGGTGACGTGGTCGGCAAGGTCGAAGTCAGTCTCGATGATCAGGTGCTGCAGAGTACCGACCTGATTGCCTTGCAGCCCGTGGAAGAGGGTGGGCTGTTCAGCCGGTTCTGGGATAGCATTCGGCTATTCTTCTTCAACCTCTTCAATTGATATCACCTGAGCGCGCCCGACCATCCGTTGGGCGCGCTTGCGGATCACGAGTCCGTCGCCATGACTGAAAGCAAAAGCGAAACACAGCCACCCAAAATAGAATTTCCCTGCGAGCGCTATCCGATCAAGGTGATCGGCGATGCGGGCGAGGGCTTCCACCAAGCGGTGGTAGAGGTAATTCGACGCCATGCGCCGAACTTCGACGAAGCCACGGCGGTGACGCGCGATAGCCGCAACGGACGCTTTCTTTCCGTTCAGGTGCTGATCACCGCGACCAGCGTCGAGCAGCTGCAGGCGATTCACGCCGATCTGCGCGCTACCGGGCGCGTGCATATGGTGCTGTGATGGGAAGCGCTCCATCGGCACGCAACGTTACCGCCAAGACGGTATTCAATTTCTCTGAATCTGGTGTGTGCTAATGGCTTCCGTAGTGCTCGGCGTTCGTGAACTCGGGCTGGTCGACTATGAGCCAACTTGGCAGGCCATGCAGCACTTCACCAACGTGCGCGTGCCGACCACCGATGACGAAATCTGGCTACTGGAACATCCGCCGGTATTTACGCAGGGGCAGGCTGGCAAAGCCGAACATCTGTTGCTACCCGGCGATATTCCGGTGGTTCAGGTCGATCGCGGTGGCCAGGTGACCTACCACGGCCCTGGGCAGCTGGTGTGTTATCTGATGCTGGATGTCAGGCGCTTGGGCATCGGTGTGCGTGAACTGGTCAGCCGTATCGAACAAAGCCTGATCGATCTGCTTGCCAGCTACGACGTGGAGGCCATAGCCAAGCCCGATGCGCCAGGCGTCTACGTTAACGGCGCGAAGATCGCCTCGCTGGGCCTGCGCATCCGCAACGGACGCTCGTTTCATGGCCTGGCGCTGAACGTGGATATGGATCTAGAGCCTTTCAGGCGGATCAACCCCTGCGGCTACGCCGGCATGAGAATGACTCAGATAGCCAATGTGGTTGCCGGGCCGGTCGCGTTTTCCGAGGTCAGTGCCCACCTGCGGGAACAGCTGGTCAAGCACCTCGGCTACGCGCAGCAGCAGACGCTGACGGGCACAATAGATCGCTAAGCCCTAAGCCGGGCGCAATGTGAGCGGCGAATGGCGGATATAAAACCTGCCCTAGGCGGAGCCCAGGGTCAGGCTTTGTTCGGCCCAATCAGTTCAGATTGAGGGTCGGAATCAGACTGCTGTCGAATGGCTGGCCCGGTACTGGCACCGGAGCGGCCAGGCCCAGGTTGTTCTTCTCGAACACCCGGTCGGCTCGGTAGCTGGAGCGCACCAGCGGGCCGGCGGCGACTTCCATAAAGCCCTTTTCCAGACCGATATCGCGCAAACGGTTGAATTCTTCCGGGCTGACCCAGCGTTTGACCGGCAGGTGGTTGCGGGTCGGCTGCAAGTACTGGCCGAGGGTGAGGATGTCCACGCCGATGGCGCGCAGATCATCCATGGTCTGCAGCACTTCCTCGTCGCTTTCGCCCAAGCCCAGCATCAGGCTGGTCTTGGTCAGCATCTTCGGACGATGGCGCTTGGCGTGTTCCAGCACGCGCAGGGTCTTCTCGTAGCCGGCGCGGGGGTCGCGTACTTCATGGGTCAGTCGTTTGACCGTCTCAACGTTTTGCGCGAAGACTTCCAGGCCAGAGTCCGCTACGCGCTCGATGGCTTGCAGGTCGCCGTCGAAGTCCGGAGTCAGGGCCTCGACTACCACCTGCGGGGTACGCTCTTTGATGGCGCGCACACAAGCGGCGTAGTGTGCGGCGCCGCCGTCGTCCAGATCGTCGCGGTCCACCGAGGTCAACACGATATAGCGCAGCGCCATCAGCTCCACCGACTTGGCGGTGTTCTGTGGCTCCTCCTGGTCCAGCCAGCCGTTGGGATTGCCGGTATCTACCGCGCAGAAGCGACACGCGCGAGTGCACACCGAGCCCATCAGCATGATAGTGGCGGTACCGTTGGACCAACATTCGCCCATGTTCGGACAGTGAGATTCCTGGCATACGGTGCTCAGACGATGTTCGCCGACATTACGCTTGACCGCTTCGAAGCGGCTGCCGCTGGGTGCCTTGACTCGGAGCCACTTGGGCTTGGGTTCGAACACCTGGGGTTCGCTTGAGGCGCGGCGCTTCTGGCCGTCCTTGATCGCGGTGATGCCCTGGGTGGTGCGGAATTTTTCGCCGCTGGCAACAGTCTTGGGCTGGGAGATATCGGACATCGGCAATCTGGCTCCGCTAGAGGCTCCGTGGACGAGGTGGCTCGTGGCCGCCGCGCAGTTTATCACAGGCCCTGACTGTTCAGTCCGTCTAGCACCCTGCAGTCCAGGCTGGCGGCCGGCGAGCGGATTCAATCGTGCAACTGCTGAGGACTGCTTCAGGTTCAGCGCTACGGTGAGCGTGGCGCACCGGCCACTCGGCAGTGGAACTGGTCGAAGTGCAGGCCGCGCTCGCCAGAAGCTGTCCTACCGGCCAGCGCTTCAGGTGCAGATCAAGAAGGGGTACTGCCGATCAGGAATGGGCTACCGAAGCTGCTCATGGAGAGATGAGTGGCTCGGCGCATGGCCGAGTAGTTCGGCCATTTGCTACGGCTCCGCCCGCAGTCGTCCCAGCAACTCCTGAGTCGGATGGCCGTCAGCAGGCCAGCCGAGTTGCTGCTGAAATCCGCGAATGGCGCTGCGGGTGTTGGCACCAATGATGCCGTCCGCTGCACCGGGATCGAAGCCCTGTCTGACCAGGCGTTCCTGTAGTTCCACGCGCTCCGAACGGCTCAGTGGCTGCTCACCCAGCGGCCAACTGCCGCGCACCTTGCCGGCCCCATCGAAACGCTCTGAAAGCAGCCCGATCGCCAAGGCGTAGGAAGACGAGTTGTTGTAACGCAGGATCGAACGGAAGTTATCCAGAATCAGGAAGGCTGGGCCGCGATGGCCGGCCGGAAGCAACAGGCTGGCCGTGGCGTCATCATTGCCCGTCGGCACATCGCGCAAACCCAGCGCGCGCCATGCTGCTAGCGGCTTGCGCAGGCTATTGTCGGCAAGTGCGTAGTCGAATCCATCCGGCAGTTCGACCTCGAATCCCCAAGGCTGCCCGGCCTTCCAGCCAGAAGCCTGCAGATAATGAGCGGCTGATGCCAGCGCGTCGGCCGAGCTGCTCCAGATATCCCGGCGGCCGTCCCCGTCGAAATCCACTGCGTGGGTGTTATAGGTCGTCGGAATGAACTGCGTCTGGCCCATGGCGCCGGCCCAGGAGCCGCGCAACTGTGAGGGCTCGACGTCGCCATGCGCGAGGATATCCAGTGCTGCCAACAGCTGGCTCTTGGCGAACCCCGGCCGGCGGCCTTCGTGTGCAAGCGTCGCCAGCGAGCGGATCACCGACTTGTCGCCCATGATCTGCCCGAAGCTGCTCTCCAGCCCCCAGATCGCAACGAGCGTGTTGCGGTCGACGCCGTAGTGCGCTTCGATCTCGTCGAGGGTCGCCGCGTGCTGCTGGAGTAAGCGCTGACCGCCCTTTACGCGCTGGGTCGACAGCGCACCTTCGAGGTATTGCCAGACTGGTCGGGAAAATTCCGGCTGGCTGCGGTCAGCGGTGATGATGCTTGGGTCAGGCGTGACGCCGTCAAACGCACGATCGAACAGTTCGGCGGACACACCGGCCTGCAACGCCTCATTACGAAAGTCATCCCGCCATTCGGCGAAAGTCCGCTGCTCCATCGAAACGGTCTGGGCCTGTGCGGCTGCGCTGGCATCGATAGCGGGCGCCGCGGCTGGCTGGCTAGGGCGCTCTGCTGGGGTCTGTTCTACAGGCTCGGCGGCGCAGGCAACCATGATGCTCAGTGCTGATCCGGCTATCAGGGTACGCAGCAACAGTACGGGAACGAAGGCGTAGAACATGCACCACTCTCGACAGGTCATCGGCCCGTGACCTTATCACGCTTTGAATTGCTTGGCTTTTCAGGCCGCCAGAAGGACCGAAGCCTCCCAGCTGTTGGGCTGGGAGGCTTCGCGGCGGTAACTACCTTTGCCTTTTTTTGGTTGTTCCTGGCGGCTGCGAAACAGCGGCTGCGCCACCAGGGATTTGGCCTTGTTCGGCCGTTTGTGGTTCTTTGCCATGGCATTTCTCCGGGAGGGCGGTGAGATGCGCGCATCATAGGCAACGGGCGGAAAACCGCAAGCGCGTGGCTTCAGGTTCAGGCTAAACCCCGATCCGCTTTCCGCTTAGTTGCAGGCAAAGATTCGTCAGGCCGATCCAGGGATCGCCTTCGGCCTGTCCTTTGATCTGTTCATCGATGTGCTGCGCGCTTATCAGCAGGCGTTGCCAGCCCGCCGCATCGTGGCGTTGCAAAGCCTTGCTGACCAGCGGCTTGCGTTTGTCCCACACCGGGGGGCGGGCCTGGCTGAAGGCGCGGTCCAGTGGCACGCCCTGGCTGTATTGCTGAGCGATGTTGGCCAGTTGGCGAACCTCGCGAGCTACGGCCCAAAGAATGACCGGCGCCTCGACGCCTTCACCGCGCAGGCCCGTCAGTATTTGCAGGATGTGCTCCGGTTGGCCCAGCAATGCGGCATCGATGAGGCCGAATACGTCGTAGCGGGCACTGTCGGCGACGGCGGCCTGGACGGTCTCAACCGTGACCCGATCCGCCTCGGCAACCAGTTTCAGTTTTTCAATTTCCTGGGCGGCGGCGAGCAGATTACCTTCGATGCGTGCTGCGATCAGCTCGACCGCGTCCTGATCGGCGGCAAGCCCGGCGCTGGACAGGCGCTGGCGTATCCACTGCGGCAGTTGCTGGGCGTCGACGGGCCAGATCTGCAGAAACTGCACCTGTTTGCCATCGATCAGCGCCTTGGCCCATTTGGTTTTCTGCGTATTGCCGTCGAGCTTGGGCAGGGTGATCAGCAGCACGGTATCTTCGGCGGGCCGCGCAAGATAATCGATCAGCGCTGCGGCGCCCTTGTCACCGGGCTTGCCGTTGGGAATGCGCAGCTCCAGCAGGCGCTTCTCGGCGAACAGCGAGAGGCTGGCGCCGGCTTCGATGAGCTGGCCCCAGTCGAAGCCGGTCTCGACATTGAGCACTTGACGTTCGCTGAAGTCCTGCTGACGACAGGCGCTGCGAATGGCATCGCAGGCTTCCTGGCAGAGCAGGTGTTCATCGCCGCTGACCACGTAGACCGGCGCAAGGGGGCCTTGCAGATGCTTGGCGAGCTGGGCGGGAGGTAATTTCATTCGCAGGAGCGGGAGCCAGCGCTGGCTGGCCCCCGGCCGCTCACTGGATAGGCAGTTCGACGGGCGATTGCAGCGGTTTTGAGGCCTGCTCGCGCATCTGTGCTTCGATGGCTTCTGCCTCGGCGCGATTCTTCGCCTCGGCGGTCCGCTGCAGCTGGTCCAGCTGTGCGGGGGTGACGCCACGGATGCGCATGCTCAGCTGTTGCAGAAGTTCGCGTCGCATTTCCTGTCGCAGCTGGTTCGCTTCCTGGTCCGAGCTGATCAGGTTGTTGCTGTCATGGACATAAACCTTCTGCACTTCGACGCGGTCTTGCAGCAGAACGGTGTTTTGCGGGCCGCGAAATTCATAGGCGAGCACGCTGGTCAGCTCGTATTCGGCGCTGCGTGCCGCGCTGGTATAGCTGGCGGTGCGCTGATGGTTTTGCTCGCTCACCAGATCAAGTGTGTAAGGCGCGCCAGTGTGAACCCTGACGCCATTGTCCTTGAGCAGTTCCTCGAGTTGCCTGGCGGTCTCGCCATAGCTATTGCGCGCCTGCAGATTGATTTGTTCGAGGGCAAAGTTGGTTTCGCCGGTGCCACGCAGCTGGAAGCCGCAGGCGCTCAACAGCAGGGCCAGGCCGGCCACCACCAGATTGCGTTTGATCATCTTGTTATCCCCTTGCCAGCCCTGGCGCCCTGCGCCAAGGCGAATCAGTTAGCGACGATGTTGACCAGCTTGCCCGGCACCACGATGACTTTGCGAATCGTCAAGCCTTCGGTGAAGCGCACCACGTTTTCGTTGGCGCGTGCGCTGGCTTCGACTTCCTCGCGCGTGGCGCTGGCCGGCACTTCGATGTGGCCGCGCAGCTTGCCGTTGACCTGCACCACCAGCGTCAGGTTGTCCTGCACTAGCGCGGACTCGTCGACCATCGGCCATTGCGCGTCGATCACCGAGCCGGACTTGCCGAGCTGCAGCCAGAGTTCATGGCAGATATGCGGGGTGATCGGTGCCAGCAGCAGAGCGACGGTTTCCAACCCTTCCTGCAGCAGAGCGCGATCCTGTTCACTGGCGTTCGGCGCTTTTTCCAACACGTTCATCAGTGTCATCACCTGGGCGATGGCGGTGTTGAATTTGTGGTGCTGGCCGACGTCGATGCTGGCCTGCTTGATTGCCAGGTGAATGGCGCGGCGCACGGCCTTCTGCTCCTCACTCAGTGCGGACAAATCCAGCGCGCCCGGCAGACCGGTGCTGATATGGGCATGGGCTAGACGCCAGACGCGGCGTAGGAAGCGGTTGGCGCCTTCGATGCCGGAGTCGGACCATTCGCAGCTCATGTCGGGCGGCGAGGCGAACATCATGAACAGACGGCAGGTGTCGGCGCCGTAGGCATCGATCATCGACTGTGGGTCGACGCCGTTGTTCTTCGACTTGGACATCTTCTCGGTGCCGCCGATTTCCACCGGCAGGCCATCGCTCTTGAGCTTGGCGCCGATGATCTTGGCCTTGGCGTCACGCTCGACGATGACGTCGGCGGGGTTGAACCAGTCCTTGCCGCCGTTGGGCAGCGTGCGGTAGTAGGTCTCCGCGACCACCATGCCCTGAGTCAGCAGGTTCTTGAACGGCTCGTTCGAGGTTACCAGGCCTTCGTCGCGCATCAGCTTGTGGAAGAAACGCGCGTAGAGCAGGTGCAGGATGGCGTGTTCGATACCGCCGATGTACTGGTCAACCGGCAGCCAGTGGTTGGCGGCTTTCGGGTCGACCATGCCCTGGTCGTAGTTTGGGCTGGCGTAGCGGGCGAAATACCAAGACGACTCGACGAAGGTGTCCATGGTGTCGGTTTCGCGCCGGGCCGGCTTGCCGCAGCTGGGGCAGTTGCACTGGTAGAACTCGGGCATCTTCGCCAGCGGTGAGCCGGCGCCGTCTGGCACCACGTCTTCCGGCAGCTTGACCGGCAGCTGATCTTCAGGCACCGGCACGTCGCCACAGCTTTCGCAGTGGATGATCGGGATCGGGCAGCCCCAGTAGCGCTGGCGGCTGATGCCCCAGTCGCGCAGGCGGAACTGGGTGCGCGCCTGGCCGAGGCCTTTCTTCTGCAGGGCGACTTCCATGGCATCGAAGGCGCCGTCGAAGTCCAGCCCATCGAAGGCGCCGGAGTTGATCAGTTCGCCATGCTCGCCGTAGGCGTCCTGCCAGGGCGCTGGCGTCTGATCGCCGGCGCTGGTGTGTACCACCGGCTTGATCGGCAGGTCGTACTTGCTGGCGAACTCGAAGTCGCGTTCATCGTGTGCCGGCACGGCCATTACCGCACCTTCGCCGTAGCCCATCAGCACGTAGTTGGCGACCCACACCGGCAGCAGCTCGCCGGTCAGCGGGTGTTGAACGCGCAGGGCAGTGGCCAGGCCTTTCTTTTCCTGGGTGGCGATGTCGGCTTCGGCGACGCCGCCACGCTTGCATTCGTCGATAAAGGCTTGCAGTTCCGGGTTGTCCTGGGCTGCGAGGGTGGCCAGCGGGTGCTCGGCGGCCACGGCGACGTAGGTGGCGCCCATCAGGGTGTCGGGGCGGGTGGTGAAGACCTTCATCACGCCTTCGCTGCCGATACTGGCGACATCGTAGGGGAAGGCGATCTCCATGCCGCGCGACTTGCCGATCCAGTTGCGCTGCATGGTTTTGACTTGCTCAGGCCAGCCATCCAGCTCGTCAAGGCTCTCCAGCAGCTCATCCGCGTAGGCGGTGATCTTGAAGTAGTACATCGGGATTTCGCGCTTCTCGATCAGCGCGCCCGAGCGCCAGCCACGGCCGTCGATGACCTGCTCGTTGGCCAGAACGGTCTGGTCCACCGGGTCCCAGTTCACGGTGCCGTTCTTGCGGTAGATCACGCCCTTCTTGTACAGGCGGGTGAACAGCCACTGCTCCCAGCGGTAGTAGTCGGGCTTGCAGGTGGTGACTTCGCGCGTCCAGTCCACGGCCAGGCCCAGGCTTTTCAGCTGGGCCTTCATGTATTGAATGTTCTCGTAGGTCCACTTCGCCGGCGCCACCTGGTTCTTCATCGCGGCGTTTTCCGCCGGCATGCCGAAGGCGTCCCAACCCATGGGCTGCAAGACGTTCTTGCCCTGCATGCGCTGGTAGCGGGCGATCACATCACCGATGGTGTAGTTGCGCACGTGGCCCATGTGCAGCTTGCCGCTGGGGTAGGGGAACATCGACAGGCAATAGAAGGTGTCCTTGCCGGGCTGTTCACTCACTTCAAAGGATTTCTGCGAGTCCCAGTGGGATTGCGCGGCGGCTTCGATTTCGCGGGGCTGATACTGTTCGTGCATGGCTACTGGCGTTGAATAGGGGCTGGCTATTCGCAAAGCGGCGGCTGGCTGCGGTAAGGCAAGGTCAAACCTGGCGAACGGCGGCGCAACGGGCTGGATGCGAAAGCATGGAAGCGCCGTAGCATACATGACCCCCCGTGACCGAGGGAAACCTGATTTGCCGGGAGCCGCGCGGGCCCGTTTGTCGCTCGCGGTGGTGCCGTTCGAGTCTGAGCTACGCTTGTACAGGGGGCGGGACGAACGGAGGTGAATCATGGGTGGAGAGCGTGAAGCGGATGAGGGCAACCTATATGGGCGTGTACTGCAACGACTGACCCTGGCGCTGGAAGAGGCGGAACGAACGGCGGGCGGTGATGCCTGTGCCGCGACCGAGCTGGAGGTCGGTGGGCTGACGCCTGCCGAGTTCGAACTGATCCGTGCCTATCTGCAGCAGGATTCGCAGTGGCTATCGGGCTGGCACGCGGCGGCCGAAGAGCAAGCGCAGCTGGTGCGCCAGGCCGAGCGCCCGGCCCTGCGCAACGTACTGCGTCATCATTCGGGCAAGCGAAGTAAACAGACGCCCGTGTCGCTGCAGCAAACCATGAGCTGTGCGCTCTGTGGTGCCTGCGTGACCTGGCCTGACGGGGCGGGGCCGGTTGCCTGCTCGGCCTGCGGCTCGCAATTGCTACGAGCCCGGCAGCGGATGCATACCTACCCAAAGCATTGATGGCGTCCGCGTTTCCGGGCGGACGCCTCGGCAGGTAAAGTCGCAGCACTTGAAGTGCTGGAGCTGCGCATGCCGATTCGTTATTTCTTCAAACAACTGTTGCTGCCTCCGGGCGGCTTGCTGCTGCTGTTGCTTGCGGCCTGGTGGCTTCGGCGACGTGCGCCGCGGCTGGCCGCGCTTTGTTTCGTGCTCGGCTTCGGCGGGTTGTGGTTGATGAGTTTGCCGGTGACCGTCGAATGGGCGGCGCGGGCATTGGAACGCGAAGATGCATTGGAGTGGAGTGAGTGGCCCGAACTGGGGCGGCAGGCGCAAGCCATCGTGGTGCTCGGCGCCGGTCGCGAGCATGCCGATCCCGGCTGGGGCTCCGACCAACCCAGCCACATCGCGCTCGAGCGACTGCGTTACGCCTCGCGGTTGGCCAAGGCCTCGGGGTTGCCGATTCTGGCCAGCGGCGGCTTGCACTATGGCCAGCCGCCAAGTGAAGCCCTGCTGGCCGCTGAAGCGTTGCAGCGCGACTTCGCCACGCCGACACGTTGGCTGGAGGAGCGCAGCCGCACAACCTGGGAAAATGCGGTGTACAGCGCGCAGATGCTCAAAAGCGTTGGAATCGAGCGAATCGTACTGGTGACCTCGGCGTCGCACATGCCACGCGCGCGCTGGTGTTTCGAGGAGGTCGGTCTGCAGGTGATCACCGCGCCGGTGGGCTTCCTTGGCGTGCCCAACGGGAGGCCGTTCGGTGGCTGGTTGCCGGAAACCAAGGCCATCTGGCAGAACGGCATGTTGCTTAATGAGGCGGCCGGCATGTTGGTTTATCCGCTGCTTTATACGGCTCGGAAGGGTTAAAGCCGACAAAAGCGCTGGAGTCTGGAGGCGGGACGAAAGGCGAGTTGTGGTATCTGCCTGTCGGGTATGCCTTCAGAAACCCGGATTACGCCTCTGGCTAATCCAGGCTACGAGCTACGCCGGCCCAACGAGCGGAGGTGGGCTTTTATCCGTTTCTCCGCCTGAACACCGTCCAGCCCAGCAGCACTGCGCACAACACGATCAGCGGCCATGAACGCCATTGCAGATAGGGCGTCAGCCCCTGCATAGGCGTGACTTCGCCGTAGAGCACGGCTTCTTCGAAAGCCGGTATCTGCTCGACGACGCGGCCCTGCGGGTCGATCAGTACGGTGACGCCATTGTTAGTGGCACGAATCATCCAGCGCCCGGCTTCCAGTGCGCGCATCTGCGCCATCTGCAGATGTTGCAAGGGGCCGATGGAGTGACCGAACCAGGCATCGTTGCTGACGGTGAGCAGGACGTCGCTCTGCGCTGCGAGGCTGGCGGCGAATTCGGGATAGACGACTTCATAGCAAATGAACGGTGCGATCTGGTAACCCTTCGCCTGCAACAGTGCCTGCTCTGGTGAGCCCCGGGCAAAGTCGGACATCGGCAGATCGAAAAAAGCGATCAGGCCGCGCAACAGATCCTGCAGTGGCACGTACTCGCCAAAGGGCACCAGTTTCTGTTTCAGGTAGGTGCCTTGCGCATCGCCGGCAGTGGTCAAGCCGTTGTAGTAGCGCAGTTCGCCTTCAGCGTTGGGCTGGCGTACCGGCACGCCGGTGATCAGTGCCGACTGCCGTTGTTGGGCGAACTGGCTCATCATTGTCAGATAGCCTTCGGCGTGCTCCTTGAGAATCGGCACGGCGGTTTCCGGCCAGACGATAAGGTCGGCCGGGCGGCTGCCAAAGGTCATGTCGCGGTAAAGCAGCAGCTGCATCTCGAGCTTTTTCGGGTCCCATTTGATGCTTTGCGCGACGTTGCCTTGCATCGCGGCGACGGTGAGCGGTTCGCCCTTGGTTTGTGTCCAGGCGTGTTGTCCGATGCCCATCGCGCCGCCCCAGAGCGCCAGTAGAATCGTCAGCGAGCCGATCAGCGCACGCTTATAAGCGAACAGCCGAGGCAGTTCGATCAGTAATGTCGCCGTCAGCACGATGGCGAAGCTGAGCAGCCAGACCCCGCCAAGCGGTGCGAGCGCCGCCAATGGGCCGTCGAGCTGGCTGTACCCAGCATAGAGCCAAGGAAATCCTGTCAGCACCCAGCCGCGCAAGGCATCCAGCGCCAGCCACAACGCGGCGAACGCTAGCGCGCTGAGCAGGGGCGTGTCGTGTGGACGCAGCCAGCGCGCCCAGAGCCAGCCGAGCAAGGCAAAAAACAAGGCCAGGCCGGCGACGAAGCCCAGCGTCAGCGCACCCGCCAGGAGGGGCGGCGCCGCGCCGAAGTCATGAATGCTGACGTAAACCCAGCTCACGCCCGAGGCGAACAGGCCGAAGCCGTAGCACCAGCCGCGGCCCGCGGCCTGTTTCGGCGTCAGCCCGCGCAGGCTCAGGTAGATCAGCCCAACTGACAGCAGGGCCAGCGGCCAGATATCGAAGGGCGCAAGCGACAGGGTTGTCAGAGCGCCAGCGGCCAGCGCCAGCAGGTTACCCGGCCAGCCGGAGCGGGTTATCCAGTGCATCGGAAATCCTTAAAAAGCTGAAAGACGATTAAAAGCGCTGGAGGCTGGAAAGCTGGACGATGAAAAGCAGCTTGAAGCCGGAAGCTTGGAATGGGTAGAAAAGATTGGACGGAATCGGTGGTGGGCCGAACGCTGTCCAGCCTCCAGCCTCCAGCCTCCAGCCTCCAGCCTCCAGCCTCCAGCCTCCAG